>NZ_JPOS01000164.1 GCF_000759025.1 Phaeodactylibacter xiamenensis | reverse complement strand
TTCATAAGTGCAGTGATGCAAGATTTGTTCCTCAGCATATAGATTCCCACTACCTTGAAGCAGCCGGGATAATTCTTCATTACTGGTCACCTTACGCTTGTCGGCCCCATTCTTCACAAAGATTAATCCGCTATTATCTTTATAGGGTTTGTCAACTCCTTCTGGAACACGAACAACAATAACCTGTTTATCTTTAACCGCTACAGTTTCCGTCTCGATGATAATTGGACTTTTCACATGCTCGTTTGCAGCAGTTGTCAGTAGATTGTTGATACGTTGAATATCCTGAAAGCTGAGCCCCGTTGCTTCCCCGGTTTTATCATTAATACCAATCAGGATTTGCCCGCCTTTGCTGTTAGAAAAGGCGACCATCTCCTGAGCAATGCTTACTGCATTTGTTACATTTTCTTTGAACTGAATAAGGCTGGTCTCGCCTCCTCTTACTAAACTCAGTAGTTCCTCCGCACTCATGCCATTATTTTTAGCATTCCAAATTTAGCACTCTTTTGGCAGAATTGATAGTCATGCTTGCATAACAACACTCGACGGATTCCTTTTACCCCTTCTGCA
>NZ_JPOS01000163.1 GCF_000759025.1 Phaeodactylibacter xiamenensis | reverse complement strand
CCTGGAGCTGATGCGCCTGATGGACAAGCATTACATCGACCACCCCTACAAAGGCGGCCCAAGGATGTACGTTTACCTGACCCAGGATAAAGGCTACAAAGTCAGCCGCAACCGGGTCTATCGGCTGTACTACGATGTGATGGGGCTCAGGGCTGTTTTCCCGGGCCCTCACACCTCGAAGCGGGGCAAAGACCATAAAGTTTATCCTTACTTATTGAGGGGCTTAGCAATTGAGCAGCCTAATCAAGTTTGGGCTACCGATATCACTTACATCCCGATGCCAAGAGGCTTTTTGTACCTTACAGCCATCATAGACCTGTACAGCCGATTTGTGGTCAACTGGTCTTTGTCCAATACAATGGACGCTGAATGGTGTGCAGGCTGCTTTGAGGAGGCTGTAGCTGAATGGGGCGCCCCTCGAATCATCAATACAGACCAGGGCAGCCAATACACCAGCGATGCGTTCACCAGCGCTGTGCTGGGCAAAGAAGTGAGGCTAAGCATGGACGGCAAGGGGCGGGCAACGGACAATGCGTTCATCGAAAACCTGTGGAAGATGGCCAAGTACGAAGACATCTACCTTAAAGCTTACGAGGACGGCATAGAGCTGCATAACGGCTTGG
>NZ_JPOS01000162.1 GCF_000759025.1 Phaeodactylibacter xiamenensis | reverse complement strand
GGGGGGGGATGCACGCACAGCCTACCTAACCGGGTCGCAGTTGTTTTTTATGTGATACTGCTATGACGTAGGCGTAGCTTGCGCCTAACCGGATTATCTTTACTGTGTAAAAGATAGGATATGTCAACAAGAGATAAATATCATGACGTTGTAAAGCAGGCGTTAGAAAAGGAAGGCTGGACCATCACCGATGATCCATATTCTTTCAGCTACGGAAAAGTTGACTTCAGGATAGACCTTGGACAGAAAAGCTAATAGCAGCGCAGAAGGACAACCACAAGATAGCGGTAGAAATAAAGAGCTTCATCAAACCTTCACCAGTACAGGACATGCACGAGGCTGTTGGGCAGTATGAAATGTATTCATTGGCTCTTGACTTTGATGACCCTAATCGCGAACTTTACTTGGCAATACCCAAACGGACTTACGATGGCTTTTTTCAACGGCCATTCATCAAAGAAATTGTCACAAGGAAAAAAATAAAGCTATTGGTTTATCAAATTGGAGCCATAAAAATATCAGCATGGATAAAGTAACAAGATACCAGGAAGCAATACTAAAAGTGTTAAATGAATATGCTAAAATCAAACCAGCGATTCCCGCTTTGGCACACAACCCACTGATAAAGAATAAGGTGTACCTT
>NZ_JPOS01000161.1 GCF_000759025.1 Phaeodactylibacter xiamenensis | reverse complement strand
CCATCTGAGGTAGCCAACACAGCAGAGCCAACTCGGTGGGTGCCATTATTAAATTCAGCGCCCACGCCAATCATCAGTTCATTAGGGCTACCCTTCGACAAGGTGCCGATCGCTAAGTTGCGGTTATTGGGCGTTAGGGTGCGGTCCCAGACTTCCGTCCCTCCATCATGATACTTGATGCAAAGCGCACCAAACAACCCCGTGGTATCGGTTATCGCGCCTCCTACATATATGGTGTCACTGTCCACCAACAGGCTGCTGCCGCCATCGTACCCATTGCCAATGCCGTTGTAGGTGCTGTACCAGTCTACCTGCCCATTGATATCATATTTTAGCGTGAGGACATCATAGCTATTGGCGCTTCCATTATAAACGGTACCTGTGATGAACAACTCTGTCAGGCTACTATTGGTCGTGATGGCCCCCGCAATAATATTTCCCGGGGTAGGAAGGTTAAAAGTGTCCTGATAGGCTATAGTCCCCCCTAAATTATAGCGGGTCACTAACAGGTCGTAATATCCACCGCTTTCGTTGTATGAACTCCCCACTGTGTATACCCCTCCTATTCGCGAAGGCGTGCTCAAGACCCGGTCTAAACTCAGCGCAGGCTGCTCCCCCTTGCTGGCCTGCCAGGTCTCCAGGTAGAAGGTGCTTTG
>NZ_JPOS01000160.1 GCF_000759025.1 Phaeodactylibacter xiamenensis | reverse complement strand
TTCGTATCGAATTTGCTCTGGGGCGATTGATATACCGGCTGAATGGTTACCTCAAATTTAAGCTCTAAGCGATCATGATAAAAATAGGGTTTAAAGCTATACTTTTCAGGAGTAGTCCCTATTTCCTCGAAGTAACAAACTTCGTTAAGTTCGATTTTTTCTTCTTGAGCGTTGATCGACGTAATTAGCAATATGAATCCAATCGCAGTACAAAATAAGTTCCTTTTCATCATTAAAATCATTTATTCATGTCAAAATAATAGATCATGCCACCAATAATAAAAAACAATACAAATGCAACTAATCTTAGATTTCCGTTAAATCTAGATGCAGCAATTTCTTCAGCAGAAAGCTCTCTCTTCTTTCCTGTCTTCACACTTTTCCAACCGTCAACTCTATAGCCATCTTTATACCTTTTATCCCTTTTTCTTATTGGTTTCTCTTCATATATAGCCATTCTTGTCTTTGTAAATTCAATTATCATCATTCCAATGACATAAACAATCCCAAAAGGAATTATCATAATCAAGAGGTTTACAATAATGGTTTTTGGTACTGATTTTTTTGTTATTATGGGTTGCATTATTTGTTTGTTATTTATTGCAGCGAACGGCCCGGGCTACCCGCAGGCCCGGATTCTTGAAATTAATCTTTTCATTCCA
>NZ_JPOS01000159.1 GCF_000759025.1 Phaeodactylibacter xiamenensis | reverse complement strand
TCCGTTATACAGACAATGGGCAGAATGAATCCAATACGACATATGCTTCTTTTCCTTCCATGCTTCGCCTGGTACGTAATGGCGATCGGATAAACGGGTTTTATAAGAATGGCAGTAAGTGGATTAAGTTCCATCAGGCAGAACTCCCTATGGGCGATTGCGTGGAAATGGGCCTGGCCGTCTTCTCCACCAACCCCTTCGGAACGGCAACAGCCACCTTTGACAAAGTCAACTTCATGTCTGGCATGAACCTGTCTGCTCCGAACACCGGACCGATTGCAGATGCCCTGTCCGATGTGCAGCGGGCGCGCGTATCTCCCAACCCGACTTCCGGTGCTTTCACCCTCGACTTTGAGCAGCCCCTTGAATTGGAAGCAACAGCTATACTCCTCAACGAGCTTGGGCAGCCCCTACGGCAACTGCAGCTCCCTGCCGGAGCCATCAACCATAGCTTTGACGCCTCTAATATGCCCCGCGGCTTGTATTTCCTGGAAGTGCGGGACGAGCAGGGCTACCGGGAAGTGCTGAAGGTGGTACGGCAGTAATCTGCCCCCTCACAATAGAAGCGCTTAGATTCCAAGCTGCACTGTATGGCATCGTGCCCTGCCGTGCAGCTTGGTTTTTTATGCTGACCTCTTTCAGCTTAGTTGCTCATTGACTGATA
>NZ_JPOS01000158.1 GCF_000759025.1 Phaeodactylibacter xiamenensis | reverse complement strand
ACGAAATTGAAGAAGTCGTTGGCGCCATCCCGGTTAGGGGTAAAGGTATTGGGCACAGCAACGATAATTTCCATAAAATTCCCTTGCACGGTGGCGAAATAGGAACAGCCATCTGGCGTGGTGATTTCCACCTGGAAAGTATGTACCCCGCTAGGGAAGATTTGCGTCTGAATGGTATCGAGCCCAAGCCCGCTAGCCAGTGGCGAAGCCGTAGTGGAATCCTGGTAAAGGACCGTCCATGTAAAGTTCAGCTGGCTGGGGTCGAAGGGAGAACCGTAGTTGACGCCTAAGATGATCGAGTCCCCTTCAAAGAGGTCTCCAGGTACTTCCTGAATGATCTCTGCGCCGGTCGGGAACACGCCGTCGCCTACCTCAATAAGTACAGAGTCGGTAATGGTGGTACAGCCGCCGCCGCTTTCGTAAACGAGGGTGTAGAGGGTGGAATCCTCCGGCATAACCGTGATGCTGTCCCCGGTGTAGGCAGAGCCATCGCTGCCGGTCCAGGTGAAGGTCTCCTCGCTGCTGCCGCCCACAGCCTGAGCAATGATGCTGGTAGAGCTGCCCGGGCAAATGAAGAAGTCTTCGGGCAGGATGTCCAGCAGGATGTTGCCAATGACTTCCACCGTAACGGAGCCCACAAAGTCATCGCACACCCCATTGCTTGCTGTCAGGGTGTAGGTCGCGGTCTCCGTAGGG
>NZ_JPOS01000157.1 GCF_000759025.1 Phaeodactylibacter xiamenensis | reverse complement strand
GGCAGGCGAGTACAACATCGCCATTCTCATCCGCGAATACCGCAATGGGCAGCAGATCGGCTCTATCGTCCGGGACATGCAGATACTCGTAGAAGAATGCGAAAACCTGCCTCCTGTCGTGGAGGTCCCCTTCGATGAAGTCTGCGTCATCGCCGGCAATGTCCTCGAATTTGATGTGCGGGCTACCGCACCGCTCTCCGAAGACGAACAGCTGGTCCGCCTGACCGCGCTTGGAGGCCCATTCGAAGTCACCTACGGGCCTGCGACCTTCACGCCCAACACAGAAACCTTTGAAGAAGACCCCGTTGTCAAGACCTTCCGCTGGGATGTCCCCTGCGAAGCCATCAGCGCCCAATTTTACCAGGTCGTCTTCAAAGCTACTGATAATGGCTTCGGCGACACCACCGGGCTGGCTACCCTCAAAACCGTGCGCATAAAAGTGGTGGGGCCGCCGCCCGAGGATGTGCAGGCCGAGCCGCAGTCCAACGAGGTCAATGTCTCCTGGCAGATGCCCTACGCCTGCGAGGATACCGAAAATAACTACTTCCGCGGCTTCACCGTATGGAGGCGGGAAGGCAGCGCCAACTTTGTGCGCGACACCTGCACCCCCGGCCTGGACGGCAGCGGGTATACCAAACTTTTTAATGTGCCCATCATGGACACAGAAGACGGAAGGTATATCTACACCGATACCGATGTGGAGCGGGGGCGGACCTATTGCTACCGCATCCTGGCCGAGTTCGCGCTCACTACTCCGACTGGCAGCACTACCTACAACCCCGTGGAAAGCCTCGCCTCGGATTCCATCTGTGTGCAGCTCAA
>NZ_JPOS01000156.1 GCF_000759025.1 Phaeodactylibacter xiamenensis | reverse complement strand
CTAGCCGTATAGTGGGCCGCCATGTAAGCAACGCTTTGGCTACTCAGGAGCTAAGAGCGGTCAAGGACCTATCTGTCGATGAGACCTCACGAAAGAAAGGGCACAACTACCTGACCATCCTATGTGACCGGCAAGCTAAAAAGGTAGTAGGCGTATCTCTGGGCAAAGACCAAAAAGCTGTAGGCGAAGCACTTATCGATATGGAAGCTCGTGGCGCAGACAGAACCACAGTACGGTCGGTGACTCTAGATATGTCACGCTCCTACATCGCAGCCTGCGAATCCTACATGCCACAAGCCGAGATGGTTTTTGACCGCTTTCATTTAGTCAAAAAGCTTAATGAAGCCATTGATACTATTCGAAGGGCAGAACAAAAGCAGTTCAAGGAGGCGCTCAAGCACAGCCGGTATTTATGGCTGCGCAATGCCAGCAAGTTATCTCAAAAGCAGCAACAGCGCCTGGACTTGTTAAAAGAAGCATTCCCTAACCTGGGCCAGGCCTACCGTCTTAAAGAGCTATTCCGGGAAGTTTTCGATGCGGCTCAGTTCACCAAGCGCCTCAAGCCGCTCAATGAGTGGATAAAGATGGCTTGGGACAGCGGGATCAAGCCCATCCAGGAGTTTGTCAATATGCTCCATGACCATTGGTACGGTATAAAGACCTACTTCAAAAGATTGGCTAATAATGCTTTCGCTGAGGGGGTAAACCTAAAGATTCAGGAAATAAAGAGAATTGCCAGAGGCTATCGGAACCCACACAATTTCATCCTGATGATCTATTTCAAACTCGGAGGACTTGATTTGAAAATCCACTAAATATGGCGAAGAGCC
>NZ_JPOS01000155.1 GCF_000759025.1 Phaeodactylibacter xiamenensis | reverse complement strand
TCCTAATCGTTTGTTTATCAGCTTTTTATTCCCGAAATGGAGTGCGCCCAACGGTCTTGTGTATGTGGCGTGGCGGGCTTTTGCCCGACATGAACACATACACGTTGTTAGGCTCAGTTTTTATTCTTTTTCAATTTACAGTCTGTTCTCAAACTATCTAAAATTTCATCTTGCCTTTTATTCATTCTCCATTTTGTCTTATCGTCATAAACCTTATTTGTTTCAACGTATTTTTCTATGAAGTTGGTTTTGTTATCTCCGAAGCTACCATAACCTCCTCCATAAACTCCAATTATTTTTTCAACTCCGATTGTATCTTTTTCATCTTCTTTTGTTGCCCAAAATTTTGATTCGATTTCTACTAATTGGCCGTTCTCTTTTTTTATGTAATTCTTTTCGTTTATGTATCCACTTTTTAATTCACCGTCAAATAGATAAATTCCATTTTGAGGAATTTCGAATTGTAATCTTCCATTTATAATTTCAGGTTTTAACCCACATTCTGATTCTACGACTTTAATTGTTCCTTTGAAATTTTCTGAAACTATGTAATCTCGTTTTTGAGCCATTGTTGTTCCTATTGTACCTGCAACCCAAAAGAGTCCAATCATTAGAGGATACCAAATTACAATTGGTGTTATTGTCCACAATAATTTAGATTTTTTCGTCTTTTTTGTGCTCCAATAAATTAATGCTCCAATTAAAAATATTGGTCCACCAATGAAGATTATCAAATATGGATTGAGACTTACTACGAGTCCAATTATTATCAATATTTTTCCAATTAGTGAACGTTTCATTTTTCTTAATTGAGCCTAACGGCCCGGCTACGCGCAGGCTGGGATTCTAAATTTACTCTTTTCGTCCGATT
>NZ_JPOS01000154.1 GCF_000759025.1 Phaeodactylibacter xiamenensis | reverse complement strand
CGCCAGGGCTTCTTTCAGCCCTTCGGAAAATGTTTGCATGCCATGCAAACAAAAAGGCCGGTTGAGTTGCTCAACCGGCCTTTTTTTATCTGACTACTTCAAAACCTATCTTCTGCAGGTCTTTCCAAAAGTCCGGGTAAGACTTGACGACTACCTCCGGCTCCTCAATTTCGATGGGATGCTGCATTGCCA
This sequence comes from Phaeodactylibacter xiamenensis, assembly GCF_000759025.1. Taxonomy (GTDB): domain Bacteria; phylum Bacteroidota; class Bacteroidia; order Chitinophagales; family Saprospiraceae; genus Phaeodactylibacter; species Phaeodactylibacter xiamenensis. Next base: position 701 of record NZ_JPOS01000154.1, on the reverse strand, counting down.
AAGGCGCGAAAGCCATCGCCATACGATGATCTTCATAGGTAGCAAAGGTTGGAGTGGAACCAAAAAGCGTTTTCCCTTGTGTCTGAAAGTAAGTACGCTCTCCGGTAGGAGGCAGCTCAATTAGGTTGGCGTTGACTTTTTGCAGTTCCTGCTGAAGCGCCAGAATGCGGTCAGTTTCTTTAATGCGCAGGGTTTCCAAGCCACAAAACGTACCACTTGTGCCCACTGCAGCACAGCATACAGCAAGCGTTTGCGCCAGGTCGGGGCATTTCAGGAAATCCCAGGTAAACTCGTCCGGCACTTCTGCACCTGCTCTCTTTTTCAACCGGACGCCAGCCTCGTCAAAGTGGGTTTCCACTCCAAATTCGGTCATCATTTCCGAAAGGACGGCATCGCCCTGCACACTTTCCCGGAAAAGCCCATTCAGGCGAAGGTCCGTCTCCGGGGCAATGGCAGCCATAGCGTAGTAGTAGGAGGCTGCCGACCAGTCTGCTTCTACAGTGAAAGGCTTGCCCACATAAGACTGAGGCGGCACGATGATGGTTTGCTCCTCCCACTGATGGCTTACGCCAAAGTAGCTCATTAGGGAAAGGGTCATTTCTATGTAAGGGCGGGAGACGATCTCACCCTCGAGTTGCAGCCGGAGCCCTTCCGGAAGGGTTGGTGCCAGCATGAGCAAAGCAGAAATGTACTGACTGCTG
>NZ_JPOS01000153.1 GCF_000759025.1 Phaeodactylibacter xiamenensis | reverse complement strand
GAGTGCGTGACAAAAAAGCGGGGATGGGTAAAAAAGGGAGGTTGAGCCAATAAGTCGTAAATTGAGTTTGACACAAAACAATTAACGACAGCCAAACCTCCCGGATGAAGTTATGGAAAAACAGCAACTTACCCAGCGATTAAATCAGAAGTTTGAAGAATTAGTGTGCCTTAGCGATGGATACGTCGAATCTTCGGATGCCATGCATGACATTGAAAAAGGCTTGCTGAGCGAATTGCTGAGCATCGGGCTGCTGCTGCTCCGGTACATCATAGCCGGGAAGCTAAAACAGTGCAAGAGTTATGAATTCGACGTGGACAATCAAGCAGCTTGCCAAAGCAAGGGCAAGAAGGCGCGGCGCTATTTAAGTTTGTTTGGGCCCTTATCCATACAGCGCCCGAGCCACTGGGCCAGTGACAAAGGGGTTGTATATAAACTGGATGAGCACCTGCAGTTGCCCCGAGGGAGCTATTGGTCTTACAATATCCAGGAATTAGTGGGCGAAAGTGCATCAGAGAATGATTTCCGTGAAAGCGTGCACCTGTTTAACAAGCTGCTGAATTTGGATTTGCGCTGGGAGTCCTCGGTGCGCAACACTCTTAATTTGGGCCAATACGTGGAAGCCTATTATGAGGCCCGCCCGGCTAAGGCAGAACCTGAAGCGGTGTGCTTCAGCGCCTCTTTTGACGGCAAGGGCGTACCGAAGGTAAGAAAGCCCAAAGCCCGCTCGGGCAACCCCAAAGCCCGCTTGGGCAAAGGGGAGAAACCAGGGACAAAGCAGATGGCAACTGTTTCAGTAACTTCCAGCTTTAAGCCTAAGCAACGTAGTGTCAAAGCCATTGCCGATGCTTTGATGGGAGTGGAAAACGAGCCTCAAAAGATAAAGAAAAAACCAAAACAAGAGCAGCGCTCAAAAAAGAATGGCTGGCACGAAAATATCCACCGCAGGGCATTTTTAGCAG
>NZ_JPOS01000152.1 GCF_000759025.1 Phaeodactylibacter xiamenensis | reverse complement strand
CCCAGACCACAACACGATCAACAGTTTCCGCAAGCACCGTTTGAGCAATACGGTCAAGGACGTATTTGCCCAGGTGCTGCTGTTGCTGGTAGAGCAGGGCTACGTCCAGCTCAAGGACTATTATGTCGACGGCACGAAAATGGAATCGGTGGCCAACCGCTATAGTTTTGTCTGGGCTAAGAACGTAGCCCGTTACAAAGCCTCTGTTTTGGAGAAGGTGGCCCAGATACTGGCGCACATAGATGAGCTGTCCAGCCAAGAGGACAGCCCCCCGCCTGACCCTGGCGGGCCAGGCACAAAGACGGATGTGCTGGCAGAAGGGGAGCAGCCACTTAGCGACAGCAAGGCAGTCCGCGAGGCCATCAGCCGTATCAACAGCCGCTTGGACAGTGAAATGCCCGGGGGTGAAGACACCAAGCCGTCCAAGTCGCAAGCCAAGCAAAAGCGCCTGGCCGGCAAACTGCCAAAAGACCATCTGCCCAAGCTGGAAGGTTACGAAGAGCAAGAGCGGCTGTTGGGCGGGCGTTCCTCGTATTCAAAGACGGATGTCGATGCTACTTTCATGAGGACAAAGGACGACCACTTGGGCAATGGGCAACTGCGGCCTTGTTACAATCTTCAGGTCGGTACCGAACAGCAGTTTATCGTCAACTATACGGTGCACCAGACGGCTTCTGACATAAGCTGTTTTGTAGCCCATATGGATGACACCCTGGGGGTACTAGACAATGCCGGGTTGAAATTGCCGGATAATGTTTGTGCTGACGCAGGCTATGGCAGCGAGCAAAACTACGAGTATCTGGAAGAGAAAGGTATAGAAGCCTATGTCAAATACCCAGGTTACCATAAAGAGCAAAAGGGCAAGCATAAGCATGCGTTCCCCCAGCAGGCGCTGCACTATAATGAAGAGGGGGACTACTTTGTTTGCCCTATGGGCCAGCACATGCATCAAGTGGGCCAGACGAAAGAAAAAACAAAAACGGGATATATAAGAACCATCCATATAT
>NZ_JPOS01000151.1 GCF_000759025.1 Phaeodactylibacter xiamenensis | reverse complement strand
TGAGCTTGAAGAAGCAGGGGTTCCAGTCTACGCGTCCGCTGCTGCTGTTGATGGCCGTCTCTACGCCTTTCCCGGTGCCGACGATGAGGCCGCCATCGGGGGTGGGGAGGAGGGCGTTGGCATGGTCATACAAGTCATTCCAGGGTGAGGTATACTGCCAAAGTTGATTAAGAGATTCATCAAGGTGTAGCAGATGGGACCTGTAAATGAAATTTTGAGAAACACTGGTAATATTACTCTGAGAGCCCCCCACAGTTAGAGTCCCATCAGCGTGGACCAGCAAGGATTTGGGGATATCAGTCAGAGAGGTGCCATAATTATAAGTTGCCAGAGTTTCTCCATTCATGTCTACATGAAGCATAAAATAATCGGCATTGACTCCGTCGGGTTCCGAGTCAACACCGAAAAGGAGGAAGAAGCCTCCCTGATTGTCTGGGTGCATAGCTTGTGCCGTAATGAAGGGCTCATCGGGATAGAATGGGCTAATATATTCTTTAGTGAGCAAGGTGTCGCCATTGCTGTTGTATTTGATGAATACCCCTTTTCTAATGGAATCTCGTACTATCCCTAAAGCAGCAAAGCTGCTGTCTGCTGTTGGGAAAAGCCCTTCGCCCCAAAGTTCATAGTATTTATTTGGGGTGCCAAGCTGTTGAGACCACAACAGCTGCCCAGTTAAATCAAGCTTTAAAAACAGGCTGCCTATTGTCAGTAAGCCGTCAGTGCTATCCGTTACTACGGCACTTGCGTAATAGCAGCTGTCGGTAGGGAGTATGGTCGTAAGTTCCTGAAAGGGATAGCCCGCATTTATCCTAATGTTAAAGGATTCGGACTGAGCTAAACCTTTACTGACTATCACTAGCAAAAGGAAAAAGAGTAAGTATCGCATTATTTAAGGATATAAACAGCCAGAGCCATTGCTCTTTGAGTAGAGCGGCCGGCTCTGGCTGGAAGATTAGTCAATCAGCAGTACTTTCAATGCCGGTGAGCGGTAGCCCCCCTGTTGCAGCATGCAATAGTATAGCCCGCGCTGCTGCCCGGCCGTTTGCCATACCTGCTGTCGGGTACCCGGCCCGCAATTGAGGGTAGCGGTGAGCTTGCCCTGCATATCACAACGGCCCGGAATGTAAGAGGTCAAAATCAGCCTGTTCATCGTTTTAGGTTTAGGTA
>NZ_JPOS01000150.1 GCF_000759025.1 Phaeodactylibacter xiamenensis | reverse complement strand
GCGACTATCCGGAGGCGCTGCAGGACACGGTGTCCACGCAGCTGTGCTACGATATTGACAGCGATCAGGACGGGCTGTGCAATACGCTCGACCCGGCGCCCTTCGACCCCTGCTTCCCGGATTACGAAGCGCCGCCCCTGCAGGTGCTTGATAGCAATGGGGACACGCTCACGAGCAAAGGCATGCTTGAAGTGGGCACCGACTCCGGCGATTGCCACTACTCGGCTATCTGGCGGGCTTTTTCCATAGAAGACTGCTCGGGCGTGACGGTAGAGGCTGCCCTGGAAAACCAGAATGGCCCCTCGGCCGGGCAGCTGGAAACGGTGCTGCTTGATGCGGCCACCGGGCAGTATGCCCTCTACCTCACCGTACCTCAGGGCACCTACGAGCTGGAAGTCGTTGCCACCGATGATTATGGCAATGCGGAGGATTTTACCTACACTTTTATTGTAACAGATGAGGGAGCGCCGCAGCTGTCCTGCCTTGATGTAGAAGTAGCCCTGAGCTACGACGGCACCGGAGAGCTGCTGGCCGACGAGGTGCTGGACTTTACCAACAGCAGCGACAACTGCGGGCTGGACTACAGCACGCTGATGATCAGCCAGACAGCTTTTGACTGCAGCGATCTGGGCATACAGAGCCTAGAGCTGACGGCCTCTGACATACATGGCAACAGCAGCAGCTGCACTGCGCAGGTGGAAGTGCTCATCAGTGAGGACATCCCGCCGCCCTGGGGCACTGCCGATATCGGCATGGTGCCGGGCAGCAGCGCCTATGCTTATGACCCCTGTGCCACGGGCAACCCGTCCAAAGGGCATTTCACCCTCAACAGCCCGGGCTACAACCCCATTTCGGGGGGTACGGACCAGCTGGCGGGCGTGGTAAAGGAGCTGTGCGAAGGGTCCGGCATCCGCGCAGAGGTACAGTCGGTGGGCCCGGATACGTATGCGGGCATATTCATGCGCAACAGCAGCGCGGCCGGGTCGCCCATGGCGGGGCTGTTCACCAACCTGACGCCTGTGCTGCGCTGGGAGAGTCGCCTTCAGCCGAACGGCAGCAAGAGCTTTACGCCCTTTCAGGCGGTAGCAGCCCCGGCAACGCTGGGCATGCGGCGGCACAATGGCCTGCTGCAGGCTGTGTACCGCACCCCCGGCGGGAGCGGCTGGCAGTTGATCACACAGATACAAGACCACCTGGAGGAG
>NZ_JPOS01000149.1 GCF_000759025.1 Phaeodactylibacter xiamenensis | reverse complement strand
GTGTGTATAACAAATTGCACAAGTTAGCTATCTTTAAAGTATGAAGAAGCCAACCCCCACCCCGAGCGAGCTAGAACAAGTTGCCGACGAGATACTAAGTGGCATGCGTGCCGAGCTACTCGACTTTCTGCAATCTCAAGCCAACGCGACCTCATCGTCAGCTTATGAGAATAGCGTTTTAGATTTAGCCCGCCAATTTGCCCAAAAGGTAGCTACCCAACAAGATGGGCCACTGCCAAAGAGCCGCAACGCTAAAAAAAAGTCTTGACAAGTTTTGGGCAGCTTACGCTGTCTAAAAACCACGTGCTATGCCAAGGCACAAAACGCTTTGCCCTCAGTGAGCGCCTGCGGGAGCTGTGCTGCCTGCTAGGACAGGGCAGTGTTTACGAGCAGGCTAGCGAGACACTGGAAGAACTGCTTAGGCTAGACTTATCTGGTATGCAAATACAGCGTGTCTGTATGCACTATGGCAGTTTAGTAGGCCCATTGGTCAGCGCGGATGCGGAAGGGGCCATACCCAGTTTAGAAATTACTGATGAGCAAGCGCCTACTTATGTGATGATGGATGGCATGATGCTCCCTACACGAGAGGAAAAGAGCTGGAAAGAAATTAAGCTCGGCCGCATATTTCAACACCAAGATGTGGTACAACTGTCGGCCAAGCGCAGACAAATACGCCAATCCGTCTATGTGTCCCATTTTGGCAGTGTCGACCAGTTTTTCCCTAAACTGGAGCGCCATCTAGTACCCTATCAAAAAAAGGTCATTTTGGGAGATGGAGCCCCATGGATATGGCGTTGGGCCGAGGACAACTTCCCTGGGGCTCGTCAAATATTAGACTTCTATCACGCCAAAGAAAAACTGGTGCTCTTTGCAAAACATCAGTTTAGAGTAGATGAAAAACGCAAAGCCTGGGTGGCTGGCCAGTGTGAAGTACTCTCAGCCAATAGAGTGCACGAGGTAGTGGATAACGTAAGCTGCCTCAGAGCGAGAAATCACGAAGCCCGGGAAGCTAAGGCGAAACTGCTATCTTATTACGAAGAGCATGAAGACCGTATGCAGTACAAAACCTACAGGGATGAAGGGCTGCTCATCGGCTCTGGACCAGTAGAGGCCGCTCATCGTAGTGTCTTGCAGCAGCGGCTCAAATTATCCGGCCAACGCTGGACGGTTGATGGGGCGCAAGCCATCGCGGATTTGCGGTGCTATCGTAAAAGTGGAGCGTGGAGTACGATCCAGCAACTTGTCGCAGCGGCATAGCTGTGCAATTTGTTATACACAC
>NZ_JPOS01000148.1 GCF_000759025.1 Phaeodactylibacter xiamenensis | reverse complement strand
TAGTGGCTTAAGACATAAGTTTCTGACAATTTAAATGAGAGGTTCCCGGTCCTTGTCGAAGCCTTTAAATTTCCATTTTAGAGGTTTAGCCAAGCACTCATTGTAAAAAGCCACGTAGGCTTCTATTTTGATTTGTAGCTCTTCGACTGAAGAAAAATTGCCATTGCTAATCACATGACGCTGCAGCTTAGCGAACCAATTTTCGATTGGGTTGAGCCAGGAGCAATGCTTGGGCGTGAAGACAAATCTGATACGGTGCTCTTCTTTTTCCAGGAAACGCCTACGAGTTACCATGTTTTTTAAGATGCCCTCCCGGCCTTTTGTGCCCAGGCCTTCATCATACCCTTCGCACTCGGCAATCCAGCGGACCAGCGATTCCGACATATGGGTATTGAGCTGGTCGGACAAAATAATAACCTGGTCCATTTCTGGCAGTGCATGGACGGTGCATTTGATGAAGTCAGCATAATCTGTTTCATCCCGAGTGTCTCCCATACGGTAATTGATGACCTGGCCATTTTCCACGTTGTTAGCGGCAATCAGCGTCGTTGTACCGTGACGGATGTACTCATATTCCACCCGTTGGTGTGCCCCCTTGCTTTTGGGGGCTGCACCTTTGGCACGCTCTATAGCCTGGATACCCGTTTTTTCGTCGATGCTTATGACATGGCGGTTGGGGTGCTTGCGCAGCACAGAATCGAGAATGAACTGGCAAACCAAAGCAACCCTGAGCACGAAGGCTCCCCAATCTTCGATCTTTGGGAATAGCCAATACTCTGATTTATGAGGCTGAAGAGGGCTGCTTTTTTAAAATCCTCCCTACTTGCCGGGAGGAAATACTGGCCACGATGCCTTTCGCTATGGCAACTTTGGCCAGCATCTCGTGCGTCCAATCAGCCATTTCTACCTGGTAATCGGCTGGGGGCTCGCAGGCTAGGGCTATGATCTGTTTTTCCTGGGCTAAGGTGATGGTTTTCGGCGCTCCCGAACGAGGCGAGTCTTTTAACGTACTGATTAAACGTTTGCGTAAATCCAAGGGGCTCACTTCTTGATTCTCCAAATACGATTCATAGGATACCAAATTATCATAGTCTGCCTCCCAGCGCCTGCGCCAGGATTTTACCGTATTCAGTGAAATATCCAGTTCCCTTTTGATGTGGGAATTGCTTTGTCCTTGATTGGCCATTAGCAATAGCTTGATGCGCTTGGCTAGTTGCTGGCTTGTCGTATGCCGGCGCCCTATATCCTGCAATATCTCCTTTTGTAGTAGAGTCATCGGGATTGGGGCAGCCGGTGCTTGGCCTCTTCCCATGGTATTTTCTGTCAAAGAACGTTTAAAATTATCAATTATTTATGTCTTAAGCCA
>NZ_JPOS01000147.1 GCF_000759025.1 Phaeodactylibacter xiamenensis | reverse complement strand
TTGATAGTCATGCTTGCATAACAACACTCGACGGATTCCTTTTACCCCTTCTGCACAAGGTAGACGATACCGGACAAGCCGCGCAGCCGGAATCAGAAGTACCGGGTGACGAAGTTGGGGCAGATGGTGCTGGAGCGCATTACTAGCAAACGCTAAAAGAGATTTATCCTTGAAAATTCGAAGTAGATATTCGAATTTTCAAGGATAAATTGTATTTTCGAGTATGGGTAAAACACTTCTCGATAGGAAACAAGATCAGGCAGCGGTAGCACAATTGATGCGCGTGTTCCCTGTGACTGCCCTGTTGGGTCCCCGTCAGGCGGGAAAAACGACACTTGCCAAGACCTTCCAGCCTGACCATTACTTCGATTTGGAGAACCCACGAGACCTCGCTATGCTGCAGCAACCTCAGCTGGCATTGGAAAACCTGGAAGGGCTGATCATGATTGATGAGATACAGCGAAAGCCGGAGCTGTTTTCGTTACTGCGCTATTTGGTCGATCAGCAGAACAACCAGAAATATCTTATCCTCGGTAGCGCTTCCTCCAGTTTGAAGCAACAAAGCGGCGAATCGCTGGCCGGGCGCATCGGTTATTATTATTTATCCGGGTTCAACTTGTCAGAGGTGGGCGCTGCACATTACCGAAAGCTGTGGTTACGAGGCGGTTTCCCCCGGTCTTATCTGGCAGAGGGGCTGGAGGAAAGCCGGCTTTGGCGGGAAAACTTCATTGCTACTTTTTTGGAGCGGGACTTGGCTGCCTTAGGGAGCTCTATACCTTCCTCTACCATGTACCGCTTTTGGGTGATGCTGAGCCATTATCATGGTCAAACGCTAAACTACAGTGAGTTGGGGCGATCTTTTGGCATATCGGACCATACTGTGAAAAAGTATATTTCCATTCTGGAAGATACCTTTATGATCCGGATACTTTTGCCGTGGCATACGAATGTAGGAAAGCGCCTGGTCAAGAGCCCAAAGCTATATATCCGGGACGCGGGCCTCTTTCATACCTTGCAAAATATCCATCAGGAAAAGGACTTGCTTAGAAATCCTAAGCTGGGGGCTTCCTGGGAAGGCTTTGCGGTAGAGGAAACCATTGCTCAGCTGGGCAAGCGGGACAATGAGGTATTTTTCTACGGGACCCACGCTGGCGTCGAACTGGATTTATACTGGCAGTCCAACGGGCGCTCCTACGGTGCCGAATTCAAATATATGGATGCCCCTAAGCGTACAAAGTCTATGCACCAGGCTATAGAAGATTTGAGACTGTCACATCTCTACGTCATTTACCCGGGAAGCCGGAGATATGCGCTGTCTGAGCGGATAACGGTACTGCCGGTTCAACAATTAGGGGGGCTGTAGCGCTGCTTCCTGGGGTGGTGGGGACACCTCTTCTGCTCTTACGAAAGTGTGAAGGAAATGTTGTTCCTACGGAACTCAGTCAATAGCTAATACCAGAACCAAGTCCCGGAGGGACGATAAACCATTCCGACAATCGTCAGATT
>NZ_JPOS01000146.1 GCF_000759025.1 Phaeodactylibacter xiamenensis | reverse complement strand
GGATTAAATATCGTATTTTATTTTAACTTTGTCTAAAGCGGCTGAATGTTTACGAATTAAGTAGGTATGTTGCAGAAGCTTTAGTTGCATTTGCAAATGCAGATGGAGGTGCCATTTTAATAGGTGTTGAAGATGACGGTACTATATCCGGTTTACCTAATAACCCAGAAAAATATGAAGCGATTGCTGAACAATATAGAGATCTAATTATCGATCATGAATATTTACCAATCGAATTAAGTACTAGGTTGATTTTAGAGGAAGATGTTTCAATTTTGTATTTTCAGGTGAGTAAAGCAACTAATAAAATATTTCAATTATCAGATGGAAGGTGTGTTATTAGGAAAGATAAACAAACTGTTCCTGTATCATTTGACCAAATTAGTTTTGAGAGGCAAGAAATCATTTCTAGGGAATATGATCGAGTTTTTGTCGACGGTGCTACCGTAGATGATTTAGATTTAAGCCTAATTAAGTCTATGTCAAATGAGTATCTGCCTGGATTGTCCGCCGAATATTATTTGCAACAAATTGGTTTGGCAGAATTTGAAGCCGTAGAATTAAGGTTTAAAAGGGCAGCACTATTATTGTTCGCAAAAAATATAAATAAATGGCATCCAAGGTGTCAAATCAGAATAATTGAAGTTAACGGTATCGTTTTAAAGAGTGGTAGAGAATATAACGTAAAGAATGATGAAACGATTTCTGGAAATATTTTTGAGCTTTTATCTGCAGGATGGAACAGAATTAAGCCTTATTTGGCATATAAAACTGAATTCGGGGAGAACGCTGTTTTTGAGCAAAAATTTTCTTATCCAGAAGAAGCAATTAGAGAAGCTATAGTAAATGCCATTACACATCGAGACTATTCACTAAATAACGGGATCGAGTTCTATATCTATAGTAATAGAATCGAACTAGTTAGCCCTGGAAGGCTTTTATCGACAATTAGTATAGAGTCATTGAGAAATCAAGAGGGCAACCATGAATCAAGAAACAGCAACATTGCGAATACGCTTCGAGAGCATAAAATTGTGAGGGAATTAGGAGAAGGGATGAGGAGAATTTACGAAGTTCTTATGCAAAATGAAATGGATTTGCCTATTCTAGAAGAAACAAGGAATTCATTTAAAATTACTTTTAATAATTCCTCTATTTATACAGATAAAGAGCTTACCTATTTAAAATTATTTGACTCTTTTGATTTAAGTAATAATCAGAAAAAAATAGTTTTATTAGGAATGAAAAATAAAGAGATCAGCCCAAATGACATTTATTCTGCAATGAATACGAATGATAGAAATACGTATGATAGGGAGGTGACTGTATTGAGGAATAATAAAATACTTAAGTCAGTAAGAACTAATCAAGAAGCTACAAATTTAGCTCGGAAAAATAGAATCGCAAAGAATAAAATTGGTCGATTCAAAATAGCTATACCTAAAAACTAATTCACACAACAATGGCTAGCCGACAATACTCCGCTGTCGCTCCGTACTGCGGCTAGCCTGGTCGTTCACAGACAATCGCGCAACAGAAAACAGTATCTATAAGAATTTGAAAAAAGGATTCTCCCCGCCTAAAAAATGGTAAATGCCTGATTATCAATATTCAGAAAA
>NZ_JPOS01000145.1 GCF_000759025.1 Phaeodactylibacter xiamenensis | reverse complement strand
GTCATATATGACGCGGAAGCATCTTGAGGAATCTCAGAGTATGTCCTTGTTTTGAAAAGAACATCTAGATCATCAGAAGATGTAAGCCTGAAGCCTTTTATTGAATTAGTTAGTAATGTCCCTCCAACAGATCCAACCGCACCTGCAAAAAATGCTTGCATAGCTAGGTTAGAGTCATCTGTTATCATGTAAACTGAACTAGCCTCACCAGCTGACACAGCTAAATCCAATAATAATAAAGCCCCCGTTTCCACTCCATATGGTGCAGCCATCGCTGCCACTGCTCCTCCAAGATAAACATTAACTGCAATAAATACTGATGTAATTCCAGCTTGCAGTGCCAACTCTCCCGCAAAGTTTAGTATTATACCTGCATCTTTTGAAAATTGAGGCCCCTGGAAATCAGAGTAGAACCACCCATAGAATTTATCGTATTCAAGAACTACTAGTTCAGCGTCATTATCTAAATAAGCAAGGAATTGTCTACCTTGATGGATTGACATAACAGCCTCTACTCCATTGTCAAAATGAATAAAATAGTATTCCCCGCTACTCAATGCAGAAAGAGGTACTAAGTCGCTGGAAATGCCACAAGGAAATGGAATATCTTTAAGAAGTTGATTATGATGTAGAGTAATTACTTCTTGACTACAACTGTCGTCGAACACTTGCTGAGTGCTATTTATAATGTGTTGATCAATATCTGCAAAGGTTACATTTTCATTAGCAGCTCTATAGGCAGGATACCCTTCATCTGGTGATTCTGGACTAGTAATATCTTCAAAGTATGTCTTGTATAGTCTTGGATAAATATATAGTTCCCCTTCATTTCCAGGGCATCCTTTTGTATATCCTAATAGTACCTCCGTAACTTCCCCTAAAGTATAAGGCGGGAAACCACAGCCTCCATTATGAACTAAGTAGTCCTCATATGAATAAAAAATCACTTTAGATGAACTATTCCAATCAGCTGGGCTCCAATACCCATAACCCGCAAACTTGCCAGCATTTGATGTACCAGCTTTCCATTTTTTTGGAGTATGATAGTAAGAATTACCAGGTAACCTAAAGCAATATAGCATTCCTTTTTGATCGTCATCAAATCTCAAAAACTTGACCCTTGAGCCAGCTGGCAATTTTATTGGAACTCCGGAAAGTGCAATAAAATTAGCAATGCTATCTAATTCAAATGAGGGATAGGTGTCATCATCTAGTAAAACCTGTAGGTTATTTTCAAAGTATGACTGATATAGTCCAGCGGGATTTATTACATCTAAATATCGTTCAATAGCTAATGCAAATACTTCAGGTATTTCATTATTGATACTAGAGGCCTTCATCAAGTATTTCAACTCATCTTCGATTCCATCTACCTCAGATATCAATAAGTCAGGATTAACAATATCTACTGAAAAAACTGTTTCCTCTGGATACCCTCCTAAGTTATTTACTGAAAAAAGAATTTTTTTAGCCCCATTTAACGCTATAAGTGCAGAATCTAGAAAGGGCTGATTTATTCCATACTGCTGACCCATAATTTCATAGGGTGAAAAAAGGAATCCTTCATGATCTGCTGAATCTAGTGCAGAGACCTCTTGCTGTAATCTGACCAAGGCACTTTCAGAAAAAGAAACACCTGTATAGTCATTAAATTCTTCAAGCAAATTGCCAGATCCTCTAAAGTTTAATATTAAACCTAAAGAATCTCGATCTTGGCTAAACAGCGATTCATTGCCG
>NZ_JPOS01000144.1 GCF_000759025.1 Phaeodactylibacter xiamenensis | reverse complement strand
GTAGCCACAGCGGTATCACCGGGGCAACCAGGCGCACCAGACTGAATGTAAAAATAAGCGCCCGGCGCATCTGCTTCCGGGTCGAAACTGCCACTGCCCGGTTGCCATTGCCCACCGGGAGCCGGGCTGCCGCCGAGCTGAGCAAATAAGTCTACCGGGGCACTGCCCGGACAGAGGGCCACCGCTGCATCTTCTCCCGCTGAAGGCGGATATGGGAAAATGGGGAGGTATGCAAAGGCAGTATCGCTCACATTGCCTGCCGCATAAGCAACCACTCTGATTTCCCGGGTGCCCTCCGGTGGAAGGCCGGGGCCTCCGTAGGTGTACTGGGCTGCACCCAGCACGGCCTCCCAGGCAGGCAATGAAGGCTGGCCCTGTTGCGGTAGGAAGCGCAGCTGGGCGCTGCCACTGCCAAGCACTACAATGCTATCAGTGCCGGTACTGGCCAGTTGCTCACCCATACCGCCCGGGCCTGACAGCGTAACCCGGATAGAATCTATAAACCCAATCTCGGAGAGCAGCTCCAGGCTTGGCGGCAGGATGGGCTGTGGGGCACCCGTACAAGCCGTGTCGGCCTGATAGGCGCTGCCGGGGAATGCACCACCTATTGGGTTAACTTCCAGCGCGCAGGGCGGGGGGAGGGATTCTTCGAGGGCAAAAAGACTGATAATTCGAAAATCCACACTACAAACGAATTCAAGGGTTTGTGCTTCAAAGTTAACTTCTAGAATTTCGTCTGTTTGCTCTAATACCGCATCAGTCACAAAAGTACGGCTATTCTGGCAGTCCACGGACACCGTACCCAAACCATTGGAAAAAGGTTCAAAAGAAGGATGCGGAAAAAGCAATTGGCTATTGGACAAATCATTGGTATCTAACTGATAAAATCCATCTTTCCAAGTACTAGCCACCAGATGTCCGTTAATCACAGTTAATCCGGAAGCCGCAGCAATAGGGTCTACCTCTCCGAAACTGGGGTTCAGTATTTCTTGCTCCCCGGTAATTAGGTTATATTTCCCCAAAGCAACCCCAGGTGAATAAAACACAGCAAACAAGGTCTCTCCAATGACTTCTAAGCCAAAAACTACAGCACCAAACTCTCCTGGTATTACTCCAAAATCTGTAACATAGGATAATGTTCCGGTCTCCAAATCCACCTGATATATCGTATCTGCTATTGCAGTGTAAAGGTTCGTATCCCGGTCAAAGGTGCAATTGCCAATCGGGCGTTCCGGCTCTATGACATGTGCAGTATCACAGGTTGACAAATCAATAATTCCAATATAACTGTTCAGTGAATCATCGTCTGAGCCTGCTGAAAAATACAACTCTTGAGCCGAAACGGAAAGTGAAACTAGGGCAAAGCCAAGCAGCAATAGAAGTTTAGAATGCGCCATGGGATTAGGATTTGGGAATAGGAAGAAAGCTCAGCTCTCCATAAAGAGAAAGCTGAGCCATGTTTTGATTTTAGAAACAGAACTACTTACGGATGAGCTTACCGGAAGTCGTAGCAGAAGGGGTCTCCACCCGGTAGAAATAGACGCCGGGCTGCCAATTGCGGGCTATGATCTGATGCTCTACTAAAGGCTGAAGCTGCTGCTGATGGATCAACTGCCCCGCAGCGTTAAATACGCGGAGTTGACCTACTTCCACTGTCCCACTAATTGTAAATTGCGCTCCAAATGGATTAGGGAAAACCACAATTTTTGAGTGCTGTTGCGGGGATATTGACCAACTGCGCTTATTCCCGTCCGGGTAAATATTCGCACCGCTCAATAGCGAAAATACTTCAGCTATGGTTGAGAAAG
>NZ_JPOS01000143.1 GCF_000759025.1 Phaeodactylibacter xiamenensis | reverse complement strand
GCGCAGGCAGCAAAAGGCGAAACTGGCGCAGCCTGGCTTTTGCTGACTGCAGCGGGTTTTTCATTCTGATTTTTCAATCGCAGATTTTACCCAGCTTGTGTGTAGCCATTGTTATGGGTTGCCGCTTTATTCTTTTCACCATTTCAAAAAAAGGGCCCCATTTTCAAATTCTGGGCTATCCAAAAGGCGGCTGGTAAATTCTCTTCAACTGATTTTAATTTACTGGTTTTCAGTCGATTCAAATTCGGGATTCTGATTCTTCAATTTGATCGTTTCAAATCTCAAATCAACCAATAATCTGACAACAATCGACCTATTTCAGGATTCTGATCTCCATTTCCAGAAGATTCAACCTGATTTTTGATTCCTGATTTACTCAATTCGATTTTCCAGATTTATCAAAATCAGATTCAGGTTTATCAAATCTTGAGTTTCTGATCTTGGTTCTCAAATTGATTCAATCAACGGTTTCCTGTTCAAAATTTACAGATTCCAGATTCCCGATTTCTGTTTATGGACGAGATTCAAATTCCTGATTTCTATTTCAAAAGCCGCCTAAACGTAAATCTCATCTGAAAAAACCAATCTCATTTTTCAAGATGGGCCCGGTTAATCTTAAGAATTCAAATTATTAGTTTTCTGTCCGATTAACCGTAAAGAATACAATACTCGACAGGATATTTGCCCGCCTTCTAAATTTCAATTCCCCGATTTGAAAATCAGTTCTCGATTTCCGGATGATTTCCCGATTCTGAATTTTCATTTTTGAGGCGGGAGAATCCATATTTTCAATTCCATAGAATGCCAATTCTGATGCGGTACCCCATAACGGTCCGGCTAGCCGCAGTACGGAGTGAAACGGAGTATTGTCGGCTAGCCATTGTTCGCTACCGTGTTCTTTTCTTTTTCCAAATATGATTTCAGTAATTTGATTGTTTCTTGATTTATAGGACTTTCTTTAACTCTATCAATCAACTCAATTTTATTAATCATCGATTTAGCTATTCCTGATGGCAAGTTCTTTTCCGTTGATTTTAAAAATTCTGATTTTCCTTCTTGCACATTATCGCCTTTCAGTAGATAGCTTAACCCTAAATTCGAGTATAACTGAGCGTTTGAAGGCGCTAATTTTAATTGAGTGTTTACAATTTCAAAAACTTTATCTGCATTTCTTCTACTTTCATCTATTTTTCCAAGTAACAATTGCGTTAGGGATAGATTTACGAATACCCAATATTTTGTCACACCTTCTTCTATTAGAAACTGGCGGTTTGCTTCGATAAAAATCTCTTCTGCTTCTTTTAGCCTATTGCTATTCATTAAGATAGACCCATATTCATATAATGCAGGTGGATATTTGTCGTTTATGGCAGCATCTTTGATAACTATTTCAGCATTCTCTAATTGACCATTTCTTCGATATGTTTGAGCAAGACGATATTTGATTACCTTGTCATCTGGAAATTCTTTATATAATTTTTCTAAGTTTTGAATCGCTTCTTCGGTTTTTCCTGTGTTTGCTAAAATCCGGTATAAGTTTCTTATAATTTCGGGATGATTAGGCTGAATTTTCTTTGCTTGTAGAAATGCAGAAAGTGATTTTTCATAATCCCCTTGATAAAAATACCATTGCCCTCTTATTAAAGGAAAGAGAAGTTTAAGAGAATCTTCCTTATCTTTTTTGAAATCTTCTCTTAGGGACTCCAATTCCGATTTTTGGTCTTCAATCTCCCTTTTTGATTTTTTATAAAGTTCTTCTAAGTCATTTTTAATCTTTCTTATTTGCGAAATTTGGTATCCACTATAAACTGTAGCGATACTCAATAAAGCGGCAAAAATTGCAAAAATCCTTCCTGACCAAGAGATAATCGTATTTGAAACTCCAACTATTCCATTATTTTCTTTTTCGATATTATCAATCTTCAAATTGAGCTTCTCTATCTCAACTTGTGCTTTTTGTAATTCAGCTTGTATTTCTCGTACTAATTCAGTAGTATTTGAGTCAGTATTCTGTCCAAACAGTGAGATTGTAAAAATTAGAAATACTATTGTGGTTATTAGTTTCATTTGTTTTTATATTTTTTCATGGTAGCGAACGGGAACGGCTACGTGACGTGCCGGATTCTAAATTTACCATTTTCGTCTTAATTCACAAATGCTAGCGCAGGCAGCAAAAGGCGAAATTGGCGCAGCCTGGCTTTTGCTGCCTGCGCGGGTTTTTCATCTCTATTTTTCAATCGAAGATTTTTACCGGCATGGCATGTAGCCATTGTTCTCATCAGTTCATTTTAATTAACTTATAGTTATTCTTTATTCCTTCTTCATCAATAATTGTAAGTATTAAGACTCCAGAATCAAAGCCACTTAAATCTAATTCTTTTGTTATATCAAAGGTAGTTTCAGATAAAATCATCCTTCCTGATAGATCTGATACAACTATTTTTTCAATACCTCTTTCTGATCTGATTCTTACTTTGTCTGAGAATGGGTTAGGAAAAACCTCAATTCTATTTAAAATTAGTTCCTCAGTATTTACAGCATACTCTAATGAAAAGTCATCAATTGTTAAATAATTACACTCAACGCT
>NZ_JPOS01000142.1 GCF_000759025.1 Phaeodactylibacter xiamenensis | reverse complement strand
TTCAGATAAAATCATCCTTCCTGATAGATCTGATACAACTATTTTTTCAATACCTCTTTCTGATCTGATTCTTACTTTGTCTGAGAATGGGTTAGGAAAAACCTCAATTCTATTTAAAATTAGTTCCTCAGTATTTACAGCATACTCTAATGAAAAGTCATCAATTGTTAAATAATTACACTCAACGCTTTGACAAAAGTTCACATTGGTGGATGTTTCAATCTGAATAATTATACTATCAGGAGTCCCCTCTGAGTGCTCAACAATCGGCACTGTAAATTCTTCATATAATTCAGTTTCTGGAAATTTTCCCCGACCATATCCTACTATATGGATACTATCATATTCTTCAATATATCTTTTTACATACACTGTGACTATCATTGAATCATTGGGTTTGACATTTTGAAACTTATAATAACCCTTTAATTCTGACGGAAGCTCATCTATTGGAGTACCTGCACCTTCTAGATGTTTGTTCTTTTCTGTGGATCCAAAACGTCTAACTGGTGAATCACCATTATAAAAATACACTGTATTGTTTCCTTGATACCAAGATTTTAGATGCATAGCATATTCCCCACTATAAGAGTCTGTTGTAATGTACCCATCAAATTCGGGGCTTCCAGACCACCAATTCCTGGGATATAATACAGAGTCTCCTGATAAATCAATATACTCTACTTCTTCAAAGCTCTCATTGAGTATTTGACTTTTTGCTCCAACATAGACAAAACAGATTATTCCAAGAATTAACAGTAGATTTTTCATTTTGCTTTTTTTTAATTGATGAGAACGGCCCGGCTACGTGCTGTGCCGGACTCTAAATTTACCATTTTCGTTCCATTT
>NZ_JPOS01000141.1 GCF_000759025.1 Phaeodactylibacter xiamenensis | reverse complement strand
CCGTTATGTGTAATTTTAGCCGCAAACGCAGTTAAAACAAAAAGGCTCCGAATTTCGGAACCTTCTTTTTATCATTTCATTTTTCTAAAAAACTTGTACAACAAATCGATTTTATTTGAACAAAGAATTGGCATTGCTTCAAAAAGGGTTTCTTCATCCCATTCCCACCATTTCATTTCCTGCAATTTTTGGATGTCATCATCACTAAATCTCTTTTTTATCAATTTGGCTGGATTTCCCCCTACAATTGAATAAGGTTCAACATCTTTTGTAACCAAAGCACGACTGCCAATAACAGCTCCATCTCCTATCTGAACTCCTGGCATTATCATAGCTTCACTACCAATCCAAACATCATTCCCAACAACTGTATCTCCTGCTTTTTGAAATCCATCTTGGCTTTTACTGAAAACATCAAATTCAGACATATAAAAAAATGGAAAACTGGAAATCCAATCATATTTATGACCTTGATTACCTGCCATTATGAAACTTGCACCGCTCCCTATTGAACAATAAGAACCGATAATTAGTTTATCGACATCATTCCTGTCCGGAAACAGATAACGAGCACAATCGTCAAATGAATGACCGTGATAATAACCAGAATAATAAGAATATTTACCCGAAATTATATTGGGATTAGTTATGTGGTCTTTGATTATTTTTCCTTTAAAAGGACTTTCGAAGTAATTTTTCATTATTTAACATATTTAATTTACAATAAGAGACAATAAGGAAACGAAGAATAATACTAAACTATTCTCTTCCTATACGTTGCGTAAAGTAAATTTGCTAATCTGATAATTTCATCTGACAAAGATACTAAAAAACTACACATAACATCGCATTGGCAAAATGGCGGGTTAAGTTCAAAATTCAACTTTTGTGCTTTTTATTCCGCCGAATGTGTCCCACATTCAGCTTTTTTTT
>NZ_JPOS01000140.1 GCF_000759025.1 Phaeodactylibacter xiamenensis | reverse complement strand
AATAATTTAGCTTCTGTGGAAACACATCGGCTACGTCACTGCTAAATTGAACTTTTCGTCCAATTTATCCGCCACTTCGCCAATGCGTTTTCCGTTGTAGCCAATTTGAAAACAGCAATGTAGTTAAAGTGATAAAACAATAAAGCCTAAAATAAGATAGTAGTAATACAATAAATATATGTCTCATAACCATTATCATAACAGTTCTGGGAAGAACCTAAAAGTTGCCTTTTTCCTCAATTTGGGTTTTACCATATTTGAGATAATTGGTGGTTTTTATGTAAATAGTGTTGCCATAATTTCCGATGCTGTCCATGATTTGGGAGATAGTTTGTCATTGGGAACAGCATGGTATTTAGATGAAAAATCAAAAGAAAAAGCAGATAAAAAGTTTTCTTTTGGGTATGCCCGGCTTTCCTTATTAGGTGCATTGATAAATAGTTTGGTTCTTATTGCAGGTTCAATTTATGTGATTTATGAAGCTGTTGGAAGAATTTTAGAGCCACAACATTCAGACTCTGGTGGTATGATGGTTTTTGCAATCATTGGAATAATAGTAAATGGTTATGCAGCATGGAAAATGAGTGAAGGATCATCACTTAACGAAAAAGTGGTTTCATGGCATTTGTTAGAAGATGTTTTAGGTTGGGTAGCTGTATTTATTGTGGCACTAATTCTAAATTTTAAAGATATTCATTATTTGGACCCTGTACTTTCACTTTTAATTACTGTATATATTTTGTGGGGAGTGATAAAACGACTAAAAGAAACCCTATTTATCTTTTTACAAGGAGTTCCCAAGGATATGGACTTATTGAAAGTTGAACAGGAACTTTGTGCAATAAGGAATGTCCAGTCCACACACCATACTCATATTTGGTCACTTGAAGGAGAGAATCACGTTTTCACATCTCATCTAAAGCTAAAAAATATAACTGAACTTCGACAAGTATTGGAAGTAAAAAAAGAAGTGAAAAACAGATTAAAAAAATATCCTTTTCAGCACTTTACTATCGAAATAGAATTGGCAGAAGAAACTTGCGAATTACTTGATTAAATGTTGAATTCACAATAATTAATGACTATGATATTGTTCCTATACTTAATAATATATTTTCTGTTGGTATTTGTGGTTAGGTCAGTTTTGTTGTGGAAGAAGACAGGAATTAATCCATTAACCTTTAACAAAACCGATGATGCTCACGGATTCAACGGTAAAATATTCACGATAATATCCATTCTCGAGTTGTTAATAGTCGGGTTATATGCCTTCAAAAATGAGTGGTACGAATATTTACTCCCTTTTTGGTATTTAGAGAATGAAACTTTGCAAAAAATTGGTTGGGGTTTTCTAATTGTTTCTTTGATTCTTGTTTGGATTGCACAAACCCATATGGCAAATTCTTGGAGAATAGGAATTGATGAAGAAAACAAGGCTAAACTCGTGACGAACGGAATGTTTTCAATTTCAAGAAACCCGATTTTTCTTGGAATAATGGTTGCGAATATCGGTTTGTTTCTGATAATACCAAATGCGTTTACCCTATTGATAATCTCACTATCAACAATAAGTATCAATACTCAAATTCGATTAGAAGAAGAATTTTTAAAGCGAGAATTTGGGAAAGATTACGAAGATTACGCAAACAAAGTAAGAAGATGGATTTAAAAAAAAACTGGCTACAACAACGGCTATAGCATATGCCCTGAGGGACACGTGCCATAGCCAAACCGTTGGCTACCATAATCAGATTGAATTGACATTTGCTATCAAAGATACAAATAAAGAGAGTATAATAAATGATGGAGGTAATAGGATAGCCACTAAGATGGCAGTTGGAAAATAAAACGATTATCAGATTATATATAATTAAACTACAATTATTTAGACAAAATTTTAAAAACCTATGAAATTTCATAAGCCAAAAATATTAGGGATTGTAAATATTACTGAAGATAGTTTTTCTGACGGAGGGCTTTATCTGGATTACGGTAAAGCTTTGGAAAAATCTCTCAAACTGGTTGAAGATGGTGCCAGTATAATTGATTTAGGAGCTGCTTCCAGTAATCCTTCCTCCAAAGAAGTAAAGCCTCAAGAAGAGATTGATCGTTTAAAACCAGTAGCCGATTACTTGCTTACTAAAAATATTCCTGTTTCCATTGATTCCTTTAAATCTACTGTCCAACAATATTTTTTAAATAGAAACGTCCAGTATTTAAACGACATTCAAGGATTTTCCCATCCTGAAATTTATCCCGAAATTGCAAAATCAGATTGTAAACTCATCGTAATGCATTCGGTTCAGCGTTTTGGACCAGCGACGGTTATCGAAACTAAACCCGAAAAAGTATTTAATGAAATAATCGATTTCTTTTCACAACGTATCAAATCGATTCAAAATTCAGGCATTTCATCCGATAGAATTATTTTAGACCCAGGAATGGGATTCTTTTTAGGTTCTAATCCAGAATCTTCAATACATGTTTTAAAAAATATTTCTCAATTGAAAGGATACTTCAATTTACCAATTCTTATTTCAGTTTCCCGAAAATCCTTTTTAGGAGCCATTGTCGGGAGAGAAGTCAATGAACGAACACCTGCTACTTTGGCAACAGAGATTTATTTAAGTTATATGGGTGTAGATTATATCCGGACACATGATGTTAGGGCTTTAAATGATGCATTAAAAGTACTTGAAGTATTGAATACCGGTGTGTAAATATTACTTGACAATTATTATAAAGTTTGATTTATATGAAATTACGGTAGCCAACATTTTGTATAAGTAATGGCAGGGGAAGTGGTAAATATCAAGGTTTGTAGCCCGCTCAAACTGCGTAGCGGTTTGATAGGAAAGTACCACGCAATCTGCCACTACTCATACAATTTACCGTTATGTGTAATTTTAGCCGCAAACGCAGTTAAAACAAAAAGGCTCCGAATTT
>NZ_JPOS01000139.1:0-2500 GCF_000759025.1 Phaeodactylibacter xiamenensis | reverse complement strand
CCTACGAGTTGCTCCTGTCTAGCGAGTATAAGGCCTTCAGGGCCGGATGCGGAGCGAAAGCGAGTCTGAATAGGGCGAGAGCTAGGCGGGGCAGACGCGAAACCGTGTGATCTACCCATGGGCAGGTTGAAGTTGGGATAGTCTCCCAATGGAGGACCGAACCGGTACATGTTGAAAAATGTTCGGATGACCTGTGGGTAGGGGTGAAAGGCCAATCAAACTCGGAGATAGCTCGTACTCCCCGAAATGCATTTAGGTGCAGCGTCAGGAAGAGTATCATGGAGGTAGAGCTACCAATAAGGCTAGGGGGCTTCACCGCCTACCAACCCTTGATGAACTCCGAATGCCATGATACTGCACTGGCAGTGAGGCAGTGGGTGCGAAGGTCCATTGCCGAGAGGGAAAGAACCCAGACCATCAGCTAAGGCCCCCAAGTGTACGCTAAGTTGAATGAACGAGGTGGGGATGCTATGACAGCTAGGATGTTGGCTTGGAAGCAGCCATTCATTTAAAGAGTGCGTAACAGCTCACTAGTCGAGCGTTCCTGCGCGGAAAATGATCGGGCATCAAGCGTGCCGCCGAAGCTATGGATGCTGACATCTTCGGATCGTCAGTATGGTAGGGGAGCATTCTGGTTGCGCTGAAGCAGTGCTGTGAGGCATTGTGGAGCGGCTGGAAAAGAAAATGTAGGCATGAGTAACGATAAACAGAGTGAGAAACTCTGTCGCCGTAAGACTAAGGGTTCCTTGATCGATGTTAATCAGATCAGGGTTAGTCGGGTCCTAAGGGGCAGCCGAAAGGCGAACCTAATGGCAAACAGGTTAATATTCCTGTACCTGCATACACTAAAAAGGGGACGGAGCTGTGGATTGCCCGCGCACTGATGGAATAGTGCGTTAAACCCTTCGGGGGATAGTACAGCAAGCCTGCGAAGGCGAGCTGATAGTAGCAAGAAGCAGCTTCCAAGAAAAGCCGAAGTATGCAGCCCGTACCGTAAACCGACACAGGTAGTCGAGGAGAGTATCCTAAGGCGCTCGAGTGATCCGTGGCTAAGGAACTAGGCAAAATAGCCCCGTAACTTCGGGAGAAGGGGCGCTCCGGTTAACCCCGGAGCCGCAGTGAAGAGGCCCAGGCGACTGTTTAGCAAAAACACAGGACTCTGCGAAGCTGAAAGGCGAAGTATAGGGTCTGACACCTGCCCGGTGCCGGAAGGTTAAGGGAGGCGCTAATCTTCGGAGAAGGCGTTGACTGAAGCCCCGGTAAACGGCGGCCGTAACTATAACGGTCCTAAGGTAGCGAAATTCCTTGTCGGGTAAGTTCCGACCTGCACGAATGGTGTAACGATCTGGGCACTGTCTCAGCCACGAGCTCGGTGAAATTGAAGTATCGGTGAAGATGCCGGTTACCCGCAACGGGACGGAAAGACCCCGTGAACCTTTACTACAACTTCGTATTGTGCTAGGGTATAAAATGTGTAGGATAGGTGGGAGGCTTAGAAGCTGCCGCGCCAGTGGTAGTGGAGCCGTCCTTGAAATACCACCCTTTTTATACTTTGGTCCTAACCCTTCGGGGGACAGTGCGTGGTGGGTAGTTTGACTGGGGTGGTCGCCTCCTAAAGAGTAACGGAGGCTTACAAAGGTACCCTCAGCATGGTTGGTAATCATGCGCAGAGCATATGAGTATAAGGGTGCTTGACTGAGAGAGGGACGCCTCGAACAGGTGCGAAAGCAGGTTCAAGTGATCCGGTGGTCCCTTATGGAAGGGCCATCGCTCAAAGGATAAAAGGTACTCCGGGGATAACAGGCTGATCTCCCCCAAGAGCTCATATCGACGGGGAGGTTTGGCACCTCGATGTCGGCTCGTCACATCCTGGGGCTGGAGAAGGTCCCAAGGGTTGGGCTGTTCGCCCATTAAAGTGGCACGCGAGCTGGGTTCAGAACGTCGCAAGACAGTTCGGTCCCTATCTGTTGCGGGCGTTGGAATATTGAGGAGGGCTGACACTAGTACGAGAGGACCGTGTTGGACGTACCGCTAGTGTACCAGTTGTGCCGCCAGGTGCAGTGCTGGGTAGCTATGTACGGAACGGATAAGCACTGAAAGCATCTAAGTGCGAAGCCGGCTCCAAGATGAGTATTCCTAGAGGGTTGTAGAAGATGACTACGTAGATAGGCTACAGGTGGAAGCGCAGTGATGTGTGGAGCCGAGTAGTACTAATTGCCCGAAAGCTTCCCGTGAAAGGGAGCAAGCGCACACTACAGCGCTACTAAAGCTTGATTTCAAAGAACTTTCTGACCCCAACTTGTCAAGATATAGCCTGCCAAAGGGCAGCGCAAGAATTGCTGGTGGTTATAGCAGGGAGGCTCCACCTCTTCCCATTCCGAACAGAGCAGTTAAGCTCCCTAGCGCCGATGGTACTACGAAAGTGGGAGAGTAGGTCGCTGCCAGCTCAATCTAACCTTAAGCCCCGTTGCAGAATACCGCAGCGGGGCTTTCTGGTTTT
>NZ_JPOS01000138.1 GCF_000759025.1 Phaeodactylibacter xiamenensis | reverse complement strand
TTCTTTCCAATTTTCAAAGAACTTCCCGTAAAATAAAAGTGTACGGCAATGAAAATACCAATGAGCAATTTCTCGAATATTACTCCAGTAGGACTGCATTGATAAATCATGAAATTTCTTCTTTGGTTAAGGCAATAAAGGAAAATGGGAAAATGTTTATTCCCGTATACAGTTATGCATCAATTTACCAAACCCCATTAGCAAATAAACCGGATATAAAATTCGCAGATTTTAATGATGACAACTTTGATGCTTTTGAAATGGAAGAAGCGTCAAGTTTTGTTTTAAGTTTTGCTAATCATCTGAGCTATATAGCAAACAAAATCGAAACCTCTTACCCTACATAGTTTATTTAGGAGTAGTAACCAACCAATTCAAAAATGCCGAGAACAATGGCTAGCCGACAATACTCCGCTGTCGCTCCGTACTGCGGCTAGCCGGGCCGTTATGGGGTACCGCATCAGAATTGGCATTCTATGGAATTGAAAATATGGATTGCCCCGCCTCAAAAATGAAAACTCAGAATTGGGAATTGTCCGGAAATCGAGAATTTGAGTTACCAACTGGGTAATTGAAATTTTGAAAAGGCGGGTAAAGGTCCTGTCGAATATTGTATTCTTTACGGTGAATCGGACAGAAAACGAAAAATTTGGATTCTTAAGATTAACCGGGCCCATCTTGAAAAATGAGATTGGTTTTTTCAGAGGGAGTGTGAGTTTAGGCGGCTTTTGAAATAGAAATCAGAATATGGTCCAAAAACTGAATTTGGAAATCTGGAATCTGAAAATTTTGAACAGGTAAACGTTGATTGAATCAATTTGACAACCAAGATCAAAAAACTCAAGATTTGGAGAACCTGAAACTGATTTTGATGAATCTGGGAAATCGAATTAAGTGAAATCAGGAATCAAAAATCAGGTTGAATCTTCTGGAAATTGAGACCTGAATCCTGAATTAGGTTGATTGTCGTGAGATTTTTGGTTGATATGAGATAAGAACTGATCAAATTGAAGAATCAGAATCCTGAAATTGAATCAACTGAAAACCAAGAGATTAAAATCAGTTAAAAAAATTGAATAGCCGCCTTTTGGATAGTCCAGAATTTGAAATGGGCCCTTTTTTTGAACCGGTGAAAAGAATAAAGCGGCAACCCATAACAATGGCTACACTCAAGCTGGGTAAAAATCTACGATTGAAAAATCAGAAAGGGAAGCCCGCTGCAGCCAGCAAAAGCCAGGCTTCGCCATTTTCGCCTTTTACTGCCTGCGCTAGTATTGGTGAAATCAAACGAAAAGAGTAATTTTAGAATCCCAGCCTGCGCGTAGCCGGGCCGTTGCAGGCAAGCAAGTAAAACAACAAAAAACTGTAGACAAAAAACTCAAAATTGGCTATATTTGAAAACCGTAGTTAAGTTTGATTTTAAATAATTGAATATGAGTGCTTTAGAGGACAAATATATAAATCCTTTGACTGATTTTGGGTTCAAGAAGCTATTTGGTACCGAACCTAACAAAATCTTATTGATAGATTTCCTGAATCAGATTCTTCCCCAAAGACATAAGATTAAGGATTTGTCCTATTCCAAGAACGAACAAATGGGATTGAATGAATTGGATCGCAAAGCAGTATTTGATCTCTATTGTATAGGCGAATCAGGAGAGCGGTTTATAGTAGAAATTCAAAAAGCGAAACAAAATTACTTTAAAGACAGAAGTATTTATTATTCATCATTTCCGATCCAAGAACAAGCAAAAAAAGGAGAGTGGAATTATAGACTAGAACCGGTATATACTGTAGGGATATTAGATTTTGTTTTTGATGATCATAAATCAGACCTTGAATTGCTTCATATAGTCGAGTTAAAAAACCAAAAATGTGAAGTGTTTTATGACAAACTGAAATTCATTTATATAGAATTACCTAAATTTAAAAAGAGTGAAGAAGAATTAGAGAGTCATTTTGACAAATGGCTATATGTATTCAAGCATTTATCAGATTTACAAGACCGACCTAAAAGGTTACAAGATAAAATATTCGAGAGATTATTTGAGGCTGCTGAAATAGCAAAATTTACACCCGAAGAAAGAGAAGCCTATGAAGAGAGTTTAAAACATTATAGGGATTTGAAAAATGTAGTAGATACATCAAGAGAAGAGGGAATCGAAGAAGGTATAAAAGAAGTAGCTAAAAGAATGAAAGCAAAAGGAATGTCGAACTCTGAGATATCAGAATTGACAGGATTGAGTGAAAATCAAATTGATGAACTATAAGAAAGCCTGCCTGCAACACAGGCTAGCCGACAATACTCCGCGATGCTCCGTACTGCGGCTAGCCGGGCCGTTATGGGGTACCGCATCAGAATTGGCATTCTATGGAATTGAAAATATAGATTCTCCCGCCTCAAAAATGAAAACTCAGAATCGAGAATTGTCCATAAATCGAGAACTTGAGTTCCAAACTGGGTAATTGAAATTTTGAAAGGCGGGTAAAGGTCCTATCGAGTAT
The DNA here is from genome assembly GCF_000759025.1 of Phaeodactylibacter xiamenensis. Classification (GTDB taxonomy): domain Bacteria; phylum Bacteroidota; class Bacteroidia; order Chitinophagales; family Saprospiraceae; genus Phaeodactylibacter; species Phaeodactylibacter xiamenensis. The sequence continues at coordinate 2,616 of NZ_JPOS01000138.1, read as the reverse complement.
TGCATTTTTTACGGTGAATCGGACAGAAAACGAAAAATTTGGATTCCTAAGATTAACCGGGCCCATCTTGAAAAATGAGATTGGTTTTTTCAGAAGGAGTTTGAGTTTAGGCGGCTTTTGAAATAAAAAACAGGAATTTGAATCTCGTCCAAAGACAGGATTTAGAAATCTGGAATCTGGAAATTTTGAACTAGAAAACGTTGATTGAATCAATTTGACGACCTAAGATCAGAAACCAAAACTCAAGATTTGGAGAACCTGAAACTGATTTTGATGAATTTGGGAGATCGAATTGAGGAAATCAAGAATCAAAAATCAGGTTGAATCTTCCGGAAATTGAGACCTGAATCCTGAATTAGGTTGATTATCGTGAGATTTTTGGTTGATTTTAGATTCAAGAAGATCAAATTGAAGAATCAAGATTTTGAAACTGAACCAACTGAAAACCAAGAGATTAAAATCAGTTGAAAAGATTGAATAGCCGCCTTTTGGTTAGTCCAGAATTTGAAATGGGCCCTTTTTTTGAAATGGTGAAAAGAATAAAGCGGCAACCCATAACAATGGCTACACTCAAGCTGGGTAAAAATCTACGATTGAAAAAAGAGAATGAAAAGGCCGCTGCAGTCAGCAAAAGCCAGGCTTTGCCAGTTTCGTCTTTTGCTGTCTGCGCTAGTATTGGTGAAATCAAACAAAAAGAGTAGATTTAGAATCCCAGCCTGCGTGTAGCCGGGCCGTTGGCTGCTACAACAAAACTTAACTATGGAAAAATCTCAGTTGATAAGAAAGATTGATTTTGGGCAAAGAATTGCAGAAGATGAGAAAGATAGCTTATATAAGTATTTTTCAGAAACAGTTCAATGGGAACAAATAGAAGATGATGAAATCGATATTGTTTTTGGAAGTAAAGGGTCTGGAAAATCAGCTCTTTTTGCTAGATTAATTGGTCCAAATTATATAAAATCAAAAAAGAGAATTTTGGTAATTCCTGGTGAAAACTTAACAGGAGCGCCAATCTTTGAAACAATAAATGAAGAGGAATTAATAGGAGGCAGAAGTGTCGAAGAGCTTAGATTGATGCGGGGTCATGAATTCGACCAATTAGAAAAAAGGCTGATTAAAATCTGGAAGATTTATTTTTTAATGTTGATTGCTAATGAGCTAAAAAGGTTAGAGCTCATGGATAGAGAGTTAGAACTCACATTCAACGATTTAGAAAGACTTGGAGTATTAGAAGAAAGTGCGAATCTAAAAGATGTATTCGAAAATGTTGTAAAGTATGTGAATAGAGCTAATGTGACAATTGGGGTTAAATTAGGCCCTGTAGAATTAGGTCTTGAGAAGCAAAAGTCAGGAGAAGAAAAAAAGAAGGATTCCTTAGATTCTTTTGATACAAGTGCCGTATTTAAATCTATTGATAGTTACCTGCAAAGGATTGATAGACCTATTTGGATTGCTTTAGATAGATTAGATGCTGCATTTGCTCAAAGTGGGATTCTTAGAATGTCGTTTTTGCGATCATTGTTAAGAGTTTATCTAGATTTGAAAGTATACTCTCAAGTCAAGCTTAAGCTCTTTTTGAGAGATGATATTTGGGATGAAATAATTTCGGTATCTTCGAATAGAGGGTTCGTTGAGTTGAGTCATATAGCAAAGTATTCTATTATTGAATGGAGAAAGGAGTCTTTACTAAACCTAATAGTTAGGAGGATTTTAGAAAATCAGAATATCATAAATTTCTTCTCACTTGAAAAAGAAAAAGTCCTTAAAAACTTCAAAGATCAAAGTGATTTGTTCAATAGTATGTTTCCTCAAGAATTATGTGAAACGGAGAGAGGATCAGCCTTTGATTGGATATATAATGAATTAGAAGATGGAAATGGACAGGTTTTCCCAAGAGATATAATTCATTTTTTTCAAGAATTAAAAATAGAGCAGAGAAAACTGTTTAAGATAGGTAATGCAAACTTTGAGAGGGAATTACAATTATTTTCTATTTCAGCTGTTGAAAAATCTCTTTCAAGTGTATCCGAAGCTAAACTGAATCAAACAGTTTTTGCAGAGTACCCTGAAGATAAGGGAAATATTCGCGCATTAACGGAAAAGCCTAATTTCCTATCAATAGAAGACTTGTCAAAAGTATGGTTTGACGAGTTTTTTATGAAGAATGAAAAGAGTGCAGATATAGTTAGAGGTATCGCTAGTAAATTATGTAAAATTGGAATATTGCGTGAAAGTGATGATAAGTCTAATTATGATTATTCTGTTGGGAATATATACAAACGAGTTTTGAGAATTGAGGGATAAATAGCAGCAGCCAACAATGGCTACATGCCATGCCGGTAAAAATCTTCGATTGAAAAATAGAGATGGAAAACCCGCGCAGGCACCAAAAGCCAGGCTGCGCCAGTTTCGTCTTTTGCTGCCTGCGCTAGTATTTGAGAATTGAAACGAAAAGGGTAAATTTAAAGTCCGGCACGTCACGTAGCCGGGCCGTTATGGGGTACCGCATCAGAATTGGCATTCTATGGAATTGAAAATATGAATTCTCCCGCCTCAAAAATGAAAACTCAGAACCGAGAATTGTCCATAAATCGAGAACTTGATTTTCAAATCGGG
>NZ_JPOS01000137.1 GCF_000759025.1 Phaeodactylibacter xiamenensis | reverse complement strand
AAGAGTTACCGCGGCCCCGTTGAATGGAAAAGAATACGGTATCAAGAAAGGAGTCCGCGTCCAGGGGGCTTATGAAAATCAAACGGTAAATGAAAATCAATGAGCAAATAAGGTTTTATGCCCGAATATGATTGAATCTGGAGGGTTCTCAGGTGCATTGAATAGATTTAGCAGGAGAATAATTGGATGATTTTCATTGGTTTAAGTTGATTCTTACGGGCGATAAACTAAATGAGGGTATCCATTTTGCCTGAAAATTGGTGGTCCGAAATCGGAGAATTGGATAAACTTGGAAAAAGCCCCCTTATCTCGTCTTCGAAAATAGAAAGATGGCCGCTTGTTTTGTAAAAAAGGGATAAAACGCGAATGCTGTGAACATTGGCTACACACAAGCCGGGTAAAATCCTGCATTGAAAAATTAGAAAAAAGAGTCCGCTGCGGCGGGCAAAGCCAGGCTACGCCAATTTCGCCTTTGCCCACCGCAGCTATTTTGGTGAAATGGGATGAAAAGATTATTTTCAGGAATCCCGGCCTGCGTGTAGCCCGGGCCGGTTGGGCGCACTCCATCTGGTAATAAAAACCTAAAAACCAATGGATTAAGAATTAAGCCTGCCTTTGAAAAACGGGAATACTTGGTTTTTGTAACTCAAGTTTTATTGGTTACGGTCAATTGATTTTATAGCCCAATTAGGCAGGCAGAAAAATGGAAAATCAGTTTTCTTTATCGGGTAATCCGTTGTCCCGAATAATTGAGATCCTTAACAATTACCGCTCCCTATCGTCGAAAAAAGAAATCGAGTTTTTTGGAGAGAGTTTGCGTTTAGGGCCTCAATACGGAAATTAAGAATTTGGGTAAACCGTCGAATTGAGTAGGGGATAAGATCAAAAAATTTGAACCTTACACTGAATAAGAATCTGATCAAATTGAATCGGGTTGTCGAGAATCAAGTTGAGATTTCGGAGATTGAAAATCAGCAGATTGAATTGGTCAACTTGAATTTGAGATCGATCTGAAAAACTAAAATTTAACTGAATCAAATTGAAGACTGGAGATTAGAAACTTGGAGCAATTTGGGAGATTAGTCTTCGAGATCGGGAATCAAAACCGGTAAATTGGGATCAGTTTTCAAGATCAATTTGAGACAATCAGAATTTGAGAATCGGTTCAATAAGATTGGAAAATCAGTAGAAAAGGCCCTTTTGAAGTATCCAGAATCGGTAAAACGGTCGCTTTTTCAAGGTCTTACGAAGAAAAAAATGGAAGCGCCCAACAATGGCTACATGCCATGCCGGTAAAAATCTTCGATTGAAAAATGGAGATGGAAAAACCCGCGCAGGCAGCAAAAGCCAGGCTTCGCCATCATCGCCTTTTGCTGCCTGCGCTAGCATTTGTGAAATGAAACGAAAATGGTAAATTTAGAGTCCGGCACGGCACGTAGCCGGGCCGTTCACAGACAATCGCGCAACTGTAAAATTGTATCGGTAAGAATTTGAAAGAAGGATTCTCCCCGCCTAAAACTGGAAAATGCCCGAATAAGAATTTTCAGAAGCTGGGTTTAAACTGGTTAGTCCATTGGAGAAAAAGTCTGATAAGGCGGGGTAAATGGAAATATCTACAGTTCTTTAGTTGGTTTACGAGAATCGGGATAGCCCAAATTGAAAATTAGATCAAGAGTTACCGCGGCCCCGTCCGATGGAAAGGAAAACGGTATCAGGAAAAGAACCCGCGTCCAGGGGGCTTATGAAAAACAAAACGGTAAATGAAAATCAACGAGCAAATATGGGTTTTATGCCCGAATAAGATTGAATCTTAAGGGTTCGCAGGTGCATTGAATAGATTTAGCAGGAGAATAATTGAATGATTTTCATTGGGTTAAGTTGGTTTTTACGGGCGATAAAACAAATGAGGGTATCAGTTTTGCCTGAAAATCGGTTATCAAAATCGGAGAATTGGGTAAACTTGGAAAAAGCCCCCTTATCTCGTCTCCGAAAATAGAAAGATGGCCGCTTGTTA
>NZ_JPOS01000136.1 GCF_000759025.1 Phaeodactylibacter xiamenensis | reverse complement strand
CCGCTTGTTTTGTAAAAAAGGGATAAAACGCGAATGCTGTGAACATTGGCTACACACAAGCCGGGTAAAATCCTCCATTGAAAAATTAGAAAAAAGAGTCCGCTGCGGCGGGCAAAGCCAGGCTACGCCAATTTCGCCTTTGCCCACCGCAGCTATTTTGGTGAAATGGGATGAAAAGATTATTTTCAGGAATCCCGGCCTGCGTGTAGCCCGGGCCGTTCACAGACAATCGCGCAACAGAAAGAGGTATCTGTAAGAATTTGAGATAAAACTTGTCCCCGCCTAAAAAAGGTAAATGCCTGATTATCAATATTCAGAAACTGGGGTTGAATTGGTTAGTCCATTGGAGAATTGATCTGTTAAGGCGGGGCAAATGGAATTTCTACAGTTTTTTAGTTGGTTTACGAGAATCGGGATAGCCCGAATTGAAAAATTAGATCAAGAGTTACCGCGGCCCCGTTGAATGGAAATAAAAACGGTATCAGGAAAAGAGTCCGCGTCCAGGGGGCTTATGAAAATCAAAACGGTTAATGAAAATCAACGAGCAAATATGGGTTTCATGCCCGAATTTGAGATTTGCTCAAGAGTTCGCAGGTTCATTGAATAGATTTAGCAGGAGAATAATTGAATGATTTTCATTGGGTTAAGTTGGTTTTACGGGCGATAAAATAAATGAGGGTATCAGTATTGCCCGAAAATTGGTCGTCCAAATCGGATAATTTGAAAAACTTGAAAAAGCCCCCTGATCTCGTCTTCGAAAATAGAGAAATGGCCGCTTGTTTTGTAAAAAAGGGATAAAACGCGAATGCTGTGAACATTGGCTACACACAAGCCGGGTAAAATCCTCCATTGAAAAATTAGAAAAAAGAGTCCGCTGCGGCGGGCAAAGCCAAGCTACGCCAATTTCGCCTTTGCCCACCGCAGCTATTTTGGTGAAATGGGATGAAAAGATTATTTTCAGGAATCCCGGCCTGCGTGTAGCCCGGGCCGTTCACAGACAATCGCGCAACAGAAAGAGGTATCTGTAAGAATTTGAGATAAAACTTGTCCCCGCCTAAAAAAGGTAAATGCCTGATTATCAATATTCAGAAACTGGGGTTGAATTGGTTAGTCCATTGGAGAATTGATCTGTTAAGGCGGGGCAAATGGAATTTCTACAGTTTTTTAGTTGGTTTACGAGAATCGGGATAGCCCGAATTGAAAAATTAGATCAAGAGTTACCGCGGCCCCGTTGAATGGAAATAAAAACGGTATCAGGAAAAGAGTCCGCGTCCAGGGGGCTTATGAAAATCAAAACGGTTAATGAAAATCAACGAGCAAATATGGGTTTCATGCCCGAATTTGAGATTTGCTCAAGAGTTCGCAGGTTCATTGAATAGATTTAGCAGGAGAATAATTGAATGATTTTCATTGGGTTAAGTTGGTTTTACGGGCGATAAAATAAATGAGGGTATCAGTATTGCCCGAAAATTGGTCGTCCAAATCGGATAATTTGAAAAACTTGAAAAAGCCCCCTGATCTCGTCTTCGAAAATAGAAAGATGGCCGCTTGTTTTGGTAAAATCGAATAAAACGCGAATGCTGTGAACATTGGCTACACACAAGCCGGGTAAAATCCTCCATTGAAAAATTAGAAAGAAGAGTCCGCTGCGGCAGTCAAAGCCAAGCTTCGCCAATTTCGCCTTTGCCGGCCGCAGCTATTTTGGTGAAATGGAATGAAAAGATTATTTTCAGGAATCCCGGCCTGCGTGTAGCCCGGGCCGTTATGGGGTACCGCATCAGAATTGGTATTCTATGGAATTGAAAATATGAATTGTCCCGCCTCAAAAATGAAAACTCAGAATAGAGAATTATCCATAAATCTAGAATTTGAGTTCCCAATCGGGTAATTGAAATTTTGAAAGGCGGGTAAAGGTCCTGTCGAGTATTGTATTCTTTACGGATAATCGAACTGAAAACGAAAAATTTGGATGCTTAAGATTAACCGGGCCCATCTTGAAAAATGGGATTGGTTTTTTCAGGTGAGATTTACGTTTAGGCGGCTTTTGGAATAAAAATCAGGAATTTGAATCTCGTCCAAAAACAGAATTTAGAAATCTGGAATCTGGAAATTTTGAACTAAAAACCGTTGATTGAATCAATTTGAAAACCTAAGATCAGGAACCAAAAACTCAAGATTTGGAGAACCTGAAACTGATTTTGATAAATCTGGGAAATCGAATTGAGTAAATCAGGAATCAAAAATCAGGTTGAATCTTCTGGAGATTGAGACCTGAATCCTGAATTAGGTTGATTATCGTGAGATTTTTGGTTGATTA
>NZ_JPOS01000135.1 GCF_000759025.1 Phaeodactylibacter xiamenensis | reverse complement strand
AAAAGAATAAAGCGGCAACCCATAACAATGGCTACACACAAGCTGGGTAAAAATCTACGATTGAAAAAAGAGAATGAAAAGCCCGCTGCAGTCAGCAAAAGCCAGGCTTTGGCAGTTTCGTCTTTTGCTGTCTGCGCTAGTATTGGTGAAATCGAACGAAAAGAGTAATTTTAGAATCCCAGCCTGCGCGTAGCCGGGCCGTTCACAGACAATCGCGCAACAGAAAAAGGTATCTGTAAGAATTTGAAATGAAAACTTGTCCCCGCCTAAAAAAAGTAAATGCCTGATTATCAATATTCAAAAATTGGGTTTAAACTGGTTAGTCCATTGGAGAAAAGTCTTTTAAGGCGGGGCAAATGAAGTTTCTACAGTTTTATAGTTGGTTTAGGAGAATGGGGACAGCCCGAATTGAAAAATTAGATCAAGAGTTACCGCGGCCCCGTTGAATGGAAATAAAAACGGTATCAGGAAAGGAGTCCGCGTCCAGGGGGCTTATGAAAATCAACTGGTAAATGAAAATCGATGAGCAAATAAGGTTTCATGCCCGAATAAGATTGAATCTTAAGGGTTCGCAGGTGCATTGAATAGATTCAGCTGGAGAATAATTGAATGATTTTCATTGGGTTAAGTTGATTTTTACGAGCAATAAAATAAATGAGGGTATCAGTATTGCCCGAAAATTTGTTGTCCAAATCGGATAATTTGAAAAATTTGGGAAAGCCCCCTAATCTTATCTTCGAAAATAGAGAAATGGCCGCTCGTTTTGTAAAAATCGAATAAAACGCGAATGCTGTGAACATTGGCTACCCGACAAGCCCGGTAAAATCCTGAAAATGGAAAAAGAGAAAAAGAGTCCGCGCAGTCAGCAAAAGCCGGGCTTCGGCAGTTTCGCCTTTTGATGCCTGCGCTATTTTGGTGAAATGGGATGAAAAGATTAATTTCAAGAATCCGGGCCTGCGGGTAGCCTGGGCCGTTCACAGACAATCGCGCAACAGAAAACAGTATCTGTAAGAATTTGAAAAAAAGGATTCTCCCCGCCTAAGAAATGGTAAGTGCCTGATTATCAATATTCAGAAAATGTGTGTTTATTGGTTAGTCCATTGGAGAATTGGACTGTTAAGGCGGGGCAAAAGAGATTTCTACAGTTTTATAGTTGATTTAGGAGAATCGTGACAGCCCGAATTGAAGATTAGATCAAGCGTTACCGCGGCCCCGTTGAATGGAAATTAAAACGGTATCAAGAAAGGAGTCCGCGTCCAGGGGGCTTATGAAAATCAGACGGTAAATGAAAATCAATGAGCAAATAAGGTTTCATGCCCGAATAAGATTGAATCTTAAGGGTTTGCAGGTGCATTGAATAGATTTAGCAGGAGAATAATTGAATGATTTTCATTGGGTTAAGTTGGTTTTTACGGGCGATAAACAAAATGAGGGTATCAGTTATGCCTGAAAATTGGTGGTCCGAAATCGGAGAATTGGGTAAACTTGAAAAAAGCCCCCTTATCTCGTCTTCGAAAATAGAGAAATGGCCGCTTGTTTTGTAAAAAAGGGATAAAACGCGAATGCTGTGAACATTGGCTACACACAAGCCGGGTAAAATCTTCCATTGAAAAATTAGAAAAAAGAGTCCGCTGCGGCGGGCAAAGCCAGGCTACGCCAATTTCGCCTTTGCCCACCGCAGCTATTTTGGTGAAATGGGATGAAAAGATTAATTTCAGGAATCCCGGCCTGCGTGTAGCCCGGGCCGTT
>NZ_JPOS01000134.1 GCF_000759025.1 Phaeodactylibacter xiamenensis | reverse complement strand
CAGGTGCATTGAATAGATTTAGCAGGAGAATAATTGGATGATTTTCATTGGGTTAAGTTGATTCATACGGGCGATAAACTAAATGAGGGTATCCATTTTGCCTGAAAATTGGTGGTCCGAAATCGGAGAATTGGATAAACTTGAAAAAAGCCCCCTTATTTCGTCTTCGAAAATAGAGAGATGGCCGCTCGTTTTGTAAAAATCGAATAAAACGCGAATGCTGTGAACATTGGCTACCCGACAAGCCCGGTAAAATCCTGAAAATGAAAAAAGAGAAAAGAAAGTCCGCTACAGTCAGCAAAAGCCCGGGCTACGCCAAGTTAGCCTTTTGCTGCCTGCGCTATTTTGGTGAAATGGAATGAAAAGATTAATTTCAAGAATCCGGGCCTGCGGGTAGCCCGGGCCGTTAGGCACAATTACAAATTTCAGAACCAAGTTAAAGGATAGGGATAAAGAAGCTTTCGTTTTCAGTAATATCCATTATGCTAAAGTGATTTTTAGAAGAAAAATGTTATATTAGGGTCGTTTATTTGAATCCTTTGGAAAAATGATCTGGAAGTTTGGATTAAATAAAGGAGAAAATTAATGCTACATTATAATCAATGTAGTGGTCGAAATAATTCTTGAAGGAACGAAACCGAAATTAGATAGCATAATAACTAAACTAAACGAAATCACTATCAGAAAATTCCATTAAATCTAACTATAAATTTACTAAATTTACGACCGGAGCTAAAAAATCTGATGGTGATTAATGATGGAAATTCTCTAGTCTGTTGTGAGAAACAATAGATTTATAATCGGACAAGATGTGAGGATACTGAAAGGAAATGAGCCTAAATATTAAATAAGCTTTTGATTGTCTGTTTTTAAATTAGAATTGTAAATATGTCCTATAAAGACTTACAAGATTGGTTTACCTTGTGGAAACACAATAAAAAAAAGGCTATAGGGGTTATCGTTTTTTTATCAATTATTGTTTTTGTGGTGGCACTTTTAAAAAAGTTCGGTGAGAAAACTGGAGAAGCATTTTTCTACAGAGAGAACCATAATATTCAAGAATCTTCTAATGTAGATATGGGATCTTTGAATAAAAACGAATTGAAAAGCAAAGCTTTAGCTGATTTTGATACGCTAAATAAAGATAGCGAAAGAATCGAGAAGCTAGAGTATTCTTTAGCAAACTTTATAAATAGCGATAAAAAAGAGAATTTATTCTATGAAAAGTTGTTTGAGGAGTTTGCCTCTAGCGCTGTTGTAGAAAGAGTTATGTTGAAAGGGGTTATTTCGCCATCTATTTCTTTCCAAGCTTACTTAGACGATCTTTCGACTGGTATTTTGTCTGATGAGTTTACAATCGAAAGAGTTATTTTTAATGAGAAAAATAAAGTTATTCTGTTGAGAATAAACCATGAGAGTGAAAACGAAATAAAATATGAATAAAAAACTTTTCTTCTTTATTAGTGTATTTAGTACTTGTAATTTGGCTGTGTGTCAAGATTATTTATCTTCACAAAAAAAGTATAAAACCATTCACATTTGTGACGAAAAAATTGAAATCGTAAAACGATATATAACATTAATTGCAGATAAAAGCCTTGATTATAGAACCAGAACACGAAAAGTAAACAGTGTTTTAAATCATTTTGAAGAAGGAGCTTTAATTGAGGTTAGTAGTGTAAATCATAACAAAATAACGTCACTATTAGCAGATGAGTATTTTAGAAGATTACGAGACTTAGAGTATACTAAAGTTGAGATAACTTGGGAAAATGAATTGAATTCAATTTCTAAAGTTACCCCGATTAATAACAATACTTATAAGGTTATTGGTAGGTATAGTCAACGGTTCGTAGGGTATGATCGATATGGAAATAAATCTTACGCAGATGTAACTATAAAGACTGTAACTATTAAAGTTCAAGAGACTATTGATGCATCTGGTGAGACTTACACAAATGTATTAATAACAAACATTGGCATTGAGTCTACTTATGAAGAAAAAGAATATGATGGATTATTTTTAAAAAAACAATGATGCAAGTAAGAATAATTGTATTGCTTTCTATTTTACTATTTCCATGTGAAGTATACTCACAAGAAATAAAGAAAAAACGAATAGAAAATTTAATAGAGGAGCTTGAGCATTTCTATAATTTATTAGGAGACCCTAACGTATCCACTAAGGACAAGCATAACTCAATCGATGGAAACACTAGTATTTGGTTTTGCGAGGGAATCGTAATGATCTATAATGATCTTGAGTATTCTAAAAATAATCTAAACAAGTACCTTCCTCTGGAAGACTATCTCAATTTCATCCCCAACCGATTGTATATCACGGAAATTAAACTTCTTGATTATCGGTTTGTACCAGATATAGATAATAAAAATCCGATTGATATTTATGCATTTGTAGAAAAATCTGATAATAGATTTTATACCCAGCCTAAGCAATTGGTAATATCGATTCGAGTTTACAATGACACAGATTTCCCCTTAAAAGTATGTTCTGTAAAAGACTTCGTTGATAAAGATGATGATGGAGTATATGATCCTTTAGATAAATGCCTTTTTTCAAGCTCTACTTCTGTCGATCAAGACGGATGTACTGATCTGGATAAAGATGGCTATTTTAGTGATACTTCAAAAAGTGACCCAATGTTTGATTTAGATGATGATCAAGCATGCGTACCAGATGAAAATAACATTTGGTGTGATTACGATGGAGATGGCGTACCAAATGATAAAGACATATGTCCTGATACCGAAAAAGATGACATAAAGCGTGTTGATGCTAATGGATGTACCGATAGAGATCGAGATGGATACTATCCAGATATTAATAAAAAATCTGTTAATTATGATCCCGATGATTATAATAATTTGGTGCCGCAAAATGATAATGATAATATAGAGCTGGATAAAAAGAAGAAAAGGATAAGTAAACCAATCATACCAGAAACTTTTTGGTATGATCTCTCTGATGTTTTTCTTGGAGATAACGATAACGATTTTTGGTTTGAGGGACAGGCTGGAATCAATTTTCCTTTGAATCCTTTTCAAAGGCGAGATTTATTTGACTATAGTCAGAATAGGTGGGTAGATAATTTAGGGTATACCAAAGCAAGTGTTGCAAGTGAGGTCTCCGTTACTTATATGCCATTTACCAAGTTTGGTTTTAGCCTAGGATTCGGTTTTTTTTCATTTGGGTTTGACGAAGAAGAACTAGCTGATGATATATCTACTCTTCTATCAATCAATCAAATTTCCCACACAAACGTATATGTAGATACTCAATATTATTTTTATTCTTATGCGATTCTAAAGCCAAATATGAGAATCTTGTCAATGGAGGATCATGATGTCTCACTTAGTTTTTCACCAGGGATAGGTTTGCTAAATAGTAATAATAAACGTAATGCTTTAGAGGGAGAAATTTCTGGTATAAATTCTTTTTTTTCTGGACCAATTTCTGATGAGGTTTCATTGAAGTCTGCAACGGGTAAGAAATCTATATTTTTCAAAGGCGATTTATCTATGGTGGGCTATTTAAGCGATTATGACGTATTAATTGGAGGGACTTTGTCATATATAGCAGGAAATTATCCGATTAATCCAGAGTTAGGTTTTGATGGTTCTTCGGGTATCCCTTCTGTTTCAATTAATAAAATGAAAGTGAGGGCATTTCAATTTAGCATATGTGTTAGAGTAGGTATTTATTAAGTTATGAACGTATACCCACTGTGCCTAACACAGTGCAGCCGACAATACTCCGCTTTGCTCCGTACTGCGGCTGCACAACCCGTTATGGGGTACCGCATCAGAATTGGCATTCTATGGAATTGAAAATATAGATTCTCCCGCCTCAAAAATGAAAACTCAGAATAGAGAATTATCCATAAATCTAGAATTTGAGTTCCCAATCGGGTAATTGAAATTTTGAAAGGCGGGTAAAGGTCCTGTCGAGTATTGTATTCTTTACGGATAATCGAACTGAAAACGAAAAATTTGGATGCTTAAGATTAACCGGGCCCATCTTGAAAAATGGGATTGGTTTTTTCAGAAGGAGTTTGAGTTTAGGCGGCTTTTGAAATAGAAATCAGGAATTTGAATCTCGTCCAAAAACAGGATTTAGAAATCGTAAACATTCAGCCGCTTTAGACAAAGTTAAAATAAAATACGATATTTAATCC
>NZ_JPOS01000133.1 GCF_000759025.1 Phaeodactylibacter xiamenensis | reverse complement strand
TTCCTAATCGTTTGTTTATCAGCTTTTTATTCCCGAAATGGAGTGCGCCCAACGGGTTGGCTACCCGCAGTGGCGACCAAATGGGAGTCATTGCGGGTAGCCGGTGTTGGCAACAGTTTTTAATTTGTTATTATGAGCTTTTCAGTTTTTCGGTATAGGTCATTAATGAAACTCAAATAGTAAACTCCTGATGCCAAATTTTGAACGTTTAAAAATTTGGCATTTGTGTCTGATGAAAGTATCCTTTTCCCAAAGGAATCATAAAGTTCAATATTGAAGAATGATACAGATTCTATATGGAGAATGTCATCCGTCGGATTTGGGTAAAAATTTGGTATATTATGTTCATCGACCTCCAAAATTGAACTTGTTAATGTTGAATCTGGCTCTAAATAAAAATAGAAACTTTTGTATAACGAATCTGTTGCCCAATCTCTTGGTGTAACTATTATACCATCAAGCTGTCCTGGAACTCCATCTAACAAATCACTATATGATATTAAGTTTGGAGGGCAGCTATAGGCAGAAAAAAAGCCCAAGTAGTATTCGTTGATGTCGATTTGAGAATCAATGTAGTCTCCAAGCCAAATAAAATATCCTCCTTCGAAGTTTTCAGACATATTAATGATCTCAAAATACTTCCCTGCTCCGCTTTCAGAAGTTCTTCTGAAATTAACTTTTGAGTCGAATCCAACATCATAAGTAATCTTATTAGCTTCTTCATCATAAAGGCAGTAGAATTCATCTGTTGTCCTTTGAATAACCCTTAGGTCATATGTTTGTGTGGGGGTGCCAGAAATATCCTGTTCACCCAGTTCTTCATCTATGCCAATAGAGGCATCTGAACTAAAACCAAAAACGACAGAATCAACTGGCACTAAAGAGTTGCTACTATCATATCCATAAAATTTTACCTGTTGACCAACTACAATTGAAGATATAATGATTATTAAAAGAGATACAAAGAAAACCCTTTTCATGTTTTGACAATTTTTATTAAAAAAATGCAAGGAGAGAGTTCCCCCTCCTTGCTTTGTTCACAAGGGGAACAAATTAAAATGTTGGATTTCCATACCATGCATATCCGAATGCGCTGGTACACAAAACCCCACTATTATTTCCGTCTGTATACCCCCTTTCAACATATATCCTATAGTATCCGGGGGCAATAGAGCCTGATGGATACCACAATCCAGTACCATAGCTGGATGTTGTATCATCACAATCAACATCATGATTTGCGGAATAAGGCGTGTAAAAATTGTCAAGAACATTATAGTCAACTGTTCCGTTGGCATTCATTTTGTCGATAATCCAATGGTTCCATTCTTCATCATAAAATTCGTACCCAAAACCATATTCCTGAAGAAAAAGAAGAAATGGCTCAGATAAGTCGTATTCATCAAATCCTAAAAATTGCGCACCACAACAGTCGCCAGCAGGATCAGGGGTTGCAGCATATTCTAAGTCATATTTAATGGGTTCGTAGCTTCTTTCAGAAATTTGGTCTGCCTCTTTTTCTTCGGTTGTAAATTCTAGAACTTCTATCTGGTCTGTATTTCCTAACAGGAATTGTTCTTTAATTCCAATCTTCAAAGGACTGTCTTCTTTTAATAGGTAGTTCGATTCGAGTTTTTCCGGCTGGCAACCAATTATAAAGAATCCAGCAAGGAAAATGATAATCAAATTTTTCATAATAAAAAGTTTTGAAAGATTATCCCTCTTTTTTTTGTGTGGCTTTGGGAAATCCCACATATATAACAATCAAATTTGGCGCAGAACTAAACATTGAATCTTCCTTTTTTCAAAGGTTTCGTTTTGCCATTTTTTTCTACTTGTTTAATTGTTGCCAACGGCCCGGGCTACACGCAGGCCGGGATTCCTGAAATTAATCTTTTCATCCCATTTCACCAAAATAGCTGCGGTGGGCAAAGGCGAAATTGGCGTAGCCTGGCTTTGCCCGCCGCAGCGGACTCTTTTTTCTAATTTTTCAATGCAGGATTTTACCCGGCTTGTGTGTAGCCAATGTTCACAGCATTCGCGTTTTATCCCTTTTTTACAAAACAAGCGGCCATTTCTCTTTTTTCGAAGACGAGATAAGGGGGCTTTTTTCAAGTTTACCCAATTCTCCGATTTCGGACCACCAATTTTCAGGCATAACTGATACCCTCATTTTGTTTATCGCCCGTAAAAACCAACTTAAACCAATGAAAATCAATTAATTATTTTACTGCTAAATCTATTCAATGCACCTGAGAACCCTCCAGATTCAATCATATTCGGGCATAAAACCTTATTTGCTCATTGATTTTCATTTACCGTTTGATTTTCATAAGCCCCCTGGACGCGGACTCCTTTCTTGATACCGTATTCTTTTCCATTCAACGGGGCCGCGGTAACTCTTTATCTAATCTTCAATTCAGGCTATCACAATTCTCGTAAACCAACTATAAAACTGTAGAAATCACACCTGCCCCGCCTTAACAGACCAATTCTCCAATGGACTAACCAATAAACACACATTTTCTGAATATTGATAATCAGGCATTTACCATTTTTAGGCGGGGAGAATCCTTTTTTCAAATTCTTACAGATACTGTTTTCTGTTGCGCGATTGTCTGTGAACGGCCCGGGCTACCCGCAGGCCCGGATTCTTGAAATTAATCTTTTCATTCCATTTCACCAAAATAGCGCAGGCAGCAAAAGGCTAACTTGGCGTAGCCCGGGCTTTTGCTGACTGTAGCGGACTTTCTTTTCTCTTTTTTCATTTTCAGGATTTTACCGGGCTTGTCGGGTAGCCAATGTTCACAGCATTCGCGTTTTATCCCTTTTTTACAAAACAAGCGGCCATTTCTCTTTTTTCGAAGACGAGATAAGGGGGCTTTTTCCAAGTTTACCCAATTCTCCGATTTCGGACCACCAATTTTCAGGCATAACTGATACCCTCATTTTGTTTATCGCCCGTAAGAATCAACTTAAACCAATGAAAATCATTCAATTATTCTCCTGCTAAATCTATTCAATGCACCTGCAAACCCTTAAGATTCAATCTTATTCGGGCATGAAACCTTATTTGCTCATTGATTTTCATTTACCGTTTGATTTTCATAAGCCCCCTGGACGCGGACTCCTTTCTTGATACCGTATTCTTTTCCATTCAACGGGGCCGCGGTAACTCTTGATCTAATTTTTCAATTCGGGCTGTCACGATTCTCGTAAACCAACTATAAAACTGTAGAAATCACACCTGCCCCGCCTTAACAGATCAATTCTTCAATGGACTAACCAGTAAACACCCATTTTCTAAATATTGATAATCAGGCACTTACCATTTCTTAGGCGGGGAGAATCCTTTTTTCAAATTCTTACAGATACTGTTTTCTGTTGCGCGATTGTCTGTGAACGGCCCGGCTACGTGCTGTGCCGGATTCTAAATTTACCATTTTCGTTTCAATTCACAAATGCTAGCGTAGGCAGCAAAAGGCGAAATTGGCGAAGCCTGGCTTTTGCTGCATGCGCGGGTTTTTCAATCTCCATTTTTCAATCGAAGATTTTTACCGGCATGGCATGTAGCCATTGTTGGCTGCAGTTTTCATCCCCTATATTTTTCAATATCAATGAATTCCAAATCGATAAATTCACCTGCTAAATGATCAAAGTCTTTATCTGTTGTATATAGTTTCAATTTGTATACACTAGCGGTGGCGGCTATCCATATATCATTCTTCCCCATATTTCTTGAACTAAATTCTACCTTCTTATTGGATAATTTTCCTTGGCTATAGGCATCTATATCTCCGTAACGGTCAATAACCTCTTTTATATTCACATTGATTTTTGCAATTCTTTCAAGAGTCTTTTCTAATCTCTTTTTTCGGCTATCTCCTATCCCTAATTTTTTGGTTAATGCATTTAACTCTCCTAGAGTAACTACTGATATCATAAGCCTATTCTGATCCTTGAATATCTCGTATTCCTTTTCAATTTGTTCTGACACTTCTGTTCCTCGGCTATATATCAACAGTAAATTTGTATCCAGTATTATATCCATTGGCTTTCCACACTAATCAGATTGTTAATCAAGGTTTTCCAGTAATTCTTCTAAAGAATGTTCCCACTCAATTTCATCTGTTAGGCTTTTGAATTCCTGGTAATTGATCGGTTTATAGTTTTGTTCTTTTAAAAGTTGATCTAAGGTTACGCCTTCTCTTACTTCAACGATCCCGTCTTCAATATTTAGGCTTTGCTCATCCTCAACAATGTTCATCTCTTCTATCTCTTCCGCCTGTTGAAAGATTAACTTTAGTTTTTTGACATCATCAATCCTTGTCAAAACATTCATAATGTCTTTCCTAAGTTTATTTGTATTTACTGTATGATTCATCATATTAACTTTTTCTGTCTTCTTCCTATTAGCATTCCTCCTTCGATCCAATTTACAACTTATTAGAACAATCTTGAGACTTTATCAGTTCCCAAAAACTAGCCGTCGCTTTTATTAATTGATTATCAGTCATTTACAATAAGACCATATTGCAGCCAACGGTCTGCATAGCCGCAGGCTGCCCGCATAGGGCAGCTTGACGGCTATGCTTTGTTCTCGCCAGCCTTCTTTCATTTTTTAATTTGATTATCAATTAACTGTAAAATAGCATTTGTAACTTTAGCTCTATCAATTTTACCCTGTTCATGAGTTATTACTCCTAAATTTTCTTGCATGTCCAATTGAGTCAATGAAGAAGAATGCATTATTGTCGCATTCAATCCTTCTTTATTTTGTTCCTCTTTAAAATAGACTAAAAGGTTCTCAATTGCCATTTTAATTTTTCCTTTAGAAATTAAATCCTTTAAATTATTGACAAATTTACTTTCAATGTTTTCACTTGAATTGTCATTAGAATTCTTTCCGGATTCATTTACTTCAATTTTCGCTCCTTTTCCAACGGCTATATTCTTCCCGTCTAACTTACCACCTGTAACAATTATTCCTTTATTTTTTTTCATGATTCTTGGGTTTGACCTTTAAAGAAATTGTTGATTTTAGATTTTTTTCCTACTGCAATATTATCTGCTTTTAAATTGCCCCCAGTTACAAGGACACCATTGTTAAGAATACTTGTTTCCCTTTCTTTGAATTCAGAAGAATCTATATTCTTACTATCAAGGAAGTCTTCTAACATATTAAATATCCTTTTCTCGATAATTTTGAAGTATCTTTCTTTATCAAGCTTTTGAAAATGTTGTGAATATAATAGCTGACTGACCGCCTCTCTAATTGATGTTTCTGCACCATAATCAAAATCTGGAGAACTTTTCACTAATTTTCTCATGACAGATTCCTTTCCACCAAATATGCTACTAATTACTTCATTTATGTAACCCAACACTCTAAAAATAGACATAAAAGTGTGTCCGAGAGTAATGAAAAAGAGTGAAAAAATCCAACCTAAAAAATGCCTAATACCCGATTCTTCTTTAATCTTGTCTATTGTTTTTAAATCTTCGCTTACAGGTGGTAATAAGTAGTAGTTGTTCTCAACAAAAAGACTTTTTTCACTTTTCTGAAAACGTAGAAATGCAGTCAAAATTAAATCACCTTCCCAATCATTTACTTGAATAACTCTATAAAATCTCGCATCTGTATTCGTTTCTTTCATCACTTTTTCTAAATACTCTTGAGAAACATTATTTGAAGGATGCCCAAGTTTATCTGGTAGTATCTCAGGATTATTTCTTATCTTCTTTCCATTAATGAATACTTTATCAGTAACGGATAAATTAGGAATGTTTAGGCTTTCTATTTCATCATCTACTCTTGCATAGATTTCAGATATATCAAAGTCTTTGGGAGATAATCGTCTGTTCAATTCTTTTTTCCCCTTGTCTATATCTACAACAAATGACCAACCCCCAATATCAATTCCACTTCCAACGAAAGGAGAATATCCACTATAAACCACAAGATTTCCGCTCGTTTTTTTGTTAAATTTTTCAATGAGGTGTGAGTTGCTGCTCGTATATTCAAAGTCAGGATTATAAGAGTCTTTGTACAAATTGTTTTTAAGGAAGTTTCTTTGATTAACATCATAAATTAGCACAATAATATATGAGATAACAAATGAGATAAATCCAATCAAAAAAGCTCCTCCCTCTAATATTTCTCCTTCGGAAACAAAAATCAGTATGATAAATCCCCATAAAATGATTGCTGGAAGAAAAAGTAATTGATAGTAATTTCTTCTTTTTTTTCTCGCATTAAATGTATGCTTGAGAAGTTCAGATGTATCCATACCATAAGAATTAACTACGGCATGATACGGGTCTTTTGCAAATTCATATATCTTATTTCTAAGGCTTGAATTTGAGTATACATTAGCTGATACTTGGCGAGTAATATCTGATTGCATAGTCTAAAAATTTATTTGGTTTTTAGAAAAAGTGAAAGGAAAAATGAGAGTATTAAGCCATATAGCATATTTGACGGAATTGCTAATAATAATCCAGTAGAGAATGATTCCACGAAAGTTTCTCTAAAGTATTCATCATTTTCAAATCCGCTAACGCTCAATTGATAGTCAATTAAATCATCCAATGCATAAGGATTTATTATGTAAAAATACACATAACTAAGTGCAGCGGAAATAATTCCACTTGCCAATCCAAACACCGCTCCAATAGATAGCCCCTTTTTTAATGTTAATTGTCCAAAATTCAAACTTCGATAATGTCTGATACACAGAAGTAAAGCTATTAATGCTATTCCCAACGAAATTAATGTTGGGATGAAAATAAATTCCTCGCTTTCATACATATAACTGTCTGAAAAAAAGTATTGAGAGATTACAAAAGCAAGAATAGAATACACTAAGCCATAGGCTATAGATAATCTGACATAACTTGCACCATATCTAACATTTGAACTTTGTTGCCCTGTTATGAACTTCCCAACATTACTTTGAGAGAAATTTGGAGCACCAGCAAATTCAAAAGGTTGTAGTACAGAACCTGACACTTGGTTTTTTCTAGGAATAAGAAGCAGCATTATCACGAAAAATAATATAATCACTTCTGGTCCTAGGAAATTAAAAAGGAGTAACATTAAATTTATTTTTAATTAGTTATTTCTTGGTTGGCGAGAACGGCCCGGCTACGTGACGTGCCGGACTCTAAATTTACCATTTTCGTTTCAATTCACAAATGCTAGCGCAGGCAGCAAAAGACCAAATTGGCGCAGCCAGGCTTTTGCTGCCTGCGCGGGTTTTCCATCTCCTTTTTCCTTTCGAAGATTTTTACCGGCATGGCATGTAGCCATTGTTGGGCGCTTCCATTTTTTTCTTCGTAAACCTATAAAAGCGACCGGTTTACCAATTCTGGATACTTCAAAAGGGCCGTTTTTACCGATTTTTCAATCTTCTTGAACCGATTCCAAAATTCTGATGATCTCAAATTGATCTTGAAAACTGATCTCAATTTACCGGTTTCAAATTCTTGATCTTGAAAGTCAATCTCCAAAATTGATCCAAATTTCTAATCTCTAGTCTTCAATTTGATTCGGCTAAAGTCTTATTCTTCAAGATAATATTGATTCAAGTTGGACAATTCAATCTACTGATTTTCAATCTCCAAAATTTCAACTTGATTCTCGATAACCCGATTCAGTTTGATCAGATTCTTATCCGGTGAAAGGTTCAAATTTCTTGTCCTCCTACCCTATTCTATTCGACGGTTTACCCAATTCTTATTTTCCGTATTGAGGCCCTAAACGTAATCCCTCTCCAAAAAACTCAATTTCTTCTTTCGATGATAGGGAGCGGATATTGTTAAGGATCTCAATTATTCGGGACAACGGATTACCCGATAGAAATACTGATTTTCCATTTTTTTTGCCTGCCCAATTGGGTTATACAATCAATTGACCGTAATCAACAAAACTCGGGTTCCAAAACCAATTATTCCCGATTTTCAAAGGCAGGCTTAATTCCTAATCGTTTGTTTATCAGCTTTTTATTCCCGAAATGGAGTGCGCCCAACGACCCGGCTACGTGACGTGCCGGATTCTAAATTTACCATTTTCGTCTCAATTCACAAATGCTAGCACAGGCAGCAAAAGACCAAATTGGCGCAGCCTGGCTTTTGATGCCTGCGCGGGTTTTTCAATCTCCATTTTCCTCTCGAAGATTTTTACCGGCATGGCATGTAGCCATTGTTATATGGCGTATTCATTTTTTCTCTTCAGACCAATCTACAATTTCTTCGTGATTTTCATTTGCCTTTTCGTTATTTGAATCTCCTCCCTATTTGACGATTTCAGATGTAGAAAGAATTCCTTTAATCTTATTTGTTTCTTTATCCTCCGTTAAAAGATTGAGGATTCTATTTAGAATTTCTTCATCTTGATGGAAACTTATTGAATCATAGTTTTTCAAGAGTTTTGAAGGTTCCTTCTTGCAAAAAGGATATTTAGTTCTGAACTCCAAGTTGATTGACGGTTTTAAAGATTTAGGATTTTACCGAAAATTTCTTGGTCATAATCGTAGTTTTTTTCACCTGGAAAATTCCCTTTTAAATCGGGATAAATTAATTGAATGTATTCAAAATGATTTTCATCGTAATACTTGATCGAGCTTAAAACATATTCTTCTAACTTTTCAATCGAAACCTTGGTCAGATAAACTGGAAATCTGTTAGTTAAGTTCTTTAAAACCTTTAGGATCGGAATTTTTGAAAACCTGTATTCATTCGAGTAATTTTCAATTAATTCCCTAGTTAGTCCAGAGGGTAATCCTGAAATAAAAATTTCTGGGATTTTAAAATTCTGAAAAATTCCTGTTGAATATCCAAAAGGTGTCGTTTCTTCATCTTCAAGTACTGTCGTAATATGATATCCGAATTCTCGAATATTATTGTCAACATTTCTGAAGTATTCATTTCTTTGTTTTTCAGTCACCTTTTTATTTTTTCTTTATGCCATATAACGGCCCGGCTACGCGCAGGCTGGGATTCTAAAATTAATCTTTTCGTTCGATTTCACCAATACTAGCGCAGGCAGCAAAAGGCGAAAATGGCGAAGCCTGGCTTTTGCTGACTGCAGCGGCCTTTTCATTCTCTTTTTTCAATCGTAGATTTTTACCCAGCTTGAGTGTAGCCATTGTTATGGGTTGCCGCTTTATTCTTTTCACCGTTTCAAAAAAAGGGCCCATTTCAAATTCTGGACCAACCAAAAGGCGGCTATTCAATTTTTTCAACTGATTTTAATCTCTTGGTTTTCAGTTGATTCAATTTCAGGATTCTGATTCTATATTTTGATCGATTATAATCTTAAATCAACCAAAAATCTGACGATAATCAACCTATATCCGGATTCAGATCTCAATCTCCAGAAGATTCAACCTGATTTTTGATCTCTGATTTACTCAATTCGATTTCCCAGATTTATCAAAATCAGTTTCAGGTTCTCCAAATCTTTAGTTCCTGATCTTGGTTGTCAAATTGATTCAATCAACGGTTTCCAGTTCAAAATTTATAGATTCCTGATTCCAGATTTCTGTTCTTGGACAAGATTCAAATTCCTGATTTTCTATTCAAAAGCCGCCCAAACGTAAAGCTCATCTGAAAAAACCAATCTCATTTTTCAAGATGGGCCCGGTTAATCTTAGGAATTCAAATTTTTCGTTTTCTGTTCGATTAACCGTAAAACATACAAGACTCGACAGGCCATTTACCCGCCTTTCCCAAATTCCAGTTTACCGATTTGAAAATCAGTTCTCGATTTCTGGACAAGTACCTAATTCTGAATTTTCATTTTGAGACGGGAGAATTCATATTTTCAATTCCATAGAATGCCAATTCTGATGCGGTACCCCATAACGGG
>NZ_JPOS01000132.1 GCF_000759025.1 Phaeodactylibacter xiamenensis | reverse complement strand
TTTTACCCAGCTTGAGTGTAGCCATTGTTATGGGTTGCCGCTTTATTCTTTTCACCGTTTCAAAAAAAGGGCCCATTTCAAATTCTGGACTAACCAAAAGGCGGCTATTCAATTCTTTTCAACTGATTTCAATTCCTTGATTTTCAGTTGATTCAGTTTCAAAATCTTGATTCTTCAATTTGATCTTCTTGAATCTAAAATCAACCAAAAATCGGACAATAATCAATCTGGTTCAGGATTCAGGCCTCAATTTCCAGAAGATTCAACCTGATTTTTGATCTCTTCAATTTACTGGATTCAATCTCCTAAATTCATCAAAATCAGTTTCAGGTTCTCCAAATCTTGAGTTTTTGATCTCTGAACTTAGATTGTCAAATTGATTCAATCAACGTTCTCCGTTTCAAAATCTCCAGATTCCCAAATTCTGTTTTTGGACGAAATTCAAATTCTTGATTTCTATTTCAAAAGCCGCCTAAACTCAAACTCCTTCTGAAAAAACCAATCTCATTTTTCAAGATGGGCCCGGCTAATCTTAAGAATCCAAATTTTTCGTTTTCTATCCGATTCACCGTAAAAAATACAATACTCGACAGGACCTTTACCCGCCTTTCAAAATTTCATTTACCCGATTTGGAACTCAAGTTCTTGATTTCCGGATAATTCCCAATTCTGAGTTTTCATTCTTGAGGCGGGACAATTCATATTTTCAATTCCATAGAATGCCAATTCTCATGCGGTACCCCATAACGGGAACGTGCAGCCGCAGTACGTAGCGCAGCGGAGTATTGTCGGCTGCACTGCGTTGGGTGCAGGGCGGGTTGGCTATGAGCCCGAGACATTGCCGCACATAAGAGCCCTTAGGCGAGGATGTGCGCAGTGCCGGGCGGGCGGGTGGCTCCCCCCGGTAGGGCTTGCACCCAACGGCCCGGGCTACACGCAGGCCGGGATTCCTGAAATTAATCTTTTCATCC
>NZ_JPOS01000131.1 GCF_000759025.1 Phaeodactylibacter xiamenensis | reverse complement strand
AACGGGAACGTGCAGCCGCAGTACGCAGCGTAGCGGAGTATTGTCGGCTGCACTGTGTTGTAGGCCGTTTCAAAATTCGTCATAAATCTCTAAAATCGACTTAACAATTTTAATTAAATCCTCTTTGCTTTTTATTGGAATTTCAGCACCTCTGTGTAAAGACTTAGATTCTGAATTTCTATAAGCTTGAATTCTTAACACATCAGATTCTGGCCAATCTTTTGAAGAGTCTCTTTCATTTTGTTTTACAATCGTAAATCTGATATTTTCAAATTCAACGTACTTATTTCCTGCTCCATCGGTTAGCATAATTTCAGTTTTTATGAAAGTTAGAATTCTTTAAATAGCCTAAGCTAATATTTTTTGAAAATTTAGCGTGTAACTCCCTAATTGTTCCAAACTTACTCTTGAAGTCATGTTCATTCTCTATATTCAATTTTTCTCGCAACTCTTCATATATATTTTTACTTAGATTTTTTTGTAGTGAAGAGTTCCCATTCAGGAACCTATCCGCTTTGATAAAATCTTCTTTTCTGTATAACAGAAGCTTCTTTTCTTTTTTACTTTCAGCTTCTTCCAAATCAGCCAAAACAAGATTCACATAATCTTTTAATAGCTGCTTCTTTCTTGCGGCATTTGACCCTCCATCCCAAAGGTGAAATTTAAATTCATATATTCTCTTATCAGTTTCGAGATCATATTTACCTTTTGATGTATTTGGACCAAGTGATATTGATTCAATTTTTTCGTCTTCTTCTAACAAGTCAGGGATAGAAATTAAAATACCGTATGCATGTATTAGATCACTTATCCTATTAAAGAATTTCCGGTATAAGATAGCTGTTTCAAAAACCTCTTCGATTTCTGTAATTAAAGTCAAGTCAACTTTTTCACCCTGAAGCAAACTAGTTTCGTTTTCAGAAATCAATTGGTCGATTTTGGCAATATTAGAAATTAACTTTTTTGCTGATTTAGGTTCTATGATCATCTTTTAAATTTATGGCCTACAACGGCC
>NZ_JPOS01000130.1 GCF_000759025.1 Phaeodactylibacter xiamenensis | reverse complement strand
TCTTGATTAAAATAATCAATGATTAAAAAGTCATTATAAGTCAGTTCATCATCGGAAGAAAAATCAAAGTCTCCAACTATCGAATGGTCTTCTAAATAGGTGTATCCCACGCTTGCAATGAGGTTAGGTGTTGAAACATTACTGTATGAAAATCCTAGCCAAATCGTATCACTTAAATTGGTAAGTTCATTGATTATAAAAAACAACCGACCATCTATACCGTTTGATTCTTCTTTTCCAAGCGTTATCATTAACTTCCAAGAGCTATCAAAAATTTCTAGTTGACTAAAATCTGACTCCCAACATTCCCCATTCATCACACCAACACCATAAAAATCTTCCTGAGTCGAGCAATCCATTTCGGTACAATCAACCACCATGTCATCAGGTTCTTTTATCATCATATCATCATCGTTGCAACAGCTAATAAGAAATGAAAACAGAATCATATTGAGAAGGTATAACTGCTCTTTCATTAGTGTACGATTATTATGGGTTGATGGAAATAACTCTCGGTAGATTTTAACTCCAGGATATAAAATCCAGGAACCATACTGCCTACGTCAATGCTTAATTGGGTTGATTGTTCGCTAAGCAGGTTTTTATGAA
>NZ_JPOS01000129.1 GCF_000759025.1 Phaeodactylibacter xiamenensis | reverse complement strand
GATTAAATATCGTATTTTATTTTAACTTTGTCTAAAGCGGCTGAATGTTTACAATTTGAGAGCGATTATCAGATAACAATAAAGTTGGAAGACAAAGAAGATTTCGTAGCAGTAATTGATCGTTTTGAAGAATTTCATGAGCAATCAATCAAAGAGAATAACAACGGACCCCAGCTAATAGATAATTTTTCACCAGAAATAGTGAGTCACACAAAGAAAGTGGCTGACCCTAGTAAAATGATTAAAATCTATTATTGTAAAGAATTGAGAGAAACAGAATATGAAAATGGGAATTTGATTATAAAGATTCCTGATTTGACAGATATGTTTGGAGGAGCAACTGCACCTGAAAAGTACCTTTATTTTTCCAGAGAATGTGTTTCTGAGTTATTAGAAGCGTTGAAGGGTAATTGAATACTGCAGCGAACAAAGGCTACCCGTCCATACCTCCGCATACGCTCCGGCACGGCGTGTAGCCGGGCCGTTAGCGGAAATTAAAAAACAAGATCAAAATGATTGAGTACACTAGTAGAATAAGAAAAAGACAAAATCATTATTTTAAAGGAAGAGATAATGAATTTAATGGAAAATTGGAGAAGGCTATTGAAGAATATCAGCTCTATTCAGAAAGCTTGGATTCTGCGGATAAACATATACCCTATCAATGGATTTCAAAATTGTATTCTAGATTGGGTAACACAAATGATTCATTGAAATATCTTGAAATGTATGGAGATGGTTGTTCCCCTCCAAAAGCAGCAGAAGTTTTTAAAGAATTAGGAGAGCTATGTGAAAAGAATGAATTAATTCAAAAAGCCCTAAAATCTTACCAAAAAGCAATAAAGTTTAACCCAAATATAGGGGTGAAAAAGAAAATTGAAAGCCTAAAGAATAAAAAATGAGATTTTTAGCAATTGATTTTGAAACAGCTAATTCACAAAGAAATAGCCCATGTGAAATTGGTCTTGTTGTTGTTGAAGATTTTGAGATAGTTGATCAGCAAGCTTTTTTAATCCGGCCAAGAGACAATTATTTTGATTTTTACAATACTGAAATACATGGTATTGATGAATCGATGGTTGAAAATGAACCAGAATTTGATATAATTTACGATAAATTAGAAAAGTACTTTGAACATTATCCTATCATTGCTCATAATGCTGCATTTGATATTAGTGTATTGAGACATACTTTAGATTTATACAAAATCGACTATCCTGAAACTCAATATGCTTGTACATATCAGATGTCAAAACAGATATCAAAGGAACTACTTTCTTTCAGACTAGATTATCTGTGTGATTATTATGAAATAGAGTTGGATCATCATAGGGCTTTATCAGATGCATCTGGATGTGCCCAATTAGCAATACAGTTTTTCAAGGAAAAAGGAGTGAGCAAGTTCGATGAGATTGAGTCTGTTTTCAATTTGAAGCTTGGTAAGTTATTTAAGGGTGGATTTCGGGGATCTGGTAAAAGAATTTATGGAGATGGTGTAGATATTAGGACTATTGAAGTCGACCAATCAAAAATAGATGAGAATAATCCGTTTTATAACAAGACAGTTGTTTTTACAGGTACATTAAAGTCAATGGCGAGAAAAAATGCTCAAATAAGAGTACTAGAGAACGGTGGTAAACCTGGAAAAGGGGTTACTAATGAAACTGATTATTTAGTGATCGGTGATCAAGACTTCAAGAAATTTGGTGATGGGTTTAAAAGTTCCAAGATTAAAAAAGCAGAAAAACTGTTAGGAGAAGGAAGTAGTATCGAATTACTATCAGAAAGGCAATTTTTAGAAATGATTGTTTGAATTTGAAACTTCCGCTAACAATGGCTACATGCCATGCCGGTAAAAATCTTCGAGAGGGAAATGGAGATGGAAAAGCCGCTGCGCTAGCATTTGTGAAATGAGACGAAAATGGTAAATTTAGAATCCGGCACGTCACGTAGCCGGGCCGTTAGGCTCCATAGAAAGTAGAATAAATCCTCAAATCAAAATGATAAAATCAATTATTATGAACTCAATTAAGTCAAATCAAATCCGATTGGTAGCATTCTTCATTTTTGTTTTTAATATTTCACTATATTCTCAAACTAATAGTGACAAATTAAGAGATGCAGGTTATTCTGAGAAATCTATTGAATCATATGAAGGCTTATTAGAAAGTATTACCACTATCCAATTTGTTGAAAAATTTTATGCTGATAAGAAACAAGAGATTGAGGACGGAAAAGAAGCACTTCGTGAAATTCAAAGAAAATTTGCCAGAGAATATGAATCTATGAGTCCTCAAGAACAGATTAATTGGGGAAATGTAATAGTATCTGAGAATGATGCAATTGAAAAACTAGAAGAAACCCTTTTTGGGAATGAAGGGGAATATAATAAGATTAAAAATTCCCTCAATCAAGAGTTTCAAAATGTTATCAATACTAATATTAAGATACTTTCTGATGAATCTGATCAATATCTACAGAAAATTGTAAATCTGCTGAATATGGCTAAAACTAACGATGATTACGATCAAGCGATGAATGAACTTTTGAACATACTACTATTAGCAAAAGATTCAAAAAATTATTCTATGAGAGAGAGTGATAATTCCAAAATCTTTAATGCTTCAGAAGAATCTAAGAATCAAGTAGATGAGGATAATATTGAGAATTCAGGGTTATCCGTTAATTCAGAAAGTTTTGTATCAAATCATACACTATATGATCAAGATGGCGTAATATTGAAAGCAGTTCTTTTCCCTACAGGAAAGTTTACCGAATGCGATCCGTCCTATAAAGATAATGACCGGTATTCCACAAAGAAGTTACAGCTTTGGAAAATTGAGTTGATTCTAATAAACGGGTCAGGCAAGGCATTAGAAGTACGTCATGCACCTCCTGCAAATTTGAATGTTATCGGGATTAAGAATAGAGTTTATGCTTCTGACTATTGTACTTTTCTTACTATAAACAATCCAGAGACAGGTTTTTATTTTCCCCATACCTCTGCAAGGCTGTTACATTTAGCTTATACATACATCAAATTGAAGCCGAATGAAAGTCATAAGGCTACTAAATATATTTATTTATACGAAGATGATAAGCCAATAATTGAGTCTTGGGATTTAGGACAATATCATTTTTTAGAAGAACCTGATAATGATGAGGATGAAGTCAAGGGTAATACTCAAATTATAGAGAGAATACCATACTGTATGTATAAAGATGAAATCGAAGCTAACGTTGACCCAACAACCGTCGTGTCCCTTGATATCCCCCAAGAATTTTTAGGTTCATACCTTCATTCGTATGACTTTGGAAGCATGAAAGCACGATACAGATTATATTTGGATGCTGATGGAACAGGGGTCTATGAATACATGGATAGTAACGATCATAGGGGAATGGCTGTAGATGAAAGAGTCCCGTTAAAATGGGGAAGGCTTCTAAAGGAAGACGGAAGTTTTATAACTGTCGAAAAAGCAGATGGTATATATTATACTTTAGTAGCTTCTGCAGATGATCCTAATCAAGATTTATATCTTATTAATGGAGTAAATTACTATCATCCATGTTCAATTTTTTGGATAAAAGTACCTCCAGGAGGAACTCCTGTAATTTCAGATACAGGAATGAAGAAGCAATAAGTTTAAAAAATGAATACGGAGCCTAACAAAGCATACCTGTCCATGCCAGCAAAAGCTGGCACAGGCAGGTATGCGAACCGTTGGGCGCACTCCATTTCGGGAATAAAAAGCTGATAAACAAACGATTAGGA
>NZ_JPOS01000128.1 GCF_000759025.1 Phaeodactylibacter xiamenensis | reverse complement strand
GTAAATGAAAATCAATGAGCAAATAAGGTTTCATGCCCGAATAAGATTGAATCTTGAGGGTTCGCAGGTGCATTGAATAGATTTAGCGGCAAAATAATTGAGTGATTTTCATTGGGTTAAGTTGGTTTTTACGGGCGATAAAATAAATGAGGGTATCCATTTTGCCTGAAAATTGGTGGTCCAAAATCGGAGGATTGGGTAAACTTGAAAAAAGCCCCCTTATCTCGTCTTCGAAAATAGAGAAATGGCCGCTCGTTTTGTAAAAATCGAATAAAACGCGAATGCTGTGAACATTGGCTACACACAAGCCGGGTAAAATCTTCCATTGAAAAATTAGAGAAAAGAGTCCGCTGCGGCGGGCAAAGCCAGGCTACGCCAATTTCGCCTTTGCCCACCGCAGCTATTTTGGTGGAATGAGATGAAAAGATTATTTTCAGGAATCCCGGCCTGCGTGTAGCCCGGGCCGTTGGGTGCCATTTTAGTTTGAATTACATAAGTTGTTATTAATAACGTTTAGGTTTTAAAATGTCATAAATTGGATGTTTCAGATAAATTAATCGCTCATTTAAATGAGATAATTGATGGTTTACCCTTCACTGATAAAGGCAAAAGGTATCTTAAGTTTCAAGTTTTGGTAGATATTATAGATTCCTATCATCAAACTAACCCTCAATTAGGATTAGAGGATCATAACATAACTTATGGTATTCAAACTATTGATCAGGCTAAGAGATATTACAAGTTATTTTTTGAAAATTTAAGAAAATCTCGTTTTTCGGCTTTGAAGAAACTTTCTTTAGATCTTCGAGAAGAATTAAACACTGAAGTGAGTTTAGGAAGAGTACTTCAGCAAAAGGATAAGGTATTTGAAAAAGAGTTAGAAGGTAAACTATTCGGAAAAGAAATAAAAGATGAAAAATGGCATACCAGCTTAAAACTATTTTTAGAAAATGAAGAGAATTACTTAAAAAGTATCAGGTTATTTGATAATTATTCTTCCCTGACAAATAAAATTATCAATTCAATATCAATATTGCAAGGTCTGAAAAAGGCGATAAAAGAAGATGAAGTAAGTAGATCAATAGTACTAACTCATATTTTGCATTCTCAATTAAGGAATTGGAAATGTACAGATGAATCTAGGTGGGGAAAGTCAGGAACAGGAAAAAGGATTGGAGAATTGGACATGACTGTTGAAGATGAAACAGGAAAGAAGAAATCAATAATTGAGTGTCTTCAGTTAAAAAAAGGGATGAATAAGAAAAGTGTCAAAACCCATGTTCAAAAGATTTTTAATTATGATGCAGGAGGATTGCAAAACAACTATTTAATTACGTTTTCCGAATATGAGAATTTAGACAAACTTTGGAATAATTATATTGATGAAATTAAAAATATAGAAATCCCCTTTCAGACTTTAAGATATCTTCAAATCTCTGATCAGGAAATTGCTCCATCGGGAATTAAAATTATGAAACAGGTTTATATTCGAAATGGCAATAACCTAAACCTTTATCATATCATGGTTGATTTAAAAATATAGATCAAACGGCACCCAACAATGGCTAGCCGACAATACTTCGTTTCACTCCGTACTGCGGCTAGCCTGGCCGTTCTGCGCAATTAACAAGAAAACATATGATTATGAAAAAGATGCTACATGTGAATACTGTAAGAATATCGATAATTCTACTTATTGCTGTATTTGATATATCGGTATTGATGGCATCGGTGGATTATCAAATGGACGATATTAGATACAATTGGTCAAAATTAGATTTAGAATTGAAAAAAGAACCAAAAGAGAAATCACAAACGATTGATATTGTTCCTTTTTCAACAGAAATTCAATTATTATCAGTAACGGGTAAACATGCTGAACTTGAAATAAAAAGAACTAAAGATGTTGACTTAAAATCCAGAACTAGCTTGTATCTAAGAGGCTACTGGGTTAAAATAAAATATAACTCAAAAGAAGGTTATGTTATGGATTGTTTCTTATCCAAATACCCTCCTCCTAAATTAAAATCAGCGATTCCCGCTTTGGCATCTAAGGCCCTGAAGCTGAATGATTTGAAGCTAAAGCCATGAGCAGGTGTTTAAATGAGTTGAGCCCCAGAAAACGGAAAACAGCCCTGAATTCATCCCAAAGACGGGTTTTAGTTTTTACCGCAGACAATACCTTTTTGAAAACCTTGCTGGCCAATTGCTGGATTTGGTCAATGAGGAAAACGAGCATCATCAAAGTCGCTAGCAAATTTGATAGATGTTTTTTCCCATGCCCATAGTTGTGCTCAAAATTGTAGCCCTGATTTTTCAGCGTGTTGAACGTTTCGTTTTCGATTTTCCACCGGCCGCGGCCGCATCGGGCAAGAAGCACTACATTTCTTTTGTTAATTTTAATATTTGTAACCCAAGTAAAAGTAGCGGTTTTGCCTTTTTTGCCCGTGACTTTTAAAATTAAAAAATTCGTGCGCACATCTGCCGCGCTGTTATTCAGTGGCAAATTATCACACCAGGAAAGATGCCATTCTTCATCGCCCACTTTTTGGTAATGGTGCTGATAAGCATGCTTATTTCCAGGGTGGCCATAGTGGGCGAAAAGCATTTCATGGCTATCAGGCTTGACGCTCAAAATATAGCTGTGCCCCGCTTGTGTGATTTCCCTGATCATCGGGCCATTTGCAAACAGGGCATCCCCCCCATGCAAGAACTTCCAGTTTGGGTGGCGTTCCCACAAGCGGCCCCACAGCCGATTGGCCGCTACCAGTTCATGGTCGTTCTTCTTTTGCCCGTCTTGCTTGTTTATCGGCTCGCAGTCCAATGGCAGGACTTCCCCAGCACCCGGCTTTACAATCACAGCACCCAACATAGCATGGGAGTAGCGGACTGCCTTGTCCTTGCCGCGGCTTCTCTTTTGCTGGCAGTACTCGCAGCTTACCTGGCTAGACGAAAAAAACTCTACCCCGTCCATCGGGGCCAGGAGGTGCCCGCCCA
>NZ_JPOS01000127.1 GCF_000759025.1 Phaeodactylibacter xiamenensis | reverse complement strand
AAATCAGACGGTAAATGAAAATCAATGAGCAAATAAGGTTTCATGCCCGAATAAGATTGAATCTTAAGGGTTTGCAGGTGCATTGAATAGATTTAGCAGGAGAATAATTGAATGATTTTCATTGGGTTAAGTTGGTTTTTACGGGCGATAAACAAAATGAGGGTATCAGTTATGCCTGAAAATTGGTGGTCCGAAATCGGAGAATTGGGTAAACTTGAAAAAAGCCCCCTTATCTCGTCTTCGAAAATAGAGAAATGGCCGCTTGTTTTGTAAAAAAGGGATAAAACGCGAATGCTGTGAACATTGGCTACACACAAGCCGGGTAAAATCTTCCATTGAAAAATTAGAAAAAAGAGTCCGCTGCGGCGGGCAAAGCCAGGCTACGCCAATTTCGCCTTTGCCCACCGCAGCTATTTTGGTGAAATGGGATGAAAAGATTAATTTCAGGAATCCCGGCCTGCGTGTAGCCCGGGCCGTTGGTGGCAATTAAAAGAATAAACTTAAAACTCAAGATCTAAATGAAAAGGCTAACACTAATTTTTGCGCTCATAATTTTTAGCATTAAGTATTCAATTGGTTGTTCATGCGCTGGGGTATATTTCTGCGATTATTTAAATAGTGAACCGGACAGAGAAAAACTCTTTATTAAAGGAAAAGTATTAAGCCATGTCGAGTATTCTGAAAACAATATAGCAGTGTACATAGAGGTTTTTAATAAGTTTCGAGATGATGTAGGTGTAACGGATACGATTAAATTATTTGGATCGATATATGAAGCCGGATGCCAGATAAACCCATATAGATTTAAGGTAAATTCAGAAATTTATCTTGGAATGGAAGTAGGTACAGGTTTCGATATTATTGACCCTGATGAAGAAGGAGATCGTTACTGGAGTTTTGGAATGGTTTTATGTTCTACGGTGACATTGGGTATAGAAAACGATATTGTAAGGGGTAGAATATCGGAAAAGGACTTGATATTTGAATATCCACTAGAACTATTTGAATCAAAATTGGAGAACTGTGAATATTCAAATGATGAATTGAATAAAATTAGATGTAGTATTGGGGATTATACTGTTTTTCCCAACCCTTCAAATGGAGAGAAAATAAGACTCAGAAACAATAATACATTTATCGGTAGCGGAATAAGAGAAATCAACGTATATACGATTGATGGGAGACTAAAAAATCAATTGAAATTCAGAGAATTACCCTTTCAACAAATTGACTTAACGATAGATGATTCAGGGATTTATGTATTAGAGGTGCTTTGTGGAGAAGAAAAACACTATAAAAAAGTAATCGTAAAAAAATAAAACTGCCACCAACAATGGCTACATGCCATGCCGGTAAAAACCTTCGATTGAAAAATGGAGATGGAAAAACCCGCGCAGGCAGCAAAAGCCAGGCTTCGCCATCATCGCCTTTTGCTGCCTGCACTAGCATTTGTAAAATGAGACGAAAATAGTAAATTTAGAGTCCGGCACGTCACGTAGCCGGGCCGTTCACAGACAATCGCGCAACTGTAGAAATGTATCAGTAAGAATTTGAAATAAGGATTCTCCCCGCCTGAAACTTGAAAATGCCCGAGTAGAAATTTTCAGAAACTGGGTATAAACTGGTTAGTCCATTGGATAAAAAGTCTGATAAGGCGGGGTAAATGGAAAGATCTACAGTTCTTTAGTTGGTTTACAAGAATTGGGATAGCCCGAATTGAAAAATCAGATCAAGTATTACCGCGGCCCCGTCCGATGGAATTGAATACGGTATCAGGAAAAGAGCCCGCGTCCAAGGGGCTTATGAAAATCAAAACGGTAAATGAAAATCAACGAGCAAATAACTGTTTCATGCCCGAGTAAGATTGACTTTTGAGGGTTCTCAGGTGCATTGAATAGATTTAGCAGGAGAATAATTGGATGATTTTCATTGGGTTAAGTTGGTTTTTACGGGCGATAAAACAAATGAGGTTAGCTGTTACGCCCGAAAATTGGTTTGTCTTCAACGAATAAATTGGATAAATTTGGGAAAAGCCCCCTTTCTCGTCCCTGAAATAGAGAAATGACCGCTTGTTATGGCAATATCGAATAAAACGCGAATGCTGTGAACACAGTGCAGCCGGCAATACTCCGCTGCGCTACGTACTGCGGCTGCACGTTCCCGTTCACAGACAATCGCGCAACAGAAAACAGTATCTGTAAGAATTTGGAAAAAAGGATTCTCCCCGCCTAAGAAATGGTAAGTGCCTGATTATCAATATTCAGAAAATGTGTGTTTATTGGTTAGTCCATTGGAGAATTGGACTGTTAAGGCGGGGCAGGTGTGATTTCTACAGTTTTATAGTTGGTTTACGAGAATTGTGATAGCCTGAATTGAAGATTAGATCAAGAGTTACCGCGGCCCCGTTGAATGGAAAAGAATACGGTATCAGGAAAGGAGTCCGCGTCCAGGGGGCTTATGAAAATCAGACGGTAAATGAAAATCAATGAGCAAATAAGGTTTCATGCCCGAATAAGATTGAATCTTGAGGGTTCGCAGGTGCATTGAATAGATTTAGCGGCAAAATAATTGAGTGATTTTCATTGGGTTAAGTTGGTTTTTACGGGCGATAAAATAAATGAGGGTATCCATTTTGCCTGAAAATTGGTGGTCCAAAATCGGAGGATTGGGTAAACTTGAAAAAAGCCCCCTTATCTCGTCTTCGAAAATAGAGAAATGGCCGCTCGTTTTGTAAAAATCGAATAAAACGCGAATGCTGTGAACATTGGCTACACACAAGCCGGGTAAAATCTTCCATTGAAAAATTAGAGAAAAGAGTCCGCTGCGGCGGGCAAAGCCAGGCTACGCCAATT
>NZ_JPOS01000126.1 GCF_000759025.1 Phaeodactylibacter xiamenensis | reverse complement strand
TAGTGGCTGTCGATAAGAAAGCCCTGATACGCAAGAAGCGGTTGCCAGTCTCTATGCTGTGAAAGAAACCGGATATTTTCATTTTCACTTTTAGCATCCTTATGTCCCGCTCCGCCCTGTTGTTGTCAAAAGGGACCCGGAAGTCGTACAGAAAACGGAGCACCTCGCTGGCATATTCTTTTAAGGCCATAAGGAGGTTGTGGGTTTTGGTTTGCTTAGGCGGCCCTTTTGTGCCATCCCCATTTACAGCAGGGTGCAGTTTTAGCCCCTGTTGTACCCAGGTCATGTATCGTTGGCGGTACTGTGCGCAGTGGCTGGAAGAAAACGCATCTTTGCCCTTCGCTTTTGCCCGTTTTACTGCTTTATTGATGTTTTTGAGCAGTTCCTGCAGTTGCCGGGCCCAGTAATCATTATGCTCGTCAATGACGGCTTGTAAGTTGCGCAGTAAATGGGCATTGCACAGGCTATGCTGGCAGTCATAGCCGAAGTAGTTAGCGTAGCGGTCATGCACTGCAATGCCTTTAAAACCTGGCAAGATGCCCATTTCGTCCATCGTAGCATAGCCCCGCTTTCCAAGAAAGAAGTAAGTATGGGCGCTGCCGCTGGCCACATGGGCATAAGCCTGCCCTTGCGCGCGCACGCCTGTTTCGTCAAAGCCTGCTACCTCCTCTTGTTGAAAGCGCCTTATTATTTGTTCGCTGAAGCTGTCCAGTTGGCAGCAAGCCTCTGAAAGCATATTGTCTAGCGTCCCTTCGCTTATTGGCTGCCCTAAAAAATCGGACAGCAGTTCTGCCGTGCGTCCGTAAGGCAGCAATTGGTATGACATGCAGTAGCTGGCAAATGTCCGCAGGTTGGGGCCGTACACCGCATTATTCGTAGCTTCGGCGGGGAAGAGCCCCTGCGTGCGCACCCCACAGCAGGAACAGCTGGCGCGGTGTGCACGGTGCTCTGTGACTTGTATCTCAATTGGGGGGATATCGAAGACCTGACGGCGGTCAAACCCCAAGCTTGGCTGCCCCGATAAATCTGCGCCGCAACCAGAGCAAGCCTTTGGGTAATGATCCTCAATCTTCGCCTCGGCGCTGGGCACCATCTTCAAAGTAGTGCCCTTATGCCCTGGCTGTCCACCGGGTTTCCTGCCTTTCTTACTTTTTTGGGTTGTTGTGCGTGACTTCGTAGGGCCATCACTGCTCGGCGGTCGAGAACTGTTCCGGCTGTTTTGGTTGAGCTGGGCTTCCAGTTCTTTGATGCGCTGCTCTAATGTCCGGATCGTTTCGTCGCGCTGGGATATGGTTTCTTGCTGCATAGAAATAATAACCCTGACCACCTGGCTAATGTCAGGCGGCAGCTTGGATAGTAGGTTATTCAGTGCAGACGGTTCCATGGGATTAAATATCGTATTTTATTTTAACTTTGTCTAAAGCGGCTGAATGTTTACAATGAAAAGGCCGCTGCAGTCAGCAAAAGCCAGGCTTCGCCAGTTTCGCCTTTTGCTGCCTGCGCTAGTATTGGTGAAATCAAACAAAAAGAGTAGATTTAGAATCCCAGCCTGCGTGTAGCCGGGCCGTTGTGTGCAATTAGAAGTTGACTATTTAGTAAACAAATCTTATCTTTGGCAATAGAAACTATTCAAATGCCAACAATCCACATAATTGATTCCATTAAGATAATGATCTATTATGATGATCATATCCCACCCCATTTTCATGCTAATTATTCTGAATATGAAGAAGTCTTTTTGATTGAAACTTTAGAAACTTATGCTGGGAGACTACCAAATAAGCAACGAAAGAAAGTGCTAAAATGGGCAGGAGACCATAAAGACTTTTTATGGGGTAAGTGGAATCAGTTTAATCCAAATTCTTAATGATTATGAAAGGCTTAAGAAGTATTCCAAAAATTTTGAAGATCAATAATATTAGTGGTTACAAAGTCTCTTTGTTATTTAATAATGGAGAGTCTAGAATTATAGATTTCGAGAAATTATTCAGAGAAGTTTTTAAACTTAAGGAGGGTAAGACGGGATTTGAACTATTGAATGATGTGGAAAAGTTTAGACAGATCAAGATAATCAATAACTCTATTGGTTGGGAAAATATCGGAACCTATGGGAAAGATATCAATGGGAATGATGTTTTTTACCCATATGATTTAGACCCGATTGTTTTATACAAAAATAGTGTCTCGGACGATGAGAGAAATATCGTTGTCGGAATGATGATAAAACATGCACGTAAAGAAATTGGATTAACCCAAGAAGAACTAGCCAAGAAAAGCGGGACTAGCAAACATTACATATCAAGAATAGAGAATAATAAGTCAGACATTGAATTAATGACCTTGAAAAAAATCGTAGAAGCTGGATTGGGCAGGACACTTAATATTCAGATCAATTAGGAAGTATGAATATCAATAATTTTGAAAAGCTGATTGAACCCAAAATCATTGCTAGAGGATTCGATTATTACGAACAAGAGCATATCCGATCTTTTGAACAAATGGAAGAGGGTGAATTTTCAGCATTAATAATTGGGACTGATACTTACTCGATCTTCATAAAATTGGATACAGATAAAGAGATATTGGATCATTCTTGTACCTGTCCTTATGATTGGGGAGAATATTGTAAACATAAAGTAGCTGTTTTATACAGGATAAAAGATGGTAAAGGTCATTTACAAGAACCTGAAACCGATAATAATTTCTCGATTTTAAAGGATGAGATCGAAAACTGTGATAACAAAAAATTTAAAGATCTGATTTTGTATATGGCTAAAAGAGATCGAAAGTTTAGAAGTGAATTGTTCTGGGAATTTGGACATGAAGATGATTATCTAATGGAAGATGAGTATTTTTAATGGAGAAATGCACACAACATAGTGCAGCCGACAATACTCCGCTGCGCTGCGTACTGCGGCTGCACAACCCGTTCTTCGCCATTTTTTAAACAGAATAATTAAGCAAAAGTCGATCTGAAACGAGTTCGGATTCTAATGATTGACCTTCCATTTGAAATCTTCTTAGCATTGACCTTCCAACACTTACGAATATTTCTTCCTCAAATACATTTTCAGGAATTGGTAAATCACATAAATAGTTCCCCGATTTCTTTTTACCGTCAATACTTAGAGCAACTTTAACACCTTTATTTTTGGCTTCTTTGATCTTTTCAAAAAGTTCAGATAATTTAAAGTCTTGAGCACCATATAATATGCTTTGACTATGACTGTAAGGAGGATCACAATAAATAAGGTCGCCTTCCTTAGCCATATCAAAAGCATCTTTGTAGTCTATATTAAGAAAGGCAACATTTCTAAGCCTTAAATTCCATTCTTTAACCCTTTTACTAAATGTTTTGACGGATATAGGGGTATGGACCCCGCATGGAGTACTCATATAACCATCTGATTTTCGGAATCGAATTATTCCACCGTAGCATGACCTAGTAAGATAAAGAAAGTCTGCCCCATTATGATTAGCATTAAAAGAAGCTTTTATGTCCTCATAAACAGTTTTCTTATCTTCTTTTTCTAATCTATTCCTTCGTACGGCATACCATTCAATTAGTTCATTTGGATTAGACTGTAATTTTTTCCAGATATCCATTAAAGGTTTGAATGCATCTGAGCCAACACCATTTCGAGGTGATACAGTGGCAATAACAGCTCCACTTCCAATAAAAGGTTCATAGAAGGTATTAAATTTAACAGGAAAAAATTTCGCAATTTCACCTGCAAACCTCTGTTTATTTCCTACCCATTTTAATAATTGGGATTTAGGAGGTATATAAGTTGCGAACTTGTTATCTAATGATAGCTGCATGGCTTAAATTTTTATGCAAGATAAAGCAAAGTGTGCTAATATCCTAATATGGTATATCCTGAATTAGGATTTACTTTTGTTAGCAATGGATAAGAGCTTACATAGCAAAGAGCATAAGATACTGCTTAAGACTTTATACAGTTTAAGAGTTGGTGTCGGCATGAGACAAATTGATCTTGCAAGTAAGCTTAATGTTCCTCAATCATTTATCAGCAAAATGGAAAATGGAGAACGAAGAATAGACATAATCGAATTAAAAAAAATTGTCGAAGCTTTAGGTATCTCCCTAACAGAGTTCATCAAGGAATTTGAAAAAAGATTATATGAAGGCGAATCCTAATTTTACTAATCTACCATTAGAGTTTTGGGCTAATATTAAATACCTATCAAATCAAAAGGGGTATAGTGACTCATTACCAAGAGGATTAAAACTAAAGGATAACATAACTGTACCTCCTGAAATAAAGAAGATTAAAGAGTTTTTGGCCAAAAAGAAAACGGCTATTCCTCAAGTGAAAGCCTTTACCTATCAGGAAATAATTGACTTTTTTAAATCGGAATCGTTTAATACTGATTTTGTGATGAAAAAGGATGGGAAGCCTACAGAGATGTGTTTAAAAATGGAATCATACCTTCAATATCGAGCCGATGTGTTAAATAATGAGGTTGAAGGGAATCTGATGGATTTCAGTGTAGCCGAACAAGAATTCAATCGTTTAAAAGAAGCAATCAAGCCAACTATTCCTTTTCCAATGAACAAACAAAAAGGTAATAAGAAGGTTATTGCATATTTTACGTCAATCATCAATATGCTTATTGAACAAGGTCTAAGGGGAACTGATTTTGATCATGACCCAAGAAAGCTGGCGATGTTTACTGAGAACAATTATCCATCTAGAATCTTGTCAAGAACAGTTGATGGAGCTTACCCTAGTATAGTTGATCCAATTGCATTATGGGAAATTAAAGAATACTATTTTACAACCTCATTTGGTAGTAGAGTTGCCGATGGAGTATATGAATCTCTTCTAGATGGAATGGAATTAAAAGAAGTTGAATCTAATCTTGGCAAAAAAGTGGGGCATTATCTTTTTGTTGATGCATATTATACTTGGTGGATTCAAGGGAAATCTTACTTGTGTAGGATGATAGATATGTTGCATATGGGGATAATTA
Organism: Phaeodactylibacter xiamenensis; assembly: GCF_000759025.1. Lineage (GTDB taxonomy): Bacteria > Bacteroidota > Bacteroidia > Chitinophagales > Saprospiraceae > Phaeodactylibacter > Phaeodactylibacter xiamenensis. The sequence continues at coordinate 247 of NZ_JPOS01000126.1, read as the reverse complement.
CAGAAATTATTATAGGAAAAGAGGTTACTTCAAGATTACCAATTTTAGTAAAAGAATGGGTCAAAAAAAGAAAGCTTAAGCAGTTGGATTTTCCATTAGGTATGGCCGCAGAGCCCAAAAAGAAGTATAGAAATTAAGTTGAACAAACGGCGAAGAACACAGTGCAGCCGACAATGCTTCGCTGCGCTACGCACTGCGGCTGCACAACCCGTTATGGGGTACCGCATCAGAATTGGCATTCTATGGA
>NZ_JPOS01000125.1 GCF_000759025.1 Phaeodactylibacter xiamenensis | reverse complement strand
GGGTTGTGCAGCCGCAGTACGCAGCGTAGCGGAGTATTGTCGGCTGCACTGTGTTCCATGCTGTTTCTATTTTTCTTTATTTGATTGATATTCTTTCGAATCTATTACAAAGTCACAAATTGATATTGCACAATTTACTGCTAATTTAGCATGGTGTTTTGATGGTTTTAATTTTGTTGCATGTCTGTCACCATAAATATTACTTACTCCTGCTAATCCATTTACGATTGAATTTAGTCCCGAAAGAATCTGAATAATAGAATCTGGCATTTGGTCTTTATCTATATTCAGTTTTAGTTCCTTCTTTACAGATTTATACAATTGAGTCAAGTCTCCTTTATAATTCATTTCTTTACCTGTCAATTCTTCTACTAATTCTATAAATACGGCTTCTGTTAATGACCGAGCATTTGTTATTGCTCCATTGTAATCTCCTGAGGTAATTTTATCATTACACTTTCCAATTTGTTCATTCACGAATTCGTGGCTTAAAGTTTCGATAGTTTCTGCTTCTACCAAACTTCCTGTATCGTCATATACCTTATAGAATTCTCCGTTCTTTTTTAGTTTGTATCCATCAAATCTCAAAAAACTATTTACGTGATTTATTGCAGAATCCAATTTGTCCTCTTGTCCAATAAAGTTTCGTACATCCAAGATTTCTTCAATTAGAGGTTTCAACTGATCTGTATCATTCATTTCTCTTAACCTATCTTCTGCAAAAATATGTCTCGAAGGAAATCCTTGACCATAAGTAAGATTGTATCCGTACCTATTGAATAGTTTAACCAAATTTGGACCGCTTAAATAAGGAGTAAACTCTGAATCTCCTGTTATTACTAATTTTAAATGTTCAATTGTATTTTCCGATATCTTCATGTTCAATTTGTTAGACTATTTTCTAACTTTCTTTGGATGCTGATAAGTTCCTTTTTTCTTAATAGCATGGAACGGCCCGGCTACGCGCAGGCTGGGATTCTAAA
>NZ_JPOS01000124.1 GCF_000759025.1 Phaeodactylibacter xiamenensis | reverse complement strand
CTAGCGAAGCGGCTTTTCCATCTCCATTTTCCTCTCGAAGATTTTTACCGGCATGACATGTAGCCATTGTTGCAGGCAGTTTCTATTTTTCTAATGATTTAAGAACCCTTTCCTTATCAATCAAAACATCTCTCATCAATAGAGATATTGGTAATGATTTATGCCCAAATTCTTTAAACACATTATATATTTCTATCAGAGTATCAGCCGTAATCAATGAAAGGTTTGACTCATAATCAAGTGTACAATCGTTGATAAATTCGTCCGTAAATTCTGGGGCTACAATGAATATCTTCATCACCTCATATCCCTTTTTCTCTGCATTGTTTTTGTATGATTTAACTTGTCGTGCCACAGAGGAATACTTATTGTAACCTTTCTCCTTTATAGACTTACACTCAATAATTATAAGGCTGTTCTCTCCCTCATTTAGGATTATATCAGCTTTGTCTTTAGATGTATTGACCGAATCTCTTAAGTCGTCATCAACATTGAACCCTAACTTCTTTAGAATTGATTTCGTTACTTCTTCGAACTTAACTCCTATTTCAGCTTCTTTGACATCTAATCCATTTTCCTGGAGTGAGTTGAAATCCCTTCTCGCTATCAATTCATAATTCTCGATAAATAAATTTTCAACATCTTTATACTCATCAAGAACGTTTTGTATCTCATTTCCTCGTATAGATATTGATTGAGCATTACAAAAATCTTTTACTTCATCATCCGTCAATAAGTAAAGAACGTCGCTTGGTCTGATATTATACATCAGAAGAAACTTAGCCTTTAACACATCTTCTTCTTGAAGTTCAAATTCTTCTCTCACTATGCTATTAAGCTTAGGGATATGGCCTTTTACATCTTTCAGGAGCTTTTCATATCCATTCACTGATATAGTTAGAGCTCCATCCTTTTCACGGTTCTTAAAGTAAGTTATCAGGTTTTCAACCTTTGCTTCCAGTGAAGCCCCTTTTATCTTTTCATCAATTCTTAGGCGTTTTTCTATCAACTCGTTAATTGTAGCTCTTCGCTCCGTTTTGTTTACATCATCCCTGAATATACCATTGATCAAAGCTGATGTTAAAGTTATCCCTTCGTTCAGTATTTCTTTTATCTTTTCTTCTCTTGAAAGCTTTCTATCTATACTGTGCTTTCTTGCTAGTTGGTTAATATGGCTATCTTTGAGTTTCTTAAGCACCTTTCTGAAGACTTTTTCAGAAACATCTTTTCCTCTGATTTTTCTCAATATTCTGATGACCTCATCCGCAACATAAACTTGATGGTTTTTTCTCGAATAAAAAATCACACCTGTTGAGGACAAATACTTAATAATCTCATCGACATCAATCTTTTGTAATGGGACGATTAAGTAGTTAATCAACTTTATTTCCTCGTGTGACAGCTCTAAAGATGAGGCTAAAGTATTCAGAATTGATTGTTCATCTCTCGTGATTTTACTTTCCTGATTATGCTCTCTATCATTTTTATATGCGGTTTCTAAACACTTCTTATAAATTACGTAATCTCTATTCCTAGGGTCTTTATCTTCCTCGTCAAAACTCTTTTCAAAAGATTTTATCCGCTTCTTGATCTTTTGGATTTCCTTTTCGTACAGTTTACCTAACCATTCTCTCTTCATCAGAGAATTACCGTCTCGAATGATTATGTCGATTAGAATATCTAGCTGAGATGTAGTATTTAAAAACTCTTCCTTGATATGATCTGCAAACTCATCTTCGACAAGATTTAGAATTTGGGCAACACTCTTATTATCAGCATTCTTTATTTGACCGTCTAATTCATTTAAGATTCGATCAACCTCTTTATGTTCTTTTGGATTATTCGAAATAATACTATCGATGACCTTTAAGAAAGGGTTCTTTTCAAAAGAGTTCACGTAGTTTAAAATCTGCTCTAGCTTCATTTCAAAAGTTTTAAAAGCTAATATATGATTTTTCTAAAAATTGCCTGCAACGACCCGGCTACACGCAGGCTGGGATTCTAAATCTACTCTTTTTGTTTGATTTCACCAATACTAGCGCAGGCAGCAAAAGGCGAAACTGGCGAAGCCTGGCTTTTGCTGACTGCAGCGGCCTTTTCATTCTCTTTTTCCAATCGTAGATTTTTACCCAGCTTGAGTGTAGCCATTGTTATGGGTTGCCGCTTTATTCTTTTCACCGTTTCAAAAAAAGGGCCCATTTCAAATTCTGGACCAACCAAAAGGCGGCTATTCAATTCTTTTCAACTGATTTTAATCTCTTGGTTTTCAATTGATTCAATTTAAGGATTCTGATTCTCCAATTTG
>NZ_JPOS01000123.1 GCF_000759025.1 Phaeodactylibacter xiamenensis | reverse complement strand
TCTTTTCAACTGATTTTAATCTCTTGGTTTTCAATTGATTCAATTTAAGGATTCTGATTCTCCAATTTGCTCAGTTCTTATCTCTGATCAACCAAAAATCTCACGACAATCAACCTATTTCCGGATTCTGATCTCAATTTCCAGAAGATTCAACCTGATTTTTGATCTATTCAATTTACTGGATTCAATCTCACAAATTCATCAAAATCAGTTTCAGGTTCTCCAAATCTTGAATTTTTGGTTCCTGACCTTAGGTTTTCAAATTGATTCAATCAACGTTTTCCAGTTCAAAATCTCCAGATTCCTGATTCCCAAATTCTGTTTTTGGACGAGATTCAAATTCCTCATTTCTATTTCAAAAGCCGCCTAAACGTAAATCTCACCTGAAAAAACCAATCTCATTTTTCAAGATGGGCCCGGTTAATCTTAAGAATCCAAGTTTTTCGTTTTCTGTCCGATTCACCGTAAAGAATACAATACTCGATAGGATCTTTGCCCGCCTTTTAAAATTTCAATTGCCCGATATGAAAATCAATTCTCGATTTCAGGACAATTACCTGATTCTGAGTTCCTTTTTTGAGGCGGGACAATTCATATTTTCAATTCCATAGGATGCCAATTCTGATGCGGTACCCCATAACGGTCCGCATACCCGCCGTACGGAGCTTTGCGGAGTATGGACGGGTATGCATTGTTCTGCGCATTATTCTTTATAATAATAGATTGTTGATCGTCCTTTCCCCACTTGCCTAAGTAAGTTTTCATTTTTTAAATAAACAATATCTTTTCTTATCGTGTGGATTGATTCCTCTATCATATGTTTACTAATATCAGATATTTTAACCGGCTCATTATTCTTAATGAATTCCATAATTTTCGCTTGCCTATGAGACAAATATGATTTAGAATTCTTTATGTCTGCAAATCGTGATTCTAAAATATCTATAGCTTCATGCAGCATTTTTAAAAAGTATATTATCCAATTTGATATATTCTCTTTATTCGTATATCTGTCTTTTTGTCCATCCATCAAGACTCCATAATATTCTTTCTTTCTTTTCTCTATCTCTGTCTCCATTGAAGCATAATTCATAAAATCATATCCATTTCTAAGCAATAGAAGAGTAGTGAGTAATCGAGATAATCTTCCATTTCCATCTTGATAAGGGTGAATTGATAAAAATTCGTAAGTAAATGTTGAAATAACTATCAACGGGTGATATTCTTTTGATTCCAAATTCTTATTGGTCCACTCGATTATTGCATCCATCTCTAAATCGACCTTACTTGGATCAGTGGTATTAAATATTACTCTTTCGCTTCCTCCTGGATATTTTGCCACCACCTTATTTGTAACCCTTTTATAATTGCCTCTATGATATTCATCCTTTGAGCTTGCCTTTAACAGAATTTTGTGTAAATGATGAATATTGTTTTTTGTCAGCCCAATTTCTGAGTATGATTCCAATATCAATTCTAATACTTCATAGTATCCAAAAACCTCTTGTTCATCTCTTTCTTTAAGTTGACTCATAGAAAGATTTGATAGCAGTTTTTCTACTTCTTCATTAGTCAGAGTTGAACCTTCAATTCTTGTGGATGAACCAATACTTGCTATCGTCGCAATCTGCTTGAGTTCTTTAAGTAATTTGGATTCTTTGATCTCTAATCCAGTCCATTTCCCTTTAAACGAATCAATATATGCAATTTCTTTAATTACATATTGAGTTGATTTAAAGTCTAGTTGAAGTTTACTATCCATATTTCATCTTTTAGCACTTACAAGATAAGGACGAAAAACGAAATACTAGATTTTTATTAGAATTTTATTAGATTATTGTGTTGCGCAGAACGGCCCGGCTACGTGACGTGCCGGACTCTAAATTTACCATTTTCGTTCCATTTCACAAATGCCAGCGCAGCGGCTTTTCATCTCTATTTCCCTCTCGAAGATTTTTACCGGCATGGCATGTAGCCATTGTTCTCGGTTATTTCAGATTCCTAAAGTCCAATAACTCTACATTGAGGATTATTCTCTTTAAAAACAGTTACTTGATCTAGAGGAATATTATTCCCTCCTAAATCTAATCTCTGCAATCCTCTTAATTCATGTATACCTAGGGGTAAATTTTCAAGTCCCAAATTTCTGAGTCCGAGAATCCTTAAATTCTTCAACTCAGAAATGTTATCTGGAATATTATCAATTGTATTTGATCCAATGTCAAGTATCTCCAATTTAGTTAACTCAATTATTCCACTTGGAAAAGCATTCAACTTATTATTAAATAGATTTAATTCCTTAAGGTTTTTCAATTTACCAATCTCTTCCGGTAAAGATTCAATTTCGTTACTTGATAAATACAATCGCTCTAGTTTACTTAAATCGCATATTTCACTTGGAATTACCTTTAATCCTGTCGATGAGACCTCTAGATTTAATAGAGATGAAAGATTTTTAATCTCTCTTGGAATTTCGTAGACCTGATTTCGGGCAGAAATTGAAAACTCTTTCAAATTCGGCAGCTCACAAATTGATTTAGGGAATTTTGTTAACCGGTTATTAGTAAGCCTTAATACTTCCAACATAGATAGATTAGTGATCTCTTCTGGAATATCTTCAATTCTGTTCATTGATAAATCTAGTACGATTAGCCTATCAAGCTCGAACACCTCTTTTGGTATTTCCTCTAATAAATTGTATGCTACTTGTAAGGTTTCTAGGCTATCTAGGTGCTGAATACCTTCAAAAGATTCGATATTGGAATCTGCATTCCATGCCAAAATCTTTAATCTTTTTAGGTTACCTATAGTTTTAGGAAGTCGTTTTATTGGATTCCAACTTAAATCTAAGGTTTCCAATTTATTTAAGTATCCAATCTCTTCTGGTAAAAACTCAATTTTATTTGAATATAGCCTTAAAGTCCTCAAGTTTTGGAGTAATCCTATTTCTGAAGGGATTAATGAGATTTGGTTTTTCGTTAAATGTAACTCCTCCAAATGTATCATTTTGAACACTGAATCCGGTACCTCAGCTAGATCTATAAATGATAAATCAAGAATTAGAGAATCACTTTTTAGACTAGTATCACTTGATTGAATAAGTATCCTTTCTTTGCCATGACCATTGTTTGAATAAGAGAGGTAAGGGGTTATCAAAACAATTGACAGTAGATAAATTAGAAATTTAATTTCGAAAACCATTATGAATTTAGGTTGATTTACGCTCATCGTTTAAAATTATTCGAATTTCCGAGAACGGGAACGTGCAGCCGCAGTACGCAGCGCAGCGGAGTATTGTCGGCTGCACTGTGTTGGGTGCTTCCATTTTTATTATTCGTAAACCTATAAAAGCGACCGGTTTACCGATTCTGGATACTCCCAAAGGGCCGTTTTTACCGTTTTTACCGATTTTTCAATCTTTTTAAACCAATCCCCTGATTCTGATGATCTCAAATTGATCTTGAAAACTGGTCTCAATTTGTAAACATTCAGCCGCTTTAGACAAAGTTAAAATAAAATACGATATTTAATCCCATGGAACCGTCTGCACTGAATAACCTACTATCCAAGCTGCCGCCTGACATTAGCCAGGTGGTCAGGGTTATTATTTCTATGCAGCAAGAAACCATATCCCAGCGCGACGAAACGATCCGGACATTAGAGCAGCGCATCAAAGAACTGGAAGCCCAGCTCAACCAAAACAGCCGGAACAGTTCTCGACCGCCGAGCAGTGATGGCCCTACGAAGTCACGCACAACAACCCAAAAAAGTAAGAAAGGCAGGAAACCCGGTGGACAGCCAGGGCATAAGGGCACTACTTTGAAGATGGTGCCCAGCGCCGAGGCGAAGATTGAGGATCATTACCCAAAGGCTTGCTCTGGTTGCGGCGCAGATTTATCGGGGCAGCCAAGCTTGGGGTTTGACCGCCGTCAGGTCTTCGATATCCCCCCAATTGAGATACAAGTCACAGAGCACCGTGCACACCGCGCCAGCTGTTCCTGCTGTGGGGTGCGCACGCAGGGGCTCTTCCCCGCCGAAGCTACGAATAATGCGGTGTACGGCCCCAACCTGCGGACATTTGCCAGCTACTGCATGTCATACCAATTGCTGCCTTACGGACGCACGGCAGAACTGCTGTCCGATTTTTTAGGGCAGCCAATAAGCGAAGGGACGCTAGACAATATGCTTTCAGAGGCTTGCTGCCAACTGGACAGCTTCAGCGAACAAATAATAAGGCGCTTTCAACAAGAGGAGGTAGCAGGCTTTGACGAAACAGGCGTGCGCGCGCAAGGGCAGGCTTATGCCCATGTGGCCAGCGGCAGCGCCCATACTTACTTCTTTCTTGGAAAGCGGGGCTATGCTACGATGGACGAAATGGGCATCTTGCCAGGTTTTAAAGGCATTGCAGTGCATGACCGCTACGCTAACTACTTCGGCTATGACTGCCAGCATAGCCTGTGCAATGCCCATTTACTGCGCAACTTACAAGCCGTCATTGACGAGCATAATGATTACTGGGCCCGGCAACTGCAGGAACTGCTCAAAAACATCAATAAAGCAGTAAAACGGGCAAAAGCGAAGGGCAAAGATGCGTTTTCTTCCAGCCACTGCGCACAGTACCGCCAACGATACATGACCTGGGTACAACAGGGGCTAAAACTGCACCCTGCTGTAAATGGGGATGGCACAAAAGGGCCGCCTAAGCAAACCAAAACCCACAACCTCCTTATGGCCTTAAAAGAATATGCCAGCGAGGTGCTCCGTTTTCTGTACGACTTCCGGGTCCCTTTTGACAACAACAGGGCGGAGCGGGACATAAGGATGCTAAAAGTGAAAATGAAAATATCCGGTTTCTTTCACAGCATAGAGACTGGCAACCGCTTCTTGCGTATCAGGGCTTTCTTATCGACAGCCACTAAACAGGGATACTCCGCTTTTGAGGCTATGAAAAAACTCTTCACTGCCCAAACTGAGCCATTCGTATCGAATTTGCTCTGGGGCGATT
>NZ_JPOS01000122.1 GCF_000759025.1 Phaeodactylibacter xiamenensis | reverse complement strand
AATCGCCCCAGAGCAAATTCGATACGAATGGCTCAGTTTGGGCAGTGAAGAGTTTTTTCATAGCCTCAAAAGCGGAGTATCCCTGTTTAGTGGCTGTCGATAAGAAAGCCCTGATACGCAAGAAGCGGTTGCCAGTCTCTATGCTGTGAAAGAAACCGGATATTTTCATTTTCACTTTTAGCATCCTTATGTCCCGCTCCGCCCTGTTGTTGTCAAAAGGGACCCGGAAGTCGTACAGAAAACGGAGCACCTCGCTGGCATATTCTTTTAAGGCCATAAGGAGGTTGTGGGTTTTGGTTTGCTTAGGCGGCCCTTTTGTGCCATCCCCATTTACAGCAGGGTGCAGTTTTAGCCCCTGTTGTACCCAGGTCATGTATCGTTGGCGGTACTGTGCGCAGTGGCTGGAAGAAAACGCATCTTTGCCCTTCGCTTTTGCCCGTTTTACTGCTTTATTGATGTTTTTGAGCAGTTCCTGCAGTTGCCGGGCCCAGTAATCATTATGCTCGTCAATGACGGCTTGTAAGTTGCGCAGTAAATGGGCATTGCACAGGCTATGCTGGCAGTCATAGCCGAAGTAGTTAGCGTAGCGGTCATGCACTGCAATGCCTTTAAAACCTGGCAAGATGCCCATTTCGTCCATCGTAGCATAGCCCCGCTTTCCAAGAAAGAAGTAAGTATGGGCGCTGCCGCTGGCCACATGGGCATAAGCCTGCCCTTGCGCGCGCACGCCTGTTTCGTCAAAGCCTGCTACCTCCTCTTGTTGAAAGCGCCTTATTATTTGTTCGCTGAAGCTGTCCAGTTGGCAGCAAGCCTCTGAAAGCATATTGTCTAGCGTCCCTTCGCTTATTGGCTGCCCTAAAAAATCGGACAGCAGTTCTGCCGTGCGTCCGTAAGGCAGCAATTGGTATGACATGCAGTAGCTGGCAAATGTCCGCAGGTTGGGGCCGTACACCGCATTATTCGTAGCTTCGGCGGGGAAGAGCCCCTGCGTGCGCACCCCACAGCAGGAACAGCTGGCGCGGTGTGCACGGTGCTCTGTGACTTGTATCTCAATTGGGGGGATATCGAAGACCTGACGGCGGTCAAACCCCAAGCTTGGCTGCCCCGATAAATCTGCGCCGCAACCAGAGCAAGCCTTTGGGTAATGATCCTCAATCTTCGCCTCGGCGCTGGGCACCATCTTCAAAGTAGTGCCCTTATGCCCTGGCTGTCCACCGGGTTTCCTGCCTTTCTTACTTTTTTGGGTTGTTGTGCGTGACTTCGTAGGGCCATCACTGCTCGGCGGTCGAGAACTGTTCCGGCTGTTTTGGTTGAGCTGGGCTTCCAGTTCTTTGATGCGCTGCTCTAATGTCCGGATCGTTTCGTCGCGCTGGGATATGGTTTCTTGCTGCATAGAAATAATAACCCTGACCACCTGGCTAATGTCAGGCGGCAGCTTGGATAGTAGGTTATTCAGTGCAGACGGTTCCATGGGATTAAATATCGTATTTTATTTTAACTTTGTCTAAAGCGGCTGAATGTTTACAAAAATACAATACTCGACAGGACCTTTACCCGCCTTTCAAAATTTCATTTACCCGATTTGGAACTCAAGTTCTTGATTTCCGGATAATTCCCAATTCTGAGTTTTCATTTTCGAGGCGGGACAATTCATATTTTCAATTCCATAGAATGCCAATTCTCATGCGGTACCCCATAACGGCCCGGCTACGTGACGTGCCGGACTCTAAATTTACTATTTTCATTTCATTTCACAAATGCTAGCGCAGGCAGCGAAAGACCAAATTGGCGCAGCCTGGCTTTTGCTGACTGCGCGGGTTTTTCAATCTCTATTTTCCTCTCGAAGATTTTTACCGGCATGGCATGTAGCCATTGTTACCACCCGTTTCATTTATCAATTCATTTACAGACTTCATTAGTTGCTCTTTTAATTCTTTGTCAAATGGTGAATGTCCTCCATTTACCAAGTGAAGTTTTGCTCTTTTTAATTGACTGTGTAGTCTAACAGCATATTTCGGTAGCGTCACATAATCATTTCTTCCATGAATTATCATTATTCGGATATTATTAATGCATTTTATGTTGTCCCAAATATAGTTATCTGGCATAAAAAAATTATTTAGAGAGTAGTGAGACAATAAAATTGCCCTTGTCAGGTAATCGCTTTTTTCTAACTTTGACCTTATCTTTTTTGTATCGCTATCCATACTTGACACTGAAATTCCATAATAATTGAGCTCGTATGCTAACTCTTTTTGTTCATACTTATTCCCGTTAAGTATTTTTCTAAAATAGTAGGTTGAAACATCCTTTTTATATTCATCTGGGACTTTTGATTCATACCTTTCCCATTTATTTCGAAATATTGACCTTATACCTCCTGTTTCAAAAAATTCCCGCTCTTCCCTTGTCGCAGCAAATACCCCTCTTAAGATCATCCCTTTTACTTTTTCAGGGTTTTTGATCGCAAATAATAAAGCAACAGTGCTGCCCCAAGATCCTCCAAATAAATATACCCTCTCCTTTTTAAGGTGAACCAAAAGGTTATTTATGTCTTGTATTATTCTAGGTGTTGTGTTTTCATCCAGCTCTTGTTTAGGAATACTTTTTCCACATCCTCTCTGATCAAATAATATCACATTCACTGCATTCAAATCAAAGAACTGTAAATCTCTTTTGGAACATCCAATTCCCGGCCCTCCATGTATAAACAATATAGTTTCCCCTGATTCATTACCATGCTCCTCATAATAAATACTATGAATACCATCTACTTTTAAATATCCACTTTTACTCTCGCCTTTCAATTGATTCATTGTTTTTTTTTTATAATGGGTGGTAACGGCCCGGCTACGCGCAGGCTGGGATTCTAAATTTACTCTTTTCGTTCGATTTCACCAATACTAGCGCAGGCAGCAAAAGACGAAACTGGCGAAGCCAGGCTTTTGATGCCTGCAGCGGACTTTCATTCCTGATTTTTCAATCGTAGATTTTTACCCAGCTTGAGTGTAGCCATTGTTATGGGTTGCCGCTTTATTCTTTTCACCGTTTCAAAAAAAGGGCCCATTTCAAATTCTGGAC
>NZ_JPOS01000121.1 GCF_000759025.1 Phaeodactylibacter xiamenensis | reverse complement strand
CGGCTATTCAATTCTTTTCAACTGATTTCAATTCCTTGATTTTCAGTTGATTCAGTTTCAAAATCTTGATTCTTCAATTTGATCTTCTTGAATCTAAAATCAACCAAAAATCGGACAATAATCAATCTGGTTCAGGATTCAGGCCTCAATTTCCAGAAGATTCAACCTGATTTTTGATCTCTTCAATTTACTGGATTCAATCTCCTAAATTCATCAAAATCAGTTTCAGATTCTCCAAATCTTGAGTTTTTGATCTCTGAACTTAGATTGTCAAATTGATTCAATCAACGTTCTCCGTTTCAAAATCTCCAGATTCCCAAATTCTGTTTTTGGACGAAATTCAAATTCTTGATTTCTATTTCAAAAGCCGCCTAAACTCAAACTCCTTCTGAAAAAACCAATCTCATTTTTCAAGATGGGCCCGGCTAATCTTAAGAATCCAAATTTTTCGTTTTCTATCTGATTCACCGTAAAAAATACAATACTCGACAGGACCTTTACCCGCCTTTCAAAATTTCATTTACCCGATTTGGAACTCAAGTTCTTGATTTCCGGATAATTCCCAATTCTGAGTTTTCATTTTCGAGGCGGGACAATTCATATTTTCAATTCCATAGAATGCCAATTCTCATGCGGTACCCCATAACGGCCAGGCTACGTGACGTGCCGGACTCTAAATTTACCATTTTCGTCTCATTTCACAAATGCTAGCGCAGGCAGCAAAAGACCAAATTGGCGAAGCCTGGCTTTTGATGCCTGCGCGGGTTTTTCAACCTCTATTTTTCTTTCGAAGATTTTTACCGGCATGGCATGTAGCCATTGTTCCCTTCCGCCTTGTTTTCCACTTTTCTTAAAATTAGAAGTAATGAAATTATGTGTCCTATAAAAAACGGTAACCTTAATTACTTTCCTATTTTTTAAAATTCAACTAAATCTGTGTCTTTAGCAGGTTTTATATCCCAGTACGTATATTCATTTTGTCCTTTATACCAACGATATCTAGCTTGTTGAAACCTTAGCATTTTTAGAATTTCGTGAAGTTGATTTTGAAAGTCTTGTTTATTTTTATTTGCAGCAAATATTCCACCTGTGAAATTAATCCTTGTATGACCTGAACCACTTGAAGAAACGTCAATATCATTTTCCCACATTTTGTTTGCTACGACTTTTGCATAATCTTTCCTCATTAAAGGAAACTCCTTTGCTTGAATTCTTATAACTCTTGATTTTAATTTTTTTGCTAAGGCCTGAATCTCTTTATCTTCAGATTCCTCTCCTTCTTTAATATTCTTTGCCCAAGTACCAAATAAAACTAATTCAATTTGAATATTTTCGATTGACCCCCTATATTTACTAAAGTTTATACCTTCGTCAATAGACTTTAATTCCCTCTCCAATTGTTCCTTAAATTTCACCTTATCCTCCTCTGCAGCTAATCTTTCTTCTTCTAGTTTTGCTAATCTTTCTTCTTCTTCACTAATTGCAATTAAGCTATCTACTTTGGCTAATAACTCTTGAGCTTCTGAATAATATTTGTTTTCTACTTTAATCAAATCTAGGCTGGATTTTGCCAAATCATACTCTTTCTTTTCAATATAACTATTGGCAGCAACAATTCTTGTTCTAGCTACTTCTTCTTCATCTGTTGTGATCACTCCTAAAACTCCTATGACTACTAAGGATAAAACCCAATATCCGAAGACTTTAAGCCTTGTCGGTTTTTTATCCCATTTTAGTATTATCCCTGGTTTTATTAAACCAACTATCAAAGCAATGAAAGTAAGAATACTAAGTAAGCCTAACCCGGATTATTCACGGCAAGGCATAAAAAAAGGGTATAAGTTCTTATATTAGAGTTGCTTAGGCTTCAAAAAATATAAAAACTCCATACCCAAAAATGAGTAATAAAAATACGGCTTTTTATCAGAATAAAAAACAATACACCTTCGATTTTTCGGGCCAGGAAACCAGCTCAGATGGAGGCTTTAGCCTTCTGTACAAACTGGCGAGAAGATCAAAATTGATCAAAGCGTTCAGTGAGCAGGTCCCCGACCGGCGCGACCCTGAGCTGATCACTTACAGTGTTGAAGAGCTGATAATGCAACGGGTAATGCTGCTGGCTTGCGGTTACGAAGATTGTAATGATGTAGATTACCTCAAGGAAGACCCCTTGCTGAAAGCTCTAATGGATAACGGCTTGTGTTCTCAACCAACGCTGAGCCGCCTGGAAAACAGCCTGAACATGGGCGCCGTGTACCGGCTGGCTGAGTGGTGGGTTGACCGGTATGTGGCTAGTTTGCCCACTGATAAAGAGTATGTGATCATTGATGTGGATTGTACCGACGACCCTACCCATGGAGATCAGCAGGGCAGTTTGTTTCACGGCTACTACTGGCAGTGGATGCTCAATGAGCTGTTTTATATAGATGGGGAAACGGGGCAAATCATCCTGCCGGTATTGCGCCCCGGCAACGTACACTCCAATAAATGGAATGACAGGTTTTTGCGGGTAATCGCCAGGAAAATCCGCCAGCGCTTTGGGGATATTCAAATCATCGTCCGGGCTGATGGCGGCTTTTCCTGCCCTGGTTTTTATGAGGTAGTGGAGGAGCAAGACCTTGATTTTTGCATTGGCCTTACATCTAACCCCCGCCTGAAAGCGGCGGTCCGGAAATCTTATGACTGGGTCAATAAGCACTATGGGCAAAAGGGGGCCCGGCATCAAAAGTTTGTAGGGCCCTTCAGTTACCAGGCTGATTCCTGGGATAACCCTCAGCAAGTATATGCCAAAATTGAATCGACGGGCAAAGGCATGAATCTGCGTTTTATCGTTAGCAACTTTGCCGACGACGATGCCGAAGAGCTATACAAAGATTTTTATGTGCAACGCGGAGAGGCCTCTGAAAACCGGATCAAGGAAGTGAAGAACATGTGTTTTTCAGACCGGCTCAGTTGCCATCGTTTCAGTGCCAACTTCTTCCGGCTTATGCTGTCGTGCCTGGCTTATGAGTTGTTGCGCAATTTACGGGGACTGATCCGAAAAACG
>NZ_JPOS01000120.1 GCF_000759025.1 Phaeodactylibacter xiamenensis | reverse complement strand
ATAGGATATTCTTCACAGGATTAGGGAAAATACTTAAAGCACCTTCATCACTGGTTTCAGATATACGCCCAGCTTTTACTCTTCTGCTAGACCTAACTGCATAGGAGTCCTCTCCGTTTGGGTCAATTTTCAAATTCCATGCACTCCAGTTAGTGAGCTGTAATACCCTGACAACCTCATCCGGCTCTTCGGTACAACTAGCAGTCAGTCTGATGAAGCCAGTCGGTTGGTTCTGAGGAACATCTACAGCCTGTAGAATAGCATCTTCCTCATAAGACAGCGTCTGAAAGGTATTCTGATGATCCCAGCTAATTTCCCAGTGATACTCAACAATGCCGTCTTGACAGCCTTCATAGTAAGAGGAATAAGTAAAAGAACCGATATTATCGTGATAAATATACAATGGCCCAGTGGCATTGGCATTAAAAGGGGGGTCTGCAAATCCGCCCTCCACCATACCTCCAAATAGACTAATCGGGCAAGCTGTCTGGGCTATCATTCTAGCATTATTATGATCTTCTGTGCCAGTGGCAAATTCCTGATAAAGTCCTTCCGGATTAGAAAATCTCAATACCCTGCTTACACCAGCGTTCCCGTCCATGACAGTACTCATATATTGGGCACAAAAATTTTGCCCCTCACCAGATATTGGCAATGTGCATATTTCATAAGCATTAGCAAATCCGTGTGGGTCATCTTCCTTTAAATGTCGACAGCCAAGTAAGTGTCCTATTTCATGGGCAAAAATATCTGGCGGAGCTTCTGTATCAATCACACTAAAAACCATATTCACGTCTGGTACACCACCTGTAAATCGGCCATCATTTATCATTGCTATTCCGCCTAGTTGCACGCCATCTGAAAAGAAATCCATGACTTGGAACAAGACAACCAAATCGGCATTATATTCATCTCTAAGGGCTGGAATATTTGGATTTTGTTCTAATTGGCCGCGAGCAGCAATCGCGTTGCCCATCTCTTCATACCCCTCCAATAATTCATATCCTGCAATTTCAGCCGAGACATTGGTATTAGGAATCGCAGATTCGGCAAGGGCAGTATTCAGGTCAGCTACCCCAAGTATTGCTTCTTGCTCATAGTCTATCCCTGCGTCGAGTACTTCTTGTGAATAAAGTATCAATATGCTTATTATTGCATCACAGCTTTCTACTTCTTCATTGTCACCATCGTTTGGCCCCATTAAAACTTCTTCCTCTTCAAAAACTTCATCTTGATAGCAACGTCCTACTACTTTCTCTTTATCTATTTCTATTAGAACCTGATCATCATCTAACTCTGTACCCAAATCACGAATCATAAACCGGCGGTCCCCAATATTTATGCGCCCAAATTTTTTGTCTTTTTCTTGAGCAAATACAACATCCCCTAATAATTGCCCCTCTTCACTATAAATTTCTCCTGACCAAATATAATCCCTATCTGAATATCGTCTTGGTCTTTTCGCAAATGCATAAATCGGTGCCTCAATGTCAGGCAAACTAAATTCAAATGAGCCATTATCTTGAAAACTCCAAAGATCATTCATCTTTATAGGCTTTACCTCTAAATGTTTAGGGTTGCTTTCCTGCTCATAAAATAACTCTGCACGATTGTTATCAGAAAGAAATAAGTCTTTCGACATTGGTTCGATAAAGTCGGCTTGAGCATTGACTTTGTAGAATATCAAAAAGCTTAAAAAGCTTAAAAGAATGATGTTTCTCATGGTTTTAATTTTACAAATTACCAAAATCTAGAACAAAGATTCAGATTGATCTTTCGTTAGGGATCAGTACAATTGTGGCTAACGGCCCGGCTACG
>NZ_JPOS01000119.1 GCF_000759025.1 Phaeodactylibacter xiamenensis | reverse complement strand
TTCTGGTTCTTCAATTTGATCGATTCTAATCTCAAATCAACCAAAAATCTCACGATAATCAACCTGATTCAGGATTCAGGTCTCAATTCCCAGAAGATTCAACCTGATTTTTGATTCCTGATTTTACTCAATTCGATTTCTCAGATTTATCAAAATCAGATTCAGGTTTTCAAATCTTGAGTTTTTGATCTCTGATCTTAGGTTTTCAAATTGATCAAACCAACGTTTTTCAGTTCAAAATTTCCAGATTCCAGATTTCTAAATTCTGTTTTTGGACGAGATTCAAATTCCTGATTTCTATTTCAAAAGCCGCCTAAACGTAAATCTCATCTGAAAAAACCAATCCCATTTTTCAAGATGGGCCCGGTTAATCTTAAGAATCCAAATTTTTCGTTTTCTGTCCGATTCACCGTAAAAAATGCAATACTCGATAGGACCTTTACCCGCCTTTCAAAATTTCAATTACTCGATTTGGAACTCGAGTTCTCGATTTCTGGACAATTACCCGATTCTGAGTTTTTATTTTCGAGGCGGGACAATTCATATTTTCAATTCCATAGAATGCCAATTCTGATGCGGTACCCCATAACGGCCCGGCTACACGCCGTGCCGACCATCGGGAGGCATGGACGGGTAGCCCATGTTGGGTGCTGTGTTCAACCTTTGATTTGTTCCCTAAACGATTTACCAATCTCCATAATTAGTTTATCATAGCTTTCCTTCACTCCTCTATTTGTTTGAATTGTATTAATAACCATTTGCGAATCTATCCTTTGGTTTTCAAATTCATCTCTTGGCTTGTTTCTTAGTTCAACTAATGTCTTTTTTCCAAATTGAAATTTGTCAAATTGATTTATCAACTCAATAAGTTTTTCGTAGTGTTCGTCTTCAATCAAAATTAAGTTATCGTCAATTGCTTTTCTAGTTAGACTGATTTGTTCAGCAAATGATGGTATTTTTTCTGGAGTCGCTTTATCCCATAGCATATCAGCTTGATGCTTGGTCTGCAACAAGACTTTCCATAAATCATTATATAATTCAAACTGTTTTTCAGAGTATCTTAAAAACAATGATTTAGCCTTATCTAATTCCGTTTTAGTATTTTCTAACTGAGTCGAATATTTGCTTTTTATTGCTTCTAAATCTTCTTGATGTTTGTTATTGTAGTTATCTAAAAGCCGTTTCGAAAGAAAATCTCCAAACCACTTAGATACCCCAATAATAACTACAGTTGCTCCACCAATTGAAACAAACAGCGCGCTCAATAATTCAAGAAAGTCAGGAAATGTTATTTCAAGCATAATCAATAGGTTAGGTTATTATCCTTCATCCAATCAAGAATACTATCAGGATCGATTGCCTGAAGACTTACATATTTGTTTTTAGTCAAATAACCAATTTTTCGTCCTCTTAAATAAATTAAAGGTGGTGTTGACGTATATTTATTATATGGACTCAAAGAAGAATATTTACTCCCATAAGAGCCATATTGATTATATATTGAAGTAGAGGAGTATTTACTCCCATAAGAGCCATACCGATTCATAATTGATTCTGAATCATATTTATTAAGAGTTAGTTTACCCAAATATTGACCATCATCAGCCAATATAAAAGATTCACCACTTTCAATTTTTTCTGCTATTTCTCTGCTAGCCATTTTTTAATATTTTAATCATAGCACCCAACGGCCCGGCTACGTGACGTGCCGGACTCTAAATTTACCATTTTCGTTCCATTTCACAAATGCTAGCGCAGGCAGCAAAAGACCAAATTGGCGAAGCTTGGCTTTTGCTGCCTGCGCGGGTTTTTTATCTCCATTTTCCTCTCGAAGATTTTTACCGGCATGGCATGTAGCCATTGTTCTCATCAGTTCATTTTAATTAACTTATAGTTGTTCTTTATTCCTTCTTCATCAATAATTGTAAGTATTAAGACTCCAGAATCAAAGCCACTTAAATCTAATTCTTTTGTCATATCAAAGGTAGTTTCAGATAAAATCATCCTTCCTGATAGATCTGATACAACTATTTTTTCAATAACATTTTCTGATGTGATTCTTACTTTGTT
>NZ_JPOS01000118.1 GCF_000759025.1 Phaeodactylibacter xiamenensis | reverse complement strand
TCAAACTCCTTCTGAAAAAACCAATCTCATTTTTCAAGATGGGCCCGGTTAATCTTAGGAATCCAAATTTTTCATTTTCTATCCGATTAACCGTAAAGAATACAATACTCGACAGGACCTTTACCCGCCTTCCGAAATTTCAGTTACCCGATTTGGAACTCAAATTCTCGATTTATGGACAATCCTCGATTCTGAGTTTTCATTTTTGAGGCGGGACAATTCATATTTTCAATTCCATAGAATGCCAATTCTCATGCGGTACCCCATAACGGCCCGCATAAACGCAGGTGGGGCGTTTAGCCCCACTTGCCGTTTTATGCTATGTTATGTCCAGTTTAATTCACGTCTTTCTTCGGGTCTTCACCATGTATACCCCACTGTCAAGTCAAAACGCAATGGATTATGCCATTCCCATTTTTGATCAGTTCTAGGGTCTTTTAAAATGTGATTGAAGATAATCCTATCAATCTTCTGAAAGGAGACCATCCTTGGAAGGAGACCTATTATAAACTTGTCAACCTTGTAAATCACTCCTAACCTTAATTGAATCTCATCCAACTCAAAAGTGCTTTCTGAATAAGGAAAAAAATTCGAGTTGTTAACAGTAGTATTCGCAATATGCCTAAAAACAATAAGGTTGCTTGCTAATTCCGCTGAAATTAGCCAATGACTTCCTAATTCGTAGCAGGTTAATAAAGACAACCGTGCTAGAACCTTTTCATATTTGTCGGTTAACAATAATATTCTTCTACGGTCCCCAAAGTGTCCTTGATCAAAAGGTCTTAAGAAAGTAGAGTTTTCATAATTCACTCCCAGACCTATAAGGCTGCTGAACCTCTTACCTTGCCAAACTTTTCTTTTGGCACCTAATCCCATATGATAAGTACCCCAAAATTCGGGCTGCATGGCGAGTAGTGACTCTTTCTCTGAGTAATCGAATAGTCTTTTATCATCTTCTCCTATACCAGCATTTATACTTACTATCCAATCACCAATAAATTCTGTTTGGCAGGATACCAACTGAATGACAAATATAGCTGCAATAGTTAAAACCACCTTTTTCATAGCTTAACTATTTTCTCGTAGAGAACCATTCCCTCTACATTTAATTGCAGAATGTAAAGACCAGAGGGTAATTCAGCCATATCCACTTTGAAGCTATGGGAATACTCTTCAATCGTTTCTACCAATTTGCCATCTGCAGAAATTAAACTAGCTGTTATCCTTGCACCAGATACATAACCTGAATACACTACCTCAACAAAATCATTCGCTGGATTGGGGGAAATATTTGCTTCTAATTCCGCTACATCTGGGTTTGATCTGGAATTCCTAAATCCAAACCCACCACCACAGTCTTTGACAAGAATTCGGTCACATACCTCCTTTGAACCGCAATCATTTGTTACCGTAACACAGACATAGCCATATCCTGTTGTTATGCCTGTATACCTCCCTTTGTTATCGTATCCATAACCTGAAATAGCTCCATAAAAATCCCATTCAATGGACGAATAATTACCCAGGCAATCCTCAAAGAGATTTAAAAATGTCTCCCCCTGTTCGCCAATACATATTTCAGTCGGAAATGAGTGTAATTCAAAAGTGCATGGTCTTCCTACAAATAGGTCATACTCTACTTCGGTATCGTTACATCCCTCGGCTGATAGTGTATAAATAAGAGTTGCTGAGCCGGAGTTAATAAGACTTCCCGTAATTACTGCTATATCTCCAGTCCCACTAACTGGCGATGTAAATAAGTTTGTTGGTTCAACTCGCCAAGTGATTGATTTAGTACAAGGCATATTGTTAATCAGGGCATATGTTTCAGGACCACTACATAACGTACCCGGCCCTTCTACAAAGGGATGCTCCATACAATCCATTGTATTAGGGTTTGTTGATGCTCCCAGCCAGTCTCTTAGTCTTGAATCAGGTGTGCCATTTCCCTCCCACGAGATATCAAACCTACCATCTTCATTTGCACTATTTGTAGTTGTACAAAGAATAGTTTGAGGAACCCCACCACTCTGCTGACCTATTATCCTTTGATCAGGATTATATTTAGGACATCCAGATGACCCACCTTCTAGTGTGCCAAAGTCCCCATTTACACCAGGCGTTAAATTAAAATCATAAAAATTTCCTGCAGGGGTACTGACACCGCTATCAAATGTCACCTTCTTTACATCTCCACTAGGATGATGTATAAAAGTAGAATTAGGAGGAGTTTGATTTGTTCTGTCCCATCCTGCAAATGACATGCCACTTGTAGGTCTATCAAATAATTCCACCAAACCAAAATCAGTCCCTACCCAACCTGCTGTTATATCACTTCCATAATACGTTATCCATTGGGAGGGAGAAGTCTCACCATTTGGTTCGCATTGGGGGCTTTGATAATTAAACCTATATAGATAATCATCAACAGGAAAATCCGCAATGCAATGATCAGCAGTTAGCACAAAAGGAGTTAAATCACAACAATCATTGTTTACTAATGACCCTGTACATGAACCTATAGAGCTGTGAATTATCTTACAAACTGATTCTGATTGACATTCCCATCCAACCCCTTGTTCACAAGTAACATTTACGTTACATGGTTCCGAATCCTCAAAGTCATCATCAAAGACTCGAAAAGAAATAATACCATGATCGAATGATGTTAAATTAACAGATACTATTTCACTAGCCTCTATACCAGGAATAAATAAAGAGATATTTACTCGGTCGCCATTTAAATAATCTGACCTAAAAGTTCCATTTCTGAAGTTACTATTTTTAATAGGTCCTACAATAAACCTTGATTCCTTATTGAATAGAAACATGACCGCATCTTCGGGTAAATTAGATCCATCAAATCTAACACTCATTGATTTCGCGTTTACACTCCGCAATGTCAAGCTCCATAAAGAATAATTCTCTCTTTCTATCAACTGTCCATCTTCCATAGTATAATTTACTTCCTGCTTGATACCTATCCTTGGCATTTCTCGCCCGGTTTGTTGATCTGCCTGAAGTACCGCTTCGACATCTACGAAAGGGGCATTGATTATTGGAATCTCTTCGTCAGAGTTATACCATGGGATGTAGTTCTCAATTTCATCTTCTGGAGATAGTACTCTCGTGATAACCTGACCAAAAGATTGCGAAGTACTTGTCAAAGCAATCAATCCTACTAGAATGCATTGCTTGAAAGGTCCATTTTTGATTTTCATAATATGACCGTTTTTGACGGCGTTGTTGCATGAACATTTTTCATTTGGCGGGAAATCAAAAAAAATAATGAAAATTTCACCTGAAGGCTTCCTCAATCTAAAAATTTTGTCAAATCCCTTTAAACCAAACAGGATTGTTTCATGCAACAACGCCGTTTTTGACTAAAAATTAGTTCAATATTGTTCATAATTGGA
>NZ_JPOS01000117.1 GCF_000759025.1 Phaeodactylibacter xiamenensis | reverse complement strand
GTTCAATATTGTTCATAATTGGACATAACGGCCCGGCTACGTGCTGTGCCGGACTCTAAATTTACCATTTTCGTTCCATTTCACAAATGCTAGCGCAGGCAGCAAAAGGCGAATTTGGCGCAGCCTGGCTTTTGCTGCCTGTGCGGGTTTTCCATCTCCATTTTCCTCTCAAAGATTTTTACCGGCATGACATGTAGCCATTGTTGGGCGCTTCCATTTTATTCGTCGTAAACCTAAAAAAGCGACCGGTTT
>NZ_JPOS01000116.1 GCF_000759025.1 Phaeodactylibacter xiamenensis | reverse complement strand
TGATTTTAATTTACTGGTTTTCAGTCGATTCAAATTCGGGATTCTGATTCTTCAATTTGATCGTTTCAAATCTCAAATCAACCAATAATCTGACAACAATCGACCTATTTCAGGATTCTGATCTCCATTTCCAGAAGATTCAACCTGATTTTTGATTCCTGATTTACTCAATTCGATTTTCCAGATTTATCAAAATCAGATTCAGGTTTATCAAATCTTGAGTTTCTGATCTTGGTTCTCAAATTGATTCAATCAACGGTTTCCTGTTCAAAATTTACAGATTCCAGATTCCCGATTTCTGTTTATGGACGAGATTCAAATTCCTGATTTCTATTTCAAAAGCCGCCTAAACGTAAATCTCATCTGAAAAAACCAATCTCATTTTTCAAGATGGGCCCGGTTAATCTTAAGAATTCAAATTATTAGTTTTCTGTCCGATTAACCGTAAAGAATACAATACTCGACAGGATATTTGCCCGCCTTCTAAATTTCAATTCCCCGATTTGAAAATCAGTTCTCGATTTCCGGATGATTTCCCGATTCTGAATTTTCATTTTTGAGGCGGGAGAATCCATATTTTCAATTCCATAGAATGCCAATTCTGATGCGGTACCCCATAACGGTCCGGCTAGCCGCAGTACGGAGTGAAACGGAGTATTGTCGGCTAGCCATTGTTCGCTACCGTGTTCTTTTCTTTTTCCAAATATGATTTCAGTAATTTGATTGTTTCTTGATTTATAGGACTTTCTTTAACTCTATCAATCAACTCAATTTTATTAATCATCGATTTAGCTATTCCTGATGGCAAGTTCTTTTCCGTTGATTTTAAAAATTCTGATTTTCCTTCTTGCACATTATCGCCTTTCAGTAGATAGCTTAACCCTAAATTCGAGTATAACTGAGCGTTTGAAGGCGCTAATTTTAATTGAGTGTTTACAATTTCAAAAACTTTATCTGCATTTCTTCTACTTTCATCTATTTTTCCAAGTAACAATTGCGTTAGGGATAGATTTACGAATACCCAATATTTTGTCACACCTTCTTCTATTAGAAACTGGCGGTTTGCTTCGATAAAAATCTCTTCTGCTTCTTTTAGCCTATTGCTATTCATTAAGATAGACCCATATTCATATAATGCAGGTGGATATTTGTCGTTTATGGCAGCATCTTTGATAACTATTTCAGCATTCTCTAATTGACCATTTCTTCGATATGTTTGAGCAAGACGATATTTGATTACCTTGTCATCTGGAAATTCTTTATATAATTTTTCTAAGTTTTGAATCGCTTCTTCGGTTTTTCCTGTGTTTGCTAAAATCCGGTATAAGTTTCTTATAATTTCGGGATGATTAGGCTGAATTTTCTTTGCTTGTAGAAATGCAGAAAGTGATTTTTCATAATCCCCTTGATAAAAATACCATTGCCCTCTTATTAAAGGAAAGAGAAGTTTAAGAGAATCTTCCTTATCTTTTTTGAAATCTTCTCTTAGGGACTCCAATTCCGATTTTTGGTCTTCAATCTCCCTTTTTGATTTTTTATAAAGTTCTTCTAAGTCATTTTTAATCTTTCTTATTTGCGAAATTTGGTATCCACTATAAACTGTAGCGATACTCAATAAAGCGGCAAAAATTGCAAAAATCCTTCCTGACCAAGAGATAATCGTATTTGAAACTCCAACTATTCCATTATTTTCTTTTTCGATATTATCAATCTTCAAATTGAGCTTCTCTATCTCAACTTGTGCTTTTTGTAATTCAGCTTGTATTTCTCGTACTAATTCAGTAGTATTTGAGTCAGTATTCTGTCCAAACAGTGAGATTGTAAAAATTAGAAATACTATTGTGGTTATTAGTTTCATTTGTTTTTATATTTTTTCATGGTAGCGAACGGGAACGGCTACGTGACGTGCCGGATTCTAAATTTACCATTTTCGTCTTAATTCACAAATGCTAGCGCAGGCAGCAAAAGGCGAAATTGGCGCAGCCTGGCTTTTGCTGCCTGCGCGGGTTTTTCATCTCTATTTTTCAATCGAAGATTTTTACCGGCATGGCATGTAGCCATTGTTCTCATCAGTTCATTTTAATTAACTTATAGTTATTCTTTATTCCTTCTTCATCAATAATTGTAAGTATTAAGACTCCAGAATCAAAGCCACTTAAATCTAATTCTTTTGTTATATCAAAGGTAGTTTCAGATAAAATCATCCTTCCTGATAGATCTGATACAACTATTTTTTCAATACCTCTTTCTGATCTGATTCTTACTTTGTCTGAGAATGGGTTAGGAAAAACCTCAATTCTATTTAAAATTAGTTCCTCAGTATTTACAGCATACTCTAATGAAAAGTCATCAATTGTTAAATAATTACACTCAACGCTTTGACAAAAGTTCACATTGGTGGATGTTTCAATCTGAATAATTATACTATCAGGAGTCCCCTCTGAGTGCTCAACAATCGGCACTGTAAATTCTTCATATAATTCAGTTTCTGGAAATTTTCCCCGACCATATCCTACTATATGGATACTATCATATTCTTCAATATATCTTTTTACATACACTGTGACTATCATTGAATCATTGGGTTTGACATTTTGAAACTTATAATAACCCTTTAATTCTGACGGAAGCTCATCTATTGGAGTACCTGCACCTTCTAGATGTTTGTTCTTTTCTGTGGATCCAAAACGTCTAACTGGTGAATCACCATTATAAAAATACACTGTATTGTTTCCTTGATACCAAGATTTTAGATACATAGCATATTCCCCACTATAAGAGTCTGTTGT
>NZ_JPOS01000115.1 GCF_000759025.1 Phaeodactylibacter xiamenensis | reverse complement strand
AACGGCCCGGCTACGTGCTGTGCCGGACTCTAAATTTACCATTTTCGTTCCATTTCACAAATGCTAGCGCAGGCAGCAAAAGGCGAATTTGGCGCAGCCTGGCTTTTGCTGCCTGTGCGGGTTTTCCATCTCCATTTTCCTCTCAAAGATTTTTACCGGCATGACATGTAGCCATTGTTGGGCGCTTCCATTTTATTCGTCGTAAACCTAAAAAAGCGACCGGTTTACCGGTTCTGGATACTCCAAAAGGGCCGTTTTTACCGATTTTTCAATCTCATTGAACCGATTCCCTAATTTTGATAGTCTCAAATTGATCTTGAAAACTGATCTCAATTTACCGATTTCAAATTCTTGATCTTGAAAGTCAATCTCCCAAATTGATCCAAATTTCTAATCTCCAGTCTTCAATTTGATTCGGCTAACTTTCAGTTTTCTTGATTGATCTCAAATTCAAGTTGACCAATTCAATCTACTCATTTTCAATCTCCAAAATTTCAACTTGATTCTCGACAACCCGATTCAATTTGATCAGATTCTTATCCGGTGAAAGGTTCAAATTTCTTGTCCTCCTACTCTATTCAATTCGACGGTTTACCCAATTCTTATTTTCCGTATTGAGGCCCTAAACGTAAACCCACTCCAAAAAACTCAATTTCTTCTTTCGATGACAGGGAGCGGTAATTGTTAAGGATCTCAATTATTCGGGAGAACGAATTACCCGATAAAACAACTCTATTTTCCATTTTTTGCCTGCCTAATTGGGCTATACATTCAATTGACCGTAACAAACAAAACTTGGGTTCCAAAAACCAATTATTCCCGATTTTCAAAGGCAGGCTTAATCTCTAATCAATTGTTTTTCAGATTCTTATTCCCAAATGGAGTGCGCCCAACGGGAACGTGCAGCCGCAGTACGCAGCGCAGCGGAGTATTGCCGGCTGCACTGTGTTGGGCGCTTCCATTTTATTCTTCGTAAGACCTGTAAAAGCGACCGGTTTACCGATTCTGGATACTTCAAAAGGGCCTTTTTACTGATTTTTCAATCTTTTTGAACCGATTCCCTAATTTTGATGGTCTCAAATTGATCTTGAAAACTGATCTCAATTTACCGATTTCAAATTCCTGATCTTGAAAGTTAATCTCCCAAATTGATCAAAATTTCTAATCTCCAGTCTTCAATTTGATTCGGCTAAATTCCAGTTTTTCAAGATAATCCTGATTCAAGTTGACCAACTCAATCTACTGATTTTCAATCTCCAAAATCTCAACTTGATTCTCGACAACCA
>NZ_JPOS01000114.1 GCF_000759025.1 Phaeodactylibacter xiamenensis | reverse complement strand
GGATATTGTTAAGGATCTCAATTATTCGGGACAACGGATTACCCGATAGAAATACTAATTTTCCATTTTTTTGCCTGCCTAATTGGGCTATATAATCAATTGACCGTAACAAACAAAATTCGAGTTTCAAAACCAATTCTTCCAGTTTTTCAAAGGCAGGCTTAATTCTAATCGCTTGTTTATCAGATTTTTATTCCCAAAATGGAGTGCGCCCAACGGCCCGGCTACGCGCAGGCTGGGATTCTAAATTTACTCTTTTCGTCCGATTTCACAAATACTAGCGCAGGCAGCAAAAGGCGAAACTGGCGAAGCCTGGCTTTTGCTGACTGCAGCGGGCTTTTCATTCTCTTTTTTCAATCGTAGATTTTTACCCAGCTTGAGTGTAGCCATTGTTATGGGTTGCCGCTTTATTCTTTTCACCGTTTCAAAAAAAGGGCCCATTTCAAATTCTGGACTAACCAAAAGG
Source organism: Phaeodactylibacter xiamenensis (assembly GCF_000759025.1). Lineage (GTDB taxonomy): Bacteria > Bacteroidota > Bacteroidia > Chitinophagales > Saprospiraceae > Phaeodactylibacter > Phaeodactylibacter xiamenensis. The sequence goes on along the minus strand of NZ_JPOS01000114.1, from coordinate 5,774 downwards.
CGGCTATTCAATCTTTTCAACTGATTTTAATCTCTTGGTTTTCAATTGATTAAATTTCAGGATTCTGGTTCTTCAATTTGATCGATTCTAATCTCAAATCAACCAAAAATCTCACGACAATCAACCTATTTCCGGATTCATATCTCAATCTCCAGAAGATTCAACCTGATTTTTGATTCCTGATTTACTCAATTCGATTTCCCAGATTTATCAAAATCAGTTTCCGGTTATCCAAATCTCGAGTTCTTGATTTCTGATCTTAGGTTTTCAAATTGATTCAATCAACGATTACCTGTTCAAAATTTCCAGATTCCAGATTTCCAAATTCTGTTTTTGGATGAGATTCAAATTCCTCATTTCTATTTCAAAAGCCGCCTAAACTCAAACTCCTTCTGAAAAAACCAATCTCATTTTTCAAGATGGGCCCGGTTAATCTTAAGAATCCAAATTTTTCGTTTTCTGCCCGATTAACCGTAAAGAATACAAAACTCGACAGGACTTTTACCCGCCTTTCAAAATTTCAATTCCCCGATTTGGAACTCAAATTCTCGGTTTATGGACAATTCTCGATTCTGAGTTTTCATTTTTGAGGCGGGAGAATTCATATTTTCAATTCCATAGAATGCCAATTCTGATGCGGTACCCCATAACGGCCCGGCTACGTGACGTGCCGGACTCTAAATTTACCATTTTCGTTTCATTTCACAAATGCTAGCGCAGGCAGCAAAAGACCAAATTGGCGCAGCCTGACTTTTGCTGCCTGCGCGGGTTTTTCAATCTCCCTTTTCCTCTCGAAGATTTTTACCGGCATGGCATGTAGCCATTGTTGGGCGCTTCCATTTTATTCGTTGTAAACCTAAAAAAGCGACCGATTTACCAATTCTGGATACTTCAAAAGGGCCGTTTTTACCGATTTTTCAATCTTCTTGAACCGATTCTCAAATTCTGATGATCTCAAATTGATCTTGAAAACTGATTTCAATTTACCGGTTTCAAATTCTTGATCTTGAAAGTCAATCTCCCAAATTGATCAAAATTTCTAATCTCCAGTCTTCAATTTGATTCGGCTAAATTCCAGTTTTTCAAGTCGATCTCAATTCAAGTTGACCAATTCAATCTACTGATTTTCAATCTCTAAAATTTCAACTTGATTCTCGACAACCCGATTCAATTTGATCAGACTCTTATCCGGTGAAAGGTTCAAGTTTTTTGATCTTATCCCCTACTCAATTCAACGGTTTACCCAAATTCTTGATTTTCCGTATTGAGGCCCTAAACGCAAACTCTATCCAAAAAACTCAATTTCTTCTTTCGATGATAGGGAGCGGTAATTGTTAAGGATCTCAATTATTCGGGACAACGGATTACCCGATAAAGAAAACTGATTTTCCATTTTTCTGCCTGCCTAATTGGGCTATAAAATCAATTGACCGTAACCAACAAAACTCGGGTTCCAAAAACCAATTATTCCCGATTTTCAAAGGCAGGCTTTCTACTTAATCATTTGTTTATCAGGTTTTTATTCCCAAAATGGAGTGCGCCCAACGGCCCGGGCTACACGCAGGCCGGGATTCCTGAAATTAATCTTTTCATCCCATTTCACCAAAATAGCTGCGGTGGGCAAAGGCGAAATTGGCGTAGCCTGGCTTTGCCCGCCGCAGCGGACTCTTTTTTCTAATTTTTCAATGGAAGATTTTACCCGGCTTGTGTGTAGCCAATGTTCACAGCATTCGCGTTTTATCCCTTTTTTACAAAACAAGCGGCCATTTCTCTATTTTCGAAGACGAGATAAGGGGGCTTTTTTCAAGTTTACCCAATTCTCCGATTTCGGACCACCAATTTTCAGGCATAACTGATACCCTCATTTTGTTTATCGCCCGTAAAAACCAACTTAACCCAATGAAAATCATTCAATTATTCTCCTGCTAAATCTATTCAATGCACCTGCAAACCCTTAAGATTCAATCTTATTCGGGCATGAAACCTTATTTGCTCATTGATTTTCATTTACCGTCTGATTTTCATAAGCCCCCTGGACGCGGACTCCTTTCTTGATACCGTTTTAATTTCCATTCAACGGGGCCGCGGTAACGCTTGATCTAATCTTCAATTCGGGCTGTCACGATTCTCCTAAATCAACTATAAAACTGTAGAAATCTCTTTTGCCCCGCCTTAACAGTCCAATTCTCCAATGGACTAACCAATAAACACACATTTTCTGAATATTGATAATCAGGCACTTACCATTTCTTAGGCGGGGAGAATCCTTTTTTTCAAATTCTTACAGATACTGTTTTCTGTTGCGCGATTGTCTGTGAACGGCCCGGCTACGTGCTGTGCCGGACTCTAAATTTACCATTTTCGTTTCATTTCACAAATGCTAGCGCAGGCAGCAAAAGGCGATGATGGCGAAGCCTGGCTTTTGCTGCCTGCGCGGGTTTTTCAATCTCCACTTTCCTCTCGAAGATTTTTACCGGCATGGCATGTAGCCATTGTTGGGCGCTTCCATTTTATTCCTCGTAAACCTAAAAAAGCGACCGGTTTACTGATTCTGGATACTTCAAAAGGGCCGTTTCTACCGATTTTTCAATCTTTTTTGAACCGATTCTCAAATTCTGATCGTCTCAAATTGATCTTGAACACTGATCTCAATTTACCGATTTCAAATTCTTGATCTCGAAAACTAATCTCCCAAATTGATCCAAATTTCTAATCTCCAGTCTTCAATTTGATTCGGCTAAAATTCTGTTTTCTGATGATCTTGATTCAAGTTGACCGATTCAATCTACTGATTTTCAATCTCCAAAAATTCAACTTGATTCACGAAAACCTGATTCAATTTGATCAGATTCTTATTCGGTGAAAGGTTCAAATTTCTTGACCTCCTACCCTATTCAATTCGACGATTTACCCAAATTCTTGATTTACCGTATTGAGACCCTAAACACAAACTCTCTCCAAAAAACTCAATTTCTTCTTTCGATAACAGGGAGCGGTAATTGTTAAGGATCTCAATTATTCGGGACAACGGATTACCCGATAGAAATACTGATTTTCCATTTTTTTGCCTGCCCAATTTGGCTATACAATCAATTGACCGTAATCAACAAAACTCGGGTTCCAAAACCAATTATTCCCGATTTTCAAAGGCAGGCTTTCAACTTAATCAATTGGCTTACAGCTTTTTATTCCCAAAATGGAGTGCGCCCAACGGGTTGTGCAGCCGCAGTACGCAGCGTAGCGGAGTATTGTCGGCTGCACTGTGTTAGGCACCGTTTATTATTATTCTTTTTCAAAAAATTCGATTACCGATTCTTTTCCACTATTCATTAGCCTCTCTTTCTCTTCCTGTTTTAATCTCTTTATTCTTGGGCTTATCCCTACCGATGATACCGATATTGTCCTTCTCCAATCTTCGGCAGTCAATTGATTCCGGTTCAGGTTTTCTAAAGTTAGTACATAAAATGCTTCCACATAACTTTTCAAGTCTGTAATCTCTTGATCTATCAGCCCTTTCCTTTCTTCATCGTTCTCGATTTGACCCTCTGAATCAATTCTTATCCCTAGTGTTTTCGGATTATAAATTCTCTTTTCAGCCCCTGAAATATCTATCTCATTTTCATCAAATATCCATATCGGAAAGTTCCCTAATATTCCCCCATCAACTACTATATCTAATCCTCCTTTTTCTTTTGGGTTCTTGTACAATGCCCCTTTTTCGTCTATGAAACTAGCTTCAAAATACAAAGGTATTGTCATTGATGCTTTTACTGCATCCTTTATTTTCATCTCCGGATAAGTTTGATTACTGAATACTATCAATTCCTGTTTATTCAAACTTGTCCCCGTAACATAAAGCTCTTTATATCCTTTTTCATCCAAGCCTCTAAATGTAATTTGCGAGTCTCCTGTTTTTGATTCAATTATTTCTTCTAGCCATTTTTCGAATCTGTCGCTCTTAAACCAGCCATATCTCTTCTTCATCCTATGAATCCCACCTAAAAACCAAAATCCTCCTTTATTGAATTTTTGAAAACGGGTTACTGAAATGATCTCATAAATTTCTTCTGAATTATACCCTAGTGACAACATCATTGCTGTTATTGCTCCTGCTGATGTACCTCCTACTTTTTCTATTTCCTCTATTATCCCATATTCCTCTAACTGCATTATTACCCCTGAATACGCAATCCCTCTTATTCCTGCTCCTTCAAAAACTAAGTTCTCATAATCATTTTGAGACCATAAATCAATGGTTATTAACCCTATTAATATTGACAAGAAGAGAGGCTTCATCTACTTTTCATTAAAAATGGTGCCTAACGGCCCGGCTACGTGCCGTGCCGGATTCCAAATTTACCATTTTCGTCTCAATTCACAAATGCTAGCGCAGGCAGCAAAAGACCAAAATGGCGCAGCCAGGCTTTTGCTGCCTGCGCGGGTTTTCCATCTCCATTTTTCTTTCGAAGATTTTTACCGGCATGGCATGTAGCCATTGTTGGGCGCTTCCATTTTATTCGTTGTAAACCTAAAAAAGCGACCGATTTACCGGTTCTGGATACTCCAAAAGGGCCGTTTTTACCGATTTTTCAATCTTTTTAAACCGGTTCTCTAATTCTGATGATCTCAAATTGATCTTGAAAACTGATCTCAATTTACCGGTTTCAAATTCCTGATCTTGAAGACTAATCTCCCAAATTGATCAAAATTTCTAATCTCCAGTCTTCAATTTGATTCATCTAAATTTCAGTTTTTCAGGTCGATCTCAAATTCAAGTTGGCCAATTCAATCTACTGATTTTCAATCTCTAAAATTTCAACTTGATTCTTGAAAACCCGATTCAATTTGGTCAGATTCTTATTCGGTGAAAGATTCAAATTTCGTGATCTTATCCCCTATTCAATTCGACGGTTTACCCAAATTCTTGATTTCCCGTATTGAGGCCCTAAACGCAAACTCTCTCCAAAAAACTCGATTTCCTTTTTCGACGATAGGGAGCGGTAATTGTTAAGGATCCCAATTATTCGGGACAACGGATTACCCGATAAAACAACTCTATTTTCCATTTTTTTGCCTGCCTAATTGGGCTATGCAATCAATTGACCGTAATCAACAAAACTCGGGTTCCAAAACCAATTATTCCCGATTTTCAAAGGCAGGCTTTCAACTTAATCAATTGGTTTACAGATTTTTATTCCCAAAATGGAGTGCGCCCAACGGGAACGTGCAGCCGCAGTACGCAGCGCAGCGGAGTATTGTCGGCTGCACTGTGTTGGGTGCTTCCATTTTTATTATTCGTAAACCTATAAAAGCGACCGGTTTACCGATTCTGGATACTCCCAAAGGGCCGTTTTTACCGTTTTTACCGATTTTTCAATCTTTTTAAACCAATCCCCTGATTCTGATGATCTCAAATTGATCTTGAAAACTGGTCTCAATTTACGGTTTTGATTCTTGATCTTGAAAGTTAATCTCTCAAATTGATCAAAATTTCTAATCTCCAGTCTTCAATTTGATTCGGCTAAATTTCAGTTTTTCAGCTCGATCTCAAATTCAAGTTGACCAATTCAATCTGTTGGTTTTCAATCTCCCAAATTTCAACTTTATTCTCGACAACCCGATTCAATTTGATCAGATTCTTATTCGGTGTAAGGTTCAAATTTCTTGATCTCCTACCCTATTCAATTCAACGGTTTACCCAAATTCTTGATTTCCCGTATTGAGGCCCTAAACGCAACCTCTCTCCAAAAAACTCAATTTTCTTTTTCGACGAT
>NZ_JPOS01000113.1 GCF_000759025.1 Phaeodactylibacter xiamenensis | reverse complement strand
TGACAGGGAGCGGTAATTGTTAAGGATCTCAATTATTCGGGACAACGAATTACCCGATAGAAATACTGATTTTCCATTTTTTGCCTGCCTAATTGGGCTATACATTCAATTGACCGTAACAAACAAAACTTGGGTTCCAAAAAACAATTATTCCCGATTTTCAAAGGCAGGCTTAATCTCTAATCGTTTGTTTATCAGTTTTTTATTCCCAAAATGGAGTGCGCCCAACGGCCCGGCTAGCCGCAGTACGGAGCATCGCGGAGTATTGTCGGCTAGCCATTGTTGGCTGCTGTTTTTCACTTATTACTCTTCAATTTATCTAAAATCCAAGCTTTTTTTGGATACTCTTTCCTAAATTTTCTTGTTACGCTTGAAATCTTTTCTCCCTCCTTTTCAAAATCGTCCTCTGTAAATATTTTCTTCTCTGTTAAGAAACGGTGAAAAACGGGTAAATAATACAACATACAATAGTTCGATTCTGTATTTAGGCTCATCCCATTAATAGAATTTTCGTACATATGCCTCTCAAATGAATTTTCACGTATCTTAAAGTAGGTAACTAAATCACTATACTTACTGTTTTCAAAATAGTCAGTTAATGCTTTCATTACTATTCCGGACTCTAAATAGGGAACATCATACTTGCTATTCAAGTAATTCTGAAAATCGTTTACAATTCCTAAAATATAGTCTCCCCTATCATTTTTAAAATTCAGTCCTTGGTCGAGCCCCTCTAATATTTTTTGATAACGCTCACTAATTTCTAAATCATATTTCCCCAGTTCCTCCGATGCTTCATCTATACTTTTAACACCTGTATTGATTTTCCCTATTTCAATCATCAATTTATAAAAATGTAAATCCTCTTCGGCTCCACTAATCAGGTTTGGTGATGTTTTTATATTGAAATACTCTTTTTCGATATACTCTTCAATCCAAGATTCTTTTCCATAATGAACCAAACGGTTCAACGTTATCAAAATAGAATCATAGTCATATCCTATTTCAATCCATTTATCAAAAATTGACTTCGCCTTTGATTCTTGACGAGTTGATACATAATAAGGAATTAGAATATCTGCAAATTGACCAAACTCTTCTTCATGTGTATTTGGATAATGCTCCGCTAAAATATTTTCTAGCCTAACTATTGAAGCATAATCGTCTTTTTCGTTCAAAGCTAGTAAAAACTCAAATATCAGATCCTCTATTCCATAATTCTTTATACTCTCATTGTCGGGATTATCCTTAAGAATTCTGATTATCTCATCTTTTTCAGAATATAAGTCTTTTTCAATTAGTGAGTCAAAGTATTCCTCGTAGTCCATTATCATTTCTTTTTAATAAATAGCAGCCAACGGCCAGGCTACGCGCAGGCTGGGATTTTAAAATTACTCTTTTCGTTCGATTTCACCAATACTAGCGCAGACAGCAAAAGGCGATGATGGCGCAGCCTGGCTTTTGCTGCCTGCAGCGGGTTTTTCT
>NZ_JPOS01000112.1 GCF_000759025.1 Phaeodactylibacter xiamenensis | reverse complement strand
AGCGCAGGCAGCAAAAGGCGAAACTGGCGAAGCCTGGCTTTTGCTGACTGCAGCGGACTTCCTTTTCTGATTTTTCAATCGTAGAATTTTACCCAGCTTGTGTGTAGCCATTGTTATGGGTTGCCGCTTTATTCTTTTCACCGTTTCAAAAAAAGGGCCCATTTCAAATTCTGGACTAACCAAAAGGCGGCTATTCAATTCTTTTCAAATGATTTCAATTTCTTGATTTTCAGTTGATTCAATTTCAAAATCTTGATTCTTCAATTTGATCTTCTTGAATCTAAAATCAACCAAAAATCGGACGATAATCAATCTGTTTCAGGGTTCAGGTCTCAATTTCCAGAAGATTCAACCTGATTTTTGATTCCTGATTCTACTCAATTCGATTTTCCAGATTCATCAAAATCAGTTTCAGGTTCTCCGAATCTCGAGTTCTTGATTTCTGATCTTAGGTTTTCAAATTGATTCAATCAACGGTTTCCAGTTCAAAATCTCCAGATTCCTGATTCCCAAATTCTGTTTTTGGATGAGATTCAAATTCCTCATTTCTATTTCAAAAGCCGCCTAAACTCAAACTCCTTCTGAAAAAACCAATCTCATTTTTCAAGATGGACCCGGTTAATCTTAAGAATCCAAATTATTCGTTTTCTGCCCGATTCACCGTAAAAAATACAATACTCGACAGGACTTTTACCCGCCGTTTCAAAATTCTAATTCCTCGATTTGGAACTCAAATTCTCGATTTCTGGACAATTCTCGATTTTGAGTTTCCATTTTTGAGGCGGGACAATTCATACTTTCAATTCCATAGAATGCCAATTCTGATGCGGTACCCCATAACGTCCCGCATACCCGCAGGCTGCCCGCATAGGGCAGCTTGACGGGTATGCATTGTTCCAGCCAGCGTTCATTTCTCTATTCAATTAGTTTTTCGAATTGTATTTCGGATTTAGTTTTGTCTTTGTAAACGTATTGATAAAATATTACCTCTCCATGATTTGGAGCATCTAATGAAATAGATTTATCAGACATTATGTCGTCAATCTTCATCCAATTAGTTAGGTTATTTTTTTCAAATCCATAGTAAAAGCCTTCAATTGGCATAAACTGTTCAATTCTGCTATCACCTTTTGAGCATCCTATTTTATCTTTGTTTTCACTCCAACATGTAAGCGTGGGCATTCCCATGATTTCAATGTAATCTGTTAGATATTCTCTTTTTCTGAACAAGTATCCAATCGAATTAACAAGTTCTCCTCTTATATGTAAGTTAAAGTATATAGTATCATTTTGTGGCTCTTCAATTGTGATATAATTTGAGAATTCATCACCGTAGGCAGCACCTTCAAGGTGAGGTTTCATGCCATAACCATGAATGTCATAACTTAATTTCAGTTCTTCTTCAAGGCAACGACCTCCAAATCCAAACAGTAATGCATATTTACTTTCAGAACCGTAATGTCTCCTGCCAATGTACTTTGCCCAAACATTTGGATATTCACTTTTTAACGGTGTAAGTAACGTGTATAAGTTAAGGTTGTCATTTGAATAGGAATCAACTATTGTGAATTTCTTTACAATAGTTCCGTCGGGATAGAAAAAGTCCATGTAAATTTTTTGACTTGGTGCTAACGGTATGAAATTTTTTATTGGGTCAAAGCATTCAAATGTTGCGTCGGAATCTCTATAATCATCTAAATTTATAAACATCTCGTATCTGTCCTCAAACCTACTTAGACCAATTTTTTCTGCTCTTAATGACTTAAATAGGGTGCTATATATTCTACATTCATCGAATCGACATGAAATGAAACTATTTGAACTCGACATGGAAAAATTCTTTAACAATTCCTTCTCTTTTTCAATTATGAAACCTTCTCTTTTTGCAATCCCAACTTCCTCTCCCTCAATTGAAATTATTTTAATGTATAATTTGTCATTACCGTCAAAGTCTTCTATTCCACTTTCATAATACTTTTGGAAATTGTTTCCGTCTTTTGAGTATTCTACAATGCATTCCCTAAGTTCTTTTGGTAAATCTATAAAGACTTTTGGTTTTTGAATAGATACGTATTGTGATACCCTTACTTTAACATCTTCAACGTATTCTTTAAGGTTTGTATTTAAACTTGATTTACTTGTTAGCTTAATATCTTGATGGCTGGTGCTTAAAGTCTTCTCAATGAAAAAGTATTTTCCTTTTGGGTCATAAAATTTGTATCTCACATAATTCTGATTTCCAATTAGACTTCTCAATGTAATAATTTGGTATCCTCCAAATTTGTCGGTGACGGAAGTTAAGTTACTGTTTTTATTTTCATAAGTATCGCTTTCGGAAACAATACTCACCTCTATGCCTTCTAATGGGTCACCCGAATTTGCATCACTTACAGTTCCCGATATGCTTATAAACTTATTTGGTTCGATTTCAATGTTTTGGAGAAGGTTTGAAGGAATTGTTATTCTCAATGTATGATAGCCGTATATTTCATGGCGAACTTCCATGTCAAGCTGGTCTCCGACCTTGTACCTTGCTTCTCCTTTAGTTAAATCCAATTGAAATTGTCCATGCGTAGTAGTTGTGGCAAAATCATCACGTATTGAAACTCTTGCATTTTCTATGACATCACCAGTATTTTTATTTACAAGTGTACCCTTAAGAATCATAGTTTGAGAAAATGAAAAAGTAGTAATTACTAAAAAGATAAAGGTCGTAAATATTGATTTCATTTTTTTCTAATTTTGATGGTGAGGTTATCATGAGGTGGAGTTATGTAATCTGTATATTCAGCGTATCCTTCTTTTAAAATTCTAATTTTTTTTCCTTCTTTTGACGGTGTAGAAATTTTAAATGTTCCATCAGGGTTGGTGGTCATTATTTTATCACCGTAAAATACCTTTGCTCCACCTACAACATCATTGTTTTCATAATCCAAAATAATCCCACTTAGCTCAAAAACCAAATTTGGTCTTTCATCTTCTGTAGTTGGATTCAGAACTACACTACTATTTTTAACATCTTCAGTTTTGACTTCTTTTGTGTCAGTAGGTTCTGTTTTTTCTATGGGTTTAACTATCTCTTCTTTTTTAGTAGGTTCACCATCTTTATTTATTCCAAGTTTATGCAGAATTACTGCTACAACAACAATTACAAGTATTCCTGAAATTGTCTTCAGAGTATACTCTAACCATATTGAATTTTTTTTTGCTTCCTTCCCGTTGTTATTCATTTTTGTTTTTTTTCGTTGGCTGGAACGGCCCGGCTACGCGCAGGCTGGGATTCTAAATTTACTCTTTTCGTTTGATTTCACCAATACTAGCGCAGGCAGCAAAAGACGATGATGGCGCAGCCTGGCTTTTGCTGACTGCAGCGGGCTTTTCATTCTCTTTTTTCAATCGTAGATTTTTACCCAGCTTGAGTGTAGCCATTGTTATGGGTTGCCGCTTTATTCTTTTCACCGTTTCAAAAAAAGGGCCCATTTCAAATTCTGGACTATCCAAAAGGCGGCTGTTCAATTCTTTTCAACTGATTTCAATTTGCTGATTTTCAGTCGATTCAATTTCAAAATCTTGATTCTTCAATTTGATCTTCTTGAATCTAAAATCAACCAAAAATTGGAAGATAATCAATCTGGTTCAGGATTCAGGCCTCAATCTCCAGAAGATTCAACCTGATTTACTCAATTCGATTTCCCAAATTCATCAAAATCAGATTCAGGTTCTTCGAATTTCTAATCTTGGTTCTCAAATTGATTCAATCAACAGTTTCCTGTTCAAAATTTCCAGATTCCTGATTCCCAAATTCTATTCTTGGACGAGATTCAAATTCCTGATTTCTATTTCAAAAGCCGCCTAAACGTAAATCTCATCTGAAAAAACCAATCTCATTTTTCAAAATGGGCCCGGTTAATCTTAAGAATTCAATTTTTTCGTTTTTCTATCCGATTCACCGTAAAGAATACAATACTCGACAGGACCTTTACCCGCCTTTCCAAAATTTCAATTACCCAGTTTGGAACTCAAATTCTCGATTTATGGCGAAATCTTGATTCTGAGTTTTCATTTTTGAGGCGGGACAATTCATACTTTCAATTCCATAGAATACCAATTCTGATGCGGTACCCCATAACGGCCCGGCTACGTGACGTGCCGGACTCTAAATTTACCATTTTCGTTTCATTTCACAAATACTAGCGCAGGCAGCAAAAGGCCAATTTGGCGCAGCCTGGCTTTTGCTGCCTGCGCGGGTTTTTCAATCTCGATTTTCCTTTCGAAGATTTTACCGGCATGGCATGTAGCCATTGTTGCCTGCAGGTGGTTTTTCCGGGTATTCTTAATTTCTGAATGATTCAATATTCTCTTCAAACCATTTCCTCGATTCATCCAAACTTATTTCACCTGATGCCATTTCCATTGTAAAGTTGAACAGGATTTCATTTGTTCCCGATCCTGATTTTGGAACTTGTTTATCTCCTATTTCTATTTTTGAAAGGTCTTCTTTTAGTTTGTACCCATTTAACTTCATGAATAACAGCCCACTTCCTAATCCTGTCCGTTTATTCCCGTCTTGAAATACATGATTGGATATTATCGAAAACATGTAAACTGCTGCCTTTTCAAATATTTTTGAATAGATTTCTTGCCCAAATACCTCTCCTTTTACTGCATCTATCACATATTCTAATCCATTTTCATTTAGCAGGTTGTTAGGTGGCACAAAATTCCCTCCATGTTGATCAATCGTCATGCGATTTATCAGGAAATATCTTCTCTTTCCAGGTACTCCATCTCTTAAGCAAGAGATTTAAAAACTTCTCCATATTTATCGAAATCCTCCTCAATCATCTCTTTCAATCTATTCGACCTCTCATTCCTGACATTTGAATCAATGATGCTATTCTCGGACAAAATCTCTGTCAGAATCTCCTTAAAATAATTTGGGTTCTCTATCAAAACCTCTGTGATTACTGACTTAAGAACCTCTTTATCTACTTTCCCGATATTCATCCTATTTTTTACTTTTTACGGTCATCAACCTGTTCAACTTTTCTTAACACTCATTCACAAATTTTAGTTTCTTACCTAACTTGCAGGCAACGGCCCGGCTACGCGCAGGCTGGGATTCTAAATTTACTCTTTTCGTTTGATTTCACCAATACTAGCGCAGGCAGCAAAAGACGATGATGGCGCAGCCTGGCTTTTGCTGACTGCAGCGGGCTTTTCATTCTCTTTTTTCAATCGTAGATTTTTACCCAGCTTGTGTGTAGCCATTGTTATGGGTTGCCGCTTTATTCTTTTAACCGATTTCAAAAAAAGGGCCCATTTCAAATTCTGGACTAACCAAAAGGCGGCTGTTCAATTCTTTTCAACTGATTTTAATCTATTGATTTTCAGTTGATTCGATTTCAGGATTCTGGTTCTTCAATTTGATCGATCCTAATCTTAAATCAACCAAAAATCTGACGATAATCAACCTGTTTCCGGATTCTGATCTCAATCTCCAGAAGATTCAACCTGATTTTTGATTCCTGATTTACTCAACTTAATCTCTCGAATTCATCAAAATCAGTTTCAGGTTCTCCAAATCTCGAGTTTTTGATCTTGGTTGTCAAATTGATTCAACAAACGATTCCCTGTTCAAAATTTCCAGATCCCAGATTTACAAATTCTGTTTTTGGACGACACTCAAATTCCTGATTTCTATTTCAAAAGCCGCCTAAACCTAATCTCCTTCTGAAAAAACCAATCTCATTTTTCAAGATGGGCCCGGTTAATCTTAAGAATCCAAGTTTTTCGTTTTCTGTCCGATTCACCGTAAAGAATACAATACTCGACAGGACCTTTACCCGCCTTTCCGAAATTTCAGTTACCCGATTTGGAACTCAAATTCTCGATTTATGGACAATTCTCGATTCTGAGTTTTCATTTTTGAGGCGGGACAATTCATATTTTCAATTCCATAGAATGCCAATTCTGATGCGGTACCCCATAACGGCCCGGCTACACGCAGGCTGGGATTCTAAAATTAATCTTTTCGTTCGATTTCACCAATACTAGCGCAGACAGCAAAAGGCGATGATGGCGCAGCCTGGCTTTTGCTGACTGCAGCGGGCTTTTCATTCTCTTTTTTCATTCGTAGATTTTTACCCAGCTTGTGTGTAGCCATTGTTATGGGTTGCCGCTTTATTCCTTTTCACCGATTTCAAAAAAGGGCCCATTTCAAATTCTGGACTATCCAAAAGGCGGCTGTTCAATTTTTTTCAACTGATTTTAATCTCTTGGTTTTCAGTTGATTCGATTTCAGGATTCTGGTTCTTCAATTTGATCGATTCTAATCTCTAATCAACCAAAAATCTAACGGTAATCAACCTATTTCCGGATTCATATCTCAATCTACAGAAGATTCAACCTGATTTTTGATTCCTGATTTACTCAATTCGATTTCCCAGATTTGTCAAAATCAGTTTCCGGTTCTCCAAATCTCGAGTTCTTGATTTCTGATCTTAGGTTTTCAAATTGATTCAATCAACGTTTCCCTGTTCAAAATTTCCAGATTCCTGATTCTCG
>NZ_JPOS01000111.1 GCF_000759025.1 Phaeodactylibacter xiamenensis | reverse complement strand
GGGGGCTTTTTTCAAGTTTATCCAATTCTCCGATTTCGGACCACCAGTTTTCGGGCAAAATGGATACCCTCATTTAGTTTATCGCCCGTAAAAACCAACTTAACCCAATGAAAATCATTCAATTGTTCTCCTGCTAAATCTATTCAATGCATCTGCGAACCCTTGAAAATCAATCTTATTCGGGCATGAAACCTTATTTGCTCATTGATTTTCATTTACCGTCTGATTTTCATAAGCCCCCTGGACGGGTACTCCTTTCCTGATACCGTTTTAATTTCCATTCAACGGGGCCGCGGCAACTCTTGATCTAATTTTTTAATTCGGGCTATCACGATTCTCGTAAACCAACTATAAAACTGTAGAAATCTCATCTGCCCCGCCTTAACAGATCAATTCTCCAATGGACTAACCAATTCATCCCCAGTTTCTGAATACTGATAATCAGGCATTTACCTTTTTTAGGCGGGGAGAATCATTCTTTCAAATTCTTACAGATACTGTTTTCTGTTGCGCGATTGTCTGTGAACGGCCCGGCTACGCGCAGGCTGGGATTCTAAATTTACTCATTTCATTCGATTTCACCAATACTAGCGCAGGCAGCAAAAGGCGAAACTGGCAAAGCCTGGCTTTTGCTGACTGCAGCGGGTTTTTCATTCTCTTTTTTCAATCGTAGATTTTTACCCAGCTTGAGTGTAGCCATTGTTATGGGTTGCCGCTTTATTCTTTTTCACCGATTTCAAAAAAGGGCCCATTTCAAATTCTGGACCAACCAAAAGGCGGCTATTCATTCTTTTCAACTGATTTTAATCTCTTGATTTTCAGTTGGTTCAATTTTAGAATTCTGATTCTTCAATTTGATGGATTCTAATCTCAAATCAACAAAAAATCTCACGATGATCAATCTATTTCCGGATTCAGGTCTCTATTTCCAGAAGATTCAACCTGATTTTTGATTCCTGATTTACTCAATTCGATTTCCCAG
>NZ_JPOS01000110.1 GCF_000759025.1 Phaeodactylibacter xiamenensis | reverse complement strand
GTTACCTCAATTTACGGTTTTGATTCTTGATCTTGAAAGTTAATCTCTCAAATTGATCAAAATTTCTAATCTCCAGTCTTCAATTTGATTCGGCTAAATTTCAGTTTTTCAGCTCGATCTCAAATTCAAGTTGACCAATTCAATCTGTTGGTTTTCAATCTCCCAAATTTCAACTTTATTCTCGACAACCCGATTCAATTTGATCAGATTCTTATTCGGTGTAAGGTTCAAATTTCTTGATCTCCTACCCTATTCAATTCAACGGTTTACCCAAATTCTTGATTTCCCGTATTGAGGCCCTAAACGCAACCTCTCTCCAAAAAACTCAATTTTCTTTTTCGACGATAGGGAGCGGTAATTGTTAAAGATCTCAATTATTCGGGGCAACGGATTACCCGATAAAAATACTGATTTTCCATTTTTTGCCTGCCTAATTGGGCTATACAACCAATTGACCGTAACCAACAAAACTTGGGTTACAAAAACCAATTATTCCCGATTTCCAAAGGCAGGCTTTCAACTTAATCAATTGGTTTACAGGTTTTTATTCCCAAAATGGAGTGCGCCCAACGGCCCGGCTACGCGCAGGCTGGGAT
>NZ_JPOS01000109.1 GCF_000759025.1 Phaeodactylibacter xiamenensis | reverse complement strand
TTTTTTATTCCCAAAATGGAGTGCGCCCAACGGCCCGGCTAGCCGCAGTACGGAGTGAAACGGAGTATTGTCGGCTAGCCTGTGTTCTGTCCAGTTTCGCTTTTATTTACAAAGTATGAATTAATTTTCTTTTCATGCTTGACCAGGTTTTTTAAAACCTTTTTATGTTGTATAATATTTGTAATCAATTCACGGTATTCTTTGGATGTCTCATTAAATTCTTTCTTAAACTCTTGATATTCTGGATATTCCCGATTAAATTCACTGTTGAAATCATAATCAGTGTGAGTTCCATTCTTTATAATCAATTCACGTTTTAAAACAGCCCTTTTACTCTGGTAATTTAACTTTTTTGATTTTAGCTCGTTGAATATCGGTTCTAAAATTTGCTTTTTCTTTTTTAAATCTTTCAGTATTGCCTGTACATTTTTTTGTTCATCAATAAGCATGGGCTTAACTTCCAAATTGAACTCTTCGATTTTCTCAATATAATTTTTTATTTTGATAATATGAGAAAACTTCCTGATGGGCTCTATCAATGTAAACATTCAGCCGCTTTAGACAAAGTTAAAATAAAATACGATATTTAATCCCATGGAACCGTCTGCACTGAATAACCTACTATCCAAGCTGCCGCCTGACATTAGCCAGGTGGTCAGGGTTATTATTTCTATGCAGCAAGAAACCATATCCCAGCGCGACGAAACGATCCGGACATTAGAGCAGCGCATCAAAGAACTGGAAGCCCAGCTCAACCAAAACAGCCGGAACAGTTCTCGACCGCCGAGCAGTGATGGCCCTACGAAGTCACGCACAACAACCCAAAAAAGTAAGAAAGGCAGGAAACCCGGTGGACAGCCAGGGCATAAGGGCACTACTTTGAAGATGGTGCCCAGCGCCGAGGCGAAGATTGAGGATCATTACCCAAAGGCTTGCTCTGGTTGCGGCGCAGATTTATCGGGGCAGCCAAGCTTGGGGTTTGACCGCCGTCAGGTCTTCGATATCCCCCCAATTGAGATACAAGTCACAGAGCACCGTGCACACCGCGCCAGCTGTTCCTGCTGTGGGGTGCGCACGCAGGGGCTCTTCCCCGCCGAAGCTACGAATAATGCGGTGTACGGCCCCAACCTGCGGACATTTGCCAGCTACTGCATGTCATACCAATTGCTGCCTTACGGACGCACGGCAGAACTGCTGTCCGATTTTTTAGGGCAGCCAATAAGCGAAGGGACGCTAGACAATATGCTTTCAGAGGCTTGCTGCCAACTGGACAGCTTCAGCGAACAAATAATAAGGCGCTTTCAACAAGAGGAGGTAGCAGGCTTTGACGAAACAGGCGTGCGCGCGCAAGGGCAGGCTTATGCCCATGTGGCCAGCGGCAGCGCCCATACTTACTTCTTTCTTGGAAAGCGGGGCTATGCTACGATGGACGAAATGGGCATCTTGCCAGGTTTTAAAGGCATTGCAGTGCATGACCGCTACGCTAACTACTTCGGCTATGACTGCCAGCATAGCCTGTGCAATGCCCATTTACTGCGCAACTTACAAGCCGTCATTGACGAGCATAATGATTACTGGGCCCGGCAACTGCAGGAACTGCTCAAAAACATCAATAAAGCAGTAAAACGGGCAAAAGCGAAGGGCAAAGATGCGTTTTCTTCCAGCCACTGCGCACAGTACCGCCAACGATACATGACCTGGGTACAACAGGGGCTAAAACTGCACCCTGCTGTAAATGGGGATGGCACAAAAGGGCCGCCTAAGCAAACCAAAACCCACAACCTCCTTATGGCCTTAAAAGAATATGCCAGCGAGGTGCTCCGTTTTCTGTACGACTTCCGGGTCCCTTTTGACAACAACAGGGCGGAGCGGGACATAAGGATGCTAAAAGTGAAAATGAAAATATCCGGTTTCTTTCACAGCATAGAGACTGGCAACCGCTTCTTGCGTATCAGGGCTTTCTTATCGACAGCCACTAAACAGGGATACTCCGCTTTTGAGGCTATGAAAAAACTCTTCACTGCCCAAACTGAGCCATTCGTATCGAATTTGCTCTGGGGCGATTGATATACCGGCTGAATGGTTACCTATCAATTCCAATGCTCCAGATATTTTTTCGCCTCTAAACTCGGTTAAATTATGCCCGCTTAATTTTAAATCAATATATCCTTTCTCTTGATTCAAGAACACATATCCTTTTAGTCTAAAGGTACTACTATTCAAAATATTTTGTAACCCTGTTATCAATTCTTTACATTGATCAACAATATATTTTTGAACAAATAAATCTTCATCTTTCGAAGATATATTACATGCTTCTGCCACATAACTCATAGCATCATACCAACTTTCATTAGAAAGAGTATGCTTTGAGGAATATAGTACTATTTCAAATATCCGGGATATTCGATAATTAACCCAATCTGAAAAAGGAATAATATCTAAATCTTTGTACTTTATTTTTGTATAGAAGTAGCTTACTGAACCATAACCAAAGTTAGTTTTCAATTCGATTGAGAAGTTTTCATTTAAATCATACTTTGGTGCTCCCCAGCCAACTCTTCTATGAGAAAATGCTAATATTTCTTTATCTTTTCTACATTTTTTATATGCTTTTTGAAGGTAATTAGCATGTAGTCTCTCCTTACATTCTTTTAGTAATTTATCCTTTTCCTTCTTTATTGCTTCTTGTTTTTTTTCCTTATCCTTTATATGGTCAAATTTACTTTGATACTTTTCCTCAATCAACTCAAAAGTAGAATCTAACCCTTGATAAGCCATATTTAAACGAGCACAATAATCATATCGGTTAAAGAGAACTTTTAGTTTTCTATGGTTTTTTATGTAATGGACTATACTATTTGCAGTATTTCCATTTCTTTCAAACTGATTTAAAAGACCTCTAAAATCAGGTTCTAGATCTTTCTCAATCTCGACGACATCTAAGATGATTTTATCAGTTTTTTCTTCCCGTTTCAAAACGCAAAGAATTTCTTCATTTATTTCGCTTACGTTCATTGAATCTTTATCTTTCATAATTGGACAGAACGGCCCGGCTACGTGACGTGCCGGACTCTAAATTTACCATTTTCATTCCATTTCACAAATGCTAGCGCAGGCAGCAAAAGGCAAAACTGGCGCAGCCTGGCTTTTGCTGACTGCGCGGGTTTATCAATATCAATTTCCCTCTCGAAGATTTTTACCGGCATGGCATGTAGCCATTGTTCGCTGTCGTTTTTATTCTTCGTTTTTCCTTTTTAAATAGATATTTATTTTCCTGAGAAACTCCTCATAGTCTCCAATTTGGTATTCATTCAAATTAAGAGTCACTTCAAAAAGCGTTTCATCTCTCCAAACATCTAATTTAAAAATCCCATTTTCGATATCTACCGAAATGTCTTGGGTGTCTTCCCAAATTACAAATCCAAGATCAGAAAGATTCTTAAAATTTATTCCTTTATTTCCAATCGAAAACTGCACCTCTTTTTTCCATACATCACTTATCCTATTCAAATTTGTCTGATAAAATGCCATTATTATTGAAATTGCTCCAATAAGAATCTGATCTACTCCTATTAGGTATATTCCCAGTAAACTTAGTATTATGGGTAAAACCAAGCTCATTATAGTTTCTACTCTTTTATAGTAGTAATCAATTTGGGAGGGGACCAATGGATCGTCTTCTATTGCATCTAATGAAAGTTCATCTTCTTTTTTGTTTATTTCAATTTGATTAATCTTCGAGTTTATTGGCTCTTCGCCATTAATAGTGGGTTTTGTATTTTTAGCAGATGAAAGACACCGAACTATTTGCAGCAGCCCTAGCGCTAAAGTCACCGTGGTATATCAAGAAAATTGACTTTCGAGATGCAGCACAAGGAGAAAAGGAGCTCCATATTGAAGTAGACCACCATAAGCGGGTCAAATTTGAGTACGAGGGCGAGCTGTGCCCTGTGCACGATCATCAATTGCGGAGTTGGCGGCATCTGCGTTTTTTCCAACATGACTGCTATCTGCACGCACGTGTGCCGCGGGTGAAGACGGAGTCAGGAGAGGTACGCCTGGTAGCTGTGCCCTGGGCTGAGCCGGGCAGCTCCTTTACCCTTTTGTTTGAGCTTGACGTTCTAAAGCTTATGGATAAAGGCATGAGCGCCTCTGCAGTTGGCCGCCACTACAGCTTTGATTCCCGTATAGCTAGCCGTATAGTGGGCCGCCATGTAAGCAACGCTTTGGCTACTCAGGAGCTAAGAGCGGTCAAGGACCTATCTGTCGATGAGACCTCACGAAAGAAAGGGCACAACTACCTGACCATCCTATGTGACCGGCAAGCTAAAAAGGTAGTAGGCGTATCTCTGGGCAAAGACCAAAAAGCTGTAGGCGAAGCACTTATCGATATGGAAGCTCGTGGCGCAGACAGAACCACAGTACGGTCGGTGACTCTAGATATGTCACGCTCCTACATCGCAGCCTGCGAATCCTACATGCCACAAGCCGAGATGGTTTTTGACCGCTTTCATTTAGTCAAAAAGCTTAATGAAGCCATTGATACTATTCGAAGGGCAGAACAAAAGCAGTTCAAGGAGGCGCTCAAGCACAGCCGGTATTTATGGCTGCGCAATGCCAGCAAGTTATCTCAAAAGCAGCAACAGCGCCTGGACTTGTTAAAAGAAGCATTCCCTAACCTGGGCCAGGCCTACCGTCTTAAAGAGCTATTCCGGGAAGTTTTCGATGCGGCTCAGTTCACCAAGCGCCTCAAGCCGCTCAATGAGTGGATAAAGATGGCTTGGGACAGCGGGATCAAGCCCATCCAGGAGTTTGTCAATATGCTCCATGACCATTGGTACGGTATAAAGACCTACTTCAAAAGATTGGCTAATAATGCTTTCGCTGAGGGGGTAAACCTAAAGATTCAGGAAATAAAGAGAATTGCCAGAGGCTATCGGAACCCACACAATTTCATCCTGATGATCTATTTCAAACTCGGAGGACTTGATTTGAAAATCCACTAAATATGGCGAAGAGCC
>NZ_JPOS01000108.1 GCF_000759025.1 Phaeodactylibacter xiamenensis | reverse complement strand
TCTTCGCCATTAATAGTGGGTTTTGTATTTTTAGCAGATGAAAGACACCGAACTATTTGCAGCAGCCCTAGCGCTAAAGTCACCGTGGTATATCAAGAAAATTGACTTTCGAGATGCAGCACAAGGAGAAAAGGAGCTCCATATTGAAGTAGACCACCATAAGCGGGTCAAATTTGAGTACGAGGGCGAGCTGTGCCCTGTGCACGATCATCAATTGCGGAGTTGGCGGCATCTGCGTTTTTTCCAACATGACTGCTATCTGCACGCACGTGTGCCGCGGGTGAAGACGGAGTCAGGAGAGGTACGCCTGGTAGCTGTGCCCTGGGCTGAGCCGGGCAGCTCCTTTACCCTTTTGTTTGAGCTTGACGTTCTAAAGCTTATGGATAAAGGCATGAGCGCCTCTGCAGTTGGCCGCCACTACAGCTTTGATTCCCGTATAGCTAGCCGTATAGTGGGCCGCCATGTAAGCAACGCTTTGGCTACTCAGGAGCTAAGAGCGGTCAAGGACCTATCTGTCGATGAGACCTCACGAAAGAAAGGGCACAACTACCTGACCATCCTATGTGACCGGCAAGCTAAAAAGGTAGTAGGCGTATCTCTGGGCAAAGACCAAAAAGCTGTAGGCGAAGCACTTATCGATATGGAAGCTCGTGGCGCAGACAGAACCACAGTACGGTCGGTGACTCTAGATATGTCACGCTCCTACATCGCAGCCTGCGAATCCTACATGCCACAAGCCGAGATGGTTTTTGACCGCTTTCATTTAGTCAAAAAGCTTAATGAAGCCATTGATACTATTCGAAGGGCAGAACAAAAGCAGTTCAAGGAGGCGCTCAAGCACAGCCGGTATTTATGGCTGCGCAATGCCAGCAAGTTATCTCAAAAGCAGCAACAGCGCCTGGACTTGTTAAAAGAAGCATTCCCTAACCTGGGCCAGGCCTACCGTCTTAAAGAGCTATTCCGGGAAGTTTTCGATGCGGCTCAGTTCACCAAGCGCCTCAAGCCGCTCAATGAGTGGATAAAGATGGCTTGGGACAGCGGGATCAAGCCCATCCAGGAGTTTGTCAATATGCTCCATGACCATTGGTACGGTATAAAGACCTACTTCAAAAGATTGGCTAATAATGCTTTCGCTGAGGGGGTAAACCTAAAGATTCAGGAAATAAAGAGAATTGCCAGAGGCTATCGGAACCCACACAATTTCATCCTGATGATCTATTTCAAACTCGGAGGACTTGATTTGAAAATCCACTAAATATGGCGAAGAGCCAGTTTATTTCTAATATCTTCTGATTTTCTTCTCTTGAGCGTATTTCTGTTTTCTCAAAGATACTTCCATCATTCCAAATCAACTTCTGATTTATGGCTCTCTCTTTTAACTTCTGCCAGTCAGATTTCTCAGTGTTTTCGAATGCCCATATTCTCCATTTTACTATTCTGTAACTCCACCATAACCAAGCCAAAATAAAACCTAAAAATAATCCAGCTACGGTACTAATTCCGACATATTCTTTCGGTATAATTATTGGTGCTACTAAAATAGCTATAATCGGAATACCAAACATTATTATTGCTACAGGACCATTAACCTCAATTTGCCCTATTCTTATGACCTCATCTATAGATTTATACCTTTTCATATTATTCTATATGACAGCGAACGGCCCGGCTACGTGCCGTGCCGGACTCTAAATTTACCATTTTCGTTTTATTTCACAAATGCTAGCGAAGCGGCTTTTCCATCTCCATTTTCCTCTCGAAGATTTTTACCGGCATGGCATGTAGCCATTGTTGCCTGCAGGTGGTTTTTCCGGGTATTCTTAATTTCTGAATGATTCAATATTCTCTTCAAACCATTTCCTCGATTCATCTAAACTTATTTCACCTGATGCCATTTCCATGGTAAAGTTGAATAGGATTTCATTTGTTCCCGATCCTGATTTTGGAACTTGTTTATCTCCTATTTCTATTTTTGAAAGGTCTTCTTTTAGTTTGTACCCATTTAACTTCATGAATAACAGCCCACTTCCTAATCCTGTCCGTTTATTCCCGTCTTGAAATACATGATTGGATATTATCGAAAACATGTAAACCGCTGCCTTTTCAAATATTTTTGAATAGATTTCTTGGCCAAACATCTCTCCTTTTACTGCATCTATCACATATTCTAATCCATTTTCATTTAGCAGGTTGTTAGGTGGAACAAAATTTCCTCCATGTTGATCAATCGTCATGCGGTTTATCAGGATAATATCCTCTCTTTCCAGGTACTCCATCTCTTAAGCAAGAGATTTAAAAACCTCTCCATATTTGTCGAAATC
>NZ_JPOS01000107.1 GCF_000759025.1 Phaeodactylibacter xiamenensis | reverse complement strand
GAGATGGAGTACCTGGAAAGAGAGGATATTATCCTGTTAAACCGCATGACGATTGAACAAAATTTCCTCCATGTTGATCAATCGTCATGCGGTTTATCAGGATAATATCCTCTCTTTCCAGGTACTCCATCTCTTAAGCAAGAGATTTAAAAACCTCTCCATATTTGTCGAAATCTTCCTGAATCATCTCTTTCAATCTATTCGACCTCTCATTCCTGACATTTGAATCAATGATGCTATTCTCGGACAAAATCTCTGTCAGAATCTCCTTAAAATAATTTGGATTCTCTATCAAAACCTCTGTGATTACTGACTTAAGAACCTCTTTATCTACTTTTTCGATATTCATCCTGTTCTTTACTTTTTACGGTCATCAACCTATTCAACTTTTCTTAACACCCATTCACAAATTTTAGTTTCTTATCTAGCTTGCAGGCAACGGCCCGGCTACGTGCCGTGCCGGATTCCAAATTTACCATTTTCGTCTCAATT
>NZ_JPOS01000106.1 GCF_000759025.1 Phaeodactylibacter xiamenensis | reverse complement strand
AGCCATTCGTATCGAATTTGCTCTGGGGCGATTGATATACCGGCTGAATGGTTACATAAAAGCGACCGTTTTACCGATTCTGGATACCTCAAAAGGGCCGTTTTTACCGATTTCTCAATCATTTTGAATCGATTCCCTAATTCTGATGATCTCAAATTGATCTTGAAAACTGATCTCAATTTACCGGTTTCAAATTCCTGATCTTGAAGACTAATCTCCCAAATTGATCAAAATTTCTAATCTCCAGTCTTCAATTTGATTCATCTAAATTTCAGTTTTTCAGGTCGATCTCAAATTCAAGTTGGCCAATTCAATCTACTGATTTTCAATCTCTAAAATTTCAACTTGATTCTTGAAAACCCGATTCAATTTGGTCAGATTCTTATTCGGTGAAAGATTCAAATTTCGTGATCTTATCCCCTATTCAATTCGACGGTTTACCCAAATTCTTGATTTCCCGTATTGAGGCCCTAAACGCAAACTCTCTCCAAAAAACTCGATTTCCTTTTTCGACGATAGGGAGCGGTAATTGTTAAGGATCCCAATTATTCGGGACAACGGATTACCCGATAAAACAACTCTATTTTCCATTTTTTTGCCTGCCTAATTGGGCTATGCAATCAATTGACCGTAATCAACAAAACTCGGGTTCCAAAACCAATTATTCCCGATTTTCAAAGGCAGGCTTTCAACTTAATCAATTGGTTTACAGATTTTTATTCCCAAAATGGAGTGCGCCCAACGGGAACGTGCAGCCGCAGTACGCAGCGCAGCGGAGTATTGTCGGCTGCACTGTGTTGGGTGCTTCCATTTTTATTATTCGTAAACCTATAAAAGCGACCGGTTTACCGATTCTGGATACTCCCAAAGGGCCGTTTTTACCGTTTTTACCGATTTTTCAATCTTTTTAAACCAATCCCCTGATTCTGATGATCTCAAATTGATCTTGAAAACTGGTCTCAATTTACGGTTTTGATTCTTGATCTTGAAAGTTAATCTCTCAAATTGATCAAAATTTCTAATCTCCAGTCTTCAATTTGATTCGGCTAAATTTCAGTTTTTCAGCTCGATCTCAAATTCAAGTTGACCAATTCAATCTGTTGGTTTTCAATCTCCCAAATTTCAACTTTATTCTCGACAACCCGATTCAATTTGATCAGATTCTTATTCGGTGTAAGGTTCAAATTTCTTGATCTCCTACCCTATTCAATTCAACGGTTTACCCAAATTCTTGATTTCCCGTATTGAGGCCCTAAACGCAACCTCTCTCCAAAAAACTCAATTTTCTTTTTCGACGATAGGGAGCGGTAATTGTTAAAGATCTCAATTATTCGGGGCAACGGATTACCCGATAGAAATACTGATTTTCCATTTTTTGCCTGCCTAATTGGGCTATACATTCAATTGACCGTAACAAACAAAACTTGGGTTCCAAAAAACAATTATTCCCGATTTTCAAAGGCAGGCTTAATCTCTAATCGTTTGTTTATCAGTTTTTTATTCCCAAAATGGAGTGCGCCCAACGGCCCGGGCTACCCGCAGGCCCGGATTCTTGAAATTAATCTTTTCATTCCATTTCACCAAAATAGCGCAGGCAGCAAAAGGCTAACTTGGCGTAGCCCGGGCTTTTGCTGACTGTAGCGGACTTTCTTTTCTCTTTTTTCATTTTCAGGATTTTACCGGGCTTGTCGGGTAGCCAATGTTCACAGCATTCGCGTTTTATTCGATTTTTACAAAACGAGCGGCCATCTCTCTATTTTCGAAGACGAAATAAGGGGGCTTTTTTCAAGTTTATCCAATTCTCCGATTTCGGACCACCAGTTTTCGGGCAAAATGGATACCCTCATTTAGTTTATCGCCCGTAAAAACCAACTTAACCCAATGAAAATCATTCAATTGTTCTCCTGCTAAATCTATTCAATGCATCTGCGAACCCTTGAAAATCAATCTTATTCGGGCATGAAACCTTATTTGCTCATTGATTTTCATTTACCGTCTGATTTTCATAAGCCCCCTGGACGGGTACTCCTTTCCTGATACCGTTTTAATTTCCATTCAACGGGGCCGCGGCAACTCTTGATCTAATTTTTTAATTCGGGCTATCACGATTCTCGTAAACCAACTATAAAACTGTAGAAATCTCATCTGCCCCGCCTTAACAG
>NZ_JPOS01000105.1 GCF_000759025.1 Phaeodactylibacter xiamenensis | reverse complement strand
CCAATTCTGATGCGGTACCCCATAACGGCCCGGCTACGCGCAGGCTGGGATTCTAAAATTACTCTTTTCGTCCGATTTCACCAATACTAGCGCAGGCAGCAAAAGGCGAATATGGCGCAGCCTGGCTTTTGCTGACTGCAGCGGCCTTTTCATTCTGATTTTTCAATCGTAGATTTTTACCCAGCTTGTGTGTAGCCATTGTTATGGGTTGCCGCTTTATTCTTTTACCCGTTTCAAAAAAAGGGCCCATTTCAAATTCTGGACTATCCAAAAGGCGGCTGTTCAATTCTCTTCAACTGATTTTAATCTCTTGGTTTTCAGTTGATTCAATTTCAAAATCTTGATTCTTCAATTTGATCGGCTTTTATCTCAAATCAACCAAAAATCCGATGGCAATCAACCAATTTCAGGATTCTGATCTCAATTTCCGCAAGATTCAATCTGATTTTTGATTCCTGATTTGCTCAATTCGATTTCCCAGATTCATCAAAATCAGTTTCAGGTTCTCCAAATCTCGAGTTCTTGATTTCTGATCTTAGGTTTTCAAATTGATTCAACCAACGATTCGATTACCTGTTCAAAGTTTCCAGATTCCAGATTTCTAAATCCTGTTTTTGGACGAGATTCAAATTCCTGTTTTCTATTTCAAAAGCCGCCTAAACGTAAATCTCATCTGAAAAAACCAATCTCATTTTTCAAGATGGGCCCGGTTAATCTTGAGAATCCAAATTTTTCGTTTTCTGTCCGATTCACTGTAAAGAATACAATACTCGATAGAACCTTTACCCGCCTTTCAAAATTTCAATTACTCGATTGGAACTCGAGTTCTCGATTTCTGGACAATTACCCGATTCTGAGTTTTCATTTTCGAGGCGGGACAATTCATATTTTCAATTCCATAGAATGCCAATTCTCATGCGGTACCCCATAACGGCCCGGCTACACGCAGGCTGGGATTCTAAAATTACTCTTTTCGTCCGATTTCACCAATACTAGCGCAGGCAGCAAAAGGCGAAACTGGCGCAGCCTGGCTTTTGCTGACTGCAGCGGACTTTTCATTCTGATTTTTCAATCGTAGATTTTTACCCAGCTTGTGTGTAGCCATTGTTATGGGTTGCCGCTTTATTCTTTTAACCGTTTCAAAAAAAGGGCCCATTTCAAATTCTGGACTACCCAAAAGGCGGCTGTTCAATTCTATTCAACTGATTTCAATTTACTGATTTTCAGTCGATTCAATTTCAAAATCTTGATTCTTCAATTTGATCTTCGTAAATCTAAAATCAACCAAAAATCCGATGAAATCAACTTATTTCCAAATTCTGATCTCCATTTCCAGAAGATTCAACCTGATTTTTGATCTCTGATTTACTCAATTCGATTTCCCTGATTCATCAAAATCAGTTTCAGGTTCTTCAAATCTTGAGTTGCTAATCTTGGTTCTCAAATTGATTCAATCGACGGTTTCCTGTTCCAAATTTTCAGATTTCAGATTCCTGTTTTCTGTTTTCGGACGAGATTCAAATTCCTGATTTTCATTTCAAAAGCCGCCTAAACGTAAATCTCATCTGAAAAAACCAATCTCATTTTCAAGATGGGCCCGGTTAATCTTAAGAATCCAAATTATTCGTTTTCTGCCCGAT
The DNA here is from genome assembly GCF_000759025.1 of Phaeodactylibacter xiamenensis. Taxonomy (GTDB): domain Bacteria; phylum Bacteroidota; class Bacteroidia; order Chitinophagales; family Saprospiraceae; genus Phaeodactylibacter; species Phaeodactylibacter xiamenensis. The sequence goes on along the minus strand of NZ_JPOS01000105.1, from coordinate 19,500 downwards.
TAACCGTAAAGAATACAATACTCGACAGGGCATTTACCCGCCGTTTCAAAATTTCAATTACCCGATTTGGAACTCAAGTTCTCGATTTATGGACAATTACCCGATTCTGTGTTTTCATCTTTGAGGCGGGACAATTCATATTTTCAATTCCATAGAATACCAATTCTGATGCGGTACCCCATAACGGCCCGGCTAGCCGCAGTACGAAGCAAAGCGGAGTATTGTCGGCTAGCCATTGTTAGCGGCATTAATTTAACAAAAAGTCACATATTTCTTTAAAAGTTTTATCATGCTTTTTGTAGATTTTCAATTCCTTATATTCCATTATCTTGTTTTCTACAGAAGTCAGTTCAGATGGAACGATATCATTATGGCTGACCATTCTATATCTGTAATTCAATGCATCACCTTGAATCTCTATCTTAACAACGATCACATACCAATTTTCTCTATTGTAAAGATTTTCTGAGATTGTAAAAGTATTTTGCCAACTTTTTGCAGAGATAGATTTCAATTGTATGAACTTAGGCTGATTCTGACCTACAATTATCAAGTCTACACCCTTATCTACCTCAGATCTAATTATTGATATCTCAGGGAAACCTTGAATCCAAATATATTCATACAACTTACTAATCAAGTGATACTCTGATAGTTTCTCTTGAGTTCTACTCTCTCTGTACGTTTTTTTTAAGTTTATCGACATTCCTTAGCAAAGTTTAACTTAACAAAGTTCTCTCACCTTATCTTCTCCTTCGGGTTTTTTGACTTCAAAAACAATTGTCGATATAGTCATATTGAACATTTTTTCCTCTGGATAAATATGCGCTGTCTTGCAGTATATTTTTTGGTAGAGTAAGAAATTAGAATACTTTTTAATCCGTTTATTGAGGTCATTCTTATCAATAGAGTCTGCTTTCCTGAGGTTAATCGTTATGTTGGCTCTGTCTTTTTTTACAATTTCATTCTTTGTTCTATTTGACGTAGATTGCTTTCCTGAATGAAACAAATCAAAATCAGAAAACATTACATCTAATTTTTTATAAAACCCTGATATTAGAAAATATGTTTTTATATCATTATGTTCTCTATGAATATTCTGAAGACGAATTAAGTCCCAATAAATGTCTTTCAATCGCACCTCAGATTGACCTACCCACTTAGATTCTATAGCAATTTTCCATTTCTCTCGATTATTTCTATCACTTAAAACAAAATCAATTTGTAATGGTCGACCTTGGTTGTTTGTATTTTTGTGTGGATGATTTACTTCAGACCTAACCTGATAATCAGTCAATCCATTTAGTATATTTCCAATAGGATAAGACAGATATTTTTCATTGAATAGGTTACCTCTATTACAAGAAAATTCATATGCAAGCCAAGAAGATACTCCAAAACTTAATTTTCGCTGTATATTCTGGTGATTACTCATAAATGTGTATTTGGCAGGACTCGAACCTACAACTGGAGATTGTTCTTAATAGTATCAGGCAGATTTGAATTTAAAAAAGTCCCCTGTTTTACCCGTTAAACTACAAATACAATGACGTGAATTTACAATTTAGTAACCAAAATATCTAATTATATTATATTTTATTGCCGCTAACGGCCCGGCTACACGCAGGCTGGGATTCTAAAATTAACCTTTTCATCCGATTTCACCAATACTAGCGCAGGCAGCAAAAGGCGATGATGGCGAAGCCTGGCTTTTGATGCCTGCAGCGGGATTTCATTCCTCATTTTCAATCGTAGATTTTTACCCAGCTTGTGTGTAGCCATTGTTATGGGTTGCCGCTTTATTCTTTTCACCGTTTCTAAAAAAGGGCCCATTTCAAATTCTGGACTTTCCAAAAGGCGGCTGTCCAATCTTTTCAACTGATTTCAATTTCTTGATTTTCAGTCGATTCAAATTCAGGATTCTGATTCTTCAATTTGATCGATTCTAATCTTAAATCAACCAAAATCTCTCGGCAATCAACCTATTTCAGGATTCTGATCTCAATTCCCAGAAGATTCAACCTGATTTTTGATCTCTGATTTTACCCAACTCGATTTCCCAGATTCATCAAAATCTGTTTCAGGTTCTTCAAATCTCGAGTTTCTAATCTTGGTTCTTAAATTGATTCGATCAACGGTTTCCAGTTCAAAATTTCCAGATTCCTGATTCCCAAATTCTATTTTTGGAGGAGATTCAAATTCCTGATTTCTATTTCAAAAGCCGCCTAAACGTATATCTCATCTGAAAAAACCAATCTCATTTTCCAAGATGGGCCCGGTTAATCTTAGGAATCCAAATTATTCGTCTTCTGCCCGATTAACCGTAAAGAATACAATACTCGACAGGGCATTTACCCGCCGTTTCAAAATTTCAATTACCCGATTTGAAACTCAAGTTCTCGATTTCTGGACAATTACCCGATTCTGAATTTTCATTTTTGAGGCGGGACAATCCATATTTTCAATTCCATAGAATACCAATTCTGATGCGGTACCCCATAACGGCCCGGCTAGCCGCAGTACGCAGCAAAGCGGAGTATTGTCGGCTAGCCATTGTTCGCTGTCGTTTCCATTTTATCCTATTCACATTTTGTATAGGTTATCTCAGTTATCGAGTTAAAACCAAAATTATCTATATTCCCTACTATTTTTGTTGGATAACCAAAAGCATTATATTCCATATCATAATTCCAAATCTGAGTCTCTCCTTGATCTTGGATTTTTATCTTTTTCCTCTGTATTACATTGTTTTCAAACCCTCTTTCTATCCACCAAGAATAATTAAATTTTGGGATTAGTAGATTCTTTTGAGGGTTTTTATATTCATCATATTGAAAAATAAGAATTTCAATTATTTCAGAATTGCTATTTATTCTTTTAATACTATCAATGTTATTTGAGTTTGGATAATATGAAATCAAATTTGTTTCATCGCTATCTATATCAATTATTTCTACAATCCGATTACCTTCGTATTTATATTCTTTTTCATCGATAACCATAAATCCTTCTTCAGGGTCGTCTTCTCTAAATATAATTGATTTGTTCACCTGGAATTGATCATTATAATAATATTCTTCATATCGTTTTGAACCTAAAGTTATCTTAGAAACCAGTCCATTGTTATATTCAACAAACTTATCTCCATATCTAATTAGCTTATTATTTTCGTAAATATATTCATTTTCGTTAACTCCTAAAAAGCCAACTGAAACAATTTTTTCAGGAATACATCCGTCTGCAATCAAATTATGATTATGGACTATCACGATTTCCTTTTCACATCCCCATGAAAGAAGTAATGTCAAAATTGTCAATGTAATAATAGTTTTTTGTTGCATTTCTCTTGTTATTCTAACTAACGGTCAAAATCACAATTGCTTATCAATTGTTTATATTTGTAAATTTTAACACAATTGACAAACACCTCTTTTTACCTGACTGTTAGCTCTTTTAGTTAATTTTGATCTTTCTGTATTTGTAATGACAGCGAACGGCCCGGCTAGCCGCAGTACGCAGCGCAGCGGAGTATTGTCGGCTAGCCATTGTTGCAGGCAGTTTCTATTTTTCTAAAGATTTAAGAACTCTTTCCTTATCAATCAAAACATCTCTCATCAACAAAGATATTGGTAATGATTTATGCCCAAATTCTTTAAACACATTATATATTTCTATCAGGGTATCAGCTGTTATTAATGAAAGATTTGACTCGTAATCGAGTGTACAATCATTGATAAATTCGTCTGTGAATTCTGGGGCTACAATAAATATCTTCATAACCTCATATCCCTTTTTCTCTGCATTGTTTTTGTATGACTTAACTTGTCGTGCCACAGAGGAATATTTATTGTAACCTTTCTCCTTTATTGACTTACACTCAATAATTATAAGGCTATTATCTCCTTCATTTAGTATGATATCAGCTTTGTCCTTAGATGTATTGACCGAATCTCTTAAGTCGTCATCAACATTGAATCCTAACTTCTTTAGAATTGATTTCGTTACTTCTTCGAACTTAACTCCTATTTCTGCTTCTTTGACATCCAATCCATTTTCTTGGAGTGAGTTGAAATCTCTTCTCGCTATCAATTCATAATTCTCGATAAACAAGTTTTCAACATCTTTATACTCATCAAGAACATTTTGTATCTCATTTCCTCGTATCGATATCGATTGAGCATTACAAAAATCTTTTACTTCCTCATCCGTCAATAAGTAAAGAACGTCGCTTGGCCTGATATTATACATCAGAAGAAGTTTAGCCTTTAGCACATCTTCTTCTTGAAGTTCAAATTCTTCTCTAACTATGCTATTAAGCTTAGGGATATGACCTTTTACATCTTTCAGGAGCTTTTCATATCCATTCACTGATATAGTTAAAGCCCCATCCTTTTCACGGTTCTTAAAGTAAGTTATCAGGTTTTCAACCTTTGCCTCCAATGAAGCTCCTTTTATCTTTTCATCGATTCTTAGTCGTTTTTCTATCAATTCGTTAATTGTAGCTCTTCGCTCCGTTTTATTTACATCGTCCCTGAATATACCATTGATCAAAGCTGATGTTAAAGTTATACCTTCACTCAGTATTTCTTTTATCTTTTCTTCTCTGGAAAGTTTTCTATCTATACTATGCTTTCTTGCTAGTTGATTAATATGGCTATCTTTAAGTTTCTTAAGCACCTTTCTGAATACTTTTTCAGAAACATCTTTTCCTCTGATTTTCCTCAATATTCTGATTACCTCATCTGCAACATAAACTTGATGGTTTTTTCTCGAATAAAAAATCACACCTGTTGAGGACAAATACTTGATAATATCATCAACATCAATCTTTTGCAATGGGACGATCAAGTAGTTAATCAACTTTATTTCCTCGTGTGACAGCTCTAAAGATGAGGCTAAAGTGTTCAGAATTGATTGTTCATCTCTCGTGATTTTACTTTCCTGGTTATGCTCTCTATCATTTTTATATGCAGTTTCTAAACACTTATTATAAATTACGTAATCTCTATTTCTAGGGTCTTTGTTTTCCTCATCAAAGCTCTTTTCAAAAGATTTTATCCGCTTCTTAATCTTTTGGATTTCCTTATCATATAGTTTACCTAACCATTCTCTCTTCATTAAAGAATTACCGTCTCGAATGATTATATCGATTAGGATATCTAGCTGAGATGTAGTATTTAAAAACTCTTCTTTGATATGATCTGCAAACTCATCTTCGACAAGGTTTAGAATTTGGGCAACACTCTTGTTATCAGCATTCTTTATTTGACCGTCTAATTCATTTAAGATTCGGTCAATCTCTTTATGCTCTTTTGGTTTATTCGAAATAATACTATCGATGACCTTTAGGAAAGGGTTCTTTTCAAAAGAGTTCACGTAGTTTAAAATCTGCTCTAGCTTCATTTCAAAAGTTTTAAAAGCTAATATATGATTTTTCTAAAAATTGCCTGCAACGGCCCGGCTAGCCGCAGTACGTAGCGCAGCGGAGTATTGTCGGCTAGCCATTGTTGCAGGCAGGCTTTCTTATAGTTCATCAATTTGATTTTCACTCAATCCTGTCAATTCTGATATCTCAGAGTTCGACATTCCTTTTGCTTTCATTCTTTTAGCTACTTCTTTTATACCTTCTTCTCTTGACGTATCTACTACATTTTTCAAATCCCTATAATGTTTTAAACTCTCTTCATAGGCTTCTCTTTCTTCGGGTGTAAATTTGGCTATTTCAGCAGCCTCAAATAATCTCTCGAATATTTTATCTTGTAACCTTTTCGGCCGGTCTTGTAAATCTGATAAATGCTTAAATACATACAGCCATTTGTCAAAATGACTCTCTAATTCTTCTTCACTCTTTTTAAATTTAGGTAATTCTATGTAAATGAATTTCAGTTTATCGTAAAACACTTCACATTTTTGGTTTTTTAACTCGACAATATGAAGCAATTCATTATCTGATTTATGATCGTCAAAAACAAAGTCTAAAATTCCTACAGTATATACCGGTTCTAATCTATAGTTCCACTCTCCTTTTTTTGCTTGTTCTTGGATCGGAAATGATGAATAATAAATACTTCTGTCTTTAAAGTAATTTTGTTTCGCTTTTTGTATTTCTACTATAAATCGCTCTCCTGACTCGCCTATACAATAAAGGTCAAATACAGCTTTTCGGTCCAATTCATTTAATCCCATTTGTTCATTCCGGGAATAGGACAAATCCTTGATCTTATGTCTTTTTGGAAGAATCTGATTCAAGAAATCTATCAATAAGACTTTGTTTGGTTCAGTACCAAATAGCTTCTTGAACCCAAAATCGGTTAAAGGATTTATGTACTTATCTTCTAAAGCACTCATAATCATTTATTTAAAGACACACCTAACTATGATTTTCAAATATAGCCAATTTTGAGTTTCATGTCCACTGTTTTTTGTTGTTTTACTTGCTTGCCTGCAACGGCCCGGCTAGCCGCAGTACGGAGTGAAACGGAGTATTGTCGGCTAGCCATTGTTGGCAGCAGGCTATTTTTCATTCTTAACCTTTAAATAAATTCCGTATCCTAACACCCAAAAACTAAATCCCAATAATAGATACATTGATATTGAGTTCCTATCCTTCTTTCTTGTTTCATTATAGCTATTTACATCCAGAAATTCTAATTCATCGTTTCTAAGTCCATACACTGAAATTGTTCTTTGATCGCTCAATCTATCATTCGAGTAATCATCCTTCAAAATATCAATTTGAATTCTATCGCCAACCATAATATTATTTTGCAATGAAGTCAATTTCAATCCAGGTGCACTAAATCTTCCAATTTTAAAATCAATTCTCGGGTACTCATCCAATTGAATGATCATTGAACTCCCAATCGATTTTTCCCGCTTCAATTCCAATTTATTTGAAACAGTTCCTGCTATTAGTATTAGTTCATCTTTCTTTATTTCTTGATTACGATTGATCCACATATTTCCAAATATCAGGATAAATACAATTCCCAGAGTTATTATCCAAATAGCAGATTTTCTTTCAGCTTTTGAATTCTTCAATTGTCTTTCTAGTTGACTTCTCTTAATCTTTTCTTTTTTCGTCAACTCTTTTCCAGTCATTATTTTAATTTTTTCTGCTTGCTGCCAACGGCCCGGCTAGCCGCAGTACGCAGCGTCAGCGGAGTATTGTCGGCTAGCCATTGTTGGTGGCTGTGATCAATTTTCATTCAATTTATTCCTCTTTAAAATTTCTGCTTTATTCCTAAATGTTTTATTCTCTCCTATCTCGACGTATCTCCCAATATTTTTGCCACAGGATTTACATTTTCCTCTAAAAACTACATCATTCAATTCATTCAGGGATAAGTCATATTCTATCATTTCAATTTTAGTTTTCTCATTACAATTCGAACAGAATGAGTTGTGCTTCACCAAATCTATTATTTGATCAAATTCATCTTCAACTATGAATCTCAGTTCATCTACCCCAATTAGTATTTCAATTTTTTTCTCCAAAACTGATTATATTGCAATTGTTTCAATTTTATTTTTAGCAGCATAAATATTAATTCTTTTTACTTCTTCGTCAAAACTCCTAAAACTGTTTTCAACAAATTCAGACGAATAATCTAACCATCTCGCATGTAAGGAATATTCTTGTTTATACTTCTCAATTTTCTCTTTCCTTCTTTTTCCATCATCATAATAAATCTTAAAAAAATTATCTCGTCCTGATAGTTCCAAAACTGTTTTCAAATCATTTTTATTTTTGACTGCAAACCCAATCAGTATATCTTTTTCTATTTCACTAATTTTTTCGGCTATTACCTTACCTCTTATTTTTTCCAACTGATTTATTTCTTCTTTATTGACAATATCTATAATATTCACCTTTTTGAAGTTCAAAAGATCATCGAAACATTTATCATTCACATTTACATCTATTGTCAGGAAGACTTTCTTCATTCGTTTTTTATTCATAGCCACCAACGGCCCGGCTACGTGACGTGCCGGATTCTAAATTTACCATTTTCGTTTCATTTCACAAATGCTAGCGCAGGCAGCAAAAGGCTATCTTGGCGAAGCCTGGCTTTTGCTGCCTGCGCGGGTTTTCCATCTCCATTTTTCAATCAAAGGTTTTTACCGGCATGGCATGTAGCCATTGTTGGGCGCTTCCATTTTTTCTTCGTAAGACCTATGAATAGCGACCGTTTTACCAATTCTGGATACTTCAAAAGGGCCGTTTTTACTGACTTTTTCAATCTTATTGAACCGATTCCCTAATTCCGATGATGCCAAATTGATCTTGAAAACTGATCTCAATTTACCGGATTTGATTCCCGATCTCGAAGACCAATCTCCCAAATTGGACCAAATTCTTAATCTCCAGTCTTCAATTTGATTCGGCTAAAATCCTGTTTTTCAAGATAATCCTGATTCAAGTTGACCTATTCAATCTGCTGATTTTCAATCTCCAACAATTCAACTTGATTCACGAAGACTCAACTCAATTTGATCAGATTCTTATTCGGTGAAAGATTCAGATTTCGTGATCTTATCCCCTATTCAATTCGACGGTTTACCCAAATTCTTAATTTCCGTATTGAGGCCCTAAACGCAAACTCTCTCCAAAAAACTCGATTTCCTTTTTCGACGATAGGGAGCGGATATTGTTAAGAATCTCAATTATTCGGGCCAACGGATTACCCGATAGAAATACTGATTTTCCATTTTTCTGCCTGCCTAACTGGGCTATTCAATCAATTGACCGTAACAAACAAAACTCGGGTTCTAAAACCAATTCTTTGCGATTTTCAAAGGCAGGCTTCATCTCTAATCCATTGTTTTTCAGATTCTTATTTCCAAAATGGAGTGCGCCCAACGGTCTCGTGTATGAGCAGTAGCGGATTTAACCCACAAAACTGTCAAATTACACTGACCTTAAATTTACACTTTTTAGTTTCAAAATAGCACAGAACCCGCTATTGCTTATACACATTGTTAGCCACTGGCTTTTTTCTTTCTGCGTTGGAAAAGCCATACTCTTTTGCAATTTTTGGCTTGTGTGTCGGCTGAAGCGAATTGCAAATGTGTATGGCTTTAGCGTTGGCTTATTCACTCGGAATTCTAAACCGAACTCCTACATACAATTCTCTCCCGCGAGTTGGTCCCCAAACTGAACTTGTGTCAAAAAACTGACCGAATGGGTCTTGCCAACCTATAATCGGTCGTTCTTGCCTAAAGTCAAAAATGTTTTCGCAACCTGCATACAATTCAAACTTTTTCAGGTTGTATGTAAATTGAGCATTTACAAGCACATAATTTTCTGAAAAGTCAGGTCGTTGAAATTCTGGTGGATTGCTCTGCGTATTTGGCAATCGTTGTTGACCGTACCAATGGATATTCATATCTACGTGATACTTTTTGGATAATGGTTTGTAGCCTAAAGTCGTTACTACTTTATGTCTTGGATTGAATGGCAATAGCACTTTTTGTCCGTCAATTTCCCGATAAACATCTAAAAAGCTGTAGCCTGTTTTAAATTCAAACTGTCGCCAAAAATTTAGATAGACTTCTGCCTGAAATGTATTGCTTACGCTCTTTCCTGAGAAGTTTTCAATGATTGCCTTTGTTGGATCTGTATCGTAATCGGGAAATATTTGGTTCTGAAAATCAGTTCGGTAATAGTCCGCACTTAAAAAACCTGTAACATTCTCGCCATTGAATTTCTGTGTAAGATTAATACCTGTATTCAATGCTTTTTCAGGTTCAAGTTGTTCTGAAAAAACAATGTCTCGTGAACTTACCAATAAACCAATATTTTCACTAAACAAATTGACCGTTCGCCATCCTGTTCCAATGTTTGCACGTACAATGGTGTTTGGTGCAATATCATATTTTAAAAGTGTTCTTGGCGTTACTATTGTGCCAAATTGATTGTGATTATCAACTCGTATTCCTGCAATCCAAGTCAGTTTATCGTTGAGTAACTTTAAGGTATTTTCTGCAAATACACCTGCAATGTTTTCGTTTCGCAAATAATTGCCTGCATACGTTCTTTGCAAGTTGTTATTTGTAAAGGAAATATCTTCATCCAAATTCAAATGACGAAAGCTAAACCCTGTCTTTAGCGAGTTGTTGCCGTAATTGAATTCATATTGAAGGTTTCCATAAAAGTTGGTCTGGTTGGCATTATACTTTACAGTTCCGAAGTAGGATTTTTGGTCTTGATAAAAACTTGAAGCGAATAAAACAAAATTGTGTTGGTCGTTTAAGCGATAGCCTGTTTTCGTCCAAATTTCGGGCTGATTGATATTTACCGTTTGTCCATAAACTTCTGTACTTCCTTTATCATTGTTTTCGTTAAAACTGGTTTGTCCGCCAATCCGCTGTTCGTTTACATATCGCAATCCTATTCGGCTGTTCCAACCCCAATCTGCGTCATTTCCATATTTTAGTTTATTGGAAACCATATATCGAGTAAGTTTTGGTAAGTCGAGAAAATTGTCGTTATCCCTGTCAAACTCATTCGCTGGTTGCACCGTATGAAGAGCTGTCAAGTTGCTCCATTTTCCTTTTTTTATTGCATAATTGGCGTTCAAATGCTTTTCTGAAAAGCTGTTGATATAGGCATTTAGCAAAAGTTTGTCGGTTTTGTCAGGTTCTTTGGTCTCTACATTTATTTGTCCGCTCATACTCTCAAAACCTTGTAAAACGCTGTTTGCCCCTTTTGAAATGTAAATGTTATCTACTAAAGTTCCTGGAATACTGCTAATCCCATATGTATAGGTCAAGCCCTGTATCATTGGAAAACCATCAATCAAAACTTGATTGTACACGCCTGAAAGTCCAAGAATACGAAGCTCTTTTGAATTTGTTATGACGTTTGTGGTTTGTGGTTGAACAGTTGTTTGTGTTTCAAAGCATCCTGCCAAATCACAACAAGCGGCTTTTCCTAATTCGGTTTGCGTAATCTGTTCTGTCTTTATTGGATTGAGATTTGAAATAATTACTCCGTCTCGTTGTCCTTTTACAACCACTTCATCAAGCTCTTGAGACTGCTCTAACTTAAACTCTACAAATGTTTGGTTCGTTATTTCTATGGTGTCTGCAATATGTCCGACATAACGAGCTATCAGAAGTTTAGGCGAAATATCCTTTGTAGTAAGTTCAAACTCGCCTTTAATGCCTGTTGTTGTGCCAATGGTTGTGTTAGCCCAAAAGACACTCGCTCCAACAAGAGGTTCGTTTTTTTCGTTGGTTACCTTTCCTAAAATACTTTGTGCAAACGAGGCATACGGAAACAGCAAACCAACAATGAATATATATTTTTTCATTGTTTCTTTTTTAAATGAGTTGAAAAGCAAAGCGTAATTCAATTACGCTTTGCCTTAAATCTGTTTACTGCTTTATTTTGTATGGTCTTTCGTCAGGATTTTCGCAACTTCCTGTATTTTGAATTGCTGAATGTATTTCCTTTTCTGTAATCAGAGCTGGATTATACACTATTTCAAATGTGGTTGTTGGTCCTGTTTTTCCTGCTTTGCAAGTGCTCACACCTTTTAACTGCTCGACATTTGCCGAAATCATTTTTAGGTCTGTTGAGCAAGTAATACCCTTAACCTTTGTTTCAATGGTTTTTGTGGAATCTGCGGTTTGTACTTTTTCTGTTGCTGATTGTGCGAAAGTCGCTGTTGTTGAGACTAAGATAAATGCGATAGTCAAAACGAAAATATTTGAAAATTTCATTTTTCTGATTTTAAATTGTTTAACTAAAAATTGAACCGAAGGCTCGGTTCTTTTGAAAAGACGAGTGTATCGTTAAACAAATTTTGGCGGTTGCCAAAAGTCAGAAATGAATTGGGAAGGTATGAATGATTGATATCCGAAAAATTCTTTCATTGAGAAGTTCCCCTGTAGTGTTGGAAAAAATGGGGTACTTACACAAAGCAAAAGACAAGAACCGCAAGCCTGAAATGGGTTACACATTCCATTTTCTTCTTGGTCGCTTTGGTTTTCTGAACTTTCGTTGTCAGAAATCGGGCTACATTGACTACTGCTACAACAAGTCTCTTGGTTTTCTGATAAAAACGGAATAGCGTCAATCGCTGGCTTTACCGAGAGAATAATTACCGTAATGGCTAATATGTAAGTCAAAAATTTCATCAGATAGGTGCAAATTTACAAAATTCCATTCTTTTTTTCGAGCGTTGGTGAAAAACAGCTCTTTTGGTTTTTTCTGCGTTGGTTTGTGTGTCGGCAAAAACCAAATGTGCTGTTTGTGCGGTCGGCTTTTTAGCTTGTGGCTAACGTTTGGCAAATTGGCGATGGAGCCGACTTTTAGCACAAATGTTGAATAGAATTACTAATCTTCAACATTGCACAAAAGTTCAATAGAAGTACTTCACCGGCTCTATTGCCAATTTGTTTGTTATGTGCCGTTTTATTCCATTTTATACATTTAACAATTGCTGAAACGTAAAGTCGGGTTTAAACATTTCAATTTCGTTTTGAGTTGATTCTTCTTGTGCTTCTTTGCCATAGATAAACATTTGCTGTTCATAATTTTTAACAGCCTCTTCAATGCTATTAAATTTTCCATCGGCTAGATTATCAGACAATATCAAGGCATCCACCAACCCACTATTTACTCCCTGCCCTGCAAAAGGCGGCATCAAATGTGCGGCATCCCCAATCATTGTTATGGGTAATGGGCGCTTGCTTTTCCAAGGCTTTTCTAAAGGAAATATCCGTGTAGCCAATCCTACAAATGACAACGTCGTATGAATCAATTCTTTGTAGCGTTCGTCCCAATCGGAAAATTCTTTCAGAAGAAAATCAACGACACTATTTCTGTTTTGAAAATCTACCTGCGTTTGGTTTTTCCATTCATCAGGTGTTTTAAAACTTATTCCAAAATGCAATGCACCATTATTATTGGGGTTAGCAAATAATAAATTACCTTGGTGAGATGCCATTAGCCGGTTTCCATTGCATAGCTGAAAAAATCCAGGACAGTTTATCTCTGGTTGATGAATATCGGCTTGTATATTGAAAGTACCTGTTTCTTCAACTTCCGTGTCGGTAACAAATTTTCTTACCTTGGACATCCCGCCATTGGCAAGAATAACCAAATCTGCTGTTTCACTCGGTTTATTCTCAAAAGTTAGTGTCCACTTCTTCTTACCAGGTTCAAGCATAACAAGTTTTCTATCCCAAATAACCGTGTCGTTTTCTAAACTATTCAACAAGATAGCCCTTAAGTCATTTCTGTTTATTTCAGGATTGTCAAATCGATTTTCGGGCTTTACATTTTTTGTGGATAAAATATTGCCTTTTTCATCAGCAATATTTACACCCATTGGTAAGGCTAAGTCATAATAAGTTTGTAACAATCCCGCTTTTTTCATTGCTTCCTGACCTGAACCTTTGTGTAGGTCAAGGGTTCCACCAAAAATTCTTGCCTCTCGGTCGTTGTCTCTTTCGTAAACTGAAACGTCTATGCCGTTTTGCTGTAATAATTTTGCCATAGTCAGTCCAACGGGTCCACCACCAATTATTGCAACGTTCTTATCACTAAGTAAATTCATTTGTTTGTCTGTATCTATTCGCATTGTCATTCAAAAATGGCACATAACGGGAAACGCATTGGCGAAGTGGCGGATAAATTGGACGGAAAGTTCAATTTAGCAGTAACGTAGCCGATGTGTTTTCACAGAAGCTAAATTATTAAAAAAAAGCTGAATGTGGAACACATTCGGCGGAATAAAATGTAGAAAGTTTTAAGTTAGCACTTAACCCGCCATTTTGCCAATGCGATGTTATGTGAAGGAATTTTTAGTATCTTTGTATTCAAATAATTCACATTTTATGTATTTCAGCAAGCCTTGGTAATTAAAAATTAAAGTAAATGATTAAATCGTCTTTTTTGAGATGATTACTTTTTAGTACGTTAATTTTTAATTTAAAATAAGGTAATAATGAAAAATATAAAACCTTTAACTTTTCCGTTTAATTCGGAAAATAATACATCTATAAAGCAAAGTCTTTTTCAATTTCGAGAATATTTTGATTCTTCTACAATTGTTGGTTTAGGCGAAAACTCACATTTTATAAAAGAGTTTTTTAAATTCAGACATCAAGTTATTGAGTTTTTAGTAACTGAATGTGATTTTGACACCTTGGCATTTGAGTTTGGTTTTTCTGAAGGATTAGAAGTTGATAAGTGGATAAAATCACAAATTCCATTCGACGATTTGGATAAGTTACTGTCACACTTTTATTATCCAAATGAGTTTAAAGATACTTTGCTATGGCTTCGTCGGTATAATCAAGACAATAATAATCAAATTACCTTTTTGGGTGTTGATATTCCTAAAAATGGAGGTTCTTATTTTCCAAACTTTCACATTGTGTCTGATTATTTACAAAGACTTTCAATCGTTTCTTCTGATGTCTTACAGAAGATTTTAAATCTTGCTGAAAAATTTGATTTCTATTCGACTTCTCAGCTTGCGTTAAATTTATCGCTTTTTGACGAAGCAGAACATAATGAATTAAAAGCATTGCTATTAAAAGTTTACATTCGTTTGGTCACTCTTCAACCAAAACTGGAAAGTTTAGAGTTTCAATCGATACTTCATCAAGTTAAAGGCTTGATTTATATGAATTATAATGCTGATGCTATGGAAAGCTTCATTACTGAAAAGGGAATTGAGGGAGATATGGGAGCAAAAGACCAGTATATGGCAGAAAGTATTGATTGGTTTTTGAAAAATTCACTTGGTAAAAAGATTATTTTAGTTGCCCACAATGCTCACATTCAAAAAACTCCGGTCGATTTTGACGGATTTATTAGTTGTTATCCAATGGGGCAAAGACTTTCGATGACTTTTGGAGAAAAATACAAAGCATTTGCAATAACTAATCTACGTGGAGAAACTGCCGCATTGTATCCTGATAATGATTATCAATTTGGTTTTAGGGTTGATAAATTTCCACTTGATTCTCCAGAGTCGGATTCTGTTGAATTTTTTATGCAGGAATTATCAGGAAAAGAATGCTGTTTAATAATCAATAAAAGTAAGGAATTAAAAAATTGTAGTAAGATTCGTTTTGATTCTATACATCTAAAAACTGAAATAGTAGATTCTTTTGATGGGATTTTCCTAATAGAAAAATCAACTGTTTCAGAAATAGTGGATTGAGAATAATGTAAATTTGATTTCGAAACGGTACTTTCTTTTTTGGAGGTGCCGTTTTATTCTTTCACATAACGGGAAACGCATTGGCGAAGTGGCGGATAAATTGAACCGAAAGTTCAATTTAGCAGTGACGTAGCCGATGTGTTTCCACAGAAGCTAAATTATTAAAAAAAAGCTGAATGTGGGACACATTCGGCGGAATAAAAAGCACAAAAGTTGAATTTTGAACTTAACCCGCCATTTTGCCAATGCGATGTTATGTGTAGTTTTTTAGTATCTTTGTCAGATGAAATTATCAGATTAGCAAATTTACTTTACGCAACGTATAGGAAGAGAATAGTTTAGTATTATTCTTCGTTTCCTTATTGTCTCTTATTGTAAATTAAATATGTTAAATAATGAAAAATTACTTCGAAAGTCCTTTTAAAGGAAAAATAATCAAAGACCACATAACTAATCCCAATATAATTTCGGGTAAATATTCTTATTATTCTGGTTATTATCACGGTCATTCATTTGACGATTGTGCTCGTTATCTGTTTCCGGACAGGAATGATGTCGATAAACTAATTATCGGTTCTTATTGTTCAATAGGGAGCGGTGCAAGTTTCATAATGGCAGGTAATCAAGGTCATAAATATGATTGGATTTCCAGTTTTCCATTTTTTTATATGTCTGAATTTGATGTTTTCAGTAAAAGCCAAGATGGATTTCAAAAAGCAGGAGATACAGTTGTTGGGAATGATGTTTGGATTGGTAGTGAAGCTATGATAATGCCAGGAGTTCAGATAGGAGATGGAGCTGTTATTGGCAGTCGTGCTTTGGTTACAAAAGATGTTGAACCTTATTCAATTGTAGGGGGAAATCCAGCCAAATTGATAAAAAAGAGATTTAGTGATGATGACATCCAAAAATTGCAGGAAATGAAATGGTGGGAATGGGATGAAGAAACCCTTTTTGAAGCAATGCCAATTCTTTGTTCAAATAAAATCGATTTGTTGTACAAGTTTTTTAGAAAAATGAAATGATAAAAAGAAGGTTCCGAAATTCGGAGCCTTTTTGTTTTAACTGCGTTTGCGGCTAAAATTACACATAACGGTAAATTGTATGAGTAGTGGCAGATTGCGTGGTACTTTCCTATCAAACCGCTACGCAGTTTGAGCGGGCTACAAACCTTGATATTTACCACTTCCCCTGCCATTACTTATACAAAATGTTGGCTACCGTAATTTCATATAAATCAAACTTTATAATAATTGTCAAGTAATATTTACACACCGGTATTCAATACTTCAAGTACTTTTAATGCATCATTTAAAGCCCTAACATCATGTGTCCGGATATAATCTACACCCATATAACTTAAATAAATCTCTGTTGCCAAAGTAGCAGGTGTTCGTTCATTGACTTCTCTCCCGACAATGGCTCCTAAAAAGGATTTTCGGGAAACTGAAATAAGAATTGGTAAATTGAAGTATCCTTTCAATTGAGAAATATTTTTTAAAACATGTATTGAAGATTCTGGATTAGAACCTAAAAAGAATCCCATTCCTGGGTCTAAAATAATTCTATCGGATGAAATGCCTGAATTTTGAATCGATTTGATACGTTGTGAAAAGAAATCGATTATTTCATTAAATACTTTTTCGGGTTTAGTTTCGATAACCGTCGCTGGTCCAAAACGCTGAACCGAATGCATTACGATGAGTTTACAATCTGATTTTGCAATTTCGGGATAAATTTCAGGATGGGAAAATCCTTGAATGTCGTTTAAATACTGGACGTTTCTATTTAAAAAATATTGTTGGACAGTAGATTTAAAGGAATCAATGGAAACAGGAATATTTTTAGTAAGCAAGTAATCGGCTACTGGTTTTAAACGATCAATCTCTTCTTGAGGCTTTACTTCTTTGGAGGAAGGATTACTGGAAGCAGCTCCTAAATCAATTATACTGGCACCATCTTCAACCAGTTTGAGAGATTTTTCCAAAGCTTTACCGTAATCCAGATAAAGCCCTCCGTCAGAAAAACTATCTTCAGTAATATTTACAATCCCTAATATTTTTGGCTTATGAAATTTCATAGGTTTTTAAAATTTTGTCTAAATAATTGTAGTTTAATTATATATAATCTGATAATCGTTTTATTTTCCAACTGCCATCTTAGTGGCTATCCTATTACCTCCATCATTTATTATACTCTCTTTATTTGTATCTTTGATAGCAAATGTCAATTCAATCTGATTATGGTAGCCAACGGTTTGGCTATGGCACGTGTCCCTCAGGGCATATGCTATAGCCGTTGTTGTAGCCAGTTTTTTTTTAAATCCATCTTCTTACTTTGTTTGCGTAATCTTCGTAATCTTTCCCAAATTCTCGCTTTAAAAATTCTTCTTCTAATCGAATTTGAGTATTGATACTTATTGTTGATAGTGAGATTATCAATAGGGTAAACGCATTTGGTATTATCAGAAACAAACCGATATTCGCAACCATTATTCCAAGAAAAATCGGGTTTCTTGAAATTGAAAACATTCCGTTCGTCACGAGTTTAGCCTTGTTTTCTTCATCAATTCCTATTCTCCAAGAATTTGCCATATGGGTTTGTGCAATCCAAACAAGAATCAAAGAAACAATTAGAAAACCCCAACCAATTTTTTGCAAAGTTTCATTCTCTAAATACCAAAAAGGGAGTAAATATTCGTACCACTCATTTTTGAAGGCATATAACCCGACTATTAACAACTCGAGAATGGATATTATCGTGAATATTTTACCGTTGAATCCGTGAGCATCATCGGTTTTGTTAAAGGTTAATGGATTAATTCCTGTCTTCTTCCACAACAAAACTGACCTAACCACAAATACCAACAGAAAATATATTATTAAGTATAGGAACAATATCATAGTCATTAATTATTGTGAATTCAACATTTAATCAAGTAATTCGCAAGTTTCTTCTGCCAATTCTATTTCGATAGTAAAGTGCTGAAAAGGATATTTTTTTAATCTGTTTTTCACTTCTTTTTTTACTTCCAATACTTGTCGAAGTTCAGTTATATTTTTTAGCTTTAGATGAGATGTGAAAACGTGATTCTCTCCTTCAAGTGACCAAATATGAGTATGGTGTGTGGACTGGACATTCCTTATTGCACAAAGTTCCTGTTCAACTTTCAATAAGTCCATATCCTTGGGAACTCCTTGTAAAAAGATAAATAGGGTTTCTTTTAGTCGTTTTATCACTCCCCACAAAATATATACAGTAATTAAAAGTGAAAGTACAGGGTCCAAATAATGAATATCTTTAAAATTTAGAATTAGTGCCACAATAAATACAGCTACCCAACCTAAAACATCTTCTAACAAATGCCATGAAACCACTTTTTCGTTAAGTGATGATCCTTCACTCATTTTCCATGCTGCATAACCATTTACTATTATTCCAATGATTGCAAAAACCATCATACCACCAGAGTCTGAATGTTGTGGCTCTAAAATTCTTCCAACAGCTTCATAAATCACATAAATTGAACCTGCAATAAGAACCAAACTATTTATCAATGCACCTAATAAGGAAAGCCGGGCATACCCAAAAGAAAACTTTTTATCTGCTTTTTCTTTTGATTTTTCATCTAAATACCATGCTGTTCCCAATGACAAACTATCTCCCAAATCATGGACAGCATCGGAAATTATGGCAACACTATTTACATAAAAACCACCAATTATCTCAAATATGGTAAAACCCAAATTGAGGAAAAAGGCAACTTTTAGGTTCTTCCCAGAACTGTTATGATAATGGTTATGAGACATATATTTATTGTATTACTACTATCTTATTTTAGGCTTTATTGTTTTATCACTTTAACTACATTGCTGTTTTCAAATTGGCTACAACGGAAAACGCATTGGCGAAGTGGCGGATAAATTGGACGAAAAGTTCAATTTAGCAGTGACGTAGCCGATGTGTTTCCACAGAAGCTAAATTATTAAAAAAAAAGCTGAATGTGGGACACATTCGGCGGAATAAAAAGCACAAAAGTTGAATTTTGAACTTAACCCGCCATTTTGCCAATGCGATGTTATGTGTAGTTTTTTAGTATCTTTGTCAGATGAAATTATCAGATTAGCAAATTTACTTTACGCAACGTATAGGAAGAGAATAGTTTAGTATTATTCTTCGTTTCCTTATTGTCTCTTATTGTAAATTAAATATGTTAAATAATGAAAAATTACTTCGAAAGTCCTTTTAAAGGAAAAATAATCAAAGACCACATAACTAATCCCAATATAATTTCGGGTAAATATTCTTATTA
>NZ_JPOS01000104.1 GCF_000759025.1 Phaeodactylibacter xiamenensis | reverse complement strand
ACGTAGCGCAGCGGAGTATTGCCGGCTGCACTGTGTTCACAGCATTCGCGTTTTATCCGATTTTACAAAACTAGCGGCCATCTCTCTATTTTCGAAGACGAGAAAGGGGGCTTTTCCCAAGTTTATCCAATTATCCGATTTTGATAACCAATTTTCGGGCGTAACAGCTAACCTCATTTGTTTTATCGCCCGTAAAAACCAACTTAACCCAATGAAAATCATTCAATTATTCTCCTGCTAAATCTATTCAATGCACCTGCGAACCCTCAAGATTCAATCTTACTCGGGTATGAAACAGTTATTTGCTCGTTGATTTTCATTTACCGTTTTGATTTTCATAAGCCCCCTGGACGCGGGCTCCTTTCCTGATAACGTATTCAATTCCATCGGACGGGCCGCGGTAATACTTGATCTGATTTTTCAATTCGGGCTATCCCAATTCTTGTAAACCAACTAAAGAACTGTAGAACTTTCCATTTACCCCGCCTTAACAGACTTTTTCTCCAATGGACTAACCAGTTTAAACCCAGTTTCTGAAAATTATTACTCGGGCATTTTCAAGTTTTAGGCGGGGAGAATCCCTATTTCAAATTCTTACTGATACCTTTCATCAGTTGCGCGATTGTCTGTGAACGGGAACGTGCAGCCGCAGTACGTAGCGCAGCGGAGTATTGCCGGCTGCACTGTGTTCGCAGCATTCGCGTTTTATTCGATATTGCCATAACAAGCGGCCATTTCTCTATTTTCGAAGACGAGAAAAGGGGGCTTTCCCCAAATTTATCCAATTTATTCGTTGAGGACAAACCAATTTCCGGGCCAAACAGCTAACCTCATTTGTTTTATCGCCCGTTTGAATCAAATCTACTCAATGAAAATCATCCAATTATTCTCCTGCTAAATCTATTCAATGTACCTGCGGACTCTTGAGCAAATCTCAAATTCGGGCATGAAACCCATATTTGCTCGTTGATTTTCATTTACCCTTTTGATTTTCATAAGCCCCCTGGACGCGGACTCTTTTCCTGATACCGTATTCCTTTCCATCGGACGGGGCCGCGGTAATCTTGATCTAATTTTTCTATTCGGGCTATCCCGATTCTCGTAAACCAACTAAAAAACTGTAGAACGTCTCATTTACCCCGCCTTAACAGACTTTTTCTCCAATGGACTAACCAGTTGATACCCAGTTTCTGGAAATTATTACTCGGGTATTTTCCATTTCCAGGCGGGGAGAATCCTTATTTCAAATTCTTACTGATACCTTTCATCAGTTGCGCGATTGTCTGTGAACGGCCCGGCTAGCCGCAGTACGTAGCGCAGCGGAGTATTGTCGGCTAGCCATTGTTGTGGGCTGTTTGACTTTCTCTTGGTCAAAAGAATTGAAAAATCAGTATAGAAACTCCTTTATATTTACAGGTAATTACTTTTAGTTATCTTCTGGAATAATTTCTTCTAGTTCTCCTTTGAAAAATTGAGGTGGTATATTTAGTGTTCCTATAATATTACCCAAATTTGATGTTAATGTAGAGATAAATGACCTCAAATAAGGAAACATAATTGCAGGTGCATTTACATTAACAAAGCTATGTTTTATTTCTCCATGTATCGCCTTACTTAATTCAAAAGTTCCAATAGCAACTATTCTTAGTTTAAAGAAAGATTCGGACATTAGTGTCATGTCCATAATTATTCTAAATATTTTTTCATCTTCCTCGGGATAGAAAACCTTAGGCTCAAGATCTATATGAATCTCACCTCCGTCAATATACGGTTTTTGAGAGCTGAAATTTACATGAGGAAAATCTACACCTAGAAACTTTAATTGAACTTGTTCGTTAACTTCCATATTCCAGAGTTTTTGCTATAAAACTATGCAGCTAGCTTATAGTCAGTATTATTTACCAATACAGCATCTGTGGAATTAAAATGCCCATAAAATGAATTGCTTTTCACGTTACTCATCTTGTAATCAAATGAAATAACCTTTTTGAGTTCTATTTTACCATTCGTTAACAGAGAATGATCTAAATTTGATCTTTTCTCAAGTAACCAATTGCTTAGAGTCTCTTGAGTTTCCTTCTCAAGTGCATTATCAAGCTTTTGTTCCAAATCAGCGAGATTCAACATAATCTGTTTTTTAGCAGTTTTCTATTGTCAAAAGAACAAAATTGTCAACAATTTCCAAATTATATACAGCTAGTTGTATCCTTTTCCTGTAAATAAATGCCCTTTTTTTATTGTTTCTGTACTCTATTGGCTTGACTAGCAAGAAATTGAAGTTAGATGGTAAATCTTGAAACATTATGCCGTCAACTTCATCCCAAGTTGCCCTATCCTTAAAATAGTCATTGATTTCCTTTAAGGTAGGCTTTTCCCCTGTTTGTTTAACTATCTTAGTGGCAACTTTTTCGATTTGCTTCAACCAAAAAAGATAGTGTTCTTCGTTGAATACCGTATCAAGAACATTGTCGCATTCAATATTAGCAGAATATATTTCATACCGCCCAGTCTTTTTTTTGCTTGTTTTCCCCCATCTGTGAGCATCAAACTCATCATACCAAAAATAATAAGCTTCTCCTAACCAAGCATCATCTCTTAAACAGATTATTGGTTCGATTAGTTCTTCGTCTCTATTTTCTTGGGTATGGAACATGGTTCTAACCATAACTACAGATTATCATTTTTTGAGAGTCTAGAATTTTGCTTAAAGATAGTATTTGTCTAATAAAATTAAAATAGCCCACAACGGCCCGGCTACGCGCAGGCTGGGATTCTAAATTTACTCTTTTCGTTCAAATTCACCAATACTAGCGCAGACAGCAAAAGGCGATGATGGCGCAGCCTGGCTTTTGCTGGCTGCAGCGGGCTTTTCATTCTCTTTTTTCATTCGTAGATTTTTACCCAGCTTGTGTGTAGCCATTGTTATGGGTTGCCGCTTTATTCTTTTCACCGATTCAAAAAAAGGGCCCATTTCAAATTCTGGACTAACCAAAAGGCGGCTATTCAATCTTTTCAACTGATTTTAATCTCTTGGTTTTCAATTGATTCAATTTCAGGATTCTGATTCTTCAATTTGATCGATTCTAATCTCAAATCAACCAAAAATCGGACGACAATCAACCTATTTCCGGATTCTGATCTCAATTTCCAGAAGATTCAACCTGATTTTTGATTCTTGATTTCCTCAATTCGATCTCCCAAATTCATCAAAATTAGTTTCAGATTCTCCAAATCTTGAGTTTTGGTTTCTGATCTTAGGTCTTCAAATTGATTCAATCAACGATTACCTGTTCAAAATTTCCAGATTCCAGATTTCTAAATTCTGTTTTTTGGACGAGATTCAAATTCCTGATTTTTATTTCAAAAGCCGCCTAAACTCAAACTCCTTCTGAAAAAACCAATCCCATTTTTCAAGATGGGCCCGGTTAATCTTAAGAATCCAAATTTTTCGTTTTCTATCCGATTCACCGTAAAAAATACAATACTCGACAGGACCTTTACCCGCCTTTCAAAATTTCAGTTACCCGATTTGGAACTCAAGTTCTTGATTTCCGGACAATTCCCAATTCTGAGTTTTCATTCTTGAGGCGGGAGAATCCATATTTTCAATTCCATAGAATGCCAATTCTGATGCGGTACCCCATAACGGCCCGGCTACGTGCTGTGCCGGACTTTAAATTTACCATTTTCGTTTCATTTCACAAATGCTAGCGCAGGCAGCAAAAGACGATCTTGGCGAAGCCTGGCTTTTGCTGCCTGCGCGGGTTTCCCATCTTCATTTTCCTTTCGAAGATTTTTACCGGCATGGCATGTAGCCATTGTTGTGCGTTCGTGTTTATTTCACTTCAAATTTCATCTTTGTCAGTAATTTACCGAAGTAGTTCTTATAGTTATAAGTTTTCCTGTAACTATTTAGGTGTGGGTTCCTGCGGCAGCGTAGCTGCGAAGGAACGACTC
>NZ_JPOS01000103.1 GCF_000759025.1 Phaeodactylibacter xiamenensis | reverse complement strand
TGGGATGAAAAGATTAATTTCAAGAATCCGGGCCTGCGGGTAGCCTGGGCCGTTCCCTTCCACCTTTAGAAAAATGTCTATCAAAGTGATTTTAATTATTCGTAATTAGTAAAATTTATGAATTAATAATTATTTTGGAGGATTAAATAAATTGGGATAACTAATAAATTCAAGGGTTATGACAGTCTTTTTAGCCCGGATTATTCACGGCATGGAGTTGAAATTAAATTTTAACTCCATGCCGCGCTGATTTTATCAAAACTACTCCTTGGCTCCCGGTTGGAATAGAATTAAATTTTCCTTCGCCAAGAATTTTTTCTCATTTTGCCGGAAAAAAGCCGAAAATGATGAGCCAAGGGCATAGCCTTCCCTCCAGGGCTTG
>NZ_JPOS01000102.1 GCF_000759025.1 Phaeodactylibacter xiamenensis | reverse complement strand
CCAGGGCTTCCCCCCTGTAAAAAAACCCCCCTCCTTGTTGACCCCTGGCGGGGGAGCCACTAACACTGCATCATCACTTCTCGGAACAGGTTCTGTTGGGAAAAGGCTCGCGAAAAACGAATGTGTATCCTGCGAACCGTTTCATGAACCTGGGCAGCTACTTTTAGCAGATATAGCCGGATAGACTGTACCGACCAGGCCCAGGCTTTGGCATGAGCCGTTTTTCGGATCAGTCCCCGTAAATTGCGCAACAACTCATAAGCCAGGCACGACAGCATAAGCCGGAAGAAGTTGGCACTGAAACGATGGCAACTGAGCCGGTCTGAAAAACACATGTTCTTCACTTCCTTGATCCGGTTTTCAGAGGCCTCTCCGCGTTGCACATAAAAATCTTTGTATAGCTCTTCGGCATCGTCGTCGGCAAAGTTGCTAACGATAAAACGCAGATTCATGCCTTTGCCCGTCGATTCAATTTTGGCATATACTTGCTGAGGGTTATCCCAGGAATCAGCCTGGTAACTGAAGGGCCCTACAAACTTTTGATGCCGGGCCCCCTTTTGCCCATAGTGCTTATTGACCCAGTCATAAGATTTCCGGACCGCCGCTTTCAGGCGGGGGTTAGATGTAAGGCCAATGCAAAAATCAAGGTCTTGCTCCTCCACTACCTCATAAAAACCAGGGCAGGAAAAGCCGCCATCAGCCCGGACGATGATTTGAATATCCCCAAAGCGCTGGCGGATTTTCCTGGCGATTACCCGCAAAAACCTGTCATTCCATTTATTGGAGTGTACGTTGCCGGGGCGCAATACCGGCAGGATGATTTGCCCCGTTTCCCCATCTATATAAAACAGCTCATTGAGCATCCACTGCCAGTAGTAGCCGTGAAACAAACTGCCCTGCTGATCTCCATGGGTAGGGTCGTCGGTACAATCCACATCAATGATCACATACTCTTTATCAGTGGGCAAACTAGCCACATACCGGTCAACCCACCACTCAGCCAGCCGGTACACGGCGCCCATGTTCAGGCTGTTTTCCAGGCGGCTCAGCGTTGGTTGAGAACACAAGCCGTTATCCATTAGAGCTTTCAGCAAGGGGTCTTCCTTGAGGTAATCTACATCATTACAATCTTCGTAACCGCAAGCCAGCAGCATTACCCGTTGCATTATCAGCTCTTCAACACTGTAAGTGATCAGCTCAGGGTCGCGCCGGTCGGGGACCTGCTCACTGAACGCTTTGATCAATTTTGATCTTCTCGCCAGTTTGTACAGAAGGCTAAAGCCTCCATCTGAGCTGGTTTCCTGGCCCGAAAAATCGAAGGTGTATTGTTTTTTATTCTGATAAAAAGCCGTATTTTTATTACTCATTTTTGGGTAT
>NZ_JPOS01000101.1 GCF_000759025.1 Phaeodactylibacter xiamenensis | reverse complement strand
CCGTTGGGCGCACTCCATTTGGGAATAAGAATCTGAAAAACAATTGATTAGAGATTAAGCCTGCCTTTGAAAATCGGGAATAATTGGTTTTTGGAACCCAAGTTTTGTTTGTTACGGTCAATTGAATGTATAGCCCAATTAGGCAGGCAAAAAATGGAAAATAGAGTTGTTTTATCGGGTAATTCGTTCTCCCGAATAATTGAGATCCTTAACAATTACCGCTCCCTGTCATCGAAAGAAGAAATTGAGTTTTTTGGAGTGGGTTTACGTTTAGGGCCTCAATACGGAAAATAAGAATTGGGTAAACCGTCGAATTGAATAGAGTAGGAGGACAAGAAATTTGAACCTTTCACCGGATAAGAATCTGATCAAATTGAATCGGGTTGTCGAGAATCAAGTTGAAATTTTGGAGATTGAAAATGAGTAGATTGAATTGGTCAACTTGAATTTGAGATCAATCAAGAAAACTGAAAGTTAGCCGAATCAAATTGAAGACTGGAGATTAGAAATTTGGATCAATTTGGGAGATTGACTTTCAAGATCAAGAATTTGAAATCGGTAAATTGAGATCAGTTTTCAAGATCAATTTGAGACTATCAAAATTAGGGAATCGGTTCAATGAGATTGAAAAATCGGTAAAAACGGCCCTTTTGGAGTATCCAGAACCGGTAAACCGGTCGCTTTTTTAGGTTTACGACGAATAAAATGGAAGCGCCCAACAATGGCTACATGTCATGCCGGTAAAAATCTTTGAGAGGAAAATGGAGATGGAAAACCCGCACAGGCAGCAAAAGCCAGGCTGCGCCAAATTCGCCTTTTGCTGCCTGCGCTAGCATTTGTGAAATGGAACGAAAATGGTAAATTTAGAGTCCGGCACAGCACGTAGCCGGGCCGTTGTGGGAAATAAATGAAAATCACAGACTGCATACAGTGAATAGGACAAAGGAAGACGACTGTTAAAGAAAGTAGAAGGGATTCAAGGCTTAAGAAAATTTTGGCCTACGATTAAACCTAATCATAGAAAAAGACGATTGAATAGCATTTTGTTAACATCTGGAAATCAGTTTATTATGATTATTTTTTGAAGAGTTTTACTAATAGACTGGATTCGGAACTTTGAAGTTCTTATTTTTGTTCAACAGAAAAAAGAAAAGCTAAAGCTATGGAGAATTTGATGATTTCGAAGTACGTGAAGCTCTTTGAGTTAATGTCTTTAGAACTAAAAATAGAGCTTTTATCAAGGCTGGCAGATAGTATAAAGAGTGGATACTCTGGAGATAGGGAACCTGATAAGAAAGAGTTATCACGCGAATTATTTGGTGCTTGGGCAGATATGGATGATGACATAACTGAATTAATTTATTCATCACGAACGACTTCTGATAGAGAAATCAACTTAGACTGATAAAATGGCTCAATATTTATTAGATACAGATATCTGTGTAGCCTTTCTAAAAGGAAAGAACAATTTGCTCGAGAAAACAGAAAAAGTAGGATTTGATAATTGTCATGTATCAGAAATTACAATTGGAGAATTAACTTATGGAGCTTATTACAGTGATCGTATAGAAAAACATAAAGAGGAAGTAATAAAGACGAAAAAATTATTTCAAATAGTCCCAATATTTGAATGCTTGGATTTCTTTGGCAAAGAAAAAGCAAAGCTTAGAAGAGAAGGTAATCTTATTCACGATTTTGACCTTTTGATAGGTGCTACAGCAGTTCATTTCGACATGATAATGGTTACAAATAATGAGAAGCACTTAAGTAGAATATCAGGTATTAAAATAGAGAATTGGATTAAAAATGAAGTAAAATAAATACTTCCCACAACAATGGCTACATGCCATGCCGGTAAAAATCTTCGATTGGAAAATGGAGATGAAAAACCCGCGCAGGCAGCAAAAGCCAGGCTGCGCCAATTTGGCCTTTTGCTGCCTGCTCTAGCATTTGTGAAATGGAATGAAAATGGTGAATTTAGAGTCCGGCACGTCACGTAGCCGGGCCGTTATGGGGTACCGCATCAGAATTGGCTTCTATGGAATTGAAAATATGGATTGTCCCGCCTCAAAAATGAAAACTCACAATCAGGAGTTCTTCAGAAATCGAGAATCTGAATTCCAAATCGGGCAATTGAAATTTAAAAAGGCGGGTAAATGTCCTGTCGAGTATTGTATTCTTTACGGTGAATTGGTCAGAAAACGAAAGATTTGGATTCTTAAGATTAACCGGGCCCATCTTGAAAAATGAGATTAGTTTTTTCAAAGGGAGTTTGAGTTTAGGCGGCTTTTGAAATGAAAATCAGGAATTTGAATCTCGTCCAAAAATAGAAATCGGGAATCAGGAATTTGGAAATTTTGAACTGAAAATCGTTGATTGAATCAATTTGAAGACCTAAGATCAGAAACCAAAACTCAAGATTTGGAGAACCTGAAACTGATTTTGATGAATTTGGGAGATCGAATTGAGGGAATCAAGAATCAAAAATCAGGTTGAATCTTCTGGAAATTGAGATCTGAATCCGGAAACAGATTGATTGTCGTCCGATTTTTGGTTGATTTGAGATTAGAATCGATCAAATTGAAGAATCAGAATTCTAAAATTGAACCAATTGAAAACCAAGAGATTAAAATCAGTTGAAAAGATTGAATAGCCGCCTTTTGGTTAGTCCAGAATTTGAAATGGGCCCTTTTTTTGAAACGGGTAAAAGAATAAAGCGGCAACCCATAACAATGGCTACACACAAGCTGGGTAAAAGTCTACGAATGAAAAAAGAGAATGAAAAGCCCGCTGCAGCCAGCAAAAGCCAGGCTCTGCCATTTTCGTCTTTTGCTGCCTGCGCTAGTATTGGTGAAATCGGACGAAAAGAGTAAATTTAGGTAAACATTCAGCCGCTTTAGACAAAGTTAAAATAAAATACGATATTTAATCCCATGGAACCGTCTGCACTGAATAACCTACTATCCAAGCTGCCGCCTGACATTAGCCAGGTGGTCAGGGTTATTATTTCTATGCAGCAAGAAACCATATCCCAGCGCGACGAAACGATCCGGACATTAGAGCAGCGCATCAAAGAACTGGAAGCCCAGCTCAACCAAAACAGCCGGAACAGTTCTCGACCGCCGAGCAGTGATGGCCCTACGAAGTCACGCACAACAACCCAAAAAAGTAAGAAAGGCAGGAAACCCGGTGGACAGCCAGGGCATAAGGGCACTACTTTGAAGATGGTGCCCAGCGCCGAGGCGAAGATTGAGGATCATTACCCAAAGGCTTGCTCTGGTTGCGGCGCAGATTTATCGGGGCAGCCAAGCTTGGGGTTTGACCGCCGTCAGGTCTTCGATATCCCCCCAATTGAGATACAAGTCACAGAGCACCGTGCACACCGCGCCAGCTGTTCCTGCTGTGGGGTGCGCACGCAGGGGCTCTTCCCCGCCGAAGCTACGAATAATGCGGTGTACGGCCCCAACCTGCGGACATTTGCCAGCTACTGCATGTCATACCAATTGCTGCCTTACGGACGCACGGCAGAACTGCTGTCCGATTTTTTAGGGCAGCCAATAAGCGAAGGGACGCTAGACAATATGCTTTCAGAGGCTTGCTGCCAACTGGACAGCTTCAGCGAACAAATAATAAGGCGCTTTCAACAAGAGGAGGTAGCAGGCTTTGACGAAACAGGCGTGCGCGCGCAAGGGCAGGCTTATGCCCATGTGGCCAGCGGCAGCGCCCATACTTACTTCTTTCTTGGAAAGCGGGGCTATGCTACGATGGACGAAATGGGCATCTTGCCAGGTTTTAAAGGCATTGCAGTGCATGACCGCTACGCTAACTACTTCGGCTATGACTGCCAGCATAGCCTGTGCAATGCCCATTTACTGCGCAACTTACAAGCCGTCATTGACGAGCATAATGATTACTGGGCCCGGCAACTGCAGGAACTGCTCAAAAACATCAATAAAGCAGTAAAACGGGCAAAAGCGAAGGGCAAAGATGCGTTTTCTTCCAGCCACTGCGCACAGTACCGCCAACGATACATGACCTGGGTACAACAGGGGCTAAAACTGCACCCTGCTGTAAATGGGGATGGCACAAAAGGGCCGCCTAAGCAAACCAAAACCCACAACCTCCTTATGGCCTTAAAAGAATATGCCAGCGAGGTGCTCCGTTTTCTGTACGACTTCCGGGTCCCTTTTGACAACAACAGGGCGGAGCGGGACATAAGGATGCTAAAAGTGAAAATGAAAATATCCGGTTTCTTTCACAGCATAGAGACTGGCAACCGCTTCTTGCGTATCAGGGCTTTCTTATCGACAGCCACTAAACAGGGATACTCCGCTTTTGAGGCTATGAAAAAACTCTTCACTGCCCAAACTGAGCCATTCGTATCGAATTTGCTCTGGGGCGATTGATATACCGGCTGAATGGTTACCCTGCCTGATTCGTTCTCTTTGAGCGCCTTGATTATTTGGCTCTCTGTAAACTTTGATTTCTTCATAACAGCTTAAAGTTAGTGAATTTTTAAACTGTCTTATTTTTACGCAAGTCTACACGGTCTACAACCCCCAAATTTTATATTGACATGGCTTCTGGAAGTAATTTTCAGGGTAGACCCTAAAGAGCGCTGTCAGAAATGCATCTGACAGCGCTCTTTTCAATAAAATCCTACTTCTCTCTACAAATGCAGCCGCTCTTTGCGCTCAAGCAGTTTCTCTTCAGACTCTCTGCGGTCGGGGTCATCTACACAACAATCAACCGGGCAGACGGCAGCACACTGTGGTTCCTCGTGAAAACCTACGCACTCCGTACACTTATCTGGCACAATATAGTACAAGTCGTCAGAGATTGGATCATGTTGAGCATTTGCATCAACCTCTGAGCCATCTTCCAGCTTATAAGAACCATTTACTCCTGTACCGTCAGCAATAGCCCATTCCACACCGCCTTCATAAATGGCGTTATTAGGGCATTCCGGCTCGCAAGCGCCGCAGTTAATACATTCATCTGTGATTATAATAGCCATATCTGGATTGCTTTTGTTCTTCTGTTCTTAATTCCAACACGGGCAGTTCCGGTTGGTTGTCCAATGGGGCAAAAATAAGCCAAGGGGTTAGATTTTGCAAAGCCTTCTCTAGTAGTCTTATCTTTGGATAGCTTCCCTTTATGGCAACCCAAATGGAACAACTATATTTGTGGATTAACGAAAATGATCCACATTGGCAAAGGCAAAGAAAACAAAGGGCGATGGTAAGGTCACGCCTCTGATGCAGCAGTATTTTAAAGTCAAGTCTAAACACCCGGATGCAATCCTGCTTTTCCGGGTGGGGGACTTCTATGAGACCTTTGGGGAGGATGCTATCACCGCCTCTCAGGTGCTGGGTATCGTGCAGACCAAACGGAATAACGGCGGCAGTGACATCGAGCTGGCGGGGTTTCCCTATCACTCCATGGACCTTTATTTGCCACGCCTCGTCCGGGCAGGCTACCGGGTGGCAATTTGTGAACAACTGGAAAAGCCCAGCCCACAGAAAAAAATTGTCCGCCGTGGAGTAACTGAAATCGTCACGCCTGGCGTTGCCGTGGATGACAAACTGCTGGACCATAAGTCTAATAACTTCCTGGCTTCCCTGTACTTTGGTAAGAAAGACCACGTCGGGGTCTCCTTCCTGGATGTTTCCACCGGGGAGTTCATGGTCTGTGAGGGCAGCCTGACCTATGCCGATAAGCTCATCCAAAGCTTCAAGCCATCGGAAGTCCTCTTCCCTAAAGATCGCCAAAAAGACTTCCTGAAGCAGTTTGGGGATAAGCTCTACACTTTTATGCTTGATGAGTGGGTCTACACTTTCGATTATGCCCGGGAAAAGCTGCTTGAACATTTCGAAGTCCAAAACCTCAAAGGCTTTGGGGTGGAAGAGATGGAGCTCGGGCAGGTCGCTGCCGGTGCAACCCTTCACTACCTGGCTACGACTGAGAATAAAAATCTGCAGCACATCAATGCCATCAGCCGCCTGCAGCCCGATCGATACGTGTGGCTCGACCGCTTCACCATCCGCAATCTGGAGCTGGTCTACAGTAACCACGAAACCGGAGTGGCGCTAATCGATGTCCTCGATCAGACCGTTTCGCCAATGGGGGCCCGCTTGCTGAAAAAATGGGTGGTCCTGCCCCTGACCATCCCTTCTGCGATTGATAACCGTCTGAATATCGTTGACCACTTCTATAAGGATACTGAACTGGAAGGCGCCCTCACTCAGTATATCCAGCAAATTGGTGACCTGGAACGCCTGATTTCTAAAGTCCCGCTCGGAAAGATCAATCCACGGGAAATCAAGCAAGTGCAAAGGGCCCTCGAGCTTATCAGGCCCATCAAAGAGACTCTGCAAAACAGTAACCTGGAGCAACTGGCAAAAATAGGGGAGGGGCTAAACCCTTGTGCTCTGCTGAGGGATGAGATCGAAAAACGGCTGATTGATGACCCCCCCGTCAATTTATCCAAGGGGGGAGTCATGGCGGATGGCTTCAATGAAGAGTTGGATGAGTTGCGCAATATTGTCAACAACAGCAAGGACCTGCTACTGGGCATTCAGCAAAGAGAAGTTGAAAATACAAGCATATCGAGTCTTAAAATTGGGTTCAACAATGTGTTCGGCTACTACCTGGAGGTGACCAATAAACATAAAAACAAAGTACCGAAGGAGTGGATGCGTAAACAAACCCTGACCAATTCCGAGCGCTATATTACCGATGAGCTCAAACAACTGGAGTCTAAAATCCTCGGCGCAGAAGAAAAAATCCTCGCGTTGGAGGAAAAGCTGTTCTCAGAGCTGGTCTTCACCCTCGCAGACTATATTCAGCCTATTCAGCACAATGCAGCCCTGATCGCCCGCATCGACTGCCTGCTCGGGTTTGCTAAAGTAGCACGCAAACAAAATTACTGCCGCCCGGAAATTAATGATGGTACGGTTATCGACATCAAACAGGGGCGGCACCCGGTTATCGAGCAACAGTTGTCTATCGATGAGCCCTACGTGCCCAATGATGTCTACCTGGATACGGAAACCCAGCAAGTTATGATGATTACCGGGCCGAATATGGCGGGTAAGTCAGCTTTGCTCCGGCAAACGGCCCTGATCGGCCTTATGGCACAAATGGGTAGCTTTGTTCCTGCTGAAAAAGCTTCTATTGGCCTCATTGATAAAGTCTTTACCCGCGTTGGGGCTTCAGATAACATCTCCTCCGGAGAGTCGACCTTTATGGTGGAAATGAATGAAACGGCTTCCATCATGAATAACATCTCAGACCGCAGCCTCATTCTGCTGGACGAGATTGGGCGGGGCACTAGTACCTATGATGGGATTTCCATTGCCTGGTCCATTGCTGAATTTCTTCACAACAATGGCACCGCCCGGCCCAAAACGCTCTTCGCTACCCACTACCACGAGCTGAATGAGCTGGCCAATAAATTTGAGCGGATTAAAAACTTCAATATCGCTACCCGGGAAGTCGGCCAGAAGGTCATTTTCCTGCGCAAGCTCGTACCAGGGGGCAGTCAGCATAGCTTTGGTATACATGTGGCCAAAATGGCAGGTATGCCACGTACTATCGTGGAACGGGCTGCTCATATCCTCACTCAGCTGGAGCAAAAATCCATTAATAATGAAGATAACAGCAACGGTGCAATAACGGCAGCCAAACCAGACACGGGAAGGATTTCAACGGAGACCCTGCAACTCAGTATTTTCGAAACGGTGGACCCAACAGCGGGTAAAATCAAAGAGGCGCTTACCGACCTGAATATTAATAATATGACACCGATCGAATGCATGATGAAGCTAAATGAGCTAAAGGGCCTGTTAGAAGAATAAAAAAGCCCCGGCGTTGTTACCAGGGCTCCTGTCAAACGTTTTTGGGATTCATTTGGCTATATAAAGCTGTGTTTATTTGCTTGATGTTTGCCTTTTAGACGAGTGCTCTTCGAAAAGTCACAACTTTGAATGAAGTTCTTTACCTTCGGTATTAAAAGGACCTGCGATGCCAAAGATTGCACTACTTGGTTATGGAAAGATGGGAAAAGCCATCGAGCAACTGGCGATCAGTGCTGGTGATGAAATTGTCATGCGGCTTAGTGCTGATAATGAAGCGGTATTGACCACAACTAATCTGAAACAAGCGGATGTCGCTATTGATTTTAGCCACCCAGATACCGGTTTCAGGCATATCGAGGCCTGTTTGAAGGCCAACGTACCGGTCGTTAGCGGCACTACAGGCTGGCTGCACCGTTTTGAAGAAGCTAAGGCGCTTTGCCTGGAAAAAGAGGGCGCTTTTTTCTACGCCTCCAACTTCAGCATAGGAGTCAACCTCTTCTTCGCTCTCAACCAAAAGCTGGCAGAGCTGATGAATGACTGGCCAGCTTATCAGCCCTCCATGACAGAAATCCACCATATCCAAAAGCTGGATGCCCCAAGCGGCACAGCCATTACCCTTGCGGAGGATATGATCGAAAGTCTGGAGCGCGTAAAAGGCTGGCAGGAGGGTACAAATGCGGAAGCCGGGCACATCCCTATCGAAGCCATACGGGAAGGGGACGTGAAAGGTACGCATGAAATTCGCTATACCTCGGCTGTGGATACCCTCACTATCCGTCACGAAGCACACAGCCGGGAGGGGTTTGCCAGAGGCGCTCTGCAGGCAGCCCATTGGCTGATCGGGAAGAAAGGGGTGTTTGGAATGCGGGACATGCTGGGGCTGTAAAAATATAGACAAAGAGACAGGCTTATGAAAAAATTAATCGCCAGAGTTGCTATCGCTTTCACCCTGCTTCTAGTGCTCTACGTAGGCGGTGTGCTACTCTATGGTACATTAAATGATTGGGTGCCGGAAGCAAAAACACCACTGGAAAATTCGGGAGCAGCCTCCATTCCGGTTATTGAAGATAGCTTACTGACCTTCGTAACCTGGAACCTGGGCTTTGGTGGGCTGGGCGAGGAGTCGGAGTTCTTTTTCGACCATGGGAACATGTACTTGTCCAAAGGACGGATGGTGCGTGCCCCTAAGGAAGCCGTACAAAAAAACAACGAAGGCGTTGAGCAATTTGTAGGTTCCACCGCCTCAGACTTTTTCCTCTTCCAGGAAGTCGATTACCACTCCAAGCGCAGCTATTTTGCGAATCAGCATGAACTGGTCAGGGGGCAGAAAACGGATTACAGTGCTTTTTTCGCGACCAATTACCGCTCGCCACTCGTACCGATTCCCGTTTTTGAGCCCTGGCATCTTTACGGAGAAGTAGAGAGCGGCCTGGGTACCTACAGCAAGTACCAGCCTTACGAGTCGGTCCGCCTGCAACTTCCGGGCGCCTTCCCCTGGCCGGTCCGCTTGTTTCAATTGGACCGCTGCGTGGCTTTGCACCGCTTCCGCGTAAAAGGCGACAAAGAGCTTGTGGTCATGAATGTACACAACTCAGCCTACGATGCTGATGGGTCGCTGAAACAACAACAGATGGCTTTTTTGAAGGAGTTATTCCTTAAAGAATATCAGGCGGGGCATTATGTAGTAGTTGGTGGCGACTGGAATCAGGTGCCGCCTTTTTTCCGCTTTGATGGCTATATGCCAGGCCGCACACAGGGGTACACTCAAATCAATATCGGCCCGGAATACCTGCCTGCGGACTGGCAGTGGGCGTATGACCCCAGGGTGCCCACCAACCGGAAGACCAAAACACCCTACCGCCCGGGCGAGACTTTCATTACCCTGATCGACTTCTTCCTGGTCAGCCCTAATGTTCAAATCAGGCAGGTGAAAGGTATCGATCAGAAATTCCGCTATTCTGATCATCAGCCCGTCTACCTGGAGGTTGAGTTGAAATAATTTTCGAAAACAAAAATCATAGTAGCATGTACAAATTCTTCATGATGCTTGCTTTGGCAGCATTTTTCACCGCTTGTGAGCAGCCCGCTAAAAGCCCGCAACAGTCTGCTCCACCAACCGGCAATGACGCCAATAAGGCTGTGACAGAGGGATACGAGGTCACTTACATTGAGAACTCGCCGGCACAGCGTCTGGTGAAGCGCAACGCAGAAGGTGCTATTATCGAAGAAGGAATGCTTTACGATGGCAAAAAGATTGGCGCCTGGATTGAATACGGACTGGAGGGTAAATTCCCGGCCAAGCTCACCACCTATGCAGATGGGAATTACAATGGAACTTATCTGGAGTTCAATACCCGGGGGCATATCACCCTGAGGGCTACCTATAAGAACAACAAGCTGGATGGCCCCTGGGCTGCCTATAGTTTTGGCAGGGTTGAAAAGCAAGCCAATTATAAAAATGGAGAACTCGACGGGACCTACCTCGAATACAATAGAAAAACCGGTGACCTGCAAAAAGAAGTCAATTATAAGGATGGCAAACAGCACGGCGCCT
Organism: Phaeodactylibacter xiamenensis; assembly: GCF_000759025.1. GTDB lineage: Bacteria > Bacteroidota > Bacteroidia > Chitinophagales > Saprospiraceae > Phaeodactylibacter > Phaeodactylibacter xiamenensis. The sequence goes on along the minus strand of NZ_JPOS01000101.1, from coordinate 48,251 downwards.
ATCGCTTTTATGACGAAGAAGGCAATGTCATGTTGGAGTACGAATACCGGGATGGAGAGAAGGTCGAAGGAGGCGTAGTGGAGTAACCAGAAATATAAAAGCCGAAGCCCCCGGGGCTTCGGCTAATGAAATGATGATAATTCTCCAATGCCTTAAAAAAGACGTAGAGACCTCAATTGTAGTGATTTACCTGAGAATCTCCAATTTTTTCTGCTGTCCTTTTTAGGATATTTCTAATATTTTCTTCCTCAAGGTCATGCATAATAGTGGTCCTTTCCTTGGAATAACCATTGTGGCCGTTGAGCAGTGCTTCCATCGGCTCCTTCCTGGTATTATTCACCCAGAAAGCAAAGCCGATCATTTCTCTGATACCGCTCATAATTTTAACTTTAAATGATGAAGCTTGCACCTGAGCAAGCCATTTGCAATCTTGCTACACTCAAGGTGCTGTTTATTAAGCGGTAAGGCAAGTTTAAGCGGAAGGGAAGGGTCCGTATTCGCGAATATGGAACAAAGCACTCATTTTCAGAGCTATTGCTTAAGGTATTTGCGGGGCGTCATCCCGGTCACCTCCTTGAATACTTTATAAAACGTAGACTTGTTTTTGAAGCCACATTGCCGGGCGATCCCAAATAGCGTGAGGTTGTAAAATTTTGGGTCCTTAATTTTCTCTTTGACCTCTATTACCCGGTAGAAGTTGATAAACTGCTGAAAGTTGCATTTTGCATTGTGATTGACCACTTGAGAAAGGTATTTGGTATTTGTGCTCAGTCGGTCGGCAACACTGCGAAGGGAGAGGTTAGGGTCCAAAAACAAAGATTCTTCCTCTATTGTCTGTTTCATGCGCAGATAAAGCCGGAGTTCTTCCATGCCTTTAAGGCTGCTTGAGCTGTATTTCTCTTCCAGATTAAGCAGAGGAATCGGTAATTCTGTTTCTACCGCATTGCCGTCCACTTCAAATGCTATGAAGTTGGTCAGGTTTTGAGACTCATCGTACACCGGGTGGATGACCAGGCGGCACAGGTATTCCTCTCCGTTCTTGCGGTAGTTTGTAATTTCTCCCCGGAATGGCAGCTCATTGGCCAGCCCCTGCCTGATTTGATTGATAGCTTCAGGTTCTGTATTTGGCCCCTGCAATATCCCCCCGGGGCTTTTCCCAACCACCTCGGGCAAAGAATAGCCCGTGATGTGGGTAAAGTCATCATTGACCCAGAGAATGCGCTTTTGGGCATTGGTTAATATGACGGCGATGTTTGGAATCATGTTGTTTTTTGTCTGTTTTGTTTAACCTTTGATGGTATTTACCTCTAAAAGGTTAAACATTTGATAGCCAGTGGCTTATGAAGACAATATAGGCTATTGGCAGGCCTTTTCCAAGTTTTTTAGAAGCTTAGAAGACTCAGGTTTGTTTCAAATAGTGGACAAGGATACAAGATGACATTACCGTGACTAAAAAGGGGGCGTTTAAAAGACTTTCCAAAAAAGTTATTGGATTCGGGAAAATGGCGATAAATTAAGACCCTACTAACAGTAAAAATACGATGAAGATGCAGGCGAGTGCCCAGGAAATGATTCAGTATGCCTGGAGTGAAAGCAGCACACACCTTAATACACATCCTGATTTTGAGGTTGCTCTTGATTTTGTCAGCCTACCGGATAAACAGGGCGAGTCTTTACTCCAGCAATTGATACAGGGCGATTTTCGAAGTATCATTGCCACAGGTGTGGACCAGGAGCCTGGATTAAGGCAGGTGTACTTTGAAAGCCGGGCCTGGGAGCGGTCCCGGGGCGGGGCAGCCGTTGGCATCGGCTATCCTTTCTTTCAGGATGAAGAAGCCGAATCCGGCAGAGTGGTTTTTGCTCCGCTGCTGATCTGGGAAGTACACCTGGAGCCGGGAAATCAGTACAATAGCCCCTGGCGCCTGTCCAGGACACCGACTCACCGCCTGCGGCCTAATGTCTATCTTATTTCGTACTGGAAAAATAAAACAGGGAAAGACCTCGCTCCTGTTTTTGACCGGTTTCTCAACCAGCAGTCCTTTGGATTAAAACATCTGCAGCAATTTTGTCAAAATGTAGCTACCGAGCTGGAATTGCCGTCACCTGCCCTGAAGGGTTTGCCCATAATGACTGACAGCCACGCCTTTGTTCGTACTGAAAGAGGCAATGGTGCTTTTGTGGAAGCTGCTATTCTGAGCTGTTTCCCGCATCAACCGCCCTGTACCATTGGCCTCCCACAGGCAACGCCTGCTCATAGAGAGGGTATGTCAGATACTTTTGGGCCCTATACCCTGGACCCCTTTCAGGCCACTGTAGCAGAACAATTACAGCAAAAGGGCTGTAGCTGGGCAGACGGCCACAGTGGGACAGGCAAATCGGCTCTGGGGGTCCACCTCCTGGTCAATCAGTTAGCTCATGGAAAACCCTGCCTTGTTGTTTCGCCCCGGACCGGTACTCTTAAGGAGTATGAAATGGCCATCGATCAACAGGGGCTTTCAAGGCTGGCTTTCCTTCTCCGTGATACTGCGGCTGATAAGATGCTAATGCTCGATATTCTGCGTGCCTCTGCTTCAAACCGGGGCGCGCAACAGCCCGGGGATCACCGAAGGCTAAAGCAAATTATGAACAAGGGACAGCGCCTCCACGCCAAGCTCACGGAGAGCTATCGGGCTTACCGGGCTGTTACCGTTGCCGGGCAACCCTGGGCACAGACAGTGGGGCAGTACCTGGAGAGCGCTCAAACGGAAGGTAAAGAACTTTTGGGTACGCAGCTCAATGCGCAGGACTATACGTTCAACTCAGAGGCCTACGATGCACTCTCCGAAGTAGTGGAGCGCTGCTATCAGCTGTTCAAAAAGACCCACACCATCCGCAGCCCGTTGGGAAAGCTTAGCCCGGGCCTGTTTTTGAGAATGGAGGAAGAAGATGCCAGGATGTTTGCAGAGACACAGGTCCGGCAACTCCTGGATAAAGCCACCCGGCTGCAATTGTGGTTCATCAACCGCATTGACGCCTACGCCGATCAGCTTTCAGCTCACTACGAACAATATTACCAAAAGTTTGCCCGACAGCTTATTGAGCTCAAAGATACGATGGCGGAGCAGGAGTCCGAGCATGGCAAAGAGTTTTGGAGTGCCGGAGCAGGTTCCCTTCGCCTCAGACAAGTCTTCTCAGACCGGGCGAAGGCGCTGCGTGCTGCCCGAAAAGAGATTCTGGAAGGATACCGCAAATTGAAGGTAGACTTTCAGCGGCAGCCCTATTTTGATGCTGAATTCCCCAGTTGGGATGAGGCAGAAATGCCCGGGCTGAACCAGTGGCTGAAAGCTTTTGAATCTAGATTGCAGCAATGGCGGATGAACCTGCGGGAGCAGGTTCAGGATGAAGTAACCCGCCTCAGCCGTAAGTCCGTGAATCCCCGTTTGGGCTTTGACAATCAGGTGGAGGAGTTAGAAAAAAGTCTCGACCGCCTACTCGATGATATTAATGAAACCGGGCTTTATCACTTGCCCCTAAGCCACAATACCCTCACGTTACCCAAACGGCAGCGGTTTTTGGATGAGGTGGTGGAGCAGCTTGAAGAAACCAAGCGCGCACTGCCTGAATTTGGCAACTTCTATGCCTGGCAGCGCAATTGGCTGCAATTGGATGAGCACGCCCGACGGATGGTCAAAGGCCTCCTCAGGGTGAAACCTGATAACTGGATGGCGGCCTTCCGGACCTGGTTCCTTGATAATGTGCTTAGCCAATCTTACGAAGCAGTATTGCCGCCAGATTTGGATGCGCTGGAAGAATATGCAAAGGTAACGGAAAGCCTAAAGGAAAACCTGCCCGCGCATATCCTGCAGCTTTGGCAGTCCAGAAAGGAGCAGGCCGTACAGGATTTGCGCCGCCGCCGTAAAATCGCCTACAAATGGCTGATGCAGGGCGGAACAGTTGAAGAGCAGATACAGTTTGCCCGTCATCTGCGCACCCTGGGAGACGTTCCCGTTGCCACCAGCCCGGCTTTGCTGACGGTGCCCCATTTAGCCGATGAGCTATTCTCAGAAAGCAAACAGCGCTTTGGTCTGGTAATCATCGAAGAAGCACATCTGGTGCCGGCAGCTATGCTGGAACGCTTATCCGCAATGGGGCACCGTACCCTTATGTTAAGCCCCAGAGGATGGGATGATCAGTCGCTGCAGCCGCAGGAGCTTCAGGGAGAAGTGCCGGCTTTTCAACTGCGGCACATGCACGGAACCAGCACTTTGCACTTTCGAAACGCAGCACAACCTGCTCCCGTATTGCCCACCAAAGAACAGGTGGCTTTCGAACAGGTGGATGGTATTTACGATGAAGCGCTTGAGCAGAACGACGCGGAAGCGCGCTCCGTATTAGCCATGCTTGCCAAAATTGAAAGGACCCCACAGCGTACCTACCCATCGGTTGGCATCGTTTGTCTCACGACAGGGCAGCGGTTGTTGCTGGCCGACTACCTGCTGGGCATCAAGCAAAGGCGGAGCACCGGTGTGGAAACCATTCAGCAGCTCGATCGTAATGGCCTTACACTGATGGATTTGTCTGAAGTAGAAGGGCAGAAATTTGATATTTTGATTGTCTCTGCCACTTTCGGTCCGGTAGGGCCTAACGGGCCTGTCACAGGGCATGTACACCGGCTGGATCAGCCCGGTGTACAGCAACAATTAGAAGCACTGATGAGCGCAGCCCGGCAAAAAGCATGGGTAGTCAACTCCCTGCCTGTTGATTGGCTGGAGGAAGGAGAAAAACTGTTCGAAGCCGGGCAGCGCCTGCCGGTTTATTTCGCATTTTTGAAAGCCTGCGCAAATAATGATGTATCTAAAATCGAACAGTTGTCCGCTCGTTTTGCAGGCCAATTGCAACAACCACCTGCTTTTCCGCCTCCCTACAATTTACTGCGGCAGGTACAGCATTATCTGAAGCCTTATTTGAGCCCGGGGCGCCTGCACCTGGCCGAACGTACACCTGATGGCCAGATAGCCTTAACCATTGATCCGGCACCCGGCTTTTCCAGGAGATTTGGCCTTTTGGTGGATGGCTTTAAGGCCCACACTCCGTACACTAGTTTTGCGTGGGAGGCTCAACAGCGGCAATGCTGGCAGGGACAAGGTTACGAACTCCACCAAATCTGGTCGCCGGAGTGGTGGCGCAACCCCGAGTTGCAGGCCCGGAAGCTGGCCAGTATTCTGATTCAGGAGGAACCCCCACTGCCGTTTTTAACAGCAGAAGAGGAAGAGTAGAGCTTAGCAGTATAAAATGCAACTTTAATCCTTTCTTAACGGCCGCCGGGTTTTATTTTGCGTTTTCTCTATTAGGTGAGCAACTCATTGCGGAGCTGCTTCGTATATTGGAATATAATCAGGTAGCGAGGATGATGAGGAATAAGTTAATTTTAGTGGTTGTAGGACTGAGTTTGGCATGGTCTTGCCAAACGGAAGCCCCTTTGCCTGATGTAGAGCTGCCCGGGCTGTCACTCTTTTTACAGTCTGCTCCCCCGGGAATCGATCAGTACCTGAAAGAAAAAACAACGGATGAAAAGCTACAGCAGTTATTGGTCTTGAAAACGGATGTAGCTCAGGTAAGTGCTGCCCGCCTGGGTGCGGCTTCCGGTTGCTGGCTTACTGTAGCTGCTCCGGAGGATTTGGACCGTATAGACCGTCTTTGGGAAACCCGGACTTCCTTCCCGCCTTTAAAGGTGACTGAGCCTAATCGTTTGCCCGGCTATCTGTTTGGGGAGCAGCAAGCCTTCCCTTCCTTAGAGGTCATCTCTTCAATTGGAGACGATAGTCTGCGCATCCGGTTGGAACAAGCCTATATTCATCAGGCGAATGCATTACAGCTGAGCTGGCTAAGTTTGCCTGGCTACGGTATGGAAGGAGGAGCAACCTTGCTGCCGGAAGCGGGTATCCAAAATCAGGCTCGCTGGATCAATCAAATGAACAAAGCCCATTTGCTTTCTGTCGCCGCTCCTTTTTCAGATACAGATTTACTTTCGGTAGACACCACCAAAGCTTTTCTGAAGTCCTTAGCCTACCATAAAACTTTAATTGAAGCAGGCTTGGGTGGTTTCTGGCTGCCGGTGGAACAACTCGGGCGGAGTGGCCGCCTGGCAGATCTCTTTCGCAACCGGCTTCAGTTTGGCGGGCTGCTCATCGCAGAGGTAACGACAGAAGCTCAAATCGCCAACTGGCTTGAACAGGATGTTGACTTGCTGGTGATTGAGGCCGGTCAATATACCCCTGCGCTGAAAGCGCTAAAGCAAGCCTACCGCAGAGGCGTACTTAGCGAAGAACAGCTCAATCAAAAGCTGACAAGAATTCTTAAAGCCCGCGCCTGGGCAGGGGATAAACCTGAGCCCGAGCCCCGTCCTGCTGCCTCAAAACCAGCGTTGGAGGCTTCTGTAGCGGGCGCAACAGTGGAAGCACAGCCCGAACGGCTTTCCAGAGAAGAATACTTCAGTGCCACAAGCTGGGCGGTATGGCAGCGCAAAGCCTATGCTTCTTCGATTGTCCTGGCTGCCAACCCCGAACAGCGGGTCCCTCTCGAAGCAGGGGAGAAAGGCTGGACGATCCTGCACCTGCCAGGTACGGTCTATGACCGGCATTTTGAACAGCGCTTCGGGCACTATGCCAATTATCGGCTGGTGCGCTCATGGGCGGAAGCAGCAACTGCCGACCGCCTTATTGTGCTGCTGGATCAATACCTTTTGCAAGCGCCTGACCTGGGCCAGCTGGACCGTATCAGGCAGCAGGCAGAAGTGGTGGTGGTCAACCTTGGGCACCCCGTTAACCTTCAACAGCTGAGCCGGAATGAAGTGGTGGTACAGGCTTTTGGCAATAGCGATCTTGAAAAAGAACTGGCAGCACAACTCCTATTCGGGGGGATTGCTGCAAGAGGGCGATTGCCATTGACCTACAGCCCCGATTTCCTGATCGGGCAGGGGGAGAAAACAGAGGCCGTACGCCTGGAGTATGCTTTGCCTCAGCAGGTGGGGGTATTGCCTCAACGCCTGGTTGGTATCGACGCGATTGTGCAGTCAGCCATTGACGAGGGGGCAACGCCCGGGGCACAGGTGCTGGTTGCGAAATCCGGGAAGGTCATTTATAATAAGGCTTTTGGCCACCATACCTATAAAAAGGAACAAAAGATACAGCACTCGGATCTGTACGATGTGGCCTCCATTACAAAAATTGCAGCGACTACCCTGATGGCGATGCAGCAATATGAAGCCGGTCAGTTGCAGCCCAAAGGCCAGCTCCGGGAATATTTAGACCTGCCATCCAACAGCCGCCTGCGCAACCTGACTCTTCAAAAAATAATGACCCATCGCAGCGGGTTGCAACCTCACCTGCCAGTAATCCCTTATTTGCTCGCCCGCGAAGCAGACAACGATAATTGCGCTGATTACTTTTGTAAAACCAGCTCACCTGATTTTGCCGTGCCGGTATCGAAGAACTTCTTCTTCTCTACACAGTTTCACGACAAGATTTGGGAAGACATGCAACGCCTGCGCGGCCGCCGTACCCGATACCGTTACAGCGACGCCAATTTTGTGCTGGCCCAACGAGTGGTGGAAGCCCTCGGCGGGCACCGCCTGGATACACTTGCAACCATGCACTTTTACCAGCCCCTCGGGTTACGCTTTACCCGCTTTACACCGCTCGCGCACTACCCTGCAGATCAGATTGTACCTACAGAAGATGATTATCGCTGGCGGCATCAGCTGGTACATGGGTTTGTGCACGATGAAACAGCGGCGCTTTTGGGAGGCGTGGCCGGGCATGCGGGCCTGTTTAGCAATGCAGAGGACCTGGCGGTGTTGTTCCAGATGCTCCTCAATGGCGGTACTTATGGCGGGCAGCAGTTCCTGGAGCCGGAAACGATTGAGTATTTCACCAGCGCCGATCATGGTAACCACCGTGGGCTGGGCTTTGATAAACCAGAGGAAGATGATATCGAAGAGGGAGGTTACCCGGAAGCCATCAGTGAGCGTACTTATGGGCATACCGGTTTTACGGGCACTTGTGTCTGGGTAGACCCGGACGAAGAGCTGATTTATATATTCCTATCCAACCGGATTCACCCGGACCGCAGCAACCGCAAACTTTTCAAGGATAAAGTGAGAGAGCGTATCCATAATGTGATCTACGATGCCCTCGGTACGTTTGAACCGGAATGGCCGGAAATGGAGCGCCCGCTGGCCTCAGTCCAAAATCCCCTCTAGCAGCCAATCGGCAAGTGCCTGCCGGTTGCTTTCCAGAATGACCCGCTGTTGGTCGAACTTATTCCTGATATTAGCCAGTTCAACGTACACGGAAGGTGTTAGTGTTTCCCTCAGCATGTGCAGGTCGCGGGGAGTGACCGTACCATGGTACTGACCGTTGGCGCGGTATTTGCGGTACTTTTTGCGCAGTGCATGCTGTAGGTCCAAAGCCACTGTTTTACTCTCAGAGCTGGTTGGGTGATAGTAGAAAAAGACGTCTTTGCGCTCGCCTTTGTTTCTGGAATCTACGTGCACGATGATGGTCGTTTGTTCGGTAACTCCTGCGGCCTTGTTTTTTTCGTACAGTTCGTTAATGGCATTAGACCGCTGGAACAGCCGGGGCTTTTGTTGCCGCATTATTTTCTGACCGCCCCAGACCACTTCGTCATAGTCGCAGTCCAGGAATTTGTCGCTTCGTATCCCATCGTTGTCGTCGCGGATGATCATATAGGCGGTTGCACCATGGGCTACAAGGTTCCGGCAAAGGCGCAGCGCCACGTCATAGGCGTATTCATCTTCACAAAGGCTATACTCGCCACGCCGGCCTATGGCGCCGGGGTCCGGGCCCCCATGCCCACTTACAATGTAAAAAACCTTGCCTTTGAGCCGGGTGCTTTCCAGAGGAGTGTAGGCATATTTAGGGCCGAAAATAGGGAACCGGCGATTGCCGCTGCCGGACTTGTCAACAGCTTCCTCTGGCTGCCGCTCGGTTATAGGCTCCGGGATTTTGAGGTCTGGCTCCGGACAGTAAAGCTCATGGTAGGGCACCCAAAGGACCCGGTTGTCTTTAAAGGATTGATCGCGCTGTTTTTCTGCCAGCATACGCTCATTGTAGTCCTGAATCCGAACGGCAAGATTCCAGTCATCAATGCCAATGGTGGACCTGATCGTACGCCCGTTGAACTCATAGAGGAGGATGGGCAGCTCGTAGGTCCGCCCTACAATGAGATGCGAATTTTTCTTAAGACTGTTGAGGGTATAAAATTTGGTGAAGTTACAGGAATTGCCGTCGAGCCCGTATCGTCGCATAAGCGCGTAAATCCCATCACCGGACACGGCTTTGACCGTAAAATACCGGTTGCTTTCCGGTACAGTAGCTTTTGGGAGTTGAGCTTGTGCTGGCTGTATGGTCAGCCAGTAAGTCATTAGTATTGTCAGGGATATAATTTTCTGCATCATTGCAAACCCTTTGTAGTCCATATTAATGACTACCAGTTCATTTTGGTTTATATGCAATACGAAGTGGTTTGCAACGTCGACCACTGACGAAGCGTAGCTTGTCAGGACAAGCGCAAGCCACTTCGTATTGCGTGAATGCTGACCCGCCTGCCTTAGTATTAAGTACGGCGGACAGGCATTCAGTAGGTTTGCTATGGCAAACCACTTAATCGTCAGTATAGTTGGGGGCAAAATATACTCATTAACCCCCAAATTCCCTACCTTCGCGCCATGGGATTGATGAAAGAAGTGGTTTTTCTGTTGCGCAAGGACCTCCGCCTGGAGCTCAGGTCGAGCTATGCCATCAGCGGTATATTGCTTTACGTGTTTTCCACCATTTTTATTGTCTATTCCTCTTTTCAGCGGGTACAGCCGGATGTTTGGAATGCCTTATTTTGGGTGATCGTGCTGTTTGCCTCCATTAGCGCTGTGGTCAAAAGCTTTGTGCAGGAGCATGGTGCCCGGGAATTGTACTACTACACCCTGGCAAACCCGACCTCCATTCTATTGTCCAAGATGCTCTACAATATCCTGCTCCTGAGCCTGCTGAGCCTGCTCACCTGGCTGGGCTTTAGCTTTGTGGCGGGCAATCCGGTCAAGGAAACGGCGCAGTTTTTTGGCATAATTTTTCTGGGGGCAACGGGGTTTTCTATTACATTCACCTTTGTTTCCGCTATCGCTTCCAAAGCAGACAGCAGCGCTACGCTTATGGCCATACTGGGTTTTCCGCTTGTCATCCCGGTCCTGCTGACCCTCATCAAGCTCTCGGCTAACGCCCTGCGGCTGATGCGGGATACCGGCATTGAGAAAGATGTGATGATCCTGGTGTCGATCGATTTGCTGTTGCTGGGTATTGCACTGGTCCTTTTTCCCTTCCTTTGGCGGGATTAGGCTTAATTTCTGATGGCTGATAATTCTGCCTCCAAAACGCTTTTGGCTTCAGCTGCCTCTGAGGGTAATGCATCTATGAGTAAATTAGTGTTTTCGTAGGGGTCTTGCTCGAGCTGGTACAATTCTTCATTCCCATCAGCGCCGGTAATGAGCTTATACTTTCCGTTACTGATTGCCCAGGCATTGGTAGTGCCATTGTCCATCTCTGTATACTGAAACGTCCTGCTTCCCTGGCCCCCGGTGAGGAGGTTGGCAAAACTGTAGCTATCCTGATAAACAGCTTCGTTAATGCCCGTCAGGTTGGCAATAGTGCTGAACAGGTCTGTGCTGCATAAAAGACTGTTATCCTCCCCCTGACGTGTAACGCCTTTGCCGGAGACAAACATAGGGACATTCACTCCTCCCTGGTACAGACTGCCCTTGACGGTACTGCCAGAGTAAGGAGCTTGTGCCACCTGGGCAGGCGTACCGTTATCCGCTAAGAAAATGATGAGGGTATTGTCCAGCACTTCTGTCGGAATGCCCTCGAGCAGGCGTCCAATTTGAAAGTCCATCGCTTCAATAGCTGCCATATAATAAGGTGTGGGGTCAAGCCCATCGGTATAGTCTGGAAGCGCCCCCTGAGTATGCATAGCAGCCGGTGGCGTATGAAAAGGCGTGTGAGGGGCATTGTACGCCAGCCATAAAAACCAGGGTTTAGACTGGCTGTTGACCCAATCTATTGAAAGGTCCGTGAATACCTGAGTGATGTATTCGGTTTGAAGGCTGCCGCTGCCATCCTCTGTCAGTTGCCATTGGTAATAGTTTTGGACTGCCCCACGGGCCAGGCCTGCATAGTAATCAATGCCAAAGCTTTCCGGGGTCGCCACCGCCCCTTCCTCTGATAAATGCCATTTGCCGATCAGTGCAGTAGCGTAGGCACCATCTGTACCGTCCTTTATATATTGGTGCAGTGATTTTTCAGTAGTCGGTAAAGGGTCGCCGGCCCACTTAACACCTGTACGGTAGCCGTACCTGCCTGTCAGGATGGAAGCCCGGGTAGGAGAACAGGTTGGATTGACCCAAAGACGGTTGAAAGTGAGGCCTTCTGTGCGAAGACGGTCAAGATTGGGCGTGCCTGGCTTCGTGTTACCTTCCGTAAACCCAGAGGTGGCATCCTTGCCCATATCGTCTGCCAGGATCAAAAGGATGTTGGGCTGAGCTGTAGCCGTTGGGGTGGGGGTCTCCGGTTCGTCATTGCAGCCGAGTGTGAATGCCAGAGCAAATAGCAATATTGTAAAGTACTTCATGTAAGCGCCGCTTTAAAGATAAAGGAAGATAAGCCAGGAATTGTACTCAGGCAGAGGGGACTTATTTAGACTCGATGCGTTGGAGAAAACGAGCGGGTTTAATCACAAGGTATTCCTCCAAAACATCAAGTCTATCTAGCTACTAAAGCGCTTTCTGCGCCACCACAAAGTAGCGGGTACTCTTACAGCTGTCTGCCTCTTCGGGTATAAGCCCAAGGCTGTAGGCATCGTAGAGCAGTACATTACCTCCGAATGCGCGCTCAAAGTAGGTGCGTACCCGGTGCAAAGGAGGGAGGAAACGCTTGTGCCGGCCGGCGTAGTTGAGATCCATTTGGCCATTCCTGAATTCAATATTAAGAATTTCGCTTTCCTGGTACATGCGCCCTTCTTCTTCAATGAGCCTGGGCGTGCGCAGTGAGATGATGGACTGATCTTCGGCGTACATCACATTGGGGTACCAGCGGATGTGGTCGGGCGTGATAAAGTCGCCCAGGAAGTAGCCACCGGGCTTGACCAGCGCGGCGGTCTTCTCAATGGCTTCCTGCAGGTGGCTGCTTGGCAGATAGTGGAAGACATTCAGGCCTGTGAAGGCAATATCCCATTGTTTGCCATCTGCGTCAAAAGCAAGAATATCGCCCTGTTCGGCACGGATCCGCTGCCGGGCCTCCTGTACCATTGCCTCCGAAAGGTCCATGCCGAGGAGTTGATCGTAGGGCAGTCCCAGTTCATCAATGATATACCGTTCCACCAGGCCTGTGCCGGCACCAATGGACAGGAAGCGCTTGTCTGAAAAATCCGGGGCGAATTTTTGTTTGAAAAATTCGAACCCGCCGGCAATGAAGCCTTTCAGGCAGGGACGGCAGATAAGTTCGTCGTAGAGCGCTGCATATTTGTGGAATTGGTCGCCCTGTGTTGCTGTTTCGGCGAGCTCGTTCTGTAGTTGAGCAGCCGCACGGAGTTCCTGATTAAGGATACGCCAAAATACGGAGTTGTCGGTATGATTGTCCGCGTTGGTATGTGCTCTAAGGTCTTTGAGCAGCTGGGACTGAGCAGCATCAGAAAAAAGGCGTTGCGCAGCGGCTTCCAATTGCTCCCGGGCACCTGGCAGTCCGGCCTCTGCCATTCGCTTTAAGCGCCGGGTCAGCTCCACCTGATAGCGCAGCAGGGTGGGAAAGTCTGCTTTTGGACCGGGCTCTGTCCATTTAATTTCACTTTCCGGAAGCGCGAAGAACACACCGCCATCAACGCGCTGAATGGTTTGGTTTTCCAAATCGTACACCCGGGCATCGCCGGTGACATTCTCAATGTCTTCGGGCCTGCCATAGACATGCAGGGTTTGGAAAGGCTCAGCGGTAGGGTTGCCCATTTGATGAACGAGGGTGTGGCTTACGCCAACGACATCACCGGGCTCAAAGGGAAAGCGTGCCAAGGTTGAAATACGCCCTTCCTCAATCCGGAATGTGGCATGCTCTGCGGGGCCGAATACCTGTACAGCGCCCCATTCTGTATAGCCATGGTCGTGGATGCCGGAGAAATCGCCAGGCTGCCAGCTCATGGCCATGATTTCAAAATGATTGCCCTCGTAAATCAGTTTACGGCCGTAGCTGTCGGCAGCAGGATGGTCATAGTCGGCCCAGGGTGCTATATCTGCAGGTTGAACACCGGCTTCCAGGACGATCCTGCGCATATCCGCAGGTTTTAAGGCGCGTTTGGCTTCCAGTTGCCGGGCGATGTATTGTAAGGCTTTGGGGAGTGCTTCGATGGTCTTCGCTGGGGGGAGTGGATGGCTCACCGTTTTTTGCATAGTTTATAAGTTTCGTTGTTGACGCCTAAATATCAGTAATTCAGTATAAAGTTTTGGTGACTGTCATCACAAATCAGTGAAAGCGAACAAATTTATACCAGATAACATTTCCTATCTATTGAGTAGGTTTTAAATTTATGCAGAGTGTGACTGCCGTCACTGAATGGAGGCGGGCATCGTCGCATCTTTGCACTGTGATCGTCAAAAAATACAATTGAACATGAGCAAGAAAATGTCTTTCAACGACTTGATCAACGGCGAAAAGCCAGTCCTTATTGATTTCTCAGCCGAGTGGTGCGGGCCTTGTAAGGCAATGGCGCCAATCCTGAAAGAAGTGGCAGGGGAAATCGATGGCAAAGCGTCTATCGTAAAAATAGATGTAGACCGCAACCGGGCGCTCGCTACTAAGATGCAAATTCAGGGCGTCCCTACATTCGTGCTGTTTAAAAACGGTGAAATCATGTGGCGGCAGTCGGGCATGCAGTCCGCGCATCAGCTAAAACATGTGATCAATCAGTTTGCCAACTAAAGTACTGTTCGCCGGAGGCGTTGCCGTGCTGGCAAAATTGCGGCACCCTGACCGGAGTAAACAAACTTTTCGACAATACTAACAAATAGAATAATTATGAATTTAGCGGTAAATGCTTCATCCTTGGTTCAATTCATCAGCCAACCCTGGCACTGGGCGGTTTCGGGTGCTGCTATAGCATTGGTGCTCGCTTTGATGACCTGGATGGGACGCAGCTTTGGCGTTTCTACTACTTTTAAAGCCTTTTGCAGTGCTGCGGGTGCAGGAAAAGTATCTGACTTTTTCAAAATGGATGTCAAGGAGGAGTTTTGGAGGATCGCCTTTGTGATCGGTGGTCTGATCGGTGGTTATATTGCCACTCATTTCTTACAGAGTCCTGAGCCTGTCGCGATTAGCCCGGAAACAGTCGACTACCTGGCAACGATCGGGATCAATTACCCGGAGGCAGATGCCAAGGGTATTGGTTTTGTGCCGACTTCCCTGTTCAACTTTGAGAGCCTGAGTGGTATCCTCATGGCAGTGGGAGGTGGTTTTCTGGTCGGCTTTGGTGCCCGCTACGGTGATGGCTGTACTTCGGGGCATGCCATCTCTGGCCTGGCGCACTTCCAGTTGCCTTCGCTCATTACGGTGATCGGCTTCTTTATCGGTGGGCTGGCTATGACCCATTTCATCTTCCCATTCCTGGTGGGGTAATCATTTTTTTAGCAAAAAGTCGTAGAAACACAACGATATGAAAAACTTATCATTCCTGACAGTGGGCGTCTTTTTCGGGATTGTAATGGCCAAATCAGAGGCTGTTTCCTGGTTCCGTATTCACGAGATGTTCCGCTTCGAGAGCTTCCATATGTATGGCATTATTGGTACCGCAGTGGTATTGGGTGCTGCTTCCATGTGGCTGATGAAGAAAACGAAAATGACCACCCTGCGGGGCACACTGGTCGGTTACAATCCTATGAATTTGAACATTAAGCGGCATTTGCTTGCCGGCACGATCTTTGGATTGGGCTGGGCGCTGGTAGGTTGCTGCCCTGGGCCTATGTACGTTTTGCTTGGCAGCGGCTACACCATTATGCTTCTGATACTCGCAGGCGCTACACTGGGGACCTTTACCTACGGGCTGGTCATAAAGTACCTGCCGCACTAAAGATATTTTCAGTTGGGTGATTTATTGGGTTACGGATGGGCTGTGCTTATAGCTCATCCTCCATTAATTGGGCTCGCAAAGCAATTTGTGAGCCTAATTTTTGTGCTGCCGGTTGCGCCAGGCTCCGAAGAATAACAAACCTGCCCCAATCAGGCTGCTTACTAAACCTGCCCTTACAAAGGTGAGGCTGAGCGGCTCCTGCCCGAATTCACGCTCGATTTGTAAAATATCCTCAATGATCAGCTGACTGAAGCATACGGCTGCAACGCCAAAGAGCAACAGGAATAAACCAAAGGCAAAAAAAACGGTATTGTTGCGCATGTATTTGATGAGTATCAGGCACCCTCCAAAGAAGCTTGAAGCCGGAAGCATTGCCACTGCAGCTGCTGAAGAACCAGCCAGCTGTCGCAGAAAGCAGTAAGCACAAGCTCAGGAGTACGGCCCATTTTTTCGTATGGGATTTCTGTGGCAGCATTGCCTTTCGTAGTTGATTTCAGCAGCTTGCCGGCACGATAGTAGAAATAATGCTTGAACTCGAATTGTTCATCCATGGTGAAACAGAAAACATCAGTGCCGGAAGTACGGGTAAAGTCCTGTAGGGCTTTGTCTGTAGCATTTTTGCTTCTAGGCTCTGATTTTCGGATCAGCATAGGTTGTCCGTTATGTACGGTAGCGAGGAGGAAATGAGGTGTTGGGGACTGCGATAATTCCAAAAACCCTTCCTTGAGGGTCATCGTTTTTTCGGCAGGTTCGGCGTCGATGCGTACATGGTCTAGAAACCCTTCGGCGTTGAGTACGATATTTTTACCGGCTAGAATAAACTCATAATGGTCAGTCATGTAGCTCCAAATGGTTTAGTATTGGGCAAGCGTGGAGAAGCCTGCCCAATGTGGGTCCGAAAATTAGCGGACAATCCAACCGTTTCCGAAACCATCCTGCGGATGTACGAAGGCAAGTTCACCTTCCTGGTTTTCAGCCATCAAGACCATGCCCTGAGATTCTACGCCCCTTAGTTTGCGCGGGGCGAGATTGGCCACTAAGACTACCGTTTGCCCGGGTAAGTCTTCCGGCTTGAAAAACTTAGCGATACCGGAAACGACGGTCCGCTTTTCACTACCAATATCAACGGTAAGCTTCAGGAGCTTGTTCGCTTTTGGCATTTTCTCTGCCGCCAGGATGGTGCCGGTCCGTAAGTCCAGTTTAGTGAAGTCGTCAAACTCGATGTTGGGTTTGATCGGCTCGCGTTCCTGAGCCTGGTCGGCTGCTTCGATGGCTTCCAGTTTTTCCTTTTGCCGGTTTACGATTTGCAGACGGCTGTCGTCTTTGCGGTCGTGGATTTTGGCAAAAAGCAGCTCGGGTTGGCCAATCTTGTGACCGGCCGGGAGCAGCGGCTCTTTATTGGCCAGTTGCTCCAGGGCTTTTTGGAGGTCGCCGTTTTCTAATTCCGGCAAGCCCGCCAGCCTGCGTAGTTTCGGGCTGGTAAACGGAATGAAGGGCGCTGTCAGCAAGCTGAGCAGGGCGACCACCTGCAGGCCTGTAAACATGATATCCCGTATGGCCGGGTCTTCCGGGTTTGCCTTGTAGAGGGCCCATGGTGCTGCATCTTGCAGGTAAGCATTGCCCCAGGCTGATAGTTCCATCACGCCCTGAGCGGCCGTGCGGAAGCTGAATCGGTCCAGATCCTGTACGATGCGGTCCACAATCTCAAGGGCAGGGGCCAGGATTGAATAGGTATCGGTGTTTGGAGTAGGGACAGTTCCTTCAAAATACTTGTTGGACAATACAATCACCCGGTTAACAAAGTTGCCAAGGTTGTCTGCCAGTTCTTTATCGTGGAAATCCACGAATTCGTCCCATTTAAAGTCGGCGTCCCGGTTTTCCGGCATATTACGGGTCAGGGCGTAGCGCAGGGCATCTTCCTTATTAGGGAAGTCTTTGAACTCTTCCAGGTATTGGTGCTGTTCGAGCCCCCAACCACGGGATTTGGAAAATTTTTCACCCTCGAAGTTAAGGAACTGATTGGCCGGCACATTTACCGGAAGGTTGTAGCCGCCGTATGCTTTTAGCATGGCCGGGAAGACGATGCAGTGGAACACAATATTGTCTTTGCCGATGAAGTGGATCAGCTCGCTGTCTTCGCTTTTCCAATAGTCTTCCCAGTTCTTACCATTTTGTTTGGCCCATTCGCGGGTGGCCGAGATGTAGCCGATTGGGGCATCAAACCAAACGTAGAGTACTTTGCCTTCTGCATTTTCCACGGGCACTGGTATGCCCCAATCCAGGTCTCGGGTGATGGCACGGGGCTGCAGCCCGCCATCCAGCCAGCTCAGGCATTGCCCGACTACATGTCGTTTCCAGGCCTTGGGGTCGTGGTGCGTTTTGCCATCCAGAATGCCTTTGTCGATCCAATCCCGAAGCCAGTCTTCGTGTTTGTCAAGCTTGAAATACCAATGGGTAGTTTTGCGCAGGGTGGGCGCTTTTCCGCTGAGGGTAGATTTGGGGTCGATGAGCTCGGTAGGGGAGAGATCGGAACCGCAGTTTTCGCATTGGTCTCCAAAGGCAGCGCCGTGGCCGCATTTGGGGCAGGTACCTGTGATATAACGGTCAGCCAGAAACTGATCGTAGTCTTCATCGTAATACTGTTCCTGCTCTCGCTCCTCAAATTCTCCACCTTTATTATAGAGTGTGGTGAAAAAGTCCTGAGCCGTTTCGTGGTGGATAGGAGCGCTGGTCCGGTGGTAAATGTCAAAGGAAATTCCGAGCTGCTGAAACGTTTGTTTGTTCAGCCCGTGGTATTTGTCGATAATCTCCTGAGGGGAGATGCCCTCTTTTTTGGCCCGAATGGTGATGGCAGCGCCGTGCTCGTCGGAACCACACACCCAAACTACGTCTTTGCCAAGCAGGCGAAGGTAGCGGACATAAATATCAGCGGGAAGGTAGGCGCCCGCGAGGTGGCCAAGGTGTAGGGCACCGTTGGCGTAAGGCAATGCGGAAGTAACGATATATCTCTTGCTCATGTTTAGTCGGCTTTGTCGGCGAAGATAATATTTCTTTCACCGTTTATTAATGGCTAAAGCAAGAGCAGAGTTCCCTGAGGTAGCTACATAAAAGCGCAGGTGCTGATTTCCCAGCGGTTGCGTGGCAGAAAATTGGTCAGCTTAATTAGCAATGCCTGACCTTCATAGAGCAAGACGTAATGAGCAGTACGAATATCCTTACCGATATTGCGCATACTCGTGCACCTCATACCAAGGAAGGAGCCCAAAGGGATCGGGCTGCCGTTGATGGACTGCCGGAGCCGGTTGAGCACTTCTTCAGGGGTGCGGCCGAAAGCGCTGCGGCTCATCGTCAAATGGGTAAGTTCTGTTTTCAGAGCTAAGGTGTTCATAGGTGATTTTTTTCAGATTAATCGGGTGAAACCTTTACATGTTACTATAATGATGTACGATGTGTAAAGGGGCGTTGGATGTGTGTATAACAAATTGCACAAGTTAGCTATCTTTAAAGTATGAAGAAGCCAACCCCCACCCCGAGCGAGCTAGAACAAGTTGCCGACGAGATACTAAGTGGCATGCGTGCCGAGCTACTCGACTTTCTGCAATCTCAAGCCAACGCGACCTCATCGTCAGCTTATGAGAATAGCGTTTTAGATTTAGCCCGCCAATTTGCCCACAAGGTAGCTACCCAACAAGATGGGCCACTGCCAAAGAGCCGCAACGCTAAAAAAAAGTCTTGACAAGTTTTGGGCAGCTTACGCTGTCTAAAAACCACGTGCTATGCCAAGGCACAAAACGCTTTGCCCTCAGTGAGCGCCTGCGGGAGCTGTGCTGCCTGCTAGGACAGGGCAGTGTTTACGAGCAGGCTAGCGAGACACTGGAAGAACTGCTTAGGCTAGACTTATCTGGTATGCAAATACAGCGTGTCTGTATGCACTATGGCAGTTTAGTAGGCCCATTGGTCAGCGCGGATGCGGAAGGGGCCATACCCAGTTTAGAAATTACTGATGAGCAAGCGCCTACTTATGTGATGATGGATGGCATGATGCTCCCTACACGAGAGGAAAAGAGCTGGAAAGAAATTAAGCTCGGCCGCATATTTCAACACCAAGATGTGGTACAACTGTCGGCCAAGCGCAGACAAATACGCCAATCCGTCTATGTGTCCCATTTTGGCAGTGTCGACCAGTTTTTCCCTAAACTGGAGCGCCATCTAGTACCCTATCAAAAAAAGGTCATTTTGGGAGATGGAGCCCCATGGATATGGCGTTGGGCCGAGGACAACTTCCCTGGGGCTCGTCAAATATTAGACTTCTATCACGCCAAAGAAAAACTGGTGCTCTTTGCAAAACATCAGTTTAGAGTAGATGAAAAACGCAAAGCCTGGGTGGCTGGCCAGTGTGAAGTACTCTCAGCCAATAGAGTGCACGAGGTAGTGGATAACGTAAGCTGCCTCAGAGCGAGAAATCACGAAGCCCGGGAAGCTAAGGCGAAACTGCTATCTTATTACGAAGAGCATGAAGACCGTATGCAGTACAAAACCTACAGGGATGAAGGGCTGCTCATCGGCTCTGGACCAGTAGAGGCCGCTCATCGTAGTGTCTTGCAGCAGCGGCTCAAATTATCCGGCCAACGCTGGACGGTTGATGGGGCGCAAGCCATCGCGGATTTGCGGTGCTATCGTAAAAGTGGAGCGTGGAGTACGATCCAGCAACTTGTCGCAGCGGCATAGCTGTGCAATTTGTTATACACACGCGTTGGATCATTGGAGGGAATTTTTTTTCTTTGCGTTGCAATAAGATCTTTCAGTTTGCCGTTTTTCTATCTCCTGACGCCGGAGCCAGATTTGTCTGAAAAAAATTTAACATTTGCGAGGCAACAATCCGAAAATCTGAGGCGTTACTTAGGCGAAACAACTGAAACAAACAGCGTAAATTCGCTGACAAGAATTATAACTGGGGTTTAGTTTTTTAGGAGTGTAGCGGCGTAATGCTGCTACACTTTCTTTTTTTTGTAATTTCCCGCCCGAATTACAGCCATATAAAACCATTTATGCAGCTGCTACCATTCAGGGCAACTTTCCCTAAGCTTGAAAAAATACAGACTCCCGAACAATTCTTTGGGACCGTCAAACAGGAGTATGATAAATACTTTGAGGAGGGCTTCTTTCACGAAATAGAAGAACCTTCTATATTTGTATACCAGATCACCAAGGGGAGCAGAAGCTTTACCGGGGTAATCTCCGGTGTACACATGGCTGATTGTCTGAATGACCGGATCCGAAAACATGAGGAGACCCTGGCCGAAAAAGAAGAGAAGCAACTACAATTGCTACTGCGCCGAAAAGCGGCAGTAAAACCGGTCTTACTGGCTCATCACCCTGTACCCGCCATCAAAAACTGGCTGGAACAGTACAAACAGGAGCAGGTGCCGCTCATGCAGTTTCAGCTCAGCGGGGACAAAGAGTACCATAAAATATGGCGTGTTGCTGCACCGGATCAGGTTGCCAGTTTGCAGGCGCTCTTTATGGAGCATGTCCCGATAACCTATATTGCCGATGGGCACCACCGCACTTCCACCGCACTTAGGCTGTTCGATCAGACCGGGGGCAACAAGGAAGACTACGCCAGCCTTTTTGCGGCATTCTTTCCTATTCATGATATTCAGATACAGGATTTTAACCGAGTGATCAAGAGCCTTAACGGGCATTCTCCGGCTCAGTTTATGGCGCGCCTTTCTCATACTTTTGAAATTGAGCCCATTGAGCAAGCCGCCAAACCCAGCCGGAAGTTCGAACTGACGATGTACCTGCGCGGGGAGTGGTACCGGTTGAGATGGAAAGAGCGCATCATGCTGGAGTACGCGAGCCAGCCGGTAGTGCTTGATGCCATGTTGCTGAATCATAAAGTGATGAGCAAACTTCTGGGCATCGAGGATGTGCGCAATGATCAGCGGGTCAAGTATATTGAGGGGCCCAAAGGAATAGCCGGAGTGCTTAAGCAAGCAGAAAAAGAACCGGATAGTGTCGCGTTCTGCCTTTATCCAGTACAAATGGAAGAGGTGATTAAAGTTGCTGATATTGGGCAGGTCCTGCCACCCAAGTCTACTTGGTTTGAACCCCGAATGAAAAATGGCTTGTTGGTGAAGCGGATTGGAAAACAGATCGGTGTAGAGGTGAAAGGATAATGTTTTGAAAAAATAAACCTATGCGAAAGCTAACTGCAGACTATGTTTTTCCTGTGGTGGGAACACCCGTAAAAGAAGGCGTGGTGGTCGTTGATGACCAAGGTTTTATCCAGTCAATTGATGCCCGCGAGGCACATGACCCGGTTACGCTTGAGGTCCATCGTGGCGTCATTGTACCGGGCTTCATTAATACCCACTGCCACCTTGAGCTTTCTCATATGAAAGGTCGGGTGGATACCGGGACGGGGCTGTTGCCGTTTTTGCAGCAGGTGGTCAAGTTTCGGGATATTCCCATGGAGGAGATACTCGACGCTATCGACCGGGCCGATAAGGAAATGTGCGAGGAAGGCATAGTGGCTGTAGGCGATATCTCTAATAAAACGGATACTGCGGCCTGCAAAGCCGAAAGCCCGATCCGGTATTATACTTTCGTAGAGATGTTTGACTTCCTGCAGGATAGTATGGCCGGGCAAACCTTTGAGAACTACAAAGAGGTCTACGACGGACAGGCAGCAGGCAATGGCAATAAAAAAGCGGCTGTGCCCCATGCGCCTTACACCGTCTCTCCAACACTTTTCGAAAAAATCAATGCACTTAATCCGGATACAAATAGCACCGTTAGCATACACAATCAGGAAACGGTGCACGAGAACCAGTTTTTCCTGTCCAAGGAAGGAGGCTTCGTGGATTTTTACAATGCCTTTGGCTTTTCAGTCGAGCAGCTGAAGCCTACCGGGCGGCCATCCATCTACTATGCGATGCAGCATATGAACCCGGCCTGCCGTACGCTTTTTGTGCACAATACGATGACTACGGCAGCGGATATTCAGGCGGCGCAGGAATGGAGCGACAACGTATACTGGGCGACCTGTGCCAACGCCAACCTCTATATTGAGAACCGCTTGCCCAACTATAAAGCCTTCATGGACAACGGTGCGCGCATGACCATCGGTACGGATAGCCTGACCTCCAACTGGCAGCTTTCGGTCCTTGAGGAAATGAAGACCATTGCTAAATATCAATCCTATGTGCCCTTCGAGACTCTGCTACAGTGGGCAACGCTCAACGGGGCTGAAGCTTTAGGGTACGAAGCAGAACTGGGCAGTATTGAGCCGGGCAAGGCACCCGGGCTCAATTTGCTGAGCATAGATGAAAGCCTGAAACTTGAGGCTTCTACTCAGGTTCAGCGGTTGGTCTGAGTTGCCCCGGTTTGACTGAGCAGCTGCGGATGGTCTTGTGACTCAGGTTCTTTGGGCAACTTAGATTGAAAAAAGTCAAAAGCCACTTCCTGTAAGTCTTCCAACTGGCAATCGCTGCAGGAAATTTTGAAATGGATACGCTCTGCCAGCAGCGTTTGCGCAGTGATGCCCTTTCGTTCAGGAAAATCATCCATCGAAGGTGGGGGCCCAAAGTTATAGGCTGTAAGCGGGCAGGGCGCGATCGGCCGCTCCATCAGTTCCAGGACCCGGATCAGAGGGGCGTTCTTTACGAATATCGTTTGTGGCCCGATGGCTAGCGCTGAGGCCTGTTGCTCAAGCGCTACCCCCACCTGAATGTTCATCAGCCCGTAGGCGGTATTCAGCTGGTGCGTGCCAAATAAATCCGTAGACGTTGCGCTTAATCCGGGCTGTGCCATAGGGCATGCGGAAAGCAGGGCAATACTGATTGCCTTCACAATTGTTAGGGTGTACATGGTTTTTTTAGGGTTGTTTTATACTTATTTGTCGCGTGGATGGTCAAATTCCATAATTGGATCGTGAAAAAAGTTGAATTTTAACATTTTGGGCAGGCAGAAGCCACAACTTCTGTACAGATGTACAAGCCATGCAGCCAAGTTCTCAGATTAACCCGTATCTTTGTGGGCTGTAAAAATTTGAATACAAAGCAATGAGTAATAATATTGTAGCGGTTGTCGGCCGGCCCAACGTAGGCAAATCGACGCTATACAACCGGTTGATCGGAGAGCGGCAGGCCATTATTGATGACATCAGTGGCGTTACGCGCGATCGGCAATACGGCACCAGCTACTGGAATGGGAAGACCTTCACGGTGGTCGATACGGGTGGTTTCGTGAAGCATTCCGAAGACATTTTTGAGGCGGCCATCCGCTCTCAGGTACAGATTGCTATCGAGGAAGCGAGGGTGATTGTCTTTATGGTCGATGTGACCACGGGCATTACAGACCTTGACGAAGAGGTAGCTAGTATGCTGCGCCGTACTGAAAAGCCGGTTTATCTAGCCGTCAATAAGGTAGACAACCACAATCGCATGATGGAGGCGAACGAATTCTGGAGCCTGGGCTTCGAGAATACCTACTTCCTTTCTTCTTTGACAGGTAGCGGCTCGGGTGACCTGCTGGATGCCGTAGTGGAGCACATTGAAGAAAAAGAAGAGGAGCCTAGCCAGCTGCCGCGCTTCGCTATCGTGGGGCAGCCTAATGTGGGGAAGTCTTCTTTAACAAATGCGCTTTTGGGAGAAGATCGTAATATTGTCACTGATATTGCCGGGACTACCCGTGACTCTATTCACTCTACGTACGCTAAGTTCGATAAAGAGTTTCTGCTCATAGACACCGCCGGCATACGGAAAAAGTCAAGAGTGCACGAAGATCTGGAGTTCTATTCTGTGATGCGTGCCATCAAAGCCATTGAGGAAGCCGATGTCTGCTTGCTGATGATCGATGCGCAAACGGGGATGGAGACACAGGATATGAGCATCTTCCGGCTGGCACAGCGCCGGAATAAAGGCATTGTCATACTGGTGAATAAGTGGGACCTGCTGGAAAAGGAAACCAATACGGCTCGGGACTATGAGAAAGAGCTTCGCAACCGGATTGCGCCGTTTTCGGATGTGCCTATTCTGTTCATTTCTGTTGCAGACAAGCAGCGGATATTTCAGGCTGTGGAGACTGGTCTGGAGGTTTACGAGAACCGGAGCCGGAAGATCAAAACGTCCACACTAAATGAAGTCATGCTGGAAGCCATTGAGCGGTATCCGCCACCCTCTCACCGGGGGCGTTTTGTCAAAATCAAATATGTTACGCAGTTGCCGACCTACTACCCGGCATTTGCCTTTTTCTGCAACAACCCCAAACATGTGAAAGATAACTACCGGCACTATCTGGAAAATCAGCTTCGCAAAAAGTTTAATTTCTCAGGCGTGCCCATTGGTGTGTTTTTCCGAAAAAAATAGTGATTTACCGCTGTGCTTTGGGAAAACCCGCAAGCAGCAGCTATATTGCAGGCGTAAAGTCAAACTAATATGCCATTTCTGGATACGCCCGTTGAGGGGTTGAAGATATTTGAGCCTCAGGTTTGGAAAGATGACCGGGGTTATTTTTACGAAGCTTTCAACCAGCAAAGATTTGAGGAGGCAGGTATTACGGTGCCCTTCGTTCAGGACAATCAGGCACGCTCAACCCGAGGCGTGCTGCGGGGTTTGCATTATCAGGTCGGAGATATGGCTCAGGCCAAACTGGTCCGTGTACTCGAAGGGGAGGTCTTGGATATGGTGGTGGACATCCGCCCCGGGTCAGCAACCTACGGCAAGTGGTTCAGCCTTCGGCTAAGTGCCGAAAACAAAAGGCAGCTTTTCGTACCTCGTGGCTTTGCGCATGGATATCTTGTGCTAAGCCCCACGGCGGAGTTCTTTTACAAATGCGACAATTTCTATTCTAAAGCGCACGAAGGAGGAATCCTATTCAACGATGCCGAACTGGGAATTGACTGGGAGTTTGACCTCAACGAGGTTATCCTGTCTGAAAAGGATAAAGTGCAGCCTGCATTCGGGGAGCACCGCCCGGTTTGGTAAACCCGCATCAGTCGATTTTTTTCAATTGCTTAGGAGGGTACCACCGCAGGGTTAGCCTTGATACGATTACGATAGTGAGTAATCCGGACAGCATCGCTGTAGTGCGGAAAGGGAATAGCGACACCCCATCCTCCACCATTGGGTAAGGGAGCAGCAAGGGTATGCCGAGGGTGGCATCCCCCCCTCCAAATCTCAGAAAAGCTGCAACCAATAATCCGGCAACAGCCCCGGTTGAATTGGCTTTGGGGTCGAATAACGCGCAGACCAGGGCCGGGAACAGCAAGCAATACACAAAGTCGCTGCATAGGAACCACAACTCATAAACACTCTGGATATTCAGGGCAATCAAGGTGGCAGCCACGCCAATGATCCAAATCATACGTTGTACGACCTTACCAAGCCTGGCTGATGAGGCTTCGGGCTGTACCAAGGGCCGGAAAACATTCCAACTTGCCATTGAAGAAGCTGAGAGGATAGACGAATCGGCCGAGGACATAACAGCTGCCGCGATGGCGCCCAGCCCAATGATTCCTACCCACGAGGGGGTAAGGTACCGGACTACCCACGGCAGGGTGGAGGCCGCGTCAGGCGGGGGCGGCAAACCCAAGGCAGTCCAGTCAGCCGCATGGGCAGCAATACCAATCATGACGGCAGGCACCGCAGCCAATAGGCAAACCACTCCTGCAATCAGGGACAGCCGGACAGCAGTATCTGCATCTTTAGAAGAGAGCACCCGTTGAAAGTAGACCTGCCAGGGTATACCGCCAAAAATGAGCAGCAAAGCATAATCCCACCAATTCCAGTAGTAAGCCCCAAGTGCTTCGCGGCTAGGCAGTAGGCTCGCGGCAGCACCGTAAGCCTGCTGGTAATCTGCCCAAGCTGCCGTCCATCCGCCAGTCTGTTCTAGTGCGTAGGGCGTGACCAGCCACAATCCACCAAAGAGCAAAAGAAGCTGAATAACATCAGTGAGGGCCACTGCCCATAGCCCGCCCAGAGCCGTGTAGGCGATGGTGATGATGGCGGAAACCATTATTGCAGTTGGGGTGTCCAGCCCTGCAATAGCGCCGAAGGTTGTGCCTAAGGCTGTCAGAATAGCAGCGGTCCAGAAAAGCTCTCCAGACAGGGCGGGAAGGAACAGCAGGGCTGTGGTCCGTTTTCCAAACCGTTGTTCAAGCGGGTCCAAAAGGGTGTGAAAGCGGTAGGTGCGCATGCGGCGGGCGAAAAACAGGCCACCGACAACCAAGCTAAGCGCATAGCCCCAGGGCGCCTGTACCCACACTAGCCCGGCACTGGCCGTATACTCTGCGGTACCGTTGATGTAGCCTCCTCCAACCCAGGTCGCACTCATGGTGAAAATAGCCAGAAAAAGGGGCAGTTGCCGCCCGGCCAGCATCAGGCTTTCACTATCATTGCCCTGTCTCAGGCTTGCGGCATAGGCACCTACACCGAAAATGAGCGCGTAAAAAAACATCATGGCCAGGTAAGCCGGCCAGCTTAGTGGCTGCTCTGTGAAAAAGTGGAGATAGGCTCCGCCCAGTCCAAGAATGACTAATAGAACGATGGAGGGACGGAGTAAACGCCAAGTCTGTAAGGGCATAGGCTGGTTATTCTGAAATGCCGAAAATTACTCATATTTTAGCGCTGCAGCAAGATCAATCTATGGGGAAGCCGTACACCACTTGTCAACGAGCTCAGGCTTGGGCCGTCCACCTCTTTACCGCAAGTGGCATCATCACCGTGTTTATGGCAATGGTTGAAGGTACACAGCACAACTATACCAAAGCCATGTGGTGGTTGCTGGCTGCTCAGGTTATCGATGGAGTGGACGGTACACTGGCCCGGCGCTTCAAAGTCACTGAAGTGCTGCCGGAAATGAGCGGCAAGAGCATAGACTTTGTGATCGACTTTGCCGGTTACGCCATAATCCCGGCATTTCTCATCTATCAGGCGGGAATTATCGCCTCCCCCTATGATTTGTGGGCCGCTTTTCTCATCTTGGTCACTTCGGCCGTCTATTATGGAAAGTCGGGCATGATTTCGGAGGATTACTACTTCATTGGTTTTCCGGTGATGTGGAATATGGTGGCTTTCTATCTGCTTTTCGTATTTGAGTGGGAAAGTACCATTAACCTTTTGTTTATAATAATACTGGCGGTGCTACAGTTTGTACCGGTGAAGTTTGCCTATCCAAGCCGGACAAAACGCTGGCGGGCGGGCAATCTGACAGCGACGGTGGTCTTTATTGTCTCTATGGTAGGGCTGCTTTGGTATCAGCCCCGTGAAATGCCAGTCTTTTGGTGGGGCAGTGTATCGTCCCTGCTCTATTTTGGCATTTTTGCTATACTGGCTACCTTTTGGTTTGACCGCCGATGATAATTGGGGACAAACGGGCTTAACGGCGCAGTTTCTAAACCCAAAACCAGCATTCGACGTTACAAATTCGGCATTTAGGCGTCTCAAAGGCAAATAAGTGTCGAAGTCGATATCATTGTATATATTTTTAAACTAACAAAACGTGTTTGTTATCGTGAAAAGAACAATCATTTTAGCGGGTGTTTTTGCAATTTTTGGACTGTTTACCAATACGCTTAATGCACAAGAAGAAGAACAAACGGCTTCGGCTGCCAGCCTCTACAACGATGGCCTTGCTAAGCTGAAAGCGAAAGAGTATGATGCAGCCTTTGAGCTAATGGGCCAGGCCCTGGAAACAGCAGATTCTTCCTCCGAGACTGATATCAAGGTTATGCAACTGGCCAAGAAAAATGGTGCCATTGCAGCTTATTACGTAGGTACTAATGCACGTAAGGCTGATGACCATGAAAAAGCGCTGGAGGCTTATCAGCAGGGCCTAGATTATAACCCTGGTTTCTATGCTAATTATATCGGTAAGGCACAAGCGCTTGAAGGTATGGATATGATGGCCAAGGCTGTTGGAGCTTACCAAACGGCTGGTGTGGCTTGCGAAAAGGCGGGCAAGGCCGACAAGGCTGAGCAAATGAACAGTAAAGCCGAGAATATGGTTGCTGTTGCCTGGGGGTACAAAGACTGGGCTCTGGTCAAGGATATGGCCGCAGCTTATCTCGAAGGCGGGGAAAGTGCTGATGTCCATTACTACCTTAGCGACGCATTGCTAAGCGATGGCAGCAAGGATGATGCGCTCATGCATGCCGAAAAAGCCATTGAGCTGGCAGCTGATGGCGCAGACAAGTACCTGATGCAGAAGGCGGAAATCCTAAAGTCTAAAGGTGATACAGCTGGCTCTATTGAAGCGTATAAGATGATCACAGACAGTAAGTACGTTGAGCGTGCGAAATACGAAATCGGCCAGCTGGGCGGCTAATAACAGGCTGGTTGCTGTGAAAGAAAAAGCCCCGGGCTGCCTGATTGGTTTCCCGGGGCTTTTGTTTTGAAATTAACGGCTGTTCCTAATCAGCTCAATATAGCCCTTCAGGATTACAGGGCCGGGCTGAATGCCGGTAACCCGCCGCTCGAAGTAACGGCAATTGTAGAAGTAAGTGCCGTCCTCCAAAGCCTGCCCCTGCAGATTAGTGCCGTCCCAGTTGAGGTCAGGGTCGTTGGTAGTGAATACGACCTGCCCCCAGCGGTTGAACACGGTGAATTCCACACGGTCAATGAAGCAGTAGGGGTAAGGGCGAAAGATGTCATTTTGGCCGTCCCCGTTGGGCGTAAAGGCGTTCGGGAGCTGGTAGAACGGGCAGTTGTCGACGCAAATGATGTTGCTGAATTCACTTTCGTTGGCAAAGGTGTCCACCGCAGTGACGGCGTAGCAGCCTGCAATGCCTATTTCTGGCTTATGGTCATAAACGGTGAGCCTGGAATCGTCAATGGAAGCGATAAACTCGAAGTCACTGCCTTCGAATGGGGCATAGTAAATCCGGTAGCCAACCACATCGTCAGTTTCCTCGCAAATATCCATCGGGTTGACCCAATCCAGCGTATTGGCAAGGGCTTCTTCATCCGAGCAGTCGGTCTGGGTGTCACAGCCATTTGTCACCTCGAGGGTAGGAGGGCAGGGGGCGATATTATCGATGGGGATACTGCAATTGCGTTGGGAGTTGTTCAGCAGTGGACCGGGGATGCCCTCTATGTCGTAGGTGCCGGCCGAGCGGACGTAGTAGCAATATTCGGTGCCGTTGATGAGGCCTTCGTCCCGGTAGGGGGGCTCCGTTACGGTGGCCAGGGAATCATAGTCCCCGCTGTCGTTTTCCCTGAAAATGGTGTATTCAAAGTTGTTCCAGGGCACATTTTCTGACCAGGACAGGATGTTGGTGTTGTCCGTTGGCTCAATGCTCAGGAATACGGAGGACGCAGGGTTGGTCAGGCCAAGCGGCTCGCTCTCGTTATTGACGTAGAAAGCGACGATATAGCTGTAGGATTGCTCAGCGGTATTAAGGCCAGTATCGACAAAGCAAGTGTCATTGGCCCCGGCGAAAGTCGGGCTGCTGAAGGTGATCCCAATCGGCTGGAAAGCCTCCTCAGGCGGGTTCTGCCCCTCGGCTCGAAGGACTTCATAAACGTACGGTCCGGGGTTAAGCAAGGTGTCCAAATCTTCCGCTACGGGCTTGGACCAGCAGACCTCCATTTCTCCGCCACCTGTATCGGTCGTGAGCACGCTCACATTGGTAATCAATGGGATATCCCGGTTGAGCTGCACACAGATGGAATCCGAGGCGAGGCTTTCCACGGGGTTGTAGGTAGTGCTGCCAGTCGGAGTAGTGAGCGCGAACTCGGCCAGGATGCGGTAGCAATAGGTCCGCCCCCGCTCCACATCGGTATCGGTGTAGATATACCTTCCGTCTTCTGTGTCCATGATGGGCACATTAAAAAGTTTGGTATACCCGCTGCCGTCCAGGCCGGGGGTGCAGGTGTCGCGCACAAAGTTGGCGCTGCCTTCCCGCCTCCATACGGTGAAGCCGCGGAAGTAGTTATTTTCGGTATCCTCGCAGGCGTAGGGCATCTGCCAGGAGACATTGACCTCGTTGGACTGCGGCTCGGCCTGCACATCCTCGGGCGGCGGCCCCACCACTTTTATGCGCACGGTTTTGAGGGTAGCCAGCCCGGTGGTGTCGCCGAAGCCATTATCAGTAGCTTTGAAGACGACCTGGTAAAATTGGGCGCTGATGGCTTCGCAGGGGACATCCCAGCGGAAGGTCTTGACAACGGGGTCTTCTTCAAAGGTTTCTGTGTTGGGCGTGAAGGTCGCAGGCCCGTAGGTGACTTCGAATGGGCCTCCAAGCGCGGTCAGGCGGACCAGCTGTTCGTCTTCGGAGAGCGGTGCGGTAGCCCGCACATCAAATTCGAGGACATTGCCGGCGATGACGCAGACTTCATCGAAGGGGACCTCCACGACAGGAGGCAGGTTTTCGCATTCTTCTACGAGTATCTGCATATCCCGGACGATAGAGCCGATCTGCTGCCCATTGCGGTATTCGCGGATGAGAATGGCGATGTTGTACTCGCCTGCCTTCTGCGGGGCATTCCATACGATATCGCCAGTTAATGAGTCAATAGTAATTTGGTTGTCTATTCCCGGTTCGATTTCCATCACCTCCTGATAATTGGGTGCCGAGAAGTCGACTTCTTGCATAGGGGTGATAAACTCATAACTCAGGCTGTCATTGTCTGCATCGAAGGCATTGGGGTTATGGGTGAATACCTGACCTACGCAGCCAATGTCAATTGGGGGCTGCAGGAGTATAGGCGAGTTATTGCAGCCCTGTACCTGAGGGTTGAGAAAGGTATATTCTGTCTGTATATGAAAAGGGACCTGTTCGGAGAAGGGGGCGTTGACATTCAGGATGCCAGCATTCCGATTGGGGTCGGTCATGGAGATGGTATAGGTTGCCCTTGCCGAATAAGTGTGTGTGGCGATGTAAAGGTTGCGCTTGGTATCATTTTCGAGAATGACCCCTTGTGGTGGGGTACCAAGGCCATTGGCACGACCCACCCGTTCGCAGGTGCCATCTCCCCAGCAGATAGTGAGCGTGTCCCGGTCAACAGAAATACTGCTGGCTTTGGTATAGGTGATCACCGTAGCCCGGACCGTTAGACTGTTATCGCTGGTGCAGGTAGTATCCACAAGTTCTACTCTGATCTCACCGGCCCGGTTATGAGTGGCAAGCAGAGTGGAGGAAATTGTTATCAAAAACAACAGGAAAAGCAAAACACGGAGCGGAAAGAGTCGATAAAACATAGGCGTAGGGATTTGTTTAGTTTTTTTGATGGATAACCTATAACCAGGTACCCGGATCATAGCTACTGGCAATTTACTGATTTACAAGCTTTAAAATGGGTAGCAGGCAGGAATAGTTTGTAAACCTTACGGCCTATATGCCAAATAATGGAGGCATTTCTCAATTAGGCACAGCGCTTGAATTCAGCACTCAGTGCCCGGAATGTAACCTAAGCAACGATCATGTAGACTACAGAAAGTTAGCTTTTCTATGCCGTCATTGTTGATCGTATTAAAACCAACATCTTGGGGCTTAGAGAGTGGCAGCCCCGGTCCTCTGATTGTAAAAAGCCCTTGGTGGAAAAAGCAAGGCACAGTTGGGGCATGGCGTTTGTATCCGGAAAAGATTCTTGGAGAATGAGGCCCTATTTTTCAAATTAGCAGAGGGTACTCCAGATTTTCGGTTGAAAGAGAAAGCCCCGGGCTGCCAGTCTGGCAGCTCCGGGGCTTCAGTTTTTAGCTCACATAATGAAGATCAACGATTATTCGTAATCAGTTCAATGTAGCCCTTTAGTATTTCCGGGCCGGGCTGAATGCCGGTAACCCGTTGCTCGAAGTAACGGCAATTGTAGAAGTAAGTGCCGTCCTCCAAAGCCTGCCCCTGCAGATTAGTGCCGTCCCAGTTGAGGTCAGGGTCGTTGGTAGTGAATACGACTTGCCCCCAGCGGTTGAACACGGTGAATTCCACACGGTCAATGAAGCAGTAGGGGTAAGGGCGGAAGATGTCATTTTGGCCGTCCCCGTTGGGCGTAAAGGCGTTCGGGAGCTGGTAGAACGGGCAATTGTCGACGCAAATGATATTGCTGAATTCACTTTCGTTGGCAAAGGTGTCCACCGCAGTGACGGCGTAGCAGCCTGCAATGCCTATTTCTGGTTTATGGTCATAGACGGTGAGCCTGGAATCGTCAATGGAAGCGATAAACTCAAAGTCGCTGCCTTCGAATGGGGCATAGTAAATCCGGTAGCCAACCACATCGTCGGTTTCCTCGCAAATATCCATCGGGTTGACCCAATCCAGCGTATTGGCAAGGGCTTCTTCATCCGAGCAGTCGGTCTGGGTATCACAGCCATTTGTCACCTCGAGGGTAGGAGGGCAGGGGGCAATATTATCGATGGGGATACTGCAATTGCGTTGGGAGTTGTTCAGCAGTGGCCCGGGGATGCCCTCTATGCCATAGGTGCCGGCCGAGCGGACGTAGTAGCAATATTCGGTGCCGTTGATGAGGCCTTCGTCCCGGTAGGGGGGCTCCGTTACGGTGGCCAGGGAATCATAGGCCCCGCTGTCGTTTTCTCTGAAAATCGTGTATTCAAAGTTGTTCCAGGGCACATTTTCTGACCAGGACAGGATGTTGGTGTTGTCCGTTGGCTCGATGCTCAGGAACACGGAAGATGCCGGGTTGGTCAGGCCAAGCGGCTCGCTCTCGTTATTGACGTAGAAAGCGACGATATAGCTGTAGGATTGCTCAGTGGTATTAAGGCCAGTATCGACAAAGCAAGTGTCATTGGCCCCGGCGAAAGTCGGGCTGCTGAAGGTAATCCCAATCGGCTGGAAAGCATCCTCGGGCGGGTTCTGCCCCTCGGCTCGGAGGACTTCATAAACGTACGGGCCGGGGTTGAGCAAGGTGTCTAAATCCTCAGCTACCGGTTTGGACCAGCAGACCTCCATCTCACCGCTGCCAGTATCGGTGGTGAGCACGCTCACATTGGTAATCAACGGGATATCCCGATTGAGCTGCACACAGATGGAATCCGAGGCGAGGCTTTCCACGGGGTTGTAGGTAGTGCTGCCAGTCGGAGTAGTGAGCGCGAACTCGGCCAGGATGCGGTAGCAATAGGTCCGCCCCCGCTCCACATCGGTATCGGTGTAGATATACCTTCCGTCTTCTGTGTCCATGATGGGCACATTAAAAAGTTTGGTATACCCGCTGCCGTCCAGGCCGGGGGTGCAGGTGTCGCGCACAAAGTTGGCGCTGCCTTCCCGCCTCCATACGGTGAAGCCGCGGAAGTAGTTATTTTCGGTATCCTCGCAGGCGTAGGGCATCTGCCAGGAGACATTGACCTCGTTGGACTGCGGCTCGGCCTGCACATCCTCGGGCGGCGGCCCCACCACTTTTATGCGCACGGTTTTGAGGGTAGCCAGCCCGGTGGTGTCGCCGAAGCCATTATCAGTAGCTTTGAAGACGACCTGGTAAAATTGGGCGCTGATGGCTTCGCAGGGGACATCCCAGCGGAAGGTCTTGACAACGGGGTCTTCTTCAAAGGTTTCTGTGTTGGGCGTGAAGGTCGCAGGCCCGTAGGTGACTTCGAATGGGCCTCCAAGCGCGGTCAGGCGGACCAGCTGTTCGTCTTCGGAGAGCGGTGCGGTAGCCCGCACATCAAATTCGAGGACATTGCCGGCGATGACGCAGACTTCATCGAAGGGGACCTCCACGACAGGAGGCAGGTTTTCGCATTCTTCTACGAGTATCTGCATGTCCCGGACGATAGAGCCGATCTGCTGCCCATTGCGGTATTCGCGGATGAGAATGGCGATGTTGTACTCGCCTGCCCGCTGTGGCGCATCCCATACGATATCGCCTGTAAACCGGTCAATGGTAATTTGATTATTGGGCCCCGGATTGATTGCAGTGACCTCCTGATAGTTGGGTACTGGGAGGTTCACATCCTGCATGGGCGTGATAAACTCATAGGTCAGGCTATCATTGTCGGCATCGAAGGCATTAGGGTTGTGTGTAAATACCCGACCTACGCAGCCAATGTCAATCGGGGGCTGCAGGAGTATAGGCGAGTTATTGCAGCCCTGAACCTGTGGGTTGAGAAAGGTATATTCTGTTTGTATGTGAAAACGGACCTGATCGGAATTGGGAAAGTTGACATTCAGGATACCCCCGTTCCGGTTGGGGTCGGTCATGGAAATCGTGTAGGTTGTCCTTGCCGGATAAGTATGAGTGGCAATATAAAAGTTGCGCTTGGTATCATTTTCCAGAATGACACCCTGTGGTGGACTGCCTGGCCCATTGGAACGAGCTACCCGCTCGCAGGTGCCATCTCCCCAGCAGATGGTGAGCGTATCCCGGTCAGCAGGGATACTACTGGCTTTGGTGTAGGTAATCACAGTGGCCTGTACAGTCAGACCGTTTGGCCCCGTGCAATCACCATCCACAAGTTCTACTCTGATTTCACCAGCCCGGTTGTGGGTAGCAAGCAGGGTGGAAGCCCCTGTCGTTAGAAACAGCAATAAAAGCAGAAAGCGTTGTGTATAGTATCGGTAAGACATAGGCGTAGGTATTTGTACAGTTTTCTGATAAGGCAGCCCTGGCGTTTAGGCGCTCACACTCATAGTCTTTTTCAATTTACTGATTTACAAACTTTAAAACGGCAATTGTGCGGAAATAGTTTGTAAGCTGTACGGCCTATGTGCTAATATTTCAGAGGAAAGAGGGTAAGTAATGAAATAAAAAAGTAACGCCCATGAACGGAGCGTTACCTAAGAATAATACTACTTAAACCTGTCGAAAAAAACTTAGTTGATCGGAGCGTTCAGGAAATCGATATACTCCTGGCACGCCTGATCAGGTACGTTGATATTGGTATAATTGAAGAAAACAGTTTCTTCTATGCCATCGTTGTCCGTATCTACGTAGTCTACGTCAATGGTTTCCATAAAGGGCATTCCAGGGCCGTAGTTGTATACAGAACTTTCGATGATTACAGTGGAGTCTGCGGTTGGCACCTGAAGGTTAAATACACAACGCTCAAGTGTTCGGTAAGAAATTCGGAAATCGTAATATTCTCCTTTTTCAAGCGCCATCGTAGAGCCCTCTCCTTCATCCAGCCAGCCTAGTGGATTCCAACCGGTGTTTCCGGAAGGACGGAACTGAATAGGCAAAGTCGGCCGAACAACCAGGTTACTGAACGTAGAGCTGCAAGTGCCTGCAACATCTACAAAGAAGGTAGTGCCCAGTCCCGCAGGAGGAGCCAGCACATCATCCAGGTTGATCGTCAACTGATCGCCACAGGGCGCGAATAAGGGAGAAGTGTACAACGGTGTGGCATCTCCTTCAAATTGATAGATTTCAAACTGCACGACTGCAGGCGCATTCTGGAAGTTGGCTGGTACGATGAGGGTGATGATTTCACCATCGTAAAAGCGGGTGTTGTTAAATGTGCCTACAATATTTCCATTAAGTGTGTTAATAACCTCTACGTAGTAAAACGTTTGAGGGCCATTCTGTGGCTGATTAACGTTCTCAATAAAGAATTTGGTTGGTGGGTTACAGTAGCGACGGCCACCAAAGAACCAGGTGGATAAGTGGGTCTGCTCAAACTCAGCGATGAGCTTGCCACCGTTTTCACTGATTACAGATGCCCGGCCTTCTTCCTGCCAGTCACCGATGCTTTCGTTGAAACTCCAGGCCTCCAGTTCGTCACCTGGCTTGATTGGAGCTCCGGTTTCAGGGTGAGGTGTACCGAAAGGTATTTCGACCTGCACTTTAACCGGCTTGTCAAACTGCTTAACTTCTCCTTCTGCGCCGTACATATCAATGGAGTAGACCGCAACCGGGGCAAAGTTAAGCTGGCCTAAGCTTTCGCCGTTTTTAGCACGTGCGTTGTTGGAAAACAGGCTGGCGGGAGCCACTTTGTTCGTGATTCGGTTCGTGTAATCATAACTCACAACGTATGCATCGACATTACCGGAAATGGTCTTACCGTTGCTGTCCATCATGCGGGTGTTGGGCGCAACCTCAACGCTGACCCGCTGATTGTTATTGGCAGAAGGCGTGCGGGCGCTATACCGCTCAGTTGTGCCGTTGCTGCCCTGCTGAATGGATACCGTTTCCTGGTTCAGCCCATCGAGGTTTGCACCGATCGGTAACATCCGAATGTTGTGCATTCTCCGGTCCGTATTATTAGTCAGTCGGAAAGTGCGGAACAAAGGCATATACCCTTCTGCCTCAAACTTAAGCGTAAATTCGAGTGGGTCTTGTTCGTCGAATTCAACAATTCTGCGGACAGCCAGCGACAGGAATGCAGCGTTCTTGTCGGCGTTAGAGTAGCTAAGGGTGAGTTCGCGCTCGCCCAGCACGGTGAAAATCTGGTCCTTGTCTGCACCATAGGCTGTTACGCTTATGTCTCTGGGGACTTCCCCCCCGTCGTAGTTGAGGACCTGAATGGTCATTGGGTTGACTAGCAGATCGGTTTGTACATTGACAAACGTACCTTCAAGCAAGTCTCCCGGCTTTGTACAAGAGAATGCGCCCCAAGCCATAACGGCAAGGAGGGTATACAGTCTCAGTTTTTGTAGATGTAATCTTTTCATGATTAATTAAGGATTATAATTAGGATCAATGGAATAGCCAAAACGTAAATTAAAAACTGGAAACCAACGGTAGCCAGACATATTATTGGTCAGGATTTCAGCATTATGCTCGTTATTGCGGATCAATGCCGTCCCGTTAATGAAGACTTCCGGAGCGCCTTTGTAAAAAGTGCCGATATCAAGGCCTACGGTAAGGCGGCGGTTAGGGTGGGTAAGGCGTCCAAGCGCAACCCCGAAGTAAGGGTTGAGCTTCAGGTTGTAACGCAATCCTCCGTATACGTAGCCCAATTCGTCTGGCTCAAAGTAGATATCGTTGATTTTCAGAGGGTCCCTCAGCTTGATGGAACCACTGAAATCATTCATAAGGAACAATCCGATACCAGTTACGAACCGTAAATTCAGTTTGGGGGCAATGACGTGATCAATTAGCAGGCTCAAAGAGGAATTTCTAACGTTGAGATTGATAGAGGCATATTGCTCGTAGCGATTGAAATTCGTTTCCCAGTCTCTGACATCAAAGTCCATGTAGCTAAAACAGCTTCTCAGCCAAGTCTTTTTGCCAACAGGGCGAGCGTAGTCAATGCCTATAAGCGCAGTAGAACCCGTGAAAATACCCAGTGAATGCCGCCCGGTATCGAAAAGGCGTAAGGCTTCAGACTGACCATACCCCTCCACCACCGCTGTGAGGCACAGCAGCAATACCATTGGTTTAATGAGGGAGAATGCTCTAATCATGAGGCAAATCATTTCTAACACGTTAAGTGCCCGGACAAGGAGTACTTTCGTTTGTGACTTAATTTTAATGGCAGGGTTGGAATTGTTTGGTAAAACGCCCAACATAACCCTTAGCCTCTTTTTAGCTCCTAAACAGACAAAAGACTAACAGTCAGGTGTAACTACCTGTCAGTGTCTTTTTTTGATGTTGTTCATGGCTTTTCAGCCTGAGTGTTTGTTAAAGTAGAAGATGCGAATTACCTAGGTGAAATCAAGGATTTCGCAGAATGTTTATACCGCTTATCTAATACGTATAAGCGAGTTTATAATCGGTGGATGGGATTACCTTTTGCTTTAAGCATAGGCGATTATGTGGTATGTGTGTAGCTCAAGGAACACTTACTAGCGGATTGCAGAACAATAACTTGTAACATTAATCGCGCAGGTGCACCTGTTAAGTTTACGTCAAAGTTACAAAAAAGGTTACAATAACAAAAAGAGAATTTGCTTAATCCGAAAAAACAGTCTAGGCGCTGCCTTTATTTTAATGTGCAACAATGTTTTGCCTGAGTGCTTTAGTTTCTTGTGATTCTCGATTATGGGCCTTAAAATTGCAGTTGGGGAAGAAAAACCGAGGATATGTTATCAAAGCGGATTGCCGTTTTTGGGGTACTGTTAGGTGTGATGAGTTTGTTCATGTCTGTTGACACAATGGTCGCAGAAGATGGGGGCATGGTGGTGCGTTCGGTTGAAAAGCGAGTTGCCGTAGCAAAGGAGCCATTCCAATCTTTTTTAAATGGGTACGAAAAGGTATTGAGGCAGCAGTTGGAGCAGGAAGGGGTGCCGGGAGCGGCATGGGCAGTCGTAAAAGAAGGCGTTGTCGCGACTATAGGCACTCATGGCGTTAAATCGGCGGAAGTTGGAGATGCAGTCCTGCCCAGTACCCTTTTCAGAATCGCTTCACTTTCAAAAGGGGTGACTGGCGCAATCGCTGGTCGTTTGGTGGATGCAGGGCTGATTGACTGGTCCGCTCCGTACTGCGCTTACACGCCCCAGAAAGCGGTCGGTGTTGCTGAAGGGCTGGAGAATCTGGAATTGCAGCACTTCCTAACCCACACAACCGGGATGCCAAGGCATACCTATTCCAATCTCTTGAATATGGGGCGCTCCTATTCCAATATTTTAGGCCTTCTCCCATTGGTGAAGCGAGTACACCCTCCTGGCAGTTATCACAATTATCAGAATGTTCTTTTTAATCTTGGGGCTGATATGCTTCGGCAGTCAACCGGGCAAACCTTTAGTGCACTAGCTGGAGAATGGCTGTTCGAGCCACTAGGGATGTACAGGGCTTCGGTCGGATACGCTGCTTTTGTGGAGGATGGAGATAAGGCAATGCCCCATCGCCGGCTGGCTGAAGGATACGCGCCGACGGCTGTGGAGCCTAACTTTTATGAAGTGCCGGGGGCTGCAGGCGTGAATGCAAGCATTAGGGATATGGCAAAATGGCTGGTTGCGGTCAGTGGGCACCGGCCCGATGTGCTGCCTGAACGGGTCTTGTCTGATGTGCTTTGCCCTGCAATCCCGATACCGGCTGCCCGCATTATGCACCGCAACTGGGCCGGGTTGCAAGCCGGTTACTATGCGATGGGCTGGCGTGTTTTTGAAATTGATAATCAGTGGATTGTAGGTCATAGTGGTTATGTTAATGGCTTTCGTGCCGAAATTGCTTTCCTGCCGGAGGAAGACATTGGTATTGTTCTGCTTACAAACGCTCCAAACCAAACTGTAGGCAATGCGGTCCCTTACCTTTTTGATTTGTATAAGGAACAAATCACCGGGCCGTGAAACCATCTGCATCAACAACAGTTTGTGTGGTACTAGCTGCTGGTGCTTCTTCACGCATGGGAGAAGCCAAGCAATTGCTTGAACTCAATGGGCAACCGTTAGTGGCACGGATGAGCTGCCTGGCGCTTGAGGCCGGCTTTGAAGCGGTGGTCGTGGTGACCGGAGCGCGTCGGGCGGCTGTCGAGGCTGTCCTGCCTGGTTTTGTCCATACGGTTTACAACCCCAATTGGGCAACAGGGATGGGCAGCTCCGTACATGCAGGGCTGTCCGCTGCCATTGAGCTTTTGCCGGAGCTTCAGTATGCGGGCTTTGTGCTCACAGACCAACCTTACCTTACCTCAGAGTTGTTGCAAAAAATGCTAGGCCAGCTTCAGCAGAGCCGTGCGCCTGGTATCGCGGCTTATTATACGGAGGGGCTAGGCGTGCCTGCTATTTTTGCTTCTCACCTTTTTCCAGAACTATTAGCGCTTAATGGGCAGAAAGGGGCTAAGCCTATCTTGCATAAGTACCGCGAGTCCCTGCAATCTGTGCCGTTTCCAGCGGGAGCGCTTGACCTTGACTTCCCTGAAGATTGGGAGCGGTTTCTCAGACAAGAGGAATTATAGCATCTTAAGTATTGATTTGGCTTGAACGGGCAAGCGGGAGTCCATGTCCTGCTGTTTTGATTTTTACAAAATTATATTCTGTTTTTGTTGTTGCGCTCCCTAAGGCTTTAGAATTTTTGAAAGCCTTTGCGGTTTTGTCGGCAAAGAGCTGCTGTTTGTCGAATCAAAATACACCCTAAGCATAAAGTTTCAAAAACTCAGGAAACTTTTAAACTTCTGCTGGTTTCCTATGTTTTTTGCTTGTAATTTTGCCACGGGCTACAAAAACAAGCGTGCAATTGAAACAGGATATTATTAAAGCTTCATTTGAGTTGTTCATGCGCTACGGCATAAAAAGCGTGACCATGGATGATATTGCTCGCGAGCTGGGGATCTCCAAAAAAACGCTTTACCAGTATGTGAGCAATAAGGCGGAGTTGATAGAGCAGATTTTTCACGCACACGTAAGCGAAGAGAAATGCATGACGGAGGAAATCCGCTCCACTTCATCCGATGCGCTGGAGGAAATGCTGAGGATTGGCCGGTACGTAGTGGAGAAGCTGCGGTCCATGTCACCAACCACAGTTTACGATCTGCGGAAGTACTATGGCACGATTTGGAAGCGAATGGAGTCCCAGATGAAGCAGCATGTATACGGCGTGATTATTGATAATATTGAGCGGGGCATGAGGCAAGGTATCTATCGCTCAGAGCTCAATCCGGAAATTATCGCCCGGCTTTACGTAGGCAAG
Source organism: Phaeodactylibacter xiamenensis (assembly GCF_000759025.1). GTDB lineage: Bacteria > Bacteroidota > Bacteroidia > Chitinophagales > Saprospiraceae > Phaeodactylibacter > Phaeodactylibacter xiamenensis. The sequence goes on along the minus strand of NZ_JPOS01000101.1, from coordinate 7,638 downwards.
TCTGTGCTCGTTGCTGATGAAGAGGTTTTCGAGAGTGGAGAGTATGACCTGGCTACTATACATCAGGAGTACATTCGCTACCACATACACGGCATTGCTTCTGAAAAGGGGCGGCAGTTATTGGCTAAACACCTGGCTGCGGAAGAACAAGAACAATAAACATCCAAAACCATAGCATAAAGAATGAAAATAAGGATTCACTCGACCGTTATGATGCTTTTGCTGGCTTTACCATTGCTGGCACAGCAACAAGCTGTACAAATGTCACTAGATGATGCTATCGACTATGCGCTGGAGAACAGCCTTACTATCAAGGATGCCCAGATTGCGATTGCGGACGCAGAGGAGCAAATCGTAGAACGGCGCTCCTCTGGGTTGCCACAAGTCAATGGCTCGCTCAATTACCAGCATTATCTAGCTGTGCCGCGGCAACCACTTCCTGAAGGTTTTGACATCTTTGGGCTTTTCGGGCAAGTACTCGCTGTAGACCTTTACGATCAATTGTCCAACCAAACCCAGATGGCGGTTGACGAGTCGTTTTCCGGCAATGGTGGCGGAGGCGGCGATGAAGGCATTGCCTTTTTCCTGCGCAATAACTTTACGGCCGGGATTGACGTCAATGCCATGATCTTTGATGGCTCTTTCTTCGTGGCTTTGAAAGCAGCGCGTGCTTACCGGCAGTATACGCTCCGGGATTTTGCCACTACCCAGCGTGAGGTGGAGAATGCAGTCATTGAAGCTTACCTGCCTGTGCTTCTGGTGCAGGAAAGCATTGAGCTGCTCGAAAAAAACATCAAGAATCTGGAGCAACTGCTGTTTGAAACCAGGGAGTTGTACAAAGCCGGATTTGCGGAACAGCTGGACCTTGACCGGCAGGAACTTTCATTATCAAATTTGCGCATCGAGCGCGAAAACCTGGTCCGCCAGAAGGAGGTATCCCTGACCAATCTGAAATACACCATTGGTTTCCCCATTGATCAGCCTCTGGTCGTTTCTGATGACTTGGATGCCATGACCATCGAAGCGGAGGCACTGCTGAGTGAAGAAGCCAGCCCGGCATCTCGTCCGGAAGTGGCATTAATTGATCAGGCGATCCGTATGAATGAGCTGAACATCAAGCTGAATCAGGCCGGTTATTTACCAAGCCTAAACGCCTTCGGAGCCGTGCAGCAACAATATCAGGGCGACGATTTTCAATCCGGTTTTTGGGCGCCTTCTGCCTATGTGGGGCTGAGCATGAGTGTGCCTATTTTTGATGGGCTCAACAAGAAAGCCAAAATCCAGCGGGCACGCCTCGACCTCGAGAAGGCGAGGAACCAACGGGAGGAATTGGTCCGGGGTATCAGCCTGGAAGTGGCGAACGCGCAAACGAATTTCCGCAACGCCTCCAGCCGCCTGAACAGCCAGCAAAACAACCTCGATCTGGCAGAGCGGATTTACGAAACCGCTCAGGTGAAATACCGCGAAGGCGTAGGCTCCAGCCTGGAAGTAACACAGGCAGAACAAAGCCTTTACACCACACAAAGCAACTACATGCAGGCGCTCTATGACGTGCTGCAATCCAAAGCGCGTCTGGAGATGGCGCTCGGCAAGTAAATTTTATCCACAAAAAACACCAATATCACATCATGAAATACATCATCCCGATTGTCGCACTTTTGATGGCCATGCTCGCAGGTTGTCAGCCTGCCGCCAATGAAGAAGGGCAACTGCCGGAATCGCTGGAAGAGAAGCGCACCCTGCTCAAGGAAAAGCGCAGTGAACTCAGTAAGCTCACCCAAGAGGTGGAACAACTTGAAAAAGCTATAGCGGTTCAGGACCCCACTATGGTGGCTAACAAAAGGAAACTGGTTACCACTGCACCGGTGGAACGCACCAACTTTGAGCACTTTGTGGAAATTCAGGCTTCAGTTGCTGCCGATGACTATATCAATGTCACAAGTGAGGTTGCCGGACGCATTCTCAACCTTACTGTAGAGGAAGGAGACAATGTCCGGAAAGGGCAACTTATTGCCGAGCTGGATCTCGAGCAGTTGGACAAGCAAATGGCAGAGCTGGAGAAGTCACTGGAACTGGCAACCACGGTGTTCGAGCGCCAAAAGCGTCTGTGGGACCAGAATATTGGTTCTGAAATACAGTACCTGGAAGCCAAAAACAGTAAGGAGCGCCTGGAGAAAAGCATGGAGACCCTGGAATTCCAAATGACCAAGTCTAAGGTTTACGCTCCGGTGAGTGGAGTAGTGGAAGAGGTTTATCTAAAAAGCGGCGAACTGGCTTCTCCGGGTATGCCGATTGTGCAGTTGCTTAATCCTAACAGACTTAAGGCTGTTGCTGATGTGCCTGAGTCTTACCTTCGTGCGGTCAAAAGGGGAGAACAGGTGAAAGTGGCTTTTCCGGCGCTGGACGAGGAGCAAATGGCTACCATCACCATGATCGGACGGACGATCGATCCTTCCAATCGTACTTTTGATGTAGAAGCAAGAATTTCGGCATCCAGCTCCCTGATTAAGCCGAATTTGCTGGCTACCATGTTCATCAAAGACAAGGAGGCTGAAGATGTCGTCACCATCCCGCTGGAAATGGTGCAGCAGGAAGTTGGAGGGAAGGACTATGTCTATATTCTGGAAGATGGTAAATCGGGTGCTTTAGCCCGCAAGGTATATGTGAAAACCGGCGATGCTTACGATGGGCAGATTGTTATCAAATCTGGCCTGGAAGGAGGAGAGGTCTTAATTATGGACGGGGCACGTGGCCTGGCTAATAATGAGCCCGTCGAAGTAAAGCAAGAAGGTTAAGCACTCACTAAAAGCAGTAATTCAGCCGGGCGAGCCGCCCACATCGCTGAACACTGATACAAAACCACGCAAATGGCTGAAGAAAATAAGCAAAAAGATAAATTACGGCAGTTTAGCTTGTCTACACTGGCCGTAGATAATGGGACAAGTGTGTTCATCCTCACGCTTATGATCCTGATTTTCGGGATTCAGTCTTACCAGAATATGCCCAAAGAGCAATTCCCGGAGGTAGACTGGCCCACAGTGTATATCAATACCCCTTATTTTGGTAACTCTGCTGCAGATATTGAAAACCTGGTAACCCGGCCGATTGAGAAAGAACTCCAATCGATTACGGGCATCAAAGACATCAAGTCAACGTCTATACAGGATTATTCCGTGATTACGGCGGAGTTTTCCGCAGATATGGACCTGGATGACGCTGTCCGGAAGGTGAAGGATGCGGTGGACAAAGCTAAAAGCGAACTGCCGAACGATTTGGATCAGGACCCAACCGTCCTGGACATCAACCTATCGGAAATTCCAATCGTCACGGTCAATATCTCGGGTGACTATACCAATGATGAACTCCGCAGTTACGCTGAATACCTGCAGGATGAGATCGAAACCCTGGATGAAATCTCCGAAGTGGAGCTGAAAGGTGCCCGGGAACGGGAGGTTAAGGTGGATATTGACCTGCCTAAGATGGAGTCTATGCAAGTCACCTTCCGGGATATTGAGAATGCGATTTCTTCTGAGAACATCACCATGTCCGGAGGGGAACTGCTCAACGATGACTTCCGCCGGGCGATCCGGGTAAAGGGAGAATTCGAGGACGTTTCTGAGCTGGAGGAAATGATCGTCAAGAGTGAGAATCAGCGCCCTATCTACCTGCGGGAAATAGCAGAGGTGACCTTTGGCTACAAGGACCCCACCAGTATAGCCCGTTCGGATGGCTTTCCGGTCATTTCTCTGGATGTCATCAAGCGGCAGGGCGAAAACCTTCTCGATGCTTCTGATAAGATTAAGGTCATTGTGGATGATGCAAGTGCAGAGTTGCCGGAAGACTTGAAAATCAGCCTGTTCAATGATCAGTCTGTCAATACACGGGATCAGGTGAGCAACCTGGAAAACAGCATTATATCTGGTGTGATCCTGGTAGTGGTGGTATTGCTGTTCTTTTTAGGGTTGCGAAATGCCTTGTTTGTGGGGCTTGCTATTCCATTGTCTATGCTCATGGGGATACTATTCCTGTCACTGACCGGGGTTACCATGAATATTGTGGTACTCTTTGCCCTCATACTGGCATTAGGGCTTCTTGTGGACAATGCAATTGTAGTCGTGGAGAATATCTACCGATACATGCAGATTGGTTATAATGGCTGGGACGCTGCCAAATATGGGGCGGGCGAGGTAGCCATGCCAATTATCGCTTCTACAGCCACCACGCTGGCGGCTTTCCTCCCACTGGCATTTTGGCCTGGCATCATGGGGGAATTCCTGAAGTACCTGCCTATCACTCTAATAATTGTACTGACGTCCTCCCTCATTGTAGCATTGGTGATCAACACCGTATTTACCAGCCGCTTTATGAAAGTGGATGAACGGGCAGAAGACCCTGCGGTGCGGAAGCGGCGGCAAACCAACATTCTTATTGGTGCGGGGGTGATGCTGGTGCTGGCGGTGGTTTTCCACTTTACTGGCTTTGAGGCAGGGCGCAACCTGTTGGGCATTGCCCTTATTGTGACCCTGATCAACTGGTTCCTGCTGCGGCCAGCGGCATTTAAGTTTCAGAATAACTTTTTGCCTGTGTTGGAGAATGCTTACGACAAGTTTATCCGCGGTGCCCTGCGCGTGCCGGGGGTGATCTTTGGTGGCACCTTTGTGCTGTTGTTTGCAGCCCTTGCGCTGTTAGCTGTGAATATGCCGAAAGTTGAATTTTTCCCTTCCGCGGATCCGTTATACGTCAACGTTTTTGTAGATATGCCTCTGGGCACGGATATCAACGCAACTTATGAAGCTGTGCAGGAAGTCGAGGCGCGAGTCAGCAAGGCCATTGAGCCCTATCAGGGCATTGTGGAGGCCGTACTGACTCAGATTGGTGAAAACACGGCTGACCCGAATGGTCCGCCGGAACCAGGAGCTTCTCCCCAAAAAGCTCGTTTGACGGTCTCTTTCGTGCCTTCTAAAGACCGGGGAGAGTTGTCTACTTTCGATGCGATGGAGGATATCCGTGAGGCTGTACGTGGGGTACCGGGTGTGAAAATCACCGTCGACAAAAACGCGGATGGCCCGAATGCCGGTAAACCGATTAACCTGGAAATCCAGGGTGAGGATATCGATAAGCTGGCGATTCTGTCAGAGGATGTTATCAACTATATCAACTCCCAGAATATCCCGGGCATCGAAGAACTACAGGCTGATATCAAGATTGGCAAGCCAGAATTGATCATTAATGTGGATCGGGAAGCAGCACGCCGGTATGAGGTATCTACTTTTGATATCGCAAATGCCGTGCGAACGGCTGTCTTCGGTAAAGAAGTTTCCAAGTTTAAGGAAGGGGAGGATGAGTATCCCATCTTTATCCGTTTGGATGAAAAGTACCGCTATGACATCGATGACCTGCTTAATCAGCGGATTACCTTCCGCAGCCCGGCCACGGGACAGATTTCTCAGGTGCCGATTTCTGCAGTTGCAGACATTAAGTTTACGTCCACCTACAGCTCGATTAAGCGGAAAAACCTGGACCGGGTAATTACTATTTACTCGAATGTGCTGGAAGGGTATTATCCCAACGAGATCATTCCTGAGATAGACCGATGGATGGCTTCCTATGATCTGCCTGAGGGTTTTACCTATGAGTTTACCGGGGAGCAGCAACAGCAATCGGAAGATATGGACTTCCTGTACACCGCTTTCGGTATTGCGCTATTCTCCATATTCCTGATTATCGTCGCACAGTTTAACTCTGTAGCTTCGCCCTTCATCATTATCCTGTCGGTACTCTTCAGTACGATTGGGGTATTTCTGGGCTATGCCTTTGGCGGGCGCGATATTTCAGTGATTTTCACCGGTGTGGGGATTATTTCACTGGCAGGAGTTGTGGTGAATAACGCCATTGTATTGATCGACTTTATAAATATCCTCGTAGGCCGTAAGCAGGAAGAGCTGGGCTATTCGAAAAATCAATTCCTGGAAACTGAGGATATGAAGGAGGCGATTGTTCAGGGCGGTGCCACCCGTCTGCGTCCGGTTTTATTGACGGCCATCACTACCGTGCTTGGTCTTGTGCCTTTGGCCGTTGGATTTAACTTCAACTTCTTCACCCTGATCACCGACCTGGACCCGCAGATATTTATTGGTGGAGATAATACGGCCATTTGGGGGCCTATGGCCTGGACGGTGATCTATGGATTGGTATTCGCTACCTTCCTGACTTTGGTCGTAGTGCCGGTGATGTACTATTTGGCATACCGCCTGAAAGTGGGGGTATTGAAAGTCTTTGGAAAAGAGCCTGCAGCTTCTTCTGCAGTCTAATAGCTAAGTAGGTTCGATACGAATCAGAGCCCGCTACCTCACGTTATGGTGTTGTAGCGGGCTTTTTTTGGCTGCCGGAATTTTTCGCTAAAGGCATATACGTTCCGGAGCTTGAGGTGCGTTTTTTTAGGAAGAGGATTTGATAATTTGAAAGGTCGACTGCTTTTTGGTACGGATAGCGCATCAACCTGCCCGATCCAACAAGTCAAGAGGGAAAAAATTGGTGCTTTTTTCCGAAAAATCGGGCTTCAAACCTACCGTATAAGGCTTGGAATTTTGTTACCTATTGCTGACTGCAAGCAGAGGTTAGAGCAGGTTGATTCCCTTGTAAGTTCCTAAATTAAGGGGAAAGGAAACGCTAGTTGTTCCATTTGAACCAAGAACCTTTGTCTTTCCATGTCACATTTTTTAGCTAATCGTTTCCTGAGGGTCTTTGAAAACTTTCATATTTGTATTGTAATTGTTGGTGAAGAAACCTAGCAAACTTAAAAAGAGAGATTTACGCATAAGTGCGTTAAAAATATCTGAGTCGGGTGAGTGTTTGTTCATAGTTTTTGTAATCGTATCCCCCGAGTGTTCGGGGGCTTTTTACCTCACTCACCTGACTCTAAAGATCTTAGTGTTGTTCATAGTGTTTGTTTATCGTTAGACCCCTGTCATCTTTTATGACAGGGTTTTTGTTTGCATGGCATGCAAACATTTTCCGAAGGGCTGAAAGAAGCCCTGGCGCCTAATCGGTGGGAAGCCAATGCGAAGGCAACTGCGTTACTGGCAACGGTAGGGTGGGAAGGAAGCCTTAGCAAGTATGGGGCACGTAGCGGGAGCGAACCGGGAGTGGCGCGGCAGGTGGGTAACCTTGCAAAAAGTGGGAAAGCCCAAAAGCCGGATAACCTGCCACGTTAAAACGGACGGTGTCCCATACAGGAAAGTTTGCTTAACCATGGAAGCCTGTTGGGGTGTCCGGGATTTTTTATCTGGACAAGCAGCTAACAAGTCGCAAGGCGAGGCAGCAGCCACACGCCAGCAGGTGGCAGATGAGCCCGTAGTAGTTTTAAACTCCGAGCCTTTGAAGCTCTGGTAACAGGGTGGAGGATAAAACTTGGAGGACAAGTTGCGATGGCTGACCGCAAAGCTAGTCAACTTGACTTATCAGCGCCAAAAGTGCTGGTAAGCTGCGAAGGGGCGAAGTTAAATCAAAGCGTCTCCCTCCAAGGGGTCGTTAAGGTACAAGTGAAGACAATCGTCGGTGGGACCCCGATGAGGAATTATGGGAAGGTGGTGACGAGCCCAGCCTGACCAATAATCCGCACGAGCGTTGAGTACGGTG
>NZ_JPOS01000100.1 GCF_000759025.1 Phaeodactylibacter xiamenensis | reverse complement strand
TTTTTTTTTTTATGCGAAAATGGTACAGCCTATACGACAAAGTGTACAGCTGGAAGAACCTCATGGAAGCCTACCAGAAGGTAAAGGCGAACCGGGGCGCTGCCGGAGTAGACGGAGTTCGCATCACCGACTTCGATGAGAAGAGGGTGTCAGAGCTGCGCCGTTTGAAAAAAGAACTCAGGACGAAGGCGTACCGCCCGCAGGCAGTAAAACGGGTGTATATCCCGAAGCCTGACGGCAGCGAACGCCCATTAGGCATACCGACGGTACGCGACCGGGTGGTGCAGCAAGCACTGCTCAACATCCTCCAGCCCATTTTCGAGCCGGGCTTCCACCCATCGAGCTACGGCTACCGCCCCGGGCGCAGCTGCGCCCATGCAGTGGCTAAGGCAGAGCGTTTCAGTAACAAGTGGGGGCTGGCTCATGTCGTTGACATGGACTTGTCGAAGTGCTTCGACACGCTGGACCACGGCTTGATACTGGCAGGGGTGGGGGCTAAAGTAAGCGACGGCAGTGTTTTGGCACTGGTCCGTCAAATACTTGAAACGGGAGTTATGGACGAAGGGGCATACTACCCTGCGGAAGCTGGCAGCCCGCAAGGCGGAGTAATCTCCCCGCTGCTGATGAATATCTATTTGGACAATTTTGACCAGTACATGAAAAGTCAAGGCATCCGGATAGTAAGGTACGCAGACGATATACTGATCTTCGGCTACACGCGCAGTGAAGCGGGCAGGTATCGTTCTATAGCCGCCCAATATCTGGAAGAGGAGCTAAAACTTACGGTCAACGTAAAGAAGACGCACCTCACAACGATATGGGAAGGCATAACGTACCTGGGTTTTATCATCAGCCGGCGGGGTGCGCGCATACACCCAAAGAGCGTGAAGAAGTTTAAGGACAAAGTCCGCAAGCTGACCCCACGCAATTCCGGGCGTAACGTAGAGCACCAGATAAGGGAGCTGTCGATGCTATTGCGGGGTTTTGCCAACTACTTCCGCATTGGGCAAGCCAAGAGCCTGTTCCGTAATTTAATGAGCTGGATACGCCGCCGCCTACGGATGAAGCAGATGCGCGAGTGGAAAAGTTGGAAAGGCTTGCATAAACAGTTACGACGGATGGGTTACAAAGGGAGTTTTGAGAAAATCTCTATGGCCCGCTGGCGCAACGCGAGCTGCAAACTGGTCCACATGGCGCTGCCTAATGAGTGGTTTAATAACCTGCACTTGTACGACATGGAGCGGGTGAAAACCAACACGTTGCATCAATACTATGAATAAGATTTAACAGGAGCCGTGTACGAGGCCCGTACGCACGGTTCTGTGAGAGGGATAAAGTAGAAGGATGCATCCTTCTACTTTACCCTACTCAATTTTGTTCAGCCTTCATCAAGACAAAGAACCCAAAACACTTGCCCTGCTCCTTTGTTTTCCCTATTAAAAATTCATGCCAGCCAACAGCAAGATCGAACAACTCCGTAAGGATTATTCTGCCCATACATTGGAGATGGAGGAAGTCAGGACCAATCCGGTGGAACAGTTTCAGGTATGGTTTGACGAGGCGCTGAATGCTGAAGTGCCGGAACCGAATGCCATGACGCTCTCCACCGCAACGACCAATGGAGTGCCTTCTGCCCGTATCGTCCTGTTAAAAGGTGTCACAGATGGCAGCTTCCTGTTTTATACCAATTACAATAGCCGTAAAGGTCAGGAGCTTCGTGCCAATCCACGAGCCGCCCTTACTTTTCTGTGGCACGAGCTGCAGCGTCAGGTGCGCATAGAGGGCAGGGTAGAGGTGCTGCCTGCAGAAGCATCCACCCGCTACTTTCAGTCCCGCCCAAAAGGAAGCCAAATTGGTGCCTGGGCTTCGCCTCAAAGTACAAAGATTGAATCGCGGGAAGTCCTTGAAGAGAAGGTGAAGCGATTAGAGGAAGATTACCGCGCAGCAGAAGCCCTGCCCAAGCCGGAACACTGGGGCGGTTACCGGGTCGTTCCGCACCGGATTGAGTTTTGGCAGGGCCGAAGCAGCCGCCTGCACGACCGCATTGAGTACATTTTGTCAGAAGACGGGAGCTGGTCGACTGCCCGTCTGGCACCGTAGCGTTCAGGAAATTGAAAAGCCCCGAAGCATTACGCTTCAGGGCTTTTTTCGCATCAATAATTCCGATGTATACCTTTAGCAGTAGCGGTCGAACGCCAGCTTCAGGTTTTCCGCAATGATTTCTGCAGAACGACCTTCAATGTGGTGGCGCTCCAGAAAATGCACTAGTTTGCCATCCTTAAACAAGGCAATCGAAGGCGAGGAAGGTGGATAAGGAGCCATGTACTCCCGGGCTTTGGCTGTCGCTGCCTGATCGACACCAGCAAAAACGGTTACCATATTGTCCGGTGTTTTATCATGTTGAGCAGCCAGTTTCGCACCGGGACGGGCGTTGGCAGCCGCACAACCGCACACGGAGTTGACCACGACGAGCGTAGTGCCTTCTTTTTTATCAAGGACTTCACTAACGGCTTCTGCGGTTTGCAAGCCATTGAAACCATATTCGGTCAGATCTTTGGCCATTGGCGCTGTAAGTTCTGCAGGATACATATTGCTGTTTTATTTTTCTGATTTGAGTTAATTAGACTTAATACACTTAAGAGCATTTGTTGGTTCAAAGGTCAAAATATTTCCTGAAAAAGCAACTGCTTGAGCTAAAACTACGTGGATCGTTACCGGAAGACCTCCTAAGCTGCATCAATTTGATGGATTTGATGTTAGACTTTTGCAAAAACTTACACTGAATGACATGAAAGATATCCTTATCCCTTTTATCTCCATATTAACGGTAGCCGGTGCCTTGCTGGCCTTTAGCGGTTGTACATCCGATCAATTACCGGAGCCAATGGTGGCATCGACCTGTACCGATACTATCCCTGCCTATGATCCACAGATACGGCAGATTATTGAGGAATCTTGTGCCTATTCAGGTTGCCATCTTGACGGTACTGCCCCGGGCGTCTACGATTCCTATCACGGAGTGCTGCCCAATATTGAGAGCGGGGCTTTCCGCACCCGAGTCCTGGAGCTCAAAGATGACCCTAATCAGGGCATGCCACCGGATTATGCACCGGAGGGCCGGCCGAAAGACCTGACACAGGAGCAACTGGACCGCCTGGAGTGCTGGCTGGACAGTGGTTACCCGGAATAATTTCAAGAAACACTGCAAACTGAATACCTGATGAAGAATATTTCAATTTTGATAATGTTGCTGGTTTGGATGGCGCCTGCCGCTGCGCAGGATGTGGTTACTCAGACCTTCAACGATAGCCGTTTGGTTAACATACAATCAGTAGAGACACTAGGTAAAAGGCGGCTCGATGTGCGCATCGGCCACCGCTTTGGCGATTTACTGGGCGACAATGGTGGCTGGTCTACCTTTTATGGCCTGGAGCAGGCTTCTGATGTTATGATCGGTGCTGCCTATGGTGCAACGGATAAGCTCACCGTGGGCTTTTTCCGGACCAAAGGGGCGGGGTCGCTGCCCAATGGGCAGGCCGGGCTTCGGCAGGTGCTCAATGGCACGGTCAAGTATGCCCTGCTGCGGCAGGGAGCAATGGGCGGGTCTCCCGTGAGCCTTACTTTTTGGGGGGTGGCGGCGCTGTCTACCGCAGAGCGCATTCCTGACAATCCGGATATCATCCGAAACTTTTCCAACTTCTCCCACCGCATGGGCTACCATGGGCAGTTGATGATTGCCTCCCGGTTGTCTGACCGTATCGCCTTGCAGGTTACGCCAGGCTACACCCACCGGAATGTCGTCCCATTTGAAGATGAGAATGGGTTGTTCTCTTTGGGCGTGGGCACGCGCCTGCAGATCAGCCGGGTCTTTGGGGTGATTGCAGATGTGACCCTGCCGTTTTCGGACTATCGGACTACGGATAATGGTTTCTATCCCGCACTGGGGCTGGGGTTGGAAATTGACTCCGGCGGGCATCTATTTCAGCTTAATTTCACAAATGCAACCGGGATCATGGAGACGGACTTTATTCCCTACACGACTTCCAACTGGCTGGACGGGGAATTCCGTTTTGGTTTTACCATATCCCGTTTATTCAATCTTTAATGAGCTGATCCATGTACAAGTTTTTATTCACTACATTTCTTGCAACCGCTTTTTTCTGGACAATACAGCAATCTACAGTGCCCGATCAGCTTCTGCCCGGGGAAGCGGTGGCTGAGGTGCTCCTGCGCCTTGGCGACGATCCGGTGGCTCATTATCCGGACTCTACGCTGGAGGGCGTATCCGTTGAAGCCGGGCGGGGTATTATGCTGACGGGCTTTGCAACCGGACTGGGTGGGGGCAAAAACAACAAACAGAGCAAGCACTACGTGTGCACCGCCTGCCATAATATTGAAAAGGAAGATCCGGACCTTAGCGTATCCGATCCACAGGCACGCTTGGAGTATGCCCGGGAAAACGGCTTGCCTTTTTTGCAGGGTACTGCCCTCTATGGTGCAGTGAACCGGACAAGCTTTTACAACGGCGATTATGAGCAAAAGTATGGAAGCCTGGTGGAGCCCGCTCGTGATGACCTGCGGGAGGCGATTCAGCTCTGTGCCACCGAATGCTCGCAGGGGCGTGCCCTGGAGCCATGGGAGATGGAATCCGTCCTGGCTTATTTGTGGACAATCGGGCTGAAAATGGACGACCTTATCCTTTCCGATGAGGAAAAAACTCAGATCAATCAGGCACTAAATGGCAAAGGAAATACCGCAGCGGCTATTCAGCTAATCAAGTCGAAGTACCTGTCTGGTTCACCAGCTACCTTTGTGGCTCCCCCTGAAGACAGGAAGGCCGGCTATGAGGTGGACACCACCGATGTGGAGAATGGCCGCCTGGTATACGAGCTAAGCTGTCTGCACTGTCACGAAAACGAACGCTATTCCTTCTTCAGGCTGGATGATTCCAAGCTGACCTTTCAGCACCTGGCCAAGCATTTTCCCCGGTATACCGAATACTCCGTGTATCAGGTGGGGCGCTATGGGACTTCACCGGTCCCCGGGAGCAAGCCTTACATGCCCAATTATGCCCTGGAGAAGCTTTCCCACCAGCAAATGGAAGATCTGCGGGCGTATATTGAACTTCGGGCAGGTTACGAGCGGTAGCGCCTGAGGTGGGGTGCCGGATTTTGGACAAAATTTGTACCTTTAGAGGACGCACCAAAGGACGAATGATATGAGGATCAATGGCCACGGGCACCTGTTGCCTTACCCCGATGAAATACCAGCATTCATGCGGGAGAAGGAAATCTTCTGGATTGATGAGGACCGTAAGTTTATGCGCCAGAAAAACTGGCAGCGCCCGGTTACTGACCCTAGCTTTTTCCTGAATGAAAAGCTGGAATGGATGGAGCAAAGCCACATTGACCATGCGGTCATTCTGAGTCTTTCCCAGCTTTATGGCAACGGGCTGAAGTGGGAGCATATGAAGCGGGCGCTGCGCTTTCAGAATGATTTCAATGCCCGGGTTCAGCAGGATTATCCCAAAAAGTTTACCTGCGGATTTGTCGTGCATGCCGGGTTTACGCAGGGCGCACTATGGGAAATCGAACGCTGTGTGGAGGAACTGGGCTTGCAGGTCTTATGCCTGCCCACGCATTATATGGACTCCACGGGGCACTGGAATGTGATCTTCAACGAAGAGACAGAGCCCATTCTCGAACTCGCTAATCACTACAAGCTGGCGCTGGAAATCCACCCTTACGATGGCGAGAAGTTTATCCTGCTGGAGAATACGGCCTGGCGTTTCCACCTGATCTGGATGCTGGCTCAATGCGCTGATGCCTACCATTTCTATACCCTTAATGGGTTGTACGATAAGTACCCGAATATCCGGGTATGTTTCGCCCACGGCGGGCAACTCAACCACGTGAACCTGGGCCGCCGCGTGCAGGGCTTCGATGGGCGCCCGGATTTATTTGAAGGCAAAACACGCCCGCGCAAGGCTTTGGGGCATCCTAATATCTACTTTGATACACTGGTTCATGATGTCCACTCGCTGGAACTGATGATTAGAAGGCAGGGCGGTACCGATCAGATTATCCTCGGGCTTGACGACCCCTATCCGCTCGGAGAAATGAAAAACGAGCATCAGTCCTCCTACCCCGGTAAGCTGCTGGACCTGGCAGTAGAAGAGGAGATTATCACCCGAAAACAGAAAGATGATATTTGGTCGCATAATGTGGTGAAGTGGCTTTACGATGATGATGCCCCAAAATTCTATGAGCGCGTTCAGCGCCATCTTGTTGTTGAGTAGGCTCAGTGCCCAAAATGAAAAAGCGGAAACCAAAAGTAAATGACTTCCGGTTTCCGCTTCTTCTAAATTTGGCTTAGTGTACAGCCTACGCCAGTGCCTTGTTCTTCGCGCGCTTACGCTCATGCTCTTTGAGCATCGTTTTGCGCAAACGGATAGACTCCGGTGTGACTTCCACATATTCATCTTCCTGAATGTATTCCAGGGCTTCTTCAAGGGTAAAGACCTTTGGTGGGATGAGCTTCATCTTATCATCGGCACCCGATGACCGCATGTTGGTCAGCTTTTTGGTTTTGATGAGGTTGACCACGAGGTCACCCGGGCGGCTGTTTTCACCTACCACCTGGCCTTCGTAAATCTCATCACCGGCGCTGATAAAGAATTTGCCACGGTCCTGCAGGTTATTGATACTGTAAGGAATGGCGGTGCCGGTTTCCATAGAAATCAATGAGCCGTTTATACGGCCCGGAATGTCACCTTTATGCGGCTGGAATTCGAGGAAGCGGTGGGTCATGATCGCCTCGCCGGCAGTAGCAGTCAGCATTTGGCTACGCAGGCCGATGATGCCCCGGGAAGGGATCTCGAAACGCAGCTGCACCCGGTCGCCCTTAGGCTCCATAGACAGCATAATACCTTTGCGCTGCGTGACCATGTTGATGGCCGTGCCGGACAGCTCGTCCGGGATGTCGATGGTCAGTTCTTCAACCGGTTCGTGTGCCACGTCATCAATCCGCTTGGTGATAACCTGTGGCTGCCCAATCTGCAATTCATAACCCTCGCGGCGCATGGTTTCAATCAGTACCGCCAGGTGAAGTACCCCACGGCCGTAGACGCGGAACGTATCCGCAGAGCTTGTTTCTTCCACTCGCATAGCCAGGTTACGTTCCAGCTCCGAAGTGAGGCGGTCCTTAATGTGGCGGGAAGTCACGTACTTGCCCTCCTTACCGAAAAAGGGAGAGTCATTGATGGTAAAGACCATGCTCATCGTAGGTTCGTCGATGGCAATGGTAGGCAGGGCCTCCGGGTTCTCAAAGTCGGCGATAGTATCCCCAATTTCAAAACCTTCGATCCCGTATACGGCACAAATTTCGCCGGCTTCCACCAGTTCTACTTCCACGCGTTCGAAACCATCAAATACGTATAAGTTTTTGATACGGCTTTTTTGTACAATGCCGTCTTTTTTTACCATAGAAACCGGCTGTCCGGACTTCAGAGAGCCCCGCTGCAGGCGGCCTACAGCAATACGGCCGATGTACTTGCTGTAATCCAGCGAAGTGATGAGCAATTGCGGGGTGCCCTCCGATACAGAGGGTGGTGGAATGTGCTCCAGGATGGCATCGAGCAGGGGCGTGATGTTGTCCGTTTTGTCCCGCCAGTCGTTGCTCATCCAGCCAAATTTGGCAGAGCCGTATATGGTAGGGAAATCCAGCTGATCTTCTGTAGCGTCCAGGTTGAACATGAGGTCGAAAACGGCCTCCTGCGCTTCATCAGGCGTACAATTTTCCTTGTCTACTTTGTTGACCACCACAATTGGCTTCAGGCCAAGCTCGATTGCTTTTTGAGTTACAAAGCGGGTCTGTGGCATGGGGCCTTCGAAGGCATCAACCAGCAGCAGTACGCCATCTGCCATGTTTAGCACGCGCTCTACTTCACCACCGAAGTCGCTGTGGCCAGGGGTGTCAATGATGTTGATCTTGGTGCCTTTGTAGGCAATGGACACGTTTTTGGACAAAATGGTGATGCCGCGCTCCCGCTCCAAGTCGTTGTTGTCGAGGATGAGCTCGCCCGGCGTCTCGTGGTCGGCAAACAGCTGCCCCGCGAGGATCATTTTGTCAACCAGGGTGGTCTTACCGTGGTCAACGTGTGCAATAATGGCGATATTTCTAATATCCATGTTATTCAAGTTAATGTACTGCCAAATTGTGGTGTTCTGGCAAAGAAGGCGCAAAGGTAGGCTTATTTTTCTGCAATCGCTATACCCGCGCGTTAATTTGGGATTAATTATTTGAGGTAACCGCCTCAGTTACAGCGGCCGGGGTGTTAAGGAAGCGTTAAGGCAAGTCTTAATGTTTTTGGTAAAGGCAACTAGCGCAGACTTAAAGTAGTTTTTATAGTGGATTCACAAAACATCATCTTGAAAAGGCCCTGGAAGTACAGGTATCAAGATATAAAATTCATCTGTTGAAGACCTTACGCAACATCATCTCCCTATTGTCGCTGGCGGCCGTTGCCAGTAGCCCGGTTAGCGGAGTGCTTGCTCCCGCTCATGCCGGTGGGTGTTGCGTGCTTAAGTTTTTCAGTAGTTCTTGTGAGCTGGACGCTTCACCGGATGCCCTATGCTGGGAGCCGGTCTTACCGGATGACGGTCCTTGCAGTGCCGGTTTGCCAAAGGACATGGTTTTCCCGCCCCCGGTCTTAGCGGGTTCTTCCTCGGCTTTAGCGGCAACAGTTTCTTATGCAGTCCGGCTGCCTTTCTACCTTATGAATCAGTCTTTACTTTTTTACGACCCTGTGTCGATTTGATTTTTTGAATGCTTTTGGTGCCCTGCACCTATTCATCATCAAACCCGCAGCCCGGAGCTGCATAAAAAAGTTCGGACTATGGCTACGTATTCCAAAAGTCAAAATGCCTACGCTTTAAGAAGCTGGTTTAAAGAAATTCAGTTTTATGAGCAGGAAATCCGCAATTGTGAGTGGAGCCTCGAAGAAGTGCTCACTAAAGCAGAAAGTACGGAGGACCGCGCAAAGGTGGAATACTTTCAAAATCAGTTTCTATTACAGCGCCTTAATCTGCAGCGCTTGCAAAAACAATTGCGTGAAGCAGTGGAGGCTTCGAGCCAGTACCTTGAACAGGCGTTCAGTGAGGTGCGCCACTTCCGGCAGTACTTTAAAAGCCTGCTGAAGGAATTCGATGCCTTCCTCCAAAAATATTTTGCGATACCGCAGCTGAAGTTGTAGCAAAAAAGGCGATCCTACCGGGTCGCCTTTTTTGTTAAAGCCCTGGTTTTAAATAAACTTTAAGATAATATATCGAATAAATCGGGGCGAAAGTTAGTTAGGGTAATTGTGCGTGGCGCATTTGTGCGCTGCTATTCCTAAAACCGAATCTGTTAAACTGACTAGCTTATGAAAAATTTCAGAATTGCCGCCCTGCTGAGCCTTGCTGCTGTGCTGGCTTTTACCAGCTGCAAGAAAGATGATGATACGACCGTGCCTTCGGCCAACGTGGATGAAATCCCGGAGCCAGGCTGTATTGGTGTGACCCGTGATGATGCCATCGTGCTGCGTTTTGATTATACCTACTATCAGGGCGAAGAACCGCGCGTGGAGATTGTGCGTACCCGTACCGATGAGCGCGTGAAGTATGATACTACAGTCTTTTTCCCCACCGTTGAAGGGAACAAAGTGGTCATCCGTATTCCCAATATCCGCCTGAGCGATGACGAGTTCAACTACACCGCAAATTGTGTGACCATCGAGGAGCGCGATGATACCCGTCCGGCCAATGATCGCTGGTTTGAGCAGACGGAGTTTAAGAATCAGGAAGAATTTTCTCAGACCCGCATGGCTACACAACTCGTGGTGGACGTGAGTAGCTCTTTGGGCGAAGACCGGGAGAAGGTCAGGCAGTATGCCCTTGATTTTGCAGAGCAAACCTTAGCTGGAGGGGCGGGCTTTATTGGCCTGACTTTATTTGCGGACACGGTCATTACTTACCCGTTTACGAATCAGATAGGTGACATTTCAGCAGCCCTCAACAGCTTCCCGTACCCTGACCTCAACGCGCAGACCTTTACTCGCCTGAGCGATGGTATTCTTAGCGGCCTGAACGCCCTGGAAAACGCAGAGCTTGATGTGGACGATAGAGTGCTCGTAGCGTTTACGGATGGTAACGATAATGGCTCCAACAACCCCACCGGTAATCAGCAGATGATTCAGGCGTCGGAGTTTCCACGCTATATGATCGGGCTGAAAGGTAAAGGTTTGGAGTACAATACCAACTATCTGAAAAGCCTGGCGAGCAGCGAGAATTTTTTCGTGGAGGCTGAAAATGCCGATGAGCTGCAGGCGCGCTTTAATGACATCAATGAGCTGATCGCCAATATTTATACCGTGATCTATAACCGGTCTACGCAAACCTTCAATCCGGATATTGATGAGCCGATTAGCCTGAGAGCGATTTTTTACGCTACGCCTTACGAAATTGATCAAAACTAATCTTCGTTGTTTTGATTGAGCTGCCCTGCCCCGCTCCGGATTGGATGAGGCAGGGCATTTTTTTGCCCTACTTCCGCTGCCGCATCGCTTCGTACAGCATCATGCCGCCTGCTACTGAAACATTGAGGGAGTCCGTCTGCCCCTTTTGAGGTATGATAAAGGTCTGATCGGCTTTTCGGGCCACCGCCGGGCTGATCCCTTCCCCTTCTGCGCCAAGTACAAAAGCTACCGGGGCAGTCAGGTCCAGGTCATAAATAGCCTTATCTGCCTGTAAGTCGCTGGCCAGTACCTGAATGCCGGATTGCTGTAGGTACTCTATGACGGTGATCAGGCTCTTTTCCCGGCAAACGGGGATGGTGTTGAGCGCTCCGGCACTGGTTTTCATAGCCTCTGGATTGATTTGTGCGCTGTTTTTCTGCGTAATGACCAACGCATGAGCACCGCATACTTCCGCCGTACGGGCAATGGCTCCAAAGTTGCGCACATCCGTAACCCCATCAAGGAGGACAAAGAGCGGTGTTTGCGAACGTTCAAAAACCATCGGCAGGATGTCTTCCATTTTCTGGTAGCGGATCAGCGCCTGCAGCGCCACCACCCCCTGATGATTGCCATTGGTGTAGCGCTTGAGGCGCTCCTTGGGGATGACCAGCATGGGGACATCCGCTGACTTGCACAAATGGCGCAGCTCTTTTTCCATGTCGCCCCGTATGCCCTTCTGCAGCATCACTTTTTCGATAGGGACACCATTTTCCAGCGCCTCGACTACCGGATGGCGGCCGTAGATGATATTGAGGTCTTGTTGAGGTTTTGCCATAGTGGTATAGTGAGGCTTTTACAAAATGATGAATCAGGCAGGTGCGGCCGGTTTAGCTCCGGGGCAGGCTGAAGTCGATTTCGGTGTTGTCGCCGATGTTGAGGCTTTGGCGCAAGCCGGTGATGGCCGTGTCATTCCCTACTACTGAACGTTGCAGGATCACCTCTTTGATGTGCGCATAGTTACCGATAATGCTATCCTTAATTATGGTGTGGCTGATGCGTGCATTATTGCCGATGGTGACGTGGGGCCCGATGATAGAATTCGAAATCTTACAGTTCTGCCCAATACTTACCGGGTGGATGATGATGGAGTTATCAAAAGGCGGCAGGTTGGTGGAGGCGTAGCCGGAGCGGTCCAGGAAAGCGGAGTTGGTATCCAGCAACACTTCCTTCTTGCCGCAGTCGAACCAGTTGTCCACGACTTCGGTGGAAAAATGCACCCCTTGCTCAATCATCCTCATGAAGGCATCGGTGAGGGGGAATTCCCCGTTGGAACGGATGTTATGGCTGATATTGAACTCCAGGGCATCAATCAATTGCTCGGCTTCCTTAATCTTGTAAAAGCCGACCATTGCCATGTCCGACTTGGGGATTTTGGGCTTTTCCACCACCCGTTTCACCTGACCGTCCTGCCCGTACTCCACTACACCGAATTTTCGGGGGTCTTCCACTTTTTTAACACACAGGCAGGAATCCCGGCATTTGATGACCTTTTCAAAGTCAACATCCAGGATTACGTCTCCAAAAAATACGACCAGTTCTTTATCCGACCGGATCATATCGCGGGCGGTCCATATGGCATGGCCGGAGCCCAGGCGTACCTCCTGCGTAATATATTCCCGGTTGATATTGGGGTAGGCCTTATCTACGTAGTTTTTAATTTTCTCCCCCAGGTAACCGATCACAAAAATAAAATCGCGTATCCCCTGCTCAATCAACTGATCGATGATGAAGGAGATGATCGGTTTCCCGGCAACGGGTATGAGCGGCTTAGGCTGAGTGTACGTCAGCGGGCGCAGGCGGGTACCTGCACCAGCGACGGGAATGACTGCTTTCATGCCGCAAAGATAGGGATTATCCTATTTCTTTGCGGAGCAATATCGTTTAACGGGTTGCCAAAGCTTCTACCTCTTTGGTCAGCAATAGATACAGCACCGGCACCAGCAGCAAAACAAATCCGGTGGAGGTCAGCAGTCCGCCTATGATGGTCCAGCCCATAGGCGCCCACAGGGATCCGCCGGAAAGGGTCAACGGCAGCAAGCCCAGAATCGTGGTCAGGGTGGTCATGACAATCGGTATAAAACGGACTTCCCCGGCTTGCTGTGCTGCTTCCATTATAGTGCCACCTTCCCGGCGCACCTCATTAGCAAAGTCAACCAGGACGATGGAGTTGTTGATCGCTATTCCGATCAGGCTCGTCAGGCCAATGAAGGCCGTGAAGGAGAAATTGATCCCGGTAGCCAGTAAGGCCAGAATAGAGCCAATGATGGCCAGCGGCAGAGCTGAGAATATGATCAGCGGCTGGCTGAAGGACCGGAACTGAATGATGAGTACTCCGAGAATAAGCAAAGTAGCCATGAGTGAGGCGGTCCCCATACCGCCAAAGGATTCGTCCCGGCTTTCCAGGTCGCCTTTGTAAACATAGGTGTAGCCTTCTTCCCACTCGAGTTGCTGAAGCCTGGCGTCAATGCTGTTTATAACTTCGTCTAGCGTATACCCTTTATCGAGGTCAGCCAGAATAGTAGCCGTTCGTTTAGTATCCAGATGAGTGATGCGGCTGTGTGCTTCCGCAAATTCGATATGCGCGAGCTGCCGCAGCGGGACAAAAGCGCCATTGAGGCTCTGCACACTGATATCCTCAAAGTCTTCTACCCGAAATTGCCCGTCAAAATCGTAGCGCATTATCATATTGTAGTCTTCTCCGTCTGCATCCCGGAAAGTGCCGACTTCAGCACCATTCACAAAACTCCGGACGCTATTGTCCACTGCAAATACGGGTACGCCGAGCATCATTGCTTTATCGCGGTTGATGTCGAAGTGGAGGTCAGTACTGTTGCTGCGGATGGGGTTGTCCACTTTGATGGCACCGGGGGTGTTTTGCACGATCGCTTCCACCTGTAGGGCATAGTCCTGCAGTCGTTGCAGGTTGTTACCATTGATTTTGATGGCGACCGGCGCTTCAGTAGGCGGGCCCTGTACAAACTCCCGCACGTCAATACGAGCTGTAGGGTGATTGACAAACGTAGCTCTAAGCTCATCAATAAGGGCGTAAAAGGCTTCAATTTCGTAAGACTTTAGGACTACAAACACCTCTCCGAAATCGTTGGAAAAATTGACGGGTGCGACGTTGTAATAAATCCTTGGATTACCGTGCCCGATATTAGAGACGTAATAATCGACCTCTGTAATCGTATCAAGGACGGCCTCTACGTCGCGGACTACCAGGTCTGTGGCATCCAGGTTGCTGCCATTGGGAAGCTGTACGGTGATCCGGAACTGGGGCTTTTCAGCTTTTGGGAAAAAGGCGACCCCAACCAAGGGGAACAACGCTCCGGCGGCTGCCAGCGCTGTGAAGGAAAGCCCGATCACGGCCCATTTGTGCCGCATGGCCCAGTGGAGTATATTGCGGTAAGGGTTTTGGACGATCCAGGTCAGCTGACGAAACAGCCAGGTCGTCTGATGGGCGGCACCTGCACCGGCCTTCAGGAAACGGCTGGCGAGGAAGGGCGTAAGGGTGACTGCAATAAGGAAGGAACCTGCCAGCGTTGCAATCACGGTTACCGGCAAGGCTTTAATGAAGGCACCGGTAGTCTCCGGCATCATTACAATCGGCACGAAGGCCAGAATGGTGGTGAGGGTGGCACTGCCAATGGGGGCGATAAGTTGTTGCGTGCCTTTGATCGCTGCTTCTGTGGGGGAAAGCCCCTGATTGAGCAGCCGTTCTATATTTTCAGTAATGGCGATGGAGTTGTCCACCAAAAGGCCAAGGGCGACTACCAGCCCGGCAATAGACATTTGTTGTAATGCGAAACCGGCGAGGTCTGCCACCCAAAGCCCAATCAAAATAGAGAAGGGGATGGCAATCATCACCAAAGCCGAAGAACGGATGCCCAGCACGAGAAAAATGATGATGCCCACCAGGACAACTCCCTGAAGGAGGTTGCCCAGGAAACCGGAAACCCGCTGCGTAACGCCTTCGGACTGATCAAATACGTAAGCCAGCTCAATCCCTGGGCTCAGCTCCAGGGCTGCCAGCCTTTCCTTCACGGGCTCGGTCACATCATAAATATTCATACCCGATTTTTGCTGCATATTGACATAAAGACAGGGCGTGCCATTGTAGCGGGCAGTCCAGCGTTCGTCCTCGTAGTCCATATACACTCGGGCCACGTCCCTCAGATAAACGATATTGCCCCGGTTCACACCCACCACCGTATTCCGGATTTGATCCAGTTCATCAAATGCACCGGAAGTCTTGACGTTGAACAGCTTTTGAGACACCTTCACCGCACCGCCGGGAATGCTGGCGTTGCTGCTTTGAATGGCGCGTTCCACATCTTCCAGGCTAACGCCCATGGCTTTCATTACGGTAGGGCGTAGGGCAATGCGGACCTCCTGCTCGGGATAAGCTTCAATTTCTACTTTCTTGACACCGCTCACCAGTTCCATCTCGTCTTTAACCCGCTCGGCATCGGCTTTGAGCTGAGCGTAGGAGGCTGTACTGGAATACAGGGCCACCTGCATGATGTTGACCGTATTGGTGGAGAACTGCCGGACATCCAATTGGTAAAGCTCCTCCGGGAGCTCGTCTCTTGATTGGTTGACCTGCCGTTGTACTTCATCGAATTTTTCATCCGGGTCTACCCCGAAGTTGAATTCTACTTCGATGGCCGCCACCCCGTCCCGTATGGTGGTTTGTATTTCCTTGAGGTCATCCAGCTCGTTAATGGCTTCCTCCAGCACATCGACCACCTGCCGCTCCATATCGGTAGGGCTGGCTCCCGGGAACACCGCCACAACCAGCATATTGGGAATGTCAAGCGCAGGGTCTTCCCGCCGGGGCATCTCCAAAAAGGAGGTCAGCCCCATAGCCAGCAGGAAAACAAATGCCGTAAGGGTGAACTGATAGTTCTTGATGGAAAACTTCGGGATATTCATCAGTGTGGATTGTGGAGGTGAGGGAATTATTCAATAATGATCGGCGTTCCATCCTGCAAAAAGCCCAGGCCGGAAGTAATGACCTGATCGCCTGCATTCACACCGGAGCGCAACAGAAGCTGATCCCCCTGGAGCTTGTAGATATCCACCTTTTGCTGCCGGGCCTGGTTCCCCACTGCAGTGAATACTATCCCGGCTTGCCCATCGGCTACTTTGAGTGCGTCTGTGGGAATGGAAATAAGCGGTGTAGCTTCGCTTGATTGTATGGACACCCGGCCGATAAACCCGGAGCGGAGTGCTACGGCTTCAGGCTTGACTTCCACTTCTACCTCGAAAGTGCCGGTGTAGGGGTCTGCCATGCCAGCGATCTCCCGGATGCTGCCTGAGAACGTACGGCCGGGGTAGGCATCGAAAACGACCGTGGCAGGGTCGCCCAGATTGAGGTGGACTACGTCTTTGTCTGTCACGCTTACCCGTAGGACAAAGGCTTTTGAATGAGAGCCGAAAAGCAGGACAGGGGTGCCGGGGTTGGTGACTTCATTGGGCTCCGCCATTTTTTTGAGGATGGTGCCATCTGCCGGGGCCAGGATTTTTGCATGGCGAAGATTGTAGTTAGCCACGTCTTCCTGTTGAGCCTGTATGCTTTGGGCGCGTTCGGCTAGCTTAAGCTGATTGCGTGCGTTGTCCAGTTGTACTTCGGCATTTTCGAGTTGTTCCAGAGTAGCCACACTATCGGTGTATAGGCCTTTGGCATTGCGGTAGTCCCGTTCGGCAAGTTGAAGGGCCAGGCGGGCGTTTTCCACGCTAATGGCGCCCTGAGCTTTGCCGAGTTCTGCCTGTTGGGCACGTGCGCTGATCTCATCCGTTTCAATTTCTGCCAGCAACTGCCCTGCACGGACTCGTTGCCCTTCCCGGACATGGATTTTGCGGATCACACCACCGGTTTTGAAACTCAGGCGGGCTTCCTCAGCCAGTGCCAGCTGCCCGGATGCTTTGACTGCTTCCCGGTATTGACTGCTTTGTGCCGGCATCACTTTCACCGTTCTGGGTGGGGTGGAGGGATTAGAGTCGGGGGAGGAGGCCTTGGTATCGCTGCAACTTTGAAAAGTCAGTACACTCAGGATAAACAGGCTGAATAGAATGATATAGGATTTCATAATCTAGGTATTAATGGGTGGGGTTAGGGAATGGGGTAAGCTGCAGTTGCTTGTTCAAGGTTGGCCAGTCTGATTTGGTATTGCAGCCGGGCAATGGATTGCTGCAGAGCCGCTGTAGTCATCTGATTGCGCGACTGTTGGAATTCCAGGAGGTTAGCCTGCCCCTGCTCGTACTTTTTGCGTACCAGCCGGAACCCTTGATCGGCGGCGGTATAGGCGGCCTCAGCCTGTTTGATCTGCTCCTGGGCAGCTTCCATTTCGTAGTAGGCCTTAAGCACCTGAAGCTGAATTTGCTGCTCGGCCGCTGCTCGTTCTTGCTCGACCTGAAGTTGTGCGATGGTAGCCTGCTGCACACGCGTATTGGTTTTTGCGTCAAACAGAGGCACATTCATCACCACGGAGCCCAGGAAGAACTGAGCGCCGTCGTCTACTACATACCGGGTGCCCTGTATGCCATAGTCGGCCTGTAGGTTGATGGAAGGCAGGCGTGCGCCCTTTGCCATTTGGATTTCCTGGTCCCGGGCAGCTTCGTAGTACGCCAGTTGCCGGAATTCCTCTCTTTGGCTCAGGGCCTGAGCGGTAGCCTGTTCCAGGGCATCGGTATAGGCGGTGTTGGCGGGTGTCTCCGCCGGGCTATCGATGGCGGTGTCAAGAGGGCGGTTGAGCAGGGTATTGAAGAAACCACGGGCTACCTTTTCCAGGGTTTGGGCTTCTACAAGTTGCTGTTCTACGCTGCTAAGCTCGGCCTGAGCTTGGAAAACAGCATCTCTGGTGACTTTGTGGTGGGTTTCGAGGCTTTGAGTAGTTCGCAGGTTCTCCTGCAGGATATCCCTGGCTTGTTCAACGATTTGGGTGCCTTGCCTGGCCTGCAAATAGGAATAGTAGGCTACCTTTACCTCTTTGACCAGCGTCCGCTTATAGGCTTCCACGGATAAGCGGCTGGCGGCCTCCAGGTTCTCGTGTATGCGTTGATTCTTCAGAATGGCTTGGTTGTAGAGCGGCATTTGCAGGCGTACCACGGTTTCCTGTTCGGTAGGGCGCAGGAAATTCTCTTCCACATTGCTGATAGCTGGATATTCCGGAATAGTCGGGTAGTCGGGCGTAGCCGAGGCCGCCACTTCATTCAGGGCATTGAGGTTGGAATAAATGGGATTGACCAGGTCACCAACGGGAATGATGAAAGCACGTCCGCCATAAGCTACCGAATAACGGGCATTTACCGAAAGGGTAGGGAGGAGTTGCTGCCGGGCGAGTTTGAGGTCAGCTTTTGCTGCTTCTAAAGTGAGCTTTTGTTGCTGTACTCTAATGTTTTGCTGGAGTGCTTGTGAGATGTAGGTGTCAAGTGGGGATTGAGCCTTTCCGGCAAGTAACGCTCCCAGCAAGAGCAGAAAAATGATTTGAAGTTTCATCGTAGTTGGTTATCAGAACAATAGAGTAGCAAGGTATGAGGTTTCCTGTATGGATGCGACCCTGTGGGAACGAATCGTCGATTTTCGGCAATGAATAGTCAGGAATCGGCAATGAAAGGCCCGTGTGAACAAATGACAGGGTGGATTGTGATACCTATCACAGGTTGACCACTTCAAATTCTACTATCTTGGGCGACAAGAACGACTTTTACCTATGTTATCGAAAAAATCAAAGTACGCTATTAACGCCTTGCTGTATGTTTCGCGACATCGCAACGAAGAAAGGCCTATACTGGCTTCGGAAATAGCAGAAGGCGAAAACATCCCACACAAATTTCTGGAAGCCATCCTCCTTGACCTGAAAAATGCCGGTTTTCTGCGTAGCAAGCGTGGCCGAAAGGGCGGCTACTTTCTCAAAGTGCCACCGGAGGAGATCAGCCTGGCGCGGGTCATGCGCCTGTTTGACGGGCCGATTGCAATGCTGCCCTGCGTTTCTCTCAACTACTATGAGCGCTGTGAGGAGTGCAAAGATGAGAAAACCTGCGGTATACGGGCAGTCTTCCTGACCATCCGTGACCAAACCCTGAAAACGCTCGAAGACAACAGTATGGCTGCAATAATGGAAAGGGAGGAAGCACTGCGAAAAGAGCAGTCTTAAAAAGCCATTTTTCCCTACCTTTGCCTCAAAATCAGAAACATGAAGAATATTCTCGCTACTGCACTATTGGGCGCTTTTATGCTGCTTTCTTCTACTGTAAATGCCCAGAAAGCTTTACTTGACGATATACTATTGGATGTACTTGCTGACGATGCGTGTCACTGCATTTCAAAAAAGGATATAGATAATATGTCTGTAGATGATCTGCAGATGCAGTTGAGTATCTGTCTCATGGAGGCCGTAGGCGCCAATCAAGCTGCCTTTGAGAACCAATACGGTGAGCTCAATCCCAGCGATCAGGCAGCAATGACCAAACTTGGGGAGCAAATCGGTATGAAAATGGCTTTCAAATGCCCCAACGTCATCATGAAACTTGCGGGGCAGCAACCTCCACAAGGTATGAATGCTGCACCGGCTGCCCAGGCAACAGGAACGGTTTCAGGCTCCTTTGAAGGGATTTCTGGTGACGATATTGCCACTATTACTATCAAAGAGGCGAATGGGCGCACTCAAAAGTTGCTTTGGATGAGCTACTTCAAGGGCAGTGATGCACTCATTCAAAATCCCGGTAGCCTCAAAGGTAAAACCGTGACTGTGGAATACGAAACCATTGAAGTCTATTCGCCTCAGGCTAAAGAATACTTTGACCGGAAAAAGGTAACCGGACTGAGCGTACAGTAAAGGGCTTCTCGGAAAATAAAATACACAACTGGTTTTGTGCAACGTTGGGGCAAAAGCTTTTTGAAAGTTGTGCATTTTATTTTTGCCCCACTACAAAGGTACTTTGAAACGGACTTTTGGTCCTTAGAAAAGCCGTTTGGACACAAGTTCCAAACGGCTTTTATATTATGCGGTTGCCTGGCAGATACAGGCTTAATCTGACCGCAATTTATCCAGTAATTCGCTAAGCTGGGCAGCTTCGTTTTCTGTAAGGGCTTCACAAATCCGGTCCATTTCGGTGTGGAGTATATCGAGTTGGTCCAGCATGGCATAACCTTCATCGCTCAGCGATACATCCACCAGGCGCTTATCGTGAGCGCACTCTCTGCGTACCACCAGCCCCTTCTGCGCCAGGCGGTGAACCATGCGGGAAGTATCCGCCATTTTGTCCAGCAACCGCTCTCTGATTACAGAGGTGCTGATGGGCTCACCTGCGCCTCGTAATACACGCAGCACGTTGTATTGCTGCATGGTGATGCCGTGTGGCTTGATCTTGGCCCGCAGTTGGTCTACCATCCAGTTATGGGTATAAATCAGGTTGACCATCGCCCGGTGACGGTTATTTCTAAATGGTTTGGTCTGGTTGATTGCTTGTTCTATTTTCATGCTCGCCCGGTCTTGGTACTAAAGTTTAAACAACGAAGTTAAGGCTTAGGTTGCATAATCTTCTTATTTTGGGAGGAATAATCGGGATTGAGGCTATACTCGGAACGGAGAGGTTTGGGCGTCCACCCGACGCACGAGTATGCCGGTACGCACAGGTATGCCGACACGAAGTCATGGTTGGTCCCAAACTACTTCGTCGTCGGTATAGAAGAGCCCAACTCCCACAGGCAAAACGAAGACCAAGTTATGAATACATTAGACTATATTATCGTGGCGGTTTATGCTCTGGCTTTTCTTGGGCTGGGCTACTTTTTCAAAGATCAGAAAGACGGTAAGGACTATTTCCTGGGCGGCAAGAGCTTCGGTTGGCTGCCGTTGGGGCTGTCGATTATGGCTACACAGTTATCGGCTATCAGTTTTATCTCGGCCCCGGCTTTTGTAGGGTTGCGCGAAGGGGGCGGGCTGGAGTGGCTCAGTTTTGAGTTTGGCGTGCCTGTGGCGATGCTGTTTCTGATGGCCGTGCTTATTCCGCCTCTTTACAATGCGGGTATCGTTAGCATTTACGAGTATTTGGAGCGCCGGTTTAGTGCATCTACGCGTTTGTTGCTAAGTGCCGTTTTTCTCATCAGCCGGGCCTTTGCGACTGGTGTGATGGTCTATGCGGTTTCCATTATTTTGGAAAGTGTGCTGGGCGTGTCTTTCTTCACCACGCTTGGCATCATTGGGGTGATCACCCTCATTTATTCTTTGCAGGGCGGTATGAAAGCAGTGGTCTACGGCGATATGATTCAGATGATCATCCTGTTTCTGGGCATTCTGCTGTGCATGGGCTTTGCCCTGGCGGAAATTGGGGGCTGGGAAGCTTTTACTGCTCAGCTCGACCGCGACCGTTTGGATGCGGTGGACTTTTCCGGATGGGGTTTTCAGAAAGGGGAGGAGTTTGGTTTTTGGCCGATGCTGCTGGGCGGCTTTTTCCTTTACGTTTCCTACTACGGCACGGATCAGTCGCAGGCGCAGCGCACGCTCTCCGCCCGGGATATGGGCGTGGTGCGGAAAACGCTGCTGTTCAACGGGCTCATCCGTTTTCCGGTGACGCTGACCTACTGTGTCATGGGGTTGATCATTGGCACGCTCGTCGCCACTACTCCTGCTTTTCAGGCTGCGGTGCCCGCCGATAAACCGGATATGATGATCCCGGTGTTTATCCGGGACTACCTGCCGCACGGGGTCATTGGGCTGCTCATTGTGGCTATCTTGTCAGCGGCCATGTCTTCGCTGAGTTCCGCCATCAACTCCCTGTCGGCTGTGACGGTGGAGGACTTTATTGCCCGTGGCAAGACGCTGAAGGATGGGGATTACATGCGCTATTCCCGCTACACTGCTTTTGCCTGGGGACTGGTGTGCATTGTACTGGCTGCATACGCTGGTGAAATTGCGGATACAGTTATTGAGGCCATCAATAAAATCGGATCCGTCTTTTACGGACCCATTCTTGCGACTTTCCTGCTGGCCATAATGACCCGGCGTACGCACGCACTTGGTGCAAATATTGGGCTTGCAACCGGTGTTCTGGTCAATATTTATCTCTGGCTCTACGTACCGGAGGTGTTCTGGTTTTGGTGGAATGCCATCGGTGCTGCACTTACCCTGATTGTTGGCTACGGTGCGAGCCGCCTGTTGCCCGGCCGGGCTAAGGAAGTGGTCATCGACTTTAAGATGGACTGGAACCGCCTGCTGGGTTGGGAGGCTGCGCTCCTGGTGGGCTTTCTGGTACTGATTATCGGCATCAGTTGGAGTCTGAAGTATGTGTTCTAACTGGCTTTTTCATCTACCCGGAGGTGCTGGAATGCCGGCTTGCGCTGTAGCAGCGCCTCCGTAAATGGGCAGGACGGGCGGATTTTATACCCCTGGGCTTCGGCTTCCCGGAAGGCGTTCAGGACAATTTTAGTGGCCAACCCCTGATTGCGCCTTCCGGGCGGGACAAAGGTGGCTTTCAGGTCTAAAACGGTGCGCTCTCCCTCGACTTTTCTGGCATAATCCAGCTTTGCATTTTGCTGGCCCTCCAGATTGATGAAGAATTGTTCGGATTGCGGATCGTGCTGCACGGGTGGCAAAGAGTCAGGCATGATTTGGTCTTTGCCTTTGTAAAAAAGAGGTACGTGGAAATGTTCGAAAACATTAGGCGGGTGCTCCCTTCCAACCGCCTGATTTCACTCGTTGGCAATATATCTTCCGACGGCCAGCGCGCCTTCCTCCAGGCTCCCCTGAATTCAGTTTTACACCGTTCCCCGGTTCCGCGTCCGCCAAACGGAAAGGACCAACCGGAAGGGCAGGAGTACGGAACTGATAATACTCATAACCCCAAAGAGCAGCAGCTCACTGCGGATGTAGACCAAAAGGTTTTGCTGTTCGGTGTAAGCGAGCTTGCCGATGATGGCTTCAGGGCCCTCTTCGTCGAGATAGGTCTGGAAGTAGTTGAGGTTTTGTACCAGATAAAAAATGAGCGGGATGCATAGGAATACCACCACCACTTTCAGGCTTTGGCGTTTGGCCAGGAAGGTATGCTTGAGCAGGAACAGATAGCGTGTCATGGTGATGGCCACGATGACGTAAACGATATTCACGAAGGTGAAAGGGTAGCCGGGTACAGAGGTCAGGATGGGGAGCATCACGGCGGCAGTAACCAATAGGGTGAAGAGCCAGAAGTAGAGTTCGAGTTGTACTTTTTGTGTCATGTGCGTTGTAGTTCGGCAATGAAACGCAAAAGTACACTTTGAGTTGAAAGTAAGGGCTTCTCGAAAAAAAAATACACAACTGGTTTTGTTCCAACGTTGCACAAAACCAACTAGAGGGCGAGTTTTGTGCAACGTTGGGGCAAAAACTTTTTGAAAGTTGTGTATTTTATTTTTGCCCCACTACTAAGATATGGTTGGAGAAGAAAATGCGGAAGGGTTTTACGCAAAGACCGCAGAGGAAGGCACGCGAAGTCCGCAAAGGTTAGTGTGGTATTGTACTTAGCGAGAGCCGCGTGAACCACTGTGTGAACCCCCTAAGACAGTGTTTATAAAACAAAATAGCCCCGGCGCAAAATTCATACGCCAGGGCTAAATCTCATTTATGCATCAGGTATATCCTATCGGATAACGACTTTTTGAGTGGTCATTTTACCGCCCGCTTGCACTTTGACGAAGTACATACCGGCAGGCAAATGGGCAACATTAACGGGAACGAGCTGGTAAAAACCGCCCATTTCCACTTGCTGCTCCTGCATGACGCGGCCGTCCATCGCAACGAGCGTGATCAGTGCCTCTTCCGCACCTGTCACATCGATGGCCACATTCAGCAGGTCGTTGGCAGGGTTAGGGAAGACTTTCACGGCACCTTCTGGCAAGGCTTCTTCCACGCTGCTTGAGAGTGCGGATTCCACGATGGTCCCCTCTTCAGGGGCAATGGCGCAGGCCATGTCGCCTTCGTTTGACATGACGCAAGCTTCGCCGTTGTAGCTGATCATGTCCATGATTTCTACATTATCCACAAACCAGCCTGGGTTTGTGCCGGTAGTCGGTACACCTCCTTCGTTAGAGCCAAAACGGAAGCGGAAGTTGATGTCCTGTCCAGCATAATCGCTGAGGTCGATGTAAGTATCAATCCAGCCCTGAGAATTGCCCGAGAAGGCCTCCAGGAATGGAATAACCAGTGTCTGATAATCCAGTGTGGAGTTGTAGCCGTTGCGGATCAGGCGCTCAGGGATACGCTGCCAGGTAAAGCCGCCATCGGTAGAGATTTCAACCACGCCACCATCAAAACCTATAACGGTATTGAACTTGTGGAAGAAACGTAGTACAGGGTTCTCACCTGTTACCGTTACCGGCTCCTGCAGGAAAATCACCTGATCGTTCACAAACTCGGTATTTTCGATGAACCAGCTTTTCTCGCCTTCGTAGGCATCCAGTTCAGAAATTTCCCAAACGTTGAAGCCCTCGGGGTCGAGGTTGAGGAAGAACCAGTTTTCATCGTCGTTCTCCATGCCGTCGAAGTACTGTGTGGTGGAGAAGATTTCCTCGTCGGAAGCCAGTTTGTAGGAGATGGTAACGACCTCACCGTTGGACATATCACCAACTTCGAGCGTAACGGCACTGCCGGTAGCCGTAGCGTCTGCACCTACTGCAGAGCCAGGGATAAAGGAAAGGCCTGTGGGGATTTCATCTTCCACCATTACGCCAGTTACGGTCTCTCCCTTGTGGTTGGTGAGGGTCATCGTTACCTCGATTTCTTCGCCAGCTTCGATGAGCGGCGTCACAGACTTGGTGATCTTCAGCTCGCGGATACACTCCGGGCGGGGCTCGAAGTCTTCTACATTGTCGTTCCGGTTATTGGAATCTTCCTGTGTCATGAAATAACCCATGCCCCGGCGGGCGAAGACTTCCCAGATCAGGCACTCGTGAATGCCATCGTAGTTCAGTACATCGGCGGCGAAAATGGCGTCACGTCCATCCTCAAAGCCCGGGCTGCACGCCTGAAGCTTCATACCGTCCATGACGAGTTGGATGGCCATATTGTTTCCACCGGTGCCGTTTATGGGATCAGGGTCCCAGCCGTATTCTTCCACGAAAGCCCAGTAGAGGTCCCAGGTGACCACCGCCCAGACTTCACCAAGGGGGTGAGGGGCTGTAGTGCCTTTGACATCATCGTAAGTTTGGTTGTTTACGGAAAAGTCGGTGGAGTAGCGCTGCCGGCGGATACCGGAGCCGGTGATTTCCTGCTTCAGGGCGAAGGTGCCGATACCTCGTGGCATATCGCCGGTCTCGCCGGGCTGTACAGACGTGATAAGGGCGAAGTAATCGCTCCAGCCCTCTCCCATTTGCTCGTCGTTGCCCAGGCAACCTGCTGCAGAGGGGCCACCGGTGAGGCGGTTGGAGATACCATGGCCGTACTCGTGCGCCACGATGCCGTTGTCCAGGTCACCGTCTACGAATTCAGGGCCACTGTCATCGGGCACCTGGAAAGTCACATTCAGGCCTTGTCCGGCAAATTCGCGGATAGTTTGGCAGTCTGCATTACCCAGGGAAACGACTGGAATAGTGACCTGTCCACCTACGGCGCCGCCTGCCATACCTACAGAAGCATCCTCAAAATTACAGATAATGACACCGATAGCGCCGGCTTCCTGTGCATTCAATGATTTTAGGCCAAATTCGCATCCGCCCCGGTCGATGATAGCAACTTTGCCTTCCATAGCCTCCACGTTTTCCAGTGGGTTACACGCGAGGCTGCCTTCTGCAGAACCGTCATCAGCGACTACTACATCTCCGGTCACCGGGTCTGTCGTAATTGGAGCACCGAACGATGCCGCTGATACCTCATAGGAACCCGCTACCGGCTGCGGGCTATTGACTCTGAAAATACTGCCACCGCCCTGCCAGAGGTACATCTGCATAGTGCCATTCCCCCCATCGGGTGGGGTAGCGAAGTTCGCGTTATTTACTCCTCCACCGTCCTGAGCATGGGCATTGACGTAGTCGCCACCCTGACCGCCTCGGCCGTAGTTGTTTTGCTGGAAATTGCCAGCCTGCTCGTCAAAGCCATAGGCGTAGACAATATCGTGGATCATGTTGTTGGTGTAGAACAACTGCGTTACTGCTGCCTCCTGGTAAGTCTCCGGCTCCGCATTCAGGTCGATTGGGAAGTCGAAAACCAGGTTTTCCCCTCCGTCCGGCTCATCGCCCTGCGGCTGATTGGAGTTGTCAAGGTCAAGGTAAGCGTGGACGTTGTTGCCGCGGGTGATGGTGTACTCTGGCCCTGCCTCACCGTTGGTATCGTGCCAGCCAAAGGGAGAGGCCAGGGTGTCGGCGGGGTTTTCCACCAGCACACGTGGGCCGTGGATGGGGCTCTCAGCGGGCAGCGCGAAAACGTTGTACACGGCGTTGTCACTTTGTACCATATTCTGCTGCTCCAGTGCCTGGCGAATGGGCAAGCCTGGCTTATCTTCTGCTTGCGTGTGCTCGCAGTTGTGGCTGTGGGCATGCGTGCCATTGGGCGCATCAAAATTACAGCTTACATTCCAGTTGATGCGGTCCAGTTCCTCACCAGTGATGGCATCCATGCGGAGGCTCCAGTAGTCATGGGTAGTAGGCATATCGATAGCCAGGTCCCAGGCGAGGCGGGCGCTGCCGTCCTCCATCATTTGGTAGACCAGCTCCACTTTGATATCCGAATCAGAAATGTTGCCGCCGGAAAAGGTGTAGAGATGGCCATCCTGCGCAATCTGATGCTCCCGTCCGTCCATGATCAGGCCGAGGTCGGTCGCTGCGGCCTCAATCGCCTGATAGGCAGTAAGGCTGGGAGCTGTGGTGTTGACTTTTTCTGCCAGATTGGGCGTGAAACGGTTGGTAGAGAATACCACTTCGCCTTCCTGTACGTGCACACCGTTGATGGCGTTGTACACTTCAATGCCATCGTGGCGCTGATTGAAGTAAAAGTGGGTGGTGCCGTTGTGGCGGCTGTATACCTGATCGCGGAGTACGACATCTTTGGTGTCTCCATCGGCCAGGCCCCAGGCTTCGCGCTCTTGCTCCAGATGGCGGAGTGCGATGTCCAGGGGTGTTTGCTGTTGTGCCCAGCTGGTAGCGGCTATCAATAGCGCTGCCAACACGGCACTAAACCGGGTAAAAGTCCTCTTCATACTTTGCAAATATTATGGTTGAATAGAAAATTAAGCGTTCTGTCGTCAGGAGGTTTTCGGGATTGAGCAGCTAATTTAGGCAAATTATGGTGGGGAAAAAGGGGCCATCCGGGAAGTTTATATGTACTGGGCGACAAATGTGCAGCCTATGATTTGGTAAACGGCAGTTGCCGGGGGCAGGAATTTAAACCTGCTCCCCCAGCCAGGCCAGGGCGGCTGCTTTGGCTTTATCTTCTTTTGCCAGCTCTTTTTGGGCGAGCAGGTGCAGTGCCCGGCGGGGATGGTCCGCCGACAGGGCTTCCTGTACCGGAGGCTCTTTACGTATGGCCTCAATCGCCTCCGGCGTAGGGGGGGCAGGCAGGGAAGCCAGCATGCCCAGGTTATTTCCCGTAAGGATCGTACTGTTGCGAATGCCAACTGGCAGTGCATCGAAGCCTATGCCAGGTACGTTGAAGGGCTGGAAGATTTTGTGGATCGCCTCTCCGCTCGCCCGTACATAGAAAGCGCGGCCCATGCGCCCCATAAGGTCGATTTTGTGTGGGTTGATTTTGCCATCTTCATCCAGTACCTGCTCGTGAATATGCATTCTCACCACCTCACATATAATAAGGTGTCCTGCACCACCTGATTCGCCAAGCGGGATAATCTCTTTGACCTTACATTCCAACTGCGCCGGGGATTCCTCCACGCGCATGGGCTTGACAAGGTCAGCGGGTACCGGGGTCAGCCCTGCTTTTTTGAATTCACTCACCTCGCTGGGATAATCGATGCTCGTTAGCGCCATTTGCCGCACGATATTGTAGTTGACAACGTTGATGACAACTTCCCGCGTCTGCATGATGTTGTGCAATGTATCTTTGGTGCTGTTGTCTGAAACCCGCCGGTTGGAAGAGAAGACAACGATAGGCGGGTTGGAACTGAAACAATTAAAAAAGCTGTATGGAGCCAGATTATGATTGCCTTGTTTATCTACGGTGCTGGCGAATGCAATAGGGCGTGGCGCAACGGCACCCAGCAGATACTGATGCAAGTCTTTGGTGGGGGTTGAGGCAGGGTCGATTACCTTCATAGGTTGTTCAGCTTGTGGTTTTGGTTAGAAACAGATATATGCATATGAAGTGGCTCGCTCCGATGTTGCCAGCCACTTCCCAGCATAAATGCTGACCTGTCTGCCGAAGTACCGACACGCAGGCAGGCATTGAGTAGGTTTGCTGTGGCAAACCACTTAATCGTGAGTATAGTCCGCTCACTGCTTTCAGCAAAGAAATGCCAAAGTACGGAAAACGGTTGTTTTTTATCATATGTTATTCAGGTATATCATCTTGTCATAAAAATCTCATCCGGAAAATGCCAAAAATAACCTTCGGAAAAGTGCTCAACATACTTATTATTGGAGTGGTACTGCTCATCATCGGTCGGTACTTTTACATGAAGCCCCGGTTTATCAACGGGGAGCAGGTACCGGTCATTCAGGCACAACTGAAAAACGGACAGGCTTTTGATCTGTCTGACTTAAGAGGGCAATACGTACTCCTGGATTTCTGGGGCAGTTGGTGCGCTCCCTGCCGGAAAGAAAACCCTGAGCTGGTGGAGCTGAATAAGGCTTTTGGGACGGCAGCGTTCAAAAATGCCAAAGGCTTTAGCATCGTAAGTATTGGTGTGGAAGACAACGCTGCCCGCTGGGAGAGAGCGATAGAACAGGATGGGCTCGATTGGCCCTACCATATTATGGATACGGCTACGAGCCTGAGGTTTTTTGATGGGAAGATTGCCAATGACTTTGGCGTGAAGCAAGTGCCCACCAAGTACCTGCTCAATCCGCAGGGGCAGATCATCGCCGTTAATCCATCTGTTTCGGAAGTCCGGGAGCGCCTCAGTGCCCAGTCAAATAACTGACATATTGTCGCAGAAACAGAGCTGGCAAAATAATTGCGGGCATTAGCCCGGAGGTTATACCTTTGCAAACGCAAAAAAATAAAACCATGAGTGAACATAAAGAGCATCAGGAAGACGTAAAAGACCAGGATGCTGCGGCGGCACAGGAAGCGGTAGCAGCACAGGAAACCAACGAAACTGCTGAGGAAAATACTGCTCAGGGCACTAATGAGGAACTGAGCCCTGAAGATCAGCTCAGCGCAAAAGACAAGCAATTGGAAGAATTAAAGGACAAGCACCTGCGTCTGATGGCGGAGTTTGAGAATTTCAAGCGGCGCTCCATCCGTGAAAAGATGGATATGATGAAAAACGCTGCAAAAGACACAATGACAGCTCTCCTGCCAGTTTTGGACGATTTTGACAGGGCCCGCAAAGCTGCGGACGAAAACGACAAGGGGGATTTGTTTGCCGAAGGGATCGGGCTGGTGTACAAAAAACTCTACAATACCTTGGAGCAGAAAGGGCTTAAGCCTATGGAAACCAACGGTGAAGACTTTGACCCGGAATTGCACGAAGCACTGACGGAGGTGCCTGCGCCTTCAGAAGAGCAGAAAGGCAAAATCATAGACACCGTTGAAAAAGGGTATTGGCTCAATGATAAGATCATCCGTCACGCAAAGGTGGTGGTAGGAAAATAATATAGCGTCAGGCTAATAAGACATTATGGCAAAACGAGATTATTACGAGGTTTTAGGGGTGAATAAGGATGCAGACGAAGGGGTGATCAAAAAAGCCTATCGCAAACTGGCACTCAAATACCACCCTGACCGAAATCCCGATGATAAGGAGGCGGAAGAAAAGTTCAAAGAAGCTGCGGAGGCTTACGAGATTCTGAGCGACAGCCAGAAACGGGCGCGCTATGACCGCTACGGGCATGCTGGTGTTAGTGGTAACAGCGGAGGCGGCGGCTTTAGTGGTGGTGGAATGACCATGGAAGATATCTTCCAGCAATTTGGCGATATCTTTGGCGATGGCGGCAGCCCGTTCGATTCCTTCTTTGGCGGAGGGGCTGGCCGTGGCCGTGCCCGCAGTGCCGGGCAGAGAGGCAGCAATCTGCGCATAAAAGTGGCGTTGACGCTGGAAGAAATTGCCAGTGGGGTGACCAAAAAAATCAAGGTCAAGAAGGAGGTCACCTGTACATCCTGTAATGGTAGCGGTGCGAAGGACAGTAGCAGCGTAAAAACCTGTACGACCTGCCGTGGAGCTGGATATGTCCGTCAGGTGAAAAATACCTTCCTTGGGCAGATGCAGACTACGGTTACCTGTCCCACCTGTAATGGCTCAGGGCAGCAGGTGACGGCTAAGTGCACGACTTGCGGCGGTGACGGCCGGATGCAGGGAGAAGAAACAATGGAAATCGAGATACCGGCAGGCGTAGAAGAAGGCATGCAGCTGTCCCTGCGGGGTAAAGGGAATGCCGGTGCCAAAGGCGGCCCTGCCGGCGACCTTTTGATCAACATAGAAGAAAAACCACATGACCACCTGCAACGGGATGGCATGAACCTGGTCCACGAATTATACCTCAACTTTGCAGATGCTGCGCTGGGCACATCAGTAGAGGTGCCAACTATTGACGGGCGGGTGAAGATAAAAGTGCCGGCCGGGACACAATCCGGAAAGATTTTTCGTTTGAAGGGCAAAGGATTGCCCAGTGTACAGTCTTACGGCAAAGGAGATCAACTGATCCACGTAAATGTCTGGACGCCCAAAAAGCTGTCTGATGAAGATCGGGAAGTACTCGAGAAAATCCGGCAGATGCCGAACTTCAACCCGCAGCCCGGTAAGTCTGAAAAAGGCTTTTTTGAGAAGATGAAAGATTACTTCAAGTAGAAAATGATGTGCCTATGCACTTTTGTTTTTCATGGTTCCGGTCCGGGATGCTAATCGTTTTGCTGACCACGGGTTTGTTATCGTTTTCCTCCTGCGGGCCCAACTATATCTTCAATACAGAAAAGGAAATACCGGAAACCGGGTGGGCTTATGATGAGCCGGTTTCTTTCTCCTTTGAAGTGGAAGATACTACAAAAATCTACAACCTATGGTTGGAAGTAGGGCATACCTCGTCTTACTCCAACCAAAACCTGTACACCCGTATTCAGACGATATTTCCGGATGGGAATGAACTTAGCGAGGTGGTCTCCCTGGAACTGGCTGATAAAGGCGGGCAATGGCTGGGTGCATGCAGTGGTCAGGAATGCGCGCTAAAAGTCCCACTGCAAACAGGGACTTATTTCAATCAGATTGGAGAGTATACCCTTGAAATGGAGCAGTATACGAGAAGAGATTCCTTGAAAGAGGTCCGGAATCTTAGGTTTATGGTTGAGGATACGGGTATTAGGAGGTAATCTTTTTTTGAAAAAAATGCAGATAAATTTTTGTATTTGTCATCTTGCTGCTACTTTTGTTCCTAAAGTTTGGTTAACAAAAAACCTGAGTTAACTTCTTTTATTCAGAAAAAAAATGTAGCTTAGTAGCTACAATTACCCTGGAAAGAAAAAATGGTAATCGGAATCTATTCTAATCTTTTATTTAGAACTAGTATCAAACAGGACCAGTCTTTAGCTTTCCTTTTCCCTTTCATGAGATTATTGCAAAAGAACGATGAGCAACACTCGATTACAGCATGAGTTGTTTGCTTTGCTTGTTATATAGTATTGAACAGCTGTAATTACCCGATATCCATTAGTCCGGACAAAAGCGTCAGGATTACCGACGACCTAAGATTTGTCTCTACTCCTTAATATGCCTGGAGTCAGAGTCTCGATATTTCATTTAACGACCTTTTTTTAACCTAATTTTTTTTAAACAAATCGTGATCTTATGGAAAAAACGAAGT
>NZ_JPOS01000099.1 GCF_000759025.1 Phaeodactylibacter xiamenensis | reverse complement strand
CTGCGAACGGCAATATCCTGGACGGCCACGGCCAGTTCATCTATGAAATTGACTTTGCAACAACTGCTCAGCCTGTGGTTGGCTTTACTGGTGATTTTGCACCGGGTAACTGGAGCATCCTTCAGCAGAATAATGGTTCTGTATCCTTTGCTGCTAATGGCGCTTCTGTTGACTTTGACGGCCCTGATGGAATTGGCTGTTTCGGAACGGGTGCCGAGGCATCTATTGCCATTGCAATGCCTAATGATGGAAATGTCACTTTTGACTACGATTACACTAGCCTCGATATATTCGGTTCTGGCTGGGATGCGTTCATCGCACTCGTTGATGCTAATGGCAATGTAACAGTCTTAGTAAATACGATCAACAGTGTTAATGCAGCGGGTACTGTAAACGTAGACGTTGCAGCTGGTGACGTACTGGCTATTGGAGTTGCATCTGTAGATTGTACCTTAGGCCCAGGCGTTGCAACAGTCGACAACTTCGTCTTCTCTCCATTGACACCAGACGCAGCAGGCTTCGAGCCATGCTGGGGCTATGTTACCGGCGAAGACAAGACGGCACCAGTTATCGAGTGCCCGGACGACACAGACGTAGCGACTGTCAGTGTGCCTGTACAAA
>NZ_JPOS01000098.1 GCF_000759025.1 Phaeodactylibacter xiamenensis | reverse complement strand
TGAGCCGATCAAGTACTCTATCAACCGTGCAGGCGAGCCTAACGGCCCTGACCAGACCGGCCTTGTGCTGACTTGTGACGACGAAGGCACGCTGGTGATCGAGATCTGGGCGTACGACGCAGCTGGCAACAGCGACTTCTGCGAGACTTACATCCTGGTACAGGACAACATGGGCGTATGCGGTGCAGCAGCACCAATGGCAGCCGGTGCAGTCAATACCGAGGACAACGAGCCGGTAGAAGATGTACAGGTCAGCCTTTCCGGCCAGGCTTCTACAGCGATGACGACTCAGAACGACGGCGCTTACGTATTCACGAACCTGACAGCAGGCCTTGACTACACGATCACGCCACAGCGCGACGGCGACTACCTCAACGGTGTGTCTACGTTCGACCTGGTACTGATCAGCAAGCACATCCTGGGCGTTGGCCCGCTGAGCACGCCATACCAGCGTATCGCAGCGGACGTTAACAACTCTGGCTCTATCACTACTCTGGACCTGATCCAGCTGCGCAAGCTGATCCTGTCTATCGATACAGAGTTCGCTAACAACACGAGCTGGCGCTTTGTAGAGGAAGCTTACGTCTTCCCAGACCCATCTAACCCATGGGCAGAGCAGTTCCCTGAAGTGATCAACATCAACGACCTGCCTGCGACAAGCATCATGGATGCGGACTTCGTAGCGGTGAAGATTGGTGATGTGAACGGTGATGCGGCAGCAAACAGCTTTGCAGTAGTTGACGAGCGCAGCTACGAAGGCACCTTTGCACTGCAGACAGACGAGCAGGAGCTGAAGGCGGGCAATGAGTACCGCGTAAGCTTCACAGCTGCTGAGCTGGCACGCATCGAGGGCTACCAGGCGACGCTGACGCTGAGCAACGGCGTAGAGCTGGTAGACATCGTAAGCGGTGTAGCGACTGAAGACAACTTCGGCCTGTCTTACCTGGGCGAAGGCATGATCACGACAAGCTGGAACGGCGAAGCATCTGATGCAGAGCTGTTCACACTGGTATTGCGCGCAAACAGCGACGTGATGCTGAGCGAAGTACTGGGCGTAAGCTCAGCAGTTACGAAGGCAGAAGCTTACGGCAAAGACGGCAGCTTCCAGGACGTAGCGATAGAGTTTGGCTCCGCCTCCGCTACAGCTTCGGCGGACAGGTTCGAGCTGTACCAGAACCAGCCGAACCCATTCAAGGGCGAGACTGTGATCGGCTTCAACCTGCCAGAGGCAGCACAGGTGACGATCACCATCAGCGACGTAACCGGCAAGGTACTGAAACTGTACCGCCAGGACGGCTCTAAGGGCTACAACCACATCACGGTTAAGTCTTCTGAGCTAGCGGCGACAGGCGTAGTATCTTACACTGTTGAAACTGGTGACTACACAGCAACGAAGAAGATGGTAATCATCAAGTAACCATCTCTTTGAGATATAGCCCGGCGGGCGCTGCTTAGGCGGCGCCCGCAGTGGGCAGACCGGGAGGCCGGGCATCCGAAAGGGCGCCCGGCCTTTCTGGTTTTAGAAGATACTATGTCAGTATCTCTAAGAATGGCTTTTCTATGTTTAGGCTTAAAGCTGACAACTTGGCTGGTAGTGAAGATCGCCGGATATTTTTTAGTTTACCTACCTTTGCAATCCTATAAAT
Organism: Phaeodactylibacter xiamenensis; assembly: GCF_000759025.1. Taxonomy (GTDB): domain Bacteria; phylum Bacteroidota; class Bacteroidia; order Chitinophagales; family Saprospiraceae; genus Phaeodactylibacter; species Phaeodactylibacter xiamenensis. The sequence continues at coordinate 86,611 of NZ_JPOS01000098.1, read as the reverse complement.
TATTTAGACCGGCATGATAAAACGCTTGATATATCTCTTTTTTGGCGCGCTGGCGTTGGCTATGGTCTTTTGTACACGTGATTTGCCAGATAGGGCCGCCCAATCTGATACCTATAAAAACCTGGCACCGGGCGTCGCATACGTAGGGATGCAAACCTGTAAATCCTGCCATTCCAATGTGCATTCGACCTTTATCCATACTGGTATGGGGCGTTCTTTTGACCGGGCAACCCTGGAAAAAACGGATGCTAAGTTTGGGCCGCATGCTGTAGTCTATGATGAAGCTTCTGATCTATACTATCAACCTTTTTTTAGGGATAGTCAGATGTATGTGCTTGAGTACCGGCTGGAAGGTTTAGATACCGTTCATCAGCGGCTGGAACAAATCGATTACATCGTAGGCTCCGGGCAGCATACGAATTCTCATATGGTCGATTTCAACGGTTACCTGTACCAGGCGCCTGTCACCTACTATACCCAGGATGAGAGGTGGGATATGGCACCAGGGTTTAGAGGCGACAACATACGGTTTAGCCGGCTATTATCAGCAGAATGTATTACCTGTCATAATCATCTGCCGGAACAGGTGCCCGGTTCTATGAACAAATATGTAAATATGCCAACGGGCATAGAGTGCGAACGCTGTCATGGTCCGGGTGAAATTCATGTAAAAGAAAAACTGGCAGGGGAAATCATAGATACCTCAAAGTTTACAGACTACTCCATTGTCAACCCCCGGGATCTTTCGCGTGACCTTCAAATGGACCTTTGCCAACGCTGTCATTTGCAGGGGATAGCTGTTTTGCAGGATGGCAAGTCATTCTACGATTTTAAGCCGGGAATGCGGCTTGAGGAGGTTTTTAATGTATTCCTGCCGCGGTATACTGATTCTCATGAGAAATTCATCATGGCTTCTCAGGCAGACCGCCTGCGCCTGAGCGCTTGTTATTTGAATTCAGAAATGACCTGTATTACTTGCCATAATCCGCACAAGAGCATCGAAGTTACAGGTAAGGGGCAATACAATAATGCTTGTAAAAGTTGTCATGATGGGCCGGAGGAATCGACTTGTGCCTTCCCTTTAGCTGAACGGTTGTCGCAGGGCAATGATTGCTCAGGCTGCCATATGCCCCGCTCCGGCAGTATTGACATACCTCATGTCAACATTACGGATCATTACATCAGCAAAGAGACTGCTAAAAGCTCAAAAAAGGAACAATCAGCTACTCAGGAAGGAACATTCCTTGGGCTGGAGATTCTGACCAAAGAGACCGGAACTGCCCTGGAAATGGCAAAGGGTTATCTTGCAATGTACGACAAGTACGTACAGTCTTCAATGGTGCTGGATTCTGCGTGGGCGTACCTGCAACGGTCAGAGGCCTTGGAGACAGAACAATTTCCGGTGGAGGTACATTACTTTTTTGCCAGAGAAGATTATTCAAATGTTTTGAGGCGAAGTACTGGCAAAATGCCTGCTGATGTGAAGGATGCCTGGACCGCTTACCGGATTGGCGAGGCTTTCTATCAGTCCGGGGAATTTCAAAAGGCTGCGAACTTCTACCGCCGGGCGGATAAATTATTGCCTTTCCATCTTGATTTTAAAGAGAAACTGGGAGCGGCGCTGGTGCAGCTACGGCAATTACCGGAAGCGGAGGAAGTCTTAGGATGGGTGATCAGAGAGAACCCCAAACGCCCAAGAGCACTTTCTAACTTTGGCTTTGTGAGAGTGCTGCAGGGGCATACCAAAGAAGCAGAAGAATATTACGACAGAGCTATTGCGCTAGACCCGGACTACATTCAGGCTTTGCTCAATAAAGCAGCGGTACGGTTACTAAATAAAGACTACAAAACTGTAAAGGAAATTTTGAACCGTGTCCTCCGGCTTGACCCGGAACATCCACAGGCAATAGCTATTTTACAACAATTAAACCAACTTCACTAGTATGGCAGGGCCCATTCCGCGCAAAGCGTATCGCATTCAGGCTAAAACGGGGCGATGGAGTACCGGTAGCCTGAACAACCTTAAATTAGAGGAGGAAACCCTGCCACCTCCTGCCGCGGGTGAAGTGCAGGTAGCCGTCCGTGCAATCGGGCTGAACTTTGCAGATATCTTCGCTATTTGGGGGCTGTATGGTGCAACGCCAACAGGGGCCTTCGTGCCAGGCCTGGAATATGCCGGAACGATAATCGCTACAGGGCCAGGAGTAAAAAATATACGCTCAGGTGACCGAATAATGGGGGTAACCCGCTTTGGTGCCTATGCTTCTCATCTTAATATCGATGCCCGCTATGTGATTCCGATGCCTGACTCCTGGACTTTTGCAGAGGGAAGTGCTTACCTGGTGCAAGTTTTGACGGCTTACTACGGACTGAAGCAACTTGGGGCTATTCAAAAAGGGCAAAACGTATTGATACACAGTGCAGCAGGAGGTGTAGGGCTTTGGGCTAACCGCATTGCTAAACAATATGAAGCCTACACAATAGGTACAGTTGGCAGCCCCCATAAACTGCAAGTACTGGAGCGGGAGGGATATGATCATGGAATCGTGCGCCGGCAGTCTTTCCGGCAGGATCTCGAGGGCGCACTTGGTGATAAGGAGCTGCATCTGATTATGGAATGCATAGGCGGGAAAATCTTCAGTATAGGCTATGATGTGCTGGCACCACAGGGTAGAATGATTGTTTACGGGTCAGCGCGCTACGCATCTGTGGGCAACCGGCCGAATTATTTGCGCCTGTTGTACCACTTTCTTACCCGGCCTAAGCTTGATCCTCAGAAAATGCCTGAGCACAACAAAAGTATTATGGGCTTCAACCTCATATGGCTGTACGAGAGGGCAGCATTGATGCATCAGCTGCTCGATGAACTGAAAAGCCTGGATTTGAGGCGCCCAATCGTAGGGGAGCGGTTTGCTTTTGAGGATTTGCATGGCGCTATCCTGCGTTTTCAGTCCGGTCAGACGGTGGGAAAACTCGTTGTGGAGCTACAAGAAGCCTGATTTTATACCAGCGAAAAGTCAGCCCAGTAGCGGTAGTCGCTTAGTGGAGTCTGTATAGGGTCATCTTCATTGAGTGGCAACAATTCACTGAGAGGGTAGGAGCGTATGGCACGCCCTTTCTGAACGGAACCAATCAGCCCTGATTTTCCCTTAGGGTCAATCCCCTCGATACCAACGATCTGTACGTTGGTGCCTGGGGCAATCTCATCCATGAGCAGCCCCTCAACTTCTGCCGGGATCGGATACTTCACCTCATGCTGGAAATGGTAAAGCCAATTGCCCAGATCGTCATCGTTGTAATCCCTGGTGAGAATCCGGAACATCCGTTTGGCCTGCGCATCTTTTCTGATATTTCCCCAGAAATAAGAATGGTAGGCTAACCTCTGCCGGTTCAGGGCTTCTGTTTCCGTATCTCTGGGAGATGCTGCTATTAGAGCTTCTTCCGGTATTTCAAAAAGGAACGGGTTGTCTCCATCTGCTAGCTCCACTATTTCTTTGAGATACTTTTCCGGTAGTTTATCTATGGTTTTGCTGTCCAGGCTAATGACGAAAAAGTTTGAATTACCATTTGTGATTCCGGTTTCTACTCTTCCACACCAACCCTTGGCAGTAAGGTTGGGCACTTCAAAACTTTGCGGATCAAGGTCAATGTTGATGCTAACGACACTTCCATGCTTAAACTTCGGATTGGTGATTTCCTGCCACATGGGATCAATGGAAAACTCAAATGCATCCGGGTCGAAACCATACTCTTCATCTTCCCAGTTGGTATTTTGAAGGTCTCGCAGGTGGAAATCAGGATGGAGGTCAGGGAGGGCCTGCCGGTTGTCATTAAAATGTGAAATAGATAATGGACTGTTGCTCATGAATGGATCACTTCAAATGATAAAAGACCATAACTATACTGACGATTAAGTGGTTTGCTATAGCAAACCTACTCAATGCTTGCCCGTGTCTCGCCGCCTTAGAGCTTTGACCACCTTAAAGGCAAGAGGGTCAGCATTTTCGCTGGGAAGTGGCTTGCGCCTGTCCTGACAAGCTACGCTTCGTCACGGGGCTGCCCTGACAAGCCATGCTTCGTCAGTGGCCGATGTCGCAAATCCAAGATTCCAGACGATGAATGTCTGGACTGTAAGCCCAGACATTCATCGTCTGGATCAAAGACCCGACATTTATCGTTCCCCGTGCTGGCCGTTAGCGCCAGTAGGTGACCACTTCGTATTGCGTATAACCTGAAAAAGCACAGGCTTAAACAGCTAGCGTGCAATCAAAGTTTTTTAAGGATTGAATGACAACTAATCAATAAACTCAGGTAGGCAATAGCGACTGTTCTTTTTATTAGCTATTCTACAAACAACAGGACATTGCCGATAGTTTGCCCCATCAAAAAAGCCCCTGGCATTTTCTTTGCCAGGGGCTTATGAAGCAGTTCCTGAATGATATCTTATCGGGTCAGATACATATACCGCTGTTTGTCAAGCTCCCGGAAGAAGGGGTCCGAGAGGTCTTTGATGAAGCGGATGCCTTCACCGGTCGATTTCATTTCCGGCCCGAGGTTTTTGTCCACATTCGGGAATTTGTTGAAAGAGAACACCGGCACCTTAATTGCAAAGCCGCCCGGACGGGGCTTGATGTCAAAGTCTTTCAGCTTATGCGTGCCCATCATTACTTTGGTTGCGATTTTGAGGTAAGGCACCTGATAGGCTTTGGCAATGAACGGTGTTGTTCTTGATGCCCGTGGGTTGGCTTCAATCACATAGACATTATCGTCTTTGATGGCGAACTGAATGTTAATCAGGCCACGGATATCGAGTGCCTTAGCTAGTTTCTCTGCGTATTCCACCATTTTACTGACGGCTTCTACAGAGAGGCTGTAGGTGGGAAGGACGGCTGAGCTGTCGCCGGAGTGGATGCCCGCAGGCTCGATATGCTCCATGATACCCATGATGTGCACCTCGTCGCCATCGCAGATGGCATCAATTTCTGCCTCTTTGGCCCGGTCCAGGAATTGGTCGATCAGGACACGGTTGTCCGGAAGGTGCTTGAAAATGCTCAGGACATGCCGCTCCAGTTCTTCATCATTGATGACGATCCGCATTCGTTGCCCACCGAGCACATAAGATGGGCGGACGAGTGCCGGGTAACCTGTTTTGCGTGCAGTTTGCAAGGCCTCATCAGCGTCGTTGGCAACGCCGTATTCAGGATATGGAATTTCGAGCTCCTTGAGCAAGTCGGAGAAGGCTCCCCTGTCTTCAGCCAGGTCCATATTCGGGAAGGAAGTACCAATGATATTATACCCTTTCTGATGGAGGGTTTCCGCCAGTTTCAGCGCAGTTTGGCCACCGAGCTGCACGATAACACCCTCTGGTTTTTCCAGCTCCAGGATTTCCTCCAGATGTTCCCAGAAAACCGGCTCAAAGTATAGCTTGTCCGCCATATCAAAGTCCGTAGAGACCGTTTCCGGGTTACAGTTAATCATAATGGCTTCGTACCCGGCTTCCTTGACGGCCATCAGACCGTGAACACAGCAGTAATCAAACTCAATGCCCTGCCCGATACGGTTAGGGCCAGAGCCAAGGACCACGATCTTTTTCTTGTCGGAAGAGGGGATACTTTCGTTCTCCTTATCGAAGGTAGAGTAGAAGTAGGGCGTTTGCGCTTCAAACTCAGCAGCACAGGTGTCCACCATTTTGTAGGTGCGGCGGATGCCCAGTTTTTTGCGGTAGTTACTGACCTCTTCATCCTCAATGCGCAGCAGCCAGGCAATTTGAGCGTCAGAATACCCAACCTCTTTGAGTTGGCGCAGGAAATCTTCTGGGATGTCCTCTGCCACGTTGTAGCGCATCAGTTGCTGCTCCATTTTGACCAGCCGCTTAATCTGTTTGATAAACCAGGGGTCAATGCGGGTGAGTTTGTGGATGGTTTTTTCCGGTACGCCGAGGCGCAGTGCATCTTTAAGCCGGAAGATGCGGTCTTCACTTGGCTTCTCCAGGCGCTCCAATATATCCGCTGTACGTATCCATTCCTTTTTGTCGGCACCCAGGCCCATGCGGTTATTTTCGAGGGACTGGCAGGCTTTTTGTAAAGCCTCCAGGAAGTTACGCCCGATGGACATGACCTCACCCACCGACTTCATCTGCAGGCCCAGCTCGTGGTCAGCCCCCTGGAATTTATCGAAGTTCCAGCGCGGCATTTTCACAATTACGTAGTCTAGCGTTGGCTCGAAGTAGGCAGAAGTGGTTTTGGTAATCTGATTTTTGAGCTCATCCAGGGTATAGCCAATGGCGAGCTTGGCAGCAATCTTTGCAATGGGGTAGCCAGTGGCCTTACTGGCCAGGGCAGAAGAGCGGCTTACCCGCGGATTGATTTCGATCACGATCAGCTCTTCCGTCTCCGGGTTGATAGAAAACTGGATATTGCATCCTCCTGCAAAGTTGCCCAGGGATCGCATCGCCTGAATGGCTTCGTCCCGCATTTGCTGATAGGCAGTATCGGAAAGGGTCATTGCCGGAGCCACCGTAATACTGTCACCCGTATGTACGCCCATAGGGTCGAGGTTTTCCACTGTACAGATGATCACCACATTATCATTGGCGTCCCTGAGCAATTCCAGCTCATATTCTTTCCAGCCCAGCACTGCTTTTTCGACCAGTACTTCATGTGTGGGAGACATACTCAGTCCCCGGCGCAGGGCAGCATCAAACTGATCAGCACTATGCACGAAGCCTCCACCGGACCCACCAAGCGTGTAAGAGGGGCGGATGACGAGCGGATAGCCGATCTGCTGAGCCGCTTCCTTACCTTCCAGAAAAGAGTTGGCGATTTTGGAAGGCGCTACGCTTAGCCCGATGTCGATCATGTGCTTTCGGAACGCTTCGCGGTTTTCTGTAAGTTCAATAGCCTCAAGATCAACGCCAATCAGGCGGGTGTTGTATTTTTCCCAAACGCCCTGTTCACCAGCTTCGATGGCCAGATTAAGGGCTGTTTGCCCGCCCATCGTTGGGAGTACCGCATCAATCTTACGCTCTTCGAGTACCTGTACGATACTTTCAACGGTAAGCGGCAACAGGTAGATGTGATCAGCAGTAACAGGGTCTGTCATGATGGTTGCCGGGTTATCGTTGATCAGGCTGACCTCAACCCCTTCTTCCCGCAGAGAGCGGGAGGCTTGAGAACCAGAATAGTCAAACTCACAGGCTTGCCCAATCACAATAGGCCCGCTTCCTATGATCAGGACGGATTGGATAGATTGATCTTTTGGCATTACGAGTATTTTAGACCGCCAACCGGTGCGAAGGAAGGAGTTACCGGTAAGGGGCAATTACAAATTGCATGCAAAGATATAATAGTTCATGGTTCCGGAACGAACGCAAACCCATGAATTTTTGATGGGGCAGGGCTATTCTGTGACTTCGAAGGACTGTTCTGCGGTGTAATACTCAATTTCGGCAGTGGCTTTTGCCCCTTGCAGGTCGAGTTGTTGTTGCTGCTTTTTGACCAGGTAAACCCGGTGCGGCCCGGGTTGAAGTTTCCTCAGCCGGATGCCTGCGATAGGAAAAGTATCACGCACAGAGGGGTTGGTCAGGGTAATAGTGGTCGCTTTATTATTGGCATCGCTAAACAACAGTACGATGCTCTCGCCTTCGTCGATTTTTTCGTCTTTGATATAAAGTGTCATGCCTTCTGAAAGGCTTGCAATGCCCCCAACTACGCTGAATGTTTCGATCGGACTAAGAGATAGCACGGCTTCCCGTGGTTGTCCATCAGCTGCCTGAAACCCGAAACGGTGGTCTTTTGCAAAAGGCGCGCGGGTGTCTAGAGTGTAACGTACCTGTTGGTCGGGCAGTGGGCGTGCATCTAAAGGGCGGCCCTGATAGGTAACTCCTCCGGGCATTTCAACCGGTTGAGCAGTGGAGATACTATCGCCTTCGCGGAAAGCAGCCGTGACTTTGAGCTGCCCCTGCGGAGCGATGTATCTGACAAAAAGGCTTGCGTAGGTGGTAGGCCCGGGCTGTTCGGGCTTCTCTTCTGCCTGACAGCTGCTAATTGAAAGCCCGATTAGCAAAAGCAATGAAAATTGTAGGTAAGTCAGGTGTGTTTGTCCCATCTTAAATTGGTTTAAATTGATCGTAAATTTAATTCCTTATTTGGGAATTTTGAAGGGAATACTACGTGGCAAACTATCGGATGGGCTATATCAGGGAATTTGGGCAGGTCAGTGCATACGCAAAGGCGGTGCAGGAAGGGAGCCGTTGTTTGTGCTAATTGCCGACATATTCTCTTTGTTGGTCAGGGTTTATTGATTTCAAAATCCTGATTGGTGGGGGTAAAGGTTTCGTCCCTTTGGGCTGAGCAGGTAATATCATCACAAGTAGGCTAGAGGATAAATTCCTTGTCAGCCAGAGGACTAAAATATCATTCTTTGGAATTAACAAGGAAGCGTTATATTTGCGCGGTCCGTTTAGCTAAAGCCTCATTATCCAATAGAACGGGAAAGCAGGTTTTTTAAAATCAGAAACCTGACTTATGCACAAATGTGATTGGTGAAGAACACAGATTATTTCCTACTTTTGGGAATGAGCAGGTGACCTCCCTCTCACAAATCCCAAAAGCATCAAGCAGGAAACAAAGCGATAAATCCTGATAATCATCAGGTTAGAAAGAGAGCGAACATTAATTTACACAGCTAGGGAAACCCATTGGTTTGTCGAAATTTTAAAACAGGAAATTTTATGGTACGTAATTTACTCGTGTTATTCGTACTCCTCCTTTCGGGAGCGACTGTCTTCGGGCAGACTTCGCTTCAGGGAGAGGTGGTAGACGATACCGGGGAGCCGATTATTTTCGGCTCGGTAGCACTCTACAAAAACGGAGTACTCATTACTGGTACTGAGACCGATTTTGATGGTAACTATGCCTTCAATGAAATCGATCCCGGTACTTATGATGTTGAAGCCAGCTATGTTGGCTACAATAAGCAGCGTGTGGAAGACGTAAAAGTCTTCGCTGGTAAGGCCAACCGCCTCGATATCACAATGACCTCGGATGCGGTTAACCTCGATGAGGTCGTGGTTACTTCCTATAAGGTGCCGCTCGTAGAGCAGGATAACACCACACAGGGGGCAACTATCACCAGTGATCAAATCAAGAACCTCCCTACACGTAACATCAACGCGCTCGCCGCAACCACTGCTGGCTTGGCCAGTGCGGATGAAGGGGACGCTATCGCCGTCCGGGGATCCCGGAGCAACGCAACCGATTACTACGTAGACGGTATCCGTGTACAGGGTAACCTGATTCCGGAATCGGAAATCGAGCAGCTACAGGTCATCACCGGTGGTATCGAAGCGCAGTACGGTGACGTGACCGGTGGTATCATTTCGATTACAACCAAAGGGCCATCCAATCAGTTCTCCGGTGGTGTTGAAGTAGAGACTTCTCAGTTTACGGATGCATTCGATCAGAGACTTGTGGGCTTCAACCTCTCAGGTCCTATCTTAAAGAAACGGAACGAAGATGGTACAAAAGGAGAGTCTATTTTGGGCTTCCGCCTTGCAGGTCGTTTGACAGATCAGCTGGATGATGACCCGCCCGCAACGCCTATTTTCAGAGTGAAAGATGAGGTGCTGGCAGAACTGCAGGCCAATCCAGTTATCCAAGTTGGAGGTAACAGTTTGGTTGCTGCTGACTTCCTCACTAACGAGGACGTGGATATCCTGGATTTTCAGCCCAATGAGCAGTATACTCGTTATGACCTTACCGGTAAACTGGATGCCCGTTTGAGCGATGCAATCGATATTACGATTACAGCTCAGGCATATGATCAGGCCAATCAGTTCACGCCAGGTGAAGGCTCTCAAACCGGGACAAACTGGCGCCTGCTCAACCTGCAGAATAACCCAACGAGCAATGAGCAGAACTACCGTGGCAACTTCCGCTTCCGTCACCGTTTGGGCGGTGCCAACTCCGGAGATGAAAGTGGTGGCTCTTTGATTCAGAATGCAAGCTATACGCTACAGTTTGGATATGAAAAGAACCTTCAGGATCTTGAAGACCCGCGTCATGGCGATAACCTGTTTAACTATGGCTACATTGGTCAGTTCGAACAGGAATGGCGCCCTACCTGGGACATTCAGCCGGACGATTCACTGGGCGTGGTAGCCATTCATACAGACTACCTACAGGTACTGACCGACTATACACCGGGTGATGTAAATCCGGTTCTGGCCAACTACAACAACGTTTTCCAGGATGGTGATGCCTTTGAGATACCACCTACCCTGCAGGCCTTTAATACTTTCAATGGGGTGACCAACTCCGTATTTAGCAGTTCGTGGAACTTCCATACTAATGTTGGTACGGTATACAACCTGAACCGTAAGCGCGATCGGGATACCTATACTTTCCAGGCGCGTACTTCTTTCGACCTGGTGCCGGGTGGTTCTGACAAAGGCCGCCACAACATTCAGCTGGGTGTCTGGTACGAGGAGCGGATCAACCGCGAATGGTCCATCAATCCACGTTCTCTGTGGCTGCTTTCCCGTCAGCTGGCAAACAGCCATATTCAGGGTATTCCATTTGGAGAAGACAACCGTCCACTTAGTGATACATTGGACGTGGTACCTGTATTTGATCCACAGACAGGTGCTCCGATTATCAATCCATTTACCGGTGAGCAGTTCATGGGCGCTATCCATGATGTTGTGATTACACCGGGGGACGAAGCTCAGTTCTATGAGCGTGTTCGTAATGTAACCGGTGACGGCCTTAAGGACTTCGTGAATATAGATGCCCTTTCTCCTGATCAGCTGAGCCTGGATATGTTCTCAGCCCGGGAGTTGAACGACTTTGTTGTTGGTGGCTCGCCTATCCTGAGTTACTTTGGTTACGATTACCTTGGTAATGCTTTTAATGGTTCTTTTGAGGACTTCTTTACCACCCGTGACCCCGTTACCGGGCTGCGTACCTTCCCGGTAGCGCCTTTCCGTCCGATTTACGGTGCAGCCTACATTCAGGATAAGTTCACCTTTAAGGACATCATTTTCCGTTTAGGTGTACGGGTTGACCGCTATGATGCGAACACAAGCGTACTCAAGGACAACTTCTCTCTTTACGAGATACTTGGTGCAGAGGACTACCACACTCAATTCGGTGGGGAGCGTCCTGGTGGTATTGGTGATGACTTTAAGGTATACGTTGATGAGTCAGGCGAAAACGTTCAGGCTTACCGCGATGGTGAAAATTGGTTCCGTCCTAATGGTAACCCGGTAAACAACCCTGCCCTCATTTTTCAAGGTGGCACTGTCAACCCGATCTACGCAAGTGAGCGTGCCCGAGAGGATGTTGACTACATCAAGAAGGAGGACTTCAACCCGGATGCATCCTTTGAGGATTACGAAGTACAGGTTAATGTGATGCCGCGTCTGGCTTTCTCTTTCCCGATTTCTGATGAGGCGAACTTCTTCGCTCACTATGATATCCTTGTTCAGCGCCCGCCATCAAACTCGATCGCGTCTCCGCTGGATTTCTTCTACTTCTTTGACCGCCCTAACCTGGATCGGAACAACCCGAACCTGCGTCCGGAGCGTACCATTGACTATGAAGTAGGTTTCCAGCAGAAGCTGTCTAACTCCTCTGCTTTGAAGATCGCTGCCTACTACAAGGAGATGCGCGATATGATTCAGCTGCGTACCTTCTTCCCGGTTCCGATTATTGGTCGTTACACGACTTTTGACAACCTGGATTTTGGTACAGTTAAAGGCTTCTCACTTGCTTATGACCTGCGTCGGACAGGTAATGTATCTCTGAACCTGAACTATACGCTTCAGTTTGCTGACGGTACAGGGTCAAACGCAGAATCACAGCGTAACGTAGCCAACCGTGGTGTACTTCGTACGCTGTTCCCACTTAACTTTGATGAGCGTCACCGCATCGTTGCCGTACTGGATTACCGCTACGGATCAGGGAAGCAGTACAACGGGCCACGTTTGTTTGGTTCAGACATCCTTGCCAACGCAGGTCTGAACCTGCAGGCAACAGCCGTATCCGGTCGTCCATTCACTGCCACGAGCCTGCCTCAGGAGTTGGGCGGTGCTGGTGTGATTGGCTCACTGAATGGTGCACGCCTGCCCTGGAATTATGTACTTAACGCACGGATTGACAAGAACTTCAACATCGGCAAGAACATGGGGCTCAACATTTACTGTCGGGTTTCCAACCTTCTTGACCGCCGTAACGTGATCAATGTTTATTCTGCGACTGGTTCTCCTGAAGATGACGGCTACCTGGCTTCACCTTTCGGACAGAGCCAAATCCAGAGTATTGATGCTTCTCAGCGGGACGTACAGGCCTTCCTGGCATCTTATCAGTGGCGGATGTTGAACCCTAACTTCTTCAGCCTTCCACGGCGGATTTACCTGGGTGCAATCTTTGATTTCTAATACAACTTTTGATGTGCCCCGCCGCCTGCCTTGCATGGTTGGCGGCGGGGGCAGTCATTCTTCATTCTTTCAATTTTAAAAATGCGTGCTATGCGTAAAATATTATTCACTTTATTGGGAGCCGTACTTTCGGTTGCCGTGGCTTCTGCCCACGTCAATCCCGAACGAGAGAATGCCCCCAATAATAACAACGATCAAGTCAGCTTCCGGTCTAACTGTGATGTGGCCAAAGCTCAGCGCGATCAGGCGGTGAACAACGTTCGTGCCCGTCTGACAACCGGAGGCGACGTATGGTGGGATGGCAACGACGGTCGTTACGTCGTGCCGAAGGTCCCGCCTGGTGAGCCTGAAGTGTCTTCCATCTTTGCCGGTGCCGTTTGGCTCGGTGGTGTGGATGCCGCAGGTAACCTTAAGCTTGCTGCTCAGACTTACGGCCGCAGTAGCGGTGCTACCGACTTCTGGTCTGGTCCATTGACTCCGCTTAACGCGGAAAACCCAGGTGAGACTGACCAGGAAACTTGTTCTAACTGGGATGCATTCTTTGTCGTGACCGGTGACGAAATTGATGAGCACCTGCGTCTCTACAATGAGTCTATCGAAAACGGAACGCCCTACGAGGCTTCACAAATACCAAGTGGTGTACGTGGCTGGCCTGGTCGTGGCAACCCTTATTTCTTTGATGTTAATGGCTTTGAACTGCCAAATACTGCTCAGGGCCTTGCCGGATTTGCCGATCAGGATGCAGATGGTTTGTATAACCCGCTGAATGGTGACTTCCCAATTATTGAGATTCGCGGATGTCCGGACCCTCAATATCCGGATGAAATGATCTTCTGGATCTACAATGATAACGGTAACGTTCACACACAGTCTAACGCGGATCCAATCCGTATGGAGATTCAGGTTCAGGCTTTTGGCTATGCTACAAACGATGAGCTGAACGACATGACCTTCCAGCGTTATAAGCTGATTAACCGTGCACTTGAGCCGATCGATTCTACTTTCTTTGCAATGTGGGTTGACCCGGATTTGGGTTGCTACACAGATGACTTCATCGGTTGTGATACCGTACGTAGTTTAGGTTATGTATACAACGAAGATGCACTGGACGGGCAGACAGGATGTACATGTCCCGGTGGGGTGAACACCTATTGTGACGAAATTCCGCTGCTTGGGGTTGACTACTTCCGTGGACCACTTGCTCCGGTACGTTTTGGTGAGAATGGCGAGTTGATTCCAATCGAAGTAGGGGAAAACCCAGATACTGCTATTGAATTGGGCATGTCTTCCTTCACCTATTATAACAATGGGGGCCTTCCGGGAACACCTCCGGGTACTTCTGACCCCGGTCAGCCCATTGAGTACTACCGGTACCTCACAGGCCACTGGCGTGATGGTACACCATTTACCTACGGAGGCGAAGCCTACCAGGATGGTACTGAACCTATTGATTACGCTTACACAGAAGCTCCAGACGATGTAGACGGATGGTCCATGTGTACCGCAAATGTAACGCTTGGCCAGGACCGCCGTACGATTCAGGCTTCCGGTCCCTTCCTGCTAAGCCCGGGTGCGGTGAATGAGCTGATTATTGGTGTGGTTTGGGTTGCTGATCAACCTTACCCTTGTCCTTCCATCCGTCAGTTGCAGCAGGCCGATGATATTGCACAGGCCCTGTTTGACAACTGCTTTGATATTGTGGACGGACCAGATGCACCGGATATCGATATTATCGAACTGGATGAGGAGCTGATCCTTGTCCTAACTAATGACGAGGTACAGTCCAACAACGCTTTCGAAGCTTACGCAGAGCGCGGGCTCGAGATTCCTGAGACGGTTGAGGACAGCCTTTATGTGTTTGAAGGGTATAAGATTTATCAGGTGGCTGGTCCTAACGTAGGCCTGACTCCTGAGAATGTTAATAATCCAAGTCTTGTGCGCCTTATTGCACAGGTCGATATTACGAATGGCGTAGACCGCCTCTTCAACTGGGTATCTGTTGATAACCCAACCGGAGAGCCTTATTATGTGCCTGAGTTGCAGGTGGAAGGACGTAACCGCGGCATTCAGCATACCTTCCGGGTGACGGAGGATGCCTTCGCTGAGGGCGCCCGCTCACTAATCAACCACAAGCAATATTACTTTGTAGCAGTAGCCTATGCTTACAATGAGTATGAGCCATTCGATCCTGAAACGGTACTTGGCCAGCCAGAACCTTATCTGGAGGGTCGTGGTAACATCGGACCTAATGGTGATGGTTTGCCGTACACTGCCATACCAAGGCCTATTATTTATCAGGACCTGAATGCGGCTTATGGTGATGGTGCCATCATCACGCGTATTGACGGAGTCGGTGCAGGTCGTAACTTCCTGGACCTGAGTGAGGAAACTCATGCAGGAATGGAGGAAGCGTTTGCAGATGGAGAATCTTACAAAGAAAACCTGGTGTACGCTCCGGGTGCCGGTCCAATTGAAATCCTGATCTACAATCCGCTTGATGTTGTTGACGGCGAATTCGAGATTGAATTTATGGACAGCAATATGGATGATGAAACCCTGGAAGATGACGCCCGCTGGGTGCTTCGCAACCTTGGTGACGGTACTGAAATCATGTCTGCACGCACGATAGAGGTTCTGAATGAGCAGATTATCGCTGAATTTGGTTTCTCTGTAAACATTGGTCAGGTTGCTGAGCCAGGTGAGCAGGAAACCGAAGAAAACGGCTACATCGGTTTTGATATCGAATACGAAAGAGGCAATGCTGCGAATCCATGGGTAGCTTACATTCCTGAGAACTTTGACCTCACCGGAGGTCAGGCAGGTTTTGGCAACAGCCAGTTGTTCGATTACATGTCGACTGCTGATGGAGAGCGGGATGCTGCGATTGACCCGGATGGTGGGTTGACGCAGTTTGGTGAGGCGCCACTTATGCCTTATTATCTGCTTGACTGGACCGCACGCGGAGAATTCCAGCTCCCATTCATCAGCCCGGTTTGGGCTAACAACAGTGGTAGCGGTATCGTTCGTAACCAGATGGACCTGGAAGATCTGAATAATGTCGATATCGTATTCACACCAAATAAGGATCTTTGGAGCCGCTGTGTCGTTATCGAAACAGCCAACCGTTTCTACACAGAGTCCGGGTTTACCACTCAGGGTAATGTGAATCAGTTTGATCTGCGTGCCGCTCCTTCAGTAGGCAAAGAGGCGGGGCCTGATGGCCTTCCTATACCGGATGAAGACGGCAACGGCATGGGGTGGTTCCCAGGCTATGCCATCGATGTGGAAACAGGTCAGCGCCTGAATATCTTCTTCGGAGAGAACTCTGTTTATCGCCCTGATAACCCATTGCTGGCAGATACAGCTGTGACTTTCACGGATGGCAATAACGGAGCGGACATGATGTTCAACCCATCCAGCCAGATTGTGATTCCTGAGGTTGCGAACCTTGGCTTGCTGCCAGTATACGCAGGTGGTCAGCACATGATTTACGTTACTAAAACACCTTACGATAGCTGTGCAAGCTTCCGGGATAATTTCGAGCCAAGCCCACTACCATTGTCTAAGGTACGCTCCGTACGTGAAATCACCTGGGCTGGCCTGATGATCGGTAACAACGATTTCCCATTCACTAACTACCAGCAGGGGCTTATTCCCGGAGGAGAGGAAGTGCGTGTGAAACTCCGTGTGACCAATCCATATCAGGTAGAAGTGGACGTCGACAATATTGATGGCGATCAGCGTACCGGTACAGGTGAGAACAACTACCATCCGAAGTATCAGTTCTCTATCGAGGGCGCAGCTCCTACTGAGCTTGATGAGGAAGGTATTGCTGATGCACTGGAGGACATTCTTGTAGTGCCGAACCCATACTATGGCTTCTCAGACTATGAGACTTCACAGTTCACAACTACGGTTAAGATCACAAACCTGCCAGAGAAATGTGTGGTGACCATCTACACACTCGAGGGCAAGTTTATCCGTCAGTACAACCGTGATGAGATCGGAACCATTCCGGAAGGAGGTAACCGTGCCGTTGAGCGTAATCAGGTCACCCCTGCATTGGAGTGGGACCTGAACAACAGCAAAGGTATCCCGGTGGCAAGTGGTGTATACCTCATTCACGTTGCAGCGGAAGGACTTGGTGAAAGAACCATTAAGTGGTTCGGTGTGAACCGTCAGTTTGACCCATCTGGGTTGTAAGCAACCTTAGAATTTTAAA
Source organism: Phaeodactylibacter xiamenensis (assembly GCF_000759025.1). GTDB lineage: Bacteria > Bacteroidota > Bacteroidia > Chitinophagales > Saprospiraceae > Phaeodactylibacter > Phaeodactylibacter xiamenensis. Next base: position 69,950 of record NZ_JPOS01000098.1, on the reverse strand, counting down.
ATTTAGAGAGTCTTTCTGCCTCCCTGGAAGGAGGCAGAAAGCTCCTCAAAATATTTGGTATGAATAAAATTACTACTTTACTTTTTGCCGTGGCTTTGGTTTGGGGTGTCACAGAATCTGCCTTCGCAGGTAACCCGGACCGTCAAGGTGAGGCAGGAGCAGCGCAGTTGCTGCTCAACCCCTGGGCAGAAAGTGCAGGGTTGCACTCAATGACAACCTCTTTTGTGTCGGGTGTGGAAGCCATGCGCATCAATGTGGCAGGCTTATCCCGTATCAATAAAACAGAAGTGCAGATCGGACACGGCCGGTATCTGGAAGGTACAGATATTCTCCTCAACGGGCTGGGTGTATCTCAGAAGGTAGGGGAGTCTGGCGCGATCGGTATCAGCCTGATGTCTGTGGATTTCGGTGATATCCCTGTGACGACTACTGATCAGCCGGGAGGTACCGGTTCAACGTTTTCACCCAGCTTCTTTAATCTGGGCATTGGTTATTCGCATACCTTCGAGAACAAAATCTCCGTTGGTGTGCTTTTCCGTGGCGTTTCAGAGTCTATCGCGGATGTGAACGCGTTTGGCTTTGCGCTTGACGCGGGCGTTCAGTATGTTACCGGAGAGAATGACAACTTCAAGTTTGGTATCGCACTTCGCAATATTGGTGGCCGTATGCAATATGGTGGTGAAGGACTCACCACTCAGGGCCCTTCTCCAAATAACGGGGGATATGAGCTGACGTTCAATCAGCGTGCTGCAGACTTTGAGTTGCCTTCTATGCTGAACATCGGACTGTCTTACGATTTCCTGATTACCGGTGGCACGCACCGCATCACAGTACTGGGTAACTTTACATCCAACTCCTTCTCTCAGGATCAGGTTGGTGGTGGTATCGAGTACTCACTCAAGGACTTCTTTATGGTTCGTGGTGGTTACCGTTATGAGTTTGGTGCCGGTGATGCGGATACCTTCGATGACCCGATTTATACCGGGCTGAGCGCAGGTGCAACGATTGCTGTACCACTGGGCAAGGACACTCCGGAAAGCCGTGCTTCGCGTTTTGCGATTGACTACGCTTACCGGACTACCCGTGTCTGGAATGGTACCCACAACATCGGTGTACGCATCTCAATTTAAGATAGCCCCCTGATACTTGCTTAATTCAGGGGTTTCACTTATATTTGTTTTTTACTTAGAGGCAAGAACGCTTCCGTCAATAGTACAGGAGCGTTCTTGCCTTTTCGTATAAGAATAGGAAGTTCCCTGTTCCACTCACATACTACGCTTTCATTTCTGAAGTTTTTCCCGTGATTACTTTTGGCCTTCTGTCCGGATTCCTACAGAAAGCAGGCACGGTTGACGTCAGTTATATAAAGCGCCTAGCGAATACGGTGGGCTGTGCGGGGCACTATTGTTTTAATCAAACTATAGATTATGTCTGGTATTAATTATCTGACCAAAGAGGGATATGAAAAGCTGAAAGCCGAATTGGACGAAATGAAGACCAAAGGGCGGAAGGAAGTAGCCGCTGCCATTGCGGAAGCACGCGAGAAGGGCGACTTGTCAGAAAATGCTGAGTATGATGCAGCAAAAGATGCTCAGGGCATGCTGGAGTTGAAAATCAGCGAAATGGAGAAAGTCTTGTCCAATTCCCGGATATTGGATGCCAGTCAGTTGGATATGTCCAAGGTGACTGTCCTCAGCAATGTGCTCATAAAGAATACCAAAACGGGCAAAACTGTAAAGTATACCCTGGTTTCTGAGTCAGAAGCAGACCTTAAGGCCAAAAAGATATCTGTCAACTCCCCGATTGGCAAGGGCCTCCTGGGAAAGGAAGTCGGAGAGATTGCAACCATCGAAACCCCAAGGGGAAATATCGACTTTGAGGTCATGAACATTTCAATTGACTAAGCATTATGGCTTCCATTTTCACGGAAATTATAAAAGGGGAAATCCCTTCTTACAAAATCGCTGAAGACGATCGCTACTATGCGTTCCTGGATATACGACCGCTTGCCAAAGGGCATACGCTTGTGGTGCCTAAGCAGGAAGTAGACTATCTCTTTGATGTGGAGGATGACTTACTGGGCGGAGCTATGATTTTTGCCAAACGGGTGGCCAAAGCACTGGAATCTGTAATTGATTGCAAACGGGTAGGGGTAATGGTTATTGGTACTGAAGTACCGCATGCGCATATCCACCTTATCCCTTTCCAGAAAGAAGCACAAATTGACATCACCCGCAAGCCTATTGAAATGAGTAGCGAGGCTATGGAAGCCCTTGCGGCAGAAGTGCGTGCTAAAGTGGCGCTTTGAACAGAAGAGAAAATACGGACAGCCCCGGGCGGCAAAGCACTTACGCTTTTCGTCCGGGGTTGTCTTTTAGGAAGCTGCTCCAGTCACTGTAGCGTTTTTTCCCCTTGAGTACACTACCGGACTGATAGAAATGGCAGACAGCGGTAGCGAGGGCGTCCGTGGCATCAAGGTAATAGTCATCCATATTAAACTTAAGAATGTTGCCGAGCATGGCGGCTACCTGTTCCTTGCTTGCATTTCCCTTACCGGTGACCGATTGCTTAATTTTTCGGGGCGAGTATTCTGTGATGCCTACGCCCTTGGTCATCGCGGCAGCAATGGCAACCCCCTGCGCCCGGCCAAGTTTAAGCATGGATTGCGGATTCTTCGCATAGAAAGGGGCTTCGATTGCCATCTCCCGGGGCTGATAGATATCCACAATACTCTGCAGGCGTTCAAAGATGTGCTGTAGCTTTTCCTGATGTGTATTGAACTTGCCCGGGTAAATGACGCCCATGTCACAAAGCGCCATTTTGCGGCCCTTGATATCAAGAATAGCATATCCCAGGATGTTAGTTCCGGGGTCAACACCGAGTAAGCGGTAAGAAGAATCTTCAGTTTTCAAGAAAGTCGTTTATATTGCGCCAATTGCCATGCTTCCGCAATATAGGTTAATTTCATCTGGCAACAAATACTTTGAACGATTTTGTTAGTTAAAACATTTGCGCATGCGCCTGAACCGCGATTATCGCTTTTGGCTGGATGCAGCGTTCAAGGTATTGATCGTTGCAGCATTACTATATATCCTCTATCAGGAGATTGGCGGGCAGGAGCGGCTTTCTGACCTCTGGGAGCAGTTGAGCTACCGCCTTGGAGAAAGCAGCAAATGGTGGTTGTTGCCGGCAATCCTTCTGATGCCCGTTAACTGGTGGCTGGAAAGCTGGAAGTGGCAACGCCTGCTGAGGCCCTTCTGGCCCATTAAACCATGGCAAGCTTTCAAGGCTGTGGCTTCCGGCATTACCTTGTCCCTGTTCACGCCTAATAGGATTGGGGACTACGGTGGGCGGATCCTTGCCGTCCCTGCCCTGCACAACTGGCATGCCGTCGTTGCCACAATGGCCGGCAACGTGGCCCAGTTGCTTGCGTTATTTACCGGGGGGCTGCTGGGGGCATTGTACTACCTGGAAGTACAGGGAGGCTTGCCCAGGCTATTGATCAGCAGCTTTTGGTGGGTGTTGTTTGCCGGCATAGGGGTGACGTACCTGTTCTATTTCAACCTGCACTGGCTGGCCGTATTGCTCCGTACGCTGCCCGTGCCCCGGAAGTGGCTTAAGCCAGTGCTGATGATCCGAAGTTTCACCCGGAGACAGCTGGCAGAAGCCTTGTTACTGGCCTTTGCCCGTTACAGTGTTTATTGCCTGCAGTACTACCTGATGATACGGTTCTTTGGCATTTCCGCCCCCCTGATTGGTGCGCTTAGCGGTATTGCCACTATTTTCCTTTTTCAGGCTACAGTACCTCTGCCACCGGTGGCTGCTCTGCTGGCCAGGGGTGAGGCTGCGCTTTTGGTTTGGGCGCCCTTCTCAGCCAATGAACTGAGTATACTGGGCGCTACTTTCGGGTTGTTTATACTAAATCTCGCCTTCCCCGCGTTACTTGGAGTGATGTTTATCGTCAAAATAAATGTCTTAAAATCGCTAGGTTATGATGCAAATGCCCCTGAAAGTCAACGCAATGGCGTTTCCGGTTCTTTTCCTGATCGCCACGTTGAGCCCTCATCAGAATAAACAGGCTCAAACGCAGAGCCATTTAACCCATCAAGCGGTCACTTGTGCTGTTGAAAACCAGGCTTTCAAAGATGGAGAAACCATAACCTATAAGCTTTATTACAACTGGAACTTTGTCTGGCTCTCGGCTGGCGAGGTTCAATTTAAGGTTAAGGAACTGGATGATCAGTTCCATTTTTCTGCTATGGGCACGACTTACAAGTCCTACGAGTGGTTTTTTAAGGTGCGCGATTATTACGAGAGCTATGTAGATAAGAAAACCCTGCTGCCGGAGGTGTCTGTACGGGATGTGGAAGAAGGGAAGTACCGCTTGTATGACCGGGTGACTTTTGATCAGGACAAGGGCAAAGCCTTCTCCTTACGCGGCAAGTCTAAGGAAACGGCAGAAATGGCCAAATATGATATTGACCCTTGTATGCATGATGTGCTTTCTATGGTTTACTTCCTCCGTAATGTGGATATCACCAATTATAAGAAAGGTGATGCGCTTCCACTGAAAGTATTCATGGACAAAGAGTCCTGGCCCCTGAAGATGACTTATGCGGGGAAGGAAGGGGATGTCAAAGTCAAGGGGCTGGGGCGCTTCAATACAATAAGGGTAAGCCCCGAAGTCATTGCCGGCGATATCTTTGATGATGACACAGAGATGAACATTTGGGTCACGGATGATCAAAACCGCCTGCCGCTTTTGATAGAATCCCCGCTATCAGTCGGTTCTGTCAAGGCAGTGCTCAAAGATTACAAAAACCTCCGGCATGACCTCCGCGCCGAAGTTAAATAGCATTTCATGATTAAGCGAGTGTTGGTCTTTATAGGATTGCTGGCTGTATTTGGAGCTGGGTTCGGACTGGCTTACAGCCTGCTGCGCAACTCCCCGGCACCCGAAACGACCATTCAGAACAGCACGGTACTGCTTAATCGGGTAGAGGAGGTCTGCAAGCTGGTCACTGTAGAGGGGCATTTCAGTGAGTTGTACGACGAGACGAATATTCGGCGTTTTACGGTCTATGTACCGATGCCGAGCACGTTTTCCTTCTCCAAGAAGGCGATTCTTCAGGTGGAAGGCAAGGTTTTAGTGGGGTACGACCTGAAAAATATCAAAATCACAGCAGATAGCACGCAGAAACGGGTAGTGCTCAGCCATATCCCGGAGCCGGAAATCCTTTCGGTTGACCATACCATTGCTTACAAAAACCTGTCTGAAAGCTTCTTCAATAGTTTTGCCCCGGAAGACTATACCCGGCTGAATGCCAATGCAAAGGCAATGCTCAGGGAAAAAGCCAAGGGGAGCGACCTCATGCAGGAAGCCCGCCTGGAGGGCAACCAGCTGATCCGTATCATGGACTTTATTGTCCGCTCGGCAGGATGGTCGCTTTTTATTCAGACTCCCGGCTCCAATGTACCTTTGCCAGCCGATAGCCTTCTTACTTGAGCAAAATGCCTACTGTGATGGCATAAGTGGGCAGCGTACCGGCTATCGGGCTAATGCCTTCCACGCCTTCCCGCCATGCTCTGACTTCCTGCCCGTTGGTGGTGAGTTCTGCCCGCTTAGGGAATACACGGCCCCGTTCTCTTAGAAAAACCCGGTCTGAATGGCGGAAGGGCACCCGGTAGTCGCCCCGTACAAAGAGCTCCCGGCTGGGGTTTAGCTCAATAGCCATTTCCAGACTGAACTTCCAACTGTATATGCGGTCTCCGAGGTACATATTCACCTTATTGGCTTTAATGGTTTTGTCATCTGCTTCAAAGTTGCCGTAGTCATTATCCGCTTCACCCAGCTTTCTGGCATAAAACATGCGGCTAAACTGGGCCATGGGACGTACATAGAACGGGCGGTACCGCTTGGTCAGGTTAAACTGGAAGCCACCTCCAATTGCACTTTCCCGGTAAATGCTGTTCCACAGGTCCCGGGCAAGGGTCCACCGCAGCAGGTACCGGTCTTGGTACGTGATATCGAGGGCCCATTGGTAAACAGGCTCGATATTGCGCGCTTCGAGGTTATCTGTCAGCTCCAGAATAGGCGTTCCTTCCGGGGAGGTGGTATAAACGCCCAACGTATAGGCGGCAGCTTCCGTTGGCAGAAAGTGAACGCCAGCTCCATAGCTGAAATGAAAGCCCCAATTGGAGGCGCCTCTTAGAACCGGAGGGCTGCCCGGAGCATAGCTGATATTGAAACTGTCGCGGCCTGGCTGGCTCTGAGACTGTACCTGCGGAATCGAATCCTGTTGCCGCCGCAGGGTATTGAGAAAAGTAGTGTCAAAAACCTCGGTTGCTTTATCCTGATTGTTAAGCTGCCGTACCGTCTCTGCCAGGCGTTCATCATTGATAGGGGCGGTGTTGTAGGACGTCCAGAAGTCTTCATCGTAGGTTCCGGTCCGGTCGAGGAACCGGTCGTTCCGGTCCAGTTGTTCCATGTAGGGGATGACCTTTCCGCGGCCGGGTTTGACTTCCGTTACAATTAGTTCATTGGTATAGATGCCGCCATCGCGCCAGGTCCCTTCCCGGAGCGCTTCACTGAGGTGCCAGCGCCCGTCAACCTCACGGTAGTTGACGAAGTAACGGTTGCCTTTCCAGTTGCCCGTGTAGAGTGGATAGTCATTGTATTTGCGCTGTGCATCGGGCAGGATTTCAAAGGAAGCGCGCACGAATGCGTAGGAAGAGGTATCAATGTAAAGCTCGCCTTTCATGCGTGCGCGTTGATCTCCCGCCTCCTGGTCGAAGCTGATGACGTATACCGGCCGGTCGTTATGGGTGGTGATGTTGGAGACCCAGTATTTGTAGGCTCCGAAGTTGTCCTCTTCCAGAAAGTCCTCCCGGTTTTTAACAAAGTCAAACCGGTCGGCAGCGAGGTGGCCGGAAGAAAAGCCAGTACTGTTGCGCAGTTCTTCCTCCGGGACAAGGGTGACTTGCCGGCCCTGAACCAGCCCTACCTGACCTTCCTTGTCGTTTTTGTAACTGGTCTTATACAGGTTTAGCACTCCTTCTGCGAGGTAGATGTAATCCTGATCTGAGTTGGTTTTGGACTCCCGGTAAAAACCAGTCATGGAGGTAGGGTAGTCGGGGTAGTTGTCCGGGATACGCCGGACCGCTTTGCGGATGATGTCTTCGATTGTTTGTTCGTCCATCACCACGATTTCCTGAAGCATGGAGGGCGCAGGTTGCAGGCGGACGGTCAGGGGCCCGTTTATGCCAGCAATAGATCTTTGGAAGTTTTTAAAGCCCAGGTAGGAAACCTGTAGCTCGGAGCCACGGTAGTACTCCGGTACTTTCAGGGTGAATTTGCCATCGTAGCCGCTTGTTGTGCCAATGGCTCGCTGCGGGATGCCAACATGAGCATGAGACAGGGGCGACCCGGTTTTGGCATTCAGCACTTGTCCGCGCAATACAAAGTAGCTGTCCTGTTGAGCCGGAAGCAGCAATGGCAAAAGCAAAAGGATAAACAGGTAACGCATAGGGTAAGTAGTTTTTCATTAGCATGACGGTCTAACAGGCGATTTAGTTGCACAAAAACGCAGTAAAAGTACTGTGGCATGGTTATCCGATAAGGGAAGAGTATATTTGCAAAAAAAGAACGCATGAATATTCTTTTGTTGGGCAGTGGCGGGCGGGAGCACGCTTTTGCCTGGAAGATGAGCCAAAGCCCGCTTTGTAAAGCTTTATTTATTGCGCCCGGTAATGCGGGTACGGCCCAACATGGGACCAATGTTGCCCTCAGCCCCAACGATTTTGAGGCAGTGGGTGCATATGTGCTCGAAAAGGAAATCAGTATGGTCGTCGTTGGCCCCGAAGAGCCACTCGTGCGGGGGATTTATGATTACTTCAAAGCAGACGATACCCTGAAGCATGTGCGTGTGATCGGGCCATCAGCGCTGGGGGCAAAGCTGGAAGGCAGCAAAGCTTTTGCCAAAGCATTCATGCAGCAGCGCGATATACCCACGGCGGCCTATGCCGAATTTACGCCGGAAACGCTGGAGGAAGGGCTTTCCTATATTGATCGTCAGGACCTGCCCATCGTCTTGAAAGCAGACGGCCTGGCAGCAGGCAAGGGCGTGTTGATTCTCAATGACCGGGCAGAAGCAAAAGCAGAGCTTAAGGCGATGCTCAGTGGAAAGTTCGGGGAAGCGAGCGAGCGGGTGGTCATTGAGGCTTTTCTGGATGGTATTGAGTTTTCTGTTTTTGTGCTTACTGATGGCAAATCCTATAAAATCCTGCCTATAGCGAAGGATTATAAGCGTATAGGGGAAGGCGATACCGGCCTGAACACCGGAGGCATGGGCGCCATCTCCCCGGTCCCTTTTGTGGATGATACGCTATTGAAGAAAGTTGAAAACTGGATTGTCAGCCCCACCCTTACCGGGCTTAAGGAACTGGAGGCACCCTACGAAGGCTTTATTTTCCTGGGGCTGATCAAAGTAGGAGAGGACCCTTACGTCATTGAATACAACTGCCGGATGGGGGACCCCGAAACGGAGGTAGTCTTCCCACGCCTTAAGAGCGACCTCGTGGAATTGCTGGCTGCTATAGGTGATGGCACCTTGGAAAGCAAAAAACTGGAAGTGGAAGAGCAAAGTGCCGCCACCGTCTTTTTGGTATCCGGCGGTTACCCGGAAGCCTATGAAAAGGGTAAAATCATCACGGGACTGGAGCAGGTAGAGGGCAGCCTGATCCTGCATGCCGGTACAAAAACCGAAGATGGGGCAGTGAAAACCAACGGTGGCCGCGTGCTGGCCCTGACTTCACTGGCAGGCAATTATAAAGAAGCTGTAAAGCAATCGCTGGAAAATGCCGCCCGCGTACAATTTGAAGGAAAATACTATCGTACGGATATTGGATTTGACCTGTAGCAGAAAGTTAGTTTGATGGGTCCGGTACAAGTGGAAATTATTGGAGGTGAAAACGGTAATGCTTATGCCCGGTTGCCAGCCGGTAGCCTGCCGCAGTTGCAGGGGCTGCTGCTCTATGCTCAGCAACGCCCGGCTTACGGTGGGCAATGTGTGCTGATGGGTGACCGGGAAGCGCTCCCCGAAAATTGGCAGTTACAGCTTCAGGATAGTACCGTGGACCAGATTATAGGCTGGGGGTTCAAGGAAGAGGTCAGCACGGGGCGTCCTTTTGTTGCGCTGAGCAGCCCTGCGGCAGCCCGCCAATACTTTGGCAGCCATCGTTTTTCGAATACTTTATTTCTTGTGTTTGCGGGTAGTGAGCCGGTATATAGCGACTTGTTGGGCTATTTAGGGGCGCCCCTGCATCAAGCCACACTGCTGGTAGACCTGGATGCCCTTTGCCATAATCTTGAGGTACACCGGTCGGCGTTGAAGCCGGGCATAGCGGTTGCCGTGATGGTCAAAGCCAATGCCTATGGTTCCGGTTTGATTGAAACGGGGAGGGCATTGGAGCGGGCAGGTGTGGATTATCTTACCGTTGCTTATGCAGATGAGGGGCTTCAGTTGCGCCGTGCCGGGGTGGAATGCCCAATTATGGTCCTGAATACGGAACTGGCTGCTTTCGGGCATTTGGTGCAGGGACGGCTGGAGCCTGTAATATACCAATACTCATTGCTCAGCGCGTTGGCTGCCCGCCTGGACGAATATCAGGTTGATATGTCAGTGCACCTGGAGTTCAACACAGGAATGAACCGCCTGGGTTTTGAGCCGGAAGAAGCTCAGGCCGTTGGTGATTTCATTTCAAGGCAAGCCCATCTCCGGGTAGCTACCACTTTTGCCCATCTGGCGGCAAGTGGTGCTCCGGAGCATGATCGTTTTACGGAGCAGCAGATGTTCAAATTTGCGGCAGCTTGTACTGAACTTGACCGTCACCTCGGCTATCGGCCCCGGCGCCACCTGCTCAATTCAGGAGGGGTTGCCCGTTTTCCGCAATACGATATGGACATGGTGCGTTTGGGGATCGGTGTTTACGGCGCAGATGAGACGAGCGTGCTGCAACCCAAACTGCAAACGGTCATGCAATTGCAGGCTTGTGTGTCGCAAGTTCGTACACTGCAACCGGGCGAGACCGTAGGGTACAGCCGGGCGGGGCAGTTGCCAGCTGGTGCAAGGGTTGCGACTCTTGGGATCGGCTATGCTGACGGGATGCCAAGGGCGCTCAGTCAGGGGCAGCATCAAGTGGTGATCAACGGGCAGCTGGCACCTGTTGCGGGCAACGTATGCATGGATATGTGCATGGCTGATGTAACGGGCATACCTGATGTGGCAGCTGGCAGCCTGGCTACCATTTTCGGGGTAGAACCATCTGTGGAGGTGGTGGCCCGGCGGCTAAAAACCATTCCCTACGAAGTTTTTACGAACGTGGGGACACGGGTGCGCAGAGTCTACCGGCAGACAGTTCGGAGGCATTCGGGAACAAGAGCAGCAGCTGCACCCCCGACTTAAACTAATAAGGAAGGCAGCAATATTTTTTAGGGTGCGGTATTTTGCTAATTTTGCGACGGTCTCCCCCAATGCGAGAAAATTTAAACAAAAACGATCATTCATGCTCAACCTAATGATTAAGCGCTTTTGGATGCTAATGGTAGCAGTAGTATGCCTACCCGGGCTTAGCTCCGGACAGGATGACCCTGTCCTGTTCACCATTGATGGCAAGCCTGTGCATCAGTCTGAGTTTGTGTACATCTATTCCAAAACCAATGGTAAGAATGCCGATTTTTCAGAAACTTCTCTGGAAGAGTATCTTGACCTGTACGTGAAGTTCAAGCTGAAGGTGGCCAAAGCCCGCGAAATGCAGTTGGATACCATTCCTGAACTGATGAATGAGCTTAATGGGTACCGCCGTCAACTGGCCGATTCCTACCTGATCGACAAGGAGGTAACAGAAAAGCTGATTAAAGATGCCTACGAGCGTTCTAAGCAGGATGTAGACATCAGTCATATTCTTGTATCCGTTAAGCCGGAAGCCACGCCGGAAGAAGTTGCGGCTGCAAAAGGTAAGCTGGAACGGGCTATGAAGCGTATTCAGGAAGGGGAGGACTTTGAAATTGTTGCCCGTTCTGTTTCTGATGATCAGTCTGCAAAGAACAATGGCGGCCGGATCGGCTACGTCTCTGTACTTTTCCCCAATGGTTTTTACGAGTTGGAGAAAGCTGCTTATGAAGTACCGGTTGGCAAACTAAGTGGGCCGATACGCACGGATGCAGGCTTTCATGCCTTGCTGGTGCATGACCGCCGGCCTGCCCGGGGAGAGGTAGAGGCCGCCCATATTTTGTTGCGCACAGATGTTGACGAAGAGGAGAGAATGGTTAAGGCCCGTATCGATAGTGCTTATCAGGCACTGGAAGCAGGGGCGGACTTTGACGCTATGGCGAAAGCTATTTCTGAAGACTCACGTACAGCCTCGAATGGTGGGTATATAGGGTTCTTTGGTATTAATCGTTTTTCCAAAGATTTTGAAGAGGCGGCATTTGGACTAAAGGAGGAGGGGAGCTATAGCAAGCCTGTCAAAACCAGTGTTGGCTGGCATATTCTTAAACTAATTTCCCGCAGGGCCATACAACCTTACAACATCGAGCGGGGTCGTTTAGAAAACGAGATTAAAAAAGATAATCGTTTTGAGCAGGCTAAAGCGGCTATGGTGGCTCAGATCAAGGAAGATGCCGGCTTGAAGGAATACCCGGAAGCACTCAGTAATTTCACGGAAACCCTGACGGATACGTTCCTGACTTTCCGCTGGCGAGCGCCGGAGACCCCTTCTGATGCTTTGTTGTTTCAGTATGGGCCTGATTTTCAGGTTACGGTAGGAGATTTTGCGGATTATTTGGAGCGTGCTTCCCGCGAGCGTATACGGATGGGCCGGGGAAAAGATGTAGCTTCAGCAGTAAATACGCTGTATGGCCAGTACCTCGACGAGAGCGCAATGCGATACGAAGAGAAACAACTGGAGGCGAAATATCCTGATTTTAAGGCACTGATGCGGGAGTACGAAGAAGGAATACTGTTGTTTGAAGCCACTAAGCGGCTGGTTTGGGACAAAGCATCTCAGGACACCGTAGGCCTCGAAAAGTTCTATGAAAAGGTTAAAGGCCAATACCGCTATGGTAACCGGGCGGAGACCAGTATTTACCGGGTTTCCAACGAGCTTAAAGATCAGATGGAGGACGTTCGTGCCTTCATCGCAAACAATGAGCCGGAAGCTGTGCTGGAAAAATACAATGGTCCGGATGCCACTTTCCCTCTGATTACGCATGAATCCAAAAACCTGGACAAAACCTTGTACCCGGAATTTAAAAGCATGGAGTGGAAGAAGGGCGCCATGTCGCAATCAGAGCCCAACCCGCAGGCACAAAAGTTCAAGATTGTAAAAATTGAAGCGCTGCTGGAGCCCCGGACGAAAACGCTTGATGAAGCACGCGGCTACGTGGTAGCAGATTATCAGGACTATTTGGAGGAGCAGTGGGTGGAAGAGCTACGTGAAACTTACGAGGTGGATATTAACCGCAAAGTATTCAAAAAGCTCATTAAGGAATAGGAGGTATGCTGCAGGTGCGAAAGCCGGGCGGGCCCTTCGCCGTCCGGCTTTCGCCGTTTTATTAGCCAAAAGACCGACAATGAGAAGGATAAGGTTTTCCGTGTTATTTCTGGGCGTATTGCTTGGCCTGTCCTCTTGCACAGCAGGGGATTGGGAAGCTCCTGCCGAAGACCAATTACTGGCTAAGGTCCATAACAAAGCGCTCTATATCTCTGATATGGAGGGTATGTTCCCGGAAGGTACCTCCGGCAAGGACAGTACCATCATCATTCAGATGTTTACCAACCGATGGATGCGGGAAGCGCTGCTGTTGCACGAGGCCGAGCAGAATATCCCGGGCGATCTGAATATCGACAAGCTGGTACGGGATTACCGGGCTTCGCTGATCCGGCATAACTACGAGAAGATACTGGTTCAGGAACTGCTCGACAGCACAGTGACCGACGAGCAACTGGCGGAATTTTATGAGCGCAATAAACAACAGTATCAACTCGAAACCCCCATCGTCCGTTGTTACTTTGTCAAGGTGCCTATGCCTGTGCCGGAAGCAAACGAGCTGCGGCAGTTGTGGAATAACAAACAGGAAGATCTGAAGCCACTGGTTGATTACTGTTCCCGGCACGCTGAGGCATATTTGCTGACAGACAGCATGTGGTACAAAGTGGAAGACATTGCCCGGGAGATGCCCAAGGGCACAGTAACTGCTGATAACATCAGCGCCAAGCAGGACTTTAGTCAGCGTGACGATGAGTACCAATACTATTTTAAGGTATTTGAGGTGAAGAACCGGAAAGACATCGCGCCGCTTTCGTATATTAAAGGTCAGGCCAGGAAGGTCATCCTGCGCAACCGGAAGGAAAAATTACTGGAAGATAAGATCGAAGCTATGTATCAACGGGAGCTTCGTCGCAATAACATCAAGACATATTACTGATTATGGATACAGCAATGAAATATTGGATTAGCGCTCTGTGCTTTTTGTTCATTGGAACGAACAGCTGGGCACAACGTGAGGTGATTGACAAGGTCGTTGCCACCGTTGGAGGGGAGCTGGTCCTACTCTCTGAAGTGGAGGAGCAGCGTGCACTAATGGCTTCGCAGCAGTCTAATCTGCCTGATGACATCCGCTGCGACATCATGGACCAGATTATGGCCAATAAGCTGTTGCTCAATCAGTCTAAGCTGGACAGTATCATGGTCTCAGATGAAGAGGTGGAAGTACAGCTGGATGCCCGTATTGAGCGTATCCTTGGTTTTATGAACAATGATGTAAACCAGTTTGAGGAATATTACGGGCAGTCGATCAATGAGGTTAAAGCGCAATTTCGGGAAGACCTGAAAAATCAGCTGCTTGTAGAACGTATGCGGGGTAACATTATGGCGAGTGTGACCGTGACGCCATCTGAGGTGAAGACCTTCTTCAACTCCATTCCAAAGGACAGCCTTCCTTATTTCAATTCTGAAGTGGAGATTGGGGAGATTGTATACAAACCCAAAGTGAATAAGGAAGAGCGGGAGCGCGCCGTCAACTTGCTGGAAGAACTGCGCGAGCGGATTGTGGAAGGAGGTGAGAGCTTCGCTGAGCTGGCCGGAAAGTATTCCGATGATGGTTCTGCCCGTGCCGGCGGTGATTTGGGCTGGGCCAAGCGGGGACGCTATGTGCCTGAATTTGAAGCGGCTGCCTTCCGGTTGGAAAAAGATGAAATCTCTCCGGTGATCGAATCTGAATTTGGCTTCCATATTATTCAAATGCTGGAGCGCCGGGGCAACTCTATACGGGTGCGCCACATCCTCATTAAGCCCGATATCACGGATGCCGACCTGGAGCTGGCCAGAAACCGCCTGGACAGCGTCCGCCACCTGGTGATGGACGATTCCATCAGCTTCTCTCTGGCCGTAAAGCGGTTTGGTAATGAAGATCAGCAGAGCTACAATAACGATGGGCGGATGGTGAACCCGGCGACTGGCAATACCTTCTTCGAAATCGGTGACCTGGACCCCGATATTTACTTCACGGTGGATACGATGGATGTGGGTGAGATTTCCGCCCCATTTATGTTCCGTGATCCAACCGGGGAGCGCTATTTTCGGGTAGTCCAGCTACAGTCCCGGTCCAGCCCGCACAAAGCGGACCTGAGAAAAGATTATTCCAAGATCCAGATGGCGGCTATCGAGGCTAAAAAAAGCGAGTTTATCAGCGACTGGGTGGGGGACAAGGTAGGGTCAACGTACATCGATATTGACCCGATCTTTAATGGTTGCCCGGTGTTAAGGAAGTGGACCGTCGATAAGACGGCAAGGCCCTGATTTTTGGCCGGGGAAAGGTGCTCCGGCCAAAACTTTATGCATTACTGTTCGTTGATTGCAGTAACAGAACATGCAAACTGCGAGAGCTATATGCACGATATAGAGCCTTACTACCGCTGGAGAGGGAAATATATTTCGGCTCATGATGAGCGCTCCCCATTCTATGGGCGGACCTACAGCGAATTTACCTTTTCCAATAAAGTCTACAATTACTTTATCCACCCGCAGTGGGATGAGTTTGGCTCGGATACGCTCTACCTGAAGGTCCTGTATGCCGATTATGATGAAGCATTCACTATTATTGAGCTGATAGGTGAGTGGAACGATGCCCTTTCCAATGATATCATGTACCTTAAACGCGAGGTGGTAGACCGCATGTCTGATCAGGGCATCTATAAGTACATTATGGTTTGCGAAAATGTACTCAATTTCCACGGCTCTGATGATTGCTACTACGAAGAGTGGTATGAAGACGTGGTGGAGGAAGGCGGCTGGATCTGCTTTGTCAATACCCTGCCGCATGTGAAAGAGGAAATGAAAGACACCCAATTGCATCAGTTTGTTAACTTTGGCGATGCATTTAATGACATCAACTGGCGCCCCCACAAGCCTAAACTGTTTTTCAAGGCTATGGATGCGCTGGTACACGGTGAACTTCAGCGGTATTTGCCGGAGGAGCTGTGATTAATATAACTACATGCATCAATCCGGATTCGTCAATATTATCGGCCGGCCCAACGTCGGCAAATCCACGCTCATGAATGCCCTTGTGGGCGAGCGTATGTCCATCATCACCAACAAGCCACAGACCACCCGGCACCGCATCATCGGCTTGGTGAGCGGGGATGATTATCAGGTGGTCTTCTCCGATACGCCGGGGGTAATTGAAGCGCCTTCCTACCGTATGCAGGAGTCGATGAACCAATTCGCCTTCTCTACCTTTGAGGATGCTGATATCATGATGTTCGTCACGGAACCGGGCGAGCATTACGCGGATGACGACCCAATTATTCAGCGCCTGCAAAACGTCAAAGTTCCGTTCTTTCTGGTGATCAATAAGATCGACACAGTGGATGACGGTAAGGTGCTGGAGTTGATAAAACTCTGGAATGACCGGATTTCCTTTACAGAGACTATCCCGGTTTCTGCGCTGCAAAAGGTCAATACAGAGCGCCTTATGGAAGTGGTTATGAAATACCTGCCTGAGGGTCCTGCCTTTTATCCAAAAGACCAGCTGACGGACCGGCCGGAGCGCTTCTTTGTGAGCGAGATCATCCGGGAAAAGATACTGTTGCTATACCAACAGGAGATTCCCTACTCCTGCGAAGTAATCGTCACCTCCTTTAAAGATGGGGAAACGAAAAAGGGCGAACCACTTGTACGGATCGGAGCGGAGATCTTCGTTGCCCGGAAAACCCAAAAGTCCATCATCATTGGCAAGGGCGGGAGCGCCATTAAGAAGCTAGGCATGGAAGCCCGCAAAAGTATTGAGGAGTGGCTGGAAAGCAAGGTGTTTCTGGAGCTGCATGTCAAGGTGAAAGATAACTGGCGGGATGATGAGCGTTCGTTGAAGCATTTTGGGTATTAAGTATCCAGGTAAGTCAAAAACGGTAAAGTTGATTAAAGCATTTTCTGCTCTTCCGCTAAGATTTTAGCGTATAAACTATCACTAATCCAAAATCCGATCCGCCTTAGTTTGTCCATTTCTTCCTGGACGGAGACAATTAAGTTATTGCTTCTTGCTTCTATTAAAACGCCAAGAGTACCTATGATTTTTATATTTTTTTCAAGAGCTATAAGTCTTCCCGCTTTTTCATCAATTAACAGGTAATCAGCAGAAAGTTCAATGCCCATAATAATGGCTTCTGATTCACCAATATCTAACCGGTCTAATAACTTACTAACTTCAGAATTGTCTTTAACTCGTTTAGGTTTGATCCATTTTTGTCGCAAATCTTCCTTTGAGACGATATTTAAATCCACGAGGATTTGCAGCTCGTCATAAACACTCTCAGGTATAACAACCTCTCCATAGAGACTTTGCAGAAGGTTCAACTTTCCTATCTGAACAAGGTTGCTAATGGCTGTGGTATCACTTACTACTATCATTGGTTGTCAACCCAAGCGTATCTAAATCTTTGATAAATTCTTCTTCGTCATAGGTAACCGGAATAGCTCTATTGGCAAGCTCCTTCAGAAAGAGAATTTTATTCATACCAGCAAACTGGCTAGCTTTTCCAGTGGAAAGCCTACCTTGCTCATATAACATAATTGCTATTTCTTTTCGGAGTTCTTCTTCACTCATGTGAACAAGCTCTAATTCGTTATCTTTAATAAGTAATGCCATAGGGTTACGGAAGATATGTTATATTATAGATAACGGATCGGATGGTTTTTTAGTTCTTTCTGGTGACTATCGCCTCACCTCATAATCTTTGCCAATCTCCACCTTATACTCCCGTATCGCCATCGCCTGATCATACTGCCGGGGATCAATGCCGGTTTCCAGTAGTTTTTCTATTGGAGCGCTGCAGCGGGCACAGGCACCTTCCACAATCACATCACCGGCAGGGTTAAGCCAGAATTTTTCCGGCAACACTGCGTTGTCTTCCTTTTGGCGGCAGGCCGGGCAGAAGACGTCCCTGAGCGCAGCGGCGTAGCGGGGTTTGAAATTCCTGCCCATAATCAGTTGCAGGTCCTCTTCGGTGATGGAAATATCGACGTACATATGGCTTTTATTATCTTCGGAGCAAATCTGCGTTTATGAAAAGCTATGTATACAACGGTCTGGTCTTCGTATGGTTTGCGATGGCAATGGTGGCTTGCAGCCCTGATGTATCCAAAATTGAGCCCGGTATGGTCATCACACAGTCCACCAGCTTTGAGGCAGACACCCTGGTCTTGCCAAGCGATACGCTGGGCCGCCCGGTCCTCGTAATAGAAGGGGAGGGGCTCACGGTTGACTTTGGGGGCACCCTTCTTCGGGGGAGTTTGGCGGATAGCCTGCCTGATACCTTCACCGGCCTGTCGGTACTCGTGCGCAACAGCAAAAATGTGACCATCCGCAACCTGCACGCCCGGGGGTATAAGGTCGCCCTCATGGCGGAAAATACCGACAGCCTTTTGCTGGAAGACTGCGACTTCAGTTACAACTACCGGCAGCGTATGAAAAGCACCCCGGAGGCTGAAGACCTTAGCGACTGGCTCTATTACCACCACAACGAATCGGACGAATGGCTGCGCTATGGGGCTGCGGTCTACCTTAAAGGATGCGATGCGGCTACGGTACGCCGCCTCCGCGTCACCGGCGGGCAAAACGGGCTGATGATGACAAACTGCAACAACGGTACGTTTTACAACAACACCATTCACTTCAATTCCGGTATTGGGATTGGGTTGTACCGAAGCAGCCACAATCGTGTGATGCACAACCGGCTCGACTGGAATGTGCGCGGCTTCAGTTATGGGGTGTACAGCCGGGGACAGGACAGCGCTGGTATTTTGTGCTATGAGCAAAGCTCGAATAACGTTTTCGCCTACAACTCTGCCACACACTCCGGAGACGGATTCTTCCTTTGGGCAGGGCAGCATACGATGGATACGGGCGAGGGCGGCTGCAACGACAACATCATCTTTGGCAACGACTTTTCCCATGCGCCCACCAATGGCATCGAAGTGACCTTCAGCCGCAATATTATAGCAGAAAACCGGCTGGAAGAGTGCCGCTATGGTATTTGGGGCGGCTACAGTTACGAAAGCCTGATGTGTGCCAATACCCTCAGCAACTGCGATTATGGCATCGCCATTGAGCATGGGCAGGACAATACCATTTTGTACAATAGCTTTGATAGCTGCGAGGTTGGGGTTAAGTTATGGGAACGGGCAAAGCAGCCCGAAGACTGGGGTTATGCACAACAGCGGGAGGTAGAAAGCAGGGACTACCGCATTCAGCACAACCTTTTTTACAAGACAACGGTACCGCTTGCCATTGCTGGTACGGACCGCGTTGCCATCAATGATGACAATCAGTTTTATGCTTTCCAAACCTTACTAAAGGCAGAGCAGCCGAACGACCGCCTTGTACTGGTGAAAAACCGGATTGGCGAGGGTAGTCTTGGAGATGCTGCGCCCTTTGCCCGGGATAATCCCCCGGCAACGCTGCCTGCACCCAATGATGGCCGTGACCTGGTAAAGGCTATGCCGGAGCAAGCGCCCCTTGAGAAATACCGGCCCGAACCCTTATCCGATGGGATGGACGCTCTGCTTCCGGAAGCGCATCTGCGAGGCAGGAAGTATATACTGGTCACTGAGTGGGGCCCTTATGATTTTCGCCGCCCTGTGGTGTGGAAGCGGGCTGCGGATGAAGAAACGATGACCTTTTTGCTGCTCGGGCCACAGGGCAACTGGCGCCTTACCGGAGGGGAGGGCTTTACCCGGGTGACGCCAAAAACGGGCACCTTCCCCGCTACCGTCACCGCCCGGATAGATCCTGACGCTACCGGTTATGCTCTTGATTTTGAGTTTGTAGGAGAAGCGGTTACTACGGAGTTTGGCAAGCATTTGAAGCGGGGCGCAGGCGTTTCCTTTCATTGGAGGAATTAAACGTGAAGCCTGAATTGAACCTGATCTCCGGGGCGGCATTGTGCCAGTATGGGTAAGTCGTTGGTGGAGACCTGTGCAATCCGCAGGTAGCCACCGGTCGTCTGTGCATCCGCCATCAGGATAATGGGCTGGCCAGAGGGCGGGACTTGCACTGTTCCCGGCAGCACAGCAGAAGAAAGGAGCCCGGGCAGGTGTTCTGCTTCCGGTAATTGTTCTTTTAGGCGCAGCCCCATCCGGTTGGAATCTTTGCTTAGGGTAAAGGGCTGAGTCAGGAAGGACTGCCTGGCTGAGTCGGAAAAAGCCCCCCACTCCGGCCCGGGAAAGACCCTGACTTCACAGATTTTTGGAAAAATGGGGTGATCCTGTGGCGGAAACTGCCGGATTTCGATATTCGGAGTGTTCTGAATCTTCAAAAGCTGGCCAGGTTGCAGTTGGCTATCTGGTGTAAGCACCTCAGACTGATAAGGTGGCGGGCTGCAACTGCCCAGCCATTTTTGTACCCGCCAATCACCTCGGATGGCGAGATAGGTACGGCAACCCTGCTTCATGCTTCCGATATTAAGAATGGCCTCAGGAGATACATTTACGGTAGTGTAACGAGGCATGGGATGCCCATTTAGGGTAGGGCGGACCAATGCTCCCGTCAGCGCAATCTGTGCCGGACCGAGAAAGCGGAGCCGTGGGCCCAGGAGTGTGCTTTCCACCACCGGCGTGCCAAGAGGATTGCCCACCAATTGGTTGGCCAGGGCTGCGGATTGCCGGTCCATGGCACCACCCAAAGGCACGCCTTGTGACTGATAGCCGGGACGCCCTTCATCCTGTAGCGTATCAAACAATCCGGTCGATATGATTTCTACTTCCAGCATAGGTCAGACCGGTTTGAAAATGACAGTATCGCCGGGGCGCAGCAGGAAGGGATCCTCAGATTCGGCATCAAATACTTTTAGGGAGGTTTGCCCAATGATTTGCCATCCGCCCGGTGCTTCAAAGGGATAAATGCCAGTTTGTGCCCCGGCCAGCCCAACGGCTCCAGCGGGGACGGACTGCCGGGGTGTTTGTTTGCGTGGGCAGTGGAGGGCTTCCGGCAATGGGCCCAGATAGGGAAAGCCCGGTAGAAAACCAATCAGGTAAACCCGGTAGGGACGATTGCTGTGCAGGCTGATGAGCTCCGGTTCGGAAAGGCCGGTGCGCTGTGCGACTTCCGGCAGATCGGCGCCATTGTAATCCACCGGGATTTCGAGGGTACGCCCGGCATGCCGGGTAGATGGTTCGGGGATTTTTAAAGCCTGGATTTTTTCAGCCAGTGTATCGAATGCAATTTGCATAGGATTGAACACCACGGTAAGGGAGCAGTAGGCCGGAATACTGTACTCCACACCTTTGATAGCCGCTTGCTCAATGGCTTGCTGCCAGGCATGCACTTTGGCATTTAGCTCCGGGTCTATGCGTTGCTCCCAGTTGATGAGCAGCGCACGGTCGCCAAAGGGTTGGAGGGTCATAGGTTGCCTTTTTGAATGCCCGATTGCCGGAAAAAGTGGTCGAGTGCCTGCAGTATGGGTACAGCCATGGGGTTATCTCCGTGTATGCAGAGGCTATCGACCTGAAGAGGCAGGCGGGCACCGGTATTGCTGGTGACCATCCCTTCCATCAGGATTTGGCGGACTTGTTCGACGACTTTAGCAGGGTCGCGGAGGACTGCCCCTGATTGCTTTCTGCTCAGCAACTGCCCGTCGGCGGCATAGCGGCGGTCGGCAAAGCCTTCCCGGATATAGCCCAAACCGGCATCGCTGGCAGACCGGGCAAGTGCAGAATCAGGTAGCCCCATCACTTGTAAATTAGGGTCAATGGAATGGAAGACCGCCACAGCGAGCTGAGCCTGCCTTTCATCCCTGCAGAGTGTGTGGTACAGCGCACCGTGGGGTTTGACATACGACAATTGCCCACCGAGACTTTCCACCATACCTTTAAGGGCACTGACCTGATAACGGAGCATCGCCTGTAGCTCCGCTTCCGGTAACTCCATAGGCATCCGGCCAAAGTTTTCCCGGCCGGGGTAGGAGGGGTGGGCACCGATGCGTAAGCCATGTTTTAGAGCCTGCCGGATAGCCTTTTCCATGTAGACCGGGTCTCCACCATGGAAACCGCAGGCGATATTGCAGGAGGACAGGTAGGGAAAGATCTCCGCTTCGTGCGGGAAGCGTTTGGTGCGGGTGCTTTCGCCCAGGTCGGCGTTAAGGTCTGCCGCATGCCGCATCAGTCCCTCTTTTGAAAACGGTAGCCAAAGTTGAGTTTCGCATAGGGCAATGGCAGGCCTCCATCCGAGAGTGAACGCCCGATACCAAAGCCCACATCAAAGAGTAACCCCCTTTCAGAAACAGTCTTATAACCAAAGGTAAAGCCTGGCCCGACACCTAATTCCGTAGCCCCTCCAACGAAGATGCCGATGTTGAATCCATCGTAGCCCCGTTTGGGATTTAGGTAGTAACGGCCATTCAGGTTGGCAACAGCACCACCTTCAATTGCCAGGAGATAGCCTTCGAGCCCAATGTAATCAGCGACGGGGACTTCTACTGTCCCAACAAAGGCTGGAATCAGCAGGCCAAATGGCGAGATACTGACATCAGTTTGTGCACTAAGGAGGCTTTTGGAAGCGGTAAATAAGACAATAACCAGGATTAGTTTTCGCATGATAAATGGTTTGAATTTTGGGGTTTATGTAAATCAAACAAAGGATAACAGCGACCTTTTAGCCAGCCTCTGTTATCCTCTGTATTTTATTGCTTAACAGCTTTAAACAGCCTGGGCAGTTCTTCATGCTCAAACCGTAAAAAGTAAGTGCCGGCTGGCAGGTCATACAAAGATACAATGCCGCGGGTAATTTCGCCATAGTTGACCAGCCGGGCATGCCGTACCGTCTGTCCTGAGGTATTGATAATCCGGACAGGCAGGAAATTAGTATTGTCCAGTCCGCGGATTTCCACCTGCACAAAGCCATCGGTTGGGTTAGGATAAAGCTTCACTTCTTTTCCGAAGAAGGTGTGACTAAGGGAAGAGGTCATCTCGACCATTACCAGCAGGCTTTGCTCACACCCTGCTCCGTCGCGTACCCTGATCGTATAGTTACCGGGGGCTAGCCCTTCAAATAAATTACTGTCTTGAAGGGTGCCATTGCCAATTTGGTAAGTCAGGTCGCCTTGCCCGCCGTTTACATTGACCAGAATACTGCCGTTTGGCTGGCCCTCGGTAGCATTAGTAACCTCCGCCGACAGCTCAAGGGCGCAGGTTGCCAGGGTCACAATTGTATCTGCCAGGCAGCCATTGACATCCCGGCCCACACACTCGTACGTTCCGCCGGGGAGATTAGAAAATACCGGACTGCTCTGGAAAGTGTCTCCGCCATTGATACTGTATTCAAAGTTCTCTATTCCGTTGGAGAGGTTGAGGATGATGCTGCCGTCCTCTGCACCAGGCGCAGACTCATTAACTATTGATGGGTCAATGGAGAGGAGGCAGCTGAAGGTTGCGCAGAAGGTACGCTGTGTCTGTGTGCCAAAGTTGATGTCGTCCCCAAGTTGGGCAAGGATGTTTCCTTCTCCATCAACGATTTCAAAATCACCGGCAGGTGGGCCGATCAGGCCGTCGCCCCAGCTGTCATAGAGGATAAACAGGTAACAGGCATCTGGCAGGCAAAATTTGGCTTCTTCCAGCGTGATTTGTTCCTCATAGGGCCCTCCTTCGGCGATAATATTACCCATAAGGTCACGGATTTCCCAAGAGGTTTCCTCCGGATAGGAGTCTGTCAGCAGGCGCACGGTAACTTCCTGCCCATCGAGTACCGCTTCAAACTGTATTTCCCGGCTGTCGTTGGTCTGATTTTCGTCATTGACCTCATTGGGGAAGCCCACGCTTACGGCAAATTCGTTGATGCCGTTGTTAAGTGGTGAAAGCTCAATAACGATGGTTTCTGTGGCTCCGGGAGCCAGACTGCCTTCCCATTCGATATCATCACCAATCATTCCATTTAGCCCGGTGGAGATAAAGGCAGAGAAGAGGGTATCCACGCCGGCATTCTGAATGACAATCTCAACCAGGGCTGAGGTGTCGCAGACATTCTGCTCAAGGCCCAGCACTTCGGCAATGGCGACATCATTACGGGGGAGCTGTTCTACCTGCACCCGGAGGGTATCGTTAAAGTTAGCGGTATCCAGCGGGTGGCTGGTGAAAAGCAGAAAATCATAAGAGTCGATCGGCGTCATATTTACGGTTTCCGCAAACGTATGAAGGTACACGCTGTCTGAGGCGAGCGTATCCATAATGGTATCGGTGAAAACCATACCGTTTTCAAACTGGAAGCCTACGGTGTAGCCAGACATAGGCTTGTAGCCAAAATTCCGCACGGCTACCTGCACCGGTTCTGCATCAGTGAGGTAGCCGGAGGACTGCGGTGAGGTGAGGGCTTGGATACCCACATCGTTGGAGTCCCGGCGGAGCTTTGCAGACATGATTTTGGTACTCCAAAGCCCATCCGGCCCCATGTATTCGCCGGTGAACCAGAAATCGGTACCGGTCAGGGGGTCAATGGCCATAGCCGCATAGTCTCCCCAGCGGGCACCATTCTGTGAGCTGAGCCCTTCGGCAAATTCGTATTCTTCCACCGTCATGATGCCCAGGGGGTCTCCGTTGAGGCGGCCGGTGTAACGCAGGGAGAGGTCCCGGGTGGGCCCGCCAACAGAATAGGCCATGAGGATGTTGCCGTTGAAATCCATGGAAATACCACCGGCAAACCGGCTTAACCCGTCATCTTTACTGTAGGTGCCTTCCTGGTAAATGGACCAGTCACTGTTGCCGCTCTTCCGGAGCTCCATCCAGCGCAGCCCCGCCCGGTCCATGCCGTCTACATCCACCGCGAAATGAAGGAGGATGGATTCGTGGGAGCCGAAGTTGAGGTAGGGCACCCGATGGAGAATGATGTCCTTAAGGCCGTCCACCAGTTGCCCGTTCGGTTGTTCTATGCAGTCAAAGAAGCTTCCGTTGGGGCAGATTTCAGCATCAAAGGGCGCCCCAACCATATCTGAGGGGCCAGACACAAAGTTGGCGGCATCATCTGCCCAGTCGAGGTGGACTTCCCACAATTCCACTTTATCCTGCCCGCCATCCCAGGCATCATCGTACATTCTTACCACGTAGCCAGGTGCATCAGTAGGTGGAGGATTGTTGCCGTCCCAGTCTACCGGGGTAGCGACCTGGAAACCTCCGCCGGGAAATTTTGGGATGCCCAGGCGCTGCACACCGGGTTCGGCTCCCTGAAGCATGGCTCCGCGCTCCAGGGCATAGATCGGCACATTATCATCAGAAGGCTCGTTGGTGGTGACGAGGTAGGCGTTATGCCAAATGGAATACTTGGGATAATCCGGGAAGCTTGGCGTTTGAAAGCGGTAGGCATACCACTCGCCCGCCGGGTCATCCGTCACTGAGACAGCCACGAGGAGGGCATTGCCCCCAAAATCCTGGAATTCCGAGATCATCCACCGTTCTGCGGCATGGTCCCAGAGCACGATGGGGTCGCCGAGGCCGGAAACACCAAACTCGGCCCAAAGTGCAGAGAGTGAAGGTAGGTTAAGGGTCAGGTTACCCTCAAGGTCATAGACGCGCAAAGTAGCCCCTCCGCTGGAGTTAGCCATTTGGATGTAGTGCTTGCCATTGAGGTCGCCGCAGGGGTCTGGAGGGGTAATTCCACCGGAGGCTGGCCGGTCGATGCCTTCGAATACGATCGACGGCTCCACCATCAGGTTTTGGCTGCGTAGTTGCTGGGCTTCGAATCTGGGGTCAGGGCCCTTAGGTAGTGCCGTAGCTGCGGCGTTGCGCGGAATATGCTGGCGCTGGGTGAAGTTTGGGATTTCCTTTGGGATCACCTTGCGAAGTTTAGCCTTTCCGGTGCGGTCCCGGCTGAAGTCAGCAAGTTCTGTAAGGGCAGGGCTTTTGCCTAAAAATTCAGCAGTGCTCCGCTCGGCGGGGAAAGTACGTTGCTGAGCCGTTAATAAGGCGGGGATGCTAAGGATTAGCAAAAGTAGGGTTGTAGTCCGGTTTTTCATTATTCTTCCGATGGTTTTGAGTGGGCAAGCGCAGTAGTATATGGTTCGCTTTTCCCTGTTTTAAGACCTGAATATAGCAGATTGAAGGGGGCTCCGGGTAATTTGCTTTCAAAATTGTATTTACCTTTGCCAAAAATCTGAGCCAATGTCTAATCTAGCTGATGCTGTACTGGAAACGCATATGAATTTACCGGGCCAAACGGCGTTTTATCGCGGGAAGGTGCGCGATGTCTACACAGTAGGTGAAAAGTTGGTAATGGTTGCTTCCGACCGTATCTCTGCATTCGATTATGTACTGCCCCGCCCCATTCCTTACAAAGGGCAGGTGCTGAATCAGGTCGCCACCCATTTTTTGCAGGCTACAGCCGATATTGTGCCCAACTGGCTGGAGGCCGTGCCCGATCCCAACGTGGCAGTAGGGGCAGCCTGTGAGCCTTTCAAAGTGGAGATGGTAATCCGCGGTTATCTGGCGGGGCATGCCTGGCGGGAGTACAAATCCGGTAAGCGCGAATTGTGCGGTGTCCCTATGCCGGAAGGGATGAAGGAAAGCGACCGGTTCCCGGCGCCCATTATCACTCCTGCGACCAAAGCAGAGGAAGGGCATGACGAGGATATCAGCCGGGAAGAGATCATCGCACAGGGCATTGTGAGCGAAGCCGACTACATTCAACTCGAGCAGTACACCCGGGCGCTTTTTCAGCGGGGCACAGAGATGGCTGCAAAGCAAGGGCTGCTATTGGTGGACACGAAGTACGAATTTGGCAAGCGGGACGGTAAGATTTACCTCATTGATGAAATCCATACGCCGGACAGCTCCCGCTACTACTACGCAGAAGGGTATGATGAGCGGCAGCAACAAGGCGAGCGGCAGAAACAGCTCAGCAAGGAATTCGTGCGTGAGTGGCTCATGTCGCACGGCTTTCAGGGCAAAGAGGGCCAGATCATGCCCATTATGCCGGATGCATTCATTGAAGAAGTCTCAGCGCGGTACATTGAGCTCTATGAGCGCATCACCGGACTAACCTTTGAACGCACTGATACAAGGGGTATTGAAGACCGCATTGAGCGCAATGTCCTGGCTTACCTGAAAAAAGCTTAGGCACTTACGTCCTCCACGTACCCCTTCAGGTATTGGAAGTGAGGGCCTAGTTTGCCGCCGGCTGCAACGGTAGCCCGCTCTATCACTTTGCTGTCCGGCTTCAACAGTTCGGGCAAAATATAGTCCATAAACTGTTGCCCAAAAGCCTTGGAGGCATCCCGGGGCAGCTCATTAGGCAGGTTGTCAATCGTCATCATGTCCACTGCATCAGGCTGATAAGGGGGCGTTTCGGTTCCGGTAGACGGATCAAAACCGAAGACGGGCTCCGGTATGGTACTGGGCCGCAGGGTTGAGGGGATGGAGGAAACCGGTGCAATATCGCAGGTTACATCCGCAATGACCTGAATGTTGAAGTCTGGCGCCTGCATATCTTCTTTTGTGAAAAAGGCGGGGGCTTCGTTGTCCCAGTAGATGCCATTGATCATCACGTCGGCCGCGGCAGCATAGGGCCCGAATATGCTTTTATAAGCAGCTGGGTTTTCGTAGAAATCCTGCTTTCGAAAGGGCTTTCCGTCCTTGCGGGCAGCATAATCGGCGCAGGCCAGCACGGTGAATACGGCTTCGTCGTAGCTGTTGTTCAGGAAGTCATCAGGCTCCACTTCGCGCAGCCCCATATCGCGCAAAACGAGGACCGCACCTTTGCCTACCCGTCCGGTACCGGTCAGCACGACCTTCATAGGGGGCCATTGCATCCGTTTATAAATTTGGCGGGCTTCGGCATAATCGAGGCAGTCTTTCATGCGGATCAGGTCGAACAGCCCGGTGCGCTTTCCGTACGTCAAAATGCCATTATGGGCGCCTACCATGCCAGCAAATTTACCAAAGGCAATCAGGCGCTTGCCCCGGTCATCGGTCAGGACTTCGTAGTCGATCAGGCGGATATTTTTTTCCAGGACCGCCTGCAGGAGCCTCCGGTTATAAGATTGCTCCTTGATGGTATGAGAGAAAAAGAAATAAGTTTTGTTGGGGATCAGCTGGTCAACGGGCACTTCCTTGACGCCCATCAGTACCTGACAGGACTGCATATCCTCTGTCAGCCTTATGTTTTGGTGCCGGTAGGCCTCATCCGGGTAGCAGCGCCCCGGGGAAGGCTGAACGACGATATCCACACCTTCATACTTTCCCATAATGGAGGCACATTGTTCAGGAATGAGCGGAACGCGGGAGTCTGGCGGGATTTTACCCTCACGGATAATGCCAATTTTCATGAGCTATAATTTTGGTGACTGAAGGAGCGTTTCTCCTCGGTTTATTTGGTTGTTGGTAAAAATATGGAAATCGGTGGGAACTGAAAGCAGGCAGGGCGATTATTCTGTTTCCTGTTTTTTGACCAAGAGATACACCAATAGGCAAACAGCAGTATATCTTTTTGATTTACAAGTGTATGCCAAATATTTTTATAAAAAAAAACAGCATGTTGCCGTTATGCTACAGCGCTTTGAAAGCCCTTGGTTTTGAGATACCCTGATTTACACTTTCTATCATAACATATTTCTTCCCCTGTTTCGGTACAAGAGCAATATCGGTTATCTGATGTATGTGGCAGATGCTTTTGGGGATTTATCAAGTGTGGCTATCTTTTTTTCAGGAACTTTGGGGCGGGCCATGTCAGATCGGCTGAGGTTCTTCACAGTAGGGGTATTTTAATCCTGCTTCTCGGTGTGCTGGCATTGGTGTGCTTTAAGCGAAAGGAACAAAGCTTATCGACACCGTTTTATGGTCTGAAACCTGCTTTATCATAAAACAAAACACCATCATGAAAAATCAACTGATTTTTTTCGTTCTGGCAATTTTTGCAGCAAGTTGCAATACGCAGGCATCAAAAGAAGCGCCCGTTGCTGCGCCGGTCACCCGTATCGCCTTTGGTTCCTGTGGCTATCAGGATCAGGCACAGCCCGTTCTGCGGCTGGCGGCAGCGCAGCAGCCTGATGCCTTTGTCTTTCTGGGCGATAACATTTACGGGGACACGCACAACATGGATACCCTCCGCAATAAGTACGAGCGCTGGATGGCTAAGCCGGAGTATCAGGCGCTGAAAGACAGTACCACCATTTTGGCCACCTGGGATGACCACGACTACGGCTGGAATGACAGTGGGCGGCACTATCCGGAAAAGGAGTTGTCCAAGGCCATCTTTCTGGATGTCTTTGAAGTACCGGAAAGCGACGAGCGTTACACCCGCCCCGGGATTTACACGGATCACATGCTAAAAGCTGGCGACAAAACTGTTCAAATCATTCTCCTTGACACCCGTACCTTCCGGGATGATGTACGCCCTTACGAAGGGCAGGAAGTGGATACGGTAGCTTTTCACTACGAGCTTGGGTACTGGCCTTACGAAACGAAAGATTCCACGATGCTGGGCGAGGCGCAGTGGGCATGGTTGGGCAAGGTACTGGAAAAGTCAGCGGATCTGCGGGTTATTGCCAGCAGTACGCAGTTTGGGATAACCTATAATGGCTATGAAGCCTGGGCCAACTTCCCGCACGAGCAGGAGCGCATGCTGGAACTCATCAAAGCCAAAAAAGCCAATGGCGTCGTATTTATTTCCGGGGATGTCCATTACGCGGAGGTGTCTAAAGTGTCTTATCCAGGTTTGTATCCGATCTATGATGTCACCTCAAGCGGTATCACCTCTACCTGGGGTTTTGCCACACCCAACGACAATCGTATTCAGGGCCCGGTGATGGAGAATCACTTTGGCTTGCTGGAGATGGATTGGGGAAAAGAGGAGCTGCACATGAAGGTTATCGATGTGGCAGGGCAGGAACGCTTTACGGAGACCGTGTCTTACAAGGGGTTGAAAAGCTGGTAGTAGTTGTAGCACTGACTATGGGTAGTAATGAACCAAATCCGCTCTTCAGAGGTCAATAATAAAAAACTTTGAAGCTATGAAGATAAAAACAATGTTAACCCTGGCGCTCTTTAGCCTCTTTTTCAGTAGCTGCGTTGTTATCCGCCCCGGTGAAGTGGGTGTGAAACAACGCCTCGGCAAGATCAGCAATGAAGCGCTATCAGAAGGCCCCAGGGGTTATAACCCCTTCACTACCAGTATCGTAACCCTGCCTACACGAACCGTCAACCTGGAGATCAAAAGTAATTTACCATCCAAGGAAGGACTGACTATTACTTCAGTGATGTCCATTTTATATCGTATTCGCCCTGCCAGTGCCCCTACTTTGCTGAGGGATGTCGGCCGTGCGTATGAGAGCGAGATTATCCTGCCGGTTTTTCGGTCGGCAGCGGCGGATGTCAGCTCCCGTTTTCTTGCCAAGGATATGCACTCGGGCGAACGCGCAGTGATTGAGGCGCAAATACGCGACCGAATGGCGGAAATCCTGGAACCCAAAGGGCTGATCGTTGATAATGTGCTGATGAAAAGCATTGTCCTGCCAGCCGGGCTATCCCGTTCCATAGAGGAAGTGTTGCAGGCAGAGCAGGATGCACAGCGTATGGAGTTTATCAAGCAGCGGGAGCAGCTCGATGCGGAGCGGCGGATTATTCAGGCACAGGGCGAGCGGGATGCTGCGGTCATTCAGGCGGATGCAGAACGGCAGCGGGTGGAAATACAGGCAGCGGGTGATGCAGCCGCTATCCGGCTTCAGGCGGAAGCACAGGCAGAAGCCAACGCCAATCTGCAACAATCCCTCACCGATGAGGTGCTCCGCAACCGGGCCATTCAGGCCTTTTTGGACATGGCGCGTTCGCAGAATACGAAAATTATCATCACCAATGGAGAGTCTCCCTTCCTGGGTTTGCCTGCCGAGGAACTGAATGTCGGGAATTAGAAAGATGATATGACCGTTACGCCAGCGCAACACTGGCGTAACGGTCATATTTTTTCATATAGATCTGCAATTATTCTTTACTTATCAGACCAAATCCATTAGGGTTCAGATGGAATGTTCAGCAGTTGCATTATGCGGCTGTGAACGGCTGTATTGTCAAGTGTGCCGGTAAATTGCTCTGCTCCGGGGCCGTAGGCAAAGCAGGGAATGGCAACGCCGGTGTGGTCGTTAGTACTGAAATGCCCTAAGACCCAGCCGTTTTCCAGGTTGCCGTCCAGCAAAGACAGCCCGCCAGTCTCGTGGTCTGCCAGCACGATCAGCAGGGTTTCCGGATGGGTGTCGATAAAGCGTAGGGCCCGGGCTGCCGCTGCATTGAGAGACAGCGCTTCATCAACCGTCATTTTCATATTATTGCTATGCCCGCCGCCGTCTACGCGCCCGGATTCGGCGACCAGGAAAAAGGGCTTGTCCGGCTGATGCAGAAAAGACAAAGCATCCTCCAGCAGATTGGCAAAGGCTTGTCTTGAGGCTTCACTGCTGTCAGCTTTGAAGGTGTCTGTTGGAAAGATAACCACCTGACTGGAGTCGCTGTCCACCCGGATGCGGTTGGTCAGGAGTTGGCGGCCCGTTGCCTGTAGTGTATCAAATGATTCTCCGAAGAGCTCCAGAAGGGCATCGCCTTCGCCGGCCAGCAAATGCAATGGGGCCTGGTACATACTGCTTACGATTTCCCGGATTTGATCGCGCTCTGGCACCTGCGCATAGAATGCCGCCGGCGTGGCATCTCCGACATTTACGGAAGTGATGACGCCGGTGCGGTACCCTGCCTCTTGTAAACGTTTGGGCAGTTGGGGGAGGGGAGTATGGTCAGGTGCGACACCAATTTTTCGGTTGTCGGTTTTTTGCCCGGTGGCGTAGGCGCTCGCACCAGCTGCGGAATCGGTGCAGTAAGCGTCTGCACTGCGCGTGTGCACCCGTCCGGTATGTTTAAGGTTGAAAAGCGTGAGCTGCCCGGCATTGGCCGTGTAGGCGGCATAAAGCTGGCTCAGCCCGGTGCCATCCCCGATGAGGAGGATGATGTTTTTTGGGGATGCTGGAAAGGTAGAATTTTGGGGCGTGTAGGCTGATTGGGGCAAAGGGTTGTGGTAGAAGCTTTTGGCGTACGCCTCTACGAAATGCCGGGCCCGGTCTACTTCGTCTGTACCAATGATGTCCACACCGTTTTTGATGAGTAGCTGCCAGGAGGAGGGCGTGTCCGGAGTGCCCCAAAAGCGAAAGGGCTTGCCTTGCTCATGAGCACGCGCAACGATTTCTTCCAGGATCTGCTGCCGGTCGGGCGTGAGCTGCCCCTTGCCATTCCAGGAGGCAACCGCATTGAAGGAAGCGCTCACCATGGCCACTTTTTCCATTTGCTGAGCGGTCAGCCGGTCACCCGGTCGTCCGTCAATGAGAATATAGTCAGGTAGCCCCGGCCAGTCTTTAGGTTCCGGGCGGTCACCGGACAGGACCAGGTCGACACCGCTTGGGCTTTGGAAAATGTCAGGATACCGTTCTGCGGTTTGGACCAGGTAATGCAGGATGGTATCCCGGGCATTTTTGATGTCAATCAGGAGGTGGAGTTGATGGCTGCTGTCCTGGTAGATGCGTCCCCGCTGCCGTTGGAGGACCGACCGGATGGATTCAAAGTATAGGCTGTCCAACTGATAGCCCAGGTGCAGGTCACTGGGATCATGAGCAACGTACACTTGCCCTTCGTGCCAGTACAAGTCCGCTTCAATAGAGCCACAGTCTGCCGCCCAGGCATTCCAGAAAGGCAATTCCCGGGCATAGTCATTATGAGCATGCAGGCGCTGCGGGTGGGGAAGGGGATAGGGTTGTGCGAGGGACGCAGTAGCAGTCAGCAACAGCAGAAAAAGAAGCAGGTGATTTTTCATAAGGGCTTATTTCTTCACAACTTTAAGATAAAGTAAATCATCACTTGGATGCCGACCTGGCAATCATAGGGCCAGAAAAAGAAAAAGCTGCACCTCCTGATCTTTGGTGCAGCAGCATTATATCAATCGCTAGTATAACTTACAAAGTTTTGCTCCCTTTGCGATCAGGCTAACGGGAGAATAGTTTTTTCACGAGGGTAAAATTACCTCTGCGTACAAGAGTGGTGGAATTATTCAGATTAAAAAACGATTAAGCTTTTTTCTGAGGAAATAACTGAAGATTAATCTTTAGGTAACTGCTGGTTGAGCTTTATTTCATAAGGTTAAGGCTGTTTTATGTTTGTTGAGGGTTTCAATGACCAGGCTGCTTCAAACGTTGAGTGGAGGAAGTGGGCTTGGCATTGATTTTTTTCATGAGATGAAAATTATAATGGCTTTCAACAAAGATTTCCGACCCTGCTGTATTAGGTTTGTGAACTGAAAAATATAATCTTCAAATCAATGAGCACAAAAAACCTGAGGCATCAATTGCTCTCTGCCACAAAACCGGGCCGGGTAGACCTTCTTTTTGATTACCTGAGAACGCATGGCGATAAGCATTATGAGGAAGAGGTGACTCAAATGCAGCACGCGGTGCAGTGTGCGGCATTAGCGACCCGAAGCCAGCAACCGGCGACTTTGGTGGCCGCAGCACTGTTTCACGACATTGGGCATATGCTTGCCGATGACCCCGTGGAGGCCAATCACCCAACGCTGAAGGATGATCAGCATGAAGCAATAGCCGTAGCCTATCTTAAGGATATTTTCCCTGAGGCAGTGCTTCAACCTATACGACTACATGTAGCGGCCAAGAGGTATATGTGCACCCTTGAGCCTGAGTATTTTGACCAACTTTCGGAAGCTTCCCAAAAGAGTTTCCGGTTACAGGGTGGCCCGATGAGCGAACAGGAAATAGATGACTTTGAACAGCACGCCTTCCACAAAGCAGCAGTTAAGCTACGCGGATGGGATGATCAGGCGAAAGATGTGAATATTGAGCACCTGGAGATTAACGCTTACCGATCCTCTGTTTTAGAATCGTTATGCTAAACCAATGACTCGCTATGATAAAAATGATTGTTTTCGATATGGCAGGCACTACGGTAGACGAAGACAACGTCGTCTACAAAACCCTGCGGGATGCCGTCAACGCCACTGGAGGCTATAAGTTCTCCCTACAGGAAGTACTGGCTTCTGCGGCCGGCAAGGAAAAACGGGATGCCATTGCAGGTTTGCTTGGCAGTAAGGGCGCAGTGACCGGGGAGCAGATAGATGCGGCCTATCAATCCTTCAAAACGGCACTTGAAACGGCTTATGCCAATCTGGACGTGAAACCCACCATCGGGGCAACAAGCTTTCTTAAGCAATTGCGTAGCGCTGGCATTAAAGTGGTGCTCAACACCGGGTACAATGCCGCCACTGCTCAGTCACTGATTGACAAAATGGGTTGGAAAGCCGGTGAGGAGTATGACCTGCTCGTCACTGCAGATCAGGTGGCGCAAAGCCGCCCGGCACCGGATATGATTGCATTAGCCCAGTCAAAGCTCGGTATAGCATCCGCACAGCAAATTGTAAAAGTAGGGGACTCAGCTATTGATATTGAGGAGGGCAAAAATGCCGCCTGTGGCTACACGGTAGGCGTAACCACAGGCGCACAGACTGCTGCTCAAATTAGTGAAGCAGGGCCTGACTTCATTATTGACCGGTTGGAAGATCTGAAACTTAGGCTTCCACTTTCGCTTTGACCTCCTCCTCTTTGGAGTCGTTCACAGGCAGGCCTGCCGCTTCCGCATAGGCTTTTTTGTTCAAGGTCAGGTTGGGGCTGCCAAAGAGAATCTTATACCAGGCTTTGGGGGAACGGTAAGTCGACAGGTCCTTGACGATGTCAATAGCCTCATGGAAGACCAGGTAAACGGGGTTGTAAGAACCCACAGGCTTTAATATGCCGTAATCCGGCGTTTCCTCTTCCTCTTTAAAGGTACCGAAAATCCGGTCCCATATAATCAATGTGGAGCCGTAGTTCTTGTCCAGGTACTTCTCATTCGTAGCGTGGTGGACCCGGTGATGGGACGGCGTGGTAAAGATAAATTCAATAGGGCGGGGCAACTTTTTGATCAGCTCGGTATGCAGCCAGAACTGGTACAGGACTTCGATCTGGTGCACGATAAAGAATACCACGGGGTGAATGCCCATCAACGCGATAGGCAGGAAGAAGATGATTTTCAGTTGCTGAATCCAGGAAAGCCGGAAAGCAACCGTGAAGTTGTACTGCTCGGAGGAGTGGTGTGTCACGTGCGTGGCCCACCAGAAACGTTGCTCGTGCGCCACCCGGTGCGCCCAGTACCGGCAAAAATCCAGGACGACAAAGCAAAGCGCAAAGGACCACCAGGTGATAGGGATGCTCCAGGGGACCAGGTTGTAACACAGCAGGACCAGCCCGAAGGTGAAGACCTTTGTCAAAGCGGAGGAGATAATATTGCCAATGCCTACGGCAGTTGCTGCAAAGGCATCTTTGGTGTCATAGTTGCGGCGTAATTTCCGGATCCGGATAAAGTATTCTACGAAGACCAACGCAAACATTACCGGGGCTGCGTAAATAATTATAGGAGGCAAGTCCATTGCAAAGACTTGCTCCAGAGTCAATTTTGGTTCGTTCATTTCCTGTTATTTGATAAGATTGATAGCCGAATATGCAAATAAGGCCCTAAATACATGGAATCACAAAGATGTAGCGTAGAAATTTTGTCAACTAAGGCGGCTTGTACGAAATCAAACCTCAATAGAAAAAACGGGCGCTGCAACTTTTCGGCTTTTTAAACGCCTTTACGATACTATGATGCATGATTACCTCTTCAACCCTTATTCCGCGCCCAGGTTCGTTGGATTTTTCTGGATGCTAATCTAAAAAATTAGGGGTTGAAGGCGCCTAACCGCATCTTTGAACCATAATACAACCCGACACCGGGCCTTTAGCTCAAAAAGCTGCAGGCTCAAATTTTTGAAATCACCACGACAATCTGAAATTATGAAAACCATTTTTAGAACCCTGCTATTAGTCATTTGCCTGACGCCCATTGGGCTTAGCGCTCAAAATCCTACCTTGTTTGACCAGTTTGGGCATACCGGGCTCCTGAAGCTTGAATTGGAGTTCAGCCTGGACACCATGTACGCCAAAGTGGACACCAATGAAGAGTACCCGGCCATCTTCCGCTACCAGGATGCACATGGCAACTGGGTGGAACTGCCCAGCGAAGTCCGCGCCCGTGGCCGCTACCGCCGCCGGGTATGTGATTTTCCGCCGCTGAGGATCGACTTTTCCAAAAGCGATCTCAGAGCTCGCGGGCTGGCAGAACACGATGATATGAAGCTGGTCACCCACTGCCAGACCGGCAAAAAGGGAAAAGAAGCAGTCCTGCGGGAGTACCTCGCCTACAAAATGTACCAGGAATTATCCGATCATGCGCTTCGGGCACAGTTGGTCGAAGTGACTTATAAAGACACAGAAAGCAACCAGGAACTGGTCAAATACGGCATTCTGCTGGAGGACATCGACGAACTGGCCGCCCGTAAGGCAAGTGTGGAATGTGACGAATGCTTTGGCTTGTCTACTGTCGAGTTTCAGCAGGAGAACCTGCGCACCCATGCCATGTTTCAGTACATGATTGGCAACGTAGACTGGTCCATCCCCATGTCGCGCAACCTCAAAATCCTGAAGCCTGTGGATGGCGGATTGAACACGGTCGTCCCTTACGACTTTGACTTTTCCGGCATCGTAAACGTAGGCTACGCTGTGCCAGCCCGTGATATTGGGCAGGACAAGGTGGGCGAAAGGGTTTATCTGGGCGCTGAGCTCAACAGCAGCGAATTGCAATCCACCATTCAGCTTTTTAAGTCCAGGCAAGGCAATTTTGAGGCAATGGTAAGTGATTTTGACCTGCTGAGCCGTAATGACAAACGTGAAATACTGGAATACCTTCAGTCTTTCTACACTGCTCTGGACAATGGCACCGTTTGCGCTGAGTTCACAGCGAAAAACTGCCCCACTGTGCCGGGGAAGTAGAGGGAGCAATTGAGCAAAAGTAAAACAAAAGCCTGCCCGGCAAACTGTGGGGCAGGCTTTTGTTTTTGCATGGCATGCAAATCTATTCCGAAGGGCTGAAGGAAGCCCTGGCAAGTAGGATTTACGCAGCGCGAGCGAACCGAAACTGGCCTGTATGGCGCTGCTTAATAGAGTTTATTAACGCAAATTTTGTATGTCTCTGAATGGTCTTTTTCACCAGCTCTGCATCTCGCCTGCCTGCCGAAGTATCGACACGCAGGCAGGTCCTCACCTTCGTAGCTTAGGCTACGAGGTTCCGGGCGTTCTTTGATCTGGCAAAAAATACTCATCCATACCCTATACAAAACCTACCTTAATAAACTCTAATGAATGGTTTTTTTTGTACTACATGGTACAGTTGGAAATCAATACGTTGCACAATACTAAGGTTTAACAGGAGCCGTGTACCTTCCGTTGCCGGCAGGCAGGCGAGGACCGTACGCACGGTAATATGATGAGGGTAAAGCAGGAGGGCGTAGCGTCCTGCTTTATCCCTACTCAATTCAAGCTGTATGCCGCTCGTGGCAGATCTCTACTACTCCACCTTCACCACCTTCTCCTGCTGTAGCACCTGCCCGGCAGAAGAGTACTGCAAAATATACAGCCCGCTTGGCAAGCCGCTGGTAGACAGCTCTGCGGATTGTGCCCCGCGCTGCAGGCGCTGGTGCAGGACCTGCTGCCCCTGTAGATTGAACAAGCGCAGCGCTGGCTCTTCGTAGCGGATGGCGTTGAGGAACTCCACTTGTATAGGCCCCCGCGCCGGATTCGGATAGGCTTTGAAAAAGACTTCCCTTAGCGTCGTCTCTCCGGTACCTGGGATTTCCTCTACGCTGACGTAAAGGATACTGTCCTGACAGCCGGGAGTGATGCAGCCATCGGCATCGGTCTTGACCAGCCAGACGTCGGGATCGGGGATGGGGTTTGCATAGGTATCATGTATATAACTGCAAGCAATTAATCCTCCATCAGAAGTCTCGGCTACATCATTAAATGGTAAAGTATTTGAAGGAATGGCTAAGGCTTGGAAGTACCGTTTCCATAACAATTCTCCATCTCCGGAGACTCTGGCCATCCAGGCCCGGCTCGCATCGCCTTGGATTAAAGCTTCCGGGGCGAGCCCGCACATGACAATATCCCCATTCTCTGTGACCGTCATATTCATGATCCCCGCGCTGCGCCAATCCAGGTATTTATACTCCCATATGACTTCCCCATCGCTGTCCAATCGTCTCAATAAAGGCCCTTCATCCGGGTGCACAAAGGGCTGCTGTATGGTATCGAAAGCCCAGCCCGTGACGAAGCCGCCGTCCGGGTAAGGGGCAATAAGGGCGGGCCAGTCATCCGATCTATCCACCTCATCGTAGGTGCGCACCCATTCCACTTCTCCTTCACTTGTTAGTTTTGCCACATGATAAGCTCTTCCGTAGTTGGACCAATCCAGTCCAGTGTAAAAAGCGAGCATGATGGAGTTGTCGTTTAGGATGGCGAGCTGACCGACAGTGGCATAGTCTATGCTATCCTCGATGGTTGTGCTCCAGAGCATATTCCCGCCCTGATCCGTTTTGATTACTGTACAGTTAGAGAATTCCCCGAAACTACCACCCTGGACACATGCTACAAGGTTGCCTTCGTGATCCTGCTCTATATCAAAGGCAACATCCCAATAGGGCTCATAGTAGGTCTTTAGCCATAAGGTATCGCCCCAGGTATTCATTTTAACAATGAAGGGAAGACTGTCTTCATCTTGAATCCTTCCACAACCGTGTAAAAATTCCTCGTTGGAATCCAAGGTATAGTCAAAGATAGCAAATATGTCTAGCTCGTAGTTATATTGCCTGTGCCACAAGCTGTCCCCGCTATTATTGATTTTGAAGAGTATAGGACAGAAAGTGAAGTCTTCATCGCACCAAGTCGCGCAATTTACATATACACCATCTTCTACAGCGACCATATTAAAAGCATTCTCAGAGGCTCCGTTGGTAAGGTCGTAGGTACGGTGAAAAGTTGGCTGGGCTAACAAGAGCAGGTTTGGCAGTGCCCAAAAGCAGAGTAATATAAAGTTTTTCATGTTTTAGCCTTATGATAGAGCTCCGCATTGAGCCCATGAGGCTTAATGCGGAGCGTAGTTAACAATTAAAATTTATCGTATAATTAAGCGCTGCTGTAATTGGAGCGGTTCCACTTTATTGATGGCTTTGACAACATAAAATCCGGCTGGCAGGCTTTTCAGGTTGAAATCATGTTGATTGGAGCCTATCTCCAAAGACCGGACGGAAATGCCGCTTGAACTCCAAATCTCGAGTCGCCATTCAGGAGTAGCATCAACAGGCAATGTTACAGTCACCTGACCTTTTGCAGGGTTGGGCGACAATAACATTTTCGTTGCCCTGATTTTTGATTGTTGAGAAACTGCTGCCCCTTGGTTTTGCTGTATCAGCCCATCTACTTGGTCATCAGGTGCAATAGGCAGGTGAAATTGTGCGCCGGTCATAGTACTTAACAATGCGCGGCTATACGTATAGGTAGCCGAAAGTGTATCCTCTGCCAGCAGTTGGAGGAAGGCCTCGTCTCCGTCCGAAAGCGTGTAATCTATGGGGTTAGAACGGTAGGCTACTTCCAGTTCCAACAGGTCAGCAACGATTGATTGATCATCAGTCTCAACCGGTAATGCCTGCAAGTAGGCTTGTGCATCACTAAATGCACCAGTACGTAATTTTAAGCCGATAAGCTTGCGTATGGAAGAGAACGAACCTTCCTCCAGTAGTAAGTTTTCCGCTGCTACCCAGTCTCCTTCTACAAAAGCAGTACCGTACAAATAGTTGAAGGCGGCGGATCGCTGAGATTCAAGGTCGCTGATCTCTGCAAGTAGAGCTTCCATTGCTGAATAGCCTTCAGATGCTCTGATATCGATCAGGGCTTGATAGGTATCATCACTGATGGTGCCCTGAGCCGTATTTAGGACTAAAGGAGAAACCGGCGCATTTTGCAATAATATAGCTTCCTGATTGGACAGCTCCATGCCAGATGATAAGACAGCCAATAGCACCTCGTCTGATAAGTAAGGGGCAGCATTGGATACTGCATCCAACGTACTTTGTTCGTTTGGTGCCTGTGCAAGCGAGTTTTGCAGGCTTTCTGTATCTCCTCCGTCAATCAGGCTACGTTTATTGCCTAACAGGTTATTAAGGGAGTCCAGACATTCCTCCGTTTTACATTCTTCCTCACGGGGGCGGTCGCCAACGCCTTCGAGTTCGAGGCAGCCATCGTCATATTGAGTAAAAGGAAGAGAGATGCCAACATTCGTAAAATTCTGCCCCGTATTATCCGGCACAAAAATCAGTGTAGGGAAGGCCGTGGTCAGGTTTGTCCCCGGGTGATAATAGGTAAAAGCTATGGTTTCAGTAGCGGGTGCAATGATGTGCTGAGTGCCGGAGAATAAATTCAGCACCGGGTCAGTTGGGCTGCCCTGCGCAGATTCGATCTCTCCCAAAATCGTACCTGAATCACTTAGCCTCATATCCTGGCCAGCAGCCACATCAAAGGTCTCTTGTTCAAACTCGAATTTACCGTTGTTACCCCAAACATGGACCCCAACGGCAACTCCGGTTTCCAGATAAGAGTTACAATTAAAATTCGCGACAGAAAAAAGTTCGAAGGTATTCTGTAACTGACCACCTCTGAAAAAATTGTCAAACTCATTTTGAGTAACTTCATAGAAACTCGGCCCTGCGATAGCAATTGGGACTACATTGGTTTCAAAGCGATTATTATGTATCTGTAAATTAACCGCATTCTCTGCCCATACACCAACTGGTCCTCCATTGACAAACTCATTGCCTTTGGCAGGGTCTGACTCTTTCCCTATTTCAAGGTCGAAGCCCGTAGTGTAGCCTGCGGTGTTCGTTACTTTAACTCCAGTTTCAAAATTCTCAAACCTGTTTTCGTAGACTTCACCGGTTGCGTCATCAAAGGAAAGAGAATAACCATTCAGCCCAATGAAGTCATTGCCCTCCAAGAGCACAGCTTCGCTGCCCCATACGGAAATACCGCGTGTGCTAATATCTAAAGGGTCATCAATTACACAGTCTAGAAATCGGGAAAGGTTTTCAATATTGGTAGTAGTCGCTCCAGGTAGGTTTGCTGGAAAAGCAGAGATATGCGCAGCTCTCTTATTGTCTGTAAAGTTAGACTTCAATGCGTATACGATCCCACCGTAGTGCTTGCCCCAGGTCCCATAAGGCTGCCAGTAGGTCTCATGCCCATTGTTAGCCAAATTATCCGTCAGTACACCAATATGTGCTTTAGTAATATCACAGTTAGCTAAAATAACAACACCATGGTGATCTGGCAAATAGGGATATATAGAAGATGTAATCTGAGAAAGAGGAGGATGGCTGACGAGCCCATTGCCCCAGACTTCAATACCGCTCCAGTATTTATCAGGCTGTGTACAACCAGTTGTCAAGGTACTATTTATAGCTTCTAACTTTGCGCCCCTTTCGACATAAATTTTACAATCGGGGGCCATATTCAGTGTCATTAGGTCAAGCTCCAGGGTTCTTCCTGTCCTGACAATCAGGTTATGGTTCACCGCCTGGTCAGAAGTCCAGGTCTGGTCAGCATTGATTTCAAGCGGGTCATCCAGGCAATCGCAGAGTGGCTGGGCGACAACGCCCTGACAGTGTTTCGCTGTACATCCATTCTCATCCTTAATAGTAAGGCAAACGGTGTAGGGCTGGCTATCCGGGAAAGTGTGTACCGGGTTTTGGGTATAAGCATAGGT
Organism: Phaeodactylibacter xiamenensis; assembly: GCF_000759025.1. Classification (GTDB taxonomy): domain Bacteria; phylum Bacteroidota; class Bacteroidia; order Chitinophagales; family Saprospiraceae; genus Phaeodactylibacter; species Phaeodactylibacter xiamenensis. The sequence continues at coordinate 28,655 of NZ_JPOS01000098.1, read as the reverse complement.
GCCATCGCCAAAATCCCAGCACCATTCTACGGCACTATTGGTGGCGGTAGTAGAGGTCAAGTCGTTAAACTGATAAGTGAAGACTCCAACTTCATTGGCTACAAAGCCTGGGTTGAGGTCTGATTCGCATACCTCAACCGTAACCAAGTCAATCAATGTCCGAAAGTTGATGGAAGAATTAGTTGAAGTGGCGAAGATGACCAGTTGATCATCACCCGCTTCGGCAGGGATATTAAAGCTATACTGGGCCCAGGTAAAAGAATTAATCGTATGCGTTTCCGCATCCATAGGGGCGCTGAGGCAGCTCTGAGGGCCGGTTGCGCCCACCGCATTCGTTATTCCGGAAGTAAAATAGACGGTCAGCTCTGAGGACTCGCCTGTAACTGTGGAGTGATCGTAAACCCTTGACCAAAGCGTAATGTCGTACGAGCAGCCCGGGTCTAGCGTAAGGTCTAAGACCAGCGCTTCGTGTTCGCACAGTGGGGGCGTATTGTTCGTTGTAATAGAGTGAAGGTCCGCATAGTAACTGCCACCGCCCGATGGCGTGTTGATCACTCCGGAGTTATCCGAAACAGTACCGGTCTTAATTAAAGTTGGTGTCCCTTTGCCGGCAAACCAATCGCCCATGCAGCCATCGTTAAAGGCCTCGTTGTACTGATTTTGACCCGGCGTGCAAGGCGATTGAATAGATTCGAAACTGCCATCGCTTACTGTTGTCGGGCTATCGCACTGCCCGGAGGCGCTCCAATAGCTAAACATAAGCAACAGCATTGTCAGAAAAAGCCCGCGGGGTGGGGGTGAAAAAGCGTAAAGATTCATGTTAAAATAGTTATTAAGGTAAATAATAGGTTGAGCGGTGTAATTGAGCTTTTGCGTAGGCTAAATTAAGCGCTTGTCTTTGTCTTGCTTAAAGGTACACTAATTACAGTGGCATTTCAGGAATGGGCGCTGTTTATTTTGCTCACCTTGCGTTTTGTCACCAGGGTGACAATGTTAAAAAGCGCTTTCGTGAACCATCTCAAATATTTGTCCGCATAGTACTTACCACCAAAACCCCATAGCACCCTCTCCAATTAATCAACAGTTCCGTATGCTTCCACATCACCGGCAATGAAGCCTTTCAAGCGTCGTACAATGCGGAATAGTGGAAGGAAGAACAAGCTCGCGCCCAGGCACAGGGCTGGTAATTGGCCAAGGGTAGGGGAGGCGTGCATTTGTGGCAGCTTCATCAATCAGTTAATAATTCAGAGTCGCTTTTAAGGAGTACTATGGCCCGGGTGGGAAGATAGAGATCGGGAGGAGCGGCAAGCCTGCCTGGAGTCTTACTACACTTATAAGATCGACTCAATGGCGTTGAGGTTCTACCACGAAGCCTTTAATCAAAAAAATTGGCAAGCTTAATTAGATACGCAGGTTTGCGCGTTTTTATTGCGGTTTGCCGGGCGCAGGCCAATATTTTAGGCTGCAATTTTTGAGCTGATCTATCGGTATGCCGGAATTCATACCCCCTTTCTCCTTGTTAACATTGCATCTTTGCTATCATTTACGTATCTTACCAAAAATCCGAACGCGCCCGTTCGCTCCCTTCTCTGAAGTGGATGACGTACTCCCGCTACAGCTCTGCGCTCGCGTTAATTCGGTTACCCGATAGATATGCCTGTTGCTGCTTTTTGAGGACTTGTGCTTCGGAAAGACGGAGGCTTTATGCCCTGAATCTGGCACACTTGATGCTTTATTTTCTTTACCGATTAATAATTTACCTATGAAAAAAAGGCTGCACAGCAAAGACGATGAAGCGGCCTCTATCGCATTAGATGGTGAAGGCGGCTTGTCCGTGCTGGGCAAAAACGGGCTGTCTAATGGCTCTACGGAATACATGCTGGTGCGGTATTCGAAAAAACAGCTGACCATACCTCCGGGGGATGGGGCCGCTTCGCCAGCCTTAGCATTCACAGAGCAGCGGGGGCAGCTGACTGATACGTCAGGAACATCAGTAGAAGGTGTACGCTTTTACAGCACCGGCAGTTATCCGCCTTTATATGTGCAGAACGACACACTAAGCTTCGTGGCCGCCAGCGTAGATACGAGCAGCGCTACGCCAGATACCCTGCACCGCGTTGACATTACGTTTTTTGACAGCAAGACTTCCCTGATGAGCGCAGCCGGGCTGGACCAACTGGACAACTACCGGAATTACTATCTGGGGCACATCCCGGAAGGCCGGGCACGTGTCGGGCAGTACGGCCGGGTAGCCGTAACCGATCTTTATGATGGCATCAACCTGCAAATGTTTGCTGATGAGAGTGGCATAGTGTACTACTTTGTCATACAGCCGGGCGGGGACCCCAATGACCTAAAACTGGATTTTCACGGACAGGACTCCCTTTATTTGAAAGCACGCAACCTGTTTGTGGGCACCTCATTAGGAGATTTTAATTTGCCAGCCCCGAAAGCTTTTCAGATAGACAGCCTGGGCCAGGAGGTATCCACGGCCTGGAAACCGGAATACAGTATTGCGGGCAGCCGGGTGAGCTTTAGCAGTACGGGGAGTTATGATAGTACCAAGGTGCTGGTGGTGGAATTGCGGAAACCTGAGGTTACTTCGGGGAGTTCTCAGGATGAATGGGTTACATTTTTTGGAGGAATAGGCACAGGAGACCCATTTGACTTAGGGGATGATTTAAGCTCGATTTTTGTAGATGAGGATGGGAGTGTTTTTGTAACAGGGTTTGCTGGGAATATAGATTTTCCATTAGTTGATGGTGGTTTGATAGTAGATCTGAGTGGTGAGTCTGCAGATGGTTTAGTCGCAAAATTTAATAATCAAGCAGTCCTTCAATATTTATCCGTCCTGGGCGGGTCCCGAGAAGATATTGCAAGAGACATAGTTGGTTTTAACAATAAGGTAGTTATCGTTGGAGAAACTAATTCACCTGATTTTCCTGAGGATAATGTATTGCCCAACTTGACAAGCTTAGACGGTTTTGCCGCCTCATTCAATAAAGAAAATGGGATGTTGGGAAGTGTCAAAGTATACGGCGGGACACTAAGGGATAGATTTTTAGGTGTAGACAAATTTGAGGACAGAATATTTGTAGTTGGCAACTCTGGAAGCACTAACTTCCCAACGGAAAACCTCGCAGGAGCTTATAACCAATCTTCAAATAATAGTGCAGTTGGCGATAGTAGAGACGCAGTTATTCTAGAGCTGGACGAGCAAACATTGGAGTTGGTCTGGTCTACTTATTTTGGGGGGACAAATTATGATATCGCCAGTGATATTGTAGTAGATCAAAATACTGGCAGCTTTTATATTTGTGGTGTTACAAGGACAAAAACATATCATACGAGTAATTGCGCTGTGCCAGGTGTTGGAGGAGGTTTCCCTGGCTGTAAACCCAGTGGAGCAGATCAATTTTCTTTTAATAATGGCGGTGGGACAGTTGGCGAAATTGAAGATACTTTTATTGCTGAATTTGATAATAACGGAGCAATTAGCTGGTCTACTTTTTTTGGAGGGCATTCTAACGATGGCGTAAGCATTGCAGGTCGTAATAATTTAGCATTTGACCCTAATTCTAGCAGGCTAGCAATTATCGGCTCATCAGAGGATTGCAGCACAATACCTTCTACAACAAGCGGAGGGTATCAGCAAGATATTGGACTTGGAAATTATATTGCTGTTTTTAAAGACAGGAGTTTGCAGTGGTCTTCTGGATTCGGAGGGTTTTCCCCATTTGGGACTTTTAATCAATTATATTTAGGAGAATCTTGTACGTTTAAAGATAATGGAAACCTATTTATTACAGGATTCACAAATTATCTTCCTCAGCCATCTAATGATTATTGCACTGCGCCTTCCATTTCTTCAAACGAATTCCCAATATGCCCTCCCCAAGGGAGTGCTCAGGCGTACTTTCAGGAAAGTGGCGGCATTGCAATTAATGAAGGCGAAGGAGAGTGCTATATTGCTTCTTTTGACCAAGGGTATAATTTGGTTTATTCTACATTCTTTGGTGGTAATGGGGCAGATTTTATTAGGACGGCAACAATGAAATCGGATGATTTTTACTTTGTGGGACAATCTGAAAGCACTGTTTCTTTTCCTTGGAGGTTTCCTTCTAGCCCACCAAATGTCTATAAGCAAGACGAGCTTTTTGGAGGCTTGGATGGTTTTATTGGCAGGTTAAGGATGAATAATCTAGTCTCAGTGGACGATTACAAAAGAGTCGTTGAAGACGAACTGATTGTTTTCCCGAATCCTAATAATGGGCAGTTTACTATAACCTTGCCTTCAAGAGAAGAATTGAATGTGCCTTTTAGGATTATTGATTCCCGTGGGGTTACTATATCGGTTGGTATGGCCAGGAGAGGAGAACTAATTTCAATTAACTTACCGGATATACCTGCCGGGGCTTATTACTTTGTAACACCCTATCATTCAGCGCCTTTTATTAAGTATTGATTTCGTCATTGTTGTGAAGTCTGCTGGAGTTTTAGCCTACTTTTCACAGTAGTCCAAAACTCCAATAGGCTTCATTTTTATTTAAATTCAAGCTGTAAATTATTAGTAAGTTATGAAATACCTAATTATCCTTACTTGTGGTTTGTTTCTCTTTTTTGAAGGCACTTTTGTTATGGCTCAGGGTATCTGGGCTGCAGATATGACTAAGAAGGTTTCAAACCAAACAGTCACTGTAAATGTGCGAATTTTCCGTAAAGGAGATGTTAAAGACAGCATTATGCTGGATTGGGGAGATGGCACAACGGAGGTGATCTCACCACCAGCCGTAGAATTTCTCAGTATTGGGCTGAATCTGGAAACCTACTTTGGGATTCATGTCTACGAAGAGCCCGGAATATATGAAATTAGTTTCAGGGATTCCTTTTTAGTAGATGGCGTTGTTAATATTGAGGACTCGGGGAATAAATCGATCCATCTGGTAGACAGTTTGAATGTATTTCATGGGGACAGTCTATTTGATTACAATGATGCCCCTGAGCCGTTGGGGATTCCAGCGGGAAGCCTTCAAAATGAAGGGAGGATGGTGTTTTTTTACAACCTTCACCAAACAGACATTCTTTTCCACCGTGAGAAATGGCTATTTGAATTAGCCCCTTTTCCCAGTGAAGGCTACACTTTTCCTGAATATACTGATTCGCTAGCCAACTATGGCGCTACTGTATATTGGGATAGGCCAATAACCACTGGAATTTATGCATTTAATCTGAAAGCGAGTGAGTTCTTAAATTTTGCATGGCACGATTCAACCTTCTTGAGTACGACCAACCGGCTAATGATGGTCGAAATTGATAGCTCTCTTTTGGTAAATAATATTTTACAGCCTATTTCAATTGACCAATTGACTCTTTTTCCAAACCCAGCCACTGATTTGTTGACGATTAGCTTACCGAAAGATATAAAGCCACACCAACGCGAAGCACATATCTATGATATGGCTGGCAAGCTGGTAATGACTAAGGTTTTAAACCATTTTGAGACAGAGATATCCATAGGCAACTTACCCTCTGGCTTATACCAAGTAAGGGTAGAAGAGTTCACGGGCAGATTCATCAAAATTTAGACATTGATCACCATATCCTTGGGCAATGGCGAGGACTTAACCTGCCATTGCCCAAGCCAAAATTTAAAATAGCATGCTAAAATATTTCATTCTCTCGATAGTAGGGCTTTTATCTTTAATTCAGACAGAGCAGCTAGATGCCCAGCGCATCTACGGCGCTGAGGTGTATAAAGAAGTATTAATCGACGATGTCAATATAGAAGCATGGGTATGGCGACAAGGCGGCTCCAAGCCTTTCATTCTGTATGACTGGGGCGATGGCAGCCCTTTGGATACAGTGCCTTTAATTTACAGCCAATATTTAGGGTTTTTCGAAGGTGAAGATTACTATTTAAACAGCTATCAAGGTTCGCATAATTTTGATACTGCCGGGGTATACGTCATGGGCTTCCAGGACAGTTTCTTAGTAGACGATATCGTAAACATTGAAGACTCGGGCAATAAACTTATAGAAGTGTTTGACACGGTCGCCATTTATTCTCAGTTTACGCACAGTCTGGCTATCAACGAAACGCCCCGGTTTTTTACGCAGCAGGGGAATATTCGAGAGGTGGATGGAAATATTGAGTTTCCTATTAATTTAGAGTCAATAGATTTTCTTGGAGAACTATACCGTGGAGAGCTCGCCCCTTTCCCGTCCGAAGGCTATAGTGTGCCGGCGGCGAGCGACAGTATTTACATGTCTCATCCAGCAGGGCTTAAGATGATATGGGACGACCCCATAGCCCCTGGCCGCTACGCAGTAGGGATAGTGGTGAGGGAATGGCGTCAAAACAGCCAAAGCGGTGAATTAGACACCTTTTTTCTATCCACCACGATGCGCGCGATGACGATGCTGGTAACCGAAGAGTTAATTCTATCCTCTTTGCTGGGAACTGAATTCTTACCGGCAGTGGTCAGTATCTATCCCAATCCGGCAGCTTCTATGGTCAATATAGATTTTGCAGTGCCTGGACAGCCCGTAGAAGTTACTATCCTAAACCTGGAAGGTAAAATGATGCGCCACCTCGAAGTGGAAGGCAGCTCTGCAGTCAGAACAGAACAGATAGATGTTGCTGACTGGCCATCTGGGGTTTACTTATTGCGCTTGCAAACAGGGGCGGAACAGGTGGTGCGGAAATTTGTGAAGGAGTGATGTGCCAGAATTTAGAGCTTAAGACAATTAAAAGCGATCATAAAGCAAGAACAATGAAAATATTAATTTCAACTACTTGTATTTGTTTGATTCTAACCAATATTTTAGGCGCTCAACAAATAATTGCTGGCGAGTTAAACCGAGCTTCTATGGGGTATCAATCGGCAACTGTCAACGTACATATTGCTACCTTAGACACGTACATAGAAGATCGGATAATTGATTGGGGAGATGGTACTAAAGATACGCTTAATACATTATTACTCCGTAATGATAGCGATGGAAACTTTGTTTCTAACCTTGGTGGCACTCATGAATACCCTGACACAGGTTTCTACACTATTTCAATTGAGAATTTAGGTAATTGGGCCCCTGGTATATCGAATATTGAAAATTCCGGAGAAAAGGAATTTGTTCTTTCGGAAGTGGTTTACGCCAAATCCACAAGTGAAGCAAAGAATGATGCTCCGCAGTGTCTTCTAAATTTTAACTGGTTAGAGCAGGACGAAGATGGTATTGTTTATCATGAAGTTGTTGGCTCTATTCTTCCCTTTGGGAGCCTTGATTCCTTAAGCTATGAATTTATTCCTGCTACAGAAGAGGGCTACTCTTTTCCTGAGGCTACAAATGAGGTTCGCTGCTGCATATTTTGGGACAAGCCTATAGAGGAAGGTCTCTATGCATTTGCTGTAAGAATCAATGGTTGGCTAAATGGTGAAATGGCAGAGTCTCTAACCCGGTATATGACAATTCAGGTTACTCCAGATTTAGTGGTTTCAAATAGCGATCTATTTCCGCTGCTCAATGATTTGGTTATTTTTCCAAACCCATCCAATTCTACTCTTAACCTACAGTTTCAGTTCCCTCAATCCACCCAGGGCAAGCTCCTAATCGAAAACTTAGCCGGCCAAACCCTTCACGCCGAAGCTCTGACTTTAAGCCCAACCCTCCAAAGCTGGCAAGTCGATGTGGCGGACTGGCCAAGCGGGGTGTATGTGGTGCGCTTGCTGGCAGGGTCGGATCAGGTGGTGCGGAAGTTTGTGAAGGAGTAAATCCATTTTTTATTGGATGAAGACATTGCTTGATGCACTAGATTATACGCAATACGAAGTGGTCACCTACTGGCGCTAGCGGCCAGCACGGGGAACGATAAATGTCGGGCTTACAGTCCAGATATTCATCGTCTGGGTCTTGGATCCAGACATTCATCGTCTGGGATCTTGGATTTGCGACATCGGCCCATGACGAAGCACAGCTTGTCAGGGCAGGCCACTGACGAAGCATGGCTTGTCAGGGCAGCCCCGTGACGAAGCGTAGCTTGTCAGGGCAGGCCCGTGACGAAGCGTAGCTTGTCAGGACAGGCCGCTGATGAAGTCAAGCTTATCAGGGCAAGCGCAAGCCACTTCTCAGCGTAAATGCTGACCTGTCTGCCGAAGTACTGACACGCAGGCAGGCATTGAGTAGGTTTGCTGTGGCAAACCACTTAATCGTCAGTATAATTAGCCGGCGCGGGTCTAAAACCAGCCCGCACCAAGCCCACGGAACGGCCAGGGAATTCCCAGTAAGATGAGCACCAGTCCGATCAGGTAGAAAACAAATACTGCCTTGCCAGCGGCAGTAGCATCCGCTTTGCGCTTTCCACGGCTGTAGCCAATGGTAATCAGGATGATGGCAAGCAGCATCGTCACCAAATGCTCAACCGTGTAGAAGCGGGTGATGGTGTCCTTCATGAAGCCTTCTCCGTAGGAAACCAACGGGCTGTATACAAAATACAACAGCAGCCCAATAACCAGTTGTACGTGAGTCAGGATCAGGCCAATAAGTGCAGAGGGCTTATTAAAAGCCTTGCCATTGCGCCAGGATTGAAAGCCTTTGATAATGGCATAGAGGAGCGCCGCGAGCAGTAGCCATCTCAAGCCCGAGTGCGCGTGTTTTAACATGTTATACATAAGTTCAAGTTTTGGTCAATGGTGTAAAGAATCCCGGCAAATCTACTATTTATGTGCCATTCTCTTTAGCTTTCGGTGCTGTAATTGGAATTTGGTAATGCCGTTGTAATCTTTGAGCCTGCACTCAACTTTTCGGGGGGCAGCCAATGTTCTACAAATGATTTTATTCCTTGTTCGCCACAAAGGTATGAACTTATGAAGTTTTGTACATTTGTGCCCACAAAAGCTATCAGCCATGAAATTATCCTGGAAAGGAATCTGGAATTATAAATGCCCCCGCTGCGGGGAGGGTGATCTGTTTAAAAAGCCTTTTAAATGGACCGACCCCATTGACATGCATAAGGCGTGCCAAAATTGCAAGCTGGACTTTGAGCCGGAACCGGGCTTCTACTTCGGTGCGCTCATTATTTCCTACGGCATTTCGTCCTGGATGCTGCTGCTGCCGGCGCTGCTCCTGGTACTGTATTACGACTGGTCCGTGATGGCGGCTATGGGCTTTACACTGGCTTTCGCAGCTTTGACCTACTTCAAAATTATGCGGTTGTCCCGATCGCTCTACCTTCATTTCTCCATGCGCTACGACAAGAGCCTGGAAAACTCAGAAAACTCTGGCTCGAAGTACGACAAGACGATCTTTTAATCTATTTCATCGTACATTTAGCGGAAAAACATAACCATGCGTCTGTTTTTCCGCTTGCTTTTGCTCAGCTTTTTCCCTGTTGCAGCCCTGGCCCAGCCCGCTACCAATAGCGCTCCCCTTGAGATTGATCGCATTATGCAGGGCGAGCGCTTCGTAGGCTTCCTGCCGGAGCGAATTCAGTGGCACCCCAACAGCCAGGAAGTCTTTTTTACCTGGAACCCTGAGCAGGATACCCTGCGCTCCCTGTACAGTGTGAAACGGGGAGAAGAAAAACCGGCACCTGTGAGCCCGGAGCGGCAGCGGGAACTACCTGAGCCGGGCGCACATAATTCTGACTACACGCTCATGGCTTACGCCAAAGATGGCGACCTCTTCCTTTATGATATTGCAGCCGATAGCAGCCGGCAGCTGACCCACACCGGGCAGCGGGAGTCCGCCCCTTCCTTTACTTCGGATGACAGGCAGATCATTTTCACCGCCGACCGCAATCTCTTCGCCTGGCATTTACAGGAACAGCGGATTGAGCAGCTCACTTACTTTGAGAAAGGCAGCGGCGGCGGCAGCGGGTCCCCTGATGCACAGCAAACATGGCTGGACGAACAGCAAATGGAGCTCTTCGAAGTCCTGCGCTGGCGGGATGCTCAGGACCGGTTGGAAAAGGAACGCCGGGAAGCCCTGCGCCCGGATCGCCCTCAGGCCATTCATTTGGGCAGCAAGTCGTGGAGTAATCTTCAGCTTAGCCCCGATCAGCGCTTTGTGACGCTCCGGCTGCGTACTGATGCCACAACAGAAAGCACACAGGTGCCCCATTTCGTTGACCCAACGGGCTATCTGGATATCAAAAAAGCACGCCCAAAGGTGGGCCATTCTCAGGATACTTACGAAATGGGCGTTTACGACCGGCAGCGGGATACGTTCTACACCGTTTCCACCCTGAGCCTGGAGGGCATTTACGACAAGCCTGCCTATCGCATGGCCGTCTACGGAGATACTGCCGCACAGTATGAATCTCCCAGAGCCGTCATCCTGCATGGCCCGGTCTTCAGCGATCAGGGCAGGGCAGTGGTCGTCGTCCGCGCACTGGACAACAAAACCCGCTGGATTGCAGAGCTGGACCTGCCGACCGGTCAGCTCCGGCAAATTGACCGACAGCAGGATGATGCCTGGGTGGGCGGTCCCGGTATTTCCGGCTGGAATTTCTCAACCGGGACCTTGGGCTGGCTGGATGAGCAAACCATTTTCTACCAGTCAGAAGCCACCGGGTACTCACACCTTTATACCCATAACCTGGATACCGACGAGCGTACCGCGCTGACAAGTGGCGATTTTGAAATCCGTAACGCACAATTGTCCCGCGATAAGCAAACTTTTTTCATCATCGCTAATGCGGAAAGCCCCTTCGAGCAGCATTTTTATCACTTGCCTGTTAAGGGAGGCTCTTTGCAGAAAGTCACGGACGCGCCAGGGAAGTATGAGGTGGAAATCGCACCGGATGAAAAGACCCTCGCCCTGCGCTATTCCTACAGCAATCAGCCCTGGGAACTGTACCTGATGGACAATCAGCCGGGCAGTGCAATGCGCCGGGTCACTGAATCCACCACAAAGGCTTTTCAAAGCTACGCCTGGCGGGAGCCTGAAATCATACGCTTTAAGGCATCAGATGGGGCAAGCGTGCCTGCCCGCCTGTACCGGCCAAAGAAAGGCACGAAGAAAGGCAAAGCCGTCATCTTCGTTCATGGAGCGGGCTACCTGCAAAACGTACACCGGTGGTGGAGCAGCTATTACCGGGAGTACATGTTTCATAATTTGTTGGTCGACAATGGCTTCACGGTATTGGACATCGACTACCGGGGCAGTGATGGTTATGGCCGGGACTGGCGGACCGGGATTTACCGGCACATGGGCGGCAAAGACCTTAGCGATCAGGTGGACGGTGCTGCCTACCTGGTGGAGGAGCTCGGCATTGACCCTCAGAGAATTGGCATCTACGGAGGCTCCTACGGGGGCTTCATTACCCTGATGGCGCTATTCACTTCGCCCGGCACCTTTGAATGTGGTGCGGCCCTGCGCTCGGTAACCGACTGGGCGCACTACAACCATCCTTATACCTCCAACATCCTCAATACACCGGTGGAAGATTCCATTGCCTTCCGCCAAAGCTCACCGATCTACTTCGCAGAAGGGCTGGAGGACCGCCTGCTTATCCTCCACGGCATGGTAGACGACAACGTACAGTTTCAGGATGTAGTGCGACTGTCCCAGCGCCTGATTGAGCTGGGTAAGGAAAACTGGGAATTGGCCGTATTTCCGGTAGAGCCCCACGGCTTCATCGAGCCCAGTAGCTGGACGGATGAGTACCGGCGTATTTTTAAGCTGTTTCAGGGTATGTAAACCTACTCTTTGAGAAAGATATAACCGCCTTTCTCAGCACCCCAAACCTGTGCTCCGGATGCATCAAAGCCCCGGTCCCAGCTGACGATTTTTCCGGGCATGACGGTGACTTCGGAAGTAGCATAAGCCGCTCCCCTCAGGGTGCTTTTGCAGCTGTCCCCCTCTGTGCTACCGGTGTAAGAGCCGTCAGCTTGTTGGGTTAGGATGACCGCGCAGCCTTCACGCAGGCGCAGGTCATCTTTGGATAGCGCGTTAAAGCTTTCCGGTACCTGCCAGTCGCCGACCAGGTCATCTTCATTATCTACGGTGTAGACGATGCTTTTGAAGGTCTTTTTGTCCACCTGTTCCAATTGATAGATGCGCTGCCGGTAAGGTTTGGCAGGCATAGCACTCACGGCTTGCTCCACGTACAGCCAATGCCCCCGGTCCTTCCAAATCGGGTACATGTGCAGGGTGATGTCGTAGAAGGCATCATCTTCGGCAGCCTGAGCGGCGCTGGTAAAGGTGCCGGTCATGGCTTGCTGTAGCTGGTCAAGGGCCTTGGTGTTTGCTGTGTCGGTGGTGGATTTGGTGGTATTGCAGGCTGAAAGTAGCAGGGCTGCTGCCAGGGTAAACAGGTAGGGTCTCATTTTTTTGAAGGTATTAATTGGTTTGTTAAATGGTCAGTTAGCATGGGGTGAAAGTGGAGCTCTGATTCTTACCTTGGGTAGCGTTTGGCAAACCGCAGCCGTTGCCGGTAGGGGAATACGTCAAAGAGGTAGCCTGCTTCGAGTTTCTTCTGGGTGTCAATCCAGAAACCAACATCGTAGAGGTCGCCATGCAGGCGGTAAAAAATATCCCTGATGTCGCGCCGCCCAATCAGGAAACGCCGGAACTCCTCCGGGAAAATGTCATTTGGGCCTACCGAGTAGAAAGGCTCTGAGGAGAGTTCCTCTTCGTAGGTTTCGGCCTCGGGGATCCGCCGGAAGTTGTAATCGGTTAGCGGGCCAATTTCGTCGTAGTCGTAAAAGACGACCCGCTTTAGTCGGGTGACGCCAAAGTTTTTGAGCAGCATGTCGCCCGGGAAAATATTGACCGCAGCCAATTGCTTGATCGCCTTGCCATAGTCGTTGATGACCTCCTCTGCTTCCTCTGTTGTAGCCTGATCGAGGAAGAGGTTGAGCGGGATCATCTTTTTCTCAATGTAGAGGTGCCTGATCTCCACGATATCGCCTTTGATTTTGACCTTGGAAGGGGCTTCCTCCATGAGGTACTGCAGGAGTTCCTCCGAAAACCGCGACCGCTCAAACAGGAACTGCTCAAATACGTGGCTGTCTGCCATGCGCCCCACCCGGTCGTGGAAGAAGACCATTTCGTACTTCCGCTTCACCTCATCTTCTGTTACCTGCTTCGGCGCAGCGAAGCGGTCTTTGATCACTTTGAAGACCATGTTGTAGGAGGGCGTGGTGAAAACCGCCATCACCATCCCTTTAATGCCCGGCGCGTGGTCAAATTTATCGAGGGTACGCTCCATGTGCCGCAGGTAGTCCCGGTAAAGGACGGTTTTACCGTGTTTTTCGAACCCAATGGAGTTATAGAGTTCGCCCAGGCTCTTGGTGGGCAGTATAGATTTCAGGAAGTCGACGGTTTCGCTGACAATATCCACGTCTACGAGAAAGTAGGACCGGTTGTAGCTGAAGATGGAGGATACATCGTTGTAGTCGAGCAGGAGTGCATCCGCAAAAATGCCATTTTCCTTATGCAGGAGCGGAATGATAAACGGGGTGATCCGGTCTTCCAGGTGTAGCCTGCCCACGATATAGGCGCCTTTGTTGCGGTAAAATACTGACTTGAGCAATTCAATGCGGGCGTGGCGGGGCAATTCTCCGGGGGTCAGGCTTTCCCGTAAGGTATCGCAGATGTACTGAATGTCCCGCTCCATGTCTTCCCATTGAGCATCAAAAGTGAAAAAGTGGAAGACCTGCCGGAAAATATGTTCCAGAGGTTCAATCAGGAAGAACGTTTGATGAATGGGTATGGTAGAGCGGAACTCCCGGTAAGTAGCTGTTGCAAGGACAAACATGAGGTCTTTGTCGACACTAAGGCCCCGGTGGCTGTGCCTGAAAATGGAATTGTAGAAAGTCTCCGCAATATTCCGCGTGGCAAAATTGCTGACTTCCTCCAGATAGTATTGCTTGATTTTTTTCCAGGTGTCGTCATCACTCGACAAGCTGCCCAGTAATTTGACCACTTCCTTGGTGGTTTTGCCCACCTGATCCCGGTAAAGGGTTAGCCGTTCGCGGGCATCGGCCTGCATGCCCCTCCAGTCGCGGTGCTCGAAGCGGATCTGGGCGCGTTTGGTAACACGCTTGTAGTTATAGTAGTATTGCTGATAGCTGCGCAGGATGAGGTGAGCAGTGTCATAGGGTAGTAGTTTTTCAAACATAGCAGCAAAGGTTTAGCCAACAATTATACGTTCGAGAACGTCTCCTACCAAATAGGCAACACCAGCAGCCAAAGCACCCAGTGCCAGGGTTTCCAGTACGCCTTTCCATATGGAGGTTTCTGTAACGTAGCTTTTTAGTCCGCCAACAGTGGCAAACCCCAGGCAGGTCAGCGCACAGGTAGTCCAAAATAAATCGCCGGCAAAGGGGAAAAAGTAATCATAAAGATACAAGGCCAGTGGAATGAACCCCACCAGGATAAACGCCACATAGGTGACGGCACCAATGGCCAGAGGTGACCGGCGTTGCTCCATCATGAACAGCTCCTCTTTCATCATTACATCCACCCAACGGTCCTTGTCAGTGGTGAGGATGTCCACCACCTGCTCCAGCAGTGGGCCTTCAAAGCCTTTTTGGCGGTAGATTTCCCGGACTTCCTCCCGCTCTTCTTCGGGCATGTTTTCAATCTCCCAGTATTCTACATTTTTATGCTTATTGTAGTTATGGGCTTCAGATTTTGCCGAAAGGTAAGCCCCAACGGACATTGAAAAGCCATCCGCCAGTAGGTTTGCAAAACCAAGAATAAGAATGACGGAGCTGTCCAGCCCTGCCCCAACGGAGCCGGCAACCACCGCAAAAGTGGTCACGCTGCCATCAATACCGCCGTAGACAAACTCGCCCAGGTAGTCCTGATGCCTTTGGAGAAAATTAGAGGCATTGGGTGCTGCTTCCATCACATGCGGTTATTCGGTGGGCATATCCTGGTGCTGAAGTTCAGGCCCGGGGCTTTTTTTAGGGGCTTTCTCGCGAATACGCTTTGAAATATCCCGGTCGTCCGCCAATGCACTGAACCAGGTCACGAGGCGGCTGCGTTGCTCCTCCGTAAGGCGGGCTTCAGCATGGGTGAGCGGGTAGGCTTTCAGGGGCATATGCCCTTCCTCCACTTCTTCGGCACATTCCTCTGCCTTATGGGCGCGCTTCTCCGCATCGTAGGCGGTCCAGGTTGAGAAATTCAGGTGTTCCCGGCCTTCGTCCACATGGCCCTTCAGCCACCAGCCAACGGGTTGTACGTTGGCATACCAGGGGTAGGTGGTGTGGTAGGAATGGCAATCGTAGCAGGCATCTTTCAACAGCTGTGCCACATCCTGCGGAGGTTGCACTGTAGTAATCAGGTCTTGCCCGTTGGGAGCAGTCGGGTTGGCCTTGTCGATCTGGAAAAACTGAAGTACCACAAGAGCCCCGAGCAATCCCAGAAGAATTCGCTTAACAAGTGTAGACATGGTAATTGGTTTTAGTCCTCAGCAAGGTAGTTAAAACTGTTTTTCCGAGCAAAAAATCAGGGTGGATTGAGTGGTAATTGCCGGGCTATATTTCACGATGGCCATCCTGTCCTTAATACCAGTAATTTGGATATTACCGGCGTCCACTCAGGAACTCCAGTTCCAGGCGGAGCAAGTGGTAGTCCCTTAAGTTATAAATCCATTCGAGTTTAGTTTGCAGGCCTTGTTCAAGGTTTACGACGTAGTCGTGGTAGTCTACCGCTCCGCTTTTATAGGCTGATTCTGCTGACCGGATCTGCTCGTCTGCCAGCGGGAGCAGCTCTTTTTTTGAAAATTCCAACAGGTTTCTCTGAGCCAGGAATTGGGTAGTCAGTTCCCGCCTTTTGTTCTCCAGTGCCCTTTCGGTGGCATCGAGTTCAGCGACCTGAAGGGCGACAGCTTTTTCAGCGCCCTCTATTCTGGATTGTATGGCTTTGCGGCTAATGGGCAGGCTTAGCCCTAGCTGATAGCCCAAAAAGGGTAGTGTTTCGTTGATCATTTGGAGTTGTCCACCTGCCAGGATTTTTGGCATTAGCTGACTGCGCTCACGTGTGATATGTGCTTCTGCGAGCCGGACTTCCTGTTGCTTTTTAAGCAGGTGAGGGTGCCCGCCGCTGACATACCAGTTTGGGGTGGGGGCAGGCAAAGGCAGGGAGTCTGGCAGAGCGTAAAAGACAGAGTCTGAGTGCAGCCAGTTGTTAAAAAGGGTATGAGCGAGATCGTAAGCCTTTTGTGCTTCTTTTTGTTCGAGGCTGGCTTGTTTTTGCTTGCTTGTGGCAGAGAGCACCGGTATTTTCCCGGTTTCGCCAAATTCAAACCTGGCTTGTGCTAAATCCACGAGCCGGCTCATCAGCTCTTGCTTCTCCCGGTAGTGCTGCTGAAGATTCTTGGTGAATATCAGCTGGTAGTAGGCTTTGGATACTTCCCGCCGCAATTCCCAGTTGGTCAGTTCTAACTCCGCGTTGCCCAGCAGAACGGCTTCCCGGAGCGCTTCCTCCCGCATTTTTGTCGTGCCCGGCCAGTCGAACGCTTTGAGAAAGCCAGCGCTATGCAAACCGGTAGCGGGGTTGTCCGGGTCAACCATGCCGCCTGCCATAAACAGCTGGGTGGAATTATTGGGCCGTGCGGTGCCCATCAGCGACTGAAGCTGTTCCAGTGCTTTTTGGTCCCGTTTGAGCTCAGGGTAATTCCGTTGGGCAATGGCCATCGCTTCTTCCAGGGTGACCGGAAAGCGGGCCTGTGCTGCTAAAGTACCTGTATTAAGCATTTGAAGCAGCAAGGCTAGCAGGAAACTCAGGATCTGTGAGGCGTTCGTTTTCATGGTTCGTTTGGACGTTGATCTCGCTACAAAAGTAATGCCCTTTTTCCGAAGCTTCAGAAAAAGGGCATTTTGTAAGGTGTCGTTGCCTTATTTTTATGGCTTAAGGTCTGCCTTTTTCCCCTGACAGCCACCTGCTCCCTGCCCTTTTTTGCCGCTGCAGCAAGCTTTGCCGGATTGCCCGGCCTGTTTGCCTGCGCAGCCAGCCTCTGCTTTTTGTTTGTTGCCTTTACAGCCCTGCTGACTCTTTCCCTTGCAGCCTTGCTGATTTTTGCCCGGCTGACAGGCTTTCGTGCTGCCCCTCATGATGGCATCGTAGTCGGCCGTGGTGATGTAGCTGGGCACATAAGCTTCACCTGCCTGTTCCAGGTTTTGAGAAAAAGCAACGAGGTGGTTGTTCGAAGCTTCCATAAGGCGGGTGTAGGTGGCTTTCAGGTTGGTATTTTCGGTTTCAGCAATGGCTGTTTTCAAATCTCTAATGTCCATTTCTTCAATCAGCGCACCTACCTGGAAGGCAGCAGTAAGCGATTGCTGGCCTTTTTGAGTCAGGTCGAGATAGGACTGTTGCAATGCAGCATCATCAAACAGCCCTCTTTCGCCCGAACGTACGGCTTTTGACATTTTTATGCCGTAGCGGTCCGCGAGCTGTTTGATCATTGTCAGGTGGCGTTGTTCCGCTGCGGCAATTTGCGTAAAGGCCTGGGCTTCCCAGAGTTCTGCCATGTCCATATATACATCGTAGGCAAGTTTTTCTTCCTCCGCCATACGGGCGAGGGTGGCACCTTCCTGTTGGGTAAGGATCATTTTTACCTGTGCATTGCCCAGTTGCAGGGTCAGAACAGTCAATAAAAATACAAAGGTCTTTTTCATGGGTTCTGCTTTTCCCGGAAAGGTAGGGCAGACCGAAAAAACAGGCACTAACCCTCGTCATATACAGCGGTGATATAAATCATACTTTTACCGCCTAGGGCAGGGCAACGGGGCGGGGGCGGGTGGAAAGGGCGTGGAGAAAGGCTTTGAGTTGATTCCTTTCCGTTTCGGTGAGCCCGAGTGGCTGCAGGATGGGGGAGTGCATAGGCGTTCTTGTGCCTTCCAGCTTTTTGGGGATGATCTGCGGCATCCCCTGATCGTACATAAAGAGGACTTCGTCCAATTCCACGATGTTGCCGTGGTGGAGATACGGGCCTGTGAAGACAACGTCTCTCAGGCTTGGGGTCCGGAATTTACCCATGTCCAGGCTGTCGCCGGTGATGTTGAACAAGCCGAGGTCTTCCCCCGGGCGGCCAAAGTGGGACTGTCCGTTATTGTGGAACTGCTGGTCGGTCAGAAAGGGGCCATTGTGGCAATTGATGCATTTAGCTTTAGTGCGAAAAAGGTGCAAACCGGCAATTTCATCGTCGTTCAGCGCACTGTAGTTGCCTTCCATAAAACGGTCAAACCGGCTCTTACGGCTGCGGATGCCCCGCTCAAAGGTAGCGAGTGCCTGAGCAATGCGCTCCACGGTAACCTCCGGGCTGCCAAAGGCTTCCTGAAAACTTTGCTGGTAGGTAGAATCTGAGCTTAACTCTGCGGGCAGGCTTTCTAAGTCCTGATTCATCTCGATGGGGTCTTGGATTGGGAAAAGGGCCTGCTCTTCCAGTGTAGCAGCTCGGCCATCCCAGAAAAAAGTTTCCCAGTGCCCGGCATTGAGCAAAGTAGGGGCGTTGCGGGTGCCTAACTGACGATCGTGCCCAAAGGAAGTCCGCCGCCCATCGCCCCAGCCGAGCTCAGGGTCATGGCAGGTGGCACAGGCAATTTGGTTGGAACCGCTCAGCACAGGGTCAAAAAACAGTCGTTTGCCGAGTGCAGCCCTGGCCTTGGAGTAGGGATTGTCAGGCGGGTAGGTTACTGCGGGTAAAGGGCCGAGTTCCCGGAAAGTACCGTTAGAATCCAGGGTAGGAGCGGGCCATTCCGCTGCTGGCCGGCTGTAGGCGTTGCGCAGGTCGGTGGCAGGCTTGCTGTACCGTGCTCCCAGAGCAACCAGCGTAGCCAGAATCAATAACGGGATGCTGTATTTTGGAAGATATCGCATTATTAAATTAACCACTGCCCGTAACAAAACGTTGACGGGCAGTGGTTCGGTATATTGTTAAGGTTTATTGCTTCATGAAGCGCAGCGTACCCCGGCGCTCCCCGTCCCGCAGTTCGAGCAGGTAAGTGCCTTTAGACAGTTGGCTGGCTTTGAAAGCCACCTGTTGGATGCCGTTGGGTACGGCTTCGGTCCAGATCAGTTGCCCCTGTGCGTTGTAGACGCGCGCGGTGCCATTGGACAGGCCTTCGCCCAGGGTGACATTCAGGCGGTCGCTGACCGGGTTGGGGAAAGCGCTTAGCTCCAGGGCTGCCAGGTCCCGAACACTGCTTTCCATATCGCCAATGCCCGTAAGGTTGAAGACGAAAGTGCCTCCCTCGTTGGCATTGGTGTTTAGGGTCAGCGTCGCATCCAATGGATTGATTTCATTGGGCCGGAAACCAAGCAGAAAGGTATCCTGTGTGCCGGCGGGAATGCTTTCCTGAATTTCAGTAACGAAGAAGTTGACTTCGTCGTCAAGCGCAATGCCGGTGACGAGGAGCGGAACGTTGCCAAGATTGGAAATTGTAAATTGCTCTACGGATTCCATGCCGACTTCAACGTTGCCGAAATCAACGGTGTAGCCGGTTTCGAGCAAGTTTTCATCCTGAGTGATTTCCAAAGTTGCGGTGGGTTCAATACCGGTGCCTTTTAGGACCAGATTGAAGGCGGTTGCATTGAGGTCGTTGGTAATCAGCGTTACTTCTGCAAAGAATTCACCTGCCTCAGTTGGGGTAAAGCTTACCGGGAACGCAAAAGCCATACTTGGGTCGATTTGCCCCTCAAAATTATCATCTACCGTAAGGGTGAACGGGGCTACGACTCCACCGAAAGGGTCTTCGGCCGGGAAGAGTAACGTCCCATCGCCGTTGTTGCGCAGGATCAGTTGCTGGGTGTTCGTGGTACTGATCAGCGCCTCGCCCAGGTCCAGCGTGTCTCCACTGAGAATACGCTCCGTGTTGACTTCGGCTACAAAATCCGGCAGTGGGATGGGCAGCGTCCAAAGTTCATCTCCCGTTGTACCGTCCGTAGCCTCGAAGAACAAACGGTTGCCGACCTGAATGATGTCGTCAATATCGCTGTCACCAGCCGGATTGATGTCGGAGATACGCAGTGGCTCATCTTCGGCGACAGGAAATTCGTACAGCTCCTGCCCGAATTCCGGGGTGGTGGCACTGAAGTATAGTGCGTGTCCGGTAAATACGATGTCATCTGGTTCTGAGCTGCCCAGCCCTGGATTGATGTCCGCCAGCAGGTCAATCGAGGCAGACAGTGGATTGCCCTCTTCCTCGACAAAAACCTGGAATAGTTCTTCACCGATTTGATCACTTTCTGCGGTGAAAATCATGGTAAGGCCTAACAGATCAGTGAAGTTGTCAGGATTGGCATCGCCGCCATTATTGAGGTCTTCCACCATGATAGTGCCGGCCTCGGTGCCATCGGTCACCCATAGCTCGTCCCCGTGGGTGCCGTCATCCGCTTCAAAGAAGACCAGCCCGCCGAAAGCGATCAGTCCGCTCGGGCTGGCACTGCTGCCGCCTGGGTTGATGTCTTTCACCAGCACGGTGCCTTCCGGGGTGCCGTCTGTTTTCCACAGTTCGGTGCCGTTTTCGCCGTCGTTTGCCCGAAAGAAGACTTCACCGTTCAGGGCTACATACTGTGATGGAGAGGCATTGCCGCCATCGCGGATGTCTTTAATAAGCATCGTGCCTTCAGCCGTGCCGTCGGTCACCCATAGCTCGTTGCCCACTAAGCCGTCATTGGCAGTGAAGTAGATCTTGTCGCCGACTACAGTTTTGAAGTTCGGGTTGCCAGGGCCTGCGCCCTCCTGAATGTCGATGACCAGGGTGGTGCCCGCTGCGGTGCCATCGCTGGACCAGAGCTCTGAGCTGACGATGCCGTCATTCGCGGTAAAGTAGAGCAGGTCATTGAATTTCACGAAGTCAAACGGGCGGCCGTTCTCTTCTCCTTCCTGAATGTCTATGAGCAGGGAGGTGCCCTCCGGTGTGCCATCGGTGACCCAGAGCTCATCGCCCAGTACGCCGTTATCAGCCTGGAAATAGATGAGGCCGTTGTACTCTATGAAGTCGGAGGGGTTGGAGTTGCCGGCGGCGGTTTCCGGGTCGGGGTTGAGATCGCCGAGCATCATAGTGCCTTCTTCGGTACCATCGGTAATCCAGGGCTCTACGCCAACATCCGGGGCTTCAGCGCGGAAGATCAGCAAATCGCCGTAGGCGGCAAACTCCCGGGGAGAAGCATCATCTCCCGGGAAGATATCCTTAACCAGTACGGGCTGTGCTGCCAGTCCGAAAGCCAGGAATGCAAAAATTAGGGTAAAATTGATTTTCATAACACAAATTTATTTAAAGATTATCGTCGTTCTGATTCCAGGACATATTTGCGTAGAACGCTTTGGGGGCCGCCGATTGCGGTTTCATCAAAGTATACGTCCAGCTGTAGCGCACCAGTGATTTCGTCATACGTGCCTCCGCCGCTGATGCCTATTTCAAAGGGAGGAAGCCCGGAACTTTCCGTACGGGTGATGGTGACCTGTTGCTCGATCACCTCCACTGTGCCGAAGGTGGCCCCCTCGTTTGCCGGAATAAACCGCAAAGCCTCCGGAATGCGGATAAAATGAGAGGCAGAAGAAACGTCGAAATCGCTGTAGATCCTCACCATATTGAAAGCATTGCTGCCTTTTTCGGGATCAGGATGTCCAAAACCGATGACATCCGGTGTGGTCCGGCTGGCATAGGCAAAGGCGAAGAATTCATTAGTCCGTCCAGCGGGGACTGGTTCCGCGCCAAAGGAGGTGTAGCCCCAAAGCTGGGGGAAGGTGATATTGGGTGCCCAAATGGGCAGGTCTACTGTGCCACCGAGGGTGAAGTCGATGGTGAGCGTATCCCGGCCTTCCGCAATCTGTACGCCTTCTGCAGGCATTAGCCGCAGATGGATAGAGCGGTCAAGCCGTTCTGAATCCTCGTTTTTCGGTGCGCGGATCCGGAGGCTGCCATTAAGCAAGCCGGGTTGCAACAGGAACCGGTTGCCGCCTTCTATTTCAAAATCCGTACCGGGTACGGCATCGCCACTGACGGCTACTTCCACTTCTACAGGTATTTCCACCGGTTTGTTCAGGAGCAGCTGTACCTCCAGGAAACTATCCACAACGACTGCTTCAGACAGATTGCCGAAGCCGGCTATTGGTGGTGCAGGGTTGCTGGCCGGCTGCTCTTTTTCACAGCTCGTCAGTAGGAGGGTGGTGATGATCAGGAGTGGAAAAAAAGGCTTCATAGGCTATTCTTGAAAAATCAGTTCGAAGGTACGGCCTCGTTCTGAGCCGGGGAAACCAAGGTGAATAAAGTCCGGGCTGACCTGTTCCAGCCGCAACTGTATCCGGCTCGGGGCAGGCAAGGTATCGAGCCGCTCAAAGCTTAACTCGTAATCAAAAGTGCCGGGTGGGAGCATTAAGTTGCGCCCGAGGGCTGATTCTCCATCTTCCCCGGTCAGGGCCCAGTGCATGCCTAATATCAGGCTGTCCGGAGCTTCGTAGGTTACCATTACCAGCACGTCCTCCATTTGGGGTGCAGCCGAAAGGGCAATGGGGATGATCAAAAGGGAATCCTCTGTAGCCGTAGCACTGAGCTCCACACTGTCCTTCGCGGGCTCATTCACCTGATTGTCGTAGTTGAACCGGATGAAGGCATTTTCGGGATCGAAGATATTGTCTTCCCGTTGGGTGGGGCGGGGATCCTCGCAACTTAGTAAGCTGAGTAGTGCCATTCCCATGAATATTGCAGTTCGTCGCATCATCATTGCCATTGAGCTCTTCATTAATACCCTTGATTTTGAATTAAGTTCGGATTGGCATTCAGCGCCGATTGAGGGATGGGCAGCGCAAAGCGGTAATCCGGATAAGCAAGGTCACAGTTGGGGTTCGCCGGCAGGCAGTTGTCCCGCTCCACGCTTCGTCCGGTGCGCTTGAGGTCGAACAGCAGGTGGCCTTCCAGCGACAGCTCCCGGCGGCGCTCCTCAAAGATTTCGTCCTTTAGTTCGGTGCCGGTCAGTGTGGTGGGTATTGCGTCGGCTACGGCTCTTTGGTGGATGAGGTTGTAATCGGCCTGCGCCAGCGCGTCCTGTCCCAGTTTGGCGTAAGCTTCTGCCCGCAGCAGGTAGATTTCCGAGAGCCGCAGCATGGGGAAATTGCTGATGGAATTGGGCTGAAGGGCGTATTTGCTGCAATAAACCTGACCTTCAATCTCTTGGTATAGTTCCCGTCGAATGTCGCCCTCTTCCAATCGGTCGAGTAAGTCCTGAGTGACCGTACAGAAGGGGGGATTCTCCACATCGGAAGGAGCTCCGACCACCCGGGCTATGGACGCGATCAAGCCTGCAGACCCAGCGTCAGCATTGCGGAAGCGCTGCAAGTCGAGGTACCAGAGCACTTCGGGGTTAAATTGCTGTTCGGCCCAGGTGTCCACATAATCGTCCGGATTGAGGAGGGTCACCTGCCCGGCATTAATAACCGCTGTAGTTTGCTCGACTACGCCTGCCCAGTTGCCCTGATAGGCATAGGCGCGGGCGAGCAGCCCCCGGGCAATGAGGGGCGTCAGCCAGATGCGGTCTGTAGTACGGCGGGCGTTGGGGCCGAGCAGCTCCACAGCCCTGAGCAGGTCTGATTCGATCAATGTATAGCCTTCTGCGACAGTGCGGCGGGCCGGGCGCTCCGTCACCTCAAACGGGCGTTCTGCCAATACAACCCCCGGGTGGCTACCGTCTTCTGTGAAGAGGTAAGGCTGTGCGTAAAGCCGCAGCAGGTCAAAGTGGGCGATTGCGCGTAGTGCCAGGGCTTCTCCCCGTAGGCTGTTTCGGCGGGCTTCCTGATCGGTTTCAAGGGTTTCCAGTGCCGCTATGATGTTGTTGACCCGGTTGAGGTGGTTGTACAATACGGCGTAGAAATTGTCGAAACTGTTGTTCTCATAACCAGGGTTTATCGTGAAGAAGTTGCCTTCCCGGTAGGTGGTGATGATGGCACTTTGGTTGCCGGCCACGCCATCAGATCCTGCGGCAGCCGGATTGGGCTGCATATTGCCAGCCAGTTCCGGATAGGCTGTGAAATGCTGACGGTAATAATCGCTTGCACCCAGGCTGCTGTAGGCCCCGATGATGGCAGCGTCAATGCCTTCCAGTGTATTGAGGGCTTCATCCTTTGAAATCTGATCCTGCGGTTCGATGTTCAGGAAGTCCTGGCAACTGCTCAGAGCAAGCAGTAGGGCCGTAAAAGTGAGTAGCTTCTTCATCATAGCGTTACATTTAAGCCAAACATAAAACTGCGGGCTTCCGGAAATCGGAAACGGTACTCAGCGATGCCATTGCGGTTGGCCCGGCTTCGGGTGGAGTAAAGGTAGCCGAGGTTGTTGGCCTGTGCGGTGAGTGAAAAGCTGCTGATGCCCATGGCGTCCAGCCAACGGTCGGGGAGGCGGTAGCTGAGGTTGAGGTTGGCCAGGCGCAGGAAGTCGTTGTCAAACAGGTACCGGGTGCTGTTGTACTGAAAAGTGTTGTCGATGTGCAGTCGGGGGGTGTCGGTAAGGTCGCCCGGCTGCTGCCACCGGTCCAGCTGATTGGCGCTTTGGTTGTTAAAGCTGATCTGCCGGCCATCGGTGAAGGTCAGCCCGTCGACCAGGATGTCGCCACCGTAGGAATAGCTCACCAGGAATGCGAGGGAGAGCCCTTTCCAGGCAAAGGTATTCGTCATTCCTCCGTACCAGTCTGGCGCACCCTGCCCGATGGGCACCCAGTTAGCGGGGTCATTTACGAGATCATCATCGTCGGTGATGCTGCCATCGGGCAGATAGTAAAGAGGCTTACCGTTGTAGGGGTCCACGCCTGCGAAAGGCACGCCGTACAGCACACTGGAATTTTGGCCCACCACCAGCCCCCGGCTGTTCAGTGCTGAAGCCGGGAAGCGCTCCGCCTCAATTCGGGTAAGCTGATTGCGGTTACGCGCCATGTTGAAGCGGGTGGACCAGCGGAGTTCGCCCTGTGTGTTGACGGTTTCCACACTGGCTTCCCAACCAATATTGCGCTGATCGGCAGTATTGGTCACGATGCTGGTAAAGCCACTTTCCAGGGGAACCGGAATGGTGTAAATGGCATCCTCGGTGTAGTGGCGGTAGTGCTCCACGGTGAGGCGGAGGCGGCTTTCCAGCAATTCCAGGTCCACCGCAAAGTTGTACTTGCGGACCAGTTCCCAGGTCAGGCCTTCATTGGCGGGTGCGGTAGGTGCAATGCCGATGTTATTGCCGTACAGGAAGGCATCGTTGTAGCCATAAAGCCCGCGGGCGCTGTAGGTGCCCAGGCGGGAATTGCCCGTTAAGCCGTAGGAAGCGCGGAGCTTGCCGAAGTTGAGCCATGCTGCGCCTTCCATCCAGCGTTCCTGCGTGAAGGCCCAGGCTGCACCAGCGGCCAGGAAGTTAGCGGCCTGCACATCGCCCCCAAAGATGGACGACGCATCCCGCCGCCCGCTCAGGGTGAGGTAGTAGCGGTAGTCGTAATCATAGCTGGCCTGTGCGTAGAAGGATTCGCTGGCATCCTGATAGTTGGACTCATCGGCGTCGATGTTTTCTTCATCCACCGTCCAGAATTCCCGGAGTTGATCAGAGGGGAAATCCGTAGCGGAAATACGCTGCCGGTAGGTGATCTGCTTGTTGCGCTCTACGCCGGCCAGGGCATTCAGGTGGTGATTGCCGAAGGTACGCTGATAGTTCAGCTGCCCGTTGGCGACCCACTGCAGGTTGCCCCGGGTGAAGCGCCGTGCTATGCCATTCCGGGTGCGGCCGGAGCCATTCAAAGCGGATTCGTACTGATACTGCAGCTGTAAATAGCCGTCCATTCCACCTGACAACCGTACTTCCAGCCCCGGCAGGATTTCGTAGTTTAGCTGCAGGTTGTTGTTGATGTTGAAAGCATCGTGGAAGAACTCATTCTGTGCGAGTGCCGCCACGGGGTTGGGGCGGTTGATGAAAAAGCCACTGTTGTTGAAGGTGCCATCCGGATTGACCGGGGAGAGGTTGGGCGGATAGGTGAACGCCCCAAAGTCACTAAAGGACTCCTTGCGCACGTAGCCGCCGGAAAAGCCGAAGCGCAGGTCGAGTTTGTCGCTCAGCGAGGTGTTGAGGTTAGACCGCACTGTGGCCCGTTCCAGCCCGTTGCCCCGGGAGATCGCATTTTCTTTGTAGTAGCCTGCCGAGAGGAAATATTTGGTCCGCTCGTTCCCACCGCTCAGGCTTAGATTGGCATTGAGCACGGAGCCCTGCCGCTGGGTAAGGGACGGCCAGTCCGTTTCGATGTCAACTGGTCCGGCATCGGCGGGGTTATCATTGGAATTGAAAAGGGTTTCCCGGGCCAGGCTGACATACTCTTCCGTATTCAGGTATTCCACCTCATTGATCAGATTGGAGAACCCGGTGCTCACCCCGCCCGAAATTTGTGTTTTGCCCGCTTTGCCCTGTTTGGTGGTGATGAGGACCACACCGTTGGCAGCATTGGCCCCGTAGATGGCAGTGGCGGAGGCATCCTTCAGCACCGTAATCGACTCGATGTCCTCCGGGCGGACGAACATGAGCGGGTTAAGCTGTTGGTCGAGGGAAGTGCTAAAAGGCGTGTTGGCCGTATTGGTTTCTGAGACATCATAGAGCGGTACGCCATCCAGCACAAAAAGAGGTTGCCCGGAAGCCACGACATCGTTTCTGCGCACAGGGGGCAGAGAACCATTGCCACGGATGCGGACTTGTACCGGCAGGCCCGGCTCACCCGTATTCAGCTCCACCTGTACGCCAGCTACCTGCCCCTCCAGCATTTTGTCGAAGCTTTCGATGGGGCGCTGCGGCAGGAGTTCATCGCCTTCCACCTGTTCGTAACTGCCCACCAGGTCTTTCTGCTTTTGCTCGCCCGCGTAGGCCGTGACCACGACCTCGTCAATCAGCTGCACATCCGGGTTCAGGATGATGTCGAGGCGGGAGCGGTTGCCCACGGCTACGGTCTTAGGCTGCATACCCGTGTAAGAAAAGGTCAGCCGGGCTTCCCCCTCCGGAAGGTCGAGGGTGTACTTCCCCTCGTAGTCGGTAGCGGTGCCCCGGTCGGTGCCCGCTAGCAGTACGGTGGCACCGATCAGGGTTTCCCCATCCGCGCTGCGCACAGTACCGGAGACGGTGCGCTGTTGCGCTACAGCAGCCGTGGAGAACAGCAGCCCCAGCAAACACAAAATCCTGTACATGGATGTAGACTTTGTTTAGATAAAGAAGGGCAAAGATAGGAAGGCTTGGGGTTTTGTGATGGCTGTGCAATGTGATTAACGGAAGAATACCTAATGTTGGGGATGACCTCGACTTCATCCTCTACAAAGTTGAAGGGGACGATTGCCAGAGTCGCACGGCTATACGCTGCACAGCCGCCGGGCCAAATATTGGAGGCGCTACCGCATTCAGTACGCCCTGTATGGGCGCTACCGGGCTCAAAGCAAATGTAGAAACCAATGCTGCCGCTTCTGGCTGTGATAATGCCGATGGAAACTACCTGTCCCCAGTCACAGTGCAGGCTGGAGAGACCTACCTGCTCTGGGTCAATAACTATGCTCTGTCCTCCGGAAACCGCTCCAGTGGGCAAGCGGATGGGTTTACCCTGCTGCTGGACTTTGATCAGGCGGCGCTGGTCAGCGAAGCCGATATCCTGTCCTCCCTGCGCGTCTTCCCGAACCCGGCAACCGATTGGCTGCAACTGGAACTGCAGCTGCCTGCCGCCACGCCCATGGAGGTCATCGTACAGAATGCGCTCGGCCAGCAAATCACCACCGCCCGCTACGATGGCACTGCCGGCAAACACACCTATCCATTGTCTACTGAAAAGTGGCTGCCCGGGCTTTACTGGGTGACGGTGGTGGTGGATGGGGTGCGCCGGGTGGTGGTTGTGGAGAAGCTTTAGTTGATTTTGTTTTAGTGTTTGAGATAATTTGTTGAGTCATGAATCGGTATTACAAGATATTTTTCGTTTTCGTGGTTACCTTCTTTGGTTTACAATCGCTGTTTTCATTGCCGTACACTTTTAGCTCGGCAAAAAGTTCATTGAAAGTTTGGAAAGAGAGACAGAAAAAATAAGGGTTTTCTGAGATTTTAAAAATCTTTGCAGAAAACCCTTTCAAAATGCCGTTCTGCAAAGATCTAAAAAATGGTTGATAAAGCATCAATCTGAGGTTCCACAAGGCAACGCCTTGCGTCGATTAACCGTCTTATCTGGTTTATTAGGTGCCTTAATCAAAGGTGGCCGGGCATCTTTATCAGAGTTGGGCCGCCATATGGAAGACCCCACTGACCTGGAAAGTCGGGTCAAGAAGGCCAAGCGTTGGTTGCAAAATAAGTGGACCGATGTCACGGTACACTTTATACCCTACCTTCTTCCGATTCTCCACTCTCTGAGCAAGGCTGGAGAGTTAGTTCTGGCCATCGATGGCTCCTGTGTGGGCAAAGACTGCATGGCGCTGATGGTCAGTGTAATCTGGCGCAGGCGAGCCATTCCCATTTGTTGGGTAGTTCGTAAAGCTCCCAAAGGCCATTTCCCGGAACACATGCACGTGGCCATTATCGGTCAAGTGGCGATGCTTATGGACAGTATCCTGGAACAGGATTGCCGGATTTTCCTGCTGGGAGATGCCGAATTCGACGGCTGCGAGTTGCAACAGTCTTGTTTGGCTCACGGTTGGGAGTACGTGCTAAAAACGGCGAAGGATACTTTGGTAG
>NZ_JPOS01000097.1 GCF_000759025.1 Phaeodactylibacter xiamenensis | reverse complement strand
TCAATAGTTCGGTAATTTTTTGAAGCATTTGGATAAAACGAAAGGAAGCATCATTTTAGTGATATGCGACTATCTACTAATGATGCTTCCAGCAAGAGCCAGGCTCTTGTGGAAACGATACTAAGCAAAATTGATGGCTTAAACAAGCCGAGACGAAATTTTATCATTTCGATCATTGTACTGTATTTATCTCTACGAGGTCGATACACGTTCAAAGGCATGGAGCGATATGGCACTTACTGTGAAAAGACCTACCGACTCCAATTTGAAAAGTCATTCGATTTTCTCCAATTCAATATTGAGTTAAGTAAAGAACATTTAGGTGCTCACCGGATTATCGCCTTTGACCCAAGTTATCTTCCCAAAAGTGGGAAGCACACCCCACAGCTTGACAAATTCTGGAGTGGTTGTTTGGGTAAATCCGTCAAAGGCCTTGAAATAGGTGGTTTGGGCGTAGTCGGCATAGATGATCATACGGCTATGCCATTGGAAGCTATCCAGACGCCTGGTCAAAAAGAACTCAAAGAAAAAGGACAATCCCTGGTAGATCACTATGCCCAGTTGATCATCGAAAGGAAAGAGCAGCTTCGCCAGGTATCTAAGTATGTGGTCGTAGATGGCTATTTCTCAAAGATTTCCTTTATCGGCCCGGTTTGCAAGCAGACCGATCTAGAAGTTGTTTCTAAATTTCGTAAAGACGCTGATTTGAAATATCTCTACGCCGGTCCCAGAGAAAAAGGGCGTGGCCGGCCCAAGAAGTATAACGGTAAAATCAAGCTGAAGAAAATTGACAAAGACCAATTCCAACTGCTCCACGAAGATCAGGAGGTGAAAATATGGGGATTGATCTGTTGGGCAGTCCGTTTGAAAAGAAAGGTCAATTTAGCCTATGTTGAGTTCCTTGACGAAGGTCAGCCTACAGGCCGGTATGCCGTATACTTTTCAACGGATCTGGAACTGGATGGCCAGTTGATCTACGCTTATTATAAGGCTCGTTACCAGATTGAGTTCTTATTCAGAGATGCCAAGCAATACACTGGTTTGACTCACTGTCAATCCAGAGATGAAAAGAAGATGCATTTCCATTTCAACACCTCCTTGACGGCGGTTGGAGTAGCCAAGGCCGCCCACTACCTGGACCAGGATGTAGAACTAAGAAATGGATTTTCTTTAGCTAACGTAAAGACCTCGTATTTCAATGAACTGATACTGGATTTATTTTTATCCAACTTCGAAATCGACCCAGAACTGGAAAAAAATAAATCTGCCTTGCAAAGGCTATTGAATTTCGGCAAGATTGCCGCTTAAAAAATTACCGAACTATTGTGCAGATGCAACGGTAGCTAAAACAGAGTTGGATAATATTATGAATAGCATTACGTCGCAGGTCGGCGGTACACCGTCATCGAGGTTGAAGGATCCAGCGAGAGCCAGAGAGAAGATTGATCTTGATCCTGATCCTGATGCTAATTATTCTTGGCTAACTGATCTTGCCGGAGGCAGAATAGTTTATGATAACCTAGATGATTTCTACGATGCACTGGATAATGTAGTAGGTAATTATCAAGTAGCTAGACTTAATGAACGTGTAGTGATGCCCCTTCCAACCGGATTTCGAGACGTTCTGATGAACTTAAGAATGTCAAATGGGCATGTTGTGGAACTTCAAATCTCTCTAAAAGAAATGATTGAAGCTTCTGACGGTCCTGGTCATACTTGGTACGAAGAATGGAGAACTCTAAACGGTATCGTTCAATCTCAACAGGGAGGTGTTGCCACGGCTGCTCAAGCAGCGGAGCTGGAAAACTTAATGACCCAAATGCAAAACCTCTACAACGGCGCTTACCAACAAATACTAAGTCGGCAATAAAAGTGTGATAGGACATGCTAAAGGATAGATTTTTTAGGGTGAAAAATATTTTGGTCTGCAAAAAGACCTCCGAAGATGGAAGGCTAGCAATGTTGGCGTTAGACCGGGAAAATTGTCAGTTTGTAGTTGAGCCTTACTATTTTGATCTTTTTTTTCGGAACACTGACTGGAGTATAGAAGAATTAGACGCGGCCTCTTTCAAAGAAGCCGTAATTGAAGAATGCGGGCATTTGCCTGACATGGATTTTTAAAGTAATTTTTTTAGAATATGTGGTCTATTGAGGTTTTACAAGAAGCATGGTATATGGCTAGTAAATTACATGCTGGACAAAAGTATGGAGGTAAAAATGAAGGCGAAGAGTTAGAGTACATCAGCCATATAGGGAGCGTAGCCTTTGAAATCCTTGGGGCTGGGCTGCATGATCCTGATATGGATATTGATTTTGCTGTTAAATGTGCAGTTCTACACGATACTATTGAAGATACAGAGCTGTCTTATGATGATATTATGAGCACCTTTGGTCCAAGGGTTGCCGATGGGGTAAAAGCCCTTACTAAAGACGAATCACTATCCGATAAGCGGGCAATGATGGTAGATAGCCTGACTCGCATTAAAAGACAACCAAAAGAGGTCGCAATGGTAAAAATGGCAGATCGTATATGCAACCTTTACTCTCCACCTTTCTACTGGGATAGCGAGAAAAGAAGCGCATATCGGGAAGAAGCCACTTTGATACTAAACTCTTTAGAATCGGCAAGCGGGTACCTTTCTAATCGACTGAGAAGGAAAATAAAAGATTATAAAGTTTAGTTTTAGACCAACCCCTGCAACTTAGTCCTAGTGATAAAAGCATCGAGAAGGGTGAAGACGTGTTCTTTATCCTTCTTGCTCATTTTAGAGACTTCGGTAATGCGGTCCACCTACAACATACCCCCGCTACCCGTAGGTTAGCGGGGCAATAAAATGGAGCCGCTGCAAGGAGACTGCGTCCCCCGCTGTCGTTAGTTTAGTGGCTGTGCCCTGATGCCTTAAGTCTGTCCCCTATTAAAAAAACCGATGTATGCAGTCTCCAGACTGGATACAAGTTCCCTGCCCGTCTCTGACGGATGCAAGTAGAAAACTCATTCCCATTTGGCATCCGACCAAATATCATCCATCACCGTCACTGGGAAAAGGCCTTGGCCAGTCAAGTAGTTTGAAGCACTGCTGTACCGGAAGTCTTCCGGTTTGGCTACCAGTCCGTTACAGACCGGGTTGTGGTGGATGTAGTGTGGCTTTTGCCGGATCCACTGATTAGAAGACAGCTCAATGGGGTGGTTATTTTGGACCCAGAATTGGTATTTCCGATTGTTTTTGTTCTTTCTGGCAATAGGCCAAGCTTTCCAAAATAATCGCTCGGTAGCAATCGCGAGAAAAGACATCGATCTAGCCGATGACGGTCAGGGTCAGATGGTGCATGGATTGTTGGTTTCCGATAGTGTAGACAGCCATGGCTTTTCGAAGAAAATACGGACTGGTTTTATTGGGTAAGCCCCTTTTGAAAAACATTTTTTATTTTTCAGGCTTTCGGGTTGCCTTGCAAAGGGTTGTTTTAATTCCGTCAGAGACGGGGGGATAGTCGTATCCAGTCTGGAGATTGCATACATCTTGAAGCTTTTTGAGAAGGAACACTTGGGGCATCAGGGATACCCCATAAGTTCAGCTATGGCAGAGTCCACTTGCGGGCATTTGGTCAAAGAGCGTATGGAGCAGAGCGGCATGCGGTAGAGCAGCGACAGTGCCCAAAAAGTGATGGATTTAAGAGCTGTAAAATTAAATTGCGACATGGAGGATTTTGTCCAGTTTGTCGTTGGCTCAGAACGCAAAATCCGCCTCCGAAAAATGGCGGCATAATGGATACCCCGCTTTTTTGTCACGCACCCGAATCATTTTTAAGCATAAAACCGTTATCTTTAGGTAACTACTTTTATCAAGCTAAAGCAAAAGCCATGGGCGTCGATCAGATCAGGGAGCGTTTACATCTTCGTATTGAGCAGGCCGATGAGAAGATGCTTCAAGTGCTGGACGAACTGGCAGAAAGCCTGTTTAAAAACTATCAGTCGGATGCTTTAGAGCAAGCTCGTCAGGAGCGGATCGCCGCTTATGAAGAGAAGCTCAAACCGATGACAAAAGAAGAACTTGTCGCCAGAGCCTTAGCCTCACAAGCTGATATCGAAGCTGGCCGTATCCATGACCTGGAAGAAGTGAAACGAACGTTGGGTTTATGAAACTGCGCTTCACAACCAACGCCAATCGAAGGTTGAGCCAAATACAAGACTATTACACCGACAAAGGGAATCCTAAAAAGGGTCGTCGTATTGCTCGTCAAATACTGGATAGAGCAAAAGAACTGGAAGACTTCCCTGAGTTAGGCCCTGAAGAAGCGTCTCTAAAGGACTTGGGAAAAGGACACCGTTCACTGCTTGTTGGAACACTGTACAAGATCATTTACTTATTGGCAGCACCGTTCATTATCATCACTGATATTTTTGATACTCGTCAGGATACGGACAAGATGAAGCCATGAACCTCTCGTTGCCTTCATCATAAAACCCTCAAACCCAAAATCCAACCGCCACAACCAAATGCAACGTTGCAGTTATCCTCCTTATAAAGTGGTTTGAGACTTTTCCAAATTGCTTCGGCGAGTAGATGCTGATACGTAGCAATTTGGACCTGTGCTGACCTTTAGTGTCAGTATGACCAAGGCATTTAGTCGTCAATATAGTACTGACGCTGTCGGTTCCCGGAAGCTGACAACGCAGTTCGTTCTCCGGCCTGCACCGAAAGCGTCAGGCAGTGCAGCATCTAAGAACTGCGTCTACGCGCCAGCTATCAGGCCATGAAACAATTAGCTACTCCACCTTCGCCAGGCTTCGGCGGACACTTTGCGCTGCGGAACCCCATCAGGCAGTATGGAAGAAAGCGCACCGCAGTGCCGAAGCCCTGCGATGCGCCTCCAGACATAGTCTTACTTCAGAAAAGCATACTTCTCCGCATACTCCAGCATTTGCTCCGTAAAATCAGCCGGGTACTCCACTTTGATGTCGGTGATGGCTCCGTCCTCACTGGTAACCGGCACGAGGCGGGGGTTGATAAAGCCACCGTAGGGCGGGATGTTGAGTTTCTCTGACCGGCGCAGCACTTCCGCATGCAGATCGGCATCCACCTGTACGCCGTAGGTTTCGATCAGGTTTTTGCCGGCTTCGTAATCGCCCTGTGACTTGATGCGCTGCACCTCGCGCAGCAGCTCGCCAAACAGCTCCCGTACTTTCGAGTAGTCCTTGATGTCGATGTAGGTCTTGCCGTCGCGCTTGACAATTTCAATAGAGCCATTGGCCGTACCTTGCTCAATGGTCCAGCGGGAGATCATCTGCCGGTCGCGCATGTGGGCCTGCTCGATGATGTTGCCGGGCTCGATGCGCCGCAGTTGGAGCATATAGCCGTTTTTGAGGTAGCCATCGTACTCTGCTTTGGCTACTTCGTCGGAAGGGACCAGCCCGAGCTCCTGCATTTTGGGGTCCATGATGTAGTAGAGGGCGACCAGGTCGGCGCGGGCTTCTTCCAGAGGAGAGGCGTAGTTTTTGAGGGTCTCCTTTGGTGTGGCTACGCCATCTTCAAGCTGTCCGGAAGCATGGCCGACTACCTCGTGGAGGGCAGTGTGCATTTTGCCGCCCAGGGAACCGTACTCCCGGGCGCGGGCCATTTCTTCCTCATCGTGGGAGAATTCCTGCAGCAAGCCGGGGCCGTCTGCTTTTTCGTACGCCTGAATGATGTTGCCCAGGCTCACCGACTTGGAACCATGCTTGGCGCGGATCCAGTTGGCATTGGGGAGATTGACGCCAATGGGGGTGGCGGGGGAGGCGTCCCCGGATTCACCGGCTACGGCTACCACGCGGTAGGTAATGCCAACGACGTCCTTCTTCTTGTGCTCATCCATGATGGGCGAGTTGTCCTCGAAGTACTGCGCGTTTTCAGAAACGACAGCCATACGCTCGGATGCATCAAAGTCTTTGATCTGAACGATGTTCTCGTAAGAGCCTTTGTAGCCCAGCGGGTCGTTGTAGACCTCAATGAAGGAATTGATGTAGTCAATGTCTCCCTCGGTAGCTGTGACCCAGGCGATGTTGTATTTGTCCCAGGTTTCCAGGTCGCCGGTTTTGTAATACTCGATGAGGAGCCGAAGGGCATTGGCCTGGGCTTCGTTTTCTGCGACCTCCACGGCTTTCTCCAGCCAGGAGATGATTTGCTGAATGGCGGGGCCGTACATCCCATCGGCGTGGTAAACGGCTTCTTCCAGTTCTCCGTTTTCGTTGCGGATAACCTTGGAATTGAGGCCCATGGAGATGCGCTCGTTTTCCAGGTTGGCTTTCAGGTTCGCGTAGAAGGCTTCGGCCTCCGCCTGCGTGATGTCAGGGTCGTAAAAGTTGATGGCTGAAGCTTTGACCAGGTCATCGGCGCTTTGGTTGATCTTCTTGGCATCTACTTCCGGGTCGAACATGGCAGTGAGGGCTTCTGCTGAGAGGGCAGTACCCACGGCACTCATCAGCTCCTGAAAGTAGGCCTGTGAGAACTCGGGCTGGAACTTGTCATTAGAGTAGTGGTGGTGGATACCATTGGAGAACCAGACATTCTTCGCATACACGATGAAGTTGTTCCAGTCCTCGCCCGATTTGTCGCCTTCGTAGCCGGCTACGATTTTGTCGATGGCATCGCGGATAGCCAGGTTGTGGCGGTAGTTTTGATCGTACATGATGTCGCGCCCGCTCAGTCCGGCTTCCACGAGATAGTACACCAGCTTTTTCTGATCAAGGCTTAGCTTATCGAAGCCCGGCACCCGGTAGCGGATCATCTTTTTGTCGGCGAAAGTCTCCGTCAGGTACTGAAAGCCCTCGTCCGAATCTTCGGTGGCGGTTTCAGTGGTGTTTTCGGTAGTTGGTTCTGCATTTTGATTGCAAGATGCGATAAGGGCAACGAGCCCCAGCATCCATAGCCATTGTTTATACATAATAAGGTATAATGGTTAGAAAATGAGTTGGATGAGTCTGCTGAAGATACGCTAAATTATGAAAAATGTTAAGCAGGGCCTGGTGATCTGTGTATCGTACATTGCACAAAACAGAAAGTGATACCATAGATTATATAAGCCATACGAAGTGGCCACTAGCCATCAATATCGGTGGGCAACCCTCTGCATTTAAGCGCTATGGCTGCTGGGGTAGAGCTTCCGGCTCTGCTCCAGCTTATCCAAAAATAGAATAAGTACCTAAATTATTTCTAATTTTATCAGGCCTTAGTAATTCCGCGGAAATAGCGCCTGCCGCGCTACGCGGTAAGTTAGACCATGTTTTATCAACAGATGCCCAATACTCGAGATGGTGAACGCCCGATCATTACTGTTCCTGTTAGGGGCCCTTTGGGGGCTTTGCACTGATGGCTTTAGTCAAAATCAACCCGGTAAGGAATTGCACATCAAAAAAGCCAAAGGTGCCATAATCCTGGATGGCATCATCAACGAACCCGACTGGCAGGCTGCGGATGTTGCAGATGATTGGTACACCAATTACCCGGTAGATACGCTAAGAGCGCCTTTTCAGACAGAAGGCCGGTTTACCTTTGACGACGAGTTCTTTTATGTCTCCTTTGTCTGTTTTGACGATGAAACGCCGGATATCGTCAACTCCCTCCGGCGCGATTTTGATTATTCGCTGAACGATAATGTAGGGTTTGCAGTTGGGCCTTACAATGATAAGCTGAATGGCTTTTTCTTCGTTATTACCCCTGCCGGTGTTCAGATGGAAGGCACAGTGACCGGTGGTGGGACGGGCGATGATTCCTACAGCACTTTCTGGGATAACAAGTGGTATTCCAAAGTAGTCCGCTACGAGGATAAATGGATCGCCGAGCTGGCTATCCCGTTCAAAAGTTTCCGCTATAAAAGCAACATCCGCGAATGGAATATTTCGATGGACCGCTGGGAGCTGAAAAGAAACCGAAAGACCAGCTGGATCCGTACGCCTATACAGTTTGTTTCGGCTTCCTTCCCATACGGCGGGCAATTGGTGTGGGATGACCCCGTCCCCCCTGCAAAAACCAATATCTCCTTTATCCCCTACATTACAGCTAATACTTCCACCGACAACGAGGTGGAACCGGTGGAACAAAACAGGGGCTTTCAGACAGGATTCGACGCAAAGATCGCCATTACGCCCTCTTTAAACCTTGACCTCACGGTTAATCCCGATTTTTCCCAGGTAGAGGTTGACGATCAGATCATTAACCTGACCCGCTTTGAATTTCAGTTCCCGGAAAGGCGGCAGTTTTTTCTGGAAAACAGTGATTTATTCGACCTGGCGGGTTTTCCCGGAGCAAGGCCTTTCTTTTCCCGCCGGATCGGGTTGGCGGCGGATTCTTCCGGATTATTCCAGCAAGTCCCCATTGCCTATGGCGCCCGGCTCAGTGGTTCCCTGAGTGAAAAATGGCGGGGGAATGTCTTGAACATGCAGACGAGAGAAGAAGCCTCCATTGGCTTGCCTGCTCAAAACTATACCGTTGCGGCCCTGCAGCGGAACTTCTGGGCACAATCCAACGTCACCCTTAGTTTTGTGAACAAACAGAGTTTTGGAGTAGAGCCAGAGGATTCCACCAAATTCTTCAGCGATAACGTGTTTCGGGAAGTGCAGTTGGGAGACCGGACGGAACTAAGGCCGAATACCTACAACCGGGTCGTTAGCCTCGATGTGGAGATGTCAAGTAAGGATACGAAATGGTACCACAGTTCTTTCATCGCGAAATCGATTGATGATTTTAATGCAAGGGAGAACCTTTCCGGATTGCTGTTCGGCCGTTATTCCACGCGCACCCTCAGCATTTGGTCCGGGTTTTCGTTCATCAATGAGTTTTTCAATGCGGAAGCCGGTTTTGTGCCGAGTATACGGGTTTATCCGGGGCAGTATTCTTTTTTTGGAAACGCAGCCTATCAGTTTTTTCCGAAAAAGGAATCCATAATCCGAATGGGGCCTTTCCTGAGTTTTGATCATACCTACATACCCGGAGGGACCAATACCGACCGTAGTTACGGGCTGGGCTATCAGTTTGAATTCAATAACGCCTCGTCGCTGGAGGTGAGTTACAATTACGTTTACCAAAGGCTTACGAATAGCTTTAATTTGCTGGACCCGGATGAGTTTACGGGTTTTATGGAAGGGGAGGAGTACAATTGGAACGCCGCCTCAATCGAATACAGGAGTAATCCACGGAAGCGGTTTTTCTACCAAATCAGCAGCAGTTACGGAGGTTTCTATAATGGCGAGAACTTTAATCTGTCAGGAGAGCTTGCCTATCGCTATCAGCCTTTTGGGAATGTGGCATTACGCTTCGATTTCAACGATTTGCGGCTTCCGGAAGCCTACGGACAGGAGCAGCTTTTCCTGTTTGGGCCCCGCATCGATTTGACCTTTACGGATGAGGTTTTTTTGACGACTTACGTACAGTATAATAACGTTTTGAACAATATCAACCTGAATGCCCGCTTTCAATGGCGATATCAGCCTGCCTCGGATTTGTTTGTCGTCTATACAGAAAACTATCTTCCTGAGAACTTTGGCAGCAAAAACCGGGCGCTTGTGCTGAAGCTGACTTACTGGCTGAACCTCTAAAGCATGGACCGCTTTCCGGGAAAGGTATAAAGCTGTTTGGGTTAGATTTTGATTAGCCTCCTGGTCATAAAGGTGCTGTTGGATAATCTGATTTTAACAAAATAAATCCCTTTGCTTAATCCGGAGATGTTGATTTCCCGGCTGTTACCATGGTAAACAAGCCTTGAATTTACATCGTAAATTTCGATGGAGGCTAATTCCGGCCCATCAATATGCAGCATACTCCCGGTGGGGTTTGGAAATAGCCTTACAGGACTACCTGTGGGGGCTTCAGTAAGGTTCACAACATCATGGGTGGAAAATGATATGAGCTTTGCCTCCTCCGAGAATGGAGGGATACTGAAGGACTCAGAGGTCATGAAATACGAATCGGGGGCTATATGGGTAATGGCTTCTATTTGTTCAAGCCCAAGGCTGGTAAGGGGGATTCGCGTATTGGTCCCGGAGAAGACATCGCTGCCCGAAAAGCCTTCACTAATCCACAGGAAAGGCTGTAGCAGCAGGGTGTACCCCACTGAATACAACTTACCAGTAGCCTCATTAAAGGTGGCACCGGTGATTAACCCTTCGCTGTTTAATGCAGTGGGTAAAGGGCTGACAGCATAGTCCCCACTCATCTTTGGAATCGGGTAAGCCTTAGATAATCCTGTAACCCAGTTTTTTGTTAACAGAATTAGCGTAGTATCTAAGGTGAATAATGCTTCTGCGTCCCATTCCGTGTTATTAGGGTTGGATGGGAAGTCCAGCTGATCTGCGTAATTAAAATTTATGATTTCTGCTAAGACATGGGTGGTGTCCAGATAGTCGTTCTTGTTGATCTTATAGATTTTCAAGTCCGTTCTGTTGCCGTTATTATTTCCAATGTCGCCTATGTAAATGGATGTGCTGTCCTGACAGATATCCTCCCAGTCTGCATTTGTGGCATTATCGATTGTAATGGTTCTGGTTATTTCGCCGGTGGCCGGATCTAGTTCATAAAGTATATTTTCATTACCGGAATCATTATGGCTGATGAGCCGGTTGCTGAAGAAGATCACGCCCGAGGATTCACTCAGAACAGCAGGCAGATTGTACTGTTCTTCCACGTCAGTGATCTGGGCAGTGGTACGAAGCGCTCCGAAGAGGACTAGGGCGGCTAAGGTTAATTTTTGCACAATCTGTCTGTCTTTTATTACGCATTTGGAACCGTCATGCCGGTAAATGCCAATATTGTGGTTCCAGAACTGTTGCAATAAGCCGGGTAAGGCTTTTTCAAGAAGGTTATAGTTAAACAACTCAAAGCGGGCAGGCTCGCTACACTCTGGCCCGTAATGGTTGCTGCTGTCGGCATCCGCAGTTTCCAGGGGCGGGTCAAAAAAGATTCGCTCCACTACTTTTTAGCAAAATAATTCAGCTGAATCCAATCTCCATTCATGGTGTACTGAGTCTCATTTGCCGGATTTTTAAAGACCAAAAAGAGTGTGTCTAAGCCACTCGTTGGGTTGATGGGGACCTCAAAAACTTTAAAGTCCCCCTTGTCCTCATTGAAGTATTCGATGGTTTGCCTGCCCAGAAGCATACCGTTCTCCTGGCCTTTTCTGATCTCCACTTCACCGTAGTAGGCGTAGTCGGCCCCAAATGCTGCCCCGATGCTGATGCTGCTTAAGTGGTCAAAGCTGATCGGATCGAATTTGAAGTGTTTTCCATCTTTTATGGACCCTACCACTGTCCGGCCGTCTGTTTCCCAAACCCCCAGTTCCTTATCCAGGTCAATGGCGTGCTCCAGCTCCATTTTGGGCGGGATAAACGTAAACTCTTCTACCACGGAAAGAGCAGACCCCTCAATGTCAGGATGGCCTTCGTCCAGGTAAGAGGCCATAAGCACGTACTTGCCAGCCTCCGCGTCTTTTGGATGTTTGTTAAAGGTCAATTCTCCGGACAAGGGCAATAGCTTTTCACTGACTTGCTTTTCCGGGTCCAGGGACAAAATATAATTCACCATGGCATCCACTTCTTCCACGGTCAGCTGAGGGTGGGGTGCCATCATCGTTTCCCCCCAAACACCCTGACTCCCTTTGATGACGCGGTGAATCAGTGTTTGTTTGTCCTTTTTGTCATAGCGTTTGGCAATATCTATATAGCTCGGGCCCGCCACTTTTTTATCTTTTGCGTGACAGGCTTTACAGTCCGAGGCATCGATCAGGCTAAGCCCTTTGGGCATTACGTTTTGCTGATGGCCTATGCTTGCGAGAATGATGTCTTCACCTTCGGGAATGTAGTTGAGCGTCACTTTTACTTTTGAGGGATCCAGCGTCCCGTCAGAGGTGCTGCCGTCTTCCAGGTCGCTCACGGCTACTTCGTACCTGACCTTTTTGTTGGTCCAGTAGGTGGTGCCATGATCACTTAGTGCGATTTGTAGGGTTGGAGGTTCGTTGCCGGCCATTATTTTTTTGTTCACGCTGGCCTGTTCGCCCTTCGTATCGGTCACGATCAACTTTACATCATAGATGCCGGGGCTTTCAAAGGTATAGGTGAAAGCGGGAGCATTGCCCTGCATTACCTCCTCTCCAATCACCCAGGTATAGGTGAGTGGGTCCTGATCATAGTCCAGGGACTTAGCCGCTGAAAATTGGACCGTAAGGGGCACTGCACCCGTTTCCTTGTCGGCCTCGAATCGAGCCACAGGAGGGCGGTTCCCTCTGTTGTAAGTAATGACGGATAAGCGGGCATCCAAATTCCGGCTGTTCCATTTTTGGCCATATTCCAGGACATACAGTTTGCCATCTTTGGAAAACAGCATGTCCATCGGATGAGAAAACGCTGTGCCCGGCATAAAGGGATCGGCCTGAACAAATTGGTGGTTGTCATCAAGATGTACCAGGTAGATCCAGTCTCTCATCCATTCATAAACAAACCATTTGCCATCAAAATAGGAAGGAAAGGTATGTTCAGATTCCGGATAATCCGAAGCATGGTAGATAGGGCCTGACATGGGATTGACGCCTCCCGATCCCAGCCACGGAAATTCATCAGAGGCTTCGTAACTGTACCAAATCATGGACTCTTGGATGGGCGGCAGGTTTCGAAGCCCCGTATTATTGGGCGAATCGTTGATGATGTTTTTGGGATCGAAAACAGCGCCCGATTTTTTTGAACGGAAATCATAGTCCGTATACATTTGGTTATTCCCCCGGCTGTAAGGCCAGCCATAGAAACCCGGCGCTTTGGCTTGGTTGAACTCTCCCATGCCAGCCGGGCCCCGCAAACTGTCGGGGGCGCCGGCATCCGGGCCGACATCACCCCAATACAAATAACCTGTGTTGGAATCAATCGAAAACCGGAAAGGGTTCCGGCACCCCATCACAAAGATTTCCGGGCGGCAGTTTGCTGTCCCTGCCGGAAACAGGTTGCCTGCCGGAATGGAATAACTGCCATCTTCTTCCGGCTTAATCCTGAGTATTTTACCTCTTAAATCATTGGTGTTTGCTGCTGATATTTGGGCGTCAAAATGTTCGCGCCCGGGCCTTTCGTCAATTGGGGCGTAGCCGGAAGATTCAAACGGGTTAGTGTTGTCTCCCACGCCTATGTACAGCAGGCCATCTTTCCCAAACTCCAAAGAGCCGCCACTATGACAGCATTCCCGAATTAAGGGGATTTTCAAAAGTACCTTCTCATCGGTCAGTTGGTCCTCCGCTAAAGTGAAACGGGAAATGTACTGTGTCGCCTCTGATATGTTGGGCGAGTAGAATACATAAACCCAATTGTTCTTCTGGTAATCCGGGTCAACCGCGATGCCCAGTAAGCCATCTTCGTTATCATAGTGCACATCCAGCGTGTCTAAGGTTTGGACCTGCCCGGTGTGATAGTCATAGAGCTTAATGGCACCTCTTCGCTCGACATAGATGATGCCTCTGTCCCCCAGCTCATCGAGTTCCATGGGTTCGTCCAGGTTGAAATCCAGCACCTGCTTACTGAAACGGGTTTCCTCAGGGA
Source organism: Phaeodactylibacter xiamenensis (assembly GCF_000759025.1). Taxonomy (GTDB): domain Bacteria; phylum Bacteroidota; class Bacteroidia; order Chitinophagales; family Saprospiraceae; genus Phaeodactylibacter; species Phaeodactylibacter xiamenensis. The sequence goes on along the minus strand of NZ_JPOS01000097.1, from coordinate 44,273 downwards.
CGCTGAATGTTGTAGCTTTTGAGTAGTCCAGGCTGTTATTGCCGATCGCAAATCTGGTCCCCTCCAAAACCTGCTTTAGAAACAAGGAGTCCTGATACGTTTCTTCTTTGTGTCCGAGGGCGGTGTAGAAGGCTCTTCCACCGTCGAAATGATGCTTCCAGGCCATAGGATGGTTGGGGCCGTTGCGGCCCCCTTCGTAGGAGGATTCATCAATTTTCATCAGCACCTCGATGGCAGGATTGATGGATTTGAAGTTGTACCATTCCTCTTCAATAGACCAGATTTCGGGGAGATGCTGACAACAGGGATCCTCTCTCTTTATACAATGCAGTTCAGCTTCCTGAATGGCCGGATGCCCATCAAAGTAAGCCCCGACCAACTGATTGTACCAGGGCCAGTGGTACTCCGTATCGGTCGCCGCATGAATGCCCACAAAGCCTCCGCCCGCCTGAATATAGCGCTCGAAGTCCGCCTGTTGGGCAGCATCTAAAACATCACCGGTGGTATTCAGGAAAACGACCGCTGAAAACTGTTCCAGCGTATCTTCAGTAAAATAAGCGGCATCCTCGGTGAGGACGACCTGTATGCCTTCTGATTCGTATAACGCTTTTAGGGCGGTAGCTCCAGCTTCTATAGAAGCGTGCCGGAACCCTTCCGTCTTCGAAAAAACAAGCACTTTCTCCTCTCTTTTCGAGCAGGAGCAAAGAAGGGCAAGGCACAAAAAAAAGAATAGTGATGGTGCCTTGAGGGTTAGGCGAAAAATTCCAGCTCTGTTGATCATCCTGTGAAATATTTATCTGATGCTCCTAAAGTACGGGTAATAAGGTGGGTAAACTACTACGGATGGCCTAAAATTTTTTACATGGGTCCAAATATAAGCTCCATCTGTTATAGGCATTTTGAATCGTTTAACTTGAGTCCACATTATTTATATAGTTCTCCAAGGCAGGATTTGTGCAAAGTTGACGCAGGTATTTTTTTCGCTCGCAAGGCGAAAAACGCAGGCATAGCCTCAGCTACGGCGAGGCTTTTCAACGCAGCGAGCGGAAAAAAGAGCAAGTCAAAATGCATTAATCTCGCCTTGGAGAACTATAAGTCATACTTCCTTACCAGTTCCAGTTATTGATCTGTAATCAAGTCTGAGCAATTTAAGGAGCCGTTACATTGCTTGCTTTTAGTTGCTCAATAGATTCTTCAAGTCTGTTTCTATTCGTTTTAGTCGAGAGCAGATATTCCGTTTCCCTTAACGAGTTATATTCTTTTATTGACATGATTACAATTGCGTCATCGTCATTGTTGTTTCTTGGGACGATAATCACCTCTAATGACTTACTAACTGAATCAAAATAAGTCTTCATTTTAGCCCTTAATGACGAAATTGACACTGTTTTCATTTCTTTAAATCTTGTACTTAAATTTGTATAAAATGAGGTGCAATTTTGTTGGAAATCAATCTTGTCAAATGTTATTTATCCCATCGCCCTACATGCACTTAAAAAATGAGTTGGATCAGTTCGCTGAGGATACGCCAAATGACAAAAATGGTGAGTACGAACAGGCCAAGTAAAACCAGGGCGACCAAAATTACCGGCCCCCAGGCGCTGCCCTGATGCCTGCCCTCTTTGTAGTGCTCTTCCATGAGGTGGAGGTTGCGGCGGTTGGCTTTGTACCCGAGGTCGAAGAGGTCGCCGAGGATGGGTATGGCGCCGACGATCACGTCCAGTACAATATTGCCAATCATCTTAAAGAGGACCATACCGCTCGCGCCCTTGCGTGCCATCACCAGTACCAGCAATCCGGAAATACCAAAGGTGAGGGCATCCCCTGCACCGGGAATGAGGCCCAGCAGGAAATCTGCTCCAAACCGGATATTCGTACCGGGGATACGGTAGCGGGTATCGAGCAGGTCCGAAACGGTATCCAGCCATTTTAGGTCTTCGTAGGGCGTGGGAGAAGGGGATTGGTGAGCCATTAGCGTTTGTCGCGTTCGAAGTAAAGGTAAAAGTACATTCCAGAACCAAAGTCTTCGATATCAGTGGAGGCCAGCCGCCAGCCATCGGCCGCGTACTCGTCCAGCTTTTTTTGTATGTCTTTGGTGGAATCTTTGAGGATGTGTGCCCGGTCCAGGGTGATTTTGCTGTAGTAGATCAGGGATTCTACACGGTACTCTTTCATAGTGGTTGAATGGATGGTTGGACCACAAATTAACGAATCCGCGCAGTTTTACAAATAGTGGACCGCATTCATCATCATTCCGTTGCTCCAGTCTATAGTCCGAAGGGCGACGCGGTAGTGGTCTACCTCAAAATCTTCGGATCGCTGTCCGATTTGAAAAAAGCAGGAAGGCGTGATGTACACGGTGAGGTTACGCTTGGTCACTATTTTTTCAACGTGGTAGTGCCCGGTAAAGACTTGGACGGGATGAGGATGTTCGAAAAAAACGGCCTGTACGGCTTCCATATTGCGCAGGCTGTGCTTGCTGTCCATAAAGGGGACGCCTCCGGGCAGGGGCGGGTGGTGCATAAAGACGAGTGCCGGCCCTTTTATGGCTTTCAGGGCTTTGGAGAGCCATTCCATTTGCTTTGCCGGCATTTCATAAGTGGTGGTATCCAGAAAAAGTACCGTGCGGTCAGCGTACTCCCGGCTGAAGTACAACTCTTTGCCTTTGAGCAAGCCCTCCCGTCCGAATGCCCTGGCAAGCAGTACCGGGTCATCGTGGTTGCCTGACATGACTTCATAGGGCAGGCCGGACTCATCCAGATGGTGTTTTATCCATGCATAAATGCGCGCATCCCCGTCACGGTAGCAAAGGTCGCCGGAGATGACCAGGAGGTCTGGGCGTTGAGCTTTGGCTTTGTCGAGGATTTGGAGAAAATTCTGCCGGACGTCCACGCCATAGGTATCTTCGTTTTCCAAGCCTATGTGCAGATCTGTCAGTTGTACAATTCTCATAGTAAGGGGCCGTCGTTGATTGCTTGTTGCTAACGTCGTTAGTGGTTCCTAAATTTTACTAAGCGGTAGTTATTTGGGGATTAAGAGTCATTGGGTCTGAGTTTAAGGTAAAGCAGGGGCTCAGGGTCATCGGGCAGGTGGACAATCCGCTCGAATTGGAACCCCAGCCGTTCCAGCAATTTCCGGGAGGCGGCATTGGCGTCGGTGGTGATGGCGGTGAGTTCCGGCAGGCCAATTTCGTTGAAGGCAGCTTCAATGAGCCGTTGGGCGGCTTCCCGGGCGTAGCCCTGCCCTTCGTAAGCGGGGAGCAGCCCAAATCCTAAGTCCACGCCCTCAAGCCCCACCCGGTCGTACAAGCCGCAGCAGCCTAGTTTGGCGCCATCGCTTTTGCGGATGAGGGTATAATTGGCGTAACCCAGCCGCTCATACTGCGGGCGGATGCGTTCGAGGATGTAGTTTTCTGCATCTGCTATACTGTATACCTTGCGGTCACCAATGAACTCCAGCCACTTGGGCGTATTGAGGAGCTCAAGGATGAGACCGGCATCCGGGAGGTCGGTCACCTTAAGCCAGAGGCGTTCCGTTTCAAATTCAGTAAACAGGGGCATTATTCAGGTTTATTTCCGGAGCTGCGGATGTTGGCGAGCTTGCGCAAAAGATCAAACCAGAAGGGCGCGCCCAGGGAAACCGCAAGGGCTGTAACCGTCCAGCCCAAGAGCTTCAGGACCACATCGTACCAGGTCACTTCCGACCAGTCTACGTTTTTCCAGCCCAGGCCCAGTGGCGACTTGACAGACTCAATCTGATCGTTGATCATAAACTCCAGCTTACGGAGGGAAGCATCGAATTCGGGCGACATTTGAGGCGGGGCAATTTCCAGCCCGTCCTTTCCATTGACGTAGTCTTCAGCAAGGGTCAGCACCTGTTGCAGGGTTTCCGGGTCGGACTCCAGGCGCTCGTAAATGGCCAGGGTGTCGGCATTGAAAACCACTGCTATGAAGAACCCCATACCCACCAGAATCTTTTGGGTATAGCGCTTATACCAGCCCGAGGCGCGGTCCATCACATCGTTATACCAGGTGCAGACTTTGCCTTTGAAGGCTTCCACATCGTGCTCGGATTCCCGAAGGAACTGTTTCAGGACGTTTTTCAGGTCGGCATCCGGTAAGGTATCCAGCCTTTCCTCTATGCGGTCAAAGCCCTCCCCGTTCAGGATGGTCTCCATCAGGATAGACTGAAAGGAGCGGTCGCTGAGGTAAGAAGGGGAGTAGCGCTTTTTGCCGTATTTGTAGGAGAGCTGTTTGTACAGCGAATTTTCCTTGAACGCCGCGACCAGCTGGTCGTCTACTTCCGTAGAAGCCAGCATATTGCGCAGGGCCTTTTCAAGGTTGCGCCCGCGCAGGGAAAAAGCCGAGGCGACGAGCTCCATCATCGTGGTGGCCAGCAGGCTGAGCAGGAGCAGGACGAAAATCAGGCCAATGACTACCTGTAGCATTCCAATCATAGTGTTGAAGTCTTAGTTCAGGGCTGAATTTAAGCATTCTCAGTCACATCAGCGCCTCACCGAGCCTGCAATTCCGACTAATTTTGAAAGTTATGCTTTATGGTTGTGGATTTAGTTTTGAAAAACAATTTAAAATCGTAATTTAATTCCGGATTGAGTCGCAATAGCGGAATTATAGGATATATTGAGTGCCGCTTCCCAATGTGTGGGGAAATGTCACTGCCGTAGTATGCGCCTCGTCATATACTGTACCCTTAAGACCATAGATCTTACAGCAAATATAAAACCAATTACATATGAGCTACGACACCAAAAATCTCCGCAATGTCGCCTTACTTGGCCACCCGGGGAGTGGCAAAACATCCTTCACAGAATGCATGCTCTTTGAAGCAGGCGATATCCAACGAATCGGCTCGGTAGAAGAAAAAAACACGCAATCCGATTATACCAACATCGAAAAAGAACGGGGCAACTCTATCTTCGCCTCGCTGACGCACGCCGAGTGGAAAGATTCTAAAATCAATATTCTGGATACACCTGGTTTTGACGACTTCATTGGAGAGGTGGTTTCCGCCCTTAAGGTGGCCGATACCGGACTTATGGTGCTCAACGCTCAGAACGGCGTGGAAGTAGGCACGGAACTCATTTGGGATTATGTGGAGCGCTTCGAAACGCCCTGCCTTTTTGTGATCAATCAGCTGGATACTGAAAAAGCAGATTACGATGCGACCCTGCAGCAGGCGCAGGACCGCTTTGGCGAAAAGGTGATCCCGGTACAATACCCGTTGGAGACTGGCGTAGGCTTTAATAAAATCATCGATGCCCTGCGCATGGTGATGTACGTTTTCCCCGATGGCGGCGGCAAACCGGAGAAACACGATATTCCGGCGTCTGAAATGCAGCGCGCCCAGGAAATGCACAATGCACTGGTGGAAGCCGCAGCTGAGAATGATGAAGGCCTTATGGAGCGCTTCTTCGATGAGGGTACCCTTACCGAAGAAGAGTTGACGGAAGGGCTGCGTATCGCCATCGCGCATCAGGATATTTTCCCGGTTTTCATCAGCTCTGCGATCCGCAATATGGGCAGTGGCCGCATTATGGGCTTCATCAATGATGTCTGCCCTTCCCCGGCTGACCGCCCGGCAGCAAGGCTCGTTGGTACGGATGAGAAACTGGCTTGCGACAGTAATGCCGAAACTACCGTGTTTGTCTATAAAACCATGACGGAGCCTCAGGTAGGGCTGGTGTCTTACTTTAAGGTGTATGCCGGTACGCTGAAAACTGGTGATGAACTGGTGAACCAGAAAAACCAGACTACAGAGCGATTTGGGCAAATCTTCATCGCGGAGGGCAAAAACCGGGAACCAGTTACGGAGCTTAAAGCCGGTGATATTGGCGTCACGGTTAAGCTCAAGAATACGCACACGAACAATACACTTGACGAAAAAGGTACGGATATCCAAATTGATCCGATCCACTTCCCGGAACCACGTATCCGCGAGGCCGTTCAGCCGATGAGCGCCAACGATATGGAGAAGCTCTACAAAGCGCTGCATCAGATCGAAGAGGAAGACCCTACGCTTATTGTTGAGCAAAATGCTACGCTAAAGCAGACCATTCTGCACGGGCAGGGGCAGTTGCACCTTGATCTGATCAAGTACCGGATTGAGAAAGTGCATAATGTTACGATGGAGTTCACCAAGCCACGTATTTCTTACCGGGAAACGATTACCAGGAGTGCCGACAGCATGTACCGCCACAAAAAGCAAACCGGCGGTGCCGGTCAATTTGCCGAGGTACACCTTCGGGTAGAGCCTTATACAGATGGCATGCCTGACCCGGATGGGCTGAGCGTACGTAAAAAAGAAGTGGAAGAACTGCCCTGGGGCGGCAAGTTAGCTTTCTACTGGTGCATCGTCGGTGGTTCTATTGATGCCAAATACTCCAATGCGATCAAGAAAGGGCTGCTGCAGCGTATGGAAGAAGGGCCGCTGACTGGCTCTCACTGCCAGGATATCCGCGTAAGTATTTACGATGGTAAAATGCACAGTGTGGATTCGAACGATATGGCTTTCATGCTGGCTTCCAAGCAGGCATTCCGCGCGGCATTCAAAGAAGCGGCACCTCAACTGCTGGAACCTATCTACAAACTGGAAATCCTCTGCTCTGATGATGCCATGGGAGATATCATGGGCGATCTGCAGACCCGTCGCGCCATCATTATGGGCATGGACAGTGATGGGCACTATCAGAAAATTACTGCACACGTGCCACTTGCAGAGCTATATGAATACTCCAACCGCTTGCGTTCCCTATCTCAGGGGCGTGCCAAATTCCATCAGGAATTCCTGGAGTTCCAATCTGTACCGCATGACCTGCAGGCAGAACTGATGAAAGCGCATGAGGAAGAGCTTTCTGAAGCTTAGCTTCTCTTATTTTCAAACTAATGGTGTATGAAAAACCGGGAGTCAGCAACATCGCTGCACTCCCGGCTTTTTTTTGCAGCAGGCGATCTTAAGAAAGCTCAATCACCAGGTCATCCTGTTCCACCAGCGTTTTTTCGGTCAGGAAAATCTTTTTGACCGTACCAGCTATGGGAGAAGTAACCGTAGACTCCATTTTCATAGCCTCGATGGTGAAGAGCGGGCTGTTGGCTTTTACTTCCTGCCCTTCCTCGACCAGTATTTTCGAAAGATTACCCTGTAGCGGGGCGCCCACCTGTTTATCGTTTTCCGCTTTGCGGTGCACAACTACTTCCGACTGTACCTTGCGGTCGCGCACCGGTACGGAGCGGGTCTGCCCGTTGAGTTGGAAAAACACCAGGCGCACGCCCTGTGCGTCCGGTTCAGACATATTGATGTACTTGATCAGCAGGCTTTTGCCCGCATCAAGCGCGACAATGATTTCTTCATTAGGCTTCAGGCCGAAGAAGAAGGCCGGCGTGGGGAGGGCTCTGACCAGTGCATAGTTATCGTAATGCTCGCGGTATTCCTCATACACCTTGGGGTACAGCTTATAGGACAAAAAGTTACGCATGTCCAGGTATTCACCAAAGCGGGATTTGAATTCGGCATATTCCGTGTCAAAGTCAACCGGCTCCAGGTGGGCGTTGGGCCGCTCGGTATAGGGCTGCTCATCTTTGAGGACAATTTTTTGGATGTCCTTGGGGAAGCCGCCCGGCGTTTGGCCCAGGTCGCCCCGCATGAGGGCCTTGACGCTATCAGGGAAGGAAAGCGTATGCCCCTTTTGAAGGATGTCCTCACGAGTCAGGTTATTGGAGGTCATGAACATCGCCATGTCGCCCACCACTTTGGAAGAAGGGGTTACCTTAACGATATCTCCGAATAGGTCATTGGCTACGCGGTAGTTCTTTTTGATGGTCTCGAATTTTTCCTCCAGCCCGAGTGCCCGCGCCTGTGGCCGGAGGTTGGAATACTGCCCGCCGGGGATTTCGTGCTCGTAGACTTCAGCAGTGCCGGAGCGCAGTTCGGTCTCAAACGGATAGTAATAGCGGCGCACGGCTTCCCAGTAGGCGGAGAATTCGTTCAGCGAGTGCAGGTTGATCGGGTGCTCCCGCTCATGCCCTTTCATGGCTGCGGCTACCGCATTGAAGTTGGGCTGAGAGGTCAGGCCAGACATGGAGCTGATGGCCACGTCTATCACGTCCACGCCAGCTTCTACGGCGGTCATGTAAGTGCTTGCCTGTATGGAGGCGGTGTCGTGCGTATGCAAATGTATGGGGGTGTGGACGGTGTCCTTTAGCGCCCCAATGAGTTCTTCCGCAGCCAGTGGCTTCAGCAAGCCAGCCATATCCTTGATGGCGATAATGTGTGCCCCCTGATCCTCCAGCTGTTTGGCCAGGTCAAGGTAATACTGTAGGGTATACTTGGTCCGGGTGGGGTCGGTGATATCGCCAGTGTAGCAAAGGCAGGCCTCCGCGATGCTGTCGGTACGTTCCCGAACGGTCTTGATACTGACCTTCATCGCTTCCACCCAGTTGAGGGAGTCGAAGATGCGGAAAATGTCAATGCCTGCCTCAGCGGCTTCCTCTATGAACTTGATGATGAGGTTGTCCGGATAGGCAGTATAACCTACCGCGTTAGAGCCCCGCAGCAGCATTTGGAAGCAGATATTTGGAATTGCTTCCCGCAGGAACTGCAGGCGCTTCCAGGGGCATTCCTTGAGGAAGCGCATGGAAACATCGAAAGTGGCGCCGCCCCAGACTTCCATAGAGAAGACATCATCGCTGTGGCGCAGGGCGAAGCTGCGGGCGACCTTTTCCATGTCGTAGGTGCGCATGCGGGTAGCTAGCAGGGATTGGTGGGCATCCCGGAAGGTGGTATCCGTATACTGAACGGCATTTTGTTCCTTGAGCCACTGCGCGAAGCCCTCCGCGCCAAGCTGCTGCAGTTTTTGCCGGGTGCCATCGGGTACCGGGGCTTTAGGGTCATAAGCGGGCACGACCGGGTCGATAAAAATTTTGCTTTCGTCCTTGTATTTCACATCCGGATTGTCATTGACGATGACTTCTGCCAGGTAGCGGAGGAGCTTGGTGCCACGGTCCCGCCAGTTGGGCATCGCCATGAGCTCGGGGTGGTCTTGTATGAAGTTGACGGTGGCAAGCCCCTGCTGAAAGGTTTGGTCCCGAAGCAGGTTGAGCAGGAAACCAATATTGGTACTCACGCCCCGTACCCGGAACTCCCGCAGCGCCCGGTGAAGACGCTGAGAAGCCCCTTTCATCGTCCGGCCCCAGGCAGTTACCTTCACCAGCATGGAGTCAAAGTAAGGCGAAATTTTTGCGCCCGGGAAAGCAGAGCCGGCATCCAGGCGTATGCCCATGCCAGACGCGGAGCGGTAAGCAATCAGGGTACCGTAATCGGGCTTGAAGTTGTTGGCCGGGTCTTCGGTGGTCACCCGGCACTGAATAGCGTAACCACTGCACTCCACATCTTCCTGATTGCGGATGTAGATAGACCGGTGGCTCAGCTCATAGCCCGCCGCAATGAGGATTTGGGAGCGGACAATATCGACGCCCGTTACCTCCTCCGTGATGGTGTGCTCTACCTGTATTCTGGGGTTGACCTCTATAAAGTATACGTTTTCGTCTTTATCGACCAGGAATTCCACCGTGCCTGCATTACTGTAGTTGACCGCTTTGCCCAACCGGATAGCGTAGTCGTATAGCTTTTGCTTGGTGACTTCATTGATGGAAGGGCAGGGGGCGATCTCCACTACCTTCTGAAAGCGGCGCTGTACAGAGCAGTCTCTTTCGAATAGGTGGACCAGGTTGCCATGTTTGTCACCCAGCAGCTGTACTTCGATGTGCTTAGGCTGATCAATGAACTTTTCTATGAATACTGTATCATCGCCAAAGGCATTGCCTGCTTCCCGCCGGGCCTCCTGAAAGGCATTGGCGAGGTCTTCTTCCTTGCGTACCACGCGCATGCCCCGGCCACCGCCCCCGGATGCTGCCTTTAGCATTACCGGGAACCCGATTCTTTTAGCCTCCTTCAGTGCGATTTCGGCACTGTTCAGCGGCTCCTGACTGTCTTCGATAAGAGGGACATTCTGCTGCCGGGCCAGCTTTTTGGCAGCCACTTTGTCGCCCAGTTGCTCCATGCTTTCCGGCGATGGCCCCACAAATTCGATGCCTTCTTCGCGGCAGCGCCGGGCGAAGGTGACATTCTCAGAGAGGAAACCATAACCAGGGTGGATGGCATCAACTTCATTCAGCTTAGCTACCCGGATTATTTCTTCAATATTCAGATAAGGTTTGAGCGGATCATTATCTTCGCCCACCTGATAAGCCTCATCTGCCTTATATCTGTGCAACGAATAGCGGTCTTCGTACGTATAAATGGCAACGGTCCGTAAATTGAGCTCGGATGCGGCGCGCAAGACGCGGATAGCAATCTCTCCGCGGTTGGCTACCATGAGCTTTTTAAATCGCTTGCGTTCTGGAATCATTGTTTTCGCTGTTGATTGAAAGTGAGGGTAGGGCCGCCCGGAAGATAGTAATTGCCGGTAGGACGGCAAAATTTAGTTTTCAGATTGCGGAGTGGAAATCCGAAGCCTGAGGGGGGAGAAAAAGCAATTGCCTTGTAACTTTGCAGGTAATCCGTCAAACTAAACAAATATGAACCACCAACACATTCACGTCCTGCTTTTATGTTTTTCCTTTACCGTAGCCTGGTCGCAAAACCTTTCTGTTACCCTGATTGACAGCGGCATTTACCAACGGGGCTGTACGATCGGGCAGCAACCCTGTACATCGTCAGATCTACCTGCTCATTCAGTGACTTTAGGCGCATTTGCGATAGGTACGCATGAGGTGACACAGGCGGAATACCTGGCGGTTATTGGCAATAATCCTTCCTTGAATATTGGCTGCAGCGATTGCCCGGTAGAGCGGGTGAGCTGGTATGCGGCTATCGTGTTTTGTAATGTCCTAAGCCAGCAGCAGGGGGTGGCGCCGGCCTACTATAGCGACCCTGAGCTGTCAGAGCCCTTTTTCAGTACAGCAGGTACTGTATACTGGGATACCGAGTCAGATGGCTATCGCCTGCCTACCGAAGCCGAGTGGGAGTACGCTGCCCGGGGTGGGAATATAGATAATGATTTTCGTTATGCCGGAAGTGATAACTGGACGGAGGTTGCGGTGGCGGGGGCTGCCACACAGCCGTCAGCCACCAAAGCACCAAATGGACTTGGTTTGTACGATATGAGTGGGAATGTGGCCGAATGGGTCTGGGATCTGTATGGCGATTATCCCAACTTTCCACTTTGCGACCCGCGCGGAGTAGCAACCGGTACGGACCGGATTGTCCGGGGAGGGCATTTTCAGCAATCTGCCGGTGTATCAGTGAGCAGCCGGGCATTTGCAGAACCCGGCGATCAAAGCAGTACCATTGGGTTTAGAGTGGCCCGCACTACCGGCCGGATGGTCACGGTGCCCGGTGGGGCCTTCACCATGGGCTGTACTGCTGAACAGGAACCGGACTGCCAAAACGATGAATATCCGCCCCACACGGTTAGCGTAGACGACTTCCTGCTCTCCCGCTATGAGGTCACGCAGGCCGAATGGGCGGCTCTGATACCAGAATATACGCCTTTATACAACAGAGGGGCAGGCCCTGACTATCCCACTTACCGTGTGAGCTGGTATGATGCGGCCACCTACTGCAACCGGCTGAGCCTCACGGAAGGGCGGACACCGGCTTATTACTTTGATGCGGCATTCACAGAAGTGTTTGATTCTCTGGTAGGGGACCAGCTGGCCTATGTGGACATTTACTGGGATACGGAGGCTGATGGATATCGCTTCCCCACCGAAGCAGAGTGGGAATATGCCGCCAGGGGCGGAGCAGCAGGGCTGGTCACTGTTTATGCCGGCAGCAATGACCTTGATGCCGTGGCCTGGCACAGCGGCAATAGTAATGTTAACAGCCAACCCGTAGGTACCCGCGCACCTAATGAGTTGGGGTTGTATGATATGACAGGCAATATTTATGAATGGTGCTGGGACTGGTATGATTCTGATTACTATGATGTCAGCCCGGTTGATAATCCGCTGGGGCCAGCTGGTCTGACACTACGTACCATACGGGGCGGGTCCTGGAATACCACCGCAGATGGCTCCCGTGTAGCCAATCGTTTGAATTTTCTGCCCGGTGCACGCCGGACGACTTTTGCCTTTCGTGTAGCGCGTTCAAAATAACCAACTTCCTATGAAAACGATTTATGCACTTATTTTTAGCTTGTTTTTTACTGCTACGATTCATGCGCAATGCCTGGAGGAGCTCACCACACCGGTCTCGGCAGATTGGTCAGCGGCTCATTTTCTGTCTGCTGAGCAGGGTTGGCTGACAGGCGAATCGGGGCAGGTACTGCAAACCACGAACGGCGGTCAATCCTGGGCCCTGGCTGATCTCCGTACCCATGTAAACCTTCGGGGGCTTACCTTCCTGGGGCAGGCTATGGGCTGGGTTGTAGGCGAGAGTGGTGTCATCCGAAGAACTACTGATGGAGGCTTGTCCTGGCAGCAGCAGTTCAGCCCTGTCGGTGCGGACCTGAACAGCGTCGATTTTGCCTTCAGTAATTTAGGGCTTGTGGCAGGAGATTGCGGCACACTGCTTCGCACTATAAACGGCGGTACCGCCTGGACCTGGGTAGATGCCGGTACGCCTAACAACCTGAACGTTGTCAGATGGGTGAATGCGCAGACCGTTCTGGCTGCGGGTGAGGGTGGCGTGTTGCTTCGAAGCACTAATGGCGGTCAAACCTGGAACAGCTTAGGCGGTACAGGCACCGGAGACCACTACGCCCTGGAAATTCAGGGCAATGAAGTGTGGCTGTCTGGAGCGGGCGGTACTTACTACTCAGATAATGCCGGCCTTAGCTGGGAATGGCTGGACGGTCGGCGCTTTCATGCGCTGGCGGCTGATGGCAGCGGTGCTGTTGTTGGAGCCGGGCAGGATGGGCTGGTGGCTGCTAGTACGGATGGTGGCCAATCCTGGGATAACCTTGAGCTGATCCCGGGCGTGGACTGGTCGGCGGTGGCGCTCACCGGCACCCGGTCGGGCTATCTTGCGGGTAGCGGAGGTACCGTAGTCGCGTTCCGGTGGATAAAGGCGGCTGCATCAGGTCCTGTCTCGGTGTGTACCGGGGAGACTGTACAGCTTAATGCAGAAGCAATTCCTGGAAACCCAACGTATCTATGGGAAGGCCCAAACGGCATTATTGGCACAGGCTCGTCAGTCAGTCTGCTGCCTGCAAGCGCCGGCGACAACTGGTATGTATTAAGTGTGGAAGAAGATGGGTGTGTCGCTAAGGATTCTCTTTTGTTACAGGTTCTTCCTGCCCCTGAAGTCAATCTGGGCAGTGACGTTGCCCTGTGCGAAGGTGAAACTTTGCTGCTGGCCGGCCCGGATGATGTGGTGAGTTATGCATGGAGCGATGGGAGCGGGAATGCTGAGCTGGAGGTCGCTACTACAGGAATCTACAGCCTCACAGTGGTAAATGCGTTTGGCTGCACCGATTCAGATATGGTTGCGGTGGAAGTACAGGAAAATGGTACCCTATTGCTGGATACCCTGCTTTGTTCTGGTGAATTTCTGGAGGTCAACGGCAACTTTTACGATGAGTTCAACCCTGTTGGAACTGAGGTGCTCCCCGGCGCTGCCGTCAACGGTTGTGATTCCCTGATTTTGGTGCAAATTGAGTATTCTATCACGGAACCCATTACATTAGATACTATGGTATGTGCTTCAGGTTTTCCATTTATGTACGAAAATATAGAAGTGGATGGCTCTGGAGATTATTTTACACAAATCCTCAATGCTGATGGTTGCCCTCAGATGATTTTTTTGAGCGTGCAGGCGCTTCAGAGCTATAATGTGTCATTTGAGGCTTCCTTTTGTGAAGGCGGATTTTATGTATGGAATGAACAAATATTGACCAATCCCGGCACCTACATACGTGATTTTACCGCTACAGATGGCTGCGACAGCACCGTCACGCTCATTCTTACAGAAGCACCTGCTGCTGAAACCAACCTTGAGTTATCAGTATGCGAAGGGGAAACAGTCATGGTGGGCGACATGGATTTTGATGCTACAGGAACCTACGAAGTCGTGTTAAATGGAGCTGCCGGGTGTGATTCCATCGTAAATTTAGCGCTAACGGTTTTTCCAAATGATTTAGCTACAGAAACGGCGGAAATCTGCGATGGCGAGACCTACACCTGGGAGGGTATGATGCTAAGTGAGCCCGGGCAGTATCAGTTGGTTTACACCAATGCTCAGGGCTGTGACAGTATTCGGGTACTTGACTTGGCGGTTTTTCCTAACCCTGAACTATTTATCGTGGATACCCTGCCGGACAACGGTAGTGGGAATGGCGCGGCAGTACTGGACGTCCTTCAGGGGCAGCCACCATTCAGTGTAAGCTGGAGTAATGGAGGCGTGGGGCTGGTGCAGACCGGACTGTTGGCTGGCAACTATACGGTAACGGTGACGGATGGTAATGACTGTTCGGATACTCTTTCAGTGACGGTCCCGATGACGACGAGCCTGCGTGAGGTGGGCCTGCAAAAGGTGTCGGTATGGCCCAACCCTGGTACGGGGCAGCTTTGGGTTGAGTTGCCTGGGACATGGGATGTCGGGGCCGTGCAGCTTGTCTTGTACAATGCTCTGGGGGCGCAAGTCAGGGCTTGGGAAGGGCAGGAAGTTCAGCAGGCTTTGGATCTGGGAGCACCCAATGGTGCCTATTTGCTGATGATTCAGTACCGGGAGTACCGGCAGATGCAAAAGGTTATTATTGCGGATTAGGAAATACATTGTAAAATTCAAAACCTTTCTTATCTTTGCACCCGCTAAAAGACAATGGTGTAAGCAGTTTTGGCTTCCAATACAGCATTCATCAGCATTTTGGCTGTAAAGTAACCTTCGGCAGAAGCGCCGGAGTTTTTTGATTATATTATTAATATGTCTGATCCAATGAAAAATTACGAAGTAACTTTCATCGTAGACCCGGTGCTGTCGAGGGAGGAAATCGAAGCGACAGCTCAGACATATGTCGATCACCTCAAAAATGAGGGTTGCCAGATCGTACATGTGGACGAAATGGGGTTGCGCCAATTGGCTTATCCAATTAACCGCCGAACCTCCGGGATTTACTACTGCATTGAATTCGAAGCGCCTAACGGCGAACTGATTGACGTGATGGAACTGGCGCTGCGCCGCGACGAGCGCATCATGCGTTTCCTCACTGCCGCACTCGACAAATACGGTGTGAAGTACAATGCAGACAAGCGTGCCGGAAAGATCGGCAAAGTAAAGAAAAAAGCGAAGAAGAGCGACGACCGCAAGGACAGCCGCCGCGACAATCGCAAGAAGGACGAGAAGCGCAAGCCGGCTCCTAAGAAAGAGGAAGCTGCTGCTAAAAGCGAAGAAGAAGAATAGTCGTCCACCCCATTTGTTTAATTCTAAAGTTGAAAGATCATGGCATCCAGAGACGATATTAAGTTCCTCAGCAATCCTAAAATTGGTCAGAAGCGCGACAAGTACTGCCGCTTCCGTAAGTTTGGCATTAAGTACATCGACTACAAAGATGCAGACTTCCTGACTCAGTTCGTTAACGAGCAGGGCAAGATTTTGCCTCGCCGCATCACCGGCAACTCCCTGAAGTACCAGCGTAAAGTGGCTACTGCAGTGAAGCGTGCCCGTCACCTGGCGCTGATGCCTTACGTGACTGACTTGCTGAAGTAATTTTTTGGCCCTCTAAATTTTTGAAAGATGGATATCATTCTGTTAAAAGATATAGATAAGGTAGGCGATAAGCACGAGCTCGTTAGCGTTAAGCCGGGTTATGCGCGCAACTACCTCATCCCTCAGGGACTGGCCCTTGTTGCCAACGACGCCAACCGCGCTAAGCTCGATGAGATCAAGCGCAAAGAGGAAGAAGAACTGGCAGCCCGTAAGGCTGAGTTCGTCGAAATGGCGGATAACCTGAAAGGTAAAGTGCTGAAAATCGGCGCTAAAGCTGGCACAAGCGGTAAAATCTTCGGTAGCGTAACCAACGTACAGCTGGCTGCTGCGCTGAAGGACCAAATGGGTATCGAAGTGGACCGCCGCCGCGTTATCCTGCCGGAAGACGATATTAAAACCCTCGGCGCTTATGTCGCTGAGCTGAAACTCCACCCGGAAGTGGATATCAAAGTAAACTTCGAGGTTGTAGAAGAATAAGCTACGCCTCAGGTGCTTGGTTCGGTGCGCCGGGGCTATCCCCAGTTCACCAGCCGAAACAATCTACATTTAGAGCCATTTGTCTTACCTGGTAGGGCAAATGGCTTTTTACTTTCTAGAAGCCGAGCTTCCCACCGTGCACTTTCAGCCACTTTTCCTTCTCCTTGTAATCGGGCATCGCATCGGAGACCAGCTTCCAAAACCGAGGCGAGTGGTTCATCTCAATACGATGCGCCAACTCGTGGATGATGACATAGTCGATTACATCATCCGGTGCAAACAGCAGGCGCGTGGATAGGTTAATATTGCCTTTTGAGGAGCAGCTCCCCCAATTGCTGTGGTTGTACTTCAAGCGGACCTCCCCGATGTTCTGCTGGAAAAACCGGTCGTTTAAATCGTCGACCCGGCGGGTGATTTCCGGTAGAAAATCCTGCGCTACGATACGGCTCAGTAGATGCTGCAGGCGCTTGGTAAATTCCGGCACCTGATCATGGTGGCTGAGCTTCAGGGCAATGGTGCCGTCCGGGAGCAACTTGCCCGAGTGGGTTTTCCGGTCTTCATAGGTGATCGCTAACCGGTACTGTTTTTTTCCAACTTCAAGGGTATCCCCATCCTGATACGCCCGGTGCCCGAAGTGGCGGTTGATCCTATCACTTTTGGCTACTTGTTCGTGGAGCCAGTCTTTAAACCAGTTCAGGTGTCTTTCTTCTTCGCGGGCATGTAATCCGTGGGGCATACGCAAAAAGGCTGCCGTTTTGCCGATGCTTGCCCGGACGTTGTGCCGGTACTCTTTGTAGATGCGCACGGGGACTGTGGTACCCCCGATATCGAGGGTCAATTGCTGTAGAGTGGGCTTGGCCTTGTTGCGTTTCCGTCTCATGGGGGCTAAGTTACAGATTTCTTTGGTTGCTGTTTATGGAGGTAGGGGCACAGATTAGACGGATTGCGCGGATTTTCACAGATTCCGGGCGGGCCATCCAGCGGGGCGGGTCTCGTTGAGCAGATCAGTGTCATCAGTGTACTATTAACGTGGGAGGAGGATGATAATATAGATTTGAGCTTAGAGCTTTTCCTGGAAAATTTAGAACACAAGCAGGGTGGGATTTCAGCAACACCACTAAAAGCATGTCATAGTTTTTTATCCTGGGATCAGGTCAATAACAGTGTATTGTATTGATTAGGGTAAAAAGACAATATTTTTTTCAAAAAAAGCAGCACTGTGGTGTTGTATTGTATTTTGACATTGTGTATATTTATCTTGGTAAATTATTATTTCTCTGTTTAAAAATTCAACGCTATGTACTCACGCATCACGCATCACGCATCACGCATCACGCATTTTATGCATAATGCTGTTTTTTTTCTGTCTCAGTAATATTTACGGGCAATATCATCCGGTGGATACAACGGATGCATTTTTTGAAGACGCTCCTGTATTTGGTGAAACCTGCTATCCTTTGGGGAGAATTGATGGGATTCATACCCTGCACTTTGAATCTGCTGCACTTGTTTATCTGGATGGGCCCACAGAGCTATATTTTATTCAACTTATAGATTCAAACAACAATCTCTCTACCCACAAAATCTTTTTGCCATGAAATTGAAGCATTTAATTTTCACAGGAGCTTTGGTGGTCCTTACGCTCTTTGCCTGCCAAAAAGAAGAACCCATTGCGGAGCCCACCTGCCCGGAATGCTGGGATTGCGAAATGGTCTGTATTGACCTGCAGTGTGAATGCCCGGAAGGCTCGATTGAGAATTGGTTTGAGGCATGGGGACCATTGGAAGATAGTATGTCACCACGGAAGTTTTGCATTGAGCCAAACCTGAAAACCTTTATCGCAGAGTTGGAACCCATTGGTTGCCTGGATACCTTTGCTATTACTTTTACTCAGGAACCGTTGACCGAAATTGATTCGTTCAGTAATCAGAATGGTCCTGGTGCAGCGACTTCCTTCAAAGTAGAGCGTCCAGACAGGATCCGCCCTGAGGAAGTAGATTATACGCTTTTTTACAACGAAGTGGGAGCGCTGGAATTATATTTCTTCCAGTTTCCTCCCAACACAGGTGGAGAGCAGTTCCGATTTGAAAATTGCACCGATTTCGACGCAAATGGTGAGCGAATTGGTTTTGCCGTTCCTAGTTTTCAAGGGGTGTTTATTCATCCTGATACCATACGTGGCCAGTTGATATTCAGTGGATATGGCACTTTTGAATACCTAGATAGTTTACATGTCGAGTTAGATTTAATACGCACAGTACCCTACGAAGAAGACTAAAGGGACTAACTTAGCGAGTTTTAATTAGGGCAGCAGCTTCAGTTCAGGGGGTGCTGCTCTCCTATTTTCGCTCTGTTTTGAGGTTTTCTCATTTTTGAGCTCCCTATGTTTGACTTCTCTGTTTATAGAATACTTTGGGCTAAAAAAGAGTGCCCTAGTGGCTTAAGACATAAGTTTCTGACAATTTAAATGAGAGGTTCCCGGTCCTTGTCGAAGCCTTTAAATTTCCATTTTAGAGGTTTAGCCAAGCACTCATTGTAAAAAGCCACGTAGGCTTCTATTTTGATTTGTAGCTCTTCGACTGAAGAAAAATTGCCATTGCTAATCACATGACGCTGCAGCTTAGCGAACCAATTTTCGATTGGGTTGAGCCAGGAGCAATGCTTGGGCGTGAAGACAAATCTGATACGGTGCTCTTCTTTTTCCAGGAAACGCCTACGAGTTACCATGTTTTTTAAGATGCCCTCCCGGCCTTTTGTGCCCAGGCCTTCATCATACCCTTCGCACTCGGCAATCCAGCGGACCAGCGATTCCGACATATGGGTATTGAGCTGGTCGGACAAAATAATAACCTGGTCCATTTCTGGCAGTGCATGGACGGTGCATTTGATGAAGTCAGCATAATCTGTTTCATCCCGAGTGTCTCCCATACGGTAATTGATGACCTGGCCATTTTCCACGTTGTTAGCGGCAATCAGCGTCGTTGTACCGTGACGGATGTACTCATATTCCACCCGTTGGTGTGCCCCCTTGCTTTTGGGGGCTGCACCTTTGGCACGCTCTATAGCCTGGATACCCGTTTTTTCGTCGATGCTTATGACATGGCGGTTGGGGTGCTTGCGCAGCACAGAATCGAGAATGAACTGGCAAACCAAAGCAACCCTGAGCACGAAGGCTCCCCAATCTTCGATCTTTGGGAATAGCCAATACTCTGATTTATGAGGCTGAAGAGGGCTGCTTTTTTAAAATCCTCCCTACTTGCCGGGAGGAAATACTGGCCACGATGCCTTTCGCTATGGCAACTTTGGCCAGCATCTCGTGCGTCCAATCAGCCATTTCTACCTGGTAATCGGCTGGGGGCTCGCAGGCTAGGGCTATGATCTGTTTTTCCTGGGCTAAGGTGATGGTTTTCGGCGCTCCCGAACGAGGCGAGTCTTTTAACGTACTGATTAAACGTTTGCGTAAATCCAAGGGGCTCACTTCTTGATTCTCCAAATACGATTCATAGGATACCAAATTATCATAGTCTGCCTCCCAGCGCCTGCGCCAGGATTTTACCGTATTCAGTGAAATATCCAGTTCCCTTTTGATGTGGGAATTGCTTTGTCCTTGATTGGCCATTAGCAATAGCTTGATGCGCTTGGCTAGTTGCTGGCTTGTCGTATGCCGGCGCCCTATATCCTGCAATATCTCCTTTTGTAGTAGAGTCATCGGGATTGGGGCAGCCGGTGCTTGGCCTCTTCCCATGGTATTTTCTGTCAAAGAACGTTTAAAATTATCAATTATTTATGTCTTAAGCCACTAGGCTAGCATTTCCTTACTGTAAACGTAGGAGATTCCTGTTCTCAGGCAGGGGGCGGTAGGATATTGTTTCTTTTGTTAGTGTGATCAGCGTCATCAGTGTACCCGTGTCGTGCGTGGCATGAGGGAACACAGATTGGACGGATTTGCGCAGATTTGCACGGATTTCCGGGCGGGCCCTCCAGCGGGGCGGGTCTCGTTGAGCAGATCAGTGTCATCAGTAAGATCAGCGTCATCAGTGTACCCGTGTCGTGCGTGGCATGAGGGAACACAGATTGGACGGATTTGCGCAGATTTGCACGGATTTCCGGGCGGGCCATCCAGCGGGGCGGGACTCGTTGGGCAGATCAGTGTGATCAGTCAGATCAGCGTCATCAGTGTACTATTATCGTGCGTGGCGGGTTGTAACACGGATTAGACTGATTGCGCGGATTTGCACTGATTCCGGGAAGGTCCTCCAGCGGGGCGGCACCGAATTGCAAAAGATAAACCTAAATGTAGGGGAACATCCTAAGGCTTCCCCAAAACACCTTCAATTACCAGTTTCAGGCTATCCACTCCAGGCTTGGGGGCAGACATATCAATGACCTCACGAGACCGGCCCAACAAGGCATAGGACGGGATACTGGAAATAGAAAACAAACTGCCATAATCCGAATCCATGCCTCCCTCCACATAAACCGGGAATATATTGGGGTAGGCCGCTTGTTTGGACAAGGCGCGCTTCCAGGCCTCAAAGGAACGGTCAAAGGAAACGGTAAGGATAAGGAAGTCCGGCTGATCCGCATAGTGCTCAGCCAGAGCATGCAAATAGGGCAGTTGCTGCATGCAGGGGCCACACCACGACGCCCAGGTATCGATGTAGATGACTTTGTCTCCAAAAGCACTCAGTTGGATTGCATTTCCATTGGTGTCTACGGCAGTAAAATCAGCAGCGTAGCGCAATTGGCGGGTGGTGTAGTAATGCTGCAACGCATCCGCGTAAAGCGCCCGGTGCGGATTGTGTTTGCCCAGCTTGAAGTCCAGTAGTGCCACGGTGCTTACATCGACCACCGCACTGTAGGCTTCCCACCCTTTTTCCTGATTCAGGACTTGTGCGAGAAAGAGAGACTGCCAGTATTGCCGCTGCGTGCTGTCAGCCGATTGGGTGGCAATAAAGTCGAAAAAGGGCTGCAAACTGTTCGGTGCAGGCTGAGTTTTTGCCCATTGCAATAGTTGCTGGTCCGGTGCAGGCGTAACCTGACTGGCACCGGTAGGGGAGGAGCAGGACCAAAGCACAACCACAGATAGCAGGATAATGATAGTACGCATGGGTAAAGATTCACAAATTTGCAGCATAGCGTTAGTGAGAAAAGTCACACAACCCCACCCAACGCTTAAGTAAAATTTACCTGTCTAACTAATAAACCATCAGAAATGACCCGATTTAACGCAATTATTCTAACCGTTTTTACCCTTCTGGCCTGGTCTTGCAACGATAGCCAGCAGCAGGAAGTGGAACTTAGTGCCCCTGCCCCCTGGGTTGGGTACTGGGATTTTCAAAACTATCCCGGCCCAAATGAACGGGCATACCTCCGTGTGCCTGACGACAATGGGTTTGAGGTGACGGAGAAAAATCAAATGCTGGAATTCCGGGAGGATGGTTTTGTGCGCGAGTTTTTCTGGAACCGTTGTGCAACCGAGCCGGTCATACCTACAGGCTGGAAGGACGGTACGTGGACGCAGTCCGGAAGTGATCCGGTTGTGCTGCAGCTGACCATCGAAGGGCAGCCCCGGGCTTACGAGATTCTTGCTCTGGACGATACCAGTTTGGTCGTCCGGTCAATACAGTAAATTCATACGAAGCAATCATAGCGGGGCGGGGGAGTAGCACTTTCTGCGCCCCTTTTTTGTTTACCCAAACTTCCGCTCAAAGGACTGCATCACCTGCACCAGCGCCTGCACACTCTCTATTTCCATTGCATTGTACATAGACGCCCGGAAGCCCCCCACGGAGCGGTGCCCTTTCACACCAGAGCAGTTGGCCGCCTTGCAAAGCTGCATAAACTCATCGTTCAAATGTTCTTTGCCCTCGGCAAGGACGAAGGTGGCATTCATAGTGGAGCGGTCGGCAGGGTCCGTGACGGTACCTTTGAACATCGGGTTGCGGTCAATTTCCCGGTAGATGAGCTCGGCTTTGGCTGCATTCTTTTGCTGCATGGCAGGGATGCCGCCATTGGCTTTGATCCACCGCAGGGTCAGCATGCTTACATAAATAGGGAAGACCGGTGGGGTATTGAAAGCAGAGTCCTTTTTGACATGCGTGCGGTAGTCCAGCATGGTGGGAATGTGGCGTTTTACCTTGCCCAGTGCTTCTTTCCGGACAATAACAAGTGTGGCACCCGCCGGGCCCATATTCTTCTGCGCGCCCGCATAGATCAGGTCAAATCGGCTGACATCCACTGGTTGGCTGAAGATATCAGAGGACATATCGCCGACCATCGGCACGGAGGTCTCCGGCAGGGTTTTAAACTGCGTGCCGTAGATGGTATTGTTGGTGGTGATGTGGACGTAGGCGAGGTCCTCCGGAATCGCAAAACCCTTCGGAATGTAAGTGAAGTTATCAGGTTTGGAAGAGGCCAGGGTTTCAACAGTGCCAAAAGCCTGAGCTTCCTTAATCGCTTTGGTGGACCAACTGCCGGTGTCGATGTAGCCCGCTTTCGCATCCTGATCCAGCAGGTTCATAGCGGTCATGAAAAACTGCGAACTTGCGCCGCCCTGCAAAAACAGGATCGCATAATCATCAGGAACGTTGAGCAAATCCCTGATCAGGACATTCGCCTCTTCCATCACGGCCGTGAATTCGGGAGATCGGTGAGAAATTTCCAGAATGGATAATCCCATGCCATTGAAGTCACGTACCGCTTCTGCGGCTTGTTCAAAAACTGGAAGCGGTAGGATGGCAGGGCCGGAACTGAAGTTGTGTTTTTTCATGATCTGTTTTTCTTTCGGCAAATGTAGGTATTCAACGAAAACCTTGTACTTCATGTTGAGCGGATTTTTCCGGGGCTGCTTACCTTTTCGTCTGCTCAAGACCGGTTTTAGAAGAAAAAAGAGGCAGCGGTGCAGCTTTTGTCTGAATTTATGCTCTGTTAGTTCGTAGCAATAGGGGGCAGCAGCCTGTTATTGCATCATAAAATAGCGATCCATTTTTTACAAAACCGGGCAATTCCTGCCCAACTGAAACCACAACGATATGAAAAACCTGTTAGCCCTTTGTTTTCTAATAGTATCCGGCTTTGCGATCACAGCCTGTGCGCAGACCAATGGAAAAATGAGTAGTTCCAGTGCTGAATTGCGCGATTTTGACGGAATAGCACTGGGCATTTCGGCCGATGTTTATGTGTCGCAGGGAGAATATAATGTTGAAGTCACAGGACCTGAAAAAAGTGTTGATCAGGTTGAGCTCAATGCTAATGGTGGTACTCTTGGCATAGGCACCAAACGCGGTACCCGCAACTGGAACAGCCGGGGCGTAAAGGTATACGTCACCATGCCTAACCTGTCCTCTATTGCCATCGGTGGGTCCGGTGATGTAAAAGTGAAGGAGAACTTTAATGACATGAAAAACCTGGAAATTTCCATCGGTGGCTCAGGTAATGTGGAAATTGCCGGGAAAGCCAAAAGCATTGAGGTCAGTGTTGCTGGCAGTGGCGATGTGGACGCTTCAGGCGTTGACGCAGACCGGGCTGAAATTAGCATCGCCGGCAGTGGTAATGTCAAAGTGGGGACAGTTGATAAGCTGGAGGCTAGTATTGCTGGCAGTGGTGACGTTTACTACAAAGGGAACCCATCCGTGAAGAAAAGCGTAGTAGGCAGCGGCGATATCCGCAAGCTGTAGTTTTAAGGGGACCGGAAAGAGCTTGAGGGGGTAAATCTGTAGTAACGGATTTGCCCCTGTTGCTTTTTGGTGGGCTTTCATTCAAATTAGCTCAATTTTTTTGGAAGGATACCGTATGTATAACCAATTGCACAAAAAACAGAAAGTGACCACCGGCTATCAATCCCAGGGGGTAACCCTCTGCATTTAAGTGCGATAGCTGCTGGGGTGGAGCTTCCCGCTCTGCTCCAGCTTATCCACGAATGCTGCAAGGCTATTCAAGTTGTGCAATTTGTTAGGCACACAAGGATTCCGTTAGCCCTTTATAATTTACCCCAAATCCGTACCTTAGGCAGTCCAGCAATACTTCATCCTTATGCTCGACCGCTTTCCGCACTACCCCCAGCACGATGCCATGGACTGTGGGCCTGCCTGCCTGCGCATGATCGCCCGGCATTACGGGCAGCATTATACGCTTGCAGAACTGCGTGCCCGGGCATATGTGGACCGCGAGGGCGTCTCAATGGCGGGCCTGGTGGAAGCCGCCGAGTCCATTGGAATGCGGCCATTACCGGTAAAATTACCGCTGGAAAGCACAGCGGAACGCCTGGGCATTGATCAGGCCCCATTGCCCCTGATTGCACATTGGGAGCAACGGCATTTCGTGGTCGTCTACAAACTATCTAAACAGCACGTTTGGATTGCCGACCCGGCAGCTGGGAAACGGAAAATCACACGCTCAGCGTTTAACCGCCACTGGGCCAGCGATGGGGACGAGGGGCTGGCTTTGCTCCTGGAGCCACAGCCTGCTTTTTACGAAGAGGAAGGCATGCCCTCCGCGCAATCCGCGCCCCTGAATTATCTCCTGCAGTACCTGCGCCCTTATCGGCCTTACTTCGTGCAGCTGGTCTTTGGGCTTATCCTGGGTAGCATTTTTCAACTGCTTTTTCCCTTTTTGACCCAGGCGATCGTTGATATTGGTATCCGCAATGCTGATCTTTCCTTTATCAACCTGATTTTGATTGGTCAGTTGCTGCTTTTTGCCGGCAGGCTGACCGTGAGCATCATCCAAAACAGGATACTGCTCCATCTCGGTACCCGCATTAATGTCTCCCTCATTGCAGATTTCCTGCAGCAGCTCATGCGCCTGCCTATTGCCTACTTCGATACCAAAATGACCGGCGACCTTTTGCAGCGCATTGGCGACCACCGGCGCATTGAGCAATTCCTGACCACCTCCGCCCTGAGCTTTTTATTCTCGGCTTTCAGCCTGCTCATTTTTGGAGGGGTGCTGCTGGTTTACAATGTATCGATCTTCCTCATTTTCCTGACCGGCAGCCTGCTCTACCTGGGGTGGATCCTCATTTATTTGAATAAGCGGCAGGCTATCGACCACGCTCGCTTCCGGCAGCTATCGGATAATCAGAGTGCGCTCATTGA
This sequence comes from Phaeodactylibacter xiamenensis, assembly GCF_000759025.1. GTDB lineage: Bacteria > Bacteroidota > Bacteroidia > Chitinophagales > Saprospiraceae > Phaeodactylibacter > Phaeodactylibacter xiamenensis. The sequence goes on along the minus strand of NZ_JPOS01000097.1, from coordinate 18,975 downwards.
GCTGATTCAGGGGATGCCTGAGATCAAGTTACAGAACAGCGGCTCCAAGCGGCGCTGGCAGTGGATGAACATCCAAACCCGCCTGTTCCGGGCTAATCTGAGGTCGCTGGATGTGGAGCAAACGCAGGATGCCGGTGCTACAGGCATATCCCAAATCAAAGATATTCTCATTACGATTCTGGCTGCAAAACTGGTTATCGAAGGACAAATGACACTGGGTATGCTGCTCGCCATCCAATTTATTCTTGGGCAGGTGAATTTGCCCCTGAGCCGGCTGGCGGACTTTCTGAGGCGCTGGCAGGATGCCCGTTTGAGCCTGGACCGCCTGTTGGAAGTACAATCGGAAACGCCCGAGGAAACCCTTTCAGATGGAGCGCCGGTTTGGGATGGTCTGCCGGAGCGCCGGGATATTCAGATTCGGGACCTGAGTTTTCGGTACAATCCGCTTGCCGAATGGGTGCTCGAAGACATCAACCTGGATATTCCGGAGGGCAAAGTCACGGCCATTGTTGGGGTGAGCGGAAGTGGGAAAACGACATTGGTCAAATTGTTACTGGGCTTCTACGAGCCGGAGCAGGGGCAAATCCGTGTCGGCGGTCAGCCGCTGAGCGGATTGCGCAAATCCCGGTGGCGGTCAGCCTGCGGGGCCGTGCTTCAGGATGGATTTATCTTTTCGGATACCATCGCCAATAATATTGCGGAAAGCAGCCCCACCGTAGACCCGGAGCGCCTCCTGAAAGCGGTGGAGCTGGCCAATTTGAAGCCCTTTGTTGATGGCCTGCCGCTACGGTACAATACCAGAATCGGCGCTATGGGCAACGGCATCAGTCAGGGGCAGCGGCAGCGGCTGCTTATCGCCCGCGCTATCTACAAAACTCCTGATTTTCTGTTCTTTGATGAGGCCACCAACGCACTCGATGCCAATAATGAACGCGAAATCGTCAATAACCTGGACCGCTTTTTCGAGGGCCGGACCGTTGTAGTGGTAGCCCACCGCCTCAGTACAGTAAGCCAGGCTGACCAAATTGTGGTGCTGGATCAGGGAAAAATTGCAGAGCGGGGCACACATGAAGCATTAGTCGCCCGCAAAGGCGTTTATTACCAATTGGTTAAGAATCAACTAGAACTCGGACAATAATGCCAGGGACCTCACCTTCAAACCACGCACAATCGGATGCCGGCGGCGGGCGGGCAGCCGTTCAGGAAATGCTGGGTGCACCTCCGGGCTGGGCTTTGCGTTGGGGGATTTCGGCGGTATTCGCAGCGGTGGTCCTGCTGTTGGCAGGGGCATGGCTGATTCGCTACCCGGATACCGTAACAGCCGAGGTCGTACTGACCACGCCACAGCCTGCCATTCGCATCGTGGCGCCCCGTGGTGGGAAATTACAGCGACTGATGGTGAAAGACGGTGAAATAGTTCAGCCCGGTCAAACGCTTGCTGTACTGGAGAATCCCGCAGTATTGGAGGAGGTTCAAATCCTACAGCAATGGCTGGAAAAGGATACCCTCAAAAGCTCTGTCCCCGATCTCCGTCTTGGTACATTGCAAGCTCCGGCGGCGCAGCTGCAGCGCAACCGGGAGGCCTATCAGTTTTTCCTTCGCCGGTCAGACTGGGCGAAACGGATTCGCTCTCTGCGGAACCAGCAGGAGCAGTTGGTGGCGCTTTCGGCAGCACAGGCCCAAAAACTGGAAGTCCTGCAGGCAGAACGGGACCTGGCGCAGGCCAACTTCAAACGCAATGAAGCCCTTGCTGCTTCCGGGAATGTCAGTCAGCTCGATAAGGAACAAGCGCAGTTGGCGGTGCTCCGGCTGGAGCGGGAAATACGCGAAGTGGAAGCCGAGCGACTGCGCAATGCCCTGGAGGCAGAACGGAACAACGCCCTGCTCATCACCCTGCAACAGGAGCAACAAAACAGCGCGCAGAATCTGAAACTGGCCTGCGAAGAAAGCAAAGCCAATCTGAAAGCCGCAGTGGAAACCTGGCAGCAAAACAATTTACTTCGGGCCGAAATAGCAGGCCGGGTGGCTTTCCAACAACCGCTCACCGCAGGGCAGTATTTGGAAGAAGGGCAATTGGTGATGACGGTGCTTCCGGCCTCAGGAGCGCGTGATGTGGCCCTGGCTCGTGGCTATCTGCCCGCTCAGAATGCCGGTCGGGTGGATACAGGGATGCAGGCTCGCTTATTTCTGGATGCTTATCCGGAGCAGCAGTATGGTGCGATCAGGGCTGAAGTCCGCCACATAGCGCCCATCCCGGAGCAGCAGGCTTACTATATTGAGCTCGCGCTTACAGCAGGACTGCAAACGACCTACGGGCAGGAGGTGCCCTTTTCACAGGAACTCTCGGCCCATGCCAACATCATTACCGAAGACCGGCGGCTGCTGTTCCGCCTTTTTGATCAGTTGAGGAGTTTGTGGGAAAATTATTGATTAACTTATCCTGCTCCAGCCCCTCAGCTTCTTCCCATGCTTATCCAGGTACCAAACGATAGGGTGGTGCTCCGGGCGCTCAAACTTGGGGTCATCATCCAGGATGCGGGCGGCGACCTCCCGGGCTGTTTGCAGAATGCGCCCATCCTTAGCCAGGTCGGCAATGCGGAAGTTGAGAATGCCGCTCTGCTGCGTGCCCTCGATATTGCCCGGGCCCCGGAGGCGGAGGTCTGCTTCTGCGATATCAAAGCCGTTGTTGGTGCGGACCATGGTTTGAATGCGCTCTTTGCTCTCCTTGCTGAGCTTAAAACTCGACATCAGGATGCAGAAAGACTGCTCGGCGCCACGCCCTACGCGCCCCCTCAGCTGATGGAGCTGTGACAGCCCGAAACGCTCCGTATTTTCGATCACCATAACGGATGCATTCGGCACATTTACACCCACTTCAATCACGGTGGTGGCTACCATGATCTGGGTTTTGCCTTCTACAAAGCGCTGCATTTCGAAGTCCTTGTCGGCTGGCTTCATGCGGCCGTGCACCACGCTGATTTGGTAGTTGGGCGGTGGGAATTCCCGCCTCAGGGCTTCGTACCCGTCCTGTAAGTTTTGCAGGTCCAGGGTTTCAGATTCTTCAATGAGGGGGTAGACTACATAGACCTGCCTGCCCTTCGCAATCTCTTCTTTCATAAAGCCAAGCACCCGCAACCGGTTGTTTTCGGTTTTGTGCAGGGTTTGAATGGCTTTGCGCCCGGGTGGCAGCTCATCAATAACGGATACGTTGAGGTCACCGTAAAGGGTCATCGCGAGGGTACGCGGTATGGGCGTCGCCGTCATCACAAGGACATGGGGAGGGTAGGGGCTGCTCTTTTTCCAGAGTTTCGCCCGCTGCGCCACGCCAAAGCGGTGTTGTTCATCGGTGATAGCCAGCCCCAGGTTTTGGAAGACGACAGGGGGCTCGAGCAGGGCATGCGTGCCGATTAGGATGTGGATCTCTCCGTTTTTTAGGGCTTCGAGCAGGACCTTGCGTTTTTTCCCCTTTACGCTGCCAGATAAAAAGCCGACCTGCAGGTCCATCCCTTCAAGGTATTCGCTGATAGAATTATAGTGCTGCTGGGCCAGGATTTCAGTAGGTGCCATCAGGCAGGCCTGGAAGCCATTGTCAATAGCCAGTAGCATGGTCATGAGACCCACGATGGTTTTGCCACTGCCCACATCGCCCTGCAGCAGCCGGTTCATTTGGATGCCTTTGCCCAGGTCTCGGCGGATTTCCTTCAGGACCCGCTTTTGGGCGCCGGTCAGTTCGAAGGGTAATTTGTGGTTGAAAAAGTGCATGAAGTGCTCACCCACCTGTTCGAAATTGAACCCCCGGATCGCGTCCCGTCGCCGTCGGATTTGCAGGAGGCGAAGTTGCAGGAAGAAGAGTTCTTCAAACTTCAGGCGGTTGCGGGCCTGCTGCAGTTGTTCCTCGGACTTTGGAAAGTGGATGGTACGCATGGTATCGTAGCGGGAAGGGAAGCGGAACTTTTTGACGATGTAGGGCGGCAGGTTTTCCGGGAGGTCTTCAGGTTGAAGCTTATCCAGGAGGGCCGCCATCATCCGGCGTCGGTTGCGGGCATCTACCCCCTTGGTGTTTAGCTTTTCGGTACTGGGGTATACCGGAGCGAAGCTCGCCGCTTTTTTGATCTTTTCGGGATTGGCAATTTCCATTTCCGGGTGAGGGATGCTCAGCTGGTCCCGGAATGCATTGACCCGGCCATAGATGACATACTCTTTTCCAACCTCCAGCTGCTTTTCCAAATAGCTGACACCAGAGAACCATACCAGGTCGATAGCGCCCGTTTCATCCCGGAAGCGGCCGGTCAGGCGTTTTTTCCTGCCCTCCCCAACGGGTACAAGTCGGCGCAGTACACCGCGGAGCTGCACTTCCCCGCTTTCCTGGTGCAAGGTGTTGATTTTGTGGAACTGGGTTTTATCGATATAGCGGTGCGGGTACTGTTGCAGCAGGTCCCCACAGGTGAAGATGCCCAGCTCTTTGTTGAGTAGCTCTGCGCGCTTTGGGCCCACGCCCTTTAGGTAGGATATGTCAGAATCGAGGGTATTCATGTGGCGCCATCAAAAATAGCAACTTTTTAGTAGTTTTTGCAACCGCTAATGGAACTCTGAAGTGGCAGTTTTGTTGTAAAGCTCGCAGAATGCTAATGGTTCCCGGGCTGATAGAGTTGACAAGGTGCTCCAATAATTCTATCTTTGCGGCCCGCTAAAAGCGGTGAAAAACCAGGCAGTGAATTTTCCTGCGGCACAACAAGAGAAGATTAAACGACATATGGCGACGAAGCGCAATTTACAGGTAGCAGAATTAATCAAGCGGCATTTCAGTGAGGTACTACAGAATGAAGGTGGCTATGTTTATGGCACCGAACCGTTGGTGACGGTCACAAAGGTTATGGTGAGCCCGGATTTCAGCCAGGCAAAAATCTACCTGAGCGTTTATAATACGGAGGATAAACAATCGGTGATCCTTAAAATGGAGCACGAAATTACCCGGCTCAAACAGGCACTAGCTTACCGCATCAGAAAGCATATGCGCCGCGTGCCCGATGTGGCTTTCTACCTGGATGACACCCTGGACGAAATGTACCGCCTCAACCAGCTTTTCAACCGGCTTCATGAAGAAGGGCACATGGGGGATGAAGAAGAACAGCAGGAAAGCTAACGTCTAATCCGCAGAGCAGGTGGTTACTTGATCATTTTCATAAAGGTGCCGACAAACCAGTTGGAATCAGCTTTAACCAGGGAGTCTAATGTTGAATCGGCCTTGCTGGAGAAGAGTTTAATTTCCCGGATTACCTCCGCGAACTCTCTGGATTCCTGATCCACTTCATCAACGCTGGATATTTCATCAAGTACCCGGAGCATAGGCTCGAGTTCCCGTTTTTTACGTTGCGTAATGATGCACTTGACTACTTCCCACATATCCTTTTCTGCTACGAAGTACTCCCGGCGTTCACCCGTCTTCAGCTCTTTATAAGCCAACCCCCAGTCGATCAGAGCCCGAATATTCATATTTGCGTTACCCCGGGAAATTTTCAACTCATCCATTATTTCCTCAGCGCTCATCGCTTCCGGAGAAATCAGCAGCAGAGCATGGATCTGTGCCATGGTGCGGTTGATTCCCCAGCTGGAGCCTAGCGCCCCCCAGGATTGGATGAATTTGTCTTTTCCTTCTTCCAGTGTCATGAAAACCTGATTTCGTTGGGTGCAAATTAAGGTTGAAGGGCCCCAGCCAAAAATCTGGGACCGCTTATTCGGGTAGATAAATAAAAATAGTGGCAATTTGTTGTCAAACCGGAGGTTATTTTCCTTCGGTACCCTTGTAAAAAGGTGGGCGTACAACTTTGGCAGCCAGGTTTTTCCGGCCAGCTTGTACGTAAATAGTCGTGCCCGGAGCCTTGTAAGCCTCCTTTACATAACCCATGCCGATAGGATAGCTAAGTGACGGAGACAGCGTTCCTGAGGTGACCTGCCCAATGGTTGTGCCTGCCTCATCCACAATCGGATAACCGTTGCGGGGCACCCGGCGTTCATCAGGGAGCTCGAAGCCCACCAGGCGGCGGCTTACACCTTCTTCCCGCTGCTTAATGAAGGTGTCGCGGCTGATAAACTCACCTTTCTTCGTTTTGGTAATCCAACCAAGCCCTGCTTCAATTGGGGAAGTGGTATCGTCAATATCATTTCCGTAGAGGCAGTACCCCATTTCCAGCCGCAGGGTATCCCTCGCGCCCAGCCCGATGGGTTTGATGCCAAAGCTTTCACCGGCTTCCATAACGGCGTTCCAAAGTTCGGCTGCTTTATCAGCACTGACGTAAAGCTCCAGCCCGCCGGCACCTGTATAGCCGGTTGCTGAGATCAGTACGTTGTCGATGCCGGCAAATGTCCCTTTAGTGAAGGTATAGAACTTCAGCCCGCCAAGGTCCGTACCGGTAAGGGGCTGCATGGCTTCAATGGCTTTTGGGCCCTGCACGGCAAGCAAAGCGGTTTGATCGGAAATATTAATGAGCTGGGTGTCAAAGGTGTTGGCCTGAGTAATCCACGCCCAGTCTTTTTCGATATTGGAAGCGTTGACAACCATCATAAAGGCCTGTTCGCCATCAGAGCACATTTCTTCGGTCAGGCGGTAGACGATACAGTCGTCCACGATACCACCTGCATTATTAGGCATGCAGGTGTACTGTGCATCACCTATGGCGAGCTTGGAAGCATCGTTGGAAGTTACTTTTTGAATAAGGTCAAGGGCTTCTTTGCCCCGGATGATGAATTCACCCATATGCGAGACATCAAATACGCCAACGCTGTTGCGTACCTGATGGTGCTCCTCCTTGAGGCCGCTGTAGGAAATAGGCATGTTGTAGCCTGCAAAAGGCGTCATTTTAGCCCCAAGGGCTTCATGAATGGCGGTTAGTGGTGTGGTCTTCATGGTTAAGGTTGCTTAGAGTTCGATGTTTTTGATATAGTCACCGACCTGCGTTTGGTGAACCACCTCCAGCCCGTCTGTGACGCGCGCAAATATAGTATATTCTCCGTCCAGGTGGGGTGTGGGGCTATGGGTGATAAAAAACTGTGTGCATTCTGTATGGTTGCCCGCCGAAGCCATGCCTACATAGCCAGCTTCGTCATAATAAAGGGGAGGAAGCTCAGAACGGATGGTATAATCCAGGCTGCCATAACCATCGCCCCGGGGGCAGCCCCCCTGTATGACGAAATTAGGAACAACCCGGTGAATGGTCTTGTCCTGATAAAAACCCTGCCGGACCAGTGCAATGAAGTTGGCTACGGTACCAGGGGCAAACTCGGGCATCATTTCCAGTGTAATAGCACCACGGTTGGTGTTGATGGTGACCAGCCGGTCTTCCGACAAGTCATCCAACATAGCCCAGTCGATTGGATGGTTGTAGGCCGGGGTTTTGGGTTCGGGGGTCTGTTCCCCTTTGACGTAGGCAATAGTTTGCTGCAGCTGATTGTAGGTCTCGATTTCTTTCGGGAGCTCCAGTTTTTTGAGCGCTTCTTCCAGAATAGTTGTATTGGACATCAGTGCATCAAACTTGAGGTTTTCATTGCGCAGTGCCTCAGCAGCTACGGCAATCATGCCAGGGTCACCGGTCTGCATGGCTTCCAGGTACATGCCCAGCAATTCACGGCGTACACTCCGGTAGCCTGCTCCAAAGAAAGCTCTGAAGTCTGGCCGTCCGCTGATCATATTGAGTGCTTCCATTGTTGCTGTCCGGATAACCGGGGAGCTGGAGGGCGCGCCTTCCCGGTAAATGTATTTGTAGTTCCAGCCGAATTCGGCCAGGGCTTTTAGCAAGGCAGACTTTTCATAAACCGAAGTGCTATTGCCAAGCCAACGCCGCAATTCAGCGTTAATGCCATCTCTGGAATTGACGGAATAGGCGGGCAAGTGCCGGTTAGCGGCCTGGTAAAGCGGGATTTGTACCTGCCAGGGCAGAGAGTCTTTGGCCCACTGCCAATATTGGGTAGCTTCATCCGAAATGCCATGCTCGATAAAGAACTGTGCGGCTCTGCGGGCTTCACTGGCATTAGAGCTCTTGAGTGCTTCCCGTACGGTGGTTTTGACGCTATCGTAGGGGAAATTGGCCAATGCCCTGAGCAGGTTGCTCCGCACCCGGTAGTCGTTTTCCTGTTTGTATTGCTGAAGCAGGGCAGGCATAGCCTGATCGGCTTTGGTTTTGCCCAGTGCCACAACCAGCGCCATGCGAATACGGGAATCAGTTGCCGTTGCCAATGCATTTTTTAGCAAGGGCACCGCCGTGGTGTCGAGCTTTAGCCCGGTAGCCCGATAGAGGTAATTTGCTGCAATGAGTCGCACGCTCCCGGGGTACTTGCTATCCGTTGCCAGGTTGATCATGCGCGTGGTACCTGCTTCGTTAGTAATGTTCCGTAGGGCATAGCGATAGATGCCCAGGGCCTGTCCTTCCAGCAGTGCGGTATCTGTAGGTTCGTAAGTTGAGACAGTCGCAAGGTCTGCCAAAGTAGGTTCGGTTCCGATTTTGCCTACGGCCTCAAGAATTGCCCGGTTTGCCAGCCGGTAGTGGCCGGCAGTATCATTGCGCTCAAATGCACGCAGCAGGTAGCGTTCGCCATCGGCAGCTCCACTCTGCCCTATGGCGTAAGCGGCAACAGCACGGACGCGGTCGACGGGGTCTTGCAAAAGCCGGGCAAGACTGTCTATAGCCTGCGGTGAACGAATGGAGGCAAAGGCACGGGCAGAAAGATAGCGCAGAGTCGGCCGCTCATCGTGAAAAAACGCATAAAGGCTGTCGGCGAGTTGCTGGTCCTGGAAGTTAGCAATACGCTGGAATTCCGGTGAGCTGGCATCAAGCGTGATGTTGCGGTCTACTTCATCAGAAGGAGGCATGCAGCCACTGAAAAAAAGTGCCGTCAGGGCCAGGATCAGTAAAGTGGGGTGTTGGTGTTTCATGGCAGTCTTGCTCTAGTCGGTTTTGTTTGAAAAACACTGTCTGTCAGGCGGATGGGACCTTAGAATTCCTCATCTCCAAACAGGTCATCTGAGAACCCTTCATCCTCAAAGTTTTCATCACCATCTTCCTCCAGCGGGAATTGGTTGTTTTGGTATTCGTCACAGTTCATCTCAATACCAATATCACCGGAAGGGCGGTTGAAGCGGGCCTCGGTATCGAAGTCGATGTCCTCATTTTTTTCCAACTCTTTGATGAAGTCAATGAAGAACGGCTTGGCCATAGCGGCGCCTTGTCCATATTGTATGGAGCGGAAGCGGATCCATCGGTATTCGCCCCCTACCCAGGTGCCCACTACGAGGTTAGGAGTGATGCCCATGAACCAGCCATCGACGTAGTCGTTGGTCGTTCCGGTTTTGCCGCCGGCTTCCGTTTTTAGTGTGCCGCCAAGCCCGGCAGCATACTTCAGCATTTCCACCATAACATAATTGGCGTTGGGGTTGATGGCTACGTTTTCTTCAGGTACGCCTTCGTACAATTTTTTGCCATCCTTGTCCTCGATGCGTAGTATACAGTAGGGCTTGGTGAACAGGCCGTTGTTGGCAAATGCCGTATAGGCTCCTGTGAGCTCCAGGTTGGTCAGGTCAGTGGCACCGAGGCAGATGGAAGGTGCCTTAGGGACCCGGTACCGCCCGTTGGAATAGCGGGCAGAACTGTCGATGCCCATTTGGTGCACCAGGCCACGGACCGGCTCCGTATCGCCCAGTTGTTTCATCAGGTGGGCGGAGATGGTATTTTTGGATTGCTTGAGCCCTTCTTTTAGCGTGAACAGCCTGCCACTGTAAGCGTTAGAAGAGTTGCGGGGCGTCCAGGGCTCCAACAACCCGAAGTTGCCGTCACCGGGCGCAATGGTTTGTGGCAGATCATAAACCTGATAACAGGGCGAAAACCCCTGCTGGGCAATGGCTGTGGCATAGACAAAAGGCTTGAAAGTGGAGCCAACCTGCCGGGAAGTCCGGTTGTGGTCTACCTTGAACCGCTTGTAATTGATACCGCCTACCCAGACTTTGATATGGCCAGTTATCGGGTCAACCGCCAGGATGCCGGTTTGTAAGTGCATCAGGTGGTACTTAATGGAATCGATAGGTGTCATGACCGTATCCTTTTCCATGTCCTCATTTTCATAAGTGAAGACCCGCATTTCCGTTTCAGAGTTGAAAGCGCGGTCCACCTCCTCCTGCATGGCCAGCCATTGCTTGCGAAGTGCGTTGAAGTGCTTGCTGCGCATGATCTGCCGGTACTGAGCGGCCAGCCCGGTACTGATGTAGTTGCGCTCGACCAGATCGTCGATCACGCCGCCTTCTTCGGCTTCCTGTACTACCCGTTCTACTTCGCGGTCATCTGCATGGAACATAAGTTCGGTTTCCTGCTGCAGTTTGGCGACGATGTCTTTGATGTATTTGGATCTTATTTTCTGATACCGGTCCGAGTCCCGGATCAGGTCCTGTAGCTTCTTTTGCCGGCGCTCTACCGGCACTTCATGAATGGAGCCGCTTGTGTATTCCCAGGGGTCCTTGCGCACCACGCTCCAGGTTTCCCAGAAGCGTTTCTGTTGTTTGGCCATGTGCTCCTTCATGACCCGCTCCGCAATCCGTTGCATATCGGGGTCTATGGTAGTATAAATACGCAGCCCGTCCCGGTAGATATTGTAATGGCTGCCATCCGCTTTTTTGATATTCTCGCTGCGGAGCAGGTCCTTGATGTCTTTAGCCAGCTCCATACGGAAATATGGCGCGATGCCGTCAATGTGGGTTTGGGCGGTGTATTTGATGTTCAGAGGTTGGGTGCGCAGGGTATCGTAGGCGGCCTTGTCGATCAGGTTGTTTTTTTGCATTTGCTTGAGCACCACCATACGCCGGTGCAGTACCGTATCGGGCCGGTCGAGAGGGTCAAAAAGGGAGGGGTTTTTCAGCATGCCCACGAGCATGGCTGCTTCGTTGACGTTGAGCTCGTCCTGCTGCTTGTCGAAATAGATTTCAGAAGCCGCTTTGATGCCATAGGCACCATTAATAAAGTTGAACTTATTGAAGTACATCGCAATGATCTCCTCCTTGGTATACCGGCGTTCGAGGCGGGCAGCAATGATCCATTCCTTGAGCTTTTGGAGGCCGCGTTCCCAGATGTTTTTAGAGACCTGTTCAGTGAAGAGGAGCTTGGCCAGCTGCTGAGTGATGGTAGAGCCCCCGCCCGAGCTGCGTTGGCCGAGCAGAACGGTTTTTACAGCAATCCGGCCCAAAGCCGCAAAGTCGATGCCGCTATGTTCGTAGTAGCGCTCGTCTTCCGTAGAGATGAGGGCATTGACCAGGTTAGGCGACAGCTGATCGTAAGTGACGGGCACCCGGTTTTCGGTATAGTACCGCCCGATGACTTCCCCATTGGCACCAAATACCTGAGAAGCCTCCTCGCTTTTGGGGTTTTCGAGCTGCTGTACGGAGGGCAGGTCAGAAAAAGAGAGGACGATAAAGGTCAGGGCTACACCTAATAAGCCCGCACCAGCGAGGTACCACATCCACCGCATAATATTGCGGTACTGTTGTTCTTTAGGCTTGGATCCGGTTTGTTGTTCCATGGTCTGCTTTGAGTTCCAGGTTCAAAAGTAGTGAATTCTTGCGGGTTGTTTAGCAGCAAAATTCCTGCTTTGCGCTGAGTGGCTGCCCCTTTTCCAATACCTTAACGTATCAGGCGGCTGCCTTCATGTGCTGTGTGATTGGGAAGTTTGAGGTTAAAGGTTATTGTAGAAGTTCAGGGCTGCGGTAATATGGCTTTTACCAGCAGTCTGGTTGACCACCACCTTTCCGGCTTCCGGCAGCAGGCTGAAGTTGATGGCCTGGCCCTCGTTTTTCTTGTCGTTGCCCATGAGTTGCAGGTAAGCCGGGTAGTCGTCGGGCCTAAGGGCAGCCTTACCATAACGGGCAGTCAGGTAATCGGTGATCTGCCGGAGCTGAGCTTCCGGCAGCCCTTGCTGCTGTGTGCTGAGGAACGCCTCGCAAATCATGCCGATAGCGATCGCCTCTCCGTGCAAAAGTGGGGTGTCCGTTTCCAGCGCATGCCCTTCAATGGCATGGCCGATCGTGTGGCCGAAGTTGAGGGCTTTGCGCAAGCCTTTTTCGAAGGGGTCTGCTTCCACGATTTGCTTTTTGATGCTTAGCGAGGCGGGGATAATGCCTGCCCAGTCTGCGCTTCTGAGGTCGGTTATTTGTTGCAGGCTTTCCCATTGGCTGAGGTCAGCAATAAGGCTGTGCTTGATGACCTCGGCGTAGCCACTGCGCAACTCCCGGTCGGAGAGGGTGTCGAGGAAAGCCGGGTCGATGAGGACTGCTTGTGGGTTTCGGAACAGCCCAATACTGTTTTTGACCTGCATAAAGTCGATGCCCAGCTTGCTGCCAATGGATGCGTCCACCTGAGAAAGTAGTGTCGTCGGGATTTGCAAAAAGCGCATGCCCCGCTTGAAGGTGCTTGCTGCAAATCCGCCCATATCGCCAATAACGCCACCGCCCAGGTTGAGCAGGAGGGCATCCCGTGTGGCCTTGTGGGCCATGAGCTGCCCCCAGATATGCTCACAGGTTCGGAGGTTTTTGTGCGTTTCCCCGCTCGGGATTTCAATCAGGATGGGCTGATAATGCTCAAGGGCAGGTGCAATGCGTGGCCAGCAGTGCTCCCGTGTATTTTCATCTGCCAGTACAAAGAGCTGGCTAAATGGCTGCTGCTCAAGGGTGAGTGTAAGAGATTTGGCAACGGGGCCAATATGGATAGGGTAAGTATCAAGGGCAAGCGTCTGCATAATAATGGAAAATTTTAGACCGCAAAGCTAAGGTATGTGTACCTAAGTTTATAGTGCCGTGACCTGCTCCAGGAGCCAGTCTTTTTCGGTCAGGGGGCTTGCGTTAATGATTTCAGACTTTAGTGCACTTTTTTCCTTGTCATCAAAGGGGTTGATCCGCACCAGTTTACGGGTAAAGCGTATGAAATTGTGGTAATTGGAACGATAGGCGCCCATAAGCTGCTTTCTTTTGAGGTAGGCACGCATGCTTTCCAGTAAGGACTCGAGGGCATCGTACTCATCTAGCTCATAGTAGATTTTGAGCAGCATACTTTTAGCATTGAGGTTGATCAGGGTGTCATCAAAGTCTGTTTGTGCCAGGAGCTGCATAGCCGACCCATAGTCGCCTTTCTCAAAATTGAGGCGGGCCAGGCTGTGGAGGAAAAAGCTTTCCCTGTAATCGTGGGGCAGGGCTTTTTTGTATTGGTGTATGAAGTGCTCGACCCAGTCATATTCTTTCAGGCGAAGGGCGGCGCCCACGGCATTTCTGAAGGTAAACGGGGAAACTACGCCATTTTCCAGGAGGATTTCGTTTTCAAGCCCCTGCCGGTAAAGCCGGAAAGCTTCCCGGATGAGTTCGCTGTCATTGAACTTGTTTGCCTGCCGGATGCAGTAGTTGACCGCCATCAGGTAGATGTCGCGCAGCTCAGACTTAGGGAAGGAGGTGCGGTGCTTTTGGATTTCCTGGCGGAGGTTTTCGAAGTACTGCTTGCCGGACTCATCTGTGATGGCTTTGTAGCCATAGAAATATACTGCGATAGCGGGGTGGTGAAGCATCAGCTTTTGGCGGTCCACATATTCGATGATGTATTCCAGCAATCCGATGTTGTACTGAGCTTTATAAACCGATTGGTGAGCGATCATGAGGCAGCCCTGCCGGAGTTTATCCGCTACGAAGGTCAGGTCTAGTGCATCAGAGACTTCCTGCAGGTTCATCTCCGTGGTCCGCTTTTTGCCATCGTAAAAGGAGTATTTTTCCAACTGCAGCAGGTATTCATTTCTGAGGTACTGTTCATTTCTGTAATTGGCTTTTTCCTGCTGTACCTCTACGGCTTTGATGGCTTTTGTGAATGCCCGGTCCAGCTTCCGTTTGCGGAATACGCTGGCCAGCGCCATTCGTGCCCGCACTTCATCGCTTTGTTGCTCCTGATAGATGAGAAATTCCTCCACCGATTTCAGGAGAAAGTGCATGCTTTGCCTTAACTTGGCATCATCATAGGGCTCATTTGAGAAAATTCGCGAAAACACCCTTTCTTTCTCCAAAAACTTTTCTTCATACAAGTGCTGCCCGGCCATTAGGTATTCAAACAGTGTGACCACGTCTTCCCGGTGATTGTGGGCGGGGGAATTCAGCCATTTTCGGAGCTCCCGTTCTTCCTTTTTAGACAAGGTGCGCAAGATTAATACTAAGTGGCTGTTTGTCATATATCAGGCTAAATTAAAAACGATCAACAAGGAGTGAGTAATTGTTGATGTGTAATGGTTTGATTACTAGGGTTTTGTTTGGGGTCGGTGGTTTTTTTGGACTTTAAAAGTACAATTTTTTTTCAACAAATTCGCTTTTTTGTCTTTGATTCCTTTGCAGAATGTAAGCACTTTTGTAATGGGTGAAAAAGACAAGCCGCGCTTCACAGTCGAATTTCCTGCACCAAAGTAAGGTGCAAAGCGTTTGTAAACAGAAGCTTCCAGGTTTGTTACTGCCCGAAGCAAGACGCTATAACTGAACTGAAGGAAATAGCTTTGTTTTCACCAAACGGCCTAAATAATTCATTAATGACGACTTCAAATTTCTTTTTTTCACTGAATCGTTACCGGACTGCCCTGTTGCTGTCTGTGATGTTCTTTTTTTGCATTGGTTCTCCCCCCGCCATTGCCCAGGGCTGGGAGCGGTATTACGGCGGAACCGGTGAAGATATAGGAGAGGCCCTGCTGTCGACTTCCGACTGGGGTTTTCTGGTGGTAGGCAACACCCAGTCTTTCGGGCAGCCCGGCGGTGATCAGGGTGTGAATGTCTATGCTCTGAAAGTCGATGTGGATGGCGATTTAGTGTGGCAACGCGCTTATAATACAGCCTTTTATGACAGGGCTAAGGCCGTCGTGGAGATTGAAGCGAACCGTTATGTCTTAGCCGCTGAAGCTTCTGACGCCTCTCAGCAGGGGCCGTTCGGCTTAATGTTGCTGGAAATTGATGAGCGTGGCGTTCTGCTGGATACGTTCCCCTTTTCGCTGGATGAGGTGCCTAACCTGCGCATTAACGATATGATCCTGGCTCCCGATGGGGGCTTGCTGGTTGCAGGCTTTGCAGATTATTACGCAGATAAGGATGACGATATGGTCATCATGAAGATCAGCGCTGATATGGAGCTGGAGTGGCACCGGATTCTGGACATCGGGATGAATGACCGGGCAAATGCGATTGCGGTAATTGATGGTGGTTATGTCGTGACCGGGCAAGTGGATAGCGAGGTGGAGCCGCCTGCTGCCTTTGGGGATGATATTGTTACCCTGCGCATGGATGAAGCCGGCGCAATCGTCTGGCAGCGCAAATTAGCCTCTGACCAAAATGACGAAGGGAATGACATAATTGTTGATAATGATGGGAATATTGTTATCACCGGTTTTATAGATACTGACCTTATTATTTGGAAATATGATCAGGGCGGAGAGAGTACAGATAGCCTTAGATTCTCCATGTTTGGCAGTGGCAATGTAGGGGAAGCAATAGTTGCGCTGGATGAGGGGTATGTAGTAGCTGGTTATACGGAGGTTGACGACTTTAACCTCGATCAGTTACTCCTGGAAGTTGACCAAAGCCTTGATGTTGTATGGAGTACAAGCAATGGTGATGTAGAGTCCTCTGATATTACATTTGATATTGTCAGATCTAAATCGGGAGGCTATGCAACAGCGGGTTACAGTGGCGTGGATATTTTATTTGACCCCCAGTTGAGCCTGATGAAAACCGATGAGCAGGGGCAGATCGTCTCCAATGTGATCCGGGGGCAGGTTTTCCACGATATAGATGTGGCCTGTGATTTGGACCCCGGCGAACCGAGGCTTTCCGGCTGGCTGGTCCGGGCCACAGGTGATGAAAAAACGTACTTCGCGACTACAAATGAGGCTGGCGTGTTCGAAATGCGGGTAGGCCTGGGGGCATACGTAGTAGAAGCCCTGCCTCGCAATGACTACTGGGAGAGCTGTTTCCCCGGCGGTGTGAACGTAGGCTTCAACCAAATCTACGATACCGTAGGCGTGAACTTCCCGCTAAAAGCCAAATACATCGACTGCCCGTTGATGGAGGTTGATATTTCAACGCCATGGATTTCCAACTGTATAGATATTGAGTACACCGTTAATTATTCTAATCAGGGTACCGGAGGAACCGATGGTGAAGCAAGTGTAGAAGTGGAACTGGACCCGGCGCTTTCTTTCCAAAGTGCCTCTTTGCCATTTTCTTTTGAGAATGACACGTACACCTTTGATCTGGGGGAAGTACCTTATAATACGGAGGGCAGTTTTACGATTCAGACCTTTATGGATTGCGACTCCATAGTAGAGGATCAGTCCGGATTGGTTACCGCACGTATCTTCCCGGACACGCTTTGTTCGCCTGCTGATCCGGGCTGGAATGGTGCGAGTGTTTCAGTGGATGGACTCTGCGAAGGCGATGAGATAGTGTCTTTCCGGTTGTCCAACACCGGAAACGCAGCAATGGTGTCTGCGAAAAGCTACTTCATCGTGGAGGAAGACTTGATGTTCCTGACCAATGGGTTTGATCTCGATGAGGAACAGGATACTACGATATTGCTCCCTGCCAACGGCTCTACCTACCGGATCATCGCCGAGCAGGTCGACGGCCATCCGGGCAACAGCTTCCCCACACGAGCGGTAGAGGGATGTGGAACGGATGAAGAAGGGGGCTACAGCGTAGGCTATGTTACCCAATGGCCGGAAAATGATGGGGATCAGGCGGTTTCCATTCATGTGGATGAGGTCCTTGTTGATGTGCCGGACGTGGCGATGGTCGCCCACCCCAAAGGCTGGCAGGATTCTCTGATTTCTGCTCAGACGGCACTTACTTACCGGGTTTTCTTCCGGAATATTACCCAGGATAGTGTCATTAGGGTCATCGTTCGCGATACGCTGCCTGAAGGTTTGGACATTTCCACTTTGGAGTTTGGAGCGAGCAGCCATCCTGCGACTTACGATATTTATGAGAATGGCGTCATTAAGGCCACTTTTGAGAACCTGGAGCTACCGGTTGATGGGACAAGCCCCGAGGACTATGCATTCTTTGAATACCATGTGGCACAAACCGATGGCAATACCACAGGCACAGTAATTGAGAACAGCGCCCTTGTTATTTACGATTATAACACCCCGGTATACACGGGGCGCACGAGGCATGTGGTTGGTGCGCCTACGACCACCGGATTGCTTGATATTATCCCGGTGGATGTAAATGAGCCGGAATGGGCTTCAGGGGTCACCGTAAAGGCTTTCCCAAATCCGGCAACGGAATACATTACCCTCGAAGTGGAGGGGCTGCAGGGGCAACGTGAATTATCCTTTACTTTGATGAACTTATACGGGCAGCCTGTGCGTTCTATTAACAGGGAAGGGCATCAGTGCACCTTTGACCGGAATAATCTGCCTGCCGGAAGCTATATTTATCTGGTCCGGGCAGATGGGCAGAAAATCGCCGTCGGCACCCTGATTATTCGTTAACAAACGGTTAAAAAGACGTTACCGCTGATACTTTGCTGAGCTTCAGCGCGTTTATAAAGATGTAAGACTTAGGTCGTCTTATTTATTTCATGAGATTATGATTTGTTATTAGTGAGAGGCTCTGCCGCAACGGCAGAGCTTTTTTGAGGCCGTCTTAAAAGCCCTGAAGCCCGAGGACAGGATTCACCCTGAAGTCAGACACTGGCTTCGGGATGTCTGATCTAAGCTGGCTATTTGACGGTCCTGTGAGGCCTCAGAGGGCCTGATGTTGGCTAAGCGGCCATTTTGAGTGCATTTTGGGGGTATTCTAATGCAATTTGGGCGTTATTTGGGCCTGGTTGATGAGGGCCGGGCATAGGTATCCTCTTGGCTCTCCTTAAATTGTGCCATTTGGTGAAATTATTGGCGATAGCAAGCAGCCCCATCTCGACATTTACGCCTTTAAGCCCCTGTAGCATGAACCGTCTGAAGCCCCGGTCTTGCTTGATGTGGCCAAAAACAGCTTCTACATCGATGTTGCGCTGGATCTTCTTTCGTTGCCCTTTTAGCGACTGCAGGCGCTCCTTAGCCTTTTGCCGGTACTGGCGGGCCTTGTGGCTTATCTTTATGGCCCGGTTCTGAGCTTTGGCTTTGAAGCATTGGCCACGTAAGGGGCAGCCCTCACAATTTTGGGCCTCATATATATGGATGGTTCTTATATATCCCGTTTTTGTTTTTTCTTTCGTCTGGCCCACTTGATGCATGTGCTGGCCCATAGGGCAAACAAAGTAGTCCCCCTCTTCATTATAGTGCAGCGCCTGCTGGGGGAACGCATGCTTATGCTTGCCCTTTTGCTCTTTATGGTAACCTGGGTATTTGACATAGGCTTCTATACCTTTCTCTTCCAGATACTCGTAGTTTTGCTCGCTGCCATAGCCTGCGTCAGCACAAACATTATCCGGCAATTTCAACCCGGCATTGTCTAGTACCCCCAGGGTGTCATCCATATGGGCTACAAAACAGCTTATGTCAGAAGCCGTCTGGTGCACCGTATAGTTGACGATAAACTGCTGTTCGGTACCGACCTGAAGATTGTAACAAGGCCGCAGTTGCCCATTGCCCAAGTGGTCGTCCTTTGTCCTCATGAAAGTAGCATCGACATCCGTCTTTGAATACGAGGAACGCCCGCCCAACAGCCGCTCTTGCTCTTCGTAACCTTCCAGCTTGGGCAGATGGTCTTTTGGCAGTTTGCCGGCCAGGCGCTTTTGCTTGGCTTGCGACTTGGACGGCTTGGTGTCTTCACCCCCGGGCATTTCACTGTCCAAGCGGCTGTTGATACGGCTGATGGCCTCGCGGACTGCCTTGCTGTCGCTAAGTGGCTGCTCCCCTTCTGCCAGCACATCCGTCTTTGTGCCTGGCCCGCCAGGGTCAGGCGGGGGGCTGTCCTCTTGGCTGGACAGCTCA
>NZ_JPOS01000096.1 GCF_000759025.1 Phaeodactylibacter xiamenensis | reverse complement strand
GAGGCCGTCTTAAAAGCCCTGAAGCCCGAGGACAGGATTCACCCTGAAGTCAGACACTGGCTTCGGGATGTCTGATCTAAGCTGGCTATTTGACGGTCCTGTGAGGCCTCAGAGGGCCTGATGTTGGCTAAGCGGCCATTTTGAGTGCATTTTGGGGGTATTCTAATGCAATTTGGGCGTTATTTGGGCCTGGTTGATGAGGGCCGGGCATAGGTATCCTCTTGGCTCTCCTTAAATTGTGCCATTTGGTGAAATTATTGGCGATAGCAAGCAGCCCCATCTCGACATTTACGCCTTTAAGCCCCTGTAGCATGAACCGTCTGAAGCCCCGGTCTTGCTTGATGTGGCCAAAAACAGCTTCTACATCGATGTTGCGCTGGATCTTCTTTCGTTGCCCTTTTAGCGACTGCAGGCGCTCCTTAGCCTTTTGCCGGTACTGGCGGGCCTTGTGGGTTATCTTTATGGC
>NZ_JPOS01000095.1 GCF_000759025.1 Phaeodactylibacter xiamenensis | reverse complement strand
TTTCCGAAGGGCTGAAAGAAGCCCTGGCGCCTAATCGGCGGGAAGCCAATGCGAAGGCAACTGCGTTACTGGCAACGGTAGGGTGGGAAGGAAGCCTTAGCAAGTATGGGGCACGTAGCGGGAGCGAACCGGGAGTGGCGCGGCAGGTGGGTAACCTTGCAAAAAGTGGGAAAGCCCAAAAGCCGGATAACCTGCCACGTTAAAACGGACGGGGTCCCATACAGGAAAGTTTGCTTAACCATGGAAGCCTGTTGGGGTGTCCGGGATTTTTTTTCTGGACAAGCAGCTAACAAGTTGAAAGACGAGGCAGCAGCCACACGCCAGCAGGTGGCAGATGAGCCCGTAGTAGTTTTAAACTCCGAGCCTTTGAAGCTCTGGTAACAGGGTGGAGGATAAAACTCGGAGGACAAGTTGCGGCAGCCAATCGCAAGGCTAGTCAACTTGACTTATCAGCGCCAAAAGTGCTGGTAAGCTGCGAAGGGGCGAAGTTAAATCAAAGCGTCTCCCTCCAAGGGGTCGTTAAGGTACAAGTGAAGACAATCGTCGGTGGGACCCCGATGAGGAATTATGGGAAGGTGGTGACGAGCCCAGCCTGACCAATAATCCGCACGAGCGTTGAGTACGGTGGAGCCAGACAGGGTAGATTGCCATAGAGCTAGAAACGCCCTGCCTCCCGCCAGAACAAACAGCCTGCCTTAATTGCACCGCCTGGAGCTCAGAGAAGCTGCAACGTACAAAAGTTTTTTTTTTTATGCGAAAATGGTACAGCCTATACGACAAAGTGTACAGCTGGAAGAACCTCATGGAAGCCTACCAGAAGGTAAAGGCGAACCGGGGTGCTGCCGGAGTAGACGGAGTGCGTATCGCCGACTTCGATGAGAAGAGGGTGTCAGAGCTGCGCCGTTTGGAAAAAGAACTCAGGACGAAGGCGTACCGCCCGCAGGCAGTAAAACGGGTGTATATCCCGAAGCCTGACGGCAGCGAACGCCCATTAGGCATACCGACGGTACGCGACCGGGTGGTGCAGCAAGCACTGCTCAACATCCTCCAGCCCATTTTCGAGCCGGGCTTCCACCCATCGAGCTACGGCTACCGCCCCGGGCGCAGCTGCGCCCATGCAGTGGCTAAGGCAGAGCGTTTCAGTAACAAGTGGGGGCTGGCTCATGTCGTTGACATGGACTTGTCGAAGTGCTTCGACACGCTGGACCACGGCTTGATACTGGCAGGGGTGGGGGCTAAAGTAAGCGACGGCAGTGTTTTGGCACTGGTCCGTCAAATACTTGAAACGGGAGTTATGGACGAAGGGGCATACTACCCTGCGGAAGCT
>NZ_JPOS01000094.1 GCF_000759025.1 Phaeodactylibacter xiamenensis | reverse complement strand
GTTCTGAGCTTTGGCTTTGAAGCATTGGCCACGTAAGGGGCAGCCCTCACAATTTTGGGCCTCATATATATGGATGGTTCTTATATATCCCGTTTTTGTTTTTTCTTTCGTCTGGCCCACTTGATGCATGTGCTGGCCCATAGGGCAAACAAAGTAGTCCCCCTCTTCATTATAGTGCAGCGCCTGCTGGGGGAACGCATGCTTATGCTTGCCCTTTTGCTCTTTATGGTAACCTGGGTATTTGACATAGGCTTCTATACCTTTCTCTTCCAGATACTCGTAGTTTTGCTCGCTGCCATAGCCTGCGTCAGCACAAACATTATCCGGCAATTTCAACCCGGCATTGTCTAGTACCCCCAGGGTGTCATCCATATGGGCTACAAAACAGCTTATGTCAGAAGCCGTCTGGTGCACCGTATAGTTGACGATAAACTGCTGTTCGGTACCGACCTGAAGATTGTAACAAGGCCGCAGTTGCCCATTGCCCAAGTGGTCGTCCTTTGTCCTCATGAAAGTAGCATCGACATCCGTCTTTGAATACGAGGAACGCCCGCCCAACAGCCGCTCTTGCTCTTCGTAACCTTCCAGCTTGGGCAGATGGTCTTTTGGCAGTTTGCCGGCCAGGCGCTTTTGCTTGGCTTGCGACTTGGACGGCTTGGTGTCTTCACCCCCGGGCATTTCACTGTCCAAGCGGCTGTTGATACGGCTGATGGCCTCGCGGACTGCCTTGCTGTCGCTAAGTGGCTGCTCCCCTTCTGCCAGCACATCCGTCTTTGTGCCTGGCCCGCCAGGGTCAGGCGGGGGGCTGTCCTCTTGGCTGGACAGCTCATCTATGTGCGCCAGTATCTGGGCCACCTTCTCCAAAACAGAGGCTTTGTAACGGGCTACGTTCTTAGCCCAGACAAAACTATAGCGGTTGGCCACCGATTCCATTTTCGTGCCGTCGACATAATAGTCCTTGAGCTGGACGTAGCCCTGCTCTACCAGCAACAGCAGCACCTGGGCAAATACGTCCTTGACCGTATTGCTCAAACGGTGCTTGCGGAAACTGTTGATCGTGTTGTGGCCTGGGTGCTGGTTCCCGCTTAACCACATGAAGCAGATATTCTCGTGGCAGGCTTTTTCAAGCATGCGGGAAGAATAGACCTTTTCTACATAACCATAAACCAATATCTTTAACAACATCTTGGGGGGGTACGAACTCGTACCCCCTCCCTTGTAGGTAGACAGTACCTTGTCCAAGTCCATACCGTCTATAGCCTCGTTAATCAACCGCACTTTATGCTGTGCAGGTATCAGCTCCCCTATAGTAGGCGGAAACAACCACCCTTGATCCTGGACATATGGCTTGAATACTACGCCACGGCCTGATGGCTTGTTACTCATCTGAAGGTGTATTATCTTTCCCTCAAGATACAAATCATTGGCTGGTATTAAAATCCTGCGCAGTAGGGGCTTTTAAGACAGCCCCGGGCGAAAAAAGTCATCCTATCTTTGGGTTGCAACACTCAAAATAAGATGGCACAATTAACGCTTGAGCAAAGATACAAAATAGAGGCTTGGCTGGAAGCCGGCAAATCCCGGGGGCAGATTGCACAATTCATCGGTAAGGACAAATCCGTTGTGAGCTGTGAAATTAAGCGTAACTCGGATGGACGAAACGGGCAATACAAAGCTGGCCTGGC
Organism: Phaeodactylibacter xiamenensis; assembly: GCF_000759025.1. Lineage (GTDB taxonomy): Bacteria > Bacteroidota > Bacteroidia > Chitinophagales > Saprospiraceae > Phaeodactylibacter > Phaeodactylibacter xiamenensis. Next base: position 29,843 of record NZ_JPOS01000094.1, on the reverse strand, counting down.
GCACCGTAAAGCTCAAAACCGGCATAAGCTCAAACCCAAAAAGAGGCGGTTTAATGCTGAGGTAGAAGCCAATGTATTGTACTACCTGACTATGGATTACAGTCCGGAACAGATAAGCGGGAGAGCCGCCAAAGATAGCCGTGAAATGGTCAGCACAGAGCGTATCTATCAGTACATCTGGGAAGACAAGCGCAAGGGCGGCAAACTGCACCAGTACCTGCGCACCAAGGGCAAGAGATATGCTAAACGCGGGCAGGCAAAGGGGCGCAGAGGGCAAATCCCAGGCAGGGTTGGCATTAAGCACCGCCCTGAGGTCGTTGAGCGCAAAGAGCGCTTTGGCGACTTGGAGATTGACCTGGTAGTCGGTAAAGGGCACAAACAAGCCCTGTTGACCATTAACGACAGGGCTACTGGTATGCTGTTCATGGACAAGGTCGAGTCTAAAGAGGCCGAACGAATTGAAGATAAAACTGTGGAATTACTGCGGGATTGGATACCTTTAATCCACACAATGACTTCGGACAACGGAAAGGAGTTTGCCCGACACCAGAATATCGCCGAAAAGCTGACTATCGACTTCTATTTCGCGCTGCCTTATCACAGCTGGCAACGCGGAGCTAATGAAAACCTCAATGGGCTCGTCCGGCAGTATTTCCCTAAAGACATGGACTTTAGGACCATTGACAAAGCACAAATTCAGCAAGTCGTACAGACTTTAAATAACAGGCCCAGAAAGCGGTTTGGCTTTTTATCGCCTAATGAAATGTTGGCTCAGACTTTAGACCAACAGCTTGATGTTGCATTTATTACTTGAATCCACGATGCCGGTGGAGAAGAAAAAAAGCTTCAGATTCACTTGCTGGAAGAAGAAAAGGAAAAGGCATACGGCAACCGTACTTACGAATCAGAGCACATCGCCATCTGGTATTTGGACGAAAGTGACCGGACCTACCAATTGAAAACCATTGCATCAGCAAACTATACGGAAGGAGGGGCACATCAATTTGTTTTGAGTGAAATATTGACAACAGTGAATGGCGGCTTTTCCGGTGCTATATCCATATCAGCCGACAAGTCGCCATCAATATGTGATTTATTGCCATCAGCCGATATTCTGGGCAAGACTTTTACAGACGTTTACACTAATTGGGTGATCGATTCGGAGAATGTCACCTCTTTCTCCCGGCTATACTACACGATAGAGCTGGGTGTCGTAGGCTTCGAAGGCTGGGAAGGAGAAATGTGGGTGCTGGACCGTTTTGAGGAATAGAAACGGATGAAAACCCTCAGGGAAGTGGATATTGCCCGTATCAGTCAGGGCAAAGGGTGGCATGAACTGGGCGAAGCAGAGCTCAAAGCCCTGGAAGACATCGCTTACTACGGGAGCACCGGTGCAGGAGTCCGCGCCCAGAACATCCTGAATGCCTTTTACGGGGCGGGGCAATACCACGAGCCCATTCTCCCTACTGGTCTACAAGCCCTATCCAAACCGGGCAGCAACCGTCCCGAAACCAGAAAAGCGCCTAAAGTGACGGCTCAGGTACAGGCATTCCCCAACCCGGCCCGGCAGTCGGTCACCTTCCGGTGTACTTTGCCGGAAGGCACAGAACAGGCAGAGCTTAGCATACAAGACGTAAACGGGCAGACTATAGCCGTGCTGCCCATCGTGGAGGGACAGGCGACGGCCTCCTGGGACAGCCGGCCTTACCCCGCCGGGCTGTACTTTTATACGCTCCATCTGCCCAACCGTCGTTTAGCGACCCAAAAATTGGTTATCTTACGGTAGGTTGAGCAACCAAAGTATTAATGCCCTGCTTGCCTGTCTCAGGCAGGCAGGGCTATTCTCAAGATAACAACTGGCTTCTCATGCACCTCAGATTTTTGCTATTTCTATTCCTGCTCAGCAGCGCTTCCTTGCTGTCAGCACAGGAGGAGACTTTTAACAAGCGATATTACTTTGGTTATGCTGCGGCCATTATCAACGGGGTCTACCCTACAGACAGCTGCATTTACATCACCGGGCTGGCCGCTGATACTATACCGCCCTTTTATCCTTCAGGCTTATTTTTTGCTAAGCTGGACCTGAATGGGGAAGTCGAACATACAGCTTTTGCCCATCCGGAAGGGCAGGTTATTGAAAACTGGAGAGGTGGCTTAAAGTCTATCGGAGAAAGGTTTCTCACGAGTGCAATGATAAGAGATACGAGCTTTAGGGTGGCATTGATTTTTTTGGATTCAGCAGGATCGATTGTGAATACCAATGAACTCCTTCATTTTTTTCCGCTTCATGAAAATACATTTCAAACAAACTATGAGCCAGTTATTGGAATCGACAACAAAATATTGCTGCCTACCCGTGACCGGAACCCTCAGGGGGTCAACAACACGGAATCCGTACTTCAGCTATTTACTGCAGATGGGGAGCTTTTATGGCGAAAAAACTTTGGCGCTTTTGATTATTGGGATGCTCCAGTTTCAGCCAGCGCTATAGATAGTATCTTTATTATTGGAGGGCTGCGTGCAAATTTCAATAAAGTCAGAAAAAATTATATTTACCAACACCGTATCTACGCCATCGACACCCTCGGCAACGTCCAATGGAGCTACCTCAGCCCCATAGACCAACTGCTGAGCAAAGGCGTTTCAATATACGCGGAGCCGGATGGCAGCGTCATTGCCGCTGGCTTTAAAGGCGAAGAGTTTTCTGTGAATGCGGTTTCGGGGGCGATCAACTGGAGCCCGGCCTACATCTACAAGCTCAATCCGCAGCATCAGTTGGAGTGGGAAGTGGAGTTTCATGAGCCTTTTCCAACTATGTTCGGTAGCAGCCTCACGAAAATCATTAAAGCTTCAGATGGGACTGGGTACCTGGCTGCAGGGAATATCCACCGTGTAATTTCATTTCAGCCCCCTGATGCCGATTCAGACGGGTGGTTGGTTAAGGTTTCTCCAGAGGGCGATAGCTTTTGGAGTCGCCACTACCGTTTCTTTGAGGAAGGAGTGGATGGAGAAACACACGAAATATTTGAATTAAAAGAAATGCCCGGCGGCGGCTACGTCATGGGCGGGCAAACGCGTTATAGTTATGAGCCCAGCGGTCCATCGCAACGCGGCTGGCTGCTGCGGGTGGATGAAGAAGGCTGCCTTGTGCCCGGCTGCCACCTGGTCAATACGGAGGAGGAGGCTGCTGCCCCGGCCCTGTCGCTCCACCTCTATCCCAACCCGGCGCAGGAGTACCTCTATGTGCTGCTGCGGGATGCGGGCATTGCCCGCCGCCGGGGCGCTGCCCTGCAATTGCTGGACCTGCAGGGGTGCATCTTGCAGTCGCACCCCGCCGGCCGCATCGATGAGGTGACCAGCATACTGCCGGTGCAGGGCCTGCCTGCCGGTGCCTACGTGCTGCGCTATATAGCGGACGGTCAGGTTTTGGCGGCGGAGCGGGTGGCGGTGCGGTGAAGTATCCCCCGGCGCACTCTCCGTCCGACGTAGTTTAAACGTAGTCGGACCCTTCGCCGGGGGTACTCGCCCGAGCAAAGCGCACCGGGTGAATGCCTCCTCAACGCCCAAGATTAGTGCACCCGGTGAGAACGTACCCCGCTACAATTCCTTCGCCGGGCGTGCTCTGGTCTGACAAATGCAATTTGCTAAGCAAGGTGCTTCCATAGTGCGCTGCCCGAGCGCTTCAAAGCCCAGCTGGTGTAGAGTTTAATCCAGGGCGATGCAAAGAGCTCTGCCCCAGCTTTTCAGGGAAAACCTGCCGGATTCCAGGATAGCGGTTTAATCAGATTGACAGAGGTAATTGTAATACCGATGACAACTCATCCCAAACAACTGGATTTTTAGGTGAACAGGAATTAAATTACACCAACCTTTTGATTCTTCTTTCACCCCAGGCAAACTGTTGCCCCAAATCGTCAAGTATGAAAAGCGCTTTTCTAATCATCCTGTACGTTGCCTTCTTCTGCACCCACGCCCACAGCCAATGGGAAGTCAAATACGTGGATACCAACTTCCCGGGCAGCCTCCACGTCATTAAAGCCATCAATGACTCCACGCTCTTTGCTATGGGAGACGCATCTGCTTGCTTCCGGTCTTATGATGCCGGGGAGTCCTGGGAGGGATTTGACACCGGTCTGGATATGGATTTCCTGGATATTGAGCGGCTTGGGGATTCGGTGCTCCTTGCTGTGGGAAGGAAGCAGATGGTAAGGTCCACAGACCTTGGGCAGTCGTGGTCTTTGGTGTACTCCGATGAAGCCGAAGCGTTTCATGCCATAGCCGCCGTTGGCGACGCTGTAGTCCTGGTCGCGGGCTATGCTGGGATTTACCAGTCCACAGATCAGGGGCAATCCTGGCAAACGGCATGGTCCTTGGAAGGGGCGGGCTACGAAACAGGAGAAATCAGCAGTTTACACTTTGCGGATCAGCAGGTGGGGCTGGCAGCAGGTTATGGATATGCGGAGGACATCCCCGGAGGTTTGGACCGCTTCATTTTGAGAACTACGGATCAGGGGACATCCTGGGTGGCAGGTACCGACCTGGGGGCTGATTTTCTGTTTGCACCCGGCTTGGATTTTACCGACACCCAAACGGGATACCTCCATCTGGACAACGGGCAGTTGTTCAAGACTACAGATCAGGGCATAAGTTGGGACCTGCAGGGCGGAAATTATGGTGATGTGACGGATTTGAATTTTATTTCCCCGGACCGGGCTTTTTCAACCTGTGCGCACCTGGTATTTACAGGTAACTCCGGGCCTGAAGGCACTATTTTGAGCACTACAGATCAGGGCGTGAGCTGGGAGGTCTTACCTACTCCGGGCATTCCCTTGTTTGATGTTGATTTTCAAAACGATTCGACCGGGTTTGTCGTGGGCAAATATGCCCTGATCATGAAGTATAATGCCGATATTGAAGGCATAGCTGGCGCGTACCCGGACTTTCCTTCCTCCAGTTCTCATCCGGAGGCCAGGGGCTTTAGTATTGAGGTCCTGCAAAACCCGTTTCAGGATTTCATTCAGTTGAGTACGGAGCAGGAAGGCACCCCTGATATCCAGATTGCGCTATTTGATGCGACCGGGCGCAAAGTCATGGCGCAGCAGATGAGCGTGAGGGCCTTGCAAATCCCCGCTGCGCACTTGCCGAAAGGGCCGTATTTTCTGTATGCCCGGAGTGCCGATGGGGCTAAGGTGGTGCCGTTAATCAAAATGTGAGATTAAGATTAAGGAGGGCGTTTAAGCGCCTTTTAATGGAGCTTTAGGTGGAGTAGGTTTTTAAGGGTAAAAATATTTTTCTGGTCACACCGAATGATTTAATGTTTTTTACGCTTAGGGGTTCTTCCGTGTCTGGCCTTTAATAATCAGTCGTTTACAGATAAATTTAGTAGCGTGATTCTTGTTCGATCCTTTTCCCTGTTAGAGCGGTGTAAAGGCCTTTTAGGGGCTGTACGTGGGTAATCTTCAATCTGCTAACGTCCCTCCCTGCGCTGTAGGTGCGGAATGTGTCTCTTTACAAAGGCTTTAAGCCAAGCCCGATCCGCAAGTGGAAGTTACGAAGGCGTATCGTCTTAACGAGGTCGGCAGCTTACATTTCGCACTTAACGGCGCGGAATCTAGTCCATTGCTTTTGGGTTACCAATATTTTGCCTCTGACGGGGCAACGGCTCTGCATCGTTCAGTTATAGAAAAGCGCCATTTACCAGTTGCCAATTTTTCCTGTACTTTTGCGCTATATTCAATCGAGTTATGGCAGTACCTGAGATCGTTTTCCACGTTGGCCTGGGCAAGGTCGCCTCCACTTATTTGCAGCACCGCTTTTTCCCGAAGCTGCAAAAAATCCACTATATCCCCACCAACCGTTACCGGCAGGTGCCGGACATCATCAAAAAGGGGAAGTACGGGCGGTACTTCGTCTCCCGGGAGTTTGATCAGCAACTGGAGCGGGAGGTCAGCTGGTTTGCATCCTACTATCCGGAGGTGAAGCCCATCATTATTTTCCGGCGGCACGATGGCTGGGCGGCTTCTCAGTACCGGCGTTATGTGAAGAATGGCGGGCACCTGCCCTTTACCGGTTTCCTGGATGTGGAAGGGGACACGGGCTTGTGGAAGGTCAGTGATTTTATTTTTTACAACCACATTGAGCAGCTCGAAAAGCACTTTACCCATAAGCCACTGGTGCTGTTTTACGAAGAGCTGCGGTCCGATCCCTGGGCGTTTTTTGATAAAATTGCCGCATACGCAGACGCCGCCTACGATCCCAAAGACGTTTCGCTCGCCAAGGTGCATACTTCCTACAAGGAGAAGGAACTGAAAGTCATGCGGAAAATGGGCAAATACATTTTTGGAGAAGAGCTGACTCCTACCAACTCAAGATCCCTCAGTGGATGGCTGCACCGCCGCGGGCAGATGCTGGCCAGCTATGCAGTGCTCTACCCCTCCAAGCTCTTGCCTAAACGCTTTGTTGACCCTGCCCCGCTCATCCCACCGGAGGAACTGGAAAAGGTGCGCGACTTTTTTGCGGAGGATTGGGCTAAGGTCAAGGCTTATGCAGAGAAATCTGCTACGGTGTAGCACGTTACAGGTGTCGCAGCCCGGACGTCGGGCCCATTTTATGAAAGCTAAAAATGAGGCTTCGACGTTAAAGGCACAGATCAAAACGATAGAACCATGAAGTATTTCCTTACCCCGGTATTGTTGCTGTTTGTGGTGTATGTGGCCTTTGCCCAACCTGAGCAGGGACAGTCCATCATACAAACCTATACCCCTTCCCGCCTTTTGCCGAAGGGGAGCTGGGAAGCCAAGCTTTTCAATAATTTATACACGGAAACCCGCGGCGCTAATGAGAATGGGGAGGTGAGTGACCGCCCCCGTGCCACCTTCCTGACCAATATCCTGGAGGGCTTCGTGGGAGTGTCGCCCAATGCGCGGGTCAATGCTGGTGTGATTGTCAATTTCCGGTCCTCCCTCATCTCTTCCGCAGAAATGGAGCACCCGGCCCTTGATGCGCTGCGGTACGCCAATAATGAGGAGTTTGCGAGAAGCGGAGTGTCCTATGTTGCTCCCTCTGTGCGGTTCACGCCCTTTAGGAGCCTGCCGCGCCTGTCCTTTCAGTCCTCTCTGATGCTGCCGGTGTTTGAGGAGGAGTCTGTTAATGGGGTGTTTTTTGCAGAACGCAGTACCATTTGGGCTAACAAAGTCTACTACGACCACTCCTTTGCGAATGGGGACTGGCAGTTGTTTACGGAGCTAAGTTTTGACTACCTGTTCGGGCCGGATGAAGAGAGTTATGCCAATGACAGTGGCTTTATGCCTGTATCTGTATTTTTGAGCTATTTTCCCAGTTCCAACCTTACCTTTTATGTCAATGCGCAGCATGCCCGGCGAATTGACCTGGGCAACAACTTCAGTCAGCACTTTACGCTGGTCGGGGCGGGCGCGAAGTATCAGCTCACGGATGCCCTGAATCTGGAGATTTCGCATGCACAGTTCCTGTTTGGAAATAGCTCGGGCCTGGGCGCAACCTATAATATCGGCTTCCGTTATGTAAATTTATGATGCGGCTGATTTTTTCTCTTTCATTATTCCTGTTGAGCCTGCCTGCCCTGCGTGCGCAAGGCATGGTTTTGCAATCCGTGGAAACAGAAGGGCTAAAGCGTACCCATCCCGGGTTTTTCTACGGCATTGCCGGGGCCTCGCCCGGAGATACGGTCACCTGGGAAGCCCTGGAGGAAATGCGGCGATGGCTGGTATTGCAACCGGCTTTCAACGCTGTGGCCTACCACCTGGATACCACGGACAGCGGGCTTCACCTGCGTTGGGAGACCGATGAAGCCAAAACGGTGCTGCCTTACGCAGGGTTGTGGTCTTCCAATGACATCACCACGGTCATTGGCGGGCTTTCTGAGTTCAATTTCCTGGGGCGGGGCATTAGTGTGGGGGCTTACTATCAGTACAACCTTCGGCATAGCCTTGGGCTGTTCTACCGGCACCCGTTTTTGGTGGGGAAGTTGGGGGCGGAAGTTTCCTACACGCTTTGGAATTCCTATGAGCCGCTTTATAAAGGGCCCGCTACGGCCTGGTACGACTATTCTAACTCCAGCCTGAATGCGACTGCCTTTTTTACGCCTACCCGGCGGCAGGAGTATCAGGTGGGCATCAGCCTTTTTCAGGAAGGTTATCGGTTGGGTACGGTAGCGGAGGAAGACCGCCCGCTTTTCCCACGCGAATTGGACATCGGAAAACTCGGTATCCGGGCCAACCACTTCTACCGGGGAGCCGTGCCCCACTATTTCTACTGGTCAGGCCTGTCGGTGGATACCTACTCGCAAGTGGTGCTTGATGAACTGGGCTCCGAGCCGTTCTACATCATCCGGCAAGCCTGGAAGTACTACCGGCGCACTGGAAAGCGTGGGAATTGGGCCCTGCGCTTCATCTGGGGGCTGAGCACCAACGTCAATACGCCCTTTGCCCCTTTCGCACTGGACAACCACATCTCCATACGCGGCGTTGGCGACCGTATTGACCGGGGCACCGGCATGCTGACCCTTAACACAGAGTACCGGTATACCCTTCTGGAAAACAGGCAAATCGGTCTGCAGGCAGTGGGCTTTGTGGATGCCGGAAGCTGGCGCCTGCCCGGTGGTACTTTTAGTGATTTTGCCGACCCGGAAATCATACGGCTGCACGGTGGGGTAGGAGGGCGGTTCATCCTAAAGCAGTTTTATAACACTGTCTTTTCCGCAGACTACGGGCACTCCCTGCTGGGCACCGGGGTGGGAGGGTTTGTGCTGGGGCTGGGGCAGTATTTTTGAATTAGCCTATAATATTTACGGACGGGGTGAGCGCAGTTTGCATCAGGTTTTTCATATCGCAGATTTTTCGTAAAATTAAAGCCTGAATCTAAAAGCTTAACCTTTGGCGCATCAAAACGAGCCTTCCAAGAATAGTACGGAACAGGAAACACCTGCCTGGCTCCTTCGTGTACAGGAGCAAAGCTGGGAACCGGAAATCCTGGTTTCCGGTATTGTGCTGTATGGGCTTTTCCAGTTGCCGGCATTGCTGGAGCAACTGCAACACTTTCTTAGCCATTTTTCTTTTGAGGTTTTTTCCAGTGGTACGGCCGATGAGAGCATAATTGCCGTGCTCAAGGTCGCCAACGTATGGCTTATCGGAGGTTTTATGGTACACCTGCTACTGCGCAGTATCTGGGTGGCTCTGGTGGGGTTGAGCTATGTGTACAAAAATGGCGTGGATGTTTCCAGACTGAAAATGGGCGAATCTTTCAATCGTTTGATTTTCAAAGATGCACAGTATACCCGAAATATAGTTCGTCTGGAAGAGATTTGCAGTACCACTTTTGCAGTCAGTTTTTTGCTGTTTATGCTGCTCCTTGGAGGATGTTTTTTTCTCGGTGTAGTAGTGGCTCTACTCGCAGCTTGGTTGTACTTTTTCCCGGATCGGGCAGAGCAGCTAACTACGCTAGACCCTATACTCGGCATCATTGGGGGGATTTACGTACTTGATTTTTTAACCCTGGGGCTGTTGAAGCGTATTCCTTATTTCTCAAAGTTTTATATGCCTATCTACCGGGTCATGAGCTGGCTGACACTCTCTCCTTTGTACCGGAAAATCTACTACGGACTTGTCAGTAACCACGCAAAATGGAAGTCGGTACTGGCTATTCTGATTTTTATGAGTGTTACGGTATTGCTGTACAGTGGGTTCCGATTGAAAAACAATCCGGCTGATGCGCTTACCTTGCGCCTCCCGGATACTGCAGAGCAGCTGATGTATCCGGGCCACTATGCGAATTGGGCGGGCGACAAGCCCTCAGGACTTATACAGATTCCTTCTGATGTGATCGAGAGCAATGTCCTAAGCGTGTTCGTGGTCCACAAGTCGAGCTACGAAGACCGGTACATCAAACCTTTATGCAACTACAGTGCCCGGCAGGATTCCGTAGATCAGGACACCCTGGTGATGGATTGCCTCTCGCGTTTTTACACCCTGCAGCTAGATGGTGTGCCTGTAGAAGCCGACTATCTGTTTACACGAAAGCAGGAGCCACTTCAGGTAGGCTTGCAAACGTACCTTGACATTAGTCATTTAGAAAAAGGGCTGCATTACCTTGAGCTATCCTTCCAATTCCAGCGGGAAGATGGATCGGTCCGGCCACAGCAGGTGGCCAAAGTGGAGTTTTATAAAACACAGCATGCAGAGCGGGTTCCTGTATTCACTCCGGAAATGGGGGAATAGCTATCAACGAAGGAATCAAAAGTACTCCATGCCTTATAGGGATAATTAGGTTACTGCCCCACACCAATTCCCAGCCGGAGCCCCAGGGTTAGAGAAGGGCGTAGGCTCCAGCCTTCCCGCTTTGACTCAATACTGATCAGCCACTCCTCAGCCGGGTTGTCGAACCGAAGTATCTGTCCGGAAACATCCTGATACTGAAGGTGCTGCAGTCTTAGGCCCACACCAACAAACAGGTCAATATGCACCTTACTATAAATGCGTTGTGTACCATATTTTAAATGCACAGCCAGTTGCCTTCTGAGGCGGGTGGCCTCGTCAAAGCTGTACTGCTCACCATCGGTAGCTTCATAGGCATCGCCTTCAATACGCAATGGGAAGTGGCTAAGGGCCAGTTCAAGCCCCCAGTAATCGGAAGTATAAAGCCCACCGCTGTTTATCTCCGGGCGGGAGGTAATAAAACGGCGTATTTCCGGACGGATTGCAAGGTAGGAAAACCCTTTTCGATAATTGGAACCACCCCAAAAAGAAGGAAAGTTGGCGTAGGAAACATCAAGTAGATAGCTATACCGTTCGCTCATATATTGCGTCCCCACTCTAAACCGTGGATAATAATTGACCAGGCTGGTTGGGGTGATATGGACTCCCCACTTTTTAGGGGCAGGCTGGTCTTGCGCACTTAGAACCTGAGCGAAGGTGCAGAAGATCAAAAGGAGCGTCAATCGGGGTTTCATATTGTAAGCGATTTGCGTAGAGGTATAACGTGCGAAGTAGCCAATATGCTGTATCTTCCCCGGAAAAATGGAGGACATAAAGTACATTTTATTTGGTTTACTGGTTGCTCCATTGTTGCCATTGATGGCTATACAGGGGAAACGCATTCGGGCATCGGTGCCAAAGTTGCCTCCTGCAAAAGGCGCTTCAGGTTACATCGGTACCGGTAAAGGACAGGTACTGCGGTTAATCACTATTGGGGAGAGCACGATTGCCGGTATTGGAGTGGAAACCCACGAGGAAGGCTTCAGTGGCACATTAGCCCGTGCTTTGGCCGATCAGTTGGGGAAGCCGGTTGTGTGGAAGGTTTATGCCAGGAGTGGGTATACTGCTAAGCGGGTGACGGAAAAGCTGATCCCGCAAATAGCCGAAACCGATATTGACCTCATCGTCATTGGGCTGGGTGGTAATGATGCTTTTCACCTCAACCCGCCCTGGCGTTGGCGACGCAGTATTCGCGACCTGATTGCTGCCTTACGTGAACGCTTTCCCGAAACGCCCATCGTGTTTACCAATATGCCTCCAATTAAGAGCTTTCCGGCTTTTACCCCGCTTATCAAACGCGTTGTTGGCAGTCATGTCGAACTACTGGGGCGGTCTTTGGATCATGTTACGGAACCGATGCCCAATGTTTTTTACTATGCCCGGGTAATCACCCTGGAGGACTGGCGGGGTGTCAGTGCGCCTCCTGCTGACTACTTCAGCGATGGGGTGCACCCTTCGGCACTGACTTATCAGGTTTGGGCGCGGGATGTAGCGGGGTATGTTGGGCGTTTGGGGGTTCTGTAGTTATGCCCCTGAGTTCAGCATGAAGGTAATTCCTTACAACAGCTGTTCGATGAGCTTCGTTAGTTTCTCTTCTTCTACGCTGCTCACAGGAATATCGGTGAGTAAGTCCTCCAGGATATGCTTTTTCAGGGCAGTGGTATCTTTCTGCGTTTTAACAGACAGGAAAGTGGTGACGACTGGCAGGTCCAGCTCTGTGAAATCGGATAGCTCTTCCTTGCTCAATTTTGGAAAACGGATCGCCGCCTTGAGCAGATTGAAAACGCGATTTTTGTAAATGCCTTTGTCCAGGCCCTTTTCCAAGCCCTTTTCCAGACCTTCTTTTCGGCCCATTTCCAGTAATTGCTCTAATGTGCTCATCACATTCGGTTTTGTCTTGAATTCGGTATTTTCCAATTGCTTCAGAAATTGTCTGGGTGATCGCTCTGCCACGCCTAGGATATATGTAATAACGGATAATACCTGATCGCTGTTTTTTGCTCCTTCAAAGATAACCTCAATATGTTCAAAGATCAAGTCTTGCTTATGCCGCAGCGCCATCGATAGCATCGTGGAGCGGAAGTAGCTGAGCCCCAGCTTCAGCAGCTCCTCCGGTGGCAGGCGGTGCGCATCTTCGATTAGGAAACGGAAATCTGGCATATAGGGCTGTAGCACTTCATAGGCGGGGTGGGATTTAAAGAGCTCATGCACGGTCTTTGGCTGCCAAGCCGCCTTCCCATTGTAAAACAGCAAGGGCAACACGGGCTCCAATGGCTGGTTTTTAGCCTTCGCTTGCTCGCGCAGGAGCAGGAAAATATAAAGCCCGATTTGCACTGCCACATACTCATCTGGCTCTGATTTATGCTCGAAAAGAAGGCAAAAATGAAAATGCTGCTCCTGTTCACCTTTCAGCCGGCATCGGAAGACAACATCAGCGCTAAACAGCTTCAGGTTAGGGCGCAGTGCCTGTGCATTTTGCTGTTGCAGCGTGCTGAGGTCCGCAATGGCTGCGATCTTTGGATAAAAATATTGCAGGTAGCTTCTGGCAACCTCCGGGTCACTCATAGCTGACTTGAAAAAGCGGTCGTCCGGTTGATGTATTTGAAAATCTTGGGGCATGATACAGAGATAAATGCCCTACTAAAATAAACATAAAAGTTAAAAATAAGTAAAAATGACACGATTTTTTTAAGTTGTGTCTGTCAATCCAACGGCAGGTGCACCCGTTCGCCCGTTTCAGCGGATTGCACAGCCGCCTGCAAAATTTCTACGACGATCATATTATTTTCCAGAGAAGACAAGCTCATTTCGTCATAAGGTATGGTTTTCCGAACCAGGGCTGCTAGAAGTGCAAAAGGGTCATCATAGGGCGCCGGCCGGGCTGTTGCCGTTTGGGGCTCAAAGGTGGCGCTTTCCGGTAGCCGGACTTTCAAACGGGTGGCATCGAGTGCAAAGGCGGCACCGGATTTCCCGTAGACTTCCATGTCTTTACGGCTGTAGGGCCAGTTCCAGGAAGCTTGAATGATGGCCTGGGCTTCGGGGTAGGTGAGCACAATGGTCGCTTCGTCGTCCACTTTGGGGTACAGGTGGGGCTTGATTTGCTGGGTGACCGCAAAAACGGACGTTGGGCGTTCTCCTTTCATCAGCCAGGTTGATAAATTGGCACCGTAGCAGCCAAAATCTATAATGGCACCACCGCCGTTCCACTTCGGGTCGCAGAGCCAGTCGGTGAACTCCGGGTTGCAGCCAATCTCAATCGGCCCTTCATGCCCGTCGTGGATCACCATTTTACGGATTGGGCCCAGAACGCCTTCATCCGCGAGCGACTTGACTTTATGATTGGAGCCATACCAGGTGGTTTCATAATTGGTCAGCAGCAAAATATTATGTTCCTGTGCCAGGGATTCCATCTTCCGCGCATGCTCCAGATTCACGGCCAGCGGCTTTTCCACCATAACGTGAATGCCTCTTGGCGCGCAGGCTTCCACCACCTCCAAATGCCCGTAGATGGTATTGAAAGCGGTAACGGCTTCAGGTTTTGTCGCTTCCAGCATGCTTTCGAGATCCGGGTAGACCAGGTCCATAGAGAAACCGTGCTGTTTGGCATAGCGCTCTGCCAGCTCCCGGTTGGGCTCAGCGATACCGACGATTTCAATATCCCCGCGTTCTGCCCTCCCGAGTATCCAATGTACGTGGGTATGGACCAGGCCGGCAACGCCTACGCGAACGGGAGGCTTTGGGGAGGGCTGTTGGGCCAGCATGTAGAGTGGTAGTAGCATTAAGGTAAAGGGCAGAGACTTCATAACAGCATTGGTATTGTTTAGGAAATGCAATGTACAAAGAAGGGCGCGGTTAAAGGAAGGTTGAATAGACTGAAAGGGACGTAATAGCGACTTTCATCGTTGCAGTCCCAACTTCGGCTTGGCCCTTATGGCGATGGGATTGAGTATGTATGTGCAGGGCCTTAATCCGGAATACTACCTGATTATGCTTTGGTCGGTGGTTGGTTTGCCGGGCGGCTGGCTGGCTGTATCTTTCTTAAAAAATTTAAGTATCTCAACTTGTGTCTAAAGCTACAAGAGTCTAAAAAAAGTCCGGTATTGCCAGGTTTATGGTGCTAATTGACAGGGTGGGACCTGGAATTAGATCGTTTGTCTCAATTCCGGTATAGGTATGCTGGTATTTATTGCTGCTTGTTTATATTAGCAGCAGTTAGTTCAATCAACCCTCAAGAATCCTTAATAATGATCTGGAAAACCTTTGGTACCTTGGCTTTTGTTGTGGCATTAGGGGTAGCAGTACAAGCGCAGCAGGAAGTTCGTACCTATATTTTTGGTCATAGCCTCATCAACCACGAATTTGAAGTGAGTCCTCCCACCCCCAGCCAGGAAACGTCGGTGCCACATTGGCTGCATTTTCTGGCACAGGCCGGTGGGCATAGCTATGCCGTGAGCGGGCAGTATGGCTTCTTGCCACAACATATGGACTTACCACCTTTCGCGCAGTGGGGATTCGACTTTGCTGCTGGCGCCTGGGACTCAGATAGCGAGCCTTTCTCCTTAGCTGATTTCACAGATATACTCATTACACCGGGAAATTTCATGCAATGGCAGCCTCCTAATGCCAACTATCCGGGAGAAACGGCCTCTCCGGTAAGCGCTACGCATACTGTTTTTGATTGGTGCCTGGAGCAAGAGCCAACCTTGGACTTGTATATTTATGAGAATTGGCCAGAGATGGCTCCGTTTCTCGGGGATGGCTTCCCGCCCAATGCTTCCGAATGGAGCAACTACAATACCTATCTGCAAGGCGATTTTCATCAGTGGTTTTTGGATTATTACAATCAGGTAGCGGAAAGTTTTCCGAATGCCTGCGTGCGGATGATCCCGACAGGTCCATCAATCGGGCATTTACTACAACAGTCGCCCTTTGATCAAATCCCCGTTGCAGAGCTCTATCAGGATGATGCCCCTCATGGGCGGCCAACTATTTATTTTTTGGCGGCATTAACCACTTACATGGCAATTTGGGAAGAAAAAGCACCGATTGATTTCGTAGTGGATCCCATTATTCACCCGGTGATTGCAGCCGAATACGAAACCGTTGTAAATACGCTGTGGAGGAGCTTGCAGGATTATAATGAAGCTGATGATAATCAATGGGTATTCTGCCAGATACCTGTTACGTCAAACCCGAGCCAGCAGGCAAATCCCGAGATTGAGGTTTTTCCTAATCCGGGCACCTATCTGCAAATTCAGGGCGCGACAGTACCTCACAGGCTTAACTTATATAACTCAGCAGGTTTTCCAGTGTGCCAGTTTGAAGCTGTACAACCGGGGCAGCAGTTACAGGTTGACGGACTACCAGAAGGATTGTATCTTGCGGTTGGATACGATCAAAATGGTGAGGTGTTTTACCGAAAAAAATGGGTGTTGTCAAGATAAATATATACAGTGAAATGACGGACTTTGATACGATTGGAAAGTCGTTGCCTGGCAGTAAAGGAGGTAGTATGTTTGGCTTGCGGACGTACAATATGGGGCGTAAACCTTTTATGATGCTATATGAGGGTGAACTCGTTTGCCGCTTGTTCGGCCAAGATAAGGCAGCCGCTTTGACTCTGCCTGGAACTCGCCTGTTTAACCCCCGAAACAACCGTATGGAAAACTGGGTGCAGATACCCCGGGAGCAAGGCGCGAACTGGCTGGAATGGGCCGCAAAGGCGCAGGCTACGGTGCCCGGATAGGAAAGTCCCGCAAACCATTTCCAAGCCGTAGTGTCCCTATATAAAAGCCCGAAGGAATGAAACATAGCTAATTTGCAAGACATTAACCCTCATGCATTATGACACTGTCCAAAAATCTGTCCAAACATTTCAAAGGCGTCCTCTTCGGCGGAAACTGGTCTGATTCCAACTACAGAGATCAGCTTTCAGATGTCGACTGGCAGATGGCGACCTCGAAAGTAGCCGGGCTTAATACCATTGCGCAATTGGTCTATCACGCTACCTATTATCTGCCCCATATCGCCAGTGTACTCGAAGGCGGCCCTTTGCAAGCCAGGGATAAATACAGCTGGGAAACGCCGGATATCCAGTCTGAAGCCGACTGGCAGGCCCTGCTTGATGCGGTTTGGGCAGATGCAGAACGGCTGATTGCGGCGACCGCCAAACTCCCTGAAGAGCAGATGTGGGCAGACTTTTCAGACCCCAAATACGGGCATTACTTCAGTAACCTTAACGGGATTATCGAGCATTTGCACTATCATCTGGGGCAGATTGTGCTGTTGAAAAAACTACTCAGGGTCCGAGGATAATCAGAGCTTCTCACTCAATGCCCAAAACAACTGCCGGTACCCCACTTTATCATCCTTGCCCAGGCGGACCATGATGATGTTTTTCTCCGGGTGCACATAAATGTACTGCCCCAGAATGCCAATCGCCAAGAACTCCGGCCCGCACATCCGGTAAGCGTACTCGCCATCCCGGAACGGAAAGACACCAACCCCTTCCGGAGCGGCAGCTACTGCAGATGCGGAATCGGGCGCAACACCCCGGTACGACCGGCTGTACCACTGGTACTGGTAGCAATCGTTGGTGTAATCTGGTGTGGTGCTGCGTTCGACCCACTCCTGATCCAGCAATTGCTGGCCTTCCCACGCTCCGCCGTGCAGGTATAAACGGCCGAACTTCGCATAGTCCCGGGCCTGCGCATTCAGGCAGCAGAAAGCTTTGGTTGTGCCACTTTTTTTACTGTCAAAGCTCCAGCTCGCCTGAAACTCCATGCCAAGGGGTTGCCAGATTTTTTCCTGTAGATACAGGGGCAGATCTTTTCCGGTCGCCCGCTCCACAATGAGGGCCAGGAGTTGGGTGTTGATGCTTTGGTATTCCCGGTAGCTATCGGGCTCGGCGGCGAATTTGGACCGTTCCAGGGTGTACTTTTCCAGTTGCCGCCCGTAGTAGTCCCGGGCCACAGGTGCAAATGGGTTGAAATAGCTATTCTCATTATACTTCAGCCCGCTGCGCATATTAAGCAGGTGCTCGATAGTCAGGCGGTCAAACCGTTCGTCCCTGTCCTTCAGTTCGGGCAGGTATTGCGTTACGGGGTCGTCAACACTTGCTATGGCGCCCTCCTGAACGGCAAAGCCCACAAGGGAAGAAACAAAGGACTTGGCCACGGAAAAGGAAGGGTGAAGCGGCCCATACTCGGCATATCCATCGAAGTAATTTTCGTAAAGAATGGTATCATTCCGGATGATGAGAAACGCCAGCGTTTTACCATAATCACCTATGTATTCCGGCAGGGTGTGTTTTTTGCCATCTGCAGTCAGTTCCGTTTCCGCAAGCTTTTGCTGAAGGCTGTCCGGCGCGTAGGCAAAAGTGAAAGGCGTTTCCGGAGCGTTGATGGTCGTAGCCGGGAACTTTTTGTAGTCGTTGACATCCGCGAAGTTCCAAAGGAAAAAACGGCCGATGTGGCAGCCGGAAGCCAGGAAAACTAGTGTGGCCAGGCAAAACAACCGTAACAGATTGGGCATAGCAGTAGATTTTGGCTGTAAAGCTAAGTAAAAAGCACTTCGTTCCAACCGTTTCGATCCCTTAGCCATTTCCTATAGCTCGTCTGCCTCTTTTCTGAAAAAATGCTCCAGGCGTTCCACCCCGTAGCGGGGGGCAACATTATCCTGCGCCATCATGGTGAGGAAAAATTCATAGGGCCCGTAGGTTTTGGAGGAGGTAAATGTACGCATCAGCCAGATGAGCAAACGGCGGCTCCAGTCGGGCAGGTGCAGGATCTTCGGCGGACGTCCCACGGCTTTCAGGGCAAGCGCGGCGATCTCATTTTGGGTGAGAATGTCCGGGCCGCCTACTTCCAGCTCGGTAGCAGATGAGCCCATCTCGTCGATGATGGTTTTAGCGAGGTCCCGCCCGTGGATGGGGTTGAGCTTGTAATTGCCATTCCCAAACAGGTAGACTCTGCCGCCCTTCGCCATACCCAGGAAGTCGGTCATGTCTGAGAAGAACCCATTGGGGCGGACGATTTGATACTCCAGCCCGGAAGCCATAAGCGCATCCACAAACCGCTCTTTGGCTGCCATGATTTTGAGGTGACGCATTTGGCGGCCATTGATGGCGGAGATGTAAATGAATTGGCGGACGCCTGCCCGTTTGGCCTCTTCCATCAGATTGAGGTTGGCCTGATAGTCCACATTCATATAGGTGAGCCCGTCTTTTTGGCGGGTGATGCCTACGGTAGAGATTAAGGTGTCAATGCCGGCCAGTTGCCCGCGAAGGGTTGCCGGTTGGGTGACTTCTGCCCGGATGAGGGCTTCCGCAGGCAGTTGGAAATGCTCCAGCTTCTTCGGGTTTCGGGCTATGGCCTGGAAAGGGAGTTGTCGTTCCTGCAATTCGGCGATGAGGTGCTTGCCGAGGTAACCCGTGGCGCCAGCGATCAGTATCTTTTTCATAGAGGTGTTTTTGATTCGCTGCAAAGATGCAGGCCCGGGCAGCGAAGATCGTCCGGAAATAAGAATCAGTACCAGCTTGCCCTCCCTATGAAATTTCGGACGCTCTAATTTTACCGGTTGGCCTTGAGCCAGGCACTCGGGGTTTGCCCGGTGGACTTTTTGAAGAAATCATTAAAGACCGATTTGGAATTAAATCCGCAATCATAGGCCAGCCCCAGGATGGTGTAGTGGCTGAATTCCGGCAGTACGGCCTTTTGCTGGAAAGCGCCCAACCGCCAGGTGTTGATGTACTCGTTGAAGTTTTGCCCGAGCGTTTCATTCAGCAACCAGGACAATTTGTTGGGATGGAGGTCAATCCGGGCAGCCAGCTCCCGCAGGTTGAGCTCGGGGCTGAGGTAAGCTTGCTCCTTTTCCATAAGGTCCTGCAGGGCGGCTTTGTAGTCTCCTGCTTCTTCCGGCGATAGCTTGGTGGCGGCTTTTTCTTTTTGAACAGAAGCGGTAACCCGCCCTGCCGCTGAAGGGAAGGTGTTTTGAACCAGTTGCTGGAATTCGGTTAGCGGGCGCAGGGGGCGCAGCAGTGGGTCATTGCCAAAGTTGATGTACTGCCCGTTACGCTGTTGAATCCCCTGTATTAAGGCCGCCAATGCCTGTGTTTGGTCACCGGTGTACAGGGGAGCGTAGACGGCCCAGGGCAGATAAATGGTGGTATCGGTTGCAAAATCGGAAGTGGAGAGGCTGGTTTTCGTATGCATGGCTTCGTAGAGCCGTAAGAAATTACTGTTGATACCCCCCTTCGGTGTGCGGCTGAGCCAGCTGTGCAGTTCCTGTTGCTGACCTTTGAGGATATAGCAGCAAGCCTTCGCCCGGA
Organism: Phaeodactylibacter xiamenensis; assembly: GCF_000759025.1. Lineage (GTDB taxonomy): Bacteria > Bacteroidota > Bacteroidia > Chitinophagales > Saprospiraceae > Phaeodactylibacter > Phaeodactylibacter xiamenensis. The sequence goes on along the minus strand of NZ_JPOS01000094.1, from coordinate 10,226 downwards.
TCGCCAGTTCCCAGTTCAGGTCAATGGTCAGCGCTTTGTCCATCCACTGCATGGCGGTATCGTATTGCTCCTGCAAATAGTAGATATTGCCTTTAGTGTAGTGGTGGTTGGGGGATAGGGGGTTGTACTCCAGGGCTTTGTTGATGTATTCCAGCGCCTGATCAAACTGCCCGAGTGCGGTATGGCATTCTGCAGCGGACTCCAGCGATTCCGTATCCTGAGGCGAGATTGCCAGCCCTTTGTGCAGGGCCTGAAGCGCGCTGTGCGGGTCCCAGTTGACCCAAAGCGCCTGTGTCGCTTTCGCAAAATAGGCTTCCGTAGATTCCGGTTGGAGGGCAATGCCCTGCGTAAGGTAGAAATCGGCCGCAGTCAGAGCATCCAGTTTATTCATAAATCCCCAGGACCCGAGAATACCGTAGCACTGCACAAGCCCAAAGTACGGCTGATAGTAGGCGGGGTCAAGTTCTATGCTTTGTTTGTAGGCATGTATAGCCCGCTCGAAATCTTCGCTTTTCCATTGGAGTTGAAAAAAACGGCCCTTCAGGAACATCTGATAGGCTTTGATGTCCCGGGTTTTGGTCGTCACGAGGTGGTCGTCAATATCAAGGTGCCCGTAGTTTTCCCTGATTTTCTCGGCAATCAGCAGGCTGATTTCATCCTGCAGCTCAAAGATATCTGTCAGTTCGCGGTCGAAGCGCTCAGACCAGAGGTGGAAGCCGTTGTCCGTGCGTACAAGCTGTGCATGGATGCGGATGCGCTTGCCCACTTTCCGGATGCTCCCGTCGAGGATCGTAGCCACGCCCAGTTGGTTGCCAATGATCCTGACATCGGTTTTCCGGTCGCGGTAGGCAAAGCTGGAGGTCCGGGCGGTGACTTTGAGCCCGTCCACCCGGCTGAGGGCAAGGATGATCTCTTCTGATATTCCATCGGCAAAATATGTGTGCTCCTGATCAGCGCTTAGGCTATCGAAGGGGAGGACGGCTATGGACTTTGTTCGTATCAAGGTTGTTTAGGTGTTTTGACCGCTTAGGGGTAAAAATAGAAAATTATCAGGCATTGGGTTTAATCCAATACTGGATGGGAGATTTTTTTGGGAAAGCTTTAACGCTTAACAGGAAACGACCTTGACCGCTCATGACAAAAGTCACCCGTCTGTACTGATATAATTACTTTCAATATGGGTAGCATCCCCCTAATTTGTGCTCAGATTAAAACCTAAAAGATAATACAGACATGGTTAGCAAAACTGCAGCTGAATTTACTGTAGGGAATATTACCGAGCTTCAAGAGCTTATGGCCGTCGCACCAAGTTTCACTGTTGTAAGAAATATAGAGGAACTGGTGGAGCTGGCAGCGGGCGGAAAAGGTAGTGATTATCAGGAAGTTCGCTATGATCTTCCCGATGGGCAAAGTTACCTGGAAGCTGAAGTGCTCCGCACCAAAAACGGGATTGCCGCAAATTACACGGAAGTATACATGCGTCGTCGCGATCCAAATTGCATGGTCATTGCTGATAGCTTTCCTACCGATAAGCCCACCTTTGAAGACCGGTTCGGTCATTCTTTCGATGAATTGAGAGCCGAAACCTTTGACTGGTTAAAGACCCAGCACCTGGGGATGTTTTATTACCATGCCGGGCAGCCGGGTATGGGGTATAATGCCGTAGCCGTTATTCCCGCCAACGCAGGGTTTTTTGGCTTGGGCCTGGCACTGCTGCAGGGGGTTATTGACCCCATGGAATTGCCCGAAGACTTCTCACCGGAAGCGGTTATTTATACTGCCCCGCCTTTCCGTCATACCCACTTTGAGGGTAAGCAGGTAGTGGTCCACAACCGTCAGCCGGGCAAATACGAAATGTTTTCCTACAATCTCTACCCCGGTCCAAGTGCTAAGAAAGGCGTTTATGGGATGCTGATCGGGCAGGGGGAAGAAGAAGGCTGGGTAACCGCGCACTGCTCTACTGTCCGGGTAGTGACGCCTTACGATAACGTTATCACGCTCATGCACGAGGGAGCCAGTGGCGGCGGCAAAAGTGAGATGTTGCAGCAGCCCCACCGGTCACCGGAAGGCAGCCTGTTGTTAGGCAAGAATATCCTGACCGGCGAAAAAAGGATGCTGGACCTTCCCCGGACCTGCGACCTGGAACCGGTAACTGACGATATGGCGCTCTGCCATCCCAAACTCCAGAAGAACGACGGCAAGCTTTGGCTGGAAGATGCGGAAGACGCCTGGTTTATCAGAGTGGATCACATCGAAGACTACGGTACCGATATGGTGCTGGAAAAAATAACAGCCAAACCGGAGAAGCCGCTCCTCTTCCTGAATATCGAGGCTGTGCCTGGTGGAAGGGCTATGATATGGGACCACAAGCAAGATGCCCCCGGTGTGCCCTGCCCCAATCCAAGAGTCATACTGCCACGGGATATCGTACCCGGCATATACTCTGATCCGGTGCGGGTGGATATCCGGAGCATAGGTCTGCGGACGCCACCTTGTACTCAGGAAAACCCAAATTACGGCATAGTAGGCATTATGCACATTTTACCGCCTGCCCTGGCGTGGCTTTGGAGGTTAGTCGCGCCCCGTGGGCACGCCAATCCAAGTATCATTCAGACCAAAGGGATCAGCAGTGAAGGTGTGGGCAGCTATTGGCCATTTGCTACCGGTAAGAAGGTCAAACAGGCCAACCTGCTGCTGGAGCAAATCGTAGATACACCTGATGTGAAGTACATCCTTACGCCCAACCAGCACATTGGAGCCTGGAAGACCAGCTTCATGCCGCAGTGGCTTAGCCGGGAATACCTGGCACGAAAGGGCAACGCCGAATTCCTGCCGGAGCAACTGAGCCCTTCCCGCTGTAGCCTGCTGGGGTACGCGATGAATAAAATGAAGCTGGAGCGCATCGAAATCCCTAAGTGGATGCTCAAGGTGGAGTACCAGGAAGAGGTCGGTAAAGAAGCTTATGACCAGGGTGCAAAGATTTTGTATGATTTCTTTGAGAAGACACTTGCCCAGTTCCAGGAAGATAGCCTCAGCCCTCTTGGCCAACAAATTATCGAATGCTGCCTGGACCACGGTAGTGTGACGGATTATGAAAGCCTCTTTAAAAAAGGGTAATCTCCCACTGCCTCCGGGGTTACACAAAGCTACGATTTAAAAAAACTGTTGTTGATTACATCATTCACCCTGAAGTCATTTCCGGCTTCAGGGTGTTTGTTTTTGCCTTTGCGCTCTACAAGCTGGGGCATCTCTTTGACCGGAGGCTGTTATCGCTTTACTACAGAAAAAGCAGACCGCTTTTGCCCCCATTGCACTTGTACCTGATAGGTACCCGAAGGAAGGTGGTCCCAGCCCCGGAGCATGACAGTGCCCTGGTTGGCTGTTTCAGAAACAGACTTTAGGACTCTTCCACTGCTGTCAAATATTCGGATGTGCACCGGGTCAGCTACTGTTGTACCCAATTCGATCGTCAGCGTGTCCTCTACCGGATTGGGGAAATAGCGCACTGTCGATTTCTGTGGAGAGGTGACTGCCACGGGCGATTCCTGGTAGATGCGTACGTAGTCCACTTCCATGGCGCTGCTGGTAAAGTCAGGCGCAATACTGGGCAGGATGGCGACATTAAATAACAGGTACTGCTCCGCATCAAAAGGCCAGGTCTCCGGGTTTTTATCAGCAGGGTTGTAGGTAAAATGCTCCACGCCATCTACCGCAAAAACCAGCTTCTCAGCGGTCCACTCCAGGGAATACACATGGAAGTCTGTGGCGTAGGTTGGTAGGTTTTGTCCGCCTACATTAACCGTGCCCCCAAAGCTGGAGGGCGTATGCGTGGCGCTGGAAACATAGCCGGGGTTGGTGCCCCAGTGCTCCATGATATCGATTTCTCCGCAGGCGGGCCAGGGCGTGGTGCCAAAACCTTCGTTATCCCAGTAGCCGCCATCTTCGTCAATGTTTTTGCCCAGCATCCAAAGGGCAGGCCAGGTACCGGGTCCGGTGGGCAGCTTAGCGCGGATTTCCACCCGGCCGTACTGAAAGGTGAACTTGGAATTCAGGCGGGCCGAAGTAAACTCCTTGGTATGCCCCTGATCGGTGAAGGTCTCCCGGCGGGCTTCGATTTTTAGTACGCCGTTTTCCACCCGGGTGTTTTCCAAACGGTCCGTGTAGTGTTGAATTTCACCATTAAACCAGCTGTTGCCCAGTGGGAGCAGGGTTTGGTGAAACCACTTGGTATCATCTGCAGCGCCGTCAACGTCAAATTCATCAGCCCAGATCAGCTGATTGAAAACCGGGCCAGGAGTGGAGGTGCTTTCAAATTGGACATTATCGATATAGGCTATCACCTGATCGTTGTTATTTTCCCCGTTGACCTGCAGGAGGACCCGGTCGAAGTCATTACGCTGAGTGGGCGGGGGAGAATCCGGAGACAGGTTGATGTAATTGTCATTCGCAAAGTCAAAGGTGACCGTTTGCCATTCATCCGTTACGATAGGCTTGATGATCTCGCTCTGTGTAGACCAGGGTGCTGGCAGATTGCCATCCTGCAGTTTCAGCGAAATTTGGTTGGGCTGTACTCCGGTCAGCCCGCTGGATGGCACGTAGATTTGAAGTGAGAACAGGTGCTCGCCTGAAATATCAAACGGCATATCTGCATCGAAACGCACATTGGCATACTGCCCGCCCGTATCACCGTACCTGAGCACGGTAGCAGAGGTATTGCTGCCCTGAGGGAATGGATTGGGAAAGCTGGTATCAATCTGACAGTCATCACCCGCCCACGTGCTGATGTTGCCGTTGCCTTCGAAGTCATCGCCGATGGCAATCGTCTGGCAATAGGACCACGGCGTTAGGAAGAAGCTAAAAAGCAGAAGGGAGAGCCTGATCATCGTGCAGTTTAATTTTAGTGAGAAAAAAAGTAATATACGGGCAGGAGTTTAAAATCCAGCCTTTCGCAGGTGAAAGATCGGATTTAAGACTTGGGAGTGACAAAGTATTCAACAGAAATCCATGTATCTCTCAAAACTTAAATCCCGCTTCCACCTGAAAGCCAAAATCACTTTGGTACACTTCTGAAGTGAGCAGCCGCTGGTACAGCCCGAACCCGATGACCGGGCCAAACCGGCTGTTTGGAATGAAATACAGGCTTTGCTTTGGCGCCAGCCCCAGCAACAGGTTAGTCGATTGCCTGGCAAGCCGGTCGGTAAGGCTTTCTGCGCCAACGAGCAGCATGAAATCCAAATTGATGTAAACCCGGTCGGTGATTTCCCGGAACGGGCATATACCAAACATACCGTAGTTGAGCCGGGCTTTCACGATACCAGACCGGGCAAAGGGTTGGTCTTCAATCTGCAAAAACTCTCCACCAAGCCGCCAGGGAAAAAACCAGCCTTTATGGGAAGATTTAGAGCTGCGGTAATAGCTGAACTTCCAGCCTTCGGCATTGTCGCCTGCAGCGTAGCCAGCCAGCAGCAGGTTTAAAGGGACGATCTTTTGTTGGTCCAGGCGTTGTTTGAGTTGATCCTCTGTTACAGGGGTGCCGGCCTCCGGATTATCCCAGTCAGTATTACTGAACTCATTTAGGACCTGGTTTAGGGCCCGCCGTATTAAAGCCTCTGACGGCTCCTTCCCGGAAACAGAAACCCGGGTTTTGAAAAGTAAGACTTTATACCGTTCCCGTTGCTGGTAAAAAGAGGCTTGCAGTACGACTTCCAACTCCTGATCTGCACCGGAGGGTGCAGGGGTAAGCCACAGCTCGTCCACACCCATGATAACAGGCAGGTCCCCTGCATCTCTGGGCACGGCTCTATCCAGGTAGTTACTGAAAGCATTCGTCAGCCCTCTTGCCAGGTCCACGGGGACTTTCCTGGATTGTGCCCCAATGAAGAGATAGCCAATGCTATCCGTTGCAGGGCGGCTGTCCACTACCTTTTTTATGAAAAAACCGGCGATCGTCGAGTCCGGTGGCGTATCCCGGAGTGCGATGAACTTTTTTTGCCCGAAGGCTGCCGCGCCAAAAAGGAAACAGAGCGCAAATAGTAACAAGTGCTTTTTCATGATTGATTATCCGTTGACTCTATCTTACAGAGGTTTAAATACCTTAATGTACCATTTTTTCACCGGAATAGCCTTAACTTACTGTGGCCTAAAGCGCTCTGTTACACCCTTTCTGAGCCTTCTGAACCATGACTTTAGCTTCCTGTTAGAGTTATTGTTCTGTAAATCAGTTTGTTGTATTTTTTGGTGAAAATCATTTGTTATGCGTGCACCTGTCATATTAGGATTTGTTTTCTGCTTCCTGCTTAATTCGATTGCCGCTCAGGAGTACGATACCTGGAGCGGGCTGCATAACCGGCCTGCCAGATTGGGAACAGACGCCAGGATGGTGGTTCTGGGGGAGGAGGTATTCCTGGAGCAACGTGATGAAATGAGCGAGGTTTTCCTGTACAAACTCAACCTGGAAGGGGAAATACTGGATTCGCTGGTTCGCGGGGATTTTGGCCCCTATTCCTTCTACGAGCAACTGCACGCAGACCCTGTAGACAGTACCCTGTGGATGATTGGCTTTGCCTACCTGCTGGAGGATGGAAACAGCGCTGCGCCCAACTTATCTGTATTGCACTTTGACCGCGATCTGGAGCTGATCAGCTATCATACTAATGATGCGTTGGCGGACTTTTTCTCACCCAATATGGCTATGGTTAGCAATGAATCCAGCTTTGCCCGAAAAGGCGACCGGATATATGGCCGGTACTATGGCCGCCGCCTGAATACTTCGAATATTTTGCCTTACGATATTGTCATGGATACCGCCTGCAATGTTTTGAATAGCACTCCGGCAGATTTTTCCCAGCCTTATGCCGTTATGGCTATGGTGGAGGATCGGCTGTTTGGTTGTTTTGGATCCCTGTTCTCGGAGCTCAGTCTGGTCAGTTTGGAGCCCATTCAGGAAAACGCCCACGACTGGCTTGGTACCGCTTATAATTTTGATGGTTTTGGATTTACGAACATCGGGAATTTCTACCCCTACTTCAAGCCGAATGACGGTAATCTGGTCTTTGCCAACAGGATTTTTGAGCTCAATAGTGCGGACAGCATCTATCAGTCTATTGAGATTAGGACGCCCGATTTTGAGTTAATCCGCCGGGCGGTAGTGCATGGGCTGGCTATCGAAGGGCCAGGCCTGGAAGACGGTGATCTGCGCCCGGCATACCGATATCCATTAGACTTCAATTCGGATGACGAGTATTTTTTATTAGGCTTTGATTTTGCGAATGGCAACCGCTGGCGCCTGAGCAAGGCAGATGCTAACCTGGAGCGTATGTGGGATGTGCATCTGTTGCTACCCTTTGATAACAGCCGGGCTACGGGGGTAGTAGCGACTCCGGATGGGGGGTGCCTGGCGCATGGTCAGGTCATCCGCGACGACCTTTTCCCGGAGGAAAGCCGTCACATCATCTACAAGTTCGACTCGGAAGGAGAGATGACCAATGCGGAATTACTGGGCCCAACTCAGGCACCTGAACCTTCTGTTTTTCCTAATCCCTGCACCGAGCGGGCGCAGTTGTCCTTTCCCGAAGTATGGTCAGGCAGGCAAATGGAGGTGGAAATCCTTAGTAGCAACGGGCGCCCGGTGTATCAACAGTCTGTGGTTGCCGGTAACGAGATGAATATTTCCACTACCAACTGGGCCACCGGTATTTATTGGGTCCGCTGCATGGATGCCGCCACGGGGCAGCTGTTGGGGGCGGTTCCGCTCAAAGTGAGCCGTTAGTGCTGCAGCGGTTTGGGTACTTCTGCCTGTAAGCCGCTCACTGATCTATTGCCTGCGCGTAAAGTATGATACCTATCATCCATTTTCCGGCTATTCGCGGTTTTTCGATGATTAAGATCAGCGCGAGGCACAGCGCAGAAGGGTACCTTAGGGATCAAAATATTCTGAGATGCGATTCTTACTGGCCTTTATCCTGCTGTTACACGGGATCATCCACTTTTTCGGATTTTTAAAAGCGTACAATTTCCATCAGTTTGAGCAGCTTACCCAGCCTATTGCGCGGCATCAGGGTTTGCTGTGGCTCCTGACCGGTCTCTTGTTTATTGGAGCGGTGGTACTTTATTTGAGCGGCGTCCAGTTTTGGTATGGAGTGGCTATGGCTGCAGTCGTGCTTTCACAGTTTTTGATATTCCGCAATTGGGGGGATGCCCGCTTTGGCACAGCCGCCAATTTGCTTATTTTGATTCCAGCCCTGCTCAGCTGGCAAAGCTACCGGTTTGAGCATCGGTACCGGGCGGATGTACAAGCCGGCATAGAGCGGACACAGGCTATTCAGCAGGATTTGCTCACAGAAGAAGACCTTGAGCATCTGCCGGCTCCGGTGCGGCGCTATCTCCGGTACGCCGGAGTGGTTGGGCAGCCCAAGGTACACAGCTTCCGCGCCCGGTTTAAGGCAGAGATGAGGGGCAAAGGACAGGATTGGATGCGGATGGACTGTGAGCAGTACAATTTTTTTGATACCGATGAACGGCTGTTCTTTTTGAGCGCTAAAGTCAAAGGGCTACCCGCTCAGGGCTACCACCGGTATCAGGGGCATGAGGCCAGCATGGATGTGCGCCTCTTCTCTTTACTGCCAGTGGCTCAGGCCGATGGGGCGGAGATGTTTATTGCGGAGACCGTTACCCTGTTCAATGACATGTGCTTTCTGGCGCCCGCCACACTGATTGATCAACGGATTAAATGGGAGACGATCGACCGGCAAACGGTACAGGCTCATTTTACCAATAAAGGCACCACCATCGGCGCCAGGCTCTTTTTCAATGACTATGGGCAGCTGGTCAACTTCGAGTCCTTTGACCGCTACGATATCAATGCCATGCAACAGTACCGGTTTACAACTCCACTGAGTAATTACAAGCGATTCGGCAACCACCGGTTGGCATCCTACGGAGAGGCCACCTGGCATTATCCCGATGGCCCCTTCGTGTATGGCAAGTTTACGCTAAAGAAAGTGGATTACAATCCCAAACACGGAGTCTTAGGATTACCGTAATGAAAAGTCGATGGGGATGGTCAGTTTGCGGGCCCCGAGGTAAGCCTGATTGCTGACGACCGCCGGAGCGCTATCTATAACCCGCTTTACTTCGCGGCTGAAAGCAGGGTCGGGGCTATGAAGAATTTCGTAAGCCTGTACTTGCCCGAATGGGTTGAGTGTGACTTTTACAGTAACCCGGCCTTCAACCATTTTTTCCCGCAGCAATTCCGGGTAGGTGACCCGTGTAGCAATGTGCTCTAGCAGGGTCCGCTGTGCCAATTGGTTGTGCTGCTTGATTAAAGCATTTCTCCGGGCAATTTTCTCATTGAGGGAGAGGGTTTCTGCTTTAGCCTCCTTAGGTGTTTCTTCATGAAAGGAAAAGTTGGCGGCATACTGCGCGCTGGCAAAGGAAAAAATGCAAAGGGTGAATAAAGCTACACAAATCGTTTTCATGATGGACAAGTTTTGGTGTTTGCAGCTTTATTTATCCATTTTTCATTGCCGTACACTTTTAGCTCGGCAAAAAGTTCATTGAAAGTTTGGAAAGAGAGACAGAAAAAATAAGGGTTTTCTGAGATTTTAAAAATCTTTGCAGAAAACCCTTTCAAAATGCCGTTCTGCAAAGATCTAAAAAATGGTTGATAAAGCATCAATCTGAGGTTCCACAAGGCAACGCCTTGCGTCGATTAACCGTCTTATCTGGTTTATTAGGTGCCTTAATCAAAGGTGGCCGGGCATCTTTATCAGAGTTGGGCCGCCATATGGAAGACCCCACTGACCTGGAAAGTCGGGTCAAGAAGGCCAAGCGTTGGTTGCAAAATAAGTGGACCGATGTCACGGTACACTTTATACCCTACCTTCTTCCGATTCTCCACTCTCTGAGCAAGGCTGGAGAGTTAGTTCTGGCCATCGATGGCTCCTGTGTGGGCAAAGACTGCATGGCGCTGATGGTCAGTGTAATCTGGCGCAGGCGAGCCATTCCCATTTGTTGGGTAGTTCGTAAAGCTCCCAAAGGCCATTTCCCGGAACACATGCACGTGGCCATTATCGGTCAAGTGGCGATGCTTATGGACAGTATCCTGGAACAGGATTGCCGGATTTTCCTGCTGGGAGATGCCGAATTCGACGGCTGCGAGTTGCAACAGTCTTGTTTGGCTCACGGTTGGGAGTACGTGCTAAAAACGGCGAAGGATACTTTGGTAG
>NZ_JPOS01000093.1 GCF_000759025.1 Phaeodactylibacter xiamenensis | reverse complement strand
GGGGCTGTCTTAAAAGCCCCTACTGCGCAGGATTTTAATACCAGCCAATGATTTGTATCTTGAGGGAAAGATAATACACCTTCAGATGAGTAACAAGCCATCAGGCCGTGGCGTAGTATTCAAGCCATATGTCCAGGATCAAGGGTGGTTGTTTCCGCCTACTATAGGGGAGCTGATACCTGCACAGCATAAAGTGCGGTTGATTAACGAGGCTATAGACGGTATGGACTTGGACAAGGTACTGTCTACCTACAAGGGAGGGGGTACGAGTTCGTACCACCCCAAGATGTTGTTAAAGATATTGGTTTATGGTTATGTAGAAAAGGTCTATTCTTCCCGCATGCTTGAAAAAGCCTGCCACGAGAATATCTGCTTCATGTGGTTAAGCGGGAACCAGCACCCAGGCCACAACACGATCAACAGTTTCCGCAAGCACCGTTTGAGCAATACGGTCAAGGACGTATTTGCCCAGGTGCTGCTGTTGCTGGTAGAGCAGGGCTACGTCCAGCTCAAGGACTATTATGTCGACGGCACGAAAATGGAATCGGTGGCCAACCGCTATAGTTTTGTCTGGGCTAAGAACGTAGCCCGTTACAAAGCCTCTGTTTTGGAGAAGGTGGCCCAGATACTGGCGCACATAGATGAGCTGTCCAGCCAAGAGGACAGCCCCCCGCCTGACCCTGGCGGGCCAGGCACAAAGACGGATGTGCTGGCAGAAGGGGAGCAGCCACTTAGCGACAGCAAGGCAGTCCGCGAGGCCATCAGCCGTATCAACAGCCGCTTGGACAGTGAAATGCCCGGGGGTGAAGACACCAAGCCGTCCAAGTCGCAAGCCAAGCAAAAGCGCCTGGCCGGCAAACTGCCAAAAGACCATCTGCCCAAGCTGGAAGGTTACGAAGAGCAAGAGCGGCTGTTGGGCGGGCGTTCCTCGTATTCAAAGACGGATGTCGATGCTACTTTCATGAGGACAAAGGACGACCACTTGGGCAATGGGCAACTGCGGCCTTGTTACAATCTTCAGGTCGGTACCGAACAGCAGTTTATCGTCAACTATACGGTGCACCAGACGGCTTCTGACATAAGCTGTTTTGTAGCCCATATGGATGACACCCTGGGGGTACTAGACAATGCCGGGTTGAAATTGCCGGATAATGTTTGTGCTGACGCAGGCTATGGCAGCGAGCAAAACTACGAGTATCTGGAAGAGAAAGGTATAGAAGCCTATGTCAAATACCCAGGTTACCATAAAGAGCAAAAGGGCAAGCATAAGCATGCGTTCCCCCAGCAGGCGCTGCACTATAATGAAGAGGGGGACTACTTTGTTTGCCCTATGGGCCAGCACATGCATCAAGTGGGCCAGACGAAAGAAAAAACAAAAACGGGATATATAAGAACCATCCATATATATGAGGCCCAAAATTGTGAGGGCTGCCCCTTACGTGGCCAATGCTTCAAAGCCAAAGCTCAGAACCGGGCCATAAAGATAAGCCACAAGGCCCGCCAGTACCGGCAAAAGGCTAAGGAGCGCCTGCAGTCGCTAAAAGGGCAACGAAAGAAGATCCAGCGCAACATCGATGTAGAAGCTGTTTTTGGCCACATCAAGCAAGACCGGGGCTTCAGACGGTTCATGCTACAGGGGCTTAAAGGCGTAAATGTCGAGATGGGGCTGCTTGCTATCGCCAATAATTTCACCAAATGGCACAATTTAAGGAGAGCCAAGAGGATACCTATGCCCGGCCCTCATCAACCAGGCCCAAATAACGCCCAAATTGCATTAGAATACCCCCAAAATGCACTCAAAATGGCCGCTTAGCCAACATCAGGCCCTCTGAGGCCTCACAGGACCGTCAAATAGCCAGCTTAGATCAGACATCCCGAAGCCAGTGTCTGACTTCAGGGTGAATCCTGTCCTCGGGCTTCAGGGCTTTTAAGACGGCCTCATTTTTTAAATGCCGTTGCATTTATTTGTTGAATCGTAACTTAGAAGTTGTCTAAAAATGATTTGTATGGAGTTTAGTTTTTCTCAACAAAATGATTGAAAAGGCTAGGAAATGAGCACTCATCCAATTTCTAGCAGATGTCTCGTACCGGACTAAAAGAGATTTGAAGCCATCAATCCAAGCGTTGGTCCGCTCAACAGCAAACCTTTCCTTATACAACAGCGATTCCCGCTTTGGCACACAACCCACTGATAAAGAATAAGGTGTACCTTTGAGGAAAAAAGAGAATGAAAAAGCCAAGCGGCACCAGCTATGACAGCCTATATGGCTTATGCAGAGCGTTTTACAGTGGAGTGCCTGACCCGCGTGCGCCGAATGCGTCCATCAAATTGCCCGATTATTTTCTGAGCGCCATGGCGATGTTCCAGTTGAAGTACCCTTCCTTATTGGCCTTTGACAAAGGGCGGACAAAGAAGGAAGAGGTTAACCTTCGGCAGCTGTTTGGCATAAACAAGGTGCCATCAGACACCAGTATGCGCCAAACGCTGGATGAAATCCCCCCTTCTCAGCTTCAGCCTTTATTCGGGCAGGTATTGGGCGAAGTTGAGAAGAGCGGCAAACTAAAGCAGTACGAGCTCTTGGGCGGGCACCTCCTGGCCCCGATGGACGGGGTAGAGTTTTTTTCGTCTAGCCAGGTAAGCTGCGAGTACTGCCAGCAAAAGAGAAGCCGCGGCAAGGACAAGGCAGTCCGCTACTCCCATGCTATGTTGGGTGCTGTGATTGTAAAGCCGGGTGCTGGGGAAGTCCTGCCATTGGACTGCGAGCCGATAAACAAGCAAGACGGGCAAAAGAAGAACGACCATGAACTGGTAGCGGCCAATCGGCTGTGGGGCCGCTTGTGGGAACGCCACCCAAACTGGAAGTTCTTGCATGGGGGGGATGCCCTGTTTGCAAATGGCCCGATGATCAGGGAAATCACACAAGCGGGGCACAGCTATATTTTGAGCGTCAAGCCTGATAGCCATGAAATGCTTTTCGCCCACTATGGCCACCCTGGAAATAAGCATGCTTATCAGCACCATTACCAAAAAGTGGGCGATGAAGAATGGCATCTTTCCTGGTGTGATAATTTGCCACTGAATAACAGCGCGGCAGATGTGCGCACGAATTTTTTAATTTTAAAAGTCACGGGCAAAAAAGGCAAAACCGCTACTTTTACTTGGGTTACAAATATTAAAATTAACAAAAGAAATGTAGTGCTTCTTGCCCGATGCGGCCGCGGCCGGTGGAAAATCGAAAACGAAACGTTCAACACGCTGAAAAATCAGGGCTACAATTTTGAGCACAACTATGGGCATGGGAAAAAACATCTATCAAATTTGCTAGCGACTTTGATGATGCTCGTTTTCCTCATTGACCAAATCCAGCAATTGGCCAGCAAGGTTTTCAAAAAGGTATTGTCTGCGGTAAAAACTAAAACCCGTCTTTGGGATGAATTCAGGGCTGTTTTCCGTTTTCTGGGGCTCAACTCATTTAAACACCTGCTCATGGCTTTAGCTTCAAATCATTCAGCTTCAGGGCCTTAGATGCCAAAGCGGGAATCGCTGCTTATACAACTCAGGGTCTACAAGGTATTCATAATCAGTGTTTTTTGCATTCCTTTTGTTGATGTCTATGTTGGCAAGGATTTCCAGCCCATCACAGTACTCTCTAAAGCTCCTGCTGTCAAAACCAGCATCTGCATTCATTACCAAACCTCTTGGGTCGATATCGGCCTGCTCTAAAATTTCGCAGATATTTTTGAATGCCTTGTTAATTTCATAGAGGTCATGATGATTACCTGATACGGGTTTTGACATCGCTAACGGGATTCCGTTGGAGTCAGTCAAAAACAGCATGTTTGTTGTTTTTGCAGATTTCCGGCTTTGATACCCCACTGCCTCACCACCCATTCTAGCTCGGGTCTGGCTACCGTCTAAAGCTACGGTGGACATATCCAAGGCAGCTTTATTTGCTTTCAATAATGCCGTCCATAAGCGATGCCAAGAACCATCTTTAGCCCATTTATTGTAATGATAAAACACTGTTTTATAGGATTTTATGGCAAATCCAAAAAACTGGCGCAGGGGTAACTCTCGCCATTGTGTACCTGTTTTTAGGCGGTATATTATTGCTTTGACCATTTTCCAAAGCTTAACTTTTGGCTTGCGCCCTAGATTTGTTGTGCTCAAATAGGGCATCAAATTGTGTGTGATGAATTTCTTGGTTAATTTTACGTACATAGTTGCGAAAGGAGTTTGGAAAAGTTTAGAGATTTCCAAATATCTCCTTTTGCAACTTTTTGTGCAAACCATCTCGATTTCACCACGATTCTTTTTTAGACAACTTCTTTTTCAGCACGCCTTCGTGCCGAGAATTTGAAATAAAGTTATTATTTTTTGGGATGCTTCCAGAACCACTACAACAAGCCATCAGGAGATTGCCCGAAGAAGCCCGAGTGCTCGTCGAGGCTATAGTAGTGTTCTATGACCATCACTATAAATCGAAGATCCAGGAATTAGAAGCCAGGATCAAAGAACTGGAAGATCAGATATCCAAGAACAGCAGGAATAGCAGCAAGCCTCCTTCTTCGGATGAGTTTGAAAAGCCTGCCCCCAAAAGCCAGCGCAAAAAGACTGGCCGCAAGGCTGGCGGGCAAAAGGGCCACGAGGGGGCTAACCTAAAAATGGTGGATTCCCCAGACGAAAAAGAGCTTCATAAAGTGGAGTTTTGTGCCTGTTGCCAAAAAAGCCTTCGCAGGCAAAAAGCCGATTCCATAGAATGCCGCCAGGTATATGACTTGCCCCCGTTGGAGTTGATCATAACCGAACACCAGGCGGAAGTTAAACGCTGTTCCTGCGGGCATGTCAACCGAGCCGATTTTCCGGCGGGTGTTAACCATTATGTGCAATACGGACCCAACATAAAGAGCCTGTTGGTGTATATGCAAGATTACCAACTGCTGCCTTACGAACGGACTAAAGAGTTTGTCCAGGATATTTTCGGCCATCAGCTCAGTACTGGCACCTTATATAATATCCGTCATACGGCCTTTGGCCAACTGGGCACTTTTGAAGAGCGGCTCAAGGCACTGTTGACAACAGCCGTTGTGGCCGGCTTTGATGAAACCGGTATCCGGATAATGACCCAGCGGCTGTGGCTGCATAGCTGTTCGACTAGCCAGCATGCGTATTATGAGCCTCATGCCAAGCGGGGCCAGGCTGCCATGGATGATATTGGCATTTTGCCCAAGTTCGAAGGCATTGCCATTCATGACTTTTGGAAGAGCTATTACCGCTACGGCCGTGAACATGGCCTGTGCAATGCACACCTGCTAAGAGAACTAACCTTTGTCAAAGAACGCCATAAGCAAGCTTGGGCGGATGAACTCGCAGGCCTGCTCCTCAAAATGAAAGCTGCCAAAGAAAGGGCTATTGCCAAAGGCAAACAGTTCTTGTCCCCGGCAACTTTAAGCCGGTATCGAAGCCTCTATGAAGGCCTGGTACAAAAAGGGCTTAAAGCCAACCCCTACAAACCTCCTCCCAAAAAGAAAAGAGGCCGGGATAAAAAAACGAAGCCTCGAAACCTAATAGAACGCTTTAGAGACTACGCTGACGATATTTTGAGGTTCTTCTACGATTTTAAAGTGCCATTTGACAATAACTTCTCTGAACGGGACATCCGAATGATGAAAGTCAAACAAAAGATCTCGGGTTGTTTCAGAAGTTTTGACGGCGCCAGGTTCTTCGCAAGAATCCGCAGTTTTATCGTCACGGCTCGTAAACAAAACATCAATGTTTTCAAGGCATTGAAGAATTTGTTTATGGACAGTTCTATCGTTTTTCAATTAACCAGCACGCAGGCGTGCTGAATAGTTACGTTGAATCTAAGTAACAAAACATCAAGCTTGTAAAACTTGCACGAGATTTACTCTCCCTGACAAAAGAAAATGGAAAAGCTGGTCTGAAAAACAGAATAAGCGATTTTAATTCAAGCCTGCCCCAACGTTGCAGAAAGGACTTGGCTGCTCAGGCAACGCTCTACCTGAAATCAGGTAGAAATACGACTTTCCATCTCTCTGCACACAAAAAAATCGCCGCCATAGGCAATATTTTTCCAAACGGCCTAATCGAGACAAAACCAACTAAAGATCAACAATTTATAATTAAAAAAATACAAGTATAAAGGGAAAAAGCGGAGCAAAAGCAGCGAGCAGGTCAGCAGAAAGGCTTGGTGAGATATATTTTTTTTCTAACTTTGAAGAAGTTATTATTTACATGAGATAGTAAGACGACCTTTTACGACCTACTTTTTTACGACGACCTACAATAAAAAAGCTCCGTCTGCGACGGAGCCTCTTGCTAATAACAAATCATAATCTCATGAAATAATAAGACGACCTAATTTTTCAAACAAATCTATATTTTGATGTTGCTCTAGTTTTTTTTGGAGCTCCTTGCCAGTCTTTTGTGTTGATCCGGCAAGGAACCCACGGCGTTTGGGATTATGATAGCGTACGCTCAACTTGATATTCATCCCCTTCTGAGCAGTACATCCGGCTGTTTATCCCGAGCTTTAAGGCTAGAGATTGTACCATTTATCATAAGACGGTTGTGTGCTGCCGCAAGCAAACGAACCGTTTTAATGTCAAAGAAAGAATGGGCAGCAGTATCAGAAAATTTATCCCTACAGCTTAAAAGTTTTTGGGATATGAATCGGTCTCTGGGAACTGTAGGTAATCTCCCCTACACTGCCGCCCGGTGGTAAAGTATCATGAAGTTGGTTTTAACAAAAAAACTGGCTTAAATAGTTGTTCGTAGCCTTTGGGATAGCCTCTCAGTTTGATATTAGTTACTTTACCATTGATCTGTTCTTTCAATTTTAACTCCAGGCTTTCCTGGTGTTTTTCTTCAAGGCTGTTTCGTTAGCCCCTTTCCTTTTGATTACATTACAAATATGCAGGCTTTCTCACCCCAGGACAAAGACAAAAAACGGGTTTTGTTGAAAAAAAAATCTAAATAAAAAACTTCATTTTACAATTAACTCCAATCTTAAAATACTGTAAACCAAATATATAGACCCCAATCTAATTTATAATCCTTGTTGATTTTTATTGAAAATTACAGTTCGTTTTCCTGCTGATTTTTTTCATTTTTTTTCAAAAAAAGCCTGGAAAAAGGTTTCTAGGTGGATTTTCACCCTGAATAGTGTCGATTTCTGTCCCCCTCCATATCAGATATTCCTCTTATTTTGAGCACTGAACCTTAAGCTTTAGTGACGAAGAGAAGCTAAATGGTACAATTCCCGCCAAACTACTTATGATCTATGAGCCTGAAAAAGACGTACTCTAATTCCGGAAAAGCGGCACGCCCTCCGATGCTAACCCAAAGCGACGAAAAGAAGAAACGATTTTGGAATACAGAGAAAATCATGAGCACAAGCGCAATTATGATCAGCCTCATGTCTTTAATTGCGCTCTTCTACCAAACCAACCTTATGAGAGAGGAGCAAGAGCTGCAGCGCAATGCCCAGCTCAAGTCTACGATGCCCTACCTCATGATCGCTAATGCCAACTACGGAGGGCCTAATTTCTCCATCGTACTCAGCAATAAAGGGATAGGCCCGGCGATTGTCGACTCCACGATTGTCATTTATAAAGATTCGGCCTATCAGATGGACCTGCCTACTTTTCTTTATCAGGAAATCCCTGAACTCAGCAAAATCAGCGAAATCTATCATTCCAATATCGCCCCGGGACAGCTCATCTCTCCCAATGAAAGAATCGAAATATTCAAGGTGGATAATTCGCAGGAAAGCGCGAATCAGTTTTTGCAGCTGTTAATGGCCATTGACATAGACTACCGGCTCATCTATCGAAGTGTATACGACGAGCGCTGGGCATTGACGGGAGAAAGCTATTTTCCGGTAAAGCTGGAGGAAGAGGAATAATTGAATAGGGTAAAGGGGCTGTCTTAAAAGCCCCTACTGCGCAGGATTTTAATACCAGCCAATGATTTGTATCTTGAGGGAAAGATAATACACCTTCAGATGAGTAACAAGCCATCAGGCCGTGGCGTAGTATTCAAGCCATATGTCCAGGATCAAGGGTGGTTGTTTCCGCCTACTATAGGGGAGCTGATACCTGCACAGCATAAAGTGCGGTTGATTAACGAGGCTATAGACGGTATGGACTTGGACAAGGTACTGTCTACCTACAAGGGAGGGGGTACGAGTTCGTACCACCCCAAGATGTTGTTAAAGATATTGGTTTATGGTTATGTAGAAAAGGTCTATTCTTCCCGCATGCTTGAAAAAGCCTGCCACGAGAATATCTGCTTCATGTGGTTAAGCGGGAACCAGCACCCAGGCCACAACACGATCAACAGTTTCCGCAAGCACCGTTTGAGCAATACGGTCAAGGACGTATTTGCCCAGGTGCTGCTGTTGCTGGTAGAGCAGGGCTACGTCCAGCTCAAGGACTATTATGTCGACGGCACGAAAATGGAATCGGTGGCCAACCGCTATAGTTTTGTCTGGGCTAAGAACGTAGCCCGTTACAAAGCCTCTGTTTTGGAGAAGGTGGCCCAGATACTGGCGCACATAGATGAGCTGTCCAGCCAAGAGGACAGCCCCCCGCCTGACCCTGGCGGG
Source organism: Phaeodactylibacter xiamenensis (assembly GCF_000759025.1). Classification (GTDB taxonomy): domain Bacteria; phylum Bacteroidota; class Bacteroidia; order Chitinophagales; family Saprospiraceae; genus Phaeodactylibacter; species Phaeodactylibacter xiamenensis. The sequence goes on along the minus strand of NZ_JPOS01000093.1, from coordinate 89,116 downwards.
CCAGGCACAAAGACGGATGTGCTGGCAGAAGGGGAGCAGCCACTTAGCGACAGCAAGGCAGTCCGCGAGGCCATCAGCCGTATCAACAGCCGCTTGGACAGTGAAATGCCCGGGGGTGAAGACACCAAGCCGTCCAAGTCGCAAGCCAAGCAAAAGCGCCTGGCCGGCAAACTGCCAAAAGACCATCTGCCCAAGCTGGAAGGTTACGAAGAGCAAGAGCGGCTGTTGGGCGGGCGTTCCTCGTATTCAAAGACGGATGTCGATGCTACTTTCATGAGGACAAAGGACGACCACTTGGGCAATGGGCAACTGCGGCCTTGTTACAATCTTCAGGTCGGTACCGAACAGCAGTTTATCGTCAACTATACGGTGCACCAGACGGCTTCTGACATAAGCTGTTTTGTAGCCCATATGGATGACACCCTGGGGGTACTAGACAATGCCGGGTTGAAATTGCCGGATAATGTTTGTGCTGACGCAGGCTATGGCAGCGAGCAAAACTACGAGTATCTGGAAGAGAAAGGTATAGAAGCCTATGTCAAATACCCAGGTTACCATAAAGAGCAAAAGGGCAAGCATAAGCATGCGTTCCCCCAGCAGGCGCTGCACTATAATGAAGAGGGGGACTACTTTGTTTGCCCTATGGGCCAGCACATGCATCAAGTGGGCCAGACGAAAGAAAAAACAAAAACGGGATATATAAGAACCATCCATATATATGAGGCCCAAAATTGTGAGGGCTGCCCCTTACGTGGCCAATGCTTCAAAGCCAAAGCTCAGAACCGGGCCATAAAGATAAGCCACAAGGCCCGCCAGTACCGGCAAAAGGCTAAGGAGCGCCTGCAGTCGCTAAAAGGGCAACGAAAGAAGATCCAGCGCAACATCGATGTAGAAGCTGTTTTTGGCCACATCAAGCAAGACCGGGGCTTCAGACGGTTCATGCTACAGGGGCTTAAAGGCGTAAATGTCGAGATGGGGCTGCTTGCTATCGCCAATAATTTCACCAAATGGCACAATTTAAGGAGAGCCAAGAGGATACCTATGCCCGGCCCTCATCAACCAGGCCCAAATAACGCCCAAATTGCATTAGAATACCCCCAAAATGCACTCAAAATGGCCGCTTAGCCAACATCAGGCCCTCTGAGGCCTCACAGGACCGTCAAATAGCCAGCTTAGATCAGACATCCCGAAGCCAGTGTCTGACTTCAGGGTGAATCCTGTCCTCGGGCTTCAGGGCTTTTAAGACGGCCTCAATTCTGTCACCTCAACCTGCTCCAATGGCCCGCAAGCAACGTTTTTCCCGGTTTCTGTTTTTGCTGAATGGCAGCTTATTTTTCCTTGGTGCCCTGACAGCCTGGCCCTCCGGGCGGTTTTGGCTGACCCTTGTGCATGGGCTGGCGGCCGTTTTTAACGGGGTGGCATTCCTGCAATTCAACCATCCCCGGCGCAAACCCATGCTAAACCTGCTCGTACTCGTCATGAACGTGGCCGTAGCCGGAGCAGTGGCGCTGGAATATCACTGGTCAGGAGCTCAGTACATACAGTACGCCTGGGCTATCGCTGCGATAGTGTCGGTCATTGCCCTGTTTGTTCAGGCCTGGAAAACGCAAGCCCTGCCGGGGTGACAAACCACTTAAGGGGTTAACCGATACCGAATACCGAATTTTAATCTAATACAATGGTAACGCTCAAGGGCTGCAGCATCGGCATTGGTGTAAGATTGTGGTTCGATGACCGCACTCACGCCACCCAGTATACTGGTCAGTTGTCCGATGGGTAATACTGCCATCGCCTGCGCCTGAAGGGGGTAGCTAAGGGCAGATTTGTAGCCATAATTATTGGGCCAGATTTGAGGCTCCTGCGCTCCATTGAGTACCATGCCGCTTCTTGACCGCTGCAGTCGTAAGGAGTCCCGGTTGGATTGTTATCGTAGCGCGACAAATAGACAAAGGTCATGGTAATGCCATCCTCAATATCGGCATTCATGGTCAGAACTTCTTCCGGGGCATCACAGGTAGTCAGTGTGCCGATATCCAAATCATCGGCCAGTAAGAGCGCAAGGGCCAGGGCGATAATGGGTAATGGCTTCATTGGTTCATTTTTTACCGTGATTAAGGCGTGCTTCACGCTTAGAATAGGTTTAGTGCGGCGGGTGCTGCATCTTTAACAAAATTATTTCCATGAAAATATTCACCGTTTTCTTTTACGTTGTAAGCTTTGTCGCAATCATTGCGGAAGCCTTTCAATATTTTACAGTAGGGTTGGGGCTGGAGTATGTTTTTATGATCCCGCTCATTTTTGTTTCCGGATTATTAAGTGCTTTTTTACCGGCTCTGATTCGCCTGCCAGTGATAGCTACTGGATTGCAGGGGCTGGCCAACTGGTTCATTCTAATGGCAATAGGGATAGGAATGGTTTATGCTTACGTCTATATCCGGGATCAACCTGAAACAATACTGCGGGCTTCTTTTTATATGGAGTCTGGGCTGGATATTGAATTTAGAGCCAATGGAACTTACAAAGCCATAAACAATGGAATGGGGGGCGCGAGTGCCCATTACGGAAGCTATGCCCAATCAGGAGCGTACTTTATTACGGACAACCGTTTGTACCTGGGGCGGTCCCGGCTCAGGGATACACTGATACGGGACTCAAATCAGCTGCACTTCCGGCTGGGGCAACCGTTCAGAGGGATCAATGCTGGAATAATGTGGATTTCGGCAGAAGAGTAATGTTAGAAATGCTGACATAGCACCTCTTAAGGCAGGCCGACTTATTCCAAATTCTGGAACCGCCACTGCCGCCCCGAACCATCCGTAAAGGAGACGATGCCATACTGACGGTTGAACCAAACCTCACCGGGCCCACTGGCGACCTGATGCATCCATACCTCCTGGAAAATTCGGTTAAAGAGGGTAATTTCCTCAACTGGTGGCGTGAGCTCATCCCGGGGCCAGCTGCGCTGATTGAAAACGGTTTCAAATGTTTTCCGGAATGAGGTTTCGCCCGGGGTTTTGGACCACACTTCCACCCAGTCGCCTACATCCCGGCTGCCCGGATTAGCCAGGTTGGGCCTCGCCCGCAGGCGAACGATAAATTCCAGGTTCAATGCCGCACTGCGCAGAGTGTCATCGAGGTACTGCGACACATAAGCCGTCCGTACGCCAGTGCTGTCGTCGTAGATATTGTCAACAAAAACATTTATAGAATCCAGGCCAGGAGCCTCTGCATGAATGATCTCAAAGCTCGCTGAAGCACTGTTCTCATCCACAAAAAAGACGGATTCCCGGTCGTGGTAGGCGAGTTGAGTCCGTGTCTCACCGAGAAGGCTGAACTGGCCTAAGTCGAACTGGGTAGGGTAGCTGGTATCAATTTCTCTGAGAAAGCGATTGCCACAGCCAATAACCGTTAGAACACAGATTACAAACAGCAGATAGCCTATTTTTTTCATGAACTCTTTTTTCGGTTTACACTACACGCCCAATTCAGGCACTGCATGCAAAAATAGAAAAAGTCAGACAGTATGCTGTCATAGGATTGTGAGGATGCGCCAGGTAATCCAATTACGGCCTCGGATAATCCAACCGATCGATCAAGGCCGGCTTGTAATAGCTGTCCAGCCCGGCAACGCTAAGGATGCCGGCTTTTTCCAGCAGGATATGCCCGTCTTCCGCAATCAAGACTTCGTCAATGAGGACTTCCACCACTTTGCCAATCACGAAGATGGACCCGTTCGCTTTAATATGGTGTTCCTCTGCCAACTCAAGCCCCAATTTGATCGGGCTTTCAGCAACATAGGGAGCAGGGTGGGTATCGGTGTACTGGGTTTTCAGCCCTACGGCTTCGAACTCAGAGTGGTCCGGTTCGTACTTGGCAGAAGCCTGATGTGCCTGATGCATCAGCTCCTCTGTCACCTGATTGAGGGTGAAGTAGCCTTGTGCCTTGATGTTGTGATAGGTCTGCCGAGGCACTGTCAGTGGGCGAATGATGAAGCCCAGGTGGGGCGGAGTGGCCCCTACGTGGGTGATGCTGTTGAACAGCCCCAGATTAGGCACTTTCTTATAGCTCAGCGTGCCCAGCAAATGGCAACTGCGGTAACCGGAAATGGTATTCATGAAATCGCGCCGGTAAAAGCGCTCCATAGCGAGGATGTCCTCCAGAGAAAATTGCTTCTGCATAAGTTTTCGCGTAAAGTTGGTGTGCAATGGCTCAAACAGTATGCGGGGCAATAGGTTCGGCACAAAAGAAAACAAATGGCAGGCGTTATTTCCCCACTTTCCGCTGGTAAGCGAAGAGGTCCAGAAAGGCACGGGCGGTTTTGGCGTGAGACAATAACGGGACCCCTTTGCGCCGGTTTTGGCGGGCAATTTTATAAATAATGGACCAGTGCCGGGCCAGATCGCGCAGGGCCGACCAGTAGGTGCCCCGTTGAGGGTCATAAATATGGGTGGGTTCTGAGCAAACCCCGTTGACTTCGATGATTTTTAGGCCTTCACCGGTGAAAAGGCTGTCCAGGCTGCGGCATTTCAGGTCGAACCGGCCGTAGTAAAAGCCCTCAATTTGGGCACTGATGCGGTCAAAAACAGCCACCATGTCTTCGTTGATGAGGTCGTTGCTGTTGATGAAGCGGGTGCCTTTGGCATGGTTGCCCACAATGCCCAGGCGGACCTGCTCGCCTGGTCCTGGGACCTTCGCCATCTTATGAGGGTAAAGCGCCTGAATCCGATTCAGCTGAAGCAGGGCCCGTGGGCTTTGTCGTACCAGTTCCAGCACGGTAGATTGTCCGTCCCCCAGCACATGCAAGAACTCCTTGGTGGTCACGGAGGTGATGGCGCCCCTTTTCGCCCCTGGCATTCGGTGGTACAACACCCCAACCTCTTCCGGCCAGTCTATGTACTCCTGAGCGATAAATGGAATAGCCCGATAGCCAAGGTGCTGCATCAGAGCGCTGATGTCCTCTACTTTTTGGACCAACAGCCCCCGAAAACCGAGGTCGGGCTTGACAATCAACGGGAAAGTCAGCCCTGCCTCCCGCAGCTGTTCTTCAACCTGGGACTGTGAAATGCCAGCGGGCAGAAAGACGGACTTTGGGCGGTAAGCTTCAGGCAGGAGCTTCAGGGTATCGAATTTGGACTCCATGCCCATACCTGCGGTATAAATGCTGGGGTTGACTGCTGACCAGTAGCACATGTGCCGCGCTTTGATCATAAGCCAGATCAGGTAAGGAGCAATAGGATAGTAAAAGGCTTTAGAAGGCCAGTACTCCCAGTTGCGCAGCTTAATTTTTGCGGTGGTGGACGGCCAAAGCTTCATGGTTAACGGGCAATTGTGCTTTTTTGGTTTGTTGCCGCAGCAGGTCATGGTAGGTAAAGTCCAGCTGCAGCGGCGTAGCTTCGATACTGCTTATACTGACGGTCCGGACGATGTTATTCCGGTTCATCACCACATCGTTTTCCGGGTCGCCATCCCCTGCTGTGCGGTGCCAGTGGAGGATCGCGCTTTGCTCAAAGGTGTCCTGCCCGTCCAGCCATTCGCTAAACCATTGTTCCCGTTTTTGCTGCATCTCCGGCGTGTAAAGGGTGGGGGAGGACCACACGTGCGGCTTTGTGGCATCTTTAGCCTGTACATTGAGTTCTTTTTCATCCCAGCGGATATCCGTCACCTGCCCACTTCGGATGACCAGCATGGTAAAGGGCTCCATGCCTTCGAAGGTATACTGTCGCACAAAGGCATGGAGGGTATCGAAGCTGAAAAAGTCCAGTGCCATAAGCCCGCGGCTGCGGCGGTAGGGAGGTTGGTGTTTATGCTTCAGGAAGGCACCATTAAGTATGCAGACTATGGTTCCGTTGCTGCCTGCAATGACCCAGGTACCCCCGGCGGCAGTATCACGGGGGAAAAGGAGTTGGGTGCCACTTATAGTAGTAGTGTCCAGATTTTCAGGCGACCTGTGCGGGGCTTCGTCCCGGTTGCTCGTGAAAATAAAACAGCCATCGGTTTTTGGAAGATAGGTTACGGTACACATAAGCATTAAGGATAGTAGATCAATACCTCGTCTTTTGCTTTGCGGTCTATGTCGGGCACCTTTACTTCCTCGCCCGGATAGCCTACAGGGATGAGTAAGAATGCGCGCTCGTTTTCGGGCCGCTTTAGTATCGAATGGAGAAAGTTCATGGGGCTTGGCGTATGAGTTACCGCCACAAGGCCGGCATTGTGGATGGCCGTGAGCAAAAAGCCGGCAGCCAGGCCTACGGATTCATTCACATAGTAGTTCTTCTTTTTCTCTCCATCCACCAGGTCGTACGGCTTCTTGAAAATTACAATCAGGTAAGGCGCAATCTCCAGAAAGGGCTTTTTCCAGTCGGTCCCGAAGGGCTGAAGGTCTTCCAGCCACTCTTCTGACATCCGGCCGTTGTAGTTGTCGTACTCCTCCTTCTCAGCGGCTTCCCGGATTTCCTTTTTCAGCTCCGGGTCGGCTACAATACAAAATGACCACGGTTGCTTGTGAGCCCCGGAAGGCGCAGTAGAGGCCGTCATGACGATATTCTCAATGATCTCATAGGGGACCGGCTTGTCGGAAAAGTCCCGAATGGTGCGCCGGCGGTCCATAAACTGATAATACTCCCGGCTGCGGTTGAGCATTTCTGCTTTGGGGTACCGTATGCATTTGTAGTTGATAAAATTATGCTCCGTTGCTGGCATCTTGGTAGGATTTGTGTTGACCTCTTGAACCTCGCTGCAAAAGTAGACATTATTCGGTAAATCCTTCCGAGGGAATGGAGCATTGCCTGAATCATAATCCTTCGCTCGTTTTTAGTCACATTTGAACGGGCTAAAATTCCTATAAATAAACATAATCAATAAACATCGTTTATTTTTTTGTCATTTTACATGTCACAAAAATATTTTTATAATACATTCTTTTTTGCGATCGTAAAGTATCTTGCAAATGCAAGTCAGTTATTTATGATTTGATTAAACGAATATGTACGACCACTGAATCCTTCCCAAAAACGCATTCCTATCCTGATACCGGTTTGAGTATATCTCGACCCATTCAACAGTCAAAGTGCACAGGTTTATTCCGGAGTTCCCCCCACTCTTGAATATCCGAAAGGGCAGCTATTGACGCTTCAAGCACTATTCACTTCAACACGACTTTTATTTGGTCTTTGCTTTGCTGCAAAGCAGCTATTGTAATGTCTTTTCGCAACCGCTGAGTTGTATTTGGCACATCTTTCCCCCCCACCGTGCTAAATGTAACAACGCAGCGGGGTCAAGATACAGCCCATGAACATTCATAGTATGTCGACTGCCCGAAGTGGGTAGTTTTCTACACGGAGGGACAGTCGACTACCTTTATGACACATTCATTTGGCTGCATTCCTTTTTGCCCCACTACTAGTTCAGTATTCTTTGCTGTCCGGGGGACCAACTTCAAATTTGGAAGCACCATTTTTATAGGAGGAGGCGCAAGGCATCTGTACCGATGTATACGGCGGTCCTTTAGGAACGTTTGTTTCTCCGCCTATCGGTAAATACCTGGCCTCGGGGACGCCCTTTATCCCCCTGGCGTGACCTTCAGGTATGCCCGGTCCCTTGCCCCAATTAACCCAAGCAAGCGTGTAACTCCTCCGTTGGTAGGCCCGTCAGGGCCTACCTTTTTGTTTGCATGCCATGCAAACATTTCCGAAGGGCTGAAGGAAGCCCTGGCAAGTAGGATTTACGCAGCGCGAGCGAACCGAAACTGGGCTGTATGGCGCTGCTTAATAAACTCTAATGAATGGATTTTTTGTATTACATGGTGTGGTTGGAAATCAATACGTTGCACAATACTAAGGTTTAACAGGAGCCGTGTACCTTCCGTTGCCGGCAGGCAGGCGAGGACCGTACGCACGGTAATATGATGAGGGTAAAGCAGGAGGGCGTAGCGTCCTGCTTTATCCCTACTCAATTCAAGCTGTATGCCGCTCGTGGCAGATCTCTACTACTTCACCTTAACCACCTTCTCCTGCTGCAACACCCGCCCGGCAGAGGAATACTGCAAAATATACAGCCCGCCGGGCAAGCCGCTGGTAGACAGCTCCGCCGATTGTGCCCCGCGCTGCAGGCGCTGGTGCAGGACCTGCTGCCCCTGTAGATTGAACAAGCGCAGCGCTGGCTCTTCGTAGCGGATGGCGTTGAGGAACTCCACTTGTATAGGGCCCCGGGCAGGGTTGGGGTAGGCTTTGAAAAAGACTTCCTTGAGCGCCGTCTCTCCCGTGTCTGGGATTTCCTCTACGCTGACGTAAAGGATGCTGTCCTGACAGCCGGGGGTGATGCAGCCATCGGCATCGGTCTTGACCAGCCATACGTCGGGATCAGGGATGGGGTTTGCATAGGTATCATGTATATAACTGCAAGCAATTAATCCTCCATCAGAAGTCTCGGCTACATCATTAAATGGTAAAGTATTTGAAGGAATGGCTAAGGCTTGGAAGTACCGTTTCCATAACAATTCTCCATCTCCTGATACTCTGGCCAACCAGGCCCGGCTCGCATCGCCTTGGATTAAAGCTTCCGGGGCGAGCCCGCACATGACAATATCCCCATTCTCTGTGACCGTCATATTCATGATCCCCGCGCTGCGCCAATCCAGGTATTTATACTCCCATATGACTTCCCCATCGCTGTCCAATCGTCTCAATAAAGGCCCTTCATCCGGGTGCACAAAGGGCTGCTGTATGGTATCGAAAGCCCAGCCCGTGACAAATCCGCCATCAGGATAGGAGGCAATGAGGGCAGGGTAATCATGCGATCTATCTACTTCATCGTATGTTCGCACCCATTCGACTTCGCCATCGCTGGATAGTTTAGCCACATGATAAGCTCTGCCAGATGCTGCCCAGTCAATACCTGAGTAAAAAGCGAGCATGATGGAGCCGTCATTTAATATGGCGAGCTGACCGACAGTGGCATAGTCTATGCTATCCTCTATAGTTGTACTCCAAAGCATTTCCCCTTCTCCATCCGTTTTGATTACTGTACAGTTAGAGAATTCCCCGAAACTACCTCCCTGGACTGCTGTAATAAGGTTCCCATCGTTATCTTGCTCTATTTCCACGGCTGAGTCCCAAAATTGTGCATAATACGTTTTCAACCATAGTGTATCTCCCCATTTATCCATTTTAGCAATGAAAGGAAGCTTATCTTCTATTGTAAGCCTACCACAAGCGTACAAAAATTCCTCATTGCTATCAATAGAGTAATCAAAAATAGTATAATCCTCTACGTCATAATTGTACACTCTATGCCAAAGGCTGTCCCCGTAGTTGTTTATTTTAAATAGGATAGGACAGTACTTAAAGTCTTCGTTACAATAGGTGCCACAATCTACATAAACTCCGTCTTCCACTAGGAATACCTTGAACGCGTTTTCTCCTGCACCATTGGTCAAGTCATAGGTGTTGTGAAAGGTAGGCTGAGCAATACCCGCTATGGAAATGCATAAGCCAACAATCAATAATTGAAATTTCATGTCAAAATATATTGAACCTGCCCAGGCAGCATTAATTGGTTGCCCAGGCAGGTAAATGATTCAAGAATTTTAGTTAACGGATAATCAATTGCTGTTGATAGCTTTCACCACTGCCAGCCTTGCTAGCTCGCATGAAATACAGCCCGGAAGGCAGACCTTGTAGTTTGATCTCCACTTGGGAGCCTTGCACTTGCAAAGTTTTCACACCAACTCCATGAGCACTAAATAGATCAATTGTCCAGTTTGCATCAGGTTCGCCAGGTAATAGCACACTAACCTGGTCTTGAGCCGGGTTTGGGATTACAGAAATTTGCTCTTTGCTCTCTTTGAGTTGAGAGGCAGGTAAGTGATTTTGATTGGACTGCATCAGCCCTTCTACCGTATCATCTTGGGCGATAGGCAGGTGAAATTGTGCTCCGGTCAATGTGCCCAACAAAGCGCGGCTATACGTATAGGTAGCCGAAAGTGTATCCTCTGCCAGAAGTTGGAGGAAGGCCTCGTCTCCGTCCGAAAGCGTGTAATCTATGGGGTTAGAACGGTAAGCCACTTCCAGTGCTAATAGGCCAGCGACAGTAGACTGGCCATCCGTCTCTGTGGGCAGTGCCTGTACGTAGGCTTGTGCTGCTTCGTAACCTGTTACCCCGGAGGCGCTCCAATAGCTAAACATAAGCAATAGCATTGTCAGAAAAATCCCGCCGGGGGGTGAAAAAGCGTAAAAGATTCATGTTGAAATAGTTTATTAAGGTAAATAATTGGTTAAGCGGTGTAATTGAGCTTTTGCGTAGGCTAAATTGAGCGCTTGTCTTTGTTTTTCTTAAAGGTACATGAATTACAGTGGTGTTTTAGGAATGGGGCGCTGTTTATTTTGCTCACCTTGCGTTTTGTCACCAGAGCGACAATGTTAAAAAGCGCTTTCGTGAACCATCTCAAATATTTGTCCGCATAGTACTTACCACCAAAAAACCTATAGCACCCTCTCCAATTGAGCAACAGTTCCGTATGCTTCCACATCAGCGGCAATGAAGCCTTTCAAGCGTCGTACAATGCGGAATAGCGGAAGGAAGAACAAGCTCGCGCCCAGGCACAGCAAACCTATTCCGAAGGACAGAAAGCCAATGCGAAGGCAACTGCGCTACTGGCAACAGTAGGGTGGAAGGACGCTTCAGGCATAATCTTAGTCTATGCTTGTCGCCGGTTGATCGATTATCATCGCATCTGATCACCGGGCTTTCCACTTTTGCGTCAACACACAATCACCCAAAACATTTTTTAATTAAAACCCGACTGTAATGATGAAATGGATTAAAACGGGTGCCCTGGCATCCTTGTTTGCATTAATCACTTTTGCCGCCCAGGCCAATACGACAGACAACAGCCCGATGCGGCTGCTTTCCAAAGTGATGCCTGATCAGACCCTGCGCATTCAGCTGGTCAACCTTCAGCAACAAACCGCAACGGTAGAGCTGACCGATATGAACGGCAAGACCCTGCACCGCGACCTGATCAAAAACCACAACGGTTACGCCCGGATCTACGACCTCAACGAAGTGGAAGATGGCCGCTACCTGTTGACCGCCAAACAAGGCGATGATGAAGTGATTGTGGTGGTCCGCATCAAAGACGGAACCATCATGACTTCAGACAAGACCCGGAAATAGCCCTGAAATTTAAGCTATGGGGCGGTAGCTGACCATAAAGTCTGATCAGCTACTGCCCATTGAAAACGGACGATAAAGCCTCGCCAACGGAGCGGGGCTTTACTGTTTACACGCGCTCAATGATGGTAGCATAACCTTGCCCGACCCCAATGCACATGGTCACCAAAGCATAGCGCTGCTGCGTTTGCTGAAGCTGAAGGGCTGCGGTTTGCAGCAGGCGGGTACCGGTCATGCCCAGTGGATGGCCGATGGCGATGGCGCCGCCGTTCGGGTTGATGCGCGGGTCATCGTCCGCAACGCCCCATTGCCGGGTACAGGCCAGGGCTTGTGCCGCAAAGGCTTCGTTGAGTTCAATGATATCCATATCGTCCATCGTGAGGCCGGCTTTCGCCAATGCCTGATTGGATGCCCGGACCGGTCCTATGCCCATAATTCGGGGTTCTACGCCCACCACGGCAGAGCTGACAATTCGTGCCATAGGCGTTAAGCTGTATTGCCTGACCCCGTCTTCTGAGGCGACGAGCATGGCTGCTGCGCCATCGTTGAGCCCACTGGCATTGCCGGCGGTAACGGTGCCGCCCTGATCTGCAGGCTTAAAGGCGGTGCGGAGCTTAGACAGCACTTCCAGAGTGGTGCCGGGGCGAATGAATTCATCTTTGTCAAATAATACCGGGTCTGCCTTGCGCCTTGGTATGGGCACGGGAACGATCTCCTGACCTAATCTTCCTGAAGCCTGCGCTGCGGCTGCTTTTTCCTGCGACCAGGCTGCGAATTGGTCCTGATCTTCCCGGCTGATCCCGTATTTTTCTACCAGGTTCTCCGCGGTTTGCCCCATGCCATCTGTTCCGTAAGCCGTTTCCATTTTGGGGTTGACAAAGCGCCAGCCAAAGCTGGAGTCGTGCATCTGCGCGTCTCTGCCGTAGGGCTTGGAGACTTTGGAAATTACCCAGGGGCCACGGGTCATATGCTCTACACCACCGGCAATGAACAGGTCACCGTCGCCGGTTTTTATAGCCCGGTTGGCATGGATGACGGCAGACATGCCGGAAGCACACAGGCGGTTGACGGTTTCGCCGGGCACAGCGTAGGGGAGCCCTGCCAAAAGCAGAGCCATTCGTGCCACGTTGCGGTTGTCTTCTCCGGCCTGATTGGCACAGCCCATAATGACATCAGCGTAAGCCTCTCCGGGAATATCGGGGTGGCGGTCCGTAAGGGCTTTCAGTACGTGCGCTGCCAGGTCATCGGTCCGGATAGGGGACAGGGTGCCAGTGAACTTGCCGATTGGCGTGCGTACGGCATCAATAATGTAAGTTTCTTTCATGGTTAGGGTATTCAGTAATTGGTCACAAAGATCACAGAAGTGTGGAAAAAATCCAGTTATATTCGCCCAATTCTGGCAACGCTGGAGCGAATAATTTGTTTCAACTAAAAAAATAAAGAGCAATGCGTAATCTTATTTTGTTGCTGGCCCTTGCCGGCACGGTTTTTGGAATAGGCTGCGGCGGTAGTAATCAGGATGCAGGATCAGCAACGCCCGTTGAGCAGCAAGAGGCCGCCTGGGCTAAAATGATGGAGGTCCATGATGCCGTGATGCCCAAAATGGCGGAGATGAACCGCGTGAGCCGGGAACTTAAAGCCCTGGCTGAAGGGCTGGAAGACAAAACCCAACTCGAGCTAATCAATAACGCCGTGGAAAACCTGGAGGCGGCCAGTGAAGGCATGATGGTGTGGATGGGCGAGCTACAGCAGCCTAAAAAGCTCCGCGAAGAAAAATCACACGAGGAAATTATGAACTACCTCAATGCGGAGACGGAAGAAATCACTCAGGTGCAGGAGGATATGCTGAGCAGCCTGGAACAGGGGCAAACCCTGCTGAAGGAACTGCAGGCTGAAACGGCAGCGGAATAACAGGGTGTTTTGTCAGGTAGGAAGGTCTCAGGTGGCTGGCAAGGGCTTTTCGCCCGGTGCCGAGGCACGACACTTAGCTTACCTGGCAAAGCACCGTTTCTCAATAACTAAAAGGACTAATAAACCATGCGCTTCTTGCTATTCACACTTCTCGCATTAACCGTTTTTTCCTGTCAGCAGGAAAATAAGGTGCAGCCGCTGCCGTACCTGGGGCAACATGAAATCAATGGGCAGGATACGGTGTACCATACGATTCCGGATTTTACTTTTGTTGACCAGGACAGCAACCTGGTGACCAATGCCACTTTTGAGGGTAAAATTTACCTCGCCGACTTCTTTTTCATTTCCTGCCCGACCATCTGCCCAAAGGTCAAAAAGCAGATGCTGCGGATTTTCGATAAGTACCAGGGCAATGACGAGCTGATGCTGCTGTCCCATACTATTGACCCCAAGCGGGACACCGTAGGCCGCCTGAAAAGCTATGCTCAAAACCTGGGCGTAGACAATGGCCAATGGCGATTTGTTACCGGAGAGATGGATGAAATTTACGGGATCGCGGATGATTATATGAGCATTGCCAAAGAGGACCCCAACGCGCCCGGCGGCTTTGACCACAGCGGTTGGATTCTCCTGATTGATAAGACAGGCCACATCCGGTCCTATGCCGATGGGACAGACCCTGAAAAAGTAGACCGCCTGCTGACAGACATCGAATGGCTGCTGGCTAACGAGTAGATCAGGGTCCTTCAAAAAATCATGGTGTATTTCTTACAATAACTGACCGTCTTGTTTGACTTTGAGCGGAGAGGGTGTACCTTTGAAATCCTATGGAGGACTGGAAAAAAATAAGTGAGGAATTCACCTTTCGGGGCTGGCGCAATATGATCCGGCGGACGTTTGAGATGCCGGATGGCCGCCATGCTGACTTTGATGTGATTGGGAACAATACCTATGTCACTATTGCTGCCTTTACGCCAGATAGGGAGGCTATTTTGGTGCGGCAGTTCCGCCCGGGCCCGGAAACCACGCTTACCAGTTTTCCTCAGGGCTATGTAGACCCTACGGAGTCTCCGGAAGAAGCCGCCCGCCGGGAGCTTTTGGAGGAAACGGGGTACGAAGCCGATGAAATCCGACTGCTGAAAGAAATCCGCTCTGCCTACTCAACCGAGCGCCACCTCTGCATGATTGCTACGGGCTGCCATAAAGTCGGGCAGCAGCAACTGGATGAAGATGAATTTATTGAGGTGTTCCGCCTTCCGCTTTCTTCCTTCCGCCAACTCCTCAACAACCCGGCAGATACCACTTTCGCTAATGTGGATGCGGGCTACCTTTCCCTGGATTTTTTGGGTTGGTTAAGTGCTTAATCGAAAACGGTATCATTTATTTTAAATTTCTTGCGAATGGGCTTAGGCCGGTGCCTGAAAGGCCAGATTCCGCCTTCCGGTTCAGGTGTGGTGGGCAGTTGTAGGATTTGTTGGGCAGGCCATTCTTCCGGAAATCCAAGGTAAAGGCTTTCTTTGTGGGCAAGCAGGGCTTCAAATGGACCGAAAAGCTGCTGGAAAGCGGTATAGTTTACAGCCTCAGCTTTGCCGGAGTTCAACTGGGAGAGAGTTGGCCGGACAACCTCATCCGCTAACCGTGTCATAAAAGTAGAGTCGGCATCATCGTACAATCCAAATACAGCAGACCGGGTTTCGAAAAATTGAATGCCAGGGGCTTCCGCTTTCGGATCTGACGAAAATCGTTGGAGCCTGCCCGGGTAAAAAATTAAGTAGAAATCTAAGTATTTATCAAATGCCTGAATGCCCGTTTCCGGATGGGTGAGTGCCATTAAGCCCTGTTCCAGCAATTGTGCCTGAAGTAAGGTATCCTCTTTTTCCGACCGCTGAAGGGCATCCAGCCCCTGGTATACTGCACTTCGCGCCTGCGCATGACTGTCTGCGGAAGTTTCCATCAGATAAGCTTGTGCGCTGAGGTATTTCATTTGGGCCTGGGTATAGTATTGGTTGCTGTGAGGTTGATTAGCCCCGGCTTTCTTTCCCCTGCTTCCTTGCTGATTATTGATTAGTGCAGAGATGCGGTCTGTTTGGGCCAAAACACCGTAGGGTTTCCCATTTTCCAATTCCCACTGCGCCAGTGCCAGCCCGGCTTCAATTTGTATAGCCGTTGAACCTCGCTGCTGAGCCTTTGCTAAAGCGGTCTTTGCTTCTTTAGATGGCTGTTTGTCGGCTAAAAGAGCTTGTCCCAGTAACAAATTGGCTTCGGGGCTTTCCTCAATCTTCAGGGAAGCCTGGCAAGCCTGTACAGCGGCGGCCCAATCTTGTTTGATGGCTAGCAGGTGAGCTTGCTGCAAATAGATACCTGAAAGGGGAGGCGCTTCAGAACTCTCCACAATTTCTACGATCTCGGCGGCAGAACGGGCGGCTTTCAGTGCCAGGTCGTACTGATACCGCTGCTCCTGAATCTCTGATTCCAGAAGCGCAATTTCCGCAGGTATGAGCGGGTCGTCGAAGAAAGGGTAGAGGCGTGCTTTTTTCAGGTGTTCCAGCGCGGTATCGTATTGCCCCTCTTCCAAACAGATGCAGGCGGAAAGCTGCTCGTTCAATCCCAGCGCGTCCGGGGCAATGGCCATACGCAAATCCGCAGATTGCTGATTGCACTGTGTCGCGGTCTCCAGGTGACCGAGTTGGAAATGGTTTCGGGCCATTTTGAAGTAGGCTTCTCCCAGATCGTATTTACGTTGGGGGTATGCCGTGATGAATGCAGACAGTGTGGCGTTGGCTTCCTCGTATTGAAGGGCTTTGGCCAGGCTGTCGGCTTTGTGAAGCAGTTCCTGCGGCTGCGCCAGCGCCACGTTGATGCCAAAACAGAGCATTAGGATAAGTGGTGGAAGCAGAGGGAAAGGTTTCAAAGCAGAAGTTGGTCGTTTGATTTGCATACGGCTATCCAACCCTTTGAGCGGGCGGAATATTGTTTGGAACATGAATTAATTATTGCTTGATTACCCGTTGTACCATGCGGCCCATTTCCAGTTCGACAACCACAAAGTAGGTGCCGCCGGGCAAATCTGCCATTTGCACTTCGATGGGGACACCATCGGAAACCCGCCGCTCGAACTGCCGCAATGGGCGGCCGAGCAGGTCTGCCAGCTGAATGTAAGCATCCTGGCTGTAGGGCAGCTTGAAGAGCAGAAACAGGTTTTCTCCAACCGGGTTTGGGAAGGCAGTCAGGTTGAAATCAGCAATGTCCTCTGTGGTGTTGGCTGGTGGAGTGCTATCGGTAACGTCGACCCAAAGCGTGGCAGACTCGCTACAGTCGGCAGCCGTTTCCACCACTACGCTTACCGGGTAGCGGCCAACTTTGGTGTAGGTATGGCTCGGAGCCGGGAGTTCACTAATGAAGCCATTGCCGAAATTCCAGCGCCAACTGACAATATCCAGGTCATTCGCTACGGTCTCAAAGCCTACCACGCCTGTTTCTGTGGCGAGGTCTACCGCTGCATCAGAGACCAGTATGTCCACGTTTCCGGCAGAGGTACTGTTGCTGACCGGCACGGAGACACTGCTGCGTTCACAAAAGTAATCATAGCTGATCGACCAGTCGTAGAAATAATAATACAGCCCTGTGCTGTCGGTAGCGCCGGTAATTTGTACGACCTGTTCTTCTGCTACAGGAAAGGCCACTTCACCACTGGAGTACTGTAGTGGGGCACCGGCCAGGAGCAGCAACTTATAGCCTTCTCCCTCAGGGATCTCAAAGTTAAGCTCAATCGTATGGATACCAGGCTCATCTATTTGAATGATCTGTGTCTTATAAGTATCATTGGGGCCGGTCAGGCGTAGCATTCGGCCGCCGGGCTGAGCAGTCCGTACGGTGATGGTGTGTAGGGTGAAGGGATGGAAGGCGTCAAAAATTAGCCCTTCCTGCGCGTTACTTTCCTGGGGTGCACTGTCGGAAACATCAGGCGTCTGTAGCTGTGCTCTGATCGTTGCCTCCAGGTAAATTTCCTGGCTGCTTTGTACATCATTTAGTTGCAATACGGGGCCCTCTCCGAGTAATTGACCGCCCTCAGGGGCATCAAACCAGTTGAAGTCTGCTTCCCCATCAAAGTCTGCCCGCAGCAGTGCACTGCCGCCCTGGCACACGGCCGCAGCGCCTTCCAGTTGGACGGGAATAGGGGCATGTTCCAGAATGGTCACTTCTTTTTTCTGCCGGTTGTCGAGGTAGCGCAGGTCGTTTTGCTGATTGGCGAGGGTCAGTTCCACATCAAAGGTGTAATTGCCGGCGGGAGCTTCTAGTGCCGGCAGGCTGATCCAGGCCCGTTCGCCGGGGAGGAGTTGTCCTTCCCAGTTGTGGAGAAGGCTTTGACTGCCCAGGCTACCCGCTATTTCGAGGCTTGAGATGGTGTCAGAGCCATTGTTTTCCACCAGGATGCGCGTGGAGAGGGTGTTGCTGCAATAGTAGTCGGACTGCTCCACGCGAAGCAGCGCAACATCATTAGTCGACTGTACCGGTGGCGTAGGGGTGTGGCCCCGCTGAATGAGGTATTCATAAGCCGCAGGCAAACTGATCACGCCCATTCCATAATTATTATCTTCTCCGGGTATACCCAAATCAGTACAGGTATAGTAAAGGGCAAGCATCAGGGCTTCACCTGAAAGATTCGGGAAGGCTTCTTTGAGCAGGAGCAGGGCGCCACTCACGTGAGGTGCCGCCATAGAAGTGCCGCCGAGTGTGCCGTATTCACCACCGACCAGGGCAGAGCGTACGGCTACGCCCGGTGCGGATACCTCAGGCTTGATCAGCAGGCTGCCTTCCCCTCCGCAAACGGTGGGGCCACGGCTGGAAAAGTCGGCAACAGGCAGGTTCGGGGAATTACCGTTGATAGCACCTACGGAAAACATGCGTACCGTGTCCCAGTTTTCCATTGGCGGGTCTCCGATGGTGAGCGGGTCGGGGCCTTCATTGCTGGCAGAGAATACAACGGCAATACCAGCAGCATATACCGCATCGGTCATCTGTCTTTGTATGGGATCGCCACAATCACTTTGAACCGGATAATCCCGGCTCCAGGAATTGTTGATCACATCAGGGCGGTCACTGATAGTGGCCGGGTTGCCGTCAGGGTCCATCGCCCATTCGAAAATCTCAATGGCATCCAGTGCCGTACCGGCGGAGGAGGCACAGTCTGAAGTGGAACTGCCCTGCCAGAGTGCACCAAAGGCAACACCGATCGTATCCCGCGCTACGCGGTCAATACCGGTTATCGTGCCGCCAACGTGGGTGCCATGATTGCCGCAATAGTAGGGGCGGTCTCCATTAGCCCAGGCCTGGGACATCGGCATTTGCTGATAAGCGAAATTGTGCCCGAGTGCCGGATGGTCGATGTCATGGCCGGTATCCACCACAAGCACTTTACGACCGTAGCCGGTATAGCCCAGGCTCCACATGTAAGGGGCACCGATCACTTCCAGCCCGGGCTCAATCCCATTGGGCGAAGGAGGTGCCGGCGCGCTGTCACAGGCATCAGGGAAAGTCATTTTCCAGTTGATGTCTATCCATTCCACAGCGGGAAGCTGACTGATTGCAGCTGCGCCTTCCAGGTTAACCTCACAGGCGATAAGATTGACAATCCAAAACTGCCGGGCTTTCTGTAAGCGTACACCCGGTAGGCTGGACAAGGTCTCCAAAAAAGAAGGCTGTATGGTATAGGCACTTTCCTTAAGTGCGCTGATGATAATCTGGCCGCGGTCTTTAACCGGAGTAGCCTTGGCTTTGAACCGGGCTTCTATAGCGGGTAAATCTGCCTGATCACTAAGCAGGATTTGTACCGTATGGTAGTCTTCCGGGGCGCTTTCCAATGCTTGCTGAAGTGCAGGGGCAACCGTCTCAAGGTTGAGTTCCTGAGCAGTTAAACTGACGTGGAACAGCGCTAGGCTGCTGAGCAGTAGAAACAATTGGCGCATTGGATCAGTGTTTATGAGCTGGGAGCCTCCGGGCGTTAACCCGTTCACCCTTTCCGCTCCCAATTTACTAAAATCATTTGGCTTTGACAATCCGGTGCACAGACCGTTTGCCGGCCATTTCCACTATGATCAGGTAAGTTCCTGCCGGATAAGGGCTCAGCGGCAGGGTGATGGTTTCCGATGGTGCGATATCCTGTATGGTTTGCTGCAAGGGCCGACCCAGTACATCAGTAAGGGTGATCTGCACGTCCCGGAATGCGCCTCCTTTAAGTTGGAGGTTGATTTGCTCCTTTGCCGGATTGGGGAATAAAAGCAGCTCGGGAGTTTCATCAACCACTGAAGTAGAAACGGGAGGTGTGCTGTTGATGACAACAATCCTGCGGGTCGCTGCATTGGTACAGCCTTCCGTGCTTGTGGCAGTCAGCCCCACCGTGTAGACACCCGTTGTATCGTAAGTGTGGGTAACGGATGCACCGCTTGCCGTTGTTCCATCCCCAAAGTACCAGTTCCAGTTGGTGTAGCCGTCCGTCAATACCGAGAAGTTTACTGCTCCGGAAACCGCCAGGTCCACTGTGTCCACACTACTGCTGATGGCTGGCGCACTGCCTGTGCTATCGGCGCTAACCGGAATCTCTACCATACTTCGGCCACAGCGCTCTTGGTAGCTGATTTCCCAATCATAGAAGTAGAAGTAGGCGGAGCCGCCCATAGTGGAGGAAGTAATGGAGACTACGCCTGGCAAGGTCATCGGGTAACCTTGGAAACCACCACTGTTGAGCATCAGGGGTTTACCCGCATTCAGACGCAGAATGTACCCTTCTCCCGGTGTAACGCTGAGATTAAGGTCAATCCGTTGTTCCCCGGCTTCCGTCACGTTGACAATCCTGGTAGTGACAGCGCCATCCGGTTTGACCAGCTGCAACAAGCGGCCTCCGGTTTCCTCCGCATAGACTTTCACCGACCGTAGGGTAAAGGGGTAAAAAGCGTTGAACCGGAGTCCCCGGGACTGATTAGAAAACTGAGTATTCGTTCCGGAGTTATCCGGCCGGCCTACTTTTCGGATAGGAGAGGTCTCCGCATAAATCGTGCCCGATGCAGTGAGGTCTTCAAGCAGGAAAGGCGATCCGCTGCCCAAGGTAGCATTACTAGTTGGGGAAGAATGCCAGGTGATATCGGCGTTGCCATCGGTCAGGACCTGAAGCAAGGCATGGCCACCTGTGCATACGGAGTCGCCGATTAGCATGGCCGGAGACACATCTTCTTCGAGAACGGTCACTGTGGTTTTCATGAAGTTGTCTTCGGGCCGTTCGTCCACCTGTCCGTTAGCAGAGACAATACCCATGACCGTCTCGTAAGTGCCTTCCGGCATATTTATAGCGGGAAGTTCCAGCGTCTGGAGTTCGCCCGGAGGCAGCAGGCCGCCCCATTCGTACGTTTGTACCGGTCCGTCTCCCACCTGATATTCCAAAACCAGCTCCTGAAGGGTGTCAGGGCCAGCATAGGAAATAACTGCTTCCAGGCTGATGGTATTTCCGCAATTGTACTCCGGGGTGTTGATCCGTAGTATCCGTGCATTATGATCAAATGAGCGTGGGAGCTCCGGGATATGCCCTTCATCGATGAGGTATTGATAGGCGGCAGGCAGATTGATAATACCCATGCCATAATCATTGTCTTCGCCTTCCGGCCCGAGGT
The DNA here is from genome assembly GCF_000759025.1 of Phaeodactylibacter xiamenensis. GTDB lineage: Bacteria > Bacteroidota > Bacteroidia > Chitinophagales > Saprospiraceae > Phaeodactylibacter > Phaeodactylibacter xiamenensis. The sequence continues at coordinate 68,375 of NZ_JPOS01000093.1, read as the reverse complement.
CTGTGGCAGAGAAGTAAAGCGCCAGCATCAGATCCTCGCCGGTGAGGTAGGGAAAAGCCTCTTTGAGCAGCAAAATGGCTCCGGAAACGTGTGGTGCGGCCATGGAAGTGCCAGAGAGAAAGGAGTACTCCCCCCCAACATAAGCTGAACGGACTGTAGAGCCCGGCGCTGATACCTCCGGCTTGATGAGCAAGGAGCCGGTGCCGCCACAGATGGATGGGCCACGGCTGGAGCCGCTGGAAATGGTCAGGCTCGGGTTGTTGGCATTGAGGTTGCCCACCGAGAACAGCCGTACCAGGTCCCAGTTATTGAATTTCGGCGGGGTGATGGTTTCCGGGCTGGGCCCATCATTGCCGGCAGAGAAGACGACCGCAATGCCGGCTGCATAGAGGGCATCATAGGTTTCGAATACGCCATCAGCATCACAAAAGGTGGAGCCGCTGCGCCAGGAGTTGTTGATGACATCCGGGATATCATCGGTGGTAGCCGGATTGCCATCTGGGTTCAGGGCCCACTGGAACATGCCGGTAATACCCGAGGTGCTCGTGTTGTTGTCGCAGCTGCCGCTCAGGGCGATACCGCTCATCCACTTGGCTTCGTAGGCTACCCCTATGGTGTCGTTGGTGAGGCGGTCGAGCCCCAGGATTGTTCCGGCAACATGTGTACCGTGCCCATCGCAATCTATCACATCTTCTCCTACAAAACTGGAATTTTGGCTCTGCAGGTGGTAAAGGAATTGATTGGTTAACGCCGGGTGGTCAGGTTCTGTACCGGTGTCCACGATGAGGGCCCGGGTGCCGTAGCCGGTGTAGCCCATCGCCCAAAGTGCAGGAGCTCCTATGGCTTCCAGGCCGGGTTCTGTGCCATTGGGGGATGGCGGTGCGGGAGCGGGAGCGCTTTCGGTTTCAATCCATTCCACTGGCGCGTCATATCCCACAGATGCTACCTCTGGCAGTTCACTAACTGCGTATACCGCTGCCCGGGAGCCTTCGAAGAAAACCATATTGGTAATCCAATAAGGCTGTAAACTGCCGGCGGAAATCCCTTTGATACTGCGCAGTTGTTCCAGAAAACCGGGCTGAGTGGAGGTTGCTTTATCCATCAGGGTTTGGACTACGATTCGGGCACGCTCGTCAACGGGCAGCTGACGGGCCCTGAAGCCGGCTTCCAGTGCCCGGATGTCTACCCGGTCTTTTAGCAGCGCATAGGCTTTATAGGACGGTTTATCCTGCTTCAGGAGCACATCCTGGAAGTCGATGGTGATTTTTTCCCATTGCTGTGCCGGGAGCAGTGTGCCCAAAAAGAGTAATGCCAAAACAGAGGCACGGGTTTTCCATACTAAATCCATTGTAAGATAGTTTACTTGTGTACGAAACAATCAGGGTATGTCGGGAGGATTATCAAAACTAAGGAATGATCGGAATTCGAAGGTAATGAGAATGTCAGGTAAACTGCAAGCCACTATACATTATGGAGCACGGCGGCTGTCAATGGCCTCCGTGATCAGGGCCAGGCAAACGTTGAATTCCTTTTTCAGGCGCTGTTCCCAAAAACGGAGGACCAGCCAGCCTTTTTCCTGTAGTTTTAGGGTGTTTTCACGGTCGCGCTCCATATTCCGCTCTATTTTAGGGATCCAGTAGGCGCGGTTGCGCTTGATGGTGTGCTGTTTTTCTTCCCAGTTGTAGCCGTGCCAGAACTCGCCGTCAATGAACACTGCTACTTTGTACTTTTTGATGGCGATATCCGGGCTGCCGGGCAGGCTTTTGACATTTTTGCGGTAGCGGTACCCTCTGGCCCAGAGTGCTTTTCGCAACCGGACCTCCGCCTTGGTGTCCTTCGACCGGATGCGGCTCATCGTCCGGGACCGTTGCTCGGAGATATAGTGAGTCTGCGCTTCCTCAAATCGGGGTACTTTCTTGTGGCTCAAGGCGTAATGTTGTTTAAAGTAAAAGCGCCGTGGATGCCTGATGGTTCATTCGCTCCTGCTCCAATGTCCGCTCCAGCCAGGCAGGTGCCAGTCTTGCCCGGGCTGTTTACCTCGTTTCCACCCACTCGATGCCCAGGCCCTCCACTTCGGTTTCCTCATTGACCTCCTCCAGGTACAGATTACCGATGGCGGCTTTAAGGCGGAGCAGGGTAGGGGCGGCTTCACTACGACGGATCGCGAGGTCGACGGTAGCGGAAGTATCAAAGTTTTGGCCGATCATGTTGAGCTGCAAGTGTTCGATGCTGCTCATCACGTTGCCCATCAGGCTATAGTCGAAGGAGAGGCGGTAGATTTCTTCAACGGTGCATTCTATGATGTTGGCTTCCTGCAGGGCTGCTGCCGTGCTTTCGCGGTAGGCATTAATCAGGCCGGAAGTACCCAGGAGCGTGCCCCCAAAGTACCGGATCACGATTACAATCACATAAGTCAGCCCAAAACTGTCGATCTGGCCCAAAATAGGCCGGCCGGCGGTGCCGCTGGGTTCTCCGTCATCATTGGCGCGGAAGTTGTTCTGGTCCAGCCCAAGGCGGTAAGCGTAGCAGTGGTGGCGGGCCTTGGGGTGGAGCTTGCGGACGTCTTCCAGGGCGGCTTTCCACTCGTCTTCGTTGTAAGCCGGGTAGGCGTAGGCAATGAACTTGCTGCCCCGGTCGCGAAATTCGCCCGAAGCCATCCCGCTAATCGTCTGGTACGTATCTTTTAGGTTCGGCATCGGCGTGAAATTAATCTTTTACACCCTGTTAACAAACCTTGCAAAGGTATTAACAGGACGTAACGGTATTATTGCCATCTTTACCGCATGGAATTCTCAATTAGAAACGGGAGTGAGTATATTTGCGCAAAACCACGCACCTTGAAAACCACACTGGACTCCTTCGACGAGATTATGGCAGCGTGCCGGGAGCTGTTCCGAAAAAAGACTGCGGACTATGGTACGTCCTGGCGTATCCTGCGGCCGGCATCTATGACCGATCAGCTGTACATCAAGGCCAAGCGTATCCGCAGTATAGAGGAAAAACAGCAGCAAAAAGTGGAAGACCGGGTGGAAGATGATTATTTCGGGCTCATCAACTACAGTATTATGGCGCTGATTCAGCTGGAGTTGCCGGAGGATGCCCCGATAGAGCTGCCTCCCGAAGATGCGGTTGCCCGTTATGATGCCAAAGTGGCGCTGACGCGGGAACTGCTCGAAGCCAAAAACCACGACTACGGGGAGGCTTGGCGGGATATGCGCATCGCTTCCATGACGGATATGATTTTGCAAAAGCTCCTGCGGGTCCGGCAGATTGAAGATAACGCCGGCAAGACCCTGGTTTCAGAAGGGTTGGATGCCAATTATCTGGACATCATCAATTATGCTATTTTTGCACTCATCAAACTGAACGAACAAAACGCTTCATCATGACTATAGGCACTCTGGTACTTTCCGTTGCAGCCGTGGCGCTGCTGCTGACCCTGATTATCGGGTTGACGACCAAGCGCATTGAAAACTGGATCATCAGCTTCCTGCAAAACTTCTGCGGGGTGTTGTTTATCTTTTCCGGATGGGTAAAGGCGGTAGACCCGCTTGGTACGGCCTACAAAATGGAGCAGTACTTTGCGGAGTTCGAGTCTACCTTCTCCGGCACCTGGTTCTCCTTCCTGGCACCGATGTTTCCGCAGCTGGCGGAATGGGCGATCGGCTTTTCTGTGTTCATGATCGTCTTTGAGATCGTGCTCGGCATCATGCTGCTCATTGGTTCTTCCCGGAAGCTGACAGCATGGGCTTTCTTCCTGCTCGTGGCTTTCTTTACCGTGCTGACGGGCTTTACCTTCCTGACCGGCTATGTGCCTGCGGGCGTCAATTTCTTCCAGTTTGGACAGTGGGGGTCCTATGTGGAAACCAATATGAAAGTGACCGATTGTGGCTGCTTTGGAGATTTCATCAAACTGGCACCTTTCACTTCCTTTATGAAGGATGTATTCCTGCTCGTGCCTTCCGTTCTGTTCCTGGTTTTCCATGGGAAAATGCATCAGCTCATGGGCGCAGGGGGGCGTACCGCAACGGTGATTTTGGGCACCGCTGCACTGACGCTTTACTGCTTCAGCAACTACATGTGGGACATCCCGCACACCGATTTCCGCCCCTTCCATAACGAAGCCAACATTCGCCTGGAGAAGGAACTGGAAGACCTTGCCGAAAATAATGCTGAAGTCATCGCCTACAAGGTCACCAACAAGGAAACAGGAGAAACTGCGCAGTTCCCTATCGATGAATACCTGAAAAAATACAAGGACTACCCAAAGGAAGAATGGGACCTCGAACAGATCAAGGCTAAACCCGTGGTCAAAGTTGTGAAAACCGCTGACGGCTACGGCATCCCAAGCGCAGAAGGCGAACCCTATGAAGCGGAGCTGGCGAGTTACCTGGCACAGCAGTGGGAACTGGAAGGCGATACCACTGCCAAGGTGGTGGAGCGCAGCAAAATCAGTGATTTCGAACTATCGGGCGGGCCGGAAGGCGGCGATGTGACCTATGATATCCTTAACAATCCAGACTACAGCTTTATGGTGGTTGCCTATAAGTTGTACACTGAGAAGGAAGAAGTCACCACACAGATGCTCCGTGACACCATTTACAAAGTAGACACCGTGGCCGTGGAAGACACCATCAAGCTGGTGCGCAGTATTGACCGGGTGGACAAGCGGCAGATCGAGCAAACCACTTACCACTTTGGCAAGGACTATCTCGACCCCTGGATGGATATTGTCAATCCGGTACTGGCAGAGGCGCAGCAGGAAGGCTTTAAGGTGTTTGGGGCAACCAGCTTTGCCTCACCGGAAAAGCTGGAGCAGTTCCAGGCGGCTTCCAACAGCAGCTATCCATTCTACACGGGCGATGATATCCTGCTGAAAACCATTGTCCGGTCTAACCCAGGCGTGGTATTGTTGAAAAATGGCAAGGTCATCGGTAAATGGCACTACAAGAAACTGCCTACGTATGACGAGCTGAAAGCCAGCTACATGCAATAATCTTAATAATTGCTGAAAGGCACAAAAAGCCTGGGCTGGAGTCAGGAATTTGGCTGGTCGGCCCGGGCTTTTTTTGTTTAAAAGGCAAATTGATACGTCTCAATGTCGCAAACCAGCAATCAGAGTGTATATTTGCGAGGACTTTAACCGGGAATATTGAAATATGCTGAGTAGAAGGAATATCCGCATTAAAGTAATGCAGATGCTTTATTCCATGAGCCAGGATCATTCGCTTGGGCTTGACGACACCGTCAAACGATACAAGGCGAATGTACAGCGCTCTTTTGATTTGTACCTCTTCACGCTTTGGGCACTGGTGCGTACATCAGAGTATGCCATTCAGGATAAAGCCAAGAAATTGGAAAAACTCCTGCCCTCTGATTCGGATAAGCAGTTCACGGCCGTACTGGCTGAAAACGAACTCCTTCAGTCGTTGGTGCGCAATGATGGGTTTCAGGAATTGCTGCGCCGCCGCAAGCTTAAAAACCGCATAGACCTGGATAATATCCGGACTTTCTATCAGGACTTTGCTAAGACGGAAGAGTACCTCACTTACAGCCGGCAGGCTTCTCACACCAATGAGGAGCATACCGAAATGCTGCTGTCCCTCTTCAAGCACCTGGTCAACAATGAACCCTTCAACGATTTCCTGGAAGACCATTTTTCCAACTGGGTCGATGATGAGTCTCTCGTGGTGGGAGCTGTGAAGAAAACGATCAAGTCACTGCCGGCGGAGGGCGACTTCTTTGAGGAGCACCGCCCACAGGATGAAGCCGTGGATGACTTCGGCGAGCGTTTGCTGCGGCAGGTCATTGAGGAAGGGGACGATTTGCTGTCCGTAATTGAGCCTACGCTCCGAAACTGGGATGCCGACCGGGTTGCCGTAATCGATATGATCCTGCTGAAGATGGCCCTGAGCGAGCTGACCTCTTTCCCGTCTATCCCTACTAAGGTCACGCTCAATGAGTTCGTGGAGATTTCCAAGCAATACAGCACTGACAAAAGCAAGGATTTCATCAATGGTATCCTGGACCGCCTGATGAAGCAGCTCAATAAGGAGGGTAAAATCCGTAAACAGGGGCGTGGCTTGCAGGAGTAACCTTTAATGTACCCAAGCCCACTGTCATTCCAATACCGGCAAAGGGCAGTAATGATGGGAGAAAATCCTATCTTCGCGCCATGACAGAAAAAATCCTCATCCTCGACTTCGGCTCGCAGTATACGCAGCTCATTGCGCGGCGTATCCGGGAGCTCAACGTCTACAGCGAGATTGTGCCTTTCAATAAGGTGCCGGAGCTGGACGACACCATCAAAGGCATTATTTTATCGGGAAGCCCTTTTTCCGTTGCCGACGAAAACGCACTACATACTGACCTGGACCAACTCATTGGGCAGCGCCCGGTGCTGGGTATCTGCTATGGTGCGCAGTACATCGCCAAACAGATGGGCGGTAAGGTGGAGCGTTCTCTGAAAAGAGAGTATGGCAAAGCCGAACTGAGCCGTATGTTTCAGGCGGACCCCTTTCTGGCTGATGTGCCTGAGGGCTCTCAGGTGTGGATGTCGCATGGGGATACGATCATGGAAATTCCTGAACAGTTCGAACTGCTGGCGGGTACAGCGCATGTGGATGTTGCAGCGTATAAGTCGAAAGCAGGCGCTTTCGCACAACCCGTTTATTGTATACAGTTCCACCCGGAGGTTTCGCATAGCCTGGATGGCATGACCGTCCTTAAGAACTTTGTAAAAGACATCGCTGGCTGTGATGCCGAATGGACCCCGGCCGCCTTCGTAGAAGAAACAGTGCAGTCTCTGCGTGACCAACTCGGGGACGACCACGTCTTAATGGGGCTGTCCGGTGGTGTGGATTCCACCGTTGCGGCCTCCCTGCTGCACGAAGCAATAGGCGATAACCTGGTCTGTATTTTTGTGGATAATGGGTTGCTGCGTAAGGATGAGTTCGAGGAAGTGCTCCATTCTTACAAGGATATGGGGCTGCGTGTGGTTGGTGTGGATGCCAAAGAGGCGTTTTATGAGGAATTGAAAGGGATCTCTGATCCGGAGCAGAAACGTAAAGTGATCGGCCGCGTCTTCATTGAGGTCTTTGAAAGAGAGGCACTGAAGCTGGAAGAAGAAGACCGGGCGATTAAATGGCTGGGGCAAGGCACTATCTACCCGGATGTCATTGAGTCAGTCTCGGTACATGGCCCTTCGGTGACTATCAAGTCGCACCATAATGTGGGCGGTTTGCCCGAAATGCTCAACCTCAAAATTGTGGAGCCGCTGCGTATGTTGTTCAAGGACGAGGTGCGGCTTGTAGGTACAGAATTAGAGGTGCCACAGGCGATTGTAAGCCGGCATCCGTTCCCCGGTCCGGGCCTGGGGATCCGGATTTTAGGGGACATTACACCGGAAAAGGTGCGCATGCTGCAGGAGGCAGATGCGATTTATATCAACAATCTTCGTAAATTCGGCTTGTACGATGAAGTTTGGCAGGCGGGTACCATCCTCCTTCCGGTGCAATCGGTAGGTGTAATGGGCGATGAACGGACCTATGAAAAAACCGTTGCCCTGCGGGCAGTGAACTCCCGGGACGGGATGACTGCGGAATGGAGCCGCTTTCCACACGATTTCCTGGCCACGGTGTCAAGTGAGATCATCAATAATGTAAAAGGAATAAACCGTGTCGTTTATGATATCAGCACTAAGCCGCCTTCCACAATTGAATGGGAATAGACTGTTGATTGCCCTTTTTCTGGGGCTTACTGTCTCTTCCTGTGCTTTATTCCGGAAAGCCGAAACAGAAGAGGAGCCGAAAGAAATTGGTGAGGAGCTTGACCCCCTGCCGGGCAAAAAAATCTACGATCCTGAAACCGGTCAGCTGGTTATCGTGGATGAAACGCCGGTCGAAACCATGGACACGATCAAGTGGAAATTGGTTTCTGCGGATAGTATCCCGCCTATTCAGTCCGGAGAGGGCATCGCCCAGGAGGAGGTCATGGGCAATCCTTCCAAGCTTATTGAGCGGGGAGACTTCGGTACAGAGTTTTATACCTCTTATAACGTAACGGTGCTGTTGCCTTTCCTTTCGGACCGCTTCAATCCGGAAAGCAACGAGATTTTCCGCAACTCCACCTGGGCCCTCAATTACTACGGGGGTATGCAGATGGCTTTGGATGAGCTCGATGAGCAAGGCGTGAAGCTGAACGTCCGCGTCATGGACAGCAAAGCTCAGGAAGCAGTAGTGGGGCGGTTGCTCAACACGCGGTCCGAGTTGTACAATTCTCACCTGATTATTGGCCCGTACCGGAGTGATAATGTGGAGATGGTAGCCGAATTTGCCCGCCGTAACAACAAAACCTACGTTTCACCGCATAGCGCTTCTGCAAATATTGCCACAGCTAATCCGAATTACATACAGGTGAGCCCTACCTTGCAGTCGCACTGCCAGGCCATTACGAAGCACGCCTACGAGAACTATGGGCGTAAGAAAATCGTACTGGTATCAAGGGACAAAGAAGTAGAGCGGGCCCGGTTCAACTATTTCCAGGAAGAGATTTTCCGCCTTGAGGGGCGTATTGAGGATTCCCTTCGGCTGCGGGAGTACGTGGTAGAGGTAGACAATAATGACGAAGAGCGGTTTGGGAATATTGATTTGTCGTCCTTCATGACACCCGGCGATACCACCGTATTTATCGTGCCTTCATGGTCCAATGAAACTTTTGTGTATTCTTTCCTCAGTCAGGCAAAGCTCGCTAAGAACCCCATGAATCAGGAACGAGGGCCTGGTCAGGCTCAGGCAGCGCCCATGCATGTGGTGGTCTATGGCATGCCGCAGTGGCAGGAATACGAGCGGATCGATTTTGACCTGTACGAAAGCCTGAATGTACATATTAGCAGCGATGCCTACCTGGATAATTACTCGGATGATATCCGGTTCTTTAAACGTAAGTTTTACAACCGGTTTGGCATAACGCCCGGAGAGGAGGCCTTCCTCGCCTATGACGTGACCCGCTACTTTGGCCGTATGCTTAATGATTATGGCACCAAGTTTCAGTATCAGCTGGAGCAGGAGCCGGAGCAGATGCTGCATACCAGGTTCGACTTTGAGCGGGTGGTCCGGCCTACCACTACCGGTATGGAGAACCCGCCAATACAGAAGTTTGAGAACAAGCATGTCAATATCCTGAAGTTTCAGGACTACCAGTTTCAGTCAGCGAATTTGAGATAAATTGAGAGTAGAAAGAAAGGAAAGGTTAGCTTCGGTTGCCGCCCGCCGGCAGCCCAACCTCACTGTGGTGCTGGAGAATGTGCATGATCCGCATAACATCGGTGCTGTCTTGCGCTCCTGTGACTCCGTCGGTATTCGGGAAATCTTCGTACTGTACACCGAGCCCAGCCTCGATCAGGAACGCATTGAAATTGGAAAAAATGCCAGTTCCGGTGCGCGAAAATGGATCGATATTCACCTTTACCACGATGTAGCTGCCTGTTTTGACCATGTGCAGCAACGGTATGACGACATCTGGGCGACACACCTGGGAGAACAGGCTGTGGACTTGTACGATATTGACTTCACCCAATCCGTAGCCCTGTTGTTTGGGAATGAGCACGATGGGGTTTCTGAGGCTTCCCTGCAATTCGCTACCGGCAATTTCCTGATCCCGCAAATGGGTATGGTGCAAAGCCTGAACATCTCCGTGGCCTGCGCGGTCACACTTTACGAAGCGCTCCGCCAACGCCGGGCAGCCGGTATGTACGAAGCCAATAACCCAATGCCACCCGCTGAACGGGAAGCCCTCATTGAAGCTTACCTCGACCGCCACGACCGAAAAAACTACAATAAGTTCGTCCACAAAAAGGGGTAGTTGGAGCCGCTTTCAGGGGTTATAAATCCCTGGCCTCCTGTACGATCAGGCTCAGTTGCTGTGCTTCTGCCTGCTCTGCCCAGTCCTCTTCCCCGAGCTGCTCCACCTGCTTGATCAGGCTCCGGAGGTACTCCAGCCGTTCCCACCCTTTAGGCCAGTTGGGCTCTCCCTCAATCGCCTGCAGTTGCCGGAACCAGCGGCGCCGGAGCTGTTCGGCTTGCTGTAGTAGCGTTGTTCGGTCCATTGTCATTAGCCAATGATTTGCAGCTTGGCAAACTTCAGCATGATCTTGCGCTGCTGAGGGTCGCTGGCGTTTTTGAAGAATATGGTGGCGATGCGGTTGGCACTGCCGCCATCGATGCTCAGGACTTTGCCCTCTCCAAACTTGAGGTGGAGTACTTTCATGCCGGCCTGTATTTCGGTAGGGGCATTGGGTTTGAAGTCTTTGGGGTCAATGCCAAGGCTAACCGCCCGGTCAGGCTTTTTGAAGTTACCAGATACCCTGGCACCACTGCTGCCGTTGCTATTGCCGTTATCGGTACTGCGGTCCATAAAGCCAGGCCGGTTGCTGCCAAAGGACGAACGCGCACCGCTGATTTCCTCCAGGCGCTCCAGAGGTACTTCCTGCAGGAAGCGGCTGGGCTCGTTGTACCGCATCTGGCCGTACCGGTAGCGGCTGTTGGCGTAAGAAAGCGTAAGGAACTGCTCCGCCCGCGTGATGGCCACATAAAACAGGCGGCGCTCTTCGTCAATGCCATCCTGTGATTCCAGCGACATGAAGGAAGGGAACAGTTTCTCTTCCATACCCACCACAAAGACGGATTTAAACTCCAATCCCTTCGCGGCGTGTACCGACATCAGAGTGACGTACTCGGTGTTCTCGTCTTCTTTGGTGTCCAAATCTGTAAGCAAAGCGATATTCTGTAGATAGCTGGCCAGTGATTTATCGGCAATCGTCTCCGTATCAATAACGGTGTCGTCTTCCACAAAAGCTTTGACGCCATCGAGGAGTGCGTTTACGTTTTCCATGCGGTTGATACCCTCCACGGAATTATCTGCTTTGAGCTCATCCATTATGCCTGAGCGCTTGGCGATGTAGCTGGCAGCCTCGTAGGCGTTTTCTCCCTCTGCCTTCTTTTGGAAGGATTTGATCATGGCTACAAAGTCGGCAATAGCCCCTAAAGCGCGCTTGCTCAGTTGTACCCGGCCCAGGCACTCCCAGAGGGGTTTGTCAAGCTGAGCAGTCACCGTGCTGATTTTATCCAGGGTGGTTTTGCCAATGCCGCGTTTGGGGTAGTTGATGACCCGGCGCAGGGCTTCCTCGTCCATAGTATTGACAGCCAGGCGGAGGTAGGCGACCATATCCTTTACTTCCTTACGCTGGTAGAATGACAGCCCGCCGAAGATTTTGTAGGCGATGTTGTACCGGCGCAGGTATTCTTCAAAAACGCGGGATTGCGCATTGGTCCGGTACAAAATAGCAATCTCGCTGTTGCGCAAATGGTGGCGGTTTTTTTGCTCCAGGATGTTATCCGCAATGCGCTGTCCCTCTTCTCCATCGGTCATGGCTTTGATGAGCTTGATCTTGTGCCCGTCGCCTTTGTCCGACCAAATGGTCTTTTTGATTTGGCGGCGGTTGTAGCCGATCACTTCGTTAGCGGTTTGTACGATGTGCTCGGTAGACCGGTAGTTTTGCTCCAGCTTGAAGACTTTGATACCGTGCTTTTCGAAGTCCTTCTCAAAGTCCAGGATGTTCTGAATGGTCGCCCCCCGAAAGGCATAAATACTCTGAGCATCGTCGCCCACCACACAGATGTTGCGGTCGCTTTTATCGTACTGTATAAACTTCCGGATGATGGAGTACTGCAGGTGGTTGGTATCCTGAAACTCATCCACCAGCACGTATTTAAATTTCTCCCGGTACTTATCGAGCACATTGTCCGGGTTTTTCTGGAAGAGCTCGTACAGGCGGTACAGCAGGTCGTCAAAGTCCATCGCTCCGGAGCGTTTGCAGCGGGCCGTGTATTTTTTGTAAATGGCATGGAGGTGCGGGCGCTTGGCCATACGGTCCTGCTCCCGTAGCTCCTCATCCTTTTCGTAGAGTTTTGGGGTGATGAGGCTACTCTTGGCGGAGGAAATGCGCGATAGGATGGCGTTGGGGTTGTAATGGTCCTTATTCAGGTTCATTTCCTGAATGATTGACCGGATCACGCTCTTGGAGTCGTCCGAATCATAAATGGTGAAGTTGGACGGATAGCCAATCTTTTCGGCTTCCACCCGGAGGATGCGCGCGAAAATAGAGTGGAAGGTGCCTGCCCACACGCGGTTGGCTCTCGGGCCGACCACCTTTCCGATCCGTTCCTTCATTTCGCGTGCCGCTTTGTTGGTAAAGGTCAGGGCGAGGATTTCCCAGGGCGCTGTCCCTTTCTCAATCAGGTGAGCGATGCGGTAAGTCAGCACCCGGGTCTTACCGGAGCCCGGCCCGGCGACTACCAGCACAGGGCCATCTGTATTCGTCACCGCCTGCCGCTGTACGTCGTTCAATTCGTCTAAATAGCTCATGTTTGTCTTCCGTTTCTTAAGACCGTATTCTAAAAATTCCTATGCTTCCTCCAAAGCTTCCCAGTACTCCACCGCCCGGCGCGTATGCGGGATGCAGATAGAGCCTCCAACGAGATTGGCGATGGCGAAGACCTCAAAGACCTCCGCTTTGGTCACGCCCTGCTCGTGGCATTTGCCCAGATGATAGCGGATGCAGTCGTCGCACCGCAGTACCATAGAGGCCACCAGGCCCAGCAATTCTTTAGTTTTGGAAGAAAGTGCACCCTCTTGATACGCATTTGTATCGAGATTGAAAAAGCGCTTCAAAACTTTATTGTCCTCCGCCAAAATTTTCTCATTCATCTTGGCCCGGTAGTCGTTGAATTCTTGTACTTGTGACATATTGGATGGTATTTTGCCGAAAAGCAAAAGTAGGGATTCTGCCCCGGCGAGCGAATTGGAGGCGCAACTAAAATTGCTTATCTTTCGTTAAGCAGAAAAAGAAAAGATATGACTCGCTTACTTTTGAGTATCGAGAAAAAAGATGACTTAGCACAAATTCTTGCTTTAGCAAAAAGACTAGGTGTGCCCGTCTCGCCCGGCGCACTCCTTTCGCCGGGCGTGCTCTTGAGTTTGAACGAAGAAGAAATGGAGTTTTATCAGGGTTTATCCTCTGCTTACGAGGAAGTTAAGCTCATGGTAGATGGAAAGAAGGAAAAAAAGAGCTTGAAAACTTTTCTTGATGAGCGTTGATTTGATAAATCGTTAGTGTCAAATATCCCACTGAAGAAGAGGAAGAAGAATGATATATTTGGATAACAACGCCACCACCCCCTGCGACCCTAAGGTCGTAGAAGCCATGCTGCCCTATTTTTACGAACAACCGGGCAATGCAGCCAGCCGGAATCATGCTCTGGGCTGGCTGGCGGAAGATGCCGTTAAGTCGGCACGCAAGCAGGTCGCCAACCTGATCAGCGCGGAAGCTAAAGAGGTCATCTTTACTTCCGGTGCTACCGAGTCTGACAATCTGGCTATCCTGGGCACACTGGAGCAATACCGCCGTAAAGGCAACCACATCATTACCCTGAAAACAGAGCACAAAGCCGTGCTCGACGCCTGCGGGCGAGCCGAACAACTGGGAGCTGAGGTCACCTACCTGAATGTGCAACCTGATGGGCTCGTTGATTTAGATGAGCTGGAAGCCACCATTCGCCCGGATACCGTACTGGTATCCATAATGTGGGGCAATAACGAGACCGGCGTGCTGCAGCCGATGCAGGAGATTGGAGCTCTTTGCGACAAGCATGGCACCTTGCTAATGAGCGATGCCACTCAGGTGGTGGGCAAACTGCCCTGCCATCCGCGGGAGACCGGGGTGCACCTGATGGCTTTTTCTGCCCACAAGATGTACGGGCCGAAAGGGGTGGGAGGGCTCTATGTGAGCCGCCGGCAGCCCAAGGTGAGCGTGGCTGCTCAGGTGCACGGTGGCGGGCACGAGCAGGGCCTGCGGTCGGGTACGCTAAATGTGCCGGGCATTGTAGGGTTTGGAAAGGCAGCTGCTCTGGCCAAGGCCCAAATGGAAGCAGAGGCTCAGCGCCTGCGACCTCTGCGCGACCAACTGGAACAACAATTGCTCAGGGAAGTGCCCCGGGCTTTTCTCAACGGGCACCCGGAGCATCGTTTGCCGCATGTCTCAAATATCGCTTTCCCCTTCACCGAATCTGATACCGTTATGATGCGCTTCGCTCAGGAACTGGCGCTGTCTTCCGGCTCTGCCTGTACCTCGGCATCAGTAGAGCCTTCCCATGTGTTACGGGCGATGGGGCTCACGGCAGAAGAAGCCCACAGCTCCCTGCGGTTTAGTCTGGGGCGCTTTACCCGTGCGGAAGATATTGAGCGGGCGGTGGATTTGGTTAGGAATGCCGTTGCGGCAGTACGGGCAGGCAGCCCGGTCTGGGCAGCGCAACAGCCGTAACCGGTTCAGCCATTCGCAACAAAACAAAATGCCCCGGCGGAACAAGTGTCCACCGGGGCATTCCTTATTGAGTTATGATAATCTCAATTAGTGCTGTACCGCAACGGGCAGGGTACGGATACCTTGCTCGGTCTGCAGGCGCAGGTAGTAGTTGCCAGCGGGCAGGTTGCTGACGTTGTAGTCCAGCGTCGTCTGCTGAATATTGCTCAGGTTACGGGTTTCCATCACTTGGCCGTTCGCGCTGAACAGTGTAGCCGTTACCTCCTGTGCAGGTGTTTCCAGGTTTACAATTGCCTGGAACTGAGTATTGGCAGGAGAAGGCATGATTTCAAGGCTGTTTTCCGGCAGTTGAGCAACGGTGCTGTTTGTTGCAGAACCGACTGAAAGGCGAACAACCGGAATATTGTCCAGACCGAAGCCGACCAGTGAGAATTCATTTACGTTGCTTACGTCAAGGGCTACGTAAGGAATGGCTTTGTTACCTACGGAGTCCTGGTAAAAATTGGAAGCAGAATAGTCAATGTCAGAAGTCGTGCTCAGGAACAGGTCAGAATCGTCATCATCCGGAGCAAACTGAACTACAATGATGTAGTAGGTGTCGTCCTTCAGTGCAGGGAAGTTCTCGTCAATATCAACCGGGATAGTTACCAGAGGACCTGTCTCTTCACCCGTGAAAGCGTAGCTGTTGAATGCGATAGGCCCATCGAGCTCATCACCGGCAGCCTGTCCATCACCATTAAGGTCGCCTGTCCACTCGTAAAGTAGTGTGGAAACAGCAAAACCAGCCACTTCGTCGAAGTTGCTTACACCGAAGGTTACGTAACGGGCGAAGAGGTTCTCACCGTTGGTAACATAATAGACATTACCGTAGCTGAAGTCGTTGTCGTCAGCCGGGCGGGTACCACCCAGTCCTTCTCCGCTATCACGCTGGAAAAGCGTATCTGTAACGATAAAGGAAAATGGACGAACATTATCCTCAGGATTAGCATCAGCTTCACCCAGCGTCAGCTCGTACTGACCGGTGTAAGCCCCTGGCATCATGTCAGGAACGAATTCTTCTTCGAAGAAAATATTCTCGGCTACAGAATCGGCACCGATCGATGCATATACCAGTTCGTCAGAGAATACTTCGCCACCTGCATCGCTAATGGAGACGGTAAGCGTTGCATTTTCCTGTGTTTGAGAACCGAGGTTTTGAATATCAGCGATGAAGCCAAATGGCGTTACCTGAGAAGCAGGTGTTGCAAAGTTAGGCGCTACGGCGCGGAAGTTATTCACGCGCATGTCGTTGGCCGGGCGTGGGTCGGCGTCGTAAATGAATACGTCGTCGAGATTCCAGTTGTACTCCCAGTTACCAGTCCACTGCCACTGAATGAGTACGTTGGACTCACCGGCAGCAGTTGCTGAGATGTCAAGCTGTATCTGTTCCGGGTTTTCTGACCAGCGCTCACCAGTAGTCAGGCCAGGAAAGACTGTGTAGGTATCCCAGTTAGTACCTCCGTCATTGCTGACGCGAAGAATGGCATTGTCTTCTGCAGAGAAAGCAAAAACGCCAATGTGTGCCTGGAAGGCAATCCAAACGGCATCCTGGGCTGAGAAGTCCTGAGGGGCAATGGTCAGCTCACTAGTGTGTGTAACTGCACCACCCGCAGCATCAGAGTCAACTGTTACAAAGCCATTCGTGGCGGTCTCCGCAGCAAATGGCATCTGCTGGTTGATCTGATCATTCCAGACGGCAGGGCAGCCATCGCCCTGTCCGGCTGCCGGATCATTACACCAGGTCCAGATTGCACCGTTACCGGACGCATCTTCGTTGGTCCAGTCGGCAGGAATGCCATTGGCAAAGTCTTCGGACAGCAATACGTTCTGGGCAGACAGGGTTGTGAAAACGCCCATGCCCAGCATAAACAAGGTGATTGTAATTAGTCTACGTGAATTCATATATATAAGATGATTTGATGTTTTTCTCAATGTTCTTCCTTCTTTAAGCAAAAGAAAACGCTGGGGTTAATGCTGTATAACCAAGGGTTTAGTGAGAACGCCTTCTGCCGTTTCAAGCCGGACGGTATACCAACCGGAAGGCAACTGACGAGCCGCAAATGTAAAGCTTTTATTAAGAGAATCCTTAATTTCCCTGTCAAGAACTGTCTTGCCCGAGGCATCAGTGACCCTTAAACTGGCGTCTTTCGCAACAAAATCCCCCTTCAAATGGACCTCGAAAGCCTCATTAGCAGGATTTGGGCTTATGCTGACCGCTACTGCCGAGGGTTCCGTTTCCGCAGTTTGGGTCAAAATGGGCGATTCACCAATGTGCAGCCTTACTACCGGCACGATATTGTATCCAAAACCCAACATGCTGAATGCCCCTTCATTGCCAACGTCTAATGCACTTGCGTACTGTGGAACAAGCCCGGGCGTGGAATTGTGCGCAGCAACCGTTGCGGTATAATCAATTGTGTCACTGGCCAGCATAAAAAGCAGGGGAGGCGTAGGGTCATTGTAACGTACACTGATGATGTAGTAGGTGCTGTCTTTCAAGGGGATGCCTTCACCTTCGAAGGAGACCGGGAGCGTGATCATACCCAGCCCCTCTGTCCCGTTAAATGGATAGAGGTTAATGCCGATCTCCTGTAGCTCTTCAGCATCCGCCTCATTATTGTTGTTCAGGTCACCTGCCCACTCGTGCAGGACTACATTGACCGCCCGGCTGAAATTGGCGAGCGGCACCGGATTGCTTACGCCAAATGAAACATAACGGGCGTACAGGCCATCGCCATTAGGCATGAAGAAGCAGTTGCCATAGCTGTAGTCTACCTGTTCTACCGGGGCGATATCCCGGGTAAACCCCAACTCTTTAGCGAAAGTGGAATCAGTAACTTGAAAACTCCAGCTGATATTGTCGTTTTCAGGTCGTTGGTCCGGCTCTATATGACTGCTGCCGTATATACCCTGGTAAGTGCCGGTATTGGTAATAACTGAAGAGGGCATCAGGTCCTCAAAAGGCTGATTTTCATAAAGCTCGTTCACGGCAAGTACCTCTGCCACTGCTTCCTCTGTTGAGAACAGGACCTCTTCATTTTCAGTATTTGCTAACTGGAAACTACGGGTGACAATAGTGGCATTTGCACTTCCAATATTTTGCAAATCAGATTGAAGAGGGATATCCGTAAGTTGCCCCACCGGGGTTTGCATATTTGGAAAGCGGGTAAAGAAGTTGGGGTTCGTCCTCAGGTCGCTGTCGGGGCGTTCCTCCAGCGCAATATCATCGAGTGCCCAAAAGTAAAAGTCGCCCGCCCAGGTAAATTTGATCCGGAATTCATCTACGCCTTCCAGGTTTGGGAGTGGAAAATACTCTCTGTTGTCATAGGGCGGAAGGTGATTGCCATTAGCACTTGTTACCGGGGTGAGGTAGGGATTGACGCCTTGCGGTGCGCTCCAGGTAGCGCCTCCGTTGGTACTGTACGAAAAGGAAGTGATAAACCGGGTGCCATCGGAAGAGGGGGCGTTGAAGGCGGTATTGCCCAGCCAGGCTAATTGGTGAAACGATAAGGCCAGAGGTTTGCTGCTTTGTGTGAGGTCAATGACTGGCGAAATCAGTTCGCAAATGTGGAACTGCTGCCCGGGCTCGTCCCCTAGTGTGGTGTAGTAGTCCCCATCGAAGAGCATTGCGCCATCCACCGCTGTTTCGGAATGAATGAAGAAATCTGGCCCTAATGCGCTTTGATCGGCGCCCAGCCCGCGGCTGGCATCACCGCCGTACCGCCATTGCCAGGTGGAGTCACTCTCGCTAAAAAATAAGACATTGGAGGTCCATCCATTGTCTCCAAACTCAAAAGGCTCGAAAAAAATGACATTTTCGGGTGCTGCAGGGTGTTTTTCGGTAAGGATAACATCATCAATCATCCAGGCGAATTCATAATTGGCAGCCCATTCCCATTCCAGTTCGACCGAGCTTTGACCGGCAGCGAGGTTAGTAATGTCGAAAGTCACCACGTAGGGGCGGCCCGGGGCAATGTCAGGGTTAGGTGCCAGTTGCTGGGCATTGCGCCTCAGGGTGGGGAAAGGGCGGAAGGTGGATTCGCCAAGCGGGGTGATGACCCTTAGCACGGCTTTCTGAAATGCAGCTTCATTATCGGTGGCGATGCTGGTTTGGAATTGCACATAGACCCGCTCGTGACCGGAGCAATCAATGCTGTTGCTACGCAACCGGCTGATGTGGCCATTGCCAGGCAAAGGGCCGGCCGCACCGGAATTGAGCAGCATAAAACCATTGTCAGCTGATTCAGAATAAAAGCCTTCAATTGGGCTCTGATCAGAGAGGCACTCCCCAAAGTCATTGCAGTAGGTCCATAATACATTCTGACCGGATGCATCGGTTGAGGACCACCCGTTAGGCAGGCCGGCCTCAAAGTGCACTTCCCAAAAGGGGACCGTTGCATTAGCGGAGGACAAATACGATACCAAAAACAGAAATAGGGTAAACGATTTTTTCATAGCTTGATCCAGGGTTTTGATTTTGAATAGAGTGGGAGGTGGCTCCCGGGCGCAAATTGCACTAAAACGAATACATCAATTTAGCGAAAAACCGGTCTCTGGTCCAGCGAAAGAAAGCCTTTAGCAATCCAGGTTACGAAATCTCTCCTTCACTAAGGAGCTGCTGATATTCTTGTTCCAGTTGTTCCCGGTTTACAGGGACCACGCCTACCCGTTCGCATACCTGGCCACCTGCCAGATTGGACAAACGCGCAATTTCCTCCAGCGGCATGCCCAGGGAAAGGCCAAGCCCGGCAACTGCAAAAACCGTATCACCGGCACCACATACATCGGTGATCGACCTGGGGTGGGTGGGAATAGTCTGCCCTTCGCCCCGGTTGTTGAGGTAAATGCCCCGTTCGGAAAGGGTAACCAGACTGTAGGGATTGCCCAGTTTGTTGCGCAAGTGGTCAGCTGCCTTATTCAGGTCTTCCAGAGTGGGCTGCACTTCAAAGGGCATTTGTGCCCGTATTTCCTTCAGATTGGGTTTGAAGAGTGTCACATGCTTGTAGGACCAGAAATTGTCGAACTTGGGGTCTACAGCAGTAGGGATATCCCGTTTGATGGCTTCGAGGATGACCGCCCGGATGACTGGATAAGAGAGCACGCCCTTGTTATAATCCTGAAAAAGAATGGCGTGAATTTCCTTTTGCTCCAGCAGCTCTGTTATCAGGTGAAGGAGGTTTTCCTGCTCAGTGGCGGAAAGAGGGTGTGTATCTTCGGCGTCTACCCGGAGCAGGTGCTGATTGCCAGCGATGACTCTTGACTTGACGGTCGTGCGGCGCTCTTTGGACTGAAGCAGCCCCCGGTCCGAGAACTGTAAGGCTGTCAACAGTTGCTGTAGTTGTCCTCCGTTTTCATCTGCTCCGATGACGGAACACAGGTAGGGCGTTGCTCCGAGTGCTTTAAGGTTGAGGGCTACATTAGCGGCACCTCCAAGCCGGTCTTCCTGCCCAGTGAGCCGGACTACGGGCACCGGCGCTTCAGGTGAAATCCTATCTACACTGCCATTCAGGTAGCGGTCGATCATCACATCGCCAATGATTAGAATGTTTTGCTGTTCAAATGCCGTGAAAGCCTTCAGGTTAGAGATCATAATCTATAGTAGGTCAATAGAGTTTTGAGTCACTGACAGTGCCGTTCAACCGAATAGCAAAGATAGGAATATGCCGCAATTATGCTAAAGCCAAACGACTTACAAGCTTGCACTTTCTATCCAGTTCAGGACTTTTTGAGTAGCGCCCTGATTTTGTTTGATGTAACTTAATGCCTTAGCTGCTGCGGCTGTATAGGCTTCCGGGTGTTGCAGTTGCTGAAAGGTCCGGAAGAGGTCGTCTTTTTGGGTTATGACAAATCCTCCGCCTTCCCTGACCAGGTAGCGGGCCTCCTCAAACTTATGGTAGTAAGGGCCAAAAAGCACCGGCAGGCCAAAGGCGATAGGCTCAAGGGTGTTGTGCAGCCCGGTCTTAAACCCTCCCCCGATGTAGGCAATCCGCCCATACTGATAAAGTGCAGATAGCATACCAATATTATCAATGAGCAAAACCCGTGCCGCTGCAAGCTGTTCCGGGTTGTTTTCGGCTTTGCTGTAGCGAATACAGGGCAGGGAAAGCTGCTGCTCAATATTTCGCAGGTGACTTTCTGAAATTTCGTGGGGCGCAATGATGGCCTTCCAGTCAGTAGGGAACTCTGTATTAAGGAAAGGCAGGAGGCAGGCTTCGTCTTCGGGCCAGGAGCTCCCCGCAATCAAAACCGGAGCGGACTGGCAAAACGTGGCAGCTGCAGGGATTTCCGGAGCCTGCTGTGCTATAGACTGCACCCGGTCGATGCGGGTGTCTCCGGCTACCGTGTACTGATGAATCCCCGCACCCGACAGCACCTGCCCGGAAGCTTCATTCTGAACAAAGAGATGGCTGAACCCCTCAAGGGTCCGGCGGAAGGGTTTGCCGTAAGGCTTAAAAAAGAGCTGTCCCGGACGAAACAGGCCTGAAATCAGGAGGGTTGGGACATGCTGCTTTTGGAGCTGCCGCAAAACATTGAACCAAAATTCATACTTAACGAAAATGGCAAGCTGTGGCTGCCAGATCGCGACAAAAGCCCTCGCCTGAGCAGGCGTATCGAGCGGGAGGTAGGCCACCACGTCCGCCTGTGGGTATTTTTGGCGGATTTCATAACCGGAAGGAGAGTAAAAGGTAAGCAATATAAGTGGGGGGCGATTGCGTGTTTTGAGCTTTTCGATGAGCGGGCGCCCTTGCTCGAATTCGCCCAGAGAGGCACAATGAAACCAAAAAAGAGGGCGGTTCTCCGGGAGTGCAGCGCTCAGCTCCCTATGTTGCTCCACCCAGTTTTGCCGCCCCTTCACCCATTTTCGGGCTTTGGGGTGGAACCAGGCGGCAACTCGTAATGCCAGGCCGTAAAGATGAATGCCCAAGGTGTAAAAAGCCATCAATAATAAATTTCCTCAGAGGCCCGCTGCCCAACATAGAAGGGTAAAATCCAGCCTACCCTGAAGCCGACATTCAGGTCCAGCCGTTCGGCCGTGTCCTGCTGCCGGGTGGCAAAATCGAAGCTCCTGCGGCTCATTGTGAAGCCCTGGGTGAATTCCACCCCGGCAAAAAAGTTGATCAGCTTGTTCGTACTCAGTACCTGATAGCCGATAAACTCTGTGAAGGCCAGCCCGTTGCTGAGGCGGTCATAGCCTTTCTTGTATTCATCATCCAGGTGGGGGACGAAACTCAAAGGATCTTCCTGAATTCGGATTTTATGCTGCAGCAGGCCCATACTGACTGTCGCTCTCAGCCCGGAGCGTGGATTTTTGGAAAAGCCCAGTGGGATGAGCTTCCCTACATGACCGCCTACGTAGTAACCGCGCATTCTAAGCTGTATATCGGCATAGCCACGGTTGTTGCCAATGATGCGGCCCTGATCATTGAGCAGGCCGGTGAGTGGATTTTCTGCCACCTCATTGCCAAAATAGTAACTCATGCCCAGCCCGAAAAGCCAGTTGCCTTTATCTGTAATGAATTCTGCCCCGGTGCCTACGCTGAAGTGGTTGCCGAAGCGTTTGCCAAAGTCGCCGCCAGGCGTATGGTAGCCGTAAGTGAAGTCAACGAGGATACCATTGCCCCGGTTGAGGTCAAACTCCCCGTATTCCTGAGCGGAAGACAACAGGGGCAGCAACAAAAAGAGCCAAAAGTACGTACGCATAAGGTAGAGTGATTCTGGTTTCCTGCAAAGGTAGGAAAATCACTCGCATCAGGACTGGCAACAGCCACAGGAATTCGTTAGCTTTGTCGTCCAACGTCCACAAACACACCAAACCACTGTACCGCAAACCAAAACCAAAGAACATGTCTAAGCCAACCACAATCCTGATTACCGGTGGTGCCGGGTTTATTGGGTCGCATCTTGTCCGCCTGATGGTCAATAAATACCCCGATTACCACATCGTTAACCTCGATGCCCTGACCTATGCAGGCAATCTGGAGAACCTTAAGGATATCGAAAACGCTGCCAACTACACTTTCGTGAAAGCGGACATTACGGATGCCGCTGCCATGCAGGAGCTCTTTGCTGCTCATGATTTCGACGGGGTCATCCACCTGGCAGCAGAATCTCATGTAGACCGCTCTATTGCCAACCCGATGAGTTTCATAGAAACCAATATCGTGGGCACGGTGGTCCTGCTCAATGCCGCTAAGCAGCACTGGGGGGATTTTTCCGGCAAGCGCTTCTACCACGTTTCCACAGATGAGGTGTACGGCACCCTGGGCGAAACCGGCTTCTTCACAGAAGAAACGGCCTACGATCCACGCTCGCCCTATTCGGCTTCCAAAGCGAGCTCTGACCACCTTGTCCGGGCTTACTATCATACCTACGGGCTGCCCATTGTTATTTCCAACTGTTCGAACAATTACGGCCCCTATCAGTTTCCAGAAAAGTTGCTGCCGCTGATGATCAACAACATCCGCCACAACAAACCACTACCGGTTTACGGCGATGGCCAATACACCCGCGACTGGCTTTGGGTGGAAGACCATGCTGCTGCCATTGACCTCATTTACCACGAAGGCAAAAACGGCGAGACGTATAATATCGGTGGCAATAACGAATGGAAAAACATCGACTTGGTGCATCAGCTTTGTGATGTTATGGACGATTTGCTGGGGCGCGATCAGGGTACTTCCCGGGCATTGATCACTTTCGTGAAAGACCGGCCCGGCCACGACCGCCGCTACGCCATTGATGCCACCAAGCTGATGAATGAGCTCAACTGGGCCCCAAGCATTCAGGCAGAAGAAGGATTGCGCAAGACCGCTGAGTGGTACCTTGGCAATACCGAATGGCTGGAGCGGGTGACTACCGGGGCCTACCAGGCCTATTATGAACAACAATACCAGACGAACGTATAGCGAATGATAGAACCTTCCGAAAAAGTACGCAGGCGGTCCCGCCGGTTCATGCGGATTTTTAACCGCCTGCGCCGATTTTTCGCAACCACTTTTATAGGGGGGCTGGTAGTGATATTGCCCCTCACCCTTTTCTTTTTCCTGGTCCGGATTCTGATTAATTTCATGACGAATCTTGTCTCTCCGGTCCGGGCACTGATACCTTTTTCAGAGGAGCTGCCAGGCTGGTTCCTGGATTTTCTGGCGCTGTCCATTGTCCTCACGTTCTTTTTTGCACTTGGGCTGGTGGTGCGCACCAGTTCGGGCAGTAAAATGTTTACGCAGTTCGAGCAGCGGTGGTTGATGAGCCTGCCCTTCTACGGCGTCTTACGGGAAACCGTCCGTCAATTTTTGGGGCGTAAAAAGGTGCCTTTTTCGCAGGTGGTCCTCGTTGACCCCTTTGGCAGCGGCACCCTGATGACGGGGTTTGTGACCGATGATGAGCTGGGCAATGGCTACGTTACTGTTTTTGTGCCTACCGGGCCCAATCCTACCAACGGCTTCGTATTTCACATGAAAGAAGAGGACGTCAAATACGTCAATACCCGGCCCGAAGACGCTATGCGGTCCATTATAAGTGTTGGTGCGGGGTCTTCCAGTCTTTTCGATTTGCCGGAAGCCGGGAAAGCAGTGGAGGGAGATACAGAAAAAGAATTACCTTCGTCCCATAATTAGCCAGCGTTATGCAAGGACTACAAATACTTTTTGAAGACAATCATTTGATCGCGGTCAATAAGCCGGCGGGCATGCTCGTGCAGGGGGATATTACAGAGGACAAGCCCATGAGCGAGTTTGTGAAGCAGTATATTGCTGACCGCTACAACAAGCCAGGTGCTGTTTTCCTGGGCACCATCCACCGGCTCGACCGTCCGGTGAGCGGGGTCGTAATTTACGCCCGTACCAGCAAGGCGCTTGCCCGTATGAACGCCCTGTTCCAGAAACGCGAAATTCAGAAAACCTACTGGGCCATAACCGAAGAGCGGCCGGACCCGTTATCCGGGCACCTGGTCCACTACATCGATAAAGACCGTACCCGCAACGTAGCCCATGCCTCCGTTCGCCCCCGCAATAAGGACGCTAAGAAGTCCGAGCTCGACTACGAGCTGATCGCTGAAGTGGGCAACCATCACTTGATCAGGGTCAACCCACTGACCGGTCGCCCTCACCAAATCCGCGTACAGCTGGCCCGACTTGGCTGCTCTATCCGGGGGGATGTGAAATACGGTGCCCCTGCACCCAATAAAGATGGCTCCATTCACCTGCACTGCCGGTCCATTTCCTTTGTCCACCCGGTGCGCAATGAGCCGGTCACCATCACTGCCAATCCGGTGAATAAGGATGAGGTATGGCAGATGTTTGCCAATCAGTGGCGGGACCGGTAGGCAAAAGGGCCATTCCCAGCTTAGGGGCTCATCAAGGGTTGCGCCTGCCAGTGCGCCCATCAGTCAGCATTGCGGTTTTCTTTTATCAGACCAGCTTTTTTATTAGCCTGATAGCAGCTGAGGTGAAGTCCCAATCAAATTTTCAAAACACTTTGATTGGCCTTGCCATGGTGTATCTGCCAAAAGCCGTACCTTGCTGTGCTAAACCAAAACGAACGATGAATAAACTCCAGTTAGTAGTAGTAAGCCTGTTTTTTACTGCAGGGCTTAATGCCCAGTATGCGCCTGCCATTGATCTCTTTGACGAAGTAGGGAACGTTCAGTTCAGCATAGGCTCAGATGTAAATGGCGACGGCCGCACCGATGTTATTTGTGCTACAGATAAGCGCCTGTTTTGGCTCCCGCAGCTTGAGGATGGCACCTTCGGCCATCAAAACCCCATTGACTTTACGGACCGGCTTTACCGCTCCCTGACCAGCTTCGATATAGATAGCGACGGGGACGAAGACTTACTTTTTGCTTCCTACCAGGCAGGTTTTGGGATTCACTTCAATAATGGCAATGGTACCTTCGGGCCGCCCACGATCATTTACGACGCCGGGCTAGTGACAGACCTTTACCTTGCCGACCTCAATGGTGACGGTCAGACGGATGCTCTTGTCGGAGAATCTCAGGGCGTATCCTGGCTGCCCGGGCAGGGTGACGGCACCTTCGGCGATGCTCAGCTCCTTAGCGCTGATCATAATAGTGCCAACAGCGTTCATGCAGAAGACCTGGATGGAGATGGTGATCAGGACGTTGTGGTCGCCGCTCATTCTGACCATCGCCTCTGCTGGCATGAGAACCTGGGCAATGGCACTTTTGCTGATTTTCAGGTCATTAATGATACCCATTTAGGCCCTAATTCGGTCGTTACCGGAGACTTTGATGGGGATGACCTGCCGGACATCGTTTGTTCCAACCGCATTGAAGACGAAGGCGGTGCCGGGCTGACCCTTTTCCGCAATCTGGGGGGCGGTGCTTTTTCGGCCCCGGATACCCTGCTGCCCGCCTACGGTAGCTACTATGTGCAAACGGCGGATATGGATGGTGACGGGGATCTTGACCTTGCTTCCTGCCACCGCTACGGCGAAGTGGGGTGGCTCCAGAACGATGGTACCGGACACTTCGGGCCTGACATCAAGCTACAGGATTATGCCGCTTATCAGCGCTTTCTTGACCTGCCCGACCTCAACGGGGATGGTTTCCCGGATATCCTTTACGGAATTAACAGCTCAGCCCCTCCAAAGGAGGCCCTGCTTTGGCTGGCTTCTGAAGGCAATGGAGCGTTTGCCCCGCCCGCACTCGTAGAACTTGGTGTATACCAGGTTGGTCTCCCTGTAGTAGCTGATGTTGACCAGGATGGCCGGCCAGATATTGTCGTGGGCTCTGGCGGCAGCGATGCCCTGGTTTGGGTTAGAAACGAAGGTCAGAGGTATTCGCAGCCCAGGCTGATTGCAAGGAGGCATAACTATGAACCTGCCAGTATTGCTGTTTTTGATTACAACAACGACGGCTGGCCGGATGTCCTCGCAGGCAGTGTGCAGGACAATGCGACTAACCAAAGCATGTTTTGCGTTTACATCAACAATACGGATGGCACCTTTACCGAAACGCCTCCTTTCGAGAGCGGCTATTTTTTCAAGCGGGACCTTCAGATGGCAGATATGGACGGCGACGGCGACCTCGATATGCTCTGGGCCTCTCCGAGCCACAATGGCCAGCCTACCGGTTACGTAGGCTGGGTGCCAAATCATGGCAGTAGTTGGGGCGACTACGTCCTTCTTTGGGAAGAAGTGGAAGGGGTACTGGATGTCCTTCCTGCGGACCTAAACGGCGACGGGCTTACCGACCTCGTTGTCTGCAAAGGCGAAGACCCGGTGATCGATTACCGGATTAATTTGGGAGGAGGGGATTTTTATAACCTTCATACCCTGACCACGAACATAACAACGGCGCTCTATGCACAGGCCGCTGATTTGAACGAGGACGGCTTAATGGACATCATCGTTTCTGCGGATAACAGCTTTGGGGGAGAGGACCGGATCGCCTGGTGGCCAGGTACAGGGGGCGGCTATTTGGGGGCGCAGCAGGATATCTACGTTGGTGGCCCGGCTATGGAAAAATTCACACTGACGGATTACGACGGTGATGGGGTGCAGGATATTGTGACTTCAGGGTATCAGGACTTTCCCATGCAGTGGTTGAAAGGGCAGGGCAATGGTGATTTTTTGCCCCCTTTGCCCATCCCAAACGCAGCTATTGCGGTTCGCGGCTTCGAACTGGCAGATATGGATGGCGATGGGGACCTGGATATTGTAGGTAATGCAGAGAGCCCTCCGAATGGCGGTATCGATCGTATCATTGTGTCTTATAATCTGGCCAACGACGTGGGCGTTTCCGGGCAGGTTTTCTTTGATATCAATGCCAATGGGCAGCGCGACACACAGGAGGTCCTCCTCGACCGCTTCCCAATCACGATAGAGCCTGAGGCACTGGCGGTCTTCACAGATGAGGAAGGGCGGTTTACCGTTTACGGGGCAGAAGGCACCTACAACATCAGCCCCCAGCTCGAAGAGTGCTGGGCCCTAACCACCACCCCCGAGAGCTACGAAATCACCTTCGATGGCACGGCCATTGACAGCCTGGAATTTGGTGTAAGCCCGAATACCGAGGAGCCCGAAGCAGGCATAACGCTGGCCTCTGCGCCCACCCGCTGCGGCTTTACCGTGCCCTTTTGGCTCAATTACACCAATGATGGCTGTTGGCCCTTCGATGGGCAGGCTTATCTGGTCCTCAATGAGCTGGCCGAATTGGTGGAAGCGACGCCCGTGCCCGCTCAGTCGTCAGGCGATACCCTGTTCTGGGACTTTGAAGGTTTGCAGCCGGGGGAGAGCCGCTCCGTAGCGTTGAACATGGTCATTGCCGGGGTGGAATTTATCGGTTCGCCCCTGGATATTCAGGTGGGCGTAGTGCCCTATAATGCCATAGGTGAACCCCTGCCCGCAGAGACTTTTGGGTTCACTTCCATCATCAACTGTGCGTACGATCCCAACGATAAGCAGGTGCACCCGGCGCGTTCGGAACAACCGCCTTTTACTCAAAACTATACCCTGTTTGAGGAGCCCCTGCTGTACACCATCCGTTTTCAGAATACGGGCACCGATACCGCCTTCAATGTGGTTCTGCGCGATCAGCTATCGGAAGACCTCGACTGGGCCACCTTTGTGCCAGGCAGCAGCAGCCATCCCTACGAGGCCGTACTGTACGAAGATGGCCGTTTGGAATTTCACTTCCGGGACATCCTGCTGCCCGACAGCACCACCAATGAACCGGAAAGCCACGGCTTTGTGCAGTTTGAAATCGAAGCCCTGCCCGGGCTGGACGAAAATACCCTAGTTGAGAATACCGCTGGCATTTACTTCGACTTCAATCCGCCTATCATCACCAACAACGTTCAAAATGTGATGGTATCCGAACTGCCGGACTTCACGCCTGCGGCCGCTTTTGCCTACGAAACGGCCGAGCTACAGGTTGTCTTCACGGATGTCTCCAACAATACCCCTACGAGCTGGGTTTGGGACTTCGGCGATGGGCAAGGCAGTACAGCGCAGCACCCGGAGCACATTTATGCAGCACCCGGTACCTATACGGTTTGTCTCACAGCGGCTAATGACTGGGGGGAGCATACTTATTGTGAGGAGGTGGTGCTGATCAGCAGTGGGTCAACAGGTCTTTCCCTGAGCGATGAAATTACGCTGTTTCCAAATCCGGCCCGTGATCGTATTTGGATTAGGGCCCACGGGCAATCATTGACACAGCGTTTGCAATTGTACATTGGCACAGGGCAATGGCTTCAAACTATAGCATTGGATACTAAGGTGACCTCTGTGGATGTCTCGGCACTGCCCACAGGCCTGTACTGGGTGCGCACGGAGACTGGTGAGGCGCTGCCAATTACAATAGTGCGGTAATCAAAATCTACCGCCCCACTATTACCCTTCGTTGAGCTATGCCTGCTTCGGTAAACACCCGGAGCAGGTACAGCCCCGTGCTGCTGCCCGACAGGTCAACGGCATAGGGCGGTTGCCAGTTAGCGCCTATGTCCACCCGCCGGACCAACTGCCCGGAAGCAGTGTACACTTCCAGGTGAGTGACGGGAGCGGGTAAATCCTCCGCATCTACGTAGAAGAGGCCGCGGTTCGGGTTGGGATAAACGTTGATGCGGGCATGCATAGGTTCCGAAAGGGTGGTGGAAGGCGTACCCAGTTCAATATCCTCAGCGCTGAAGGTACAGCCATTGGCATCCGTAATGTGCAACTGGTAAGCGCCCGCACTTAGGTTTTGTGGATTGGCAGCATTGGAAACGAAGGCGCCATCGAGGGACCACTCGTACAGATAAGGCGGGGTGCCGCCGCTAACGGCCACCGAAATGCTGCCATCCATACCGCCGGAGGATGGCGGGCTGAGTTCCAGGACTTCCACGGCAATTGGTGCAATCGCTCCTATTTCGTAGGCTGCTATGGCCGAGCAGTTGTTGGTCAGATCGGTGACCGTCACCCGGTAGCTGCCGTTCATAGCCTGAGTGAGCAGCGGGCCGTCATATCCGTTTTGCCAGGTATAACGCAGGCTGTCGGAACCACCCAATGCCGCCACCTGCAGGACAGCGTTGAAGTCGTTGGGGCAGTCGTTTTCTTCCAGAATTTCTATCTCCACATCCAGAGGGCAGGTAGCGGGGCAGTTGATGGTTCCGGAAATCACGGCACTGCATCCGGCCTCATCCGTTACCTCCGCGAAGTAAGCCATGCCATCGTCAAGCAGGCTGCCATCAGAAATGCCGGTAAAGGTATAACCGCCGGAGCCACCGGTAGCTTCCAGTAGCAGGAGGGCACGCCCGTTGCCAAAGCATTCCAGGTTGGCGAAAAGCGACAGGGGACCGGCATTAGGTGCCCCGCTTGCTTCGTCCACCCGCAGACAAGCCGTACCTGCTCCCGCCCAGCCTGTGAGGCTGCTGTTGACCCCGAGGCGCAGGAAGTACTGCTGACCAGGGGTAAGCCCGCTGAGGCGATTGGTATGGGTGCAGGCATCGGGGGCCGTGGCGCAGAAAATTTCTTCGAGGTTGGCACAGCTGCCGCTGAAAACGCTTAGTGTGGCTACAAAATCGCTCTCCAGCTCAAAAGCCACCGAGCCACTGCCGGGTGCGGTGAAGGTGTACCAAACGGCATCAGACTGCCCGAGTGCGCAGGAGGACAAAGGACCGGAAAAGCCTGCTCCGGTGGGTTGTACGGCCGTGCAATCATCACCCAGCTCCAGTTCAATGGCGGTGCCGCACAGGACATTTGCCGGTGGTTCCTCAGGGGCAGCTTCGATTTTTAAGCAGCAGGTGCCTTCCAGCGTAGCGAAGAACCCGCTGAGCTGCAGGTAATAGGTCGTGCCGGCTTCGGGGGCTTCGAGGAGGAGCTCCTGCCCCAGTTCATTGCAGGCGACCTCTTCCAGCGCTCCGCAACTGCCCCGGTAGACGGTGAGCACATCGGCGAAGTCGGCCTGGGATTGGATGCGCAAAGGCGTTCCATCTTCCGGGGTAAAGCGGAACCAGATGTCAGCCTGTGCTTTGTTGTTTCTGCTTGGGACCGGCCCTTCAAAGGTCGCGTGGTAATTATTGCCGGACACACAATTACCATCGGCTTCCAGCGGTAAGGCATTGGCGCAGTCATCATTGGCAGGAGGGGTAGGGGGCGGCCCATCGCTGGACAGTTGGATGCAGTGGGCACCGCGCGGTACCCCAAACTCAGCGCGCTGGCCATGAACCCTAATAAAGTAAGTTGTGCCTGCTTCGGCTTCAAAGTACAAGTCTTCTCCGGTAAAGCCATGTGCATCGTAATCGGTGCAGGTGAGCACTTCCGGGGAGGTGCAATCGCCGGTGAAGATGGTGACCGCATCGTTGTACCCGGCGAAAGTGCGCAGGTGTACCCACTGACTGCCCGCTGCGGTGTATTGGTACCAAAGGCTGCCTGCGCCGGGCGGGGTACAGGCATCGGGTCCGGTGTAGACGCTGCCCTGATTATTGCCGGGCGTGCAGGGGGCGTCTAGTTCTAATGCAATGGCGTTCTCGCAAAGGTCATTGGTGCTGCCTTCGCCAATCAGTTTGATATTGTCCAGCGCGGCCCACCAGCCCCAGCCGTTGCCATCGTCGTAGAGGAAGGCGAGGCGCATCTGTGGGCTACGGTACTCGGACAGGTCGACCACCAGCTGAACGGAATTGTCGAACAGCGGACCGCCCTGATCTTCGAGATAGGCTTGTGCCCAGGCTGTCTCGCCGGTCGCTTCATCCCGCAGGCCCACCGAAAGGCTTTCCAGGTCCGTGTACTGCCGGATGACGGCATCGAATTCGAGGCGGTATTCTGAGAATTCCAGCCCGTTAATGACCGGGCTGAGCAGGAGAGCTTTGGAAAAGGGGGCATCTTCGCCCAGTCCATCGTCATCAAAAAACGCCATGCAGGAGCCGTTGATGCTGTTGTTGGCGCCGGCATTTTCGTTATCCACCATTCCGAACGACCATCCCGCCGGCCCACTTAGGGTTTCATTGAGCCAGCCATCGGGCAGGGCGCATTCGTTGAAGGTTTCCAGAAGGACAGGGGTGCCGCTGCCGGTGCCTTCCACCCGGATGTTGTCGATGCCGGCCCACCAGCCCCAGGTGCCCCCATCGTCGTAGCGGACGGCAATTTGTAAGGTCTCGTGTGCAAAGAAAGTGAGGTCGATTTCAACTGGAAGGAATGCTGAAAATTGCGTCCCGGTCTGCCCTTCCACGCCCTGAAAGCGGCGGAGCAATTGCCATTCATTGCCATCGAAAGCCAGGAGGTCAAAAGCATCGAGCCCGTCGTAATTCCGGAAGTGGACATCAGCGTAGAGGGTTACCCGCGACCAGCCGGTGGCATCGAACGGCTGGGATTCCAGTTGCAGCGTCCAGGCGGGGCTGTTCTCACCCGTAGCGTCATCGTCCATGATCAGCATACAGCTGCCGTCGATACTGCTGCCATCGCTGTTTTCATTTTCGGGCAGGCCAACGGACCAGGCCGCATCCGGGTTGCCGGTGAGGTTGACCGTCCAGTTGCTGCTCAGGCCGCAGCTATTGAAGTCCTCTTCAAAAAGCAGCTCCTGAGCAGTGGTTGCTGCTGTGGAAAGCAGCAATAGGAATAAAGGTAAGATGTACGTCTTCAAGGTTCAGATAATTTGCTCCATGAAAGTTACAAAATAATTGTTGGGTTTTTGCTAATTTTAGGAATTGCGATTCAATACCAGCCACTATGCCAGATTCATTAGCGCCCTATCAGCCGAGTGCGGAAAAGCCCTGGAACGAACAGCGGGTGCAGCATCTTTATGCCCGCCTCGGGTTCGGAGCCGCTCATAACACGGTCACTGCCGGGCTGTCGCTTTCGCCTCAGGCGCTGGCCGACCAACTGCTCGATGAGGCCGCCAACCTGCCCGATCCCGACGCCCCCTATTGGGCCAACTGGGCTTACGACGATTACCCGGATGATGATATGCAGACCTATTTTGAAGTCAAGAGCGCCTTCTTCCGCCGATGGATCCGGGAAATGGCTACCGAGAGCGTTCGGGCTAAGCTGGCACTGTTCTGGCACAACCACTTTGTGACCCGTGAAAACGACTATGCCTGCAACTCCTTCATGTGGCATTATTACGACTTGCTGCACCGGCGGGCGTTTGGCAATTTCCGCACTTTCGTGGAAGAAATGGGCGTTAATCCGGCGATGCTCACCTTCCTCAATGGGAATCAAAATATCGCAGAGCAGCCTAACGAAAACTACGCCCGCGAACTCATGGAGCTCTTCACGATGGGCGAGGGCAATGGCTATACCCAAAACGATATCGTGGAAGTAGCCCGCGCCCTGACCGGCTGGCGGGTGAATATGTATTCCTGTGACCCTACCGTTAATTTTGATCCTAACCTGTACGACAATACCTCCAAAACGATCTTTGGGCATGCGGGCAACTGGGGGTACGACGATGTGCACGAGCTTATCTTTACGCTGCGCTCGCAGGAGGTCGCCAATTACATCTGCAGCAAGCTTTATCGCTTTTATGTCTATGAAGAGCCCGACCCGGTCATTGTTGAGGGTCTGGCGCAGACCTTCCGGGACAACAACTGGGAAATCATGCCCGTGCTGCGGCAGCTTTTCCACAGCGAGCATTTTTACGAGCAGCGCTTCATCAATGCCCGGGTGCGCAGCCCGCTGGAAGCCCTGGTTGGTGTCATTCGCAGGACGGGCGGCATTTGGGAAGAAGATTACAATGAGGACCTCGTTGGGTACCTCACTTTTCTGGCGGGCAATCTCGGGCAGGAAGTCTTCAACCCGGTGGACGTAGCGGGCTGGCCGGAGCACCACAGCTGGCTGACAGAGAATACCCTTACCGCGCGGTGGTCAGGGTGTGAGAATGTGCTGTACAGCATGACCGGTTCACAGGCGTTCCTCGACCGCCTGCGCGATATGGCTATCGAGCGGGTGGGGCTGGAGGAAACCGACCCGGCGGTCATTACGCAATCGCTGGCGACTTTCTTTTTGAACCGCCCGCTCGAAGACCGCCTGCTGGAAGTGGCTACGCTCTACTTCAAAGGCGATGTGCCCGATAATTACTTTGAGGACGGTACCTGGAGCCTGTACTACGGTGCTGTGCCCTGGCAGATTGTCAACCTATTTGTTCACCTGGTCCGCCTCCCGGAATGGCAGCTCAACTAACCTCTGAATAATGGCAAAGCACGATCACCACGATACTTACCACCCCAAGGCTAAACGCTACCTGGAGCGCAAAAAAGGCACCCGTTTGCAGGATGGCGAAGCCCATGAAAATATGCATCAGGAATGGGGCCGGCGGGATTTCCTGAAAATGACCGGCCTGGCTGCCCTGGGCGGTGCCCTGACGCTGAGTGGTTACCCGGTGAGCGCCTTTGCACCCGGGCCTATACTGGCGGGCTTGTCGAATACGAACTGCGGCGACCGCGTGCTGGTACTGCTGCGCCTAAAAGGGGGCAATGATGGGCTGAATACGGTCATCCTTCGTGGCAATGACACTTATTACAATATCCGGCCCACCCTTGCCGTACCCGAAAATGGCCTTTGGGCGCTGTCCGACGATTACGGCATGCCGAACGAACTACTCGGGCTACAGCCCTTTTGGGAAGAGGGGCGCATGAAGGTGGTGCACAACGTCAGCTATCCTCAGCAAAATTATTCCCACTTCCGCTCCTCCGATATCTGGGCCTCCGCCTCCGATAGCAGTGAGGTGGTCAATACCGGTTGGATGGGGCGTTGGCTGGAACAGGACCTGCCTGCCTTTCTGAGCGCCCCTCCGGTTATCCCGCCTGCCCTGCAGATTGGGGTGCAGCCCAATATGATCTTCCGCAGCGATTCGGCTAATTATGCGCTGGCGATCAGCAATCCGGCGGAGTTTTATCAGATTGCACAAACGGGCACGCTTTACGAGTCGGGCAACCTTGGCAATCAGCCTTTCGAGCGCGAACTGCGGTACGTGCGGCAGGTAGCGAACAGCGCCTTTCGTTATTCGGAATCCATTCAGCGGGCGTACAACGATGGCAGCAATCAGGTCGCTTATCCTGACAACTACCTCGCCGAGCAGATGGCAATCGTTGCCAGGATGATCAAAGGCAGCCTGGGTACCAAGGTCTTTATGGTTACCATCGATGGTTTTGATACCCACAGCAATCAGGCGAATTTCCACCCCAACCTCCTGGATTGGGTGGGCAGCAGCGTGGAAGCTTTTTATGCCGACCTGGCGGCTTCCGGGCATAGCGAGAATGTCCTGACCATGAGTTTCTCCGAGTTTGGCCGTACCATTTATGAGAATGGCTCGGCCGGGACAGATCACGGTACCGGCGCGCCCATGCTGCTCTTTGGGGAGGGGCTGGGCAGCGATTTCCTGGGCGAAGCACCTGACCTGGACAATACCGATCAGTATGGTGATCCTTTCTTTTCGGTGGACTTTCGGTCGGTTTACGCCAGTGTCATGCAGAACTGGCTGTGCACGCCCCCGGAAGTCACAGAGCACCTCCTCGACAGCGAAGGGCTACAGCCACTTGATGGCCTGCTGCCCCCTGCTGACCCGCCAATCGGTGCCAACGAGGCAGGGATGCTACTGGGCCACGAGCCTTCCCCGGATGGTGGTCTGGCTTTTGATATTCATTATGCCGTGCGGCAGCCTGGCCCCGTGCGCATTGTACTGCTTTACGAAAACGGCACCACCGCCCGCACCCTTTGGAACCACTATCAGGAAGCGGGTAGTCATCGGCTGCGTTTTGCTCCCTCAGAGTTCTACCTCAGCCCCGGCCGGTATTACTATCGGCTGGAAGCCGGTGGGCGGGTATTTACAAGGCTTATCACCTGGTAAAGACCGAGATCATCGAGTTTGAATTTTATTTTTTGCTTTTACTCATCCAAGATTTTCTTGCTTTTAAAATTGAAAAAAAATTGGGAGTGTGAGAATTAAATTCAGATCGAAAACAATCGCAATCAAGCATCATTTAAAAACACCTAAGCCATGAAAGTCACCCTAATCAGCATCCTCGTCCGGGACCAGGAAAAAGCCCTGCAATTTTATACCGATAAATTAGGTTTCATCAAAAAGAAGGATGAGCCCTTAGGTGGCGGCAACAGGTGGCTGACGCTGGTCTCAAAAGATTGGCCTGACGGTCCGGAACTGCTGCTGGAGCCTGCGCCTAATCATTTTGAACCCTCAAAAGTCTATCAGGATGCCCTGAAGGATGCCGGGATGCCCTGGACACAATTCGACGTCGATGACGTGGAGGCCGAATATGAACGGCTGACGGGCCTCGATGTGGAGTTTAGCGTCAAGCCCACGGAAATGGGGCCGGTGAAATTTGCCATTTTGGACGATACCTGCGGCAACTACATTCAATTGGTACAGACGCTGTAGCAAAACGCGGGAGGTGCTTTCCGCCTGTTTTGGAATGGCGCAAAGTCCCTGTAGGGACTAAATATGGATAACCTCCAATGTGTTGCTGTTCCCCCGCGCTGTAGGTGCGGCATGTGCCCCTCCAAAAGATTGAAGCTAAGCCTGAGCTGCGCGGAAAAACATGCAGTAGTTTTTTAATGCTATCGGTATAGACTAGCTATGAGAGGTTAAAACATAAAGAGAATGAACCACCTGTTCATAGCTGATTAGGTCAAGTGTTTCGTTCCTGTGCGCTCGATTTATGTTAAATTATTGCAATTGCCCATAAAAACAATGTACCTTAGCATTGTCAACGCGTTAATATCTCAATAACGCTCCGCTTATCTAACTAAAACTTCATATTATGACGCTCTTACGCTCTTACGCTCTTACGCTCTTACGCTCTGTTTACTGTTAACTATGTCTCTAATTAACGTTGTGTTTGGTCAACTACTTGAGGAAGGGTTTGAGACCCACTCTTGTACGACTTCATTTTGTGATGGGGGTAACATAGTCGACGCAAGTTGTTTATCAAATTGGCAGCCATGGTTTGGTACACCCTCGATTCGCAGCAATTTTTCTACACCAGATGGTGTCAATTATTTATATCTAGCGTATAGTAATGGTTCATTTGGTACACCATTGATTGATGACGGCGAAGGGGTAATTGCTGAGATTGCCCAACAAGGGAATATTGGGGATCAGCTAAATTTGAGTTTTATTGGACGTAGGGAGATAGTGGCAAGTCATATCAGCCAATTCAATTTAAGGGTCTTTATTGCCAATGGAGTTCAGGGGAATTGGTCTCTTCCTGGTAACTGTATTGTTCCGATGCCATCAATCAACGGATTACAAATTCAGGAAATTGCAACTTTCTCAGTAATGGATTTTAGTTCAACTCAATGGTCTAATTTTAATATTATAGATAAATGTGCTGAGATTCCCTATGATCAAATCATTTTTGCGATTGATATTGGTGGACAAACTATTCGCCGCTCCATAGGCGCACTTTTAATTGATAATGTGTTGCTTACTCGTGAAGCTGCTATAGTTCCTGATCCCCCTTCCGTCGAAGTTATGAATTCGACTCCGAATTTATGTGACGAAGGCAACTCCATAAGCGTGACCTACGAGATATGCGCCGACCAAGATATCACAGTGGATATTGACGCAACTGCTAATATGTCCGTCACTGCACAACCCGCCTCACAGACTATCAATATTGCAGCGGGCACCTGCGAGGAAGTCACCATTGTTTATACCGAGGCTAGCGACCTGGCAGATGGCAGCATCATCGAGTTTACCCTTGACTTGGAAACGAGCCTACAGAATAGCCTCTGCGAAGTGCCACCAGTGGAGAGTGCTTTTACACACACTTACGAGAAAATATGTTTTTCTGAATATCCATGTTTAGAAGAGGGTAGTGGATTTACACTTGTCCCAGCCGGTAACTTTAGCACTCTAATCAATGACGGGTACCTATTGCCCCCGGCACAAGCAGCAGCTCAGCCTCAAAAGCTGCTGTTTGAAGGCGATGTATTCATGGATGAGTTTGATTACACCTTCGCATCAGGTTCTGAATTGTACTTTGCGCCTGGGGTGGAGCTTACTATTAATGAAGCCAGAACCTTACAAGTATATTTCTCAGAGGTAAAAGGGTGTGACAGGCTTTGGAAAGGTATCAAGCTGAATATACGTTCCTACTTACGGTTTCAGGGGAATATCATATCTGATGCACTTTACGCTGTTGAAGCTGTAGATGGAAGCCGCATCACGTTGATCAATAATGATTTTATAGACAATTATATCGGTCTGTACAAAGCAGATAGTGGTTCAAATGGTATTCTGCAATTCGTAGCACCAATGAACAGGAATGAGTTTAGAACTAGCACCTTTGGCTTATTGCCTGCTTACGATGGACAACCCATTAGTACAGCCAGCATAGGGCGTGCTGGCATCGTTTTGAATAATTGCCCGTCATTTCAGATTGGAAGGCCTGGAGGGATTTTCTTTCTTCCCAGAGGTAACGATTTCGAGAACCTCCAAAATGGTATCATCACGTTCAATTCCGGTATTTCAGTCGTTGCTCCCTTTATAAAGGGTATGATTGGAAACTTTGATGCTACACAAACTTCCTTCCCTGGCATCAACGGCGATTTTCAGCAACTGGCAGGTTTTGGCATTTTCTCAGATGGGGAGGAATCCTCCTCACTCAAGGTAGAAAAAGGCCTGATAGAAGATATGGTAAGAGGGATTCATGTCCAAAATACGGGGATTTGTATAGTGGATGTTACAGAGACAGAGTTTTTCAGCTTGCAAGACGGTATTATTATGACCAATCTGCATGGTATGCTCGATATCAATATTAAAGATAACAACCCAATACAATTCCGGCAGTACGGTGTCGGCTATTTCAACCAAAACGGCACGATAACAGATGTGCTGGATATAAAGGATAATACTATCACGCAGATCAATGGAGGGAATTATCCTTTGATGGCGGGTATAAGACTGAGTAACGAGTCCTCATTGAAACAGCCACAGATCATGTCCAACACGATACAAGCCATTGAGATAGGCTGCAATGGTATCCACCTTGACCGCAGCAGTCTTTGTTTTGTGGAGGAAAATGATATCGACCACGTTGGTACGCAAATCCTAATCACCCGAGGTGGCCCCTCTGGCATCTTCGTGGAAGAAGGCGAAAGCAATGTCATCTTTGCCAATACTATTGATTATGCTATTACTCCGGGACAAGCAAATAGCCGGGGCATAACGGCGATCAATCACCCTCAAGGAGTCTATTGCTGCAACAGCACCGACGGCCATACAGTCGGACTGCGCTTCAGAGGCAACAGCCCGGGCAGCATCCGGCAGAATGAGCTGAATACGCATGATATTGGGCTGCTTTGTGAATCCAATACAGCCATAGGGGTGCAAGAGCATCCAGGTAATCAGTGGCTGGGGACTTATAGTGATGCCTCGGCTCGGCATATGGGCAGCTCAATTTTCGTTTCAAATTCAGAATACGAAGTTCAAGGT
This sequence comes from Phaeodactylibacter xiamenensis, assembly GCF_000759025.1. Classification (GTDB taxonomy): domain Bacteria; phylum Bacteroidota; class Bacteroidia; order Chitinophagales; family Saprospiraceae; genus Phaeodactylibacter; species Phaeodactylibacter xiamenensis. The sequence continues at coordinate 29,568 of NZ_JPOS01000093.1, read as the reverse complement.
GTACCAGGCACTATATTATATCCTCCTATTAGCAGCATTGATGTACCTAACGCAACTTTGGCGCAATGGTTTGTTCCTAGCGCAGGTCAGGCAGCTGACAGTTGCGCCGTAGATGAAGGGTGCAGCTTATACGTAGGAGAAGAAGAAAAAACACGCCTGGACTCGCTATTACTGATGGGCACGTTTGAAAGTGAGCCGGTCATGGATTGGCGGGGGAAGCGCAGCCTGTACCAAAAAATAAATGAAAACCCAAGTTTACTCACTGAACACCTTGAGCTAGATACCTTCTACAATGATCAGACCGGACAGACATTAGAAATTTTAGATAGCTTGGAGCGGGGGCACAACAGCATGTTTGCCCTCACCTTAGCCGAACAGGAAGCCTGGTCTGCCAATCAAGATAGTGTAACGATGTTGTACGCAGAGTTGGATGAGGTATACGAAGACTTGCAAAATGCGACTACAGCCATCGACTCCGCTGCATTATTCGAAGCGTTCCGTGACCTTGATTCCCTACTGGGTGTCACAATGGCTACCCGCCGGGCGTGGGCCCTACAGTGGCAGGAAGCGTCTGTGTTGAATGCAATGGACCTCACTGCCTACGGGCAAGGCGCTTCAGATACACTCCTTGCTGCTGATTTGGAATTACAGGTCTATCAATTACTGCTCTCCAATGTAGCCCAAGGGGATTGGGTATTGGACAGCTTACAGTTGGATACGCTAAAGGGCATCGCCAACCAATGCCCTGATATTGGTGGTCCCGGAGTGCTGCACGCCCGTGCGGTGCTGTCTGCCTACCAATCTACCAGCTACAATGACAGCCTGCTTTGCAGTGTAAAACAGCTGATCGCTCAGCCGGGCAATACTACGATCCGCTCTGAGCAGGTTGCTGATTTAAAGGTATTCCCTAATCCAGCCCTAGCGCAAGTGACTTTACAGTGGGCAGCTGATGCTAGACAGCTTCAAGTGTATAGTGCGGCTGGGCAGTTGATAACCCAATATCCACTTGAGGAAGCTACTCGTTATTTTGAACTAAGCTTAGAGGGCTATGGTAAGGGGTTATACTTTTTGGCTTTACAGTTAAAGGATGGCAGTTCCTCTACCATAAAATTGATTAAGCAGTAATAGTATTCCTCTGTTTAAAGGCACGGTTAGCTTGGTCTAGCCGTGCCTGATTTTTTAAAACAATACTGAATGACTACAGGAATAAAGGTTACACTTGGTAGGGTCTACATTAGTGTTTCACACTTAGGCTATATACTCCCTCTACTATTAGGCTTTTGGATAGTTGAGCCAGGATATAGCCAGCTGCATGACTATAACTGGATACTCGGCTATGATGGTGGAGTGAATATGCCTGTAGGCGATTCCTTTGGTTTGGTGAAATTAAGTTTCTTGGATGAGTCTCTAGAGTTAAGTGCCAATGAGCAGGGTGAGGGAGACTTTAGAAGCAATAACGTTAGTTTTAGTGACGGTTCTGCAAGTCTAAGGTTGTATTTCACAGGAGAGGGTGTTTATAACTCAGAATACGAATTAATGCCTAATGGAGCTAACTGGTATAGTGGACAGTTTGATGGGGGATGGAAAGCACCGCAAGCTAGTTTATGTTTACCACATCCTGGAAATGTTGGGTATTGCATATTGCTGAATATGGAAACAGAGTTATGGGCAATTGAAGAAGAATTGTCGATAACGGGTAAGTACTTATTCAGTTCAATGATTAAGCAAGACACAGCACTTGCAGATATATTCGTATCATTAAGGAAAGAGTTACTCCTCTCGGATACTCTTGATTACGGAAAGTTATCGGCCTGCCGCCACGCCAACGGAAGGGATTGGTGGGTCATCCTTCCCGCTTTCAACTCCAATCTTTATTACCGCTATTTACTCACGCCTTCTGGCATCGACTTAGTAGGGGTTCAGGAAATAGGGGAAGCCGTTCCTACGGGGCTTGGGCAAGCCCTGTTTTCCCCAGATGGCACTAAACATATTCGATTCAACGGTATCAGCGAGCAAGCCGGAGAGTTCACCACAATCTACGATTTTGACCGCTGTACAGGTCTGCTCAGCAATTTCCTGCAGTTCAACTATCCGATCGGAGGTAGTGGAGGTGGGGCGTTTATTTCAAAAAACGCCCGCTATTTGTATACTTCTTCCACCACCACGCTCTATCAATACGACCTCTGGGCGGAAGACATCGAAGCCACCCGGACTTTGGTAGCCGACTACGATGGGCACTTAGATCCTCTGCCCACCACATTTTTCCAGGGCCAGCTAGCCCCCGACGGCAAAATCTATATCGCTTCCAACAACGGCGTGACCAGCCTGCACGTCATCCACAACCCAGATGCCGACTGCCCGGACTGCCGCATCGAGCAGCACGGCATCGAGCTGCCCACCTTCAATGCCTTCTCCATCCCAAACCAGCCCAATTACCGCCTGGGCCCCATAGACGGCAGCCCCTGCGACACGCTCGGCATCGACAATATTCCGCTGGCCCGCTGGCGCTACGAGCAGGATACGCTGGAGCCCTTCTTGGTGCAGTTCTACGACCTGAGCGACTACGAGCCGGCTGAGTGGCTGTGGGACTTCGGCGACGGCAGTACGAGCACAGATACCCTGCCCCAGCATACCTTCCCCGGCTACGGCACTTATGAGGTCTGCCTCACGGTGAGCAACGCCAATGGCAGCGGCACACAGTGCAAGGAGCTGGAATTCACCATGCCCAACAGCACGGCAGAGGAAAAACAGGAAGTAGTCGCTGCCACCGCTTTCCCCAATCCTTTCCGGGAGCGCTTCAGCCTTTCCCTGCGCCCCGGCTGGCTGCCAGTGGATGCCTGGCTGGAGGTGTACGATGCGGTAGGGCGGCAGGTGCATCGTCAGCCGCTGCGGGCGGGGGTGAATAGTGTGGAGTTATCCGGGCAGCCGGGCGGCGTGTATGTATGGCGGGTGGTGCAAAAGGGGCAGGTGCTTGGCGTAGGGAAAATTGTTAAATGGTGATAAATCCAAGGACCATGAGAACAAGTAAAGTTTGCTTTTTGATACTAGCCTGTAATCTTCTCTTCAATGCTCCTATACTTTCTCAAAAGCACGATTACACTTGGGTTTTGGGCTACGCTGGTGGAGATCTGTCCCCGGATGAAGACACTTTTGGGCTTTCCATTTTGCACTTTGCGGAGGAAAGTCTTCAAATCAGTGACAATCAGGAAGGAGAAGCCCTCTTTAGAGGGACGAATGTAAGTTTTAGCGATAGTGATGCTAGTTTTTTTTGCTCGTTCGACGGAACAGATTTGTACAACGCTGATCATGAGGTTATGGAAGGGGGAGGAGATTGGTTTGATGGTGACTTTTCAGCTGGCTGGTCCTATCCTCAATCTGGCTTGATACTGCCATTTCCAGAAGATCCTTCGCGGGCTGCATTAATCAACACACAGACCAATAGATATGAGATTGGCGGGCAAATGATTGGTGTAGGTGAAAATATATATTTTTCTGAAATTGATCAGTCAGCTGCTGAAGGCTTAGGAGCTGTAGTGGTACGCAAAGAACTGCTTTTGAGCGACACCGTAGATATTGGTAAGCTTAGTGCCTGCCGCCACGCCAATGGGAGAGATTGGTGGATAATTATGCCGGAATTTGATAGCAACCGTTTTTACCGTTATTTGCTTACGCCTTCTGGCATTAGCTTGGAAGGCATACAAGAAATTGGGGCTTTAGTACCCTCTGGAGTTGGGCAAGCTTTATTTTCCCCGGATGGCACCAAGCATTTGCGTTATAATGGTATCAGCAGTACAGTAGGCGATTATGTAACGATTTACGATTTTGACCGGTGCACGGGTCTTCTTAGTAATTTCCGGCAACGCAACCACGAAAAAGAAGGCTCAGGCGGCGGTGCAGTAATATCTAAAAATTCTCGATATCTTTATGTCATGGCTTCCGTTGATTTGTACCAATATGACCTTTGGGCCGAAGACATCGAAGCCACTCGCACTTTAGTAGCAGAATACGATGGACACCTGGACCCTTTCCCTACCACATTCTTTTTAGGTCAACTAGCCCCCGACGGCAAAATCTATATCTGCTCTACCAACGGCGTCACCAGCCTGCACGTCATCCACAACCCGGACGCCGGCTGCCCCGACTGCCGGATCGAGCAGCACGGTATAGAGTTGCCTACCTTCAATTCCTTTTCCATCCCCAACCAGCCCAATTACCGCCTGGGCCCCATAGACGGCAGCCCCTGCGACACGCTCGGCATCGACAATATTCCGCTGGCCCGCTGGCGCTACGAGCAGGATACGCTGGAGCCCTTCCTGGTGCAGTTCTACGACCTGAGCGACTACGAACCCACTGAGTGGCTGTGGGACTTTGACGATGGCAGCACGAGCACGGATACCCTGCCGCAGCACAGCTTCCCCGGTTACGGCACCTACGAAGTCTGCCTGACTGTGAGCAACGCCAACGGCAGCGGCACACAGTGCAAAGAGCTGGAGTTCACCATGCCCAACAGCACGGCAGAGGAAAAACAGGAAGTAGTCGCTGCCACCGCTTTCCCCAATCCTTTCCGGGAGCGCTTCAGCCTTTCCCTGCGCCCCGGCTGGCTGCCAGTGGATGCCTGGCTGGAGGTGTACGATGCGGTAGGGCGGCAGGTGCATCGTCAGCCGCTGCGGGCGGGGGTGAATAGTGTGGAGTTATCCGGGCAGCCGGGCGGCGTGTATGTATGGCGGGTGGTGCAAAAGGGGCAGGTGCTTGGCGTAGGGAAAATTGTTAAATGGTGATAAATCCAAGGACCATGAGAACAAGTAAAGTTTGCTTTTTGATACTAGCCTGTAATCTTCTCTTAAATCTCCCTGCACTTTCTCAAAAGCACGATTACACTTGGGTTTTAGGCTATGGAGGCGGACCGGGAACTCCTGTTAATGACTCTTTCGGACTGTCTATACTTTCTTTCAAGAATGAAACACTGCATATTGCGTCAAATGAGGGAAAAGGTAGTATGTTTTTTGATGCGAATAATGTTAGTTATAGTGACAAGGGGGGGAGCTTCATCTGTTCTTTTAACGGGAAAGGGGTATATAATAAAGAACATGTATCAATGTTCAATGGAGACGAATGGTTCGATGGAGATTTTTCAGCTGGCTGGTTCTATCCTCAATCTGGCTTGATGCTGCCATTTCCAGAAGATTCCTCCCGAGCTGCATTAATCAACACACAGACCAATAGATATGAGATTGGCGGGCAAATGATTGGGGTAGGTGAGAATATATACTTTTCTGAAATTGATCAGTCGGGTGCCGAAGGCTTAGGGGCTGTAGTGGTACGCAAAGAACTGCTTTTGAGCGACACCCTAGATATTGGTAAGCTTAGTGCCTGCCGCCACGCCAATGGAAGAGATTGGTGGATAATTATGCCGGAATTTGATAGTAACCGTTTTTACCGTTATTTGCTTACGCCTTCTGGCATTAGACTGGAAGGCATACAAGAAATTGGGGATGTGGTACCCTCTGGAGTTGGGCAAGCTTTTTTTTCTCCGGATGGAACTAAACACATTCGGTTCAACGGTATTAGTCTGGAGGATGGGGAATATACTACAATATATGATTTTAACCGCTGTACTGGCTTGCTCAGTGATTTCCGGCAATTTAATTATCCTGCCTACGGGGTAGGCCCGGGTGCTGTTATTTCTAAAAATTCCCGCTACCTATATACAATGTCTTCTATTAATCTCTATCAATATGATCTCTGGGCCGAAGACATCGAAGCCACCCGCACCTTGGTAGCGGAGTACGACGGCCATCTGGATTTTCTGCCCACCACTTTCTTCCAAGGCCAGCTCGCCCCCGACGGCAAAATCTATATCGCTTCCAACAACGGCGTTACCAGCCTGCACGTCATCCACAACCCGGACGCCGAATGCCCCGACTGCCGCATTGAGCAGCACGGCATAGAGCTGCCTACTTTCAACGCCTTCTCCATCCCCAACCAGCCCAATTACCGCCTTGGCCCTATAGACGGCAGCCCCTGCGACACGCTCGGCATCGACAATATTCCGCTGGCCCGCTGGCGCTACGAGCAGGATACGCTGGAGCCTTTTCAAGTACAGTTCTATGACCTGAGCGACTACGAGCCGGCTGAGTGGCTGTGGGACTTCGGCGACGGCAGTACGAGCACAGATACCCTGCCCCAGCATACCTTCCCCGGCTACGGCACTTATGAGGTCTGCCTCACGGTGAGCAACGCCAATGGCAGCGGCACACAGTGCAAAGAGCTGGAGTTCACCATGCCCAACAGCACGGCAGAGGAAAAACAGGAAGTAGTCGCTGCCACCGCTTTCCCCAATCCTTTCCGGGAGCGCTTCAGCCTTTCCCTACGCCCCGGCTGGCTACCGGTGGATGCCTGGCTGGAAGTGTATGATGCGGTGGGGCGGCAGGTGCACCGTCAGCCGCTGCGGGCTGGGGTGAATAGCGTGGAGCTGGCCGGGCAGGCAGGTGGCGTTTATGTTTGGCGGGTGGTGCAGAGCGGGCAGGTGCTGGGTGTGGGGAAAATCGTTAAATGGTGATGTGCTAAACAGGATTACAGGTGGTGCGTTTTCCATACCCCAGAGCAAAATACAAAGTAATCAGTGCCTTGGATGAGTAGATAACCAACCTTTTCGTGGTGCATACCAGTAAGGAAGAGTTAGCTGTTCAACCAATTTCCCAGCCTCGGGGTTATATCCTACAAAAATCTTACACATTGCCATCCACACCCTCCTTCCAGCGGCTGCTAAGCCTAATCGACCCGCCGGCGCAGCACCACTTCATCACAGCCAACGGTATCCGTACTTCCTATCTGGAAGCCGGGGATGGGCCGGTGCTCATTTTACTGCACGGTGCTGGGGGCGGGGCCACAAGTTGGTACAAAGTCATTGGCCCGCTGTCGCGCCACTTCCGGGTCATCGCTTTTGACAAGCCGGGCTACGGAGAGTCGGACAAGCCCTGGGCGGACTACAGCAAGTCGTTTTATACCGATTGGCTGAAAGCGGCTTTGGATATACTGAGTGTCAGCCGCTGCTACCTGGCAGGCAGCTCACAGGGGGGCTCGGTGAGCATCGCCTTTGCCCTGCGCTTTCCCGAATACATCAGTAAAATGATCCTTGTAGATACAGCAGGGATGAGCGATGAATGGGACCGCCGCATTATTCCCCGGATGATCCTGTACCGGCTGTTCCCAACCCCGTTTTGGGGGCGTATGCTGGGTAGTAATGTGATGAAAGATCCGTTCGTGGCGGATCCGGCCTGGCACCAATATTCTATGGAGGTCATCCGAAAGCCTGGTGGGCGCTATCCCTTTTTCCTGGGCCGGGGCAAAGCGGTACAAACGTATTCAGATGAGGAGCTGAAAGCCGTACCAGTCCCCACCTTGATCATCTGGGGCGAGGACGAAGCGTTCTTTCCCGTTGCCCACGGAGAGCGGGCCGCGGTGCTGATTCCTGATAGTCAGTTGGTGGTCTTGCCGGGGGCGGGGCATTTGCCCTGGATGGAAAAGCCATCGGAGTTTGTTGAGGCGGTAAAGTCGTTTTTAGATTAAGCATTAAGCGGGTGTTTATTTCATCAGTCGCTCCGCTCGTGTGCCACAACCGCCTAATTTAAAAGTGAAACTTACTCCCGAAACCGAATCTCCACCCGCCGGTTCTGCGCCCGGCCCTCAGCCGAGGCATTGTCCTGAAGAGGCTGCTCTAGGCCATAACCGGTAGCTTCTACCTGAGCAGGGGTACAGCCTTGTTGTAGCAGGTAAGCTCTAGCAGCATCAGCCCGCCGTTGCGAGAGGGCTTTATTGTATTCCGCTCCGCCCTGATTATCCGTATGGCCGGCGATTTCTACTTTAAGATCGTAATCCTGCACGAGTTGGGCAAGCCGGTTGAGTTCGGGGTGGGAAGCGGGGTCAATCGTATGGCTGTCGGTCTCGAAAAAGAGGTTCCTGAGCGGCAGGGACAGCCCGGCTTCCCGGGCTTCGGAAATACTAGGCACGGTGATATTTTCCTTTCTCTCCAGCGTGCCTGTCGCCTCCCGCAGATCAATATGGTTGCCGATAGGGTAGAGCCCTTCGCCGGTAACGGTGTAGCTGTAACGCTTCCCCACCGGCAGCGTGATACAGTACTGTCCGGTCTGCGGGTCAGGGTGTACCCTGGCGACTTCCTCCCCGGATTCGAGGTCATTGACGATGAGCAGGGCCTCCGCTGGTGCGCCGGACTGCCGGGTGAGGGTGCCGGTAACGGTGGAGACCGGTATAGGGCGATGTGCCTCTGGTACGCCAATTTCATACAGCTCTTCTTTCCAGCCGGGTTCAAAGCCGGAGAAATAGGCGGTGCGCCCATCCGTGCTGATGCGATAGCCCCAGTCATAGCCGGGGCCATTGATGTCTTTGCCCAGATTGACGGGTGGGCTCCATTCGGTCCAGCCATCACCAATCCGGCGGGTGACGAAGACATCGAGCTCCCCAAAACCACCATGCCCATCGGAGCTAAAGTATAGGGTGCGCTGATCGGGATGGAGGAAAGGGCTGCGGTCTTCAAACGGGGTATTGAGGGTGGTGCCCAGATTGATGGGCGGCCCCCATTGCCCGTCGGCTTGCCGGTAGGCGACAAATAAGTCGATGTTGTCCTCATTGCGCGCGCCAATGCAATCGATGGAGCGGGCAGCGAAAATCACCGCTTCCCCATCAGCAGTAATGGCAGACATGCCCTGCCAGTCCGGGCGGCGGTCTTCCGGAAAGAAGGGCACCGAGGGCGACCACCCGTCAACGGTACGCTCGGTATACTCCACCACGCCACCATCGTACATCAGGAGGGTGTTGCCATCGGGGGAGATGTTGAGGGGCGCTTCGTGGCTGCTTTGGGTATTGAGGGCGGTGATGGGCTGCGGGTAATTCCAACCTATCGGATTGCGATCGGCAAAGTAGATGTCTTCGTCCCCATCGCGGTTGCGGCAAAAGTACATCCGCTGTCCATCGGCGCTGAGCACGGGGGCGTATTCCCCATCAATGGAGTTGAGGGTATCGCCCAGGCTGCGGGGCGCAATGCCTTCGGAGGGCGCGCGGAGGATTTGCTGCAACTGCTGAATGCGTTCGTCTTTTTCCCCAAAGTAGCCTGCAAACTGTTCGACTTTGGCCAGGGCGCGTTCCCAGTTTTGAGCTTCCACATCCCGGGCAATGTATTGCTGCAGGGCGAAGTAGGCTTTTTGGGTGGGTGCGCCAAGCTCAATGTACCGCTCAAAAGCATCCTTCCGGTCGTCCGTGAAGCCGAGGTCAAGATCGGGGGCAAGCTGAGCCACTGTAACGGCACGTTTCAGGTTAAAGCTATCGGAATAGAACGGATAGCGGTTCTGGAACCCAATCAGGTCGCCCCAGTCGCCGGTGAAGTAGTGGTACAGGTAGATGACCCGTACGGTCTTGGGCAGGTCGCGGTGGTCGGCTTCGCGGAGGATGTTTTCGGTTTTTGTAATCAGCGGGAACTCCGAAAGTGCCCGGCTGATGGGGGCATCGAGCAGGGGAGCGGCATCGGGGAAATCGCGGAGCAACCGGAAGAGGTCATTGAGGTTGGTGCTGTCCTTAGTGGTGAAGAAGGCCTCAAATACGGCGCGTTCCAGCTGAGGTTGCAGGGACGGCAGGTATTCTTTGAGCTGGGGGGCGAAGGTTTCTGCAAATGCCTTCAGGCTATCGTACTGACTCTCACTCTGCAGTTCCCTGAAGCGGAGTTCCAGAAAGTGTTTCGTACCCTCCGTGCGCAGTTCGTGAGACAGCCGCCCGTAGTTGTCCAGGTAGTAGGCGACACCTGAGCTGCTTCCCTTGGCCTGATAGTACTTGAGCCCTTCTTCCCGTATATCCTGCTTCAACTGATTGACCTGCTGCTCATCGTACCCCAGTTGCCCGGCTTTGCGCAGTTCCCGGTTGCTAAGCTTGCGGTACTGCCGTTGCCCTTCCCGCAGGTAATGATAGGCAGAGTCGGGCTGATAGCAGGGGCAGTCCGGGCTAAGGTGCTGACGGGCGAGCTGAATGTACGCCCAGGCCCGTTCTTCCGGCGCGGTATCCGATGCAGACAGCTGTTGCTGAAGGTCTTCGGTTTCGGGCAGGCCAGATTGGGCAAAGGCCAGAATGGGCAATATCAAAAGGATCAGGGCAGTCAGTCGCATGTAAGGCAAGTCTTGCTGATAGAATCGTTCTCTTTATAAACGCTTTTCCGCCCTTTTTACTTTCTCCGTGGCCGAAATATTACGGATTTTCCCGGAAGGCTCAGATTTCTTACCTTCGGCAACAATGAGCAGACAAAAGAAATTCCGGGCTTTTGATGGGGTGTTTACGCCTTCCATTTTGACTATCCTTGGTGTGATCATGTACATGCGGATGGGCTGGGTGGTTGGTAATGCCGGGCTCTGGGGCTCGATTATCATCGTGGTCATTGCGCACGTGATTTCCTTCAGTACAGGCCTGAGCATCTCTTCCATTGCTACGGATAAGAAAGTAGGCGCCGGCGGGGTGTACTACGTTTTGTCGCGCAGCTTGGGGCTGCCCATTGGTGGGGCGATTGGGCTTACGCTGTTTGTGGGTACGGCTTTGAGCATTGCGCTATACCTGGTGGGCTTTGCCGAGAGCTTCAATGCTTTCCTGGGGCTGAGTACAGATATTAACGGTATGCGGAGCACCGGAAGTTTATTCCTGTTCCTCCTGATGGTGCTGGCTTTCATTAGCACCTCTGTCGCTATCAAAACGCAGTTTTTTATCCTGGCGGCTATTGTCGCTTCCCTGGTGGTGATTTTTATGGGCGGCAGCCCGGCTGAAGCCGCTATTCCGGAAACGCTGGTCAGCGAAACAGTGCCTATGGAAACGGTTTTCGCCATCTTTTTCCCGGCGGTGACCGGCTTCACGGCAGGTATTGCAATGTCGGGAGATTTGGCTGACCCCAAGCGGGATATTCCCGTCGGTACAATTGCTGCTATCGTCGTGGGCTTTGTGGTGTACATTGCGCTGGCCATCTTTCTTTACAGCAACGTAGACCTGGAAATCCTCCGGTCGGATTACAATATCTTGCGCAAAATATCGATTTGGGCCCCGGCGGTGATTGCCGGCATCTGGGGTGCAACGCTGTCTTCTGCTATTGGTGGCATTTTGGGTGCTCCCCGCATTCTGCAGGCCATGTCGCTCGACCGGATTACGCCCCGCATCTTTGCCAAAGGTTCAGGGACGGCTAATGAGCCCCGCAATGGGCTTATCCTCACCATCCTGATTGCAGAGGGTGGCATTCTGATCGGGGAATTGGACCTCATTGCCCGGATTGTCTCTATGTTTTACCTGGCGGCCTATGGCTTTATCAATATTGCCTTCTTCCTGGAAAGCTGGGCCAGTTCTGACTTTAAGCCATCCTTTCGCGTAAGCAAATGGATTGGGCTGGTGGGCTTCATGGCGACCTTCGCGGTCATGTTTAAGCTGGACATGCTGGCTATGGTGGCGGCGCTGGTGGTGATTGGGGGTGTCTTTCTCTGGCTGCAGCGCAAACAGGTAAGCCTGGGTACTGGCGATGTCTGGCAGAGTGTCTGGTCTACGGTCGTCAAATCCGGGCTCAAGCGCATGGAAGTTACAGAAGACCACAAACGGAACTGGAAGCCCAATATCATGCTCTTTAGCGGCAGCTCTGAGCAGCGCCCCCATTTGATCGAGTTTGGGAAGACGCTGGCCGGTCAGGTGGGGATGGTGACCAACTTCGACCTGGTGGAGAACCGGCAGTCCAAGGTGCTCTTCCCCAAGCACAAACAGAAAGTCAATGATGACCTCCTGCAAAAGTACGGCGTATTTGGGCGGCGCATTGAGGTCAGTAATGTATACAAAGGCATTGAGACGATAGCTACTACTTTTGGCTTTTCCGGGCTGGAGCCCAATACCGTACTTATGGGCTGGGCCAAAAACACACAGGACCCCATCTGGTTTGCCCAAATGACCGAACGGCTGATCGACCTGGATTACAACGTACTTTATCTGGACTACGATAAGCGCTGGGGCTTCCGAAAACGGGAGCAGATCGATATGTGGTGGCGGGGCATCAGCAATAATGCCGAGCTGATGCTGCACCTGGCCCGCTTCATCGGTGCCTCCAATGAATGGCGCAATGCCCGCGTCCGGGTGCTGCTGGTCAACGATTTTAATGTAGACCGGCGGATGATCGAGAAGCGCATTCAGGCGCTGCTGGATGAGTTTCGCGTGGAAGCCGAGATTAAGGTCATCAATAATGCCCTGGACCGGACGCCCTTCTACGACCTTATGAAAACGATGTCGGCAGAGGCGGATTTGATCTTCATTGGCATTCCCAACATTCAAACCGGGACGGAAGCCACTTTCGTAAAGCAGACCAACGAACTGGTCGGGCTTATTGGCACTACGTTGCTGGTCAAAGCATCGTCTACTTTTGAAACGACCGAGCTGGGCCTCAAGGATTTAGAACAGAAACAAATTTTTGAACCCGGAAAGAGCCAGGCACTCGATGACCTGCAAATGCCCGAAGAAAGTCAGCTGGCGGAGGTGGTGCAGGCCCTGGATTCAGGCTTGGAAAAGGCTATGGATCAGCTATCAGCCCGGGCACTTGCGGTGGTACAGCAGCACTATCAGCAATGGGTGGTGGATCATGAATCCGCTTTTAAGGCAATACTGGATTCGGCAGCGGAACACCAAGCCCTTTCCATACCTATGCTGGTCAGCCATTTGGAGGACCTTCGCGGTCGTTCCGCTGCTTTCCGGCAGCAGGAACTGGACAGCCTGTCGCAGTTGCTTGCAGAAGCACTGGAGCAGTATCTCACCTCCTGTGAGCAGGTAGTAGAAGCCCTGCCTCAGCGCGTGGAACTGGAAAATGGCGCCGGGCGTACAAAAAAAGTCAGGCTTAAGCGGCCTGTCTTAAAATGGGCCTGCCGCCGAAACCAAATGGTCCTGCAGGAAGTCTTGCTGGATTTTGGACAACTGAATGCCCGCCTGATGCTGGCTATCCGGCAGTTGGTCCGCAAACTTCACCAACAGCTGGAGCCAAAAAGTAACCGCCCATTGCAGGTATTGCTGGAAGAAGCTGCTACTCAGCTGGAGGAAGGCTTTGAACAACTCCGGCAGCAGGTCGAAGGGATGGTGGAGAAACCGCTGATCAGGCTCCGGAACGAAGACCGTGTGCTTTGCAATGCCCTTAGCCGTCAGGAGCAGCCTGCCAACCTCAGCAAATGGCTAAAACAGGAAAAACAAAAGTGGGGCAGGAAAGCCGTCAAAGCAGCTGCACAGGACATTCAAGCCTTCAGCGCTTCCTGGAAAAACAATCAGCAGTTGTTCCACCGCAATTTTGAAGTCAATCAGCAACTGACCCATACCTCGCTTTTGCTCCGGTCTGGCAAAACCGATGCCCTGAATGCTCTGAGCGAAGTGTACGTAGGCGGGCTGACTACACAAATGGAAAGCCTTGGTCGTGCCTGCCATACTCTAAAAACCCAACTGGAAAATGGGGCTACCGAGTCGCTGACGATGGCCCCCTTTCAGCGCGATGAAGAGGATTTGGACAATACGGAATCCGTACTTTGGCACTTTATGGAGCAAACCGGGCGCATCACTTCGCCGCTTCCCGTTGAAGTCGAGCTTATGGATCAGGCCACACGCCGTGACTTCAGAGCATTGCAGACCAAAGGGCAGCCCCCACTGAAGTTATCCCTGCTGGAAATTGCCGACTACCTGGTCGACACGCAGTTTTCCCAAACGCTGGAGAACGAGCTCATCCGCCTGCGGCAGCAGTTGAACCCACTGAGCGGGCAGATTTTCAATATCGGGAGTTTACTCCACTACGGTGTGGATGCGGCTGAAGATGCGGAAAGTTATGAGGCCCTTTCCAGTATTCTGGATAAATCTGAGGAGCAACTCGCAGAGCTCGAACAGGAGGTGTCAGATGTATTCACCGCATTTCAGGCAGAATTGGAGGAACAATTTGAAGCCACGGAATCGGCACTAACTATTGATCATATCATAGCACAGGCAGAAGCCCTGTCTCAGTACGTGCGCAAGGAAAGCCGCCGCCGAGGTATTGTTGCCTGGCGCCGCAAGTTGGAGGAAAGCGTAATGATGCAGTGGGACCGGCTGCGGGACTACGCCGCTCAAAAGCAGGAAGATGTGGCACAGGCTGCTGTAGAGCGACGGGAGCAGGCGCTGCGCAGTGACCGGGACCGGCTTCGGGTGTTTGCCAAAGCCGTTGGGCCGGTTCAGTCTGTCCGGGAAGGCTATCCTTATTATTACCGGCAGCTGTTTTCAGGCAAGCACCTCAATTTACGGACCCGTTCAGAAAGCCGGGATGCGGAGTTGTTGCAGGTGCAGGAAGCCCTGGAAGACCGGAAGCAAGGGCCCGGCGGCGGTATTCTGATTACCGGGGAAGCCCTGAGTGGCAAGAGCTACTTTTTGGAGTACGCTACGCGGCAGATTTTTGGGGGCAGTTACCTGAAAGTCATTCCTCCTCAGGGCGGTGCCACCTCGCCGAGAGCCTTACAAAAAGCCTTTGAGCAGGCTACCGGGAAAAGAGGGGTGCTTTCGGCTTTATTGGCAGAAAGCCCGGACAGCACCGTATTTCTACTCGAAGATATTGAGCTGTGGTGGCAGCGCGGGGCAGATCAGGGTCAGGCCTTCGGGCAACTGCTGGAGGCCGTGCAGGCTTTTGGAAAGCGCCATGTTTTCCTGCTGAGTTGTAATTTGAATACCCTGAAGGTGCTTCGGGCACAGAGCCCGGTGGATGAAGCCATGATTGCCACGGTCATCCTCCGGCCATTATCCCTTCAGCATTTGCGCGCTGCAGTTTGGGCCCGTCATAAGACCGGCGGAGTACCCTTGTATATTGGTGGGCAATCCGAGGAGTTGGTGCGGATGAAGGCGTGGGACCAGTTGTTTGGCCGGCTGCACCGCCAAAGTGATGGGAATATCGGGATAGCGCTGCGCCTTTGGCTGGCCCATCTCAGAACTAATGGACAGGGCCGGAACAGGCTGGAAACCAAGATCCACCGCCCGGATTTTCCGGTTCTGGACGATGCGAAGTGGTACTTTATTCTGCTGCAGTTGTACTTGCACCGGGCGCTGACCCACCGGCGTTTTACCCGTTTGTTCGCTTCAGAAGGAGCCGACTGGGCAGGGGGGCGGATCAAAGAGTTACAGCGCAGTCAGCTTTTGGTCCCCCACGAGCGTGAGGTGCTGGAGTTAAAGCCGGAAGTCCGCTATTACCTGGGGCAGTTGTTCACCGAAAAAGGCATGCTATGATCCAATTGTCCACTTTGCCATTAGGGTTAGTGCTTATGCTTGGCCTGTTAGCCTTGCTGCTCCATGCATTGCTGTACGCACTTAAAAAGTATGGGCTGCCTCTTGTGAAGAGCCGGCGGCAGCGGCAGCGCCTGGAGGGCTTGTTATTGAGAGCGGGCGTGGCCTTATGGCTGAGTTGGGCCGTTTTTGCATTTTACCGCCTGTTGATGGCCTCCCCGGTTTTTGCACTGGCAACGATCATTTTGCTGATCGTGCTGGGCTGGCCCTGGTGGAAGGATTTCTACCCCGGGCTTTTGCTGCGGCTGGAAGGGGACCTGCGCCCTGGTGATTATCTGAATCATGAAGGCCGGGCCTACAAAATTTTGCAGCTG
Source organism: Phaeodactylibacter xiamenensis (assembly GCF_000759025.1). Taxonomy (GTDB): domain Bacteria; phylum Bacteroidota; class Bacteroidia; order Chitinophagales; family Saprospiraceae; genus Phaeodactylibacter; species Phaeodactylibacter xiamenensis. The sequence goes on along the minus strand of NZ_JPOS01000093.1, from coordinate 13,912 downwards.
CGTGGGAGAAGTGTGCAACTGGCCGGAGAAGATGGTGGTTTGCTGGTGTTGCCTTATCATTTGATTCAGAAACCTGCAATTTACCGGTCAGTGGAAAAAACAGCACTCTCCCCGTTTTCCTTTGAGGTAACGTTGGAAGGCCCCAATGCCCAGCAGCGCCTGGAGCAATGGCTGACCGCCTCACCCTGGACGGCACCGGCTTATCCGGCTAGCGTTGTACAGCTTGGGCCTGATACCTATCGCATCACTGCCTACGTTCCGGATGCTGATATTCAGGAGCGGCAGGAGGCTTATATCCGGCAGCAAATCGAAGGGTAACGATTTTTTCGTTACAAAAACGGTATTTTAGTTGGTATAACGAAAATTTCGTTGTATACTTGTCCTATGAGACAATTAAACGAAAAAGAAGAAGCTGTCATGCAGGCGCTTTGGAAGCTAAAGCGGGCCTTTCTGAAAGAAATAGTTGCGGAGCTTCCACCGCCACCGCCACCAGTTACCACGGTTTCCTCCATGGTGCGCAAGTTGGAGGGGGAAGGTTTCATTGGGCATGAAGCCTTCGGGAAAAGCAACCGCTATTATCCGGCCGTGAGCAAGCAGGAGTACCGGAGCAAAGCCTTCCGGCACCTGATGACCTCCTATTTTGAAAGTTCTGCGGAGGCCTTGCTGTCTCATTTCGTACAGGAAGAGGAAGTTTCTTACGGTGAGCTGGAAGCCCTGCTTGACAAGATCAAAAAACAGGAGGATCATGATACCCAGTAGCGTCACACAATATTTACTGGAGTCCAGTATCTGTCTGGCGCTGTTTTACGCGCTCTATTACTTTTTGCTCCGCCGCGAAACCTTTTTTCAGTTCAACCGGGCGTACCTGTTGCTGATGCCGGCGGTGTCTCTTGCTATACCTCTGCTTCATATTGAGCAGGCAGTGGCTCCCTCTACCGTTGCGGGGGAGGTGCTCCTGCCAGTGGTGCGGGAAGCAGCGTCAGCGAAGCTGCAGATTTACGGGCAGCTCATGGCGCCCACGCCTGCCTTTTCCCTGAGCCTGGCTGATATTTTGGTAGGGCTTTATCTGACGGGTGCGCTTTTTATGCTGAGCCGGCTGAGTTTGCGCCTGTTGGCGCTGCGGAGGTTGATCCGCAGGAGCCGGCGGGAGCAAAAGGGGCGATACACTTTGCTGACGCCCGAACGGGACATTCCGGCCAGCAGTTTTTTCAGCTACGTATTCTGGAAAGGCGAAGACCTGCCTGAAGCCAAGCGTGTTATCCTTGAGCACGAACTGGTGCACGTCAGGCAGCGGCACAGCCTGGATGTGCTGCTGATGGAATGTTATTTGATATTGAAGTGGTTCAATCCACTGGTTTATGCCTACCGCACAGCGCTTCAGCAGGTACATGAATATATAGCGGATGCTTACGTGTCGCGGGAAATAGGCAGCCGCCATACCTACGCACAGTTTCTGGCCCTACAGCGTATGGGGCACAGTTGTCATCCACTAGCCAATACTTTTGCCGCTCATCTGAGAAGCCGGTTGCAAATGCTGGCACAACGGTCTTCGGCTCCGTGGCGGGCGGTGAAGTACCTGTCGGTGCTGCCTGTTACAGGATTATTGGTGTTGCTGTTTGCATTCAATTTATCAGAACAACTCCCCGGAGGGGGCTTCGAACGGGCAGGTCAGGCGGTGGATGCCTTTGCCCGGCAGGACGTATTTACCACCTGGGGCGAACAACCGGAAGAAATGGCGGATGCCCTGGCCTGGGGACCTTATCGGTTGCCATTATTCAGCCCGGCGCAGCTCAGTGGTCCGGACAATGCTCTGTCAGCTACCTTTCTGACTCCCGCCGCCCTACGTGCCCTGAGCACTGAGCGCTTCGAGTTGGTGCTGGGGGAGCAGGTGTTGTGGCGCAATAAGACGCAGGCCTTGCTTTACAGGGGCAGTCAGCTGGTCCACTCCTTTTCGGTAAAGGGCAGGCTAAAAGACTGCTGGCCAGCCGGGGTTGGCATGGAGGAGGATCTGGTGCTCGTTCTGGCGGTGGAAGATGCCTGGGGGCGCCTGAGTTGCGGTATTATTGGTTTGGGTAAGGTTTATTCTGATGATCTCCGGGTGGCTATGATGGAGGCAGGAGTGTACGCTATGATGAAGGTTGCTGGCCCTAAGGCGGAAGGCGGGAAGACCGAACTTTGTGTGGCTTTAGCTGATGAGCATATTCAGAAAATCAATACCCACCATCCCTGGGAAAGCAGCCCCTACCGGTTGCAACTGGGACAAGAGCTGCTGGGGGTGCAATGGTACAACCATCCGTTTGCCAGTACTGCCGGAACGATCATTCAGGAGGTTGAGCCAGGTCGTTTGGCGAGGATAAAAAACACATCTTTTCAAATCACCAAAGCAGGGCAGGGCCTGGAGGTTGAACAGCTGTGTGTAAACCTCATCAAAAAAAGCGGGCCTGACCGGATTTTGGAAGCGGCTTCGCCCGGTGAAGTTCAGGAAATATGGAGGCAGGTAACGGCAGCCTTAAGCGAAGGAGATCAGTTGCACCTTCTTGCCCGTACCACAGATGAAAAAGCGTTCTACACCAGCCTGGGTATCGGCGTTTCACCGGAGCCCGGGCTGGTCTTTCAGGACGGTTTATTCAGTGAACGCTATGGGGAGTTCTCCCGCCGTACAGTCGATCAGCTGCCTCAGCCGAAAGCATGGCTGCGTCGTTCCGGCACTGAAATCCAATGGGGGGATTACCACTGGGTTCTCCGGCAGCGGGACGGGCGGGCGAGTGAAGCGGTTCGTTATCTCCCGGCAGAAGCATTGACAGCCTTGTCGACGGCAGCGTGGTCGGCTACTTTTAATGGCGAAGCGGTGGGTACGGATAGTCTGATGTTGTGGAGTTATGACCGGTCAGATGAAGGTATGAAGTTTACGCCTTTGTTCTCCGAAGCCGGGCAGCGCAGGCTAAGGGTAGCTGCTCAGCGCACAGATGCCTTCGAGCTGCAGGTGGTCTTTGGTTTAGACAACGGTGCCGACCGTGGTCGGCTTATTTTAAAAATCAACCAGGAACGGCCCATTGCGGCCGAAGCTGATACGCTCCGGCTGAAGCCATCCCTGGACCCTTTCCAGTTTGTTTACCGGCCGGGAGCGCCTACCCTCATCCGTTTGGATACGAGTGTGGCCCAGCACCGTTGGATGTACGAACAGTATGCCAATGATCCAAATGTCAATGTGTTGCCTATCCCCGGCTTTCGTACTGTAGAGCGCTTGCGCCGGGAAGGGGAGGCTGTAGTCCCGGAGCCGGAAATTAACAGAGTGGAACTGTTGCATGCTACATATATCGATACGGATACCATACCGGAGTATTATGAGTTGTACGATAAGGCAATGACCTTTCATTGGCGTGGGCTGAGCGGCACCCGGAGTAATGAGGTGCAGTCCCTGCACGCCTTTCAGCATGCCACTGAGGATGGGATGCTGCTGGAAATTGGAGGTTTGGAGTACCCGGTGCTGCAATTCGAGTTAGTCATTATACCGGAAGAGGGGAAGGGCGTAACGCTGAAATCTAAGTCTGCGGAGGATACCACGGTGCAGCAACACCTTGCTGACCTTAAGCCAAACAGTAGCTTATTTCTGACGGATATGGTCATTCAGGATACCGATGGGCAGCAAAAACGCCTGCCCGTCACCTTTAGTTTTAATTTAAAGTAGTGATGCAATGAAAAGAAGCTTTGTAGCCATGGCCTTCATCTTGTTGATGGTGGGCTGTCAAACTACACCGGAAACCGAAGCGCCTTCGCTGAGCCAAACAGAGCATTGGCAACTGGGCTGGCGTATGATTGTCAGTACTTTTGAGGAAGACTTTAGTACTGCTGCTCAACAGTTTGATTCGCTTCGGGCCTATTCGGACACCGTGGAATTACGGTTCCTAATTGCCGGTTTGGAAGTGCTGGAGCATCTTGGACAAATGGAAAGACGGGATTCTATTCTGGCGTTGCAGCCAGAGCATACCTGGGGTACATTTTGCCAAAAGGGGGTGTACCTGGAACAAAAACCTGCCCACATCCCGTGTACGAGAGACGATCAGCAACCTCAGGATACCGTGCTTCAGGGGCAACTGATCGCGATGGAAGTGCGGGACCAATTGGCGCGCGGCAATGTGCAAGACTATCTGATAGAAGCGTTTAGTATTGATACTTCCGGTATGAGCTATGCGGATGGGGTAGAGGTGGATGCAGAAAACCGGGAAGCGCTAAAAGCAATTATCGAAGCGCACGGCTTTCCCACTGCCGAGCTGGTGGGGGAGGAAGGCATGCACGCTGTTTTCATCCTCATTCAGCATGCAGACCAGGACCCGGAATGGCAGAAGGCTCAGCTGCCTTACATTGAAGCAGCGGTGAAAAATGGCGGACTGGATGGTCAGGATTATGCTTACCTGTACGACCGGATTCAGGTCAATGCCGGAAACCCCCAGCGCTACGGTACGCAGTTTTCAAAAGTTGATCCGGCCACCAAAACCATCGAACTGGCAGCGGTCGAAGACCCGGACAACCTCAACCAACGCCGGATGGAAGTAGGCATGATGCCTATCGAGTCCTATCGTGCGCTGGTACTGAGCCGTTTTCAATAATTTTTACCGATAAAAACCATTTACCATGAGAAATCACCTGACTTTTTTATTCCTTTTCCTTTTTACGATTTATGCTCAGGCTCAGGAAAAGCAGATGCCTGTTACCACAAAGGCAGACTCCCTCCGGGAGGCAGGAGATTTGGCGGAAGCCATCGCCCTATACCGGCAAGGCTATGAGCAGGATGCGGACGATTTTACGAATACGTACAACATGGCTTGTGCTTATGCCCTACTTAATAATCGGGATTCGGCATTCTACTTTTTGGAGCAAGCGCTGCCCTCCGATTCCACAGTACTCATGATGCGCGACCCCGATCTCGTTTTCCTGTACGAAGATGACCGCTATCAGGCGCTGGCAGAAAAGCAGATAGAGAAAGTGCAAGCCGTGCATGGAAAGTACCAAAAACCCGAGCTGGCCCGCACGCTGTGGCGCATGATGCAAACCGATCAGGCTTTTTACGGGCATACCCGGGTAGCAGAAGGGAAGCTGGGCCGCCGAAATATAATGACACCGGCAATCTGGGAACTTAAACATCGCATCAATGAAGAGAATCAGGAAGCTTTGGTTGAAATTATAGAAGAGAATGGTTGGCCCTTGCGTTCGCAGGTGGGCGGTACAGCAGCTTCTGCTGCTTTCCTGGTTATTCAGCACGCGGATTATGAGCTGCAAAAACGCTACCTGCCCATGATTGAAGCGGCCTGCAAAGAGGGGGAGGCAAGCTGGTCGAGCTACGCGCTGATGTACGACCGCATACAGACCCGGGAAGATAAGCCTCAGAAGTATGGTTCTCAGGTACGGTTCAATCCGGAAACAGAAACCTACGAGCCTTTTCCTATCCTGGAGCCGGAATATGTAAATCAGCGGCGCGCAGAAGTTGGACTGGGCCCGATTGAGAATTACCTCAGCCGTTGGGATATCGACTGGGAGGTGGAGCAAAAGACGAAGTAGCCCTTTTAGGATTGGCGGAAAGCTTCAAAAGCTTCCATGAACCGGATGAGCGCTGGCAGAGAAAAGCGAAGTTTGTTGCTGTCCCAGTCTGAAAAGGTAGCGTTCAGGTCTTTATCCCATCGTACCTTGTCGTGACTGATGGCGTTGCGCAGCAGTTCCAGCACAAAGCTCAGCGTCATCGGCTTCCTGGAGAGGGAAGGGTGGAGGTTGAGGATTTCGAAGTCCGCCCAATCAGTAGCCATCATTTTTTTAAGCACAGACTTTTTGGGCTTGTTCCGCTTGAGGCGTTCCCAGGGGCGGGCGATTTGCCCGTAGAGTTGTTGCTGAAGGAACGCAGGGGTTAGTAGCTGCGCCTGGCTGGGGGGCACATCGGAGTGGGTATTCCAAAACTCGGCGAGGGATTGGTTGGGGTGCTCCTGCAGGGCATGCTGTAGCCTTTGTATCAACGAAAGCAAGGAAGTTTCAGATCGTTTAGCCATGGTCATAAATGTAGGAATTTCCGAAGAAGCCTGATAAAGGTTAATGGCATATTTCATTACCTTTATGCCCTACTAATGAAATTCAGGCTATGTCTATCATAAACGACTGGAAATTCGTCCTCCTGCTCTGCCTCACCCTCGGCCTGGCGCCTTTCTATCCCGAGCCCCACATCTGGGGCAAGATCAAGTGGATACGTGGCGGGGCAGTGGGCATGCAGGCACTTGACTGGTTTGATGTCGTTCTGCATGGCTTTCCCTGGGTGCTTCTGATCCGGCTGCTCATAAGACGCCTACCATAGATTCCCGAAATTTTGGTTAGCTTTATACGTCTGAATCACTAAAACCTATTGATTTGAAACGTATACTGCTACTCCTGACCTTCGCTATGGCGCTGGGTCCACTGACCGCCCAGGAAGACTTCAAAGTCATTGGCTATCTGCCTTACTACCGGTTCAACTACAACAGTCAGATTGAATATGAACGACTGACCCACCTCAACCTTGCTTTTGCCAACCCGGATATGGAGGGCAACCTGGATATCGGTGGACAGGACATCACCCCGATTGTCAATGCCGCTAAGGCGAAGGGCGTGGAAGTCTATATTTCTCTGGCAGGCGGTGCCCTGACCGACGAATGGGAACAGGCCTGGGAACACCTCATGCTGCCTGGAAACCGGTCAGCTTTCATTCACAAAATTATGCAGTACGTCGAGCAGTACGGGCTGGATGGTATTGATTTTGACCTGGAATGGGGGCATGTCAATGAAAAGTACAGCCCCTTTGTGCTGGAATTGCGCGACTCTGTAGACGCCCACGGGCTTACGCTCACCGCAGCCCTGCCTGGCACCTATCGTTATCCCGACATTACAGACGAAGCGCTGGCCGCCTATGACTGGATCAATATGATGGTGTATGACCTGACCGGTTCCTGGGACCCCGGCAATCCCGGGCCACACTCCCCATACTCCTTTGCCCTTAATGCGATGTTCTACTGGCAGGGACAAGGTGTAGCCAAGTCAAAGCTGACCCTCGGCGTGCCATTTTATGGTTATGATTTTGGGAGCACTCCGGTTTCCTCCTACCGCTATGGCACTATTGTAGACTGGGATCCGGCTAATGCCTGGGTGGATCAGGTAAACCAGGTATACTACAATGGCATCCCTACGATTGTACAGAAAACCGAGTTGGCAGAAGCCCAGCTATCCGGCATCATGATCTGGGAGTTGGGGCAGGATCATTTCTCTGACCTGTCCTTACTGCGCGCCATTGATGAAACGCTTAATGTGGTAGACGTTGAGGAGCCAATGACAAGGACTAAAATGCTGGAGGTCTTTCCCAACCCTTTCCGGGAAAGTCTCACCGTCGCCAACACTTCCGATCAGACCGTTCAGTACCGCATCCGCAATGTGAATGGGCAGGTGCTAAGGTCTGCTGTGCTTAACGGGCAGTCTCATATGGAAGTGGGCACCTGGGATCTCCCGGGCGGCTTTTACCTACTGACAGCTCAAACCGCTGATAGTCAGCAAACTTACAAGCTTGTGAAACGATAGCCATGCATAAAGTAATTGGAGTACTCCTTTTACTGCTGCTGTTCAGCTGCGGTAAGCAACGCCTGTGGGTCAAAGGAAAAGTACAGCAAAAAACGTTTGCCCGGGAAATTCCCATACAGATCAAAAACGGGCTGATTTTCGTGGAGGTAGCCGTCAATGGCAGGCCCTGCAATTTTCTGATGGATACCGGTGCGCCTACCCTGATAGATGCCCAATTGGTGGAGGAACTGGGGCTCAAAACCAAAGCATTCGGTACAGCTGTTGATTCTTACGACCGGCGTAACCGTATTGACTACACCGTATTGGAAACCATAACGATAGACAGTATCAACTTTATCCGGCAGGGCGCTCTGATCTCTGATTTGCGGAGTGTACCTGTCTTCGATTGCCTTGATATCGATGGGTTGCTGGGGGCTAATCTCATGCGCAATGCCTGCTGGCAAATGGATTACAAAAATGAAGTGATCCGTATTCAGGAAGATTGCGAGGGCTTTATTTACAGCGCAGATTGGATCGTGATGCCCTTCCGTGTCAATAATCAGGGAACGCCTAAGCTGTCGGTAACGCTCGGTGATAGTCTGCGCCTAAGTGACGTTACCCTGGATTTTGGTTCTTCCAGTGGCTTGTCGCTTGACTTAGAAGCCGTGGAGGAGATGTTTGACCCTGCTGGAGCAGACTTGTTTACCGCTGGTGCAGCCGGTGTAGGGCTCTATGGGGTGGAACTGGATTCCATTTGGTTTATGTCTCCGAAAGCGCTTTTCACTTCCCGTGAGGATCTGATTTTACATGGTGTCCGGGCGCGCATCCGGCGCAAAGGAGGCCATTTGTTTGGCACACAAATACTCCGGGAGTTCCGTTCTACGATCGACTGGCAAAACAATGAGCTGGTACTTGAGCCTGTGCCTATGGGCGAAAAGAGGAGCCCGGTCTGGAAAAACTTTGGTTGCGCGCTTCAGCCGAATGGGGAGGTCCTCGAAGTCGCCCAACTGGTTTATCCATCTTTGGCGGTGGAATCCGGTCTGGTGCTTGGGGATACAGTCGTGGCCATCAATAGCCTCCCGGTAGATGCAACGGATTTTTGCGAAGCCAGAGCACTTTTTGGAGCGACGGATCCAATTGAGCTGACCATCCAAAGGCAGGAGAACCATTTGAGAGTGAACCTACGGCAGCAGGACCTTTTTGATGCTCCGCAGAACAAGGCTACAAAAAAGCCCTGAAGCACAAAGCGTACTTCAGGGCTGTAAGTCAATTCCCCTTTATGGCTCTTATTGTTTCATCCACTTCAGAGTTTGAGTGGTACCATCTGATTTGGGGATTTCCAGGAAGTACAAGCCATTTGGCAGGTTTTGAGTTTGCCAGGGTAGTTGCTGTGCACCTGGTTCGAACTGCCGCTGCTCAATCAGCTGCCCCATTGTATTGATTAGGGAAACAGTTATAGGGAGCAGTGTTGGCTGGCCCAAGTCCACGGTAAATTGCCCGTTGGAAGGATTGGGGAAAATACGCGCCAGAGTTTCGTGGTCAGCGGCTACTTCTGGGCCATCATGAGGCACGACAAGGCTTGGTGAAGCCCCCTGAACGGTTACGTTGCTGACAACCGCATTGACAGTGCCATTCGGAGTATGGGTGAAGGTCGCGATGCCTACTTCAGCGCACTCCGGCAATTCCATGTATACCTGATGGATCAGCACCCAGTTATTGCCAGCGTTTCTGTAGTACCCCCGGAACCAGTTGCCTTGCCGTACGATGCGTAGCCAGAAGGGGAAAGAAGCATACAGATGGGTGTCATTGTGTGGTGCACCGGTCTGATAGCGTGTTTCCCAGCGGGTCATGTTCGTGCCATTAGAGTAGAATGCAATCTTGCGGGCACCCGGAGCATCGCTCTCGCGAATCATCAGTCCAACGTATCCGCCTGTGACTTCTCTGACTCGTGCCTGTATACCGCCATTGCCGCATAAGGTTTGGCTAATGAAGCTTACATCATCAGAGGTGTCGCCGTCCAGATTGTTGGCACCTGAACTCAGGGTAAAGTCTCCGTTTGCAGGGTTGTTCCGCGTACAGGGGTTGAAGCTATAGGTGCTGCCATTGCCCTGATCACCGATGTCGGCAGTAGTCCATGGCGCTGGAAGTGCAGTACCTTCCACTATAGTGATTACCCCTTCGCAGCTTACGTTATTGCCGTCATTGTCGACAGCTCGAAGGGTGACGATATGCTCGCCCCGGGTAGAACAGTTAAAGGTGTTGGGCGTTACGGAAAGCAGGTTGATGGTACAGTTGTCAAAGCTGTTAACTTCATCAAACAGATCATCAGGAGTCAGGCTGGCATTGCCGTATGGATCAAGCTCTTTGACAAAGCTCTTGCAGAATACGATGGGGGCAATATTGTCCCGTACCGTAACCGTGGCGTTACACTGGCTTTGATTGTCGCTGCCATCCTTCAGGCCAAGAGTAATTGTATTGGAGCCGAGGTCATCGCAGTCAAAAGCGCCCTTGGAAATGCTACGCTCACTAATGCCGCAGGCGTCAAAGGACGCATCGTCTACATCTCCGGGCGTGATGGATGCCAGGCCCTCTTCATCCAGGTAAACCGTTATGTCTTTGCAGTTGGCCGTGGGCGCTATAGCATCGATAACCTGAATGGATGCTGAATTGGAAGCCTCATTCCCGCTGAGGTCAGTCGCTTTTAGCACCACGGTTTGAGGGCCGAGGTTATTGCAATTGAATACGGACTTATCCAGTTCATAGTCCGCAATGCCGCAGTTGTCGGTCGAGTTGTTGTTAACATCTTCCGGGTTCAGTACCGCTTCTCCATTAGCGTTGAGGTACAGATCATAGGATTTGGTATTGACGACGGGCAGACCGGTGTCCATCAATGTGAAATTTCGGTCATAGTCCGCCTCATTGCAACGATTATCTGAGCCTGTCCAGCTGTACACGGTAGGGCCAACATCCGCACAGGAATAGGTTTGAACGGAAGCCTCAAGGATTTGGGTACCTCCTCCTTCCTGATCGGTAAAGGAATCCAGAAAGTCATCCAGGTCCAAATCAATAGTAGGGGTGCTCAGGTTAATGACCTGGGAGCCGGTGGTATAGGTGGCAACCGGTGCCTGCTGGTCGGGCTGTAATTGGATGGGCGTGCCCTGAATGTCCTCAAATGCGCCATCGGTGACATCAAAGGTCTCATCATAGATAACGATATCTTCAACCGGGAAATTAAGGTCATCATCAAAGATGAAAAACTCTTCCATTATTGGTTCGATCTCAATGGTCAAACACTGTACGCCGTCGAAATTAAACGGAGGAATATTGGGCTCACAGATTTCCTGCTCAAAGCCTCCAACTTCGAGTTCCCCCTTCAGGATTTCAAGGCCCACTTCAAAAACTACCTCTTCGGTGATAGCGGTAGAAAGTTTGTCATTGACCATGATGAAAGAAGGGGTGACCATCGTTGGCTCAGGGGCACCGTCTGGGTATTTTACCCGCAATGTGTGGCCGGCTTTAATAGTCGCTGTTGCCCCTGTTCCAGTATTGACCACACTGTTCGTACCTGGGTCAACCTCTTCGTATTGCAGCGTCTGACTAAATGCAAATTGGATATTGACTTCCCCTTCAAACTCCACTTTTCTGCGCTGTGCTATTTCCAGCCCCAGGGGCGTATTAAATGCCGTGAAATCGACAGAGGCGATGCCGGCATCAAACCCGATACTCAGAGGGACACCCGTAAAGTACTGCTGGAAATTGAGTGGGCTGAAGTGAATATTAACGAAGTTTTTCAGGGAATTATCACTTAATTTTTTCCCCGTCAGGTTGTCCGGGCCATCTCCGGCAAAGGGATTATCGATTGTTCCACCCAAAAAGATAGCATCTTCAATGAAGGCAGGGATGGTAACCGGAAAGGAACCAGGTATTGCCCCACTTGGTGCGCTCAGGCCTGGGATGTAGTCCCAGGGCCAGGTAATACCGGTATTGGTATTCAGGCCAAAGAAAGGATCTTCCCAACCATCGCCAAAGTCCTGCCAGTTACTTGAGGTAGCGCTTCCAAAGCCCTCAGGAGCCGATATTTCCTCCAGATCGCCAATCGAGGCAGAAACCCCACCGGTAAAAGAAGTCCCCAGCTCAAAGTCGAGGGTAGGTGGGGTAACCGCGAGGTCGTACCCTGCACCGACAGTGCAATCGGTTGTGATTTCGATCCAGTCGTTGCAGCCAAACGTATTGGCATCCGGGTATTGAATAGTGATGTCAAGAGGATAGGTGATGTCGACCTGTCCGCCATTCAATTCTTTGAGTTGGAAATAGGCACCAAACTCTATGCCTCCCTTGAGGAACAACAGATCAAGGATCTTCTCATCCACGAACTGAGAGACCTTCCCATCGCCGAGAAATTGCTTATCGAGGTTTAGGCCCGCTGGCGTACCGCCGTTGGCTTCGAATAAGCTCTGTCCATTGGCTTGAAAAACAGGGTTGAAATTTGCAGTCTGCTGCCCGTAGGCCAGGCCAGGCAGGATCATACCAAGCACAAGCAGGAATGCCCGGAATGTAGTGAGGTGAAAATAGTGCATGTTGATTAGTTTTGATAATGTGACTTTTCCGGGCCATAAAGGGGGCAGCCCCGGACTGAACAATACAAAACTAAATGCCGGTGATTGCAGCTAAACGGTGATGTCGCCGAAGGGCTGAAGTAGATGCATGAATGTCAAAACCAGGAGCATGAATGACATTTGCTTTAACCAGTAACGGGCAGCCGGACAAGGCATAGCGTACCGCCACCCGGTTGGGGCTCAATGGTGAATGCGCCCTGATTGCGTTCAGCAAAAGCCTTGCAGAGGGGTAAGCCCAGCCCGGTACCCCGCTCTCCGGAGGTCCCTTCCCGGGATTCAACAGACCGCCCTTCCATTACGGCAGCAATTTGATTAGCAGACATGCCTTGCCCGGTATCTTCTACAGATAACACTACCTGCTGCCCATCCTGCTTTCCCGATACCCGGATACGGCCAGATGGAGGGGTGAACTTAATGGCATTGCTGATCAGGTTGCGCAGGATGAGCTGCACACTGTTTTGGTCGGCAAAGGCATTGAGGTTGGGCGGGACCTCATCGATCAGTTGGATGTCCTTCAGTTCAGCATGGGATTCGAACAGCTGGAGCGTATGTGCAGCTTCTTGTTGCAGATGCACAGAAGTGGGCTTCAACCGAACACCTTCCAGTTGAGTGAGCGCCCACTGCAGGAGGTTATCAAGCAATGTGTTGAGGTTGGCTGCACTTTTGTTGACCTGCCCAAATACCTGTTCTAAGCGGTCCAGGTTGCGGTTTTTGAGATGGAAACCGACGATTTGTGCCAGTTGCTGGAAGGCACTGGCTTCTCCCCGAAGGTCGTGGGCAATAATGGCAAACAACTGGTCTTTGGTCTGATTGAGCTCGGCAAGCTTAAGGTTTTGGGCGGCAATTTGGCGCCTGCCCTGAAGGACCTTGTGGTACAGTACACCCAAAACGGAGAGGAGCAACAATAATATGGCTACGGCGGCCAGAATACGGTTGCGCTGTTTGATCGTTTGCTGGTTCTCCAGCCTTAGGAATTCATTCTCTGCCTCTGTTTGCTCCGTTTCGTACCGGGTCCGGATTTCCTGTATCGCCGCGCGGTTTTCAGCTTTGGAAAGGCTATCAGCGATGGCAGTGCTTTCCTGATAGGCCACTAAGGCATTGACATGATCCCCTAATTCCTGGTACGCCTTAGAAAGTAGTGGCTTAAGACATAAGTTTCTGACAATTTAAATGAGAGGTTCCCGGTCCTTGTCGAAGCCTTTAAATTTCCATTTTAGAGGTTTAGCCAAGCACTCATTGTAAAAAGCCACGTAGGCTTCTATTTTGATTTGTAGCTCTTCGACTGAAGAAAAATTGCCATTGCTAATCACATGACGCTGCAGCTTAGCGAACCAATTTTCGATTGGGTTGAGCCAGGAGCAATGCTTGGGCGTGAAGACAAATCTGATACGGTGCTCTTCTTTTTCCAGGAAACGCCTACGAGTTACCATGTTTTTTAAGATGCCCTCCCGGCCTTTTGTGCCCAGGCCTTCATCATACCCTTCGCACTCGGCAATCCAGCGGACCAGCGATTCCGACATATGGGTATTGAGCTGGTCGGACAAAATAATAACCTGGTCCATTTCTGGCAGTGCATGGACGGTGCATTTGATGAAGTCAGCATAATCTGTTTCATCCCGAGTGTCTCCCATACGGTAATTGATGACCTGGCCATTTTCCACGTTGTTAGCGGCAATCAGCGTCGTTGTACCGTGACGGATGTACTCATATTCCACCCGTTGGTGTGCCCCCTT
>NZ_JPOS01000092.1 GCF_000759025.1 Phaeodactylibacter xiamenensis | reverse complement strand
CTGATCCTGTCTTCCTCTGCTTTACAGGCACAGTTTAGTACGCTGGAGCAGCGCCTTTTCGAATTGCCCGATGTGCTCTTCAAAGCCATTGATGCGCCTGATGGGTTCGAAGCCGCCTATGAGCTGCATATCAAGCAGCCCATTGACCATGAAAACCCGGAAAAGGGGCACTTCTACCAGCGTGCTTACCTGTCGCACCGCAGTTTCGAAGCGCCAATGGTTCTGGCCACCGAGGGCTATTAAGGTGATGGTTTTCGGCGCTCCCGAACGAGGCGAGTCTTTTAACGTACTGATTAAACGTTTGCGTAAATCCAAGGGGCTCACTTCTTGATTCTCCAAATACGATTCATAGGATACCAAATTATCATAGTCTGCCTCCCAGCGCCTGCGCCAGGATTTTACCGTATTCAGTGAAATATCCAGTTCCCTTTTGATGTGGGAATTGCTTTGTCCTTGATTGGCCATTAGCAATAGCTTGATGCGCTTGGCTAGTTGCTGGCTTGTCGTATGCCGGCGCCCTATATCCTGCAATATCTCCTTTTGTAGTAGAGTCATCGGGATTGGGGCAGCCGGTGCTTGGCCTCTTCCCATGGTATTTTCTGTCAAAGAACGTTTAAAATTATCAATTATTTATGTCTTAAGCCAGTAGTTTGGCTGCATCCCCCCTGAGGTGAGGAAGCCCGATCTGATCGGCAGTGCGCTGACATTCTAAAAGTAACCCAATGGCAGGCTGAGGCTGCCCCAGCTGTATGTATCCATCCGCAACATTAATTAAACTGTAAATGAAGTATCCGGGGTCCGCACCTGCTCTGGCCTGAGCTTCTGCTTCAGAAAGGTAGCCCATGCCCTGCTCTTTAGCGCCTTGCCTCAGGGACAAAAGGCCTAAAATGGACAACGCGTAGCTGGTACTGGAAGGGTCCTGCATCTTTTTACCCATGTCCAGCGCATAATCCAGAACTTCCCGGGCGGTTTCCAGCCTGGACACTTCAATCAGGTACACACCATAGTCTGACAGGCCTATCGCCAGTTCTCTGTTGACAAATTGATGGGTACGGACCAGTTGCCAGGACTGTTCACGGTAGCGGCCCTCCTGCAGGGTATCGCCCATATTCCCATAAATGGTGCCAAGGTTCTCATATAGTCCGGCCAGGTGGTTGTTGTTGCCCAGTGCTTCATCAATGGCTATAGCCTCCAGCAGATAACTGATCCCCTCTTCCTGATTAATCTGCATGTTGGCCAGGTTTTCCAGTATATAGGGCAGTATTTCTTTGAAATCAATACGTTTTGCTGCTTCAAGTGCCTGGTTATAATTGAGTACAGCAGAATCCGGTTGCCCCAGCTGCCGGAAGGTGCTGCCGAGGTTGAACAAGGCAGCAGTTGCCTTTTTGCGTGGGGGCTTCCATACCGGATACAATAGCTTCCATTAGTGTGTAGTAGTATCTGGCGGAGTCGGGCTGGCTTTGATAGAAGAAAATATTCCCGAGCAGGTTATAGGCTTCTAGCCGGACTTTGCCTGACGGGTTGGGGTCAAGCGAAAGCGCTTGGTGTACCATGGTTTTAGCAGGTTCAAATCCACCATTCATACACTCGTAATCGGCGAGGCAGATTTGAGCAAGGGCGAGCCGTTCTTTGTCCTGAGTAGCTTCCGCTATCGCCATAGCAGCTTCTGCAAAGGTGAAGCCAGACTCCGGATTGATTTTGAGGTACTGGTTGGCGAGTTGAAGGTTGATGGTAAATCGCTCATCTTGTGAGAGGTCATCCTTCAAAAGTTGCTCCAGGCTGTCGAGGCTGGCAGGCTGACCGCTCAGAAGGGCCGGCATTAGCAGGGTGCTCAGGCTGATGAGCAGCCAATAAGTCTGTTTCACACTACAATAAATTAAGATTGTTCAGTAATTTTTCACGGTAGGTTTTGCCAATGGTCACGGTCTTATTGCCAACGACCAGCCAGGCGCCGCTGCTTTCAATACGCTCGATGGCTGAGGTCCGGACGATGGCGGAGCGGTGCACCTGCAGAAAATCCTGCATCGGTAGTTTGACGGCAATTTCTTTAAGCGGGCTTCTGACCAAAAAAGTGTCTTCGGCTGTGGTTACCGTGCAGTAGCGGTCTTTCGAAACCTCTACCAGCAGGATATCTTCAAAACGGACCTTGTGGATCATATCCGCGGCTTTGACAAACAAAGCTTGCTGCAATGCAATGCCACTTTCCCAATCCGGACTGACCTGCAGGGTTTCCCGCTCCATCTGATCAGCAGCAAAGCGGTAAATCGCCAGTTCCAAAGCGGCCTGTAGGTCTTGCTGTGTGAACGGCTTTACCAAATAGCCATAGGGCAGGGTACCCTTCACCCGGTCGAGCGTAGCCTGATCAGCTCGGGCGGTAGTGTAAATGAGGGGTGTTGGTCGCAGTTGGTTGATGCGGTTGGCTAGTTCAATTCCGTCTTGCTGCCCGTTGATTTCGATATCCAACAGTACAACATCCGGCTTAGTAGCGAATAGCAACTCCAGAGCTTGTCTGGCATTGTCGGCCAGACCTGCCAGTTCGTACCCCAGCTCCTGAGTAACGACAAACAAGAACTCCTGATGAATCGGATTGTCTTCTACACCAAGTATTTTGATCATGAGTCCAGTATCCGGGGTTAATTTCCAATCGGAAACCCATATTGTAAGCTTTCTGTGCTTTTTCCTCAAATATATACGGAAGATCAGCCAGCAGGATGCAAATTTAATTCAATTTCAAGCAGTAGGGAAGGTGCCTTGTGAATACATGGCGTTTTGATTTAAGTGCGGGGACTGTATCGGTGTTCATGAAACAATGACCACTATTCGTACGCCAGTACCTCCACCAGGTAAGCACCGGAATACCCTAAGTCTTTGAGCTCGCTGCGCATATCCTCTGCTTCCTGCCGGGAACGGAAACACTTCTTAGTTTCCACCACCCATACCTGTTCACAGGGGCGGTAGCGTGCCACCAGATATTTGTGGAAAGGGTAGTCCTTGGGATGCGTGAACTTTAGTATAGCCACCTGCACCTTGTATTCGGTTACAGGAGTGGTCTCAAACTTCGGCAGTGCCGGAGGCTTTGCCATAGCCCCCTTGTCATACATCACAGGGATTTCATCGCAATAAGAGGGGCGCTCTTGTGCCTGGCTTAGAATTGGCAACAGGCAAATGTTGATCAGGAGTACAAAATATTTAGCTATATTCATGAGCGTCTGTTTATGGTGTCACAGCTTTCTGTCTGTGTATTGACCAAGGCAAAATAACGATTTTATTGCAATAATAGTGTTAGGCGTTTTATCTTCCTGCCAGAATCAATTTATGACTAATGAATCGTTTACTGCTGCTACTGTTATTTCTTGCTTTCAGCTTCACTTTTCTTCTGGCTCAATCCGATGACCCGCTGCGTACTAAAGCCAATGAGCTTGCCCGGCAGTTTATTATCACCGATGGGCATGTGGACCTGCCCTACCGTCTGCGGGTACAGAATTTCCGCCTGGAGCGGGAGTACCTGGGCATCCCGGTAGAAACGGACAAAGGCGACTTTGACTATGTTCGGGCCAAGGCAGGCGGGCTGGATGCTCCTTTCATGTCTATATTCATTCCTGCTTCACGGGAAGATAACGGAGCAAGGGCGCTGGCAGATTCCCTCATTGATATGGTGGTAGGTATTACACAAGCCCACCCGGATAAGTTTGCCCTGGCCAATTCCCCGGCTGAGGTGGAGGCTAATTTTAAAAAAGGCATCATCTCTTTGCCCATGGGCATGGAAAATGGCTCGCCTATTGAGCGGAAGCTCGAAAATGTACAGTACTGGCATGACCGTGGCATCCGTTACATCACCCTCACGCACAGCAAAGACAACCACATCTGCGATTCCTCCTATGACACCACCGGCACCTGGAACGGCCTCAGCCCTTTCGGGCAACAGGTAGTCCGTGAGATGAACCGGGTAGGGGTCATGGTGGATATCTCCCATGTCTCCGATAGCACTTTTTGGCAGGTGATGGAAATGACGGACGTGCCCTGCATCGCTTCACATTCTTCCTGCCGTAAATTTACCCCGGGTTTTGAGCGCAATATGAATGACGATATGATCCGCCGCCTGGCAGATAACAACGGCGTCATGCAGATCAATTTCGGCTCCACTTTCCTCGATGGCAATATCTCAAAGCAGATGGATGAAAAACGGGCGGAACTTACCCGGCTACTGGAAGAAAAAGGCTTAAGTTACGACGACGAGGAAGCCCAACCGGTGATTGATAAATTCCAGGAAGACAATGAGGTGCTGATGGCGGATGTAAAAACCGTGGCAGATCACATTGACCATGTGGTAAGCCTGGTAGGCGTGAACCACGTTGGGTTTGGGTCGGACTACGATGGAGTGGGAGATACCCTTCCTACTGGTCTGAAGGATGTCTCTCAGTACCCCAACCTCATTTACGAACTACTGCAGCGCGGCTATTCAGAATCTGACATTGAAAAAATCTGTTATAAAAATGTGTGGCGGGTATGGCAGGCGGTAGAGGATGCAGCGGAGTGACCCCTGTTACCAGCGGGCGTATTCAATGTATTTGGCGATAGCATCTGCTTTGGCTTTTCCTTCAAGCCTTTCTACGAGGTATAGCGCCCCGTCAATCCCGGAAGAAACACCGGCTGCGGTGACGATTTTGCCGGAGTCTACATACTTTACGCCAGTTAATACTTCGCTCTGTGGTGCTTCCTGCTTCAAGCGCTCAATTTCCCCGTGGAAGGTAGTCACCCGGTGCCCGTTCAGCAGCCCGGCGGTGGCATAGTAAAATACGCCGGTGCAAACGCTGAATAGTACCTGGCAGGCCGGGGCGGTCTCCTGTATCCATCGAATAACTTCCGCTTGTTGGACAGCTTCTTCAGAATTACCTCCAAAAGTTGCCAGTATATCTGCCGGCGGGCAGTCCGTGATGTCGTACTGTGGCAGTATCTTCACTATCCCCTGACTGGTCACCGGGCTTTTGTCCCAGGCAACGATGAAGACTTCCCACCCTGCATTGGTGAACACCTCAACCGGGCCGGCAAAGTCAAGGATTTCCATGCCCGGATGGATGAGGGCAGCTATGCGTATGGCGTTGTGCATCGGGATTGGTTTTAGATTAGTATTAGGCAGAAGTTGGAGCTCATCGCCGAAGGGCTTCAATGACGTCCCCGACATTCCGTTGTTCAAAGGCTTGCATCAGCCTGAGCCCGTTTCTTAGTGCCCACCCCGGCGGACGGGCGACAAGGCCTCCAACCTGGTGAACCCAATAGTCTGCCTGTTCAAGCCGTTGCTCGTAGGCTGAGCCCTTCAGCCGCCACAGCTCACAAGCCAGTTCCCAGGAAAACGCCCGGGCATTGCCCATACTGAAGTTGATGATGGCTTCGTCTTTATCATTGCCCAGCCAATCCGCCAGAAAAAACAGAGGAGAAACCCGGCTCAGCCGGTCCTGTAGCTCGTTCACGATCTCAGCCAATATTTCATTGACTTTTTCGAAGTCATGTTTCAAGGGTAGGAGCGGCTTGTCTTTCATTAGCTGGCTGGCGGCAATAGCCAAATCGTAGTTGATGTGCGCATTCATACCTAGTAAGATGTGCTGAATAATTGCCACGGAGGAACGGGTGCTTTCAAAAGCCAGGCGCCAACACCGGGCGATAGGCTTACCGCGCTGCCAATCCTCATAGGCATCCAGATAAAGATTGGCGAAAGCCACATCGAATTGCTCCATTCGGGGCCCGTCCTCAAAGGCTCTCCGGGCAATAGCCCGTTGTACCTGATCGGTGGTCCGGCGGTAAACATAGGCAAACAGCCCGGCAGGATCACCGTTGGCAATCGATGTGTCTATGATACGATCGAGGGCATCAAGGACCTCTCTTATGGTTGTTGGGCGCATGATCGTGGGGTATTAGGCTTTCAAAATAAGAAAAAATTGATGAACAACCTTAATCTTATTATTTGTCGCTGGCCGTTAACTGTAGCCATTCAAGCGCTGAATTCCGCCAAAAATTCTATTTTTGCCCGTCAAGTCCAAAACCAAATCGCCATGCGGAATAAATTTCTTCTTTTCTTTCTGATCCTGTCTTCCTCTGCTTTACAGGCACAGTTTAGTACGCTGGAGCAGCGCCTTTTCGAATTGCCCGATGTGCTCTTCAAAGCCATTGATGCGCCTGATGGGTTCGAAGCCGCCTATGAGCTGCATATCAAGCAGCCCATTGACCATGAAAACCCGGAAAAGGGGCACTTCTACCAGCGTGCTTACCTGTCGCACCGCAGTTTCGAAGCGCCAATGGTTCTGGCCACCGAGGGCTATATGCGCCCTTCCAACCGTATGTACGAACTCACTGGCTACCTCGATGCCAATCAGGTGGATGTGGAGCACCGCTACTTTGGTACTTCTTCACCGGATTCACTGGATTATACTTACCTGAACCTGAAGCAGGTGACGGCCGATTTGCACCATATCCGTACTTTGCTGGGGCAACTGTACACACAGCCCTGGGTGAGTACGGGCATTAGCAAAGGGGGGCAAACCACGATCTTCTACCGCTACTTTTACCCTGATGACGTGGCTGCTTCCGTGCCCTACGTAGCGCCCCTCAACCTGGAGCTGACGGATGACCGGATTTACGAATTCCTGGCGAATGTGGGTACTGAAGAATGCCGCAAAGGCATCCGCGATGTGCAAATGCGCGTATTGAAAAATCGGGAGGAATTGCTGCCCCTGCTTCGTTGGCACGCCAAAGGCGCAGGCATGGAATTTACCTATCTCAGTCTGGAAGAAGCTTTCGAATATGCGGTTTTGGAATACCCTTTTTCTTTTTGGCAGTTGGGGCACGACTGTGAGGCGATCCCAGGCAAAACAGCTGACCTGGAAACCCTGCTGGAGCACTTTGTCAAGGTTGTAGGGTTGGATTTCTACGCTGATGCCTCCATGTTTGGCTATGCCTCACACTACTGGCAGGCGGGCGATGAGATGGGCTACTATGGCTTTCAGACCAAGCCCTTCAAAGGTTTGTTGAAGGAAATTACAGAAGAGGAGCCTACCGCCATCTTTATGCCGGGCAAAGCTCCGATGAAGTTTGATCCTGCTTTCGTAAAGTCTGTCTACAACTGGACACAGCGCGAGGCCGATGAAATGATCTACATCTACGGCGCGATTGATACCTGGACCGCTACAGGGGTCCCCGTTTCCGACAAGGTAGATGCCAAGTGGTTCGTCATGGAAGGCAAAGACCACGGCAGTGCCCGCATCCGCAATATGAGCGAAGCGGAGCGTGCAGAGCTCCTGCAAACTCTGGAGCAGTGGATGAATGCAAGTAAACATTAAAAGATATTCAGAGAGCTATGAGAATTTTGCTGATTTTGCTGGCGCTAAGCCTTAATGCGATTGGGCTGATGGCGCAAGACACACAGGCTGGCGATACCACGATTTACCGGGCACTGGAGGCCCCTCCCCGTTTTCCGGCCTGCGAACAACTGGACACCACGCTGATAGTCATACAGAAATGTGCAGAGCAGTCTTTGCTCGAGTTTATGTACAGCAACATCCGCTACCCGCAGGAAGCCCGGCAGCAGAACCTGGAAGGCAATGTGGTCGCTACTTTTGTGGTTGAAAAAGATGGGAGCCTTTCCAACTTATCCGTGCTGAAAGACATTGGCGGTGGCGCCGGGCTGGAAGTCCTTCGGGTAGTGGAAGCTATGAATGAGGCAGAGATCCGCTGGGTGCCTGCCGAAAAAGACGGACAACCCGTACGGTTTCAGTATACCCTGCCGATAAAGTTCAAACTGGAGGAAGCACCTCCTTACACCATGGTTGGCCGGGATTCGGTATATACCATCTATGACACGCCCCTTGAATTTACGGGTGGGCAGGATGCTCTTATGGCTTACCTGCAGGATAACCTGGATTACCCGGAGGTACCTGCTGATACCTGTATCGTAGGGCGGGTAGAGCTACAGTTGCTGGTACGGCCGTCCGGAGAGGTACGTATTCTTGACCTGGTAGATTTCAATGACCTTGGCTTCGACTTTTGGTATGAAGCCATAGATGCAGCAACTTCCACGTACGGCAAATGGGATATCGCTACCTATGAGGGGCGGGGAGTTTCAGCTGCATTCGACCTGAGCTTGCCCTTTATCCCCGAAAACACAGCTTGTGCTACTCTGGTGGAAGAGTACGAAGCTGCGAATACCCTGGCTCAGGAAGGTGCCAAGTTGTTTGCTGATGAGGAACAGGAACCGGGTCTCGCTAAACTGACGCAGGCCATTGATATGTTTCCGAACAATGCGGAATTCCTGCTCATGCGGGGGCAGGCTTATCTGGACATGCAGCGCTACAGTGAGGCTTGTTCTGACTTGCGCCTGGCGCGGTCCATCTCCCTCGTAACCTGGTATGATGCGGTGCTGCCGATCATTTGCCGGCAGTAAAAAATGAGGAGCATGAGAAAGTGGGGGCTGGCTATATTGGTTGCAGTACTGGCCCTGCCGGTGATTTTCAACTACCATTCGGAGCAGCCGGTGGAAGCCCTGCGTGCGGCTTATACCTATCCGGAGTCTGCATTTACGGAAGTCATGGGCATGCCGGTGCACTATCGCTCCGCTGGGGAGGGCCCGGTTCTGCTGCTCCTGCATGGTACCGGCGCAACGCTGCACACCTGGGAAGGCTGGACAGCTGAATTGCGGGATTCCTTTCGGGTCATTAGTGTGACTTTACCTGCCTTCGGGCTTACCGGCCCACGTCCGGATGAGGATTATTCTATCCCTGCCTATGTTGATTTTGTAGAGGCTTTTGCCAAAAAGGCAGGCTTGGAACGGTTTTATCTGGCTGGCAACTCACTTGGCGGGCTGATTGCCTGGGAATATGCCCTGGCCCACCCGGAGCGCGTCCAAAAGCTGGTATTGCTTAATGCATCCGGCTGGCCCCGCGATAGAGAAATGCCTTTGGCTATGCGCCTGGCCAGAAAGCCGGTATTCAGGCAGTTGTTGCAGCGGATTACCCCCAAAGCGCTCTTCCGGAAGTCCCTTCGAGAAGTGTACGCCAATCCTGACCGTATTTCGGATACGCTGGTGGACCGGTACTTTGATCTCTTCCTGCGGGAGGGCAACCGCCGGGCCTACGTGCAGCGCTTAAATCAGTCTTATCAGCCTGATCCCGATCAGCTTTCCGAACTTAACATTCCCACCTTCATACTCTGGGGTGAGCAGGATGCCTGGATTCCCGTGGCGGATGCGTATCGGTTTGACGAGGTACTGCCTAACAGCCAACTCCTGATTTATCCGGATGCCGGGCATGTGCCTATGGAGGAATGGCCGGCGCGCACGGCGGAGGATGTGCGGAGCTTTCTGCAATAGTGGGTTGCTTTTAGGGCTTTACGAGTGGCGTACCCGTATAATCCGTTGGAAGAATGAGCTCATAATCAAACCCGTTTATCAAGGACTGCAGGCTTTCCGATTCAGGTGGAGCAATCTGCCCCTGAGCGACCGCCTCCCGGATCGGGCGGAGGTCAATGAGTGCAAAAGCATCCTTCCGGGCCTGCAGGATTAAGGGCAGGTTTTGGCAATAATAGCGGTTGCGTTCTTCGAGCCAGTCGGTCACTGCTCCGTCTTCAACGCGGTAGTAGCGGTTCCATACCGCGATGTTGATGCTTTCCAGGCCCGCTTCGCTGGCAAGTGTGTGGGTGAGTTCCCCCAGGTCGAGCTCTCCGCCTGATTCGACTTTACTGGCGTGCAGCCGGCCGATTTTGACAAAAACTTTGGGCGCCCCGTGCCTGTCGTACTGTTTTTGAAAATTGTTCCTGATGTACTGCACCCGGTCTCCGTGTGAGGCACCGCCACGGTAGCGGTCGTAAATATCCCAGCTGATTTTTAGATCGTTCAAAAGGGCTTTGGCCTCCGGAGAATGGGCTTCCAGGGCACTGAAATAGGCTTTTACCGCTGGCTCTTTTAAAATGCGCCCAAATACGGGGAAGCCTTTATCGTCCTGATTTTCCTGTATCATCCACTTCCGGATAGTGGCAACGGCGGCTTGATGGAGTACTGTGGGTACGTCCTCGGGTTCTAACTGGCTTTGCAGCCAATCCAGCAAAAAGAATACCGATGAAAAGTACTCCTGATCCAGCCCCCAAATGGAAAAGCCTTCCCGGCGAATTGCCTGAAGAAAGGCGGCATCTTCCTGCAGTTCGAAAAAAGGCATGGGTACGTCAGCGATAGCTTCAAACTGGTACTGCTCATAGAATGCGGCGAGGTTGACCGGTATATTTTCGGGCACTGTGGTCAGTTGTTCCAGGTACTGGGCAGAATGAGGCCCGATTTCGCACGCAAAGTGCCGGAAACCGTTCGCGCGGAGCAGCGGGGCCAGTTGTTCCACAAAGCGGGACAGGGTAGGGGAGCCGTGGGTTTCTCCCAATACCAGGATTTGGGCAGTTTGTACGGCCTGTTCGAGCGTTTGGGCCCCTTCACCGGTAAACCCCTCCGGCGTAAGTTGGAAATAGTGCGTATGGGATGCGACAAAGGCACTGTCGAGTGCGGGTAATGCTGAGCTTGGGATGTTGGTTTTGGGAGTCTGACAGGCCCAAACCACGAATAAGGAAAAGTATAGCAGGTATTTCATAGCTGGAGTAGTTTGTGCCCGGCAGCTGTTGTGGCCACCGGGCAGTTGTCAGTCGGGTGATTTATCGAACGGTAAAGTCGTTCAGGCTGTCAAATTCTACTAATTCATAGCGGGGGGAGCACTCGTATAGCCAGCGCAGGATGCCCACGTGCCCGGCCCCAAAGAGGATAAGCACCCGGTCATCGTCCTGAATATCTAATTGCTGGATTTTATGGAAAATGCGCAGGTTGCGGTTCATCCAGAACATGGACAGCGCATCCGGTCCTTCAAAGGCTTCCGAGTCAAACTGCCCACCGGAAATATAGGCTCCGAAGTAACGGTCGATGACCTTATCCTGATTGAGGTACAGGAAGTTTTCCAGCAGGGTGTTGTGTGGCATTTGTTTGTCGCTGTAAACGTACCATTCCTTGTAGCGCTTCATCCACTCATCTTTGCCCCCAAAGTAATGCCGGTCGCCAACCCTTTTAATGTATTGATCGGCTTCCGAGTCTCCAATTTTGTCATGCAGATCGCCCAGTAACCCCCATGCATCGCAGCCGTAGATCGTATCCAGCCCCAGCTGATCCATCAGGCGAATGCCGACCTGATCGCGTTCATTGGCATATAGTTCCTCTTCGCCTTTTTTCCAGCGGCGGTAGCGGTTCATGAGGTAGCCGGTATTGGCACCCGATTCCACGATGATTTTGGTCGGCTTAAACTGGGCTACGTAATCCAGCAGCTCCTGTAGCTCTTTCTGTCGTTTGGGCGTGAAAATGTTGATCTTGTCTTCCTCCCTGGTCTTGTGCTCGTCCAAACCGGGATAAGCAAAATGCCAGGTGCCCATAAGCAGCACCTGAGGCACTTGCCGTTCGCCGATGAGGAACTCGTCCGGTCCCTTGTAGGGCATCTCCTGGGCAGTGGACAATTGAAAGAAGCATAAAGCGATGAAAATGGGGATAATGGATTTCATTGGTGATAATTTTTATTGTTTTCGGTTGAGTAGAGAAATGGTCAAAAAAGCATTTATGGGCTAGTCCTGTTGAAGCAGCAAGACTTCGGAGAAGTCACATCTTAGTATCCCTTGAAACACCATAGCTGACCGACTTCGGAGAAGTCGCACGTTGACCGCTGTTAAAGGAAATAACCCAAGTGCTTTCATCTGTAATCCAGCTTGTGATTTGTATAGATGACTAAGCATAAACTCAAAAATGGAGCCCTTACCCACATCTTCCAACTGGAATCGGTAACCCTGAGGATTTCCCCGGTCAATCCCAAAATTCAAAACAGTGGGCATTCACCGGGCAATCCTGCTCATTCACCGATAGAATCTCCCTGCCAGCCTATCCTTCGGGGGGATACTGCCCATGAATTGCTTAGTTTTAGCCTAAAATTGATCCGGGATGAAACCTAAATACGGCGTTTTACTCATCTGGAGTGTGGCCTTTTTCCTGATATATGTAGAGCTTAGGGATATTGCTGATGACGGCATTCAAAGCTTTGTGGATACCTGGACCAGCCAAAAGGGCGTCTTACTGTCTTTGTCCTCCCTGATTGCGGATATGCTGTATGCCTTTGGCTGCTATTCTGTGCTTTTCTGGCTCAGGGGCAAACCTAACCTGCTGCTGGGTGTATTACTTTTCGCGGTGTATCCATTTACCGCTGCTATTCGGTTTTTGATCGAGGAAGTACTGTACCTGCGCTGGTTTGGATTCGACAATTACTACGATCAGATGAGCACCGGTGCTTACCTGCTGGACAATTTGTACTACGCCATCCCATTTTCAGCCGTAGGTATTGTGTTTTACTTCTCACAGTATTCCCGATTCCGGGAGCGGCAAAGCCAGGAGTTGCTCATTCAAAATCAGAAGACGGAGCTGGCTTTTTTGCGGTCGCAGATCAATCCTCATTTCCTGTTCAATACCCTGAATAATGTCTATACCCTGGTTTACCAAAAATCAGATAAAGCACTGGAAGCCATGGAAAAGCTGACGGGCCTGCTCCGGTACGCTCTGTATGAGAATGCTGATCAGGTGCCCTTGGAACGGGAAGTGAGTTACATTGAGGACTTCATCAGCCTGCAGCGCCTTCGGTACGGGTACGAAGTGCAACTGCAATTTGAGGTGCCCGACAACCTGCACGGGCTGGTCATTCCCCCATTTGCGCTCATCCCCTTTGTGGAGAATGCCTTCAAGCACGGCGAGCTGCGGAATCCGGAGCACCCGGTGCTCATCCGGCTGGAGCGTACGGCATCGGCTCTGGTCTTTCACACCCAAAATACCCGGCGGGTGCAGCAAAAGGATCAGGTGGGCGGCATCGGCCTAGCCAATATCCGCAAACGCTTATCTTTGATTTATGAAGATCAGCATGAGTGGGCCGTCGAAGCAACCCAAAATAAATTCGAAGTCACCCTGAAAATCCCCATTGCCCTATGCTCCGATGTGTAATTGTGGATGATGAGCCCCTGGCCATTCAGTTATTGTCCGACTATGTCCGGAAAACTCCGGATTTGGAATTGGCGGAGGCTTTTTCCAACCCCATTGAGGCTTTGCAGTACCTGCAGGGGCAGACGGATTTGCTGCTTTTTCTGGATGTGCAAATGCCTGAGCTCACCGGCATTCAGGTGATGAAAATCCTGAATCAGCGCCTGCCGGTCATCCTCACCACTGCTTACGAGCAATATGCGCTGCAAGGGTACGAACACAACGTGGTGGATTATCTGATGAAGCCTATTTCCTACGACCGCTTTTACCAGGCCGTACAAAAAGTGGAGATTGGTGATAGGAGGCCCACCTCAGAAGTTCAGGATGCAGAATTGAATGCCTCCTATTTGTTCGTGAAAACGGAATACCGCCTGCAGCGCGTTGACTACGCCGATATTGCCTATCTGGAAGGGCAGGGCGATTATGTAGCCATCCACACGCCGGCCGGCCGCATTATGACATTGGAAAACATGAAGCATTTTGAAGAGGTGCTGCCGACAGCCTTATTTGTGCGCACGCATCGGTCCTATATCGTATCCATTCCCAAAATCGACTACATAGAGCGCAACCGGGTAGTGATTGGGAAGGAGCGCCTGCCGATTAGTGAGGGGTACCGGAAGGGGGTGATGGGTAGGTTGAAAGGGTAATATATTCGCTATCCTTCTATCTGGAAAGGATTCCAAATGGTTAGGTTGGCTAATTTTTGACTATGCTGTAAGTCTTCAGAGAGCAATATGTTGGCTTCCGCAGATTGAGCAGCTACTAAAATCAAACTGTCCCAAAACGAGAAGCTGTGTAAAGTGTGAATATCTACAGCCTTCTGAATAAGCAAAGGGGTAATTTGAATTACTTCAAATTGACATAGGTCATCAACCAGTTCTTTTACTAAGCTGGGTTGTACTTTAAACTTACCTATCATCACACTTACAAATTCTTTTAGCACTTGAGTCGAAAGTACAAAAACTGCTTCTTTAGCCCCGGCTTGGAGGATTTCCCGACATATTTGCTGTTTCCTCTGCTCATCTCCACTGAATAGATAAATCAGAAAGTTGGTGTCAAGAAAATATTTTCCGGTCGTATAATTCATTTCTGTTCCATTTCCATTTTTTTGTTGATATACTGAGGGAATTACTTCTTTCAAGTAATTTTTCTGTAGGGCTTATTGTACTTGTAGCCACATGGCGTCTT
Source organism: Phaeodactylibacter xiamenensis (assembly GCF_000759025.1). Lineage (GTDB taxonomy): Bacteria > Bacteroidota > Bacteroidia > Chitinophagales > Saprospiraceae > Phaeodactylibacter > Phaeodactylibacter xiamenensis. The sequence continues at coordinate 155,729 of NZ_JPOS01000092.1, read as the reverse complement.
AGCAGTTCTCTTACAAACTCATTAAGGCTTGTACCGTGCAGCTTGGCATAAGCTCTGCTTTTCTCCAGTAGCTCATCAGGAATAGATAGCGTGATATTCTTCATTTTACACAGGTTATGTGTACAAATATACTGTGTTTTAAGCTTTGAAGCAATATCACCATTGTAATCCACTTAAAAAGCTTTCGCATCCTGCCCAATCAAATAGTTCGCCACCCAGCCGTAAGCGAATATGCCCAGTGCGAACACAATGATCAGCCAACTGCCGAGGGAAGGGACGAGCGCTCCAATAATGCCAACAGCTGCCAGTGCCAGGCTGTAAATGGTCAGGGAGCGCCGGGCTTTGGTGCCTTCACTGACGGAGAAAGTGCCACCGGCGGGGACTAAAAGCAATCCAAAAACAAGGCCCAGGAATAGCAGTTGACCGGCATCGCTAATGAAATAGCCCGCCAGGGATAGGAGCGATAACCCAATCAGGCCACCAGCGATATTGGAGCCCATTTTTTCATCCTCTGTCAGGGCGTGCTTGCCAATGGGGTGGAGGCGGAGGAAGAGGTTGGCTATCGGCACTGCAATCCAGGAAGACAGCGCAAACAATACGTACAGGGCGATAATAGGATAGGTGAGGGGCGCCAGGGCCGGGTTGTTCCGGGCAATACCCAGCACCACCCGATAGATGATATAAGCTCCGATTATGACTGCCCAGCGGTTTTGCTCATTCATTTTCGCCATCCAAAGGAAATACTTCAGTAGGCCGCGGTAGAAAAAGTTCTCGCCTTTGATTGCTTCCTTGAGGCCAGACCGGGCATATTCGTTATTGGGGTTCAGTCGGAGGGCTTCCCGAAAGTTTTGCTGGGCTTCCTTGAAACGGCTTTGCTCAATAGCCACCCAGCCACGGTTGGCGTGGGAGTAACTGTCCTCGGGGGCTTTGTGCAGGGCGTAGTCGATAGTCTGAGCGGCTTCGGCTTTGCGGTTGAGTTTCACCAGGGCTTGTGCCCGTATGTTGACCAGGTTGACATTTTCAGCATCCTGTTCCAGCCCCTGTTCGGCAGCGTCGAGGGCTTCCTGCCATTTTTCCTCGTAGAAGGCAACATGAGCGAGCAGCAGGAAAAAGTCTGCATCCGCCGGGTTGAGCTGAAGCCCCTGCCGGATCATTTCGCGTGCCTTTTTCGTGTTCTGATTGTAAAAGTACGCCCTTGCCATAGTGTAGAGCAGGAACGGATCGTTAGGGGCATGGCCCATGGCACGTTGGCCGAGTTCCAGGGCTTCAGCATAGCGTTTGCCGCTGAGGTAGCATTCCGCCAGCCAGGCCATGGCGTAGGCGTCATTGGGCGCATGGCTTAGGGCCTGCTTGAATTCCTTTTCGGCATCAGCCAGCCGCTTTTGGGCCAGGAGCAGCTTGCCTCGTTCCAGATGAATGTTGATCATTTCTTAATCTTGAGGTAGTCGAGGATTTCGTCATAAATGCCCGCCTCATTGGCAAAGAGGGCGTAGTTCTTGGCGGTACTGAACCATTCCTTAGTGGTGGCCCGGTGCTTTTTGATGGCTTGCTCCAGATCTTTTGTTTGCAGAGGCTGAGGTGTTCCCGTGCGAATGGCTTCTGCCAGTTTGCCTTCTATAGCCCGGTCGATGATGGCCTCCAGGTCGGCTCCGGAGAAGTCACCGGTCTTTTTGACCAATTTGCTGTAGTTTAGCTCGCTTACCGGCTTGCCTTTGAGTTTGAGCTTCAGGATGGCTTCGCGGGCGGCGGGATCGGGCGGGGGCACAAAGATGATGCGGTCAAAACGGCCCGGGCGGCGGAAGGCAGCGTCGAGGTGCCACGGGGCATTGGTTGCGGCGAGTACCAGGACGCCTTCGTTATTATACTCCACGCCGTCCAGTTCGGCGAGGAACTGATTGATGACATTCCGCCCGGCACTGTGGCGCATATCCGACCGGCTGGCCCCCAGGGCATCCACTTCGTCAAAGAACAGAACGCAGGGTTTCAGGCTTCGGGCTTTTTCGAATATAGCGTGCAGGTTGCGCTCGCTTTGCCCGATGTACATATCCAGGATATCGCTGATCCCTACGGCCAGGAAATTGGAGCCAACCTCACCGGCAGTAGCTCTTGCGAGGTGGGTCTTGCCGCAACCGGGCGGGCCATACAGCAAAATGCCACCACCAATTTTCTTCCCATAGGCCTGGTAGATTTCCGGGTGTTTCAGCGGATGGAGAATTTTCATGCGGACTTCCTCTTTTACCTGTTCCATTCCACCGACGTCTTCAAAGGTGGTCTCGGGCCGCTCTATGTCTATGCTTTTATCCTGGTCTTCGCCTTCGTTTCCTCCGGTTTTGAGCTTGATTTTTTCCGGTTCCGGCTGGTCTTTAATTTGCAGATTGATCTCTGATTCCAGGTAGGCGTCCCGGAGTTTATCATTGATGGCGATGGCATTTTCGTAGGCTTCCTTAGCGGCTTCGGCTTGCTGGCTTTGCAGCAGTAGCTTTGCGTATACGAGCCATGCTTTTGCTGGTGGAGCCGGGGCTTCCACTAGCTCTTCGATCAGTACCAGTCCGGAGCCGGTTTTCTGCTGGGCGCGGAAGGCATCGGCGAGGCCGATTTTAAGGTCGGTGTCGGCTGCGTTGAGGCGGAGTGCGGCTTTGTATTCGGCTTCCGCTTCTTCATGGCGGTCCTGCTTCATCAGTGCATTGGCCAGGAGTTTCCGCAGCGGGAGGTTGTCAGGAGCGCTTTTGAGGGCTTCGCGTAGTTGTTGTATTTCGTCCATGTGGTCCTTTCTTCTTTTGGGAAGGGCAAGGTACGGAATTTGGGGGAGAGTTGGGAGGGGGCAGTATTGCAGTGGGCAGTATTGCAGTGGGCAGTTTGGCAGTGGGCAGTATTGCAGTGGGCAGTTTGGCAGTGGGCAGTATTGTAGTGGGCAGTGGGGCAGTCTTGCAGTGGGCAGTTTGGCATGTAGAGGGAGCGAAGGTAGCCTGATGTGAGGCGGTCTGATTTCGGGCGGGTGCCGGGTTTACAGTCAACAGGTTGCCTTCGCTCCGAGGTGTTGTTAGCTCATTGCTTTGAGGGTCTGCCGGAGGTAGCGCTTGTACTTGATGCGGTACGCCCGGTAGATTTTGCGGTAGCGGGTATAGGAGTCTTCATGATCCATTACGGGATGAGGGTGCTCGCCATTGAGAGGGGCAGGCTGTTGCATAAAGCCCTGCTGTTTCATCCACTCATCGTTGTAAATCTTACCGAGGTAGCGGGTGCCGTGGTCGGGGAAGAGGGCGACAACTACATCCGTTGGCTTGAGCTGCTCCTTGAGGCGGAATACGGCCTGCATGGCAGAGCCACTGGAGTAGCCTACGAGCAGGCCTTCCTGGCGGGCCAGCTGACGGGCGCGGTGGGCGCTGCTACGGTCGGTAACTTTGATAAAGTCATCGATCAGATCGAATGCTACGTTGCCGGGGATGATGGTTTTGCCAAGGCCTTCTACTTTGTATGGATAGATTTCACTTTGGTCAAACTCGCCGGTTTCCCAGTACTTCTTGAGGACGGATCCGTAGGCATCCACCGCGATGATTTTGATGTCCGGATTTTTCTCCTTGAGGTAGCGGGCGGTGCCGGATAGGGTGCCACCGGTACCTGCGCAACAGACGTAGTGGGTGATTTTGCCCTCAGTCTGCTCCCAGATTTCCGGGCCGGTAGAGCTGTAGTGGGCTTTGGAGTTGTTGAGGTTGAAGTTTTGAGCCAGGTAGTAGGCCCCAGGGATGTCCTCAGACAACTGTTTGGCGCGGGAGTAGTAGGAGCGCGGGTCCTCGGGGGCTGCATCTGCAGGGCAGACCACCACTTCGGCACCCATGGCTTTCAGCAGGGACAGCTTCTCCTGAGAGGCTTTGCTGGAAACCGTGAGGACACAACGGTAGCCCTTCAGGCTGCAGATCATGGCCAGGCTGTAGCCGGTGTTGCCGGAAGTGGCCTCCACAATGGTGTCTCCGGGCTTGATAAGCCCTTCGCGCTCTGCCTGTTCGACCATAAACAACGCCGTCCGGTCTTTAGCCGATTGCCCGGGGTTGTAAGCTTCTACTTTTCCGTAAATTTTCGCCGGCAGGTCCTTAGTGATCCGGCTAAGATGGATGAGTGGCGTATTGCCGATAGTTGCCAGTACGTTCTCGTATCGCATATAAGCTTGCTTTTTGCTCACGATAGGCTGTACTTTTGTACAGCATGTTTGATTTTTATAGGCTTAGTTGCCCGGAGTGTATGGTCCGGAAACTAAGTACAGATTTGCAGTCCCGATACGATTGTGAAGCAAAGGTAATAAATTTTTTGCCTCTGGGAAGATCGGTATTTCTATTTCTCCTTTGTCCCGAAAAGTATTTTAAACGCAATGATCAATATAACCTCCCTGCAATGAAAAAAGTCAACAATCAGAATTGGAAGCCGTTTTTGACGTATCTTGCTATTTATTTTTTTGGTACGCGCAGCCATTGCTGTATCGGCATAAGGCCACCCAAACACCCAACACTTTATGGCAGACACACGGATATCCTTTAAAGCACGATTGATTCTATACCATCGCGGTCGTATTCTGTTACTTAAGCAGACGAAGCCTAACGGGGGCAATTACACGCTCGTGGGCGGTACGGTGGAATCCAGAGAGTTTGCCCGGCAGGCGCTCATCCGGGAGAGCTTTGAAGAGGCAGGGATTATACTGCGGGAGGAAGACCTGGAATTAGCCCACTTGTTGCACAAAGTGAATGGAGAGGAGCACCGCATTGTCTTTTACTTTAAAGCTTACCGTTGGGAGGGCGAACTAAAAGCAAAGGAGACGCACAAATTCAAGGAGGCAGAATGGTTTTACCTGGAGGATTTACCCAGGAATCTGACCTCAACGGTACGCCACGTACTTGAGGCCTACCGTCATGGTCAGTTGTATTCCGAATACCTCAAAAAATAGCACTTAATTTGCTACCACCGGAGGTTCCAGTAGCTGGAAAAACTGGTCCAGGCGTGGCATAATAACGATTTCAGTACGGCGGTTGAGGCTGCGCCCGGTTTCGGAGTCGTTATCTGCTTTGGGTAGTTTGTCGGCCCGGCCTGCAGCGATCATGCGGGTGGGGTCTACATAATGTTCTTCCTCCAATGCCCTTACCACTGCCGTAGCGCGTTTTACGCTCAGGTCCCAGTTATCTTTAATGCAACTATTGGAAATGGGTACGTTATCGGTATGGCCTTCCACCATCAGGTTGAGGTCGCTATGATCGCTGACCACCATAGCTACTTTGCCAAGTACTTCGTTTGCTTCTGCTGTGATCCGGGAACTACCGGACTGGAACAGGAGCTGATCGGAAATGGAGACATGCACCACACCGCCCCGGACTTCCACCTTCACATCATCGTCGTTCAGGTCGGAAAGGGAGCGTTTAAGGTTGAGCACCAACGCCAGGTTTAGGGAATCCTTCTCCTGCATTTTGGTCGTCAGGTCCTCAATGAACTGGTACTGTTGGTTGATGTTCTCCAGGGACTCCCGAATGCTCGTAGCACCTTCCTTGCTCACAATGGACAAGTCGGACATGCGGTCAAGCAGGCTGGAGTTCGTAAACTGCAGGTGCTCAACCTGGTCTTCCAGCTGCTGGATTTGCTTGTCTTTTTCACTTACCTGCCGTTCCAGGCTTTCGACTTTGCCCTTGTTGCAAGCGGAAAACGTGAAGAGAGTGATGATTAGTAAAGCGGAGAGGGTTGTTTGTTTCATCCTGTTTTAGCATTAATGGTGGATGGAAAGAACTGAATTGCCCCTCCGTTTAGTATATCCGGCTTTAACTTATCACTCTGTTGCAGAGCTGATTTTCCGGTGAACGCCCACATAGTCATCATCTTCTTCGCCATCTCCGTCCCAATCCATTCGGGCTTTCAGGCTTATCAGGCCATTTTCAATGCCGGCTTCATAGTGGTAAGTGGCATTGGGCTCCACCATCATGAGCGTATCCCCGAACACATTCCACATGCCCCGGCTCGTGCTAAGTATAGTATCGGTAAGGCTGGTAAAGACCTGCTCATATTTATTATCCAGTTTATAGTAGGTCTTTACCGGCTTAACACCCAAACGGCTTATCCACTCTTCTTCCCGGACTTCAAAAACGTAGGAGGTATCGGTGCCGTTAGCCGTATTAATATCTACACGCAAAGACACCGATTCCCAAGTGCCGGGCAGGGTCTTTTGCAGGTCTGCCTTTGCGGTATCTGTATCTGGGGCCGGGTCTGACGAACAACCAATGGTCAACGCCAGCAAAAGGAAAAAAGGTAGCTTGTTCATGCTGCTTCAGTTATTTTGTAGCGCAAAAGTAAATCTTACTGATGAAAAGGATGAGGCGCCAGGGGCAATTTAGCTAAAGGGTGAAAATCCCCTTTTAGCCCGAGTGGTTGCTGATGCCGGATGTCGTGTACAATTTCTATGGCTGGGCGGGCAGCACTTAGCGGGAATCCTTTCCCATCAAGGATGGCCTGATAGCTTTGGGTGTGCAGGTCGGTAAAGCCTCCGCTGAATTCAAATTCTTCTCCTTCAATAGTGAGGGCCCGGAAAGTGCGCCCTCCGGCAGTTTTTACGATATCCGGCAGAGTGTCCGTGTTGATACTGAGAAACCAGCGCACCCGCGCCCGCTCGAATTCCAAAAAGCCCGCGGCCCGGTCATGCGTATGCAGGTGGACGGTATTCTGCTGTACTGGCCCGAAAATCCACTGCAGCATGTCGTAAAAATGTACGCCGATATTGGTGGCGATACCGCCCGACTGCGGCTCCCTGCCTTTCCAGCTGGCGTAGTACCAGTTGCCCCGGGAGGTGATGTATGTCAGGTCTACATCAAATTTGGAGTCACCGGGGGCTTGCTGTACGCGCTCCCGGAGCTGCTGTACGCTGGGGTGCAGGCGAAGCTGCAGGATATTGAATACAGACCGGCCGGTTTCAGCTGCTATTTCCTCCAGGGCATCCAGGTTCCAGGGATTGAGTACCATAGGCTTTTCACAAATGACATCTGCTCCATGCCGCAGCCCAAACCGGATGTGGGCATCATGAAGATAGTTGGGAGAGCAAACACTGAGATAGTGAAGTGGCGTACCGGAGCGCTTCAGCTTTTCGAGGTGCCGGTCGAAGCGTTCGTACTCCACAAAAAAGGCGGCATCCGGAAAAAAGGAGTCGATGACCCCCACGGAATCATGTTTGTCAAGTGCTGCAATGAGGTCGTTGCCGGTATTCTGTATGGCTTGCATGTGCCGGGGAGCAACGTAACCGGCCGCTCCGATCAGCGCAAAGTTGTATTTCATGGTTGTGCAGTTGGATTAGGAAAGGGGATGGATTCGGTCTCCGTTTTTCAGGTAGACGGTCCCGGTTGCCGGGCAGATGGCGCGTAGGTCTTCCCCAAAGGAAAGTTTTTCGCCGTGGGCGCTCATCCATCCAGTCTGCCTGGCAGGTACCCCGGCAACTAGCGCATAGGCAGGAACATCGCGGGTCACCACCGCACCTGCAGCTATGAAAGCATAAGTGCCGATGGTATGGCCGCACAGTAAGGTGGCATTAGCGCCAATGGTGGCCCCTTTTTGGATCAGCGTCGGCCGGTACTCCGTCTTGCGCTCCACACCAGCCCGCGGATTGATCACATTTGTGAAAACCATGGATGGCCCCAGGAATACCTCATCTTCGCAAATGACACCCTCGTACAGAGAGACGTTGTTCTGGATCTTCACCCGGTTGCCAATTTGCACACCGGAAGCCACGAAAACATTCTGCCCAAGGCTGCACCCCTCACCAATGACAGCGCCGGGCATCAGGTGGCAGAAGTGCCATATTTTTGTGCCTTTGCCGATTTGTGCCCCTTCATCCACCCAGGCAGAGGGGTGCACATAGTAATCCTTGCTTTCCATACGTTGCGTAAATGATCTACGCCAAAAGTACGGTACGCCAACGGTAATTAAAACTTCGGGCAGGTAACATTCGTACGCCAGCGGGCCGGCTGTGTGTAAATAAAGCTGACCTCGAATGCACCACGGGAGTTATTGGCCGTAGCCAGTACAGAAGTGGTGATGTCGTAGCTCAGCCCAATATTCCAGCGTTCCATTTCAAGTACGGTGGTGGCTACGATGGCATCCATGCCTACGCCAGAGTCCAGCTGATTGGAAAAATGGGTCCATCCACCGGCCCGGATGGCTACTTCCCGCCAGTCGCGGTTGGTATAGCGGAAGTTGGCACCTGCCATAACACTCAGGTGCGGGCCCTGGCTCATCACTGCCGCTGCCGGCAACAGGCTAAGCCCTTTGGCTAAAGGGAACTCTCCGCCCATGTGGCCTACAAAGCGCATGTCCAGAGGCGTGGCATCGGCACCCAGAAAGGAGATGTTAGGCTCATTGAGATGCATAAGGGAGCCGCCAATGTAAAAACTTTGGTTGTCTTCAAAGGTGATAAACCATAGCAGGCCGGCGTTGAAGTCAAGGTACATATTTGTACTCATTTCATCGCCGAAGGCTTCGCCATTGTCGGCTCCAAAATCAATAGAGCCATTATTGGCATCAAATTGCTGGGAAAACCACAACCGCTGCCAGTTCAGGCCGTGCTGCCCGAAGCCTACCTGTGCACCGGCCACCAGGTACTGCGTGTAGGGACGGTAGCCAGAGCCACCGAGCTGCTTCAGGAATGAACCCCCAATATTTGCTTTAGTCCGGTTGAAATTGGCCAGGCCTACCTCGTCGCGCATGGCACTGATGCCGAGCCCAAAGTAGTCATCATTCTGCACCCGGAAGCGCATGTCGAAGCTGGCGGCCAGGGTACGGTAGGGGTTATTGTCCAAAATGGCCGGATAAAGGTCCCGGTAGTTGGCCACAAAGCGCATACGCCCTTCAAAAACCCCGATCATCGCCGGGTTCATTTCCAGAGGAGCTGCGTAGAACTGAGACAGTCTGGGGTCCTGTGCCTGCAGGGCAGACAGGGTGCCCAGTAACAATAGTATGGTGTAGATATAACGCATAGTCTGCTTTTTTCGGTTTGAGTGTGTCAAAATCGGGTGCTGTTATCGGATTAAAGTGGTCTGCCCTTCGAGGGCTTCCTCCCGCCCGTCCGGATAGGTGACGATGACCTGCCAGATGTAAACACCGGGCATAAGCGCTTTGCCACGGTAGTTGCCATCCCAGCCGTTGGCTTCGGAGTTGACTTCAAATTCACTGCGCTCGAACACGAGTTCGCCCCAGCGGTCGTACACCCGGAACGTTTCCACGAAAGTGCCTTCCTGCCCGTGGACGATCAGGCGGTCGTTCGTGTTGTCCCCGTTTGGCGTAAAGCCGGTGGGCACTTCCACGATCCTCGGTTTTTCTACGTAAATACGCAGCTGATCGCTATCCGTACAGCCCAGAGAGTCTACGCCAACCAATTCATACAAAATAGAAAATTCCGGTGAGGCGACCGGATTGAAACAGTCGGTACAGCTCAGGGTGCCTTCGTAGGGTGGGATCCAGGTGAAACTAACATTACCCGTGGCATTTTCACTTGTGCCATAAATCCGTATGCTGTCTCCAAGGGTGATGGTGTAGCTCTGAGGCCCGGCGTCAATTTTGAGTTCCGGTGGATTGCTGATAGATGTATTTTCACTGCTGATACAGCCGTTGTTATCCCTTACATAAACGATGTAGTCATCTGCTTCCAGCCCAATCAGCAAGCTGGAACCTGAGAAGAAGTCATTGTCTAGGCTGTATCGGTAGGGGGGAGTTCCTCCTGTGGCATTAACCTGAATGCTGCCGTTTGCCTCATCAAAGCAAATCGGATTTTGAGCGGAGAGGCCCACCATGAGTGGTTCCGGAGAATCCACGCTATCGGTTAAAATGATCTCACAGGCGTTAGCGTCCGTAAGGGTTAGGGTATAGGAACCTGCTCCCAGGCCGGTTGCGGAACTGCCGTTTTGCCCGTTTGACCAGTTGAAGGCATAACCCGGTGTGCCTCCAGCCGGTAGTGCTGTAAGCGTGCCATTGAGGTTGCCAAAACAATCGATATCCTCACTTTCCAGCGTCGCTTCAAGTGGCGTAGGCTCTGTAATTCTGAATTCTGCAATGCCAGCGCACCCATTTTGATCATTGACCGTGAGGGTGTAGGTACCTGCTGCCAGGCCTGCAACGGTTTCTGTGGTTTGACCGTTGCTCCAGTCATAGGTGAATGGGGGCGCATCTCCGGTGACTTCCACAGCGGTAGCTGTACCATCTGCTCCGCCATTACAACTTACACTATCGGTAGCGACTTCCACTGTAATGGCTGGAGGTTCAGGCAGGAATCGGTCTCTAATCCGTTCGCAGCCTTGACCATCTGTTACGGTCACGGAATAAGTCTGCCCACCAGCCAGTCCGTCGGTAATAGGGCCTGTATCTCCTGTACTCCAGGTAATGGAATAGTCTTCAAAGGTTTGGCCGTTGCCACCAGTGATCAGGTTAATCCCAAGCCGTCCGTCGACCACCCCATTACAGGAAGGCGGATTGGTGATAATCAGGAACGATATTTCTTCGAGGTCGGCTGGAAGGATCGTATCCACTGCGGTACACCCGCTGTCATCTGTCACGGTTACAGTATAAGGGATGGTGTCCAGGCCGGTAGCCGTTGCCGTACTCTGGCCGTTACTCCAGCTGTACGTAAAGCCGCCTGTGCCGCCAAAGCCAGTCGCCGTTGCCTGATTATCCTGTGCTCCGAAACAGCCCTGCTGGGTCTGCATGACTTCAAGGGTTACTGCTTCCTGCGGTTCATCGAGGGTTATCGAAGACTCCAGCATACATCCGTTGTCATCTGTAATTGTAACCTGTACGGCTCCTGCCTCTAAACCGTCAGCGGCAGGCCCTTCCTGCTGATTGCTCCAGCTGAAAGTGTAAGGAGCGGTTCCGCCTTCCGGCAGTGCAGTAGCGGAGCCATCTGAGCCACCGTTGCAGCTGGCATCCTGTATTTGAAAGGTCACGCTGAGCGGCTCCGGTTCAGTGAGGGTCACAGATTGTTCAGTCATGCAGTTGTTGTTATCCGTTACGCTCACCGTATAGGTTTGTGCGTTAAGCATATTTGCGGTTGCACTGCTTTGAGCAAGATTATCGCTCCAGTTGTAGCTGTAAGTTCCGGTCCCGCCGCTGACAAAGACGGTAGCGGAGCCATTGTCGCCTCCGTTGCAAAGGGGTGGCGTAAAGGTTAATGAGTCGATAAGTAAAGCCGGGGGCGAAGTAACCTCTGTACAAGCGATCTGTTGGCATCCATTGCCATCGGTGATGGTTAGGCAGTAGTTGCCTGCCTGTAAGCCATTGATTTCCGGAGTGGTGGCATTATTACTCCAGGAATAGTCATAGGGCTGCACCCCTCCGGTGACCACACTCTGCAAGGCGCCATCCTCCAAATCAGCACAACTGGCAGCCTGTGGGGCGAGTTGGATGATGATAGAATCCGGTTGGCTGATCGTAACCGTGTCGGTGGCCGTGCACCCGAGGGCGTCAGAGACTTGCAGGATATAAGTACCTGCGGTTAGCCCATCCGGCGTTGGCGTATCCCCTATGCCAGGGTCTTCCCAATTGTAGCTGTAGCCACCATTGCCGCCGTTGGCTGTCGCTGAGATCGCACCGGTAGAGCCGTTATGGCAATCAATCGTTGCTGTGATTTGAAGGCTGACTGTGAGCGTATCTGGTTCATTGAGCCCAAATTGCAGGGTGTCTGCGCAGCCATTGGCGTCATTGAGAATGACCTGATAATTGCCTGCACTCAGCCCGGTGAAGGTAGGATCAGACTGTGGCGTACCTCCATCAAGGCTGAACATAAGTGGTGCGGTGCCCCCCTGCGTTGTAATGGTTGCACTACCATCAGCAGCGCCGAAGCAGGTGGGGTCGGTTAGTGCATCCGCTGTTCCGGTAAGGGTGCAAAGCGCAATGGAACAAACCGTTTCGCCTACGGCAACTTCGCAGTCCAGCTGAGCCCCCCCTGTGAAGACGCGTACCTCAAAGGTGACGTTGTCGCTATTGTTCAGTCCGGAAAGCTCATAGGATGTACCCATAACAGGCCCTTCCCAGTTGCCGGTCACGCCGTTGATCGTTGCCCGGATTTCGTATTGTGTGAAGTCACCCACCGCTGTCCAGTCAAACTGCAGCACGCCAGGACCGGTAACCACGCAGCTCACCTGGGGGGCAGGGATATCCGAAACCACACCGATCAATACCGTATCCATACCCACACAACCATAGCTGTCATTGGTTTCCACAATATAACTTGTGGTCATGGTTGGAGTAGCAACGGGGTCCGGACAATCTGTGCAGGATAAGTTATTTCCTACCCAACTGTAGGTCACATCGTTATTGTTATTGAAGGAAATGGACCAGGAAATGAATTCGCCAACATCATTGGGTGCAAAGGCATCAGAAGCCCGTAGGATCCAGTTGCCGTTTATATCACTGCCGGTCAGGTCTGCCCAGTCCCCTTCGGGCTGGAAATCACCGGTAAAGGGCCCTGTCCCGGTATTGATTGGAGTGATTGCCGCAGGCGTGAAGCAGGTGTTCGTATAGTTGTCAGAGCCACCACCGTTGCCGGTACTCAGCTCAAGGGTCTGCCCGGTTGGCGATTCCAGGAACAGATTAATGTCTCCGTTCCAGTTGGTTTCAATGTTGACACATACCGACTCAATCTGCGTGGTGGGGTCCGTTAATACCAGCGGGTTGATGCTGTTGACACTAATGACGGATTCGTAAGGGTTATTGTTAGGATAATTGGCTGCACCGAAAGGAATTTGCGGAATTTGTTCAAATGTAATTGGTACCATGCCTGCAAGGGGCGAAGTGGCATCGAGCGCCACACTTTCGCCCTCACATATAACCGTATCGGTCAGCGGGCTGTCTGAAGTACCACAGCTGTAGCAGTCCGGATGCGTAATAGGCAGCGCCTGTATATTGACGGTAGTGTCGAAAGTGCAGCCAAAGTCATTTTCCACGGTGAAGGTATAGCTGGAGGTGCCTGCATTTTCCGGGATCGCGGAAATAGAGTCCTGGCTGTAGAAAATCATATTATCCGTTTCGATCCAGCCCCAGTTAGTGATGACCGGCTGAAAAGTTTCCAGGTTGGCAAACAGGCTGGGGTCAAAATTCAGGCCCCACTGGAAGAGCCAGCCATTGTCCTGTGAGAGGTTGTCCTGCACCCGGATGGTCCATTCGCCATTGAGGGGGCAGCCTTCCAGGTTGGAAAAATCTTGTTGAGGCAAATAGCTTCCTTCCGGGAAGTAGGAATCCATATAAGAAAAGGTCTGGCCTGTATTCTGACTCGGCACGGTCGTGTAGGTGTATTGGTAGTCACCGGCTTCAGCATTGAGTGTGCCATAATCCGTGCCTGTCATGCTAAAGCAGTATTCGTAGGGCACACCGGGGGTCAGGTCGCTGGATTGACTGTCTACTCCCCCTGTGGCAAAGGGCTCACCAAAGTTAGTGGAACCAACGGAAGACGCGCCATAATCTAAGATGAAAACAGATTGCCCGTTGGGGCAGATGAGCTCGATGTCCAGGTCACCACCGTAGGAGTGTTCCATAATCAGGCATACGCTGGAAAGCAGGTCGGAGTTGGTCAGGGTCGCTCCCGGAGGGAACTGGTTCAGGCCTACCGAGGAGAAGTAGCTCGTACCGTTGCCATCAGGGAGCAGCAGGGTGTCAGAACGGCTGCCCCCTTGCTGAAAGCTGCCTTCCACCGTAGAGGCGGCAACATCCACACCATTAAACATGCTATCCACGGTTCCAACCAGACTAATGGTATCTCCCACGCAGCCTGGCAGCAAAGCGTCGCCAAAGTTGTACTCAGGGTAAGTCGATACCCGCACCCGTTGCGAGATAAAGTTAGTGCTGGTACAGCCCTCCGTATCTGTGATGGTAAGCTGCACGGTATATCCTCCAGGTTCAGAGTACTCATGGGAGACGTTTGGGCCAACGGCTTCGGAGCCGTCGCCGAAATTCCACAAAAAAGTGGAGGTCAGATCGGACTGAGGGTAGTCCAGGTTATTTTGCGGATAGAGGCCTGCCCCTTCAAAGGATACCCGGTCTCCGGGGCAGATGTCAATATAACCAGTATCGGCAGGTACAATCGCAGGGTTGGAAAAAGCGATAGTAGACAAGATCGTCTGGCAATCCTGAATACATTCAATATTGGCACTCCAGCCTGCATCTTCGGCGGTTGCGTCAGAGGTGAAGGTCACGGTTACACAGCCAGAAGGGTTAGCCGCTGTTGCCTGAATAATAATACCATTACCATAGGTCAGCTCGTCGGAGCAGGCCAGTAGCGGGGCACTGGTATTCTCCCCGTCATAAAAGCACAACAGGTCACCGGGCTGAATATTCATGCCCGGAAAGGTCAGCTGAATATTCTCGCCAGCGCCCGTGGGGCAGAAGGTCGTCTCCAGGTTTTCATTGGGCCCGTATCCGTTCATATTGCCGCCCGTATCCAGGAACAACCCGTCGCAGGTATTGATCAGGGGCGATTCTCCCATGAGGAAGTTCTGGGCCTGGCCGGAAACGGCAGAAATGAAAAGGGCAAAAAATACGAGTAGGCGTTTATGCATGCTCATGAAGTGAGAATTTCTATTTGGTTTGAATGTAGAATTCCGGATGCTCCGAAGTCAATTTTGCGGATTGAGCCGTAATTATCTGACCGTTAGCGTCCCACCTCCGGAAAATGTCTGAGGGTGGACATGCTGCCGAATAATCCAGACTGGCCGTACCAGTGTCATGGTTTCCGTAAATTGGTGGGATAAGATAGATAGATTTAGCGGCTTGACGAAAGGGTGTTGCTGTTTTAAAGCATGAGTTGCCGCCTGCCCTCTTATTATAAGGGCTGAACAAAAATAACAATTTAAAATGGTCTTCAAAGCAGTCTGCTTTTTTTTCAACAGGGACTACTGCTGTTGGGGGGCGGTTCATCATCGTTTGGTGGTTTGCTAATCAGTATGTAGAACCCTTTGCCCCCAACCAAGTGATCTGAAGGCAGGACTGCTGCAAAAATATTCTATTCCACGTGCAAATCCCCATCCAAAAGCTGTTAATTCTACTTTATTGGCGACAAATATTGGGAAAAGTAGCGGGCAAACGGAGCGCAGGCTAAAAGGACCACCGGTTATTCCGGGTCCATTCCCTGAGCAGGGCGGTCCGTTTGGCCGCAAGGGGGATGCTTCGTTCGTTGACTTTTATACGGAGAATGTCATGCGGCAGGTACTGTTCCGTGCTGCTGTTCCACCGGTATTGGATCCAGATACTGGCCCGGTCCTCCATGCCATCGCCATCGTAATCCCGGCTGCCACTGTCCACATGAAGGTAAACGAGGTCTGCCGGCTGATTACCAGGCTGAGGCACACTGCGCTCAAAGTAACCGAACAAGCCCAGAATCTGCTGGTAGGAAGGGCCACGCCGTGCATAAATCTGACCGCTGCATCCACCGGAACCACAATGGGAAGCCGAGTTGATTTCGATAAAAAGGAGGTCCGGATTTTGGCTGCTGCCAATGAGCGGAATGTATTCAATGTTGCAGTTTGCGCAGGGGGCGCTCTCATACACTTCCCCGCTTTTGGAGGTGAGTGGGTCACAAAGCCCAAGCTTGCCTGCGATCTCCAAGCCTGCCTTTTCGGGCTGCGCCCATCCCCACAGGGGCAATAGCAGCCCCACCCATATTTTCAGTACCGTTCTAAAAGGCATATCCGCTGTAGTATAGCCTGTGTGTAAGCGCAACAGGCCGGGTGTAGAAATAAAGACTACAAAAACTCAGGGTTGTCTTAGTGATTGTCAGCGAAGGGTATAGGAGTATTTTCTTTGCAGGGCAAGCTACAAAAAAATCGCATTTTTCAAAGAGGGCTAAGGTGTTTTTCCCCATTTTCTAAGCTGATTTAACACCGTACGCAGGTCTTTGGGCATTGGCGCCTCAATGAGCAATGGCTGTTGACTGCCGGGATGCACAAAGGAGAGCCGGCTCGAATGCAGGGCAATCCGGCTCAGCAGGGGGCGTTCTTCACTGGTTTTGCCGAGTTGGAAGCCCCGGGTTTTGATTTCAGAAAGATAAAGGGCTTCGCGCCGCCCGTAAAAGGCATCCACCGCCAGAGGGTGCCCAATGGCAGCGGCATGTACCCTGATTTGGTGGGTACGCCCGGTTTCGATCCGGAATTCTGCCAATGCGAATTGCCGGAAGGATTCCAGTACCTTGTAGTGAGTGACGGATGGCTTACCTTTCCTGACGACCATCATTTGACCGGGTTTGGCCGGGTTGGGACCGATGGGGCGGTCGATAGTGCCTTCTGCTTCCGCTGGGCAGCCGTCAAGGATAGCGGAGTAGGCTTTTTCTACCGTGCGTTCCTGAAACTGCTGTGATAAGCTGCGGTGGCTTTCTTCATTGAGGGCAAAGACCAACAGCCCGGAAGTCTCCCGGTCCAGCCGGTGTACAGTCCAGACCTTGCCAAATAGCTGGTCTAGCTGGGTTTTCAGATTAGGCTTTTCGGCTGGCTTAAAGCGATCGGGTAGGGTTAACAGGCCCGCGGGCTTGTTAACGACCAGGAGGTCATTGTCCTGATGCAGGATTTCGGGTTGGTATTTTGGCATGGACAGGTTGGGTTAAAGGTCTTTAAAATACTGAATGTTGCGGGCGTAGAAGGCCCATACAATGCTTTTGGGGTAGCGGCCGCAGAGATTGGGCTTGCTGGCAATGCTCACTTTAGCAACCCGGTCCTGGTTTTCCCGCCGCTTGCGCCAGGTGGCCTGCCACTGACCGAAAAAGGACCAGTGGGCCTGCACTATGGATGCGATGTGTTGAAATTTACCCTGGGATAAAAACAGCAATCCGGCCACACCATCGAGGAGGAGGCGGGCCGGCAAGATCCAGGCCAGCCGGCTGCCTGTCTCATTTTTAACCAGGGTGAACAGGCTGTTGCGGAAGTTCAGAAATGCCTTGCGGGGGGTATTATAGGAAAGTGTGCCGCCGCCAACGTGGTAAACCACGGAGCGGGGCCGGGCCATGATTTTGTAGCCCGCGCGCTTGATGCGCCAGCACAGGTCGATTTCCTCAGAATGAGCAAAATAATCACCGTCAAAGCCTCCGAGCTGCCGGTACAGGCTCGATCTTACCAGAAATGCAGCCCCCGTTGCCCAAAAGACTTCCTGCAGCTCATCGTATTGCCCTTTGTCGGTCTCTGTAACGGAGAAGATACGCCCCCGGCAAAAAGGGTAGCCCAGATTGTCCAGCCAGCCGCCGGCCGCCCCGGCGTATTCGAATTTTTCGCGCTCATGGTAGGCCAGAATTTTGGGTTGTACGGCACCCACCGCAGGATCGCGTTCCAGGAGCTCCACAAGGGGAGACAGCCACCCAGGGGTAACTTCCACATCAGAATTCAGCAACAGAAAATAGGGGGCATCAACCTGGGCCAGTGCCTGATTGTAACCTTCCGCAAAGCCGTAGTTTGTCTTGAGGTCGATGTGCCTGAGCTCCGGGTAGGCTTCCGCCAAAAAGGACAGAGAGTCATCTGTTGAACCATTATCTGCGATAATGACCTCAAAGTTGCCGGAGGTATGCTCCAGGACCTTCGGCAGAAACTGCTCAAGATAAATTCTCCCGTTATAATTGAGGATGACGATGGCCACGCGGGGTGCTTCTGCTATTTTTTTTTTCGCTTGTTTGCTTTCCCGGGATTCGATGATGGCTTTGGTTTCCAGCCGGTCCTGTGCAAGCCGCTCACTGAGCTGATCCAGCCCGGCAAAGGCCTCGTCGTCCCGGGTACGGGCCACAAGTTCGAGCCTCAGTTTATCGCCATAGATGTCTTTATCAAAATCAAAGAGGTTGACCTCAATAGTTTTGTTTTGGTACTCTTTGAGGGTGGGGCGGTCGCCGATGTATAACATGCCGCCGTACCGTTGCCCTTTGTGGTAAGCGTAAACAGCGTATATACCGGTTGGGGGAAGCAGTTTGTGGCGGTTGTTCAGATCCAGATTAGCCGTTGGGAAGCCCAGTTTTTTCCCGATCTTATTGCCGTGCACCACCGTGCCGGTCAGAAAAAAATAGTGGCCCAGCAGCCGTTGCGCCTGATCAACAGCGCCCTGCTCCAGCGCCTTGCGGATTTTGGTGGAGCTTACCGCGATGTCTTCCACTTCGTGCTTGCCGATTTCCTCGACTTCATAACCGGATTGTTCGCCGTGCCACTTGAGATAGTTGATGTCCCCCTGCCGGTTGAGCCCGAATCGGTGGTCATACCCGATAACTATATAGCGGGGGTGAAAGGTCTCTACCAGGAATTTCTGGATGTACTCATCGGCGCTCTGCTGAGAGAACTCCACCGTAAATGGTACCACCACCACGTTGTCGATACCGTAGCGCCGCATCAGGTCTACCTTTTCGTCAATGGAAGTGATGAGCTGCAGGGTGTTGTCCCTGGGATAGATGACTAGCCGGGGGTGGGGGTGAAAGGTGATTACGATACTCTCGCCCTCGCACTGCCGCGCTAGCCCTTTGACCCGTTCCAGGATTTGCTGATGCCCCAGATGGACACCGTCAAATGAACCGATGGTGACAACAGCGTTTTGAAAATCCGGTAAATCATTCAGGTCATTGAAAACTCTCATGCGCAGTAGGCTGATGTATAAAACAGCTAGAAAACTGTTCTGGGCTTTTAATTGTTTGTAATTTTGCTTTTCTTCTTAATCCTATTCAATCTAAATAGAAATTAGCTCGAGTGAGTTTTGATAAAACAAAAATAGTAAAGGCGCTAACCAAAGTCACTGATCCGAACTCCGGTCAGGACATTATCACGATGAATATGGTGCGCGACCTTGAAATCGACGGCAATAATATCAATTTTTCACTGGAATTGCCATCCCTGGATTCCAGGAATAAGTCGGATATGAATTTTGCGTGCATGCAAGCCGTCCAGGAAGTGTACCCGGAGGCGAACGTGAACGTCCATATGATCAGTGCTGCGCCTGGGGTACAACAACAGCCCAACAGCCCGGTCAGCCACATTAAGAACATCATCGCAGTGGGGTCTGGCAAAGGCGGCGTGGGCAAATCTACCATCTCCGTCAACCTGGCACTGGGGCTCAAACAGCTGGGAGCAAAGGTGGGCTTGATTGATGCTGACCTCTACGGTCCTTCCATCCCAACGATGCTGGGCTTGCAGGGGCAGCGGCCACAGGTAAAGCAAATCTACGATCAGCCCAAGATTATGCCACTGGAAGCTTACGGTATGCCGGTGATGTCCATTGGTTTTATTATTGAACCAGAACAGGCAGTGGTGCTGCGTGGGCCCAGGCTGTCCGGTATTATCAAGCAGTTCTTCAATGATACCGTCTGGCCGCCTCTGGATTACCTCATCGTTGATCTGCCGCCTGGTACTGGTGATATTCAGCTCAGTCTGGTGCAAACCGTTCCTGTGACGGGCGCCATCCTGGTGACCACGCCGCAGGAAGTCGCGATCGCTGATGCCATCAAGGCTATGAATATGTTCCTCCTGCCTTCGGTCAATGTACCAATTCTCGGGGTGGTGGAGAATATGTCCTGGTTTACGCCGGCTGAACTGCCCGACAATAAGTACTTCCTCTTTGGCGAAGGTGGTGGTAAGCGGCTGGCAAAGGAAAGCAATTCTGTTCTTCTTGGTCAGGTTCCTATTGTACAGGGTATACGCGAAGGCGGTGACGAAGGCAAGCCGGTCGTCCTGCGGGACGTACCTCACGCCACGGAAGCTATGCAGCTGGTGGCTAAGAATGCCGCCCGTCAGATCGCTATCCGCAATGAAACCAAAGACCCAACCCGTATTGTAAAAATGAATAATTAAGCGCCATGTCGAATACCAAAAAGCAAGAACTGATTCAACGCGTCGACGAGGCGCTCAACGATGTCCGGCCTCACCTGGCTGTCGATGGGGGCAATGTGGAAGTGGTAGATGTTACCGAAGACCATATTGTCAAAATCAAATGGCTTGGCACCTGCGAAAATTGCAGCATGTCAATGATGACGATGAAGGCTGGCATCGAGCAGGCACTGATCGGCAAAATCCCCGAGGTAAGTGCGGTGGAAGCCATTAACGGGCTGAATGTGGGATAGACTATTGCCCATCCACCAATACTACGACCGACCGGGCATTGACATATACTCCGCCGCCCCGAATGACAGGGGCATCTTCGAAGCTCAGAATGTCGTTCGGGCTTTCCACTGCTGTATTAATGATCCGTTTCCAGGGTTGTCCCCCCTTTGGTTTTGGAATCTGAAAGTTCAGGTGTTCCCAGTAAGCATTCACCATGACATGCATGCGGTAAGGGTAACCCCTGTTCTTTAGGGTATAAGACAAGGTATGGGAGTGATGGCTCCAGTCCGGGTGATTGTTGCGCACTCCTCCGAACTGGCAACGGGAGCCGCCCAGTGCTTTAGGGCTGTTCCAGTAAAATTGTTCCTGAAAGTACGGCGTTTTGAGGTTAAGTTGGATCAGCTCCCGGGTGAAGCGCAGGATGTCCTTATGCTCTTCTACGGCGCCCCAGTCGAACCAGCTGAGCTCATTATCCTGGCAGTACGCATTGTTGTTGCCCCGCTGTGTACGGCGCACCTCATCTCCCATTAACAGCATAGGAGTACCCTGGCTTAGCAGCAAAAGAGTCAGGTGGTTCTTTACCTGCCGCATCCGGCGTTGCTGTACCACGAGGTCTTTTGTGGGGCCTTCTGCGCCGCAGTTCCAACTGTGATTGTCATTATGGCCGTCCCGGTTATCTTCGCCATTGGCCCAGTTGTGCTTTTGGTTGTAAGAGACCTGGTCGTTGAGGGTGAAACCATCATGGCAGGTGACGAAATTGATACTGCGGTTGGGGTCGCGCAGCAATTTGCCAAATAAATCCGGGCTGGCGTTGATCCTGTTGGCTGCTATTTGTGTCATACCCTGATCTCCTTTCAGAAAGCGGCGGATGTCGTCGCGGTAGGCTCCATTCCACTCTGCCCATTTGTCACCGACGAAATTGCCCAGCTGATATTGCTGTACATCCCACGCTTCCGCAATAATTTTTGTGGGGGCCAGGACCGGGTCAGACTCGATCTCCCAAAGGATGGGCGGGTTTTGTACTGGCCGTCCGGCTTCGTCTCTGGACAGAATAGAGGCGAGGTCAAAGCGGAAACCGTCTACATGCATCTCATCCACCCAGTACCGCAGACAGTCACGGATGAGGCGGCGTACCACCGAGTGGTTGGCGTTGAGGGTGTTTCCTGTGCCGGAGTAGTTGCGGTAATGGTAATGCTCATCGAGCATGTAGTAGGCCCGGTTTTCAATGCTTTTGAAGGAAAGGATGGGCCCGTCAGCGCCTCCTTCACCGGTGTGGTTGAAGACCACATCCAAAATCACCTCGATTCCAGCACGGTGCAGAGCCTTGACCATATCCCGGAATTCATTGATGGCACCAACCGGGTCATCCGTACTGGCATAACCGGTATGTGGCGCAAAGAGAGCAATGGGCGAATAGCCCCAGTAGTTGGTCAGATTGGAATCGGGTACATCAGCCGGGTCAAACTGCTGTACGGGCATGAGCTCCACGGAGTTGATACCCAGCGCTTGCAGGTAAGGGATTTTTTCAATAAGCCCCCGGTAAGTCCCCCGCAGTTTATCGTCTACGCCGGAGCTTTCGTGTTTGGTAAAGCCTCCGACGTGCAACTCGTAAATGATGGAGTGGGAATAGGGATGGTTAAGCGGCCGGTCGCCTTCCCAGTCGTAGCTGCCATTGGCCACTACTACGCTCTTGATGGCTTTGGCGGTGTTGTCCCCGGGGTGACGCGCTGCCTCCCGTTCGTAGGTATCCATTACAACCGCCCTTGCGTAGGGGTCGATCAGGAGTTTGTTCCCGTCGAAATAGTAGCCAATTTCCGGTGCATATGGGCCATAAATCTTCCAGCCGTACAATTGTCCCTCGTGCACTCCCTCCACAAAGATGTGCCAGTAGTAGAAGGTCTTATGGTTATCCGGGTCGAGGCGGAATATTTGAAGCGGCGTGCTGTGGTCTTTAGCATCAAACAACAGTAGTTCAACAGCAGAGGCATACTTGGAAAAAATGCTGAAGTTGGTGCCTTCCGGGTAAACGGTGGCGCCAAGCGGTGCACTTCGGCCGGTCTGGGCGTGATAGGACATAAACAGCAAGGGTTTGTTCCGGGCTGAAGATAAGCAAACCCGTGCCGATATAGTACAGGATACCTGGTCTGAATTCCGGCTTACAAAATATCGTCAAACTCGTCCTCGGCTTCTTCGGGCTGCAGGCGTTGCAGGGCGCCCTGATGAATGCGGTGCAGGCGGCTCATTTCGACCATAGCTTCCTCTATAAAAGTAGCATCTACCAGCCGGCGGATGTCGTTGACCGAATTGATGTATTCGCCCGTGCGGAATTTGTAGGCTTGTTCGTGTTTCCCGTCTTCAAACTTAACGGTGAAGCGGTTGTCCATCTGAAAAATGGTGATTTTGAGTGTGGGGTGCTCGATATAGCCGGCGATGCGCATGCTTTAGAAAGTTTGAATGTAAGAAGTGATGGCTTTATAGACGGTTGAAAGCTCAGGATGGTTCGCCAGTTGCCTGAGGTGCCGCTCAATGGTTTGCTGGTCCCTGCGTATGGCGGGGCCGGTCTGAGCCATGCGGGGCTCTTGCCGGGTACCTTTTTGGATGGTGGCCTGGAGCAGGGGGCTGAGGATCTCGCGGGGCAGTTGGGCTTCCTCCGTCAGGGTATGGCTGGCTTGCAGCATAGCGTTGGTGAAGTTGTTGATAAACACGGCGGCCAGGTGCAAGGTGGCGCGTTGCTCATCATTGACCAGGTGCACCTGATGGCTGATCTGCCCGGCGATTTCCTGCAGGGCCTGCTGAATGGCCGGAGTCGCACCATCTATGCACATAGGGATTTGTGTGAAATCAGCCGGCTGCCCTTTGGAAAGGGTCTGTAGAGGATAGAATACGCCCCAATTCGCCCAGGCATCTGAGAGGAGAGTGGAAGGAGTAGCGCCTGAGGTATGAGCCAGTAAAGTGGTTTTGGGCAAAAAGGCAGACAGGTTTTGGGCCACTACTTCGATCGCATCGTCTTTGACCGCAAGCAGACACAGTTCGCTTTCGGTGCTTACCGCGCTTAGCTGATGAATGGGGGTGGCGCCGACTTTTTCAGCCAGCGGCCGGGCATTTAAAAGCTGCCGGCTGTAAATTTGTAGTATACTGTAACCGGCCCGATGAAGGGTCAGAGCCAGGTGGCTGCCCACATTGCCTGCGCCTATGATGGTGATTTTCATAGCAGAGGCATTTAGTTTCGAGGGCCAAATAGCAAGCTGCCGATGCGGACCATGGTGCTGCCTTCTTCCTGAGCAAGCAGGTAGTCGCCCGACATGCCCATAGAAATTTCCTTAAAGTGGGGCTGATCAGAAAAATACGCTTCGCGGAGGGTGTCAAAAATCCGGTGCAAGGCCTGGAATTCCCTGCGGACTTTATCCTGATCGTCCGTAAAGGTCGCCATGCCCATGACCCCGCAGATGCGCACGTGCTCAAAGTTTTGAAAAGCGGCTCCTTCCAGCATAGCTTTAGCTTCCGGCAGGTCAAAGCCAAATTTACTTTCCTCCTCTGCGATGTGGAATTGCAGCAGGCAGCCGATCACCCGGCCGGACTGCTTAGCTCGCTTGTTGATCTCCTTTAGGACTTTCTGTCGGTCTACGGAATGGACGAGGTGCACAAAATCCGCCATGTACTTGACTTTGTTGGTCTGTAGGTGGCCAATGAAGTGCCACCGGATATCTTTGGGCAGGGCTTCGTATTTGTCTGCCATCTCCTGTACCCGGTTTTCACCGAAGTCACGCTGCCCCAATTCATACAATTCCATAATCTGCTCATTGGGCTTGGTTTTGGAGACTGCGATGAGGCGGGTGTTGGTTTGGGCAAGCTGCTGTTGGAGTTCCTTGAAATTCATATTTGCGTGGATCGTCGTTTTTGCTTTTTGGTTCTAACACTTCAGCGGCACCAAGGTTGTCCGCTTTGCCGTCACAGAATTGACTGGAGTCTATTGATTAATTCCTACCTTTGAAGCAAAAATAAGCCCTATGCAGATACTTGATGGAAGAGCTCTGGCCAAAACAATCCGCGCAGAACTGGCAGAGGAAGTCCAACAGCTGAAAGCTGCCGGCAAGCGTGCCCCGCACCTGGCTGCTGTGTTGGTGGGGGAAGACCCCGCCAGTCAGGTTTATGTGCGCAACAAAGTCCGTTCCTGCGAAAAAGTCGGCTTCGAATCTTCTTTGGTCCGCCTTCCTGCGGACACTTCAGAAGAGGAAGTCCTCAAAGTGGTGCATAATCTAAATGAGGATGACGCTGTCGACGGTTTCATCGTGCAATTGCCTCTCCCGGGCCACATCAATGAAGTGCGGGTAACCCTCGCCATTGACCCCCGAAAAGACGTTGACGGTTTCCATCCGGTCAATTTCGGGCGTATGGCGCAAAGCATGCCCTGCTATTTGCCTGCCACACCCGCCGGCATTCTGGAAATGATTCGCCGTTATGAACTGCCTACCGAAGGCAAAGAGGTCGTGGTGCTGGGACGTAGCAGTATCGTGGGCACGCCCATGAGTATTCTGCTTTCCCGCAAGGGCTACCCCGGTAATGCTACGGTGACGCTTTGCCATTCCCGCACCAGAGACCTGGCGGAGCATACCCGCCGTGCAGATATCCTGGTGGCGGCCATTGGTATTCCGGAGTTTGTAAAGCCGGATATGGTCAAGGAAGGTGTAGTCATTATTGATGTTGGGATCAACCGTGTGGAGGCGCCGGAGCTTGAAAAAGGCTACCGGCTCTGCGGAGATGTGGACTACGAAGCGGTGGCGGAAAAGGCCTCCTGGATTACTCCTGTCCCGGGCGGTGTTGGGCAGCTTACCGTGGTTTCGCTGCTGATGAATACGCTGCGGGCGGCTAAGGGGGAGGTGTATTAGGTTTTTTTGGGTATTGTGGTTTTTTGGTATTGTGGTATTGTGGTTTTTTGGTATTGTGGTATTGTGGTTTTTTGGTATTGTTGGTGGAAGCCGGAGCAGGGCGGGTTCAAAAATTAATGAACATGGATTACTATCGCTATATCATTACGGCTGATGCGCCCTCCCGTGAGATTATCCTGGCATTTCTGGGAGAGCTTCCTTTCGATACTTTTGAGGAAACGGAAGACGGGCTGCACGCTTATTTACGCGCGGATGCGGATGCTTTCGCTATTGAGCAGCAGCTGAGTGATATTTCCGGCAAGCTATCTTTTTCTTTTAAGCGGGAGCTGGTGAAGCATCAAAACTGGAATGCGGTTTGGGAGTCCAACTTCCAGCCTATTCAGGTGGAGCAATTTTGTGGCGTAAGGGCGCCCTTCCACGAACGGCTGTCGGAGGTCCGGTACGAGATTGTGATCAATCCGGAGATGGCTTTTGGCACCGGCCATCATGAGACCACTTATATGATGATGGCGCAGATGGAAGCACTCGACTGGGAAGCCAAAGCGGTATTTGACTATGGCTGCGGGACCGGTATCCTGGCGATTCTGGCAGGGATGTTGGGGGCGGCTGAGATCGATGCTGTGGATATAGAGAAACCGGCATACGAGAGTACAGTGGAGAACGCCAGGCGCAACGGTGTACCTCACCTTAAAGCCTATTTTGGAGACCTTTCCAAAGTGCCAGAACGGACCTATGATATAATTTTGGCAAACATTAACAGAAACGTAATATTAAACTCCCTTGAGGCGTTATATGAGCGCCTAAACGCCGGCGGGCAGCTGCTGGCTTCAGGGGTTTTGCAGGTAGACGAAGCTATGGTGACCGAACGGGCAGCCCAGGTCGGGTTTGAATGCCGGAAAACGATGCACCGTGGCGACTGGTGCTGCCTGCTGTTTGAGAAACAATAGCAAAATTCAGCATGGCCAGAATCATTACGATTGTCCTTTCCTTTCTCTTTTTGTTGACCACCATTTCAAATGCGCAGCGACTGGAGCGCTTCTCTGAGGACCACGCCGAGTTCATCCGGCAGTTGGAGGAGTATATGACCAGCAGCAAGCGTGAAGTGCTGGAGGAAGCCTACAAGGAATTTGCCGACGTTTTCGCCAGCGGGCAGTTTACTGAGGAGGAAGTACAGCAAATTCTCAAAACCGGCAATGCCATGCTGGAGCTGCGGATGACTGCCGGTCCTTATTTTCAAAATTACCTGCGCGCACTGACTAAGGTAAAAAATACGAAGGACCCGGCCCGGGTTTTTCAGGAATGGCATTCTGTAATGGACCAGATGCTGGCTGGCATTGAAAACCGGCGGCTTCGCCCCTTTGATGACTTCCTGGAGTTTTCCAGCCAGTTTTTTGAGCGCCGCGCACTGCGCTATTCCGATTCCGGCGGTACTTCCTGGTATGCCTATACGGACGACTTCACTTTCAAATACGAAGAGGAGCAGCCTGTGGTCGCTTTCGAAGGGCTCGACCTCATGGCGCAGCGGCGCACCGATTCCATATTCATATACCAGACTTCCGGTACTTTCGAGCCGGTAGAACGCATGTGGCGGGGCACCGGTGGCCGGGTCACCTGGGAGCGGCACGGCCTGCCTAAAGGGGTTTTCGCGGAATTAGGCGACTATGAGTTTGAAGCGATCAAGAGCTTGTATACCGTGGAAGACGCTAAAATGCACTACCCGGTATATTTTGGGAACAAAGCGGTAACGGGCAATTTTAGTGACAAACTCGTATCGAGTAGCGATGCTGTGGAAGGGTCATTCCCAAGGTTCGAATCTACCGAGCGCCTGGAAGTCAGTAATATAGGCGAAGGCATCGCTTTTGAAGGGTACTTCCGCCTGCACGGCACCACCGTTTATGGCTTTGGGAATAAGCAACAGCCCGCCAGAATCAATATACGGGATGCGAACAGCACGGCATCTTTCCGGGGCGCATCAGAGCTATTCACCATCCGGCGTGAGGACCGTATTGCCGGCAGTGGGGTGGAAGGCGTGCTGTATTTTGGCAAGGACAGCATTTACCACCCTTCGGTAGATGTTCGCTTCGAAATCAAAGAACGGGAG
This sequence comes from Phaeodactylibacter xiamenensis, assembly GCF_000759025.1. Classification (GTDB taxonomy): domain Bacteria; phylum Bacteroidota; class Bacteroidia; order Chitinophagales; family Saprospiraceae; genus Phaeodactylibacter; species Phaeodactylibacter xiamenensis. The sequence goes on along the minus strand of NZ_JPOS01000092.1, from coordinate 128,703 downwards.
ATGACCCTTACCCGGGGCGAAAGTGCGGCAGACCAAAACCCTTTTTACAGCTCCCTGCATGGCATCAACTTTTACGCTAATTCCATGACGGCCTATCTGAATGGCGACTCTATTGCGATCGGTCGGGGCAAACTGCCGTATCAGCGGAAAGAGGATGTGATTTTCGAATCCCTGAACTACTTTACCGAACAGGATTACCGGCAGCTGCAGAGCATTGCTTCAGTGAACCCGATCGCTATTCTGAAGGTGATGTACGATAACAACGGGGGCGTAAAGACACTTCCGGCGGCTGACGTAGCTCAACGCCTCAACCCGAAATTCGGCATTGAAAACATCAAAAGCCTGCTTTACGATATGGTAGCCCGGGGCTTCATCAACTACTACCCCGAAGAGGAAATCGTAGAGGTGAAAGACAAAGTATTTTTATATGCAGATGCTTACCGGGACCTGATCGACTACGATGTGCTCCGCATTCGGTCCACCACGGATAGCACCAGTGCGGTCATGAACCTGTCGAACAACAGTATTGACATCCGAGGAGTGGATATGGTGGAATTGAGTGCCAAACAGCGCGTCGCCCTGAAGCCCGAAGGCGATCACCTGGTGGTGCAGGATAACCGGAATATTGACTTCGACGGGGTGCTTTTCGCCGGCCTGACGACCTTGGAGGGTAAAGACTTCCACTTCAAATACGAGCCTTTTCAGATTGACCTGGACTCTGTCCGGTTTTTCGATCTCTTCGTACCCACCGGCAAATTGATGAAGAGTGGCGAGCCTGAAGCCCTGTCCATCGGCTCACGGCTGGAGCACCTGACCGGCGTACTGTTGATCGATGCCCCTTCCAATAAGTCCGGGAAGGAAGATATCCCCATGTTCCCTTCGTTGCAGAGCAAGGATTATTCCTACGTGTTCTACGACTATCCTTCGGCTCAGAAACGGGCCTACACCCGAGATTCCTTTTACTTTGAGGTCAATCCGTTTAGCTTTAACCACCTCGATTTTTATACCCGTGAGGATGTGCAGTTCGAAGGCACGCTGTACCCGGCGGGCATTTTCCCGCCTTTTGAGGAGACGGTCAGCCTGCAGGAGGACGAATCCCTGGGCTTTATCCACGAAACGGAAGGAGAAGGCTACACCGCCTACCAGGAGCGGGGTTTATACAAAGGAGAACTGGCGCTGAGCAATTCCGGCCTGTTGGGCAAAGGGAACCTGACTTACCTGGGCGCTTCCATCGACTCTGAGGACATGATTTGGATGCCGAAACAGATGCTGGCGAGTGCCGAAGAGTTTAACCTGGAGGAATCAAGGGAAGAAGGGCTGGAAGTGCCGCAAGTACGCGGTATTGACGTGAAAATTGACTGGCGGCCTTATCAGGATAGCATGTATATCCGCTCGGAGGAAGAAGCCTTTAAACTTTTCCCGGAGGAAGTCCATACCCTGGATGGTACGCTCATCCTGACACCGGGCGGCCTGAAAGGCGACGGCACCTTCGACTGGGAAACGGCAACGATGGTCTCCAGCTTATTCTCTTTTGGAGCTTTCAGTTCTGCTGCGGATACCACAGCCGTAAAAATTAAAACGCAGGACCTGGACGATATCGCCCTGGAGACCACAAATGTCCAAAGTGATGTCGACTTTGATGAGCAACTGGCGACCTTCAAAGCCAATCAGGCGTTTTTGGAAACCAAGTTGCCCGCCATTCAGTACAAGACCTCTATCAACGAGTTTACCTGGGATATGGCAGATGAGAGCATCACCTTCAAGGCAGAAGAAGGCTCGCCGGGCAAGTTCACGTCCACTCACCCCGGCAAAGACTCGCTGAACTTTGAAGGTGGAGAGGCTTTCTACGACCTCAAAACTGATGAGCTCAGCGTAAGCGGTGTCCCTTACCTGATTGCAGCAGATGCATTCGTTTATCCGGACAGTAACTTTGTGAGGATCGGTCAGGACGGCGAGATGGCTACCCTGGAGAACGCCAGGATTGTAGCTGATACTCTTAATCAGAACCACGTTATCAAGCGGGCAACGGTAGATGTCAAAGGCCGCAGGTTCTATCAGGCATCAGGGTTTTACGAGTACAACGTTGGTGACCGGGAGCAGGAAATTGAGTTTGAGAATATCGTGGGGCAACCGCTGGGCAAAGGGGCTTATGATGAGCGCCCGGTGGTGACGGTAGGTAAAGGAGAAGTAACGGAAGAAGATGAGTTTTATATTGATCAGCGTACCGAGTTCCAGGGTGAAATTGGGCTGAGAGCAGAAACCAAGAATCTGAGCTTTGACGGTTTTGCCCGGCTGGATGCGGAGCGCCTGCCCTACCGCTATTGGTTTACGGTGCAAAGTGAAGCGGACAAGAATGACCTCGCCATCAGCTTTGATGAGCCCAAAAACCTGGAAGGGGAGCCCCTCGCTACCGGTTTCTTCCTGAGCAAGGAAACGGCTGAAATCTATCCACGGGTTATGATGCCCCTTTTCTTCCGTAAGGACCGGCAAATTCTGCCTGTAAAAGGGATATTCAAATACAACAGGGATAAGGATTACTTCATTTTTGGGGATTCCATTCGCATCCAAACCAATGGCATACGCGGCAATCAGCTGACCTTCTGGAATGGCTCCGGGAAGCTGGAGGGCAAAGGGAAATTTAACCTGGGTACCGGGCTGAATTATGTGAGTATAGATGCTTCTGGGGTGATGGAGTCCCGGTACGAAGAAGTAGTCAATCCGGATGAAATGATCATTTCGGATACCATGTCGCTCATCCCATCGCTCGGACAGCAGGAAGAAGGGGTGCAGCGGTATGAAATCAACGCCGAGTTCATGTCGGGCGTAAAACTGATTGTGCCGGATAGGCTCATGAAAATCATGATGAATGACATCGAGGCGATGAGTTTTGATGCCAAGCCCATTGTTTACCTCACGGAGCTGGACTTTTACCGGGAAGCGCTGATGAACCTGCTTCCGGAAGGGACGGAAGCCAGGGAAGCCCTGGCAACTTTAGGTAATGGCATTCTGGATATACCGAAAAAGATCAACCCCTACACTTTCCTGTTTTCTAAAATTCCGATGAAGTGGGATGCGGAGTATCAGTCCTTTGTGTCCAAAGAGGAAAAAATCGGTATCGTATCCGTAGCTGGTGAGCCCCTAAATAAGATGCTGGAAGCTTACGTAGAGTACAAAATGCCAAGCAATGAAGACGACCGTTTGTACATTTATATCAAGTCGCCGAGCGAACTGTTCTACTTTTTTGGCTTCAAGCAGGGCATTATGAGCATCACCTCCAACAATCCTGAGTTTATGGATGCCCTGGGCGGAATGAAGAGCAAGGAGTTAATCACCAAAATGGATGATGGCAACACCTACGAGATACAGGCGGTGGATGTGGGCTCGGCACGGCTTTTCCTCAACCGGGTGAAGGCTGCTCAACAAAAGTAATGACAAATCACACCTTACAGAACTGTGATCTGTCAGCAATAGAAATACTATTGATCTGCATATTGAAGGTATCGTTGTTCACTTAATTTTAATCCAATGATCCTTCTTGAAATCATAAGGGCGAAGGCCATCTTCTTATTGCTGTTGTTTGTGACCGTTGTACTGCCGGTGTGGGCAATTGTTGCTTACTACCGGCGGAACGCAAAAAAGAAGGCTGCTGAGCCGGAAGACGAAGCTTAGGTGCCGTAAAAAGCCTAATATTTTTCATGGACACAGGGTGACAAAGGTCATTACCTGGATTTGTGAACTGCCGTATTATTGATGTGAAAAAGGGGCAGGCTGCCTCACTTACTCACAAAAATATAAACCAATGTTCCTGTTAGACCTCTTTGCTGCCAAAGTTGCCTTCATTGCAATGGTGGTGTCCCTCATTGTGATTCCGGCCTGGATTCTGCTGGTGGCGTTCACCAAGAAGAAAGGAAAAGCTGATAATGTCAACGCCCCTTCCGAAGAAGAAACTGAAAAGGACCCGGCAGAAATGGTATGACCAATGCCGGCACTCCTCCAAATTTACAGCCTCGGTCAATAGCTGAAGAAGCCTTTTGCGGTTTGTTCAGCTATTTCCATTTAGTAATTCTGAATTCTGGTGTCATTTTTTTAGTAGTCATGTACTACAGGGCATCAGGATTGATTACCTTTAACCAAGCTATAAACAAATAAGTCTGCTGAAGACTGTTCAGTATCATCAAACGATTTCTATCTCCTCTACGCTAATTTTTTCCAAAATGAACATTCAAGACATTCGATTCAGCCGCGACAAGGGGCAACGGGAATTTGCTATGGCCCTCCGAAAGCGGGTCAACGACTATTTCCAGGAAAACAATATTTCCAAGTATGCTAATGCAGCGATGGTAACCAAGACCGTAGTACTTGTGGGCACTTACGCATTGCTCTATGGCGCTATCGTTGGTGGTTTTGTGACCAATGCCTGGCTGGTACTTCTGGCCTGGACGGCGCTCGGTATCGTTACCGCTGGCATCGGTTTCTCCGTAATGCACGACGCCAACCACGGCGCTTACAGCCGCAATAAATACGTCAACGGCGTATTGGGCTGGGTGATCAACCTGATTGGCGGTTTCGCGCCCAACTGGAAGATTCAGCACAACACCCTGCACCATTCTTTTACAAATGTGCATGGTATGGATGAGGACATCGACGCGGGTAAACTGCTTCGGTTTTCTCCGGAACAGGAGCGCCTTTGGTTCCACAAATTTCAGCACCTCTATGCCTGGTTCCTCTACAGTCTTATGACGCATATGTGGATCACGACAAAAGACTTTAAGCAATTGGTGCGCTATCATCGCTCCGGCCTGCTGGAACAGCACGATATGTCTTTCCCTAAAGTATTTGCGGAGTTGATCTTCGTGAAGGTGGTTTACTACATCTACCTGCTGGTCATCCCACTGGTATTCTCTCCGGCGAGCTGGTGGATTACGGTGATTGGTTTCGCTATTATGCACTTTGCACTTGGCTTCCTGCTTGGTTGTGTTTTCCAAACGGCACATGTTATGGAAGCTGCGGTGTTCCCGACAACAGACGAAGAGGGTAACCTGGGGCAAAACTGGGCTGTCCATCAATTAATGACCACGACGAACTACGCGCCGAACAACCGCATCCTGTCTTGGTTTGTAGGTGGCTTGAACTATCAGGTGGAGCACCATTTATTCCCAAATGTCTGCCATATCCATTACCGTCATATTTCCAAGATTGTACAGGAAACTGCCGAGGAGTACAACTTCCCCTACAATACGCTGCCATCTTTCCGTTCTGCTTTGCGCATCCACTGGAATATGTTACGCAGCTTAGGTACCGGGCAGCCAATGCCGCAGATTGCCTAATTACGAATTCTTGCCATAGAAGGTCTGTTTGTAGGTCGGCATTGCCGGCTCGCGGCCACGCCAGCTGTCAGGGATATGCTTGACAGCTGGTGTCATTTTCTGAATAGCCCGGAGAATATCTACCCGGCTGACTTGCCCCACAAGGCGGCCTTCTTCAAGCACCGGCAGTCGCTTGTAACCACTGTGCACAAATTCATAGGCGGCATCAAGGATAGTTTTGGAGGATTCGATGTGCTTTACCCGCCCCGACATATAATCCCCTACTTTGATCTTGGCGGAGGAAGGTTCATGATTGTAGGGGCCTTCGATAAGAATGCGCAGACAATCAGCCTCCGAGAGCATGCCGATGAGTTGCCCGCTGGCATCTAAAACCGGAGCGCCCGAGATTTTCTTTTTCAGCAGGATATCGATAGCTTCCCGTATATCCATATCGGGGAGGAAGGTGACGAGCTTGGTCGCCATATAGTCGGTAATTGGTGGGTATGGTTTCATAATTATTTTGTTTGTTTATGTAATCTTACAATAAAATACCGAGCTTGTCAAATTTTTCGAAATGAGTTTTATCGGGATTGAAGTAGAGCCTTATGCAGGCTGGGGTTTTCCGGTTCTTTTGACGGCAGCGGTTCTGCTTAGTATCCGGGCAAAAGCCATCAGTTGGAGCGGAGGGCTGGCCGGAGCGCTTATTGCTACAGGTATGTACCTTGGCGGTGGCTGGTTGGGTGTGGCTTTGCTCGGGCTGTTTTTTGTGACGGGGTCTATGGCTACGAGGTGGGAGCGTTCTGTAAAGGAAGCGATGGGCGTTGCGCAGGAAGCCGGTGGGCGCCGAAGTTGGGTGAATGCCATATCAAATGGTGCTGTGGCAGGCGGTCTGGGGTTGGCCGCATGGGCTACCGGATGGGTGGAGCCACTGGCTTTTCCTATGATGGCGGCTGCAGTGAGCAGTGCCACATCCGATACACTGTCATCAGAGCTCGGTACTTTATATGGACGACGCTACTGGAATATTCTGACCTGGCAGCAGGGGGCTCGCGGTGCAGACGGTATGGTAAGTCTGGAAGGTACGCTGTTTGGAGTGCTTGGGGCGGTCTTAATTGCGGTGCCCGTTGGCTGGCAGGCGCAGTCCTGGTTGGCAGGAGGAGTGGTTGCAATAGCAGGAATCGCAGGTAATTGGTCGGATAGTTTGCTGGGAGCGACGCTTCAAAGACAGGACCTACTTAATAACCACACTGTCAACTTTTGGAGCACCCTGATTGCGGCCCTGTTTGCCGGGCTGACCTATGTCGTATTTTGAGAAAAGTACCAGCTGAACCACCCTACGAGGGCACAAAGCACCGTCCCCCAGGCAATATCAATCAGTACAATCGGCCAGGGCCAGTCTTGCAGGACCGCCCGGTTGGTCAGCTCATAGGTACTGTAAGCCACCATTCCGAAAAAAGCCCCACGCAGGAGGACCGCCATTCCGGAATTATTGGTGCCCGGCTGTACGACGAAGTATATGATGCCAGACAGAAAAATAAAATAAAAGAGAATAGCAGCAATCCAATCGGTAGAGGGCCGCATATGCTGCCCAAGGTAGCGGGCATAAATACCCCGCGCCACCACGCCCAGCCAAAGTAAGTCCAGGGCGGTAAAGGCAGCCGCAGCAAGCAGGAAGGGTTTCAGGTAGGCCATAATGGGAAAGTTGGGAAGTACTGGGGCTTTCCGGAGAAAGCACCCAGGATCGGATTTACTCTACAGTAGAAACTTTGAAAGGCACAGCCACATCTGCCCACCGCATGGTGACCCTATCGCTGCCCACTTCAAATTCCAGCATCTCTGCATTTTCTTCCAGGGCTTCCGGTGCCACTTCCACCCGGAGGGCATCCATGCTTTCGTCATAGTCGTAGGCACCCCACTGCTCCGCTTCCTTATTGAAGATAACCGTCCAGGTTTCCTTGTTGGGAATGGTAAACAACGCATAAGTGCCGGCAGGCAGCGCCTCGCCTTCCACCATAACCTCCTCGCTCACGGTGATGGTAGTCGCCTCGTTGGCACCGGTACGCCAGATGTTGCCGTAAGGTATGAGGTCGCCAAAAATGGTACGGCCACGTACCGACGGACTGCCATAGCTGACTGTTACGGTAGCAGAGCCAATTTCGCCTTCCGCAGTGCGGGGCGGGCTTTTGCGGGTGGATTTGTCTTCTTTTGGTTCTTCCTCTGTCACGGTTTCTTCTGTAGCTGTGGAGTCAGCAGCTGAACCAGCCTCACCTGAATCCGTACCGGCACCCCCGCAACTTGCAAAGGCGAAGCCAAAGACCAGGGCAAATAGTAAATGCTTCATGCTCATAATGTGGATAGATTGAATTGTTAAAAACCTAAAATTACATTTTCTTGGCCGCATGTCAGAGTAATGCAAAAATCAAAGCCGGTGTTCAAAGCACGGGCAGGTACTTTGAAATTTTCTTTTGCCTAAATTATTGCACCGCATGCCGGGGTTGCTTATATTTGCGTTCCCGGAAAAGAAACGAAGTCCTAAAAGGGAATTTCAGTTTTCGGAAAACAATAAGAGCGGGATGTAGCTCAGCCCGGTTAGAGTGCACGTCTGGGGGGCGTGAGGCCGGAGGTTCGAATCCTCTCATCCCGACAACACAAAAGGTCATTTCGCAAAGCGAAATGGCCTTTCGTCGTTTAAGCCCGTTGCGAATGTGTTCGCATAAGGGCCTAAACGACGAAAGGCTAAACCAGGGGTTGACCTTTTGTGTTATCATTTCCCACCTGAGGAAGGGCGCAGCCCATCCGCCCGTCAAATGCAGTTTATAATTAGGTGAGGGCTTGAAGTAGGTTTTCTCAGTTGTCGGATAAGGTGTCGTTTTCCACCGTGGCAGAATCGATGACCTTCACTCCACCTCATTCCCCATCCCCCGTACCCAGTGCAAAAGCAACCGGTTTCAGCTCCTCAATATGCTCAAACACTTTTTTCGCCACACCGGTGATGGGGATGGCCAGAACAGACCCTGCAACGCCCCAGATCAGGCTGAAACCAATAACAGTGGCAAAAGTCGCTAATGGGTTGAGGTTGACTTCGCGGCTCATGATCCAGGGAGTGAGGACGTTATTCTCCAATACCTGCGCCAGGGTCATCGTGCCAATGATGCCTAACAGCAGGGTGGTGGAGCCGCCGGTCGCTATGCCGAGCATCAGCGCAAAGAGGCCGCCAATGATATTGCCGATGTAGGGGATGATCGACAACGCAGCAGCAAGCAGAGCCACCGGAATAGCGTATTGCAATCCGAATATCAGGAAGCCAATAGCGTAAATCAGGGCGAGTATGCCGATGAGGAGCAGCCGGCCGGTCAGGTACTCCGAGGCGGTCTGACGGGCGCTATGCATCACTTCCCGGGCTTCGTTCCGCCCGGATTTGGGTACGAAGTCAAGCGCCGCTTTAATCAGCCGCCGCTGCACCAGCATAATGAAGACCATATAAACCAGTGCAAAGATCAATCCGGTAAAAAAAGAGAATAAGGAGCCCAAAAAGCCCCCAACCATATTCGCAATGGCTGATTGTTGCCGGGCTAGTTTGTCTTTAGCTTTTTGGATCCGTTCTTCAGAGGCAATACCAATGTTTTTTATGACAAACTGCTCGGCCTTATGCTGCTGTTCGGCGAGTTGCTCCTGTATCTTGGGCCAGTCTTTGACCAGAGACCGCGTTTGCATCACCATTACGCCGCTCAAAATTCCTAAGGCTAAAATGAAGAGGAAAAGAGAGAGCCCGATACTGGCCCATCGGGGCATGCCTTTTTTTTCGGCCCACGAGGCCAAAGGGTGAAAAATCATAGCGAGTAAGATACCAAAGGCTAAGGGGATCAGAAACCCACTGCCGTAGTACAATATCGCAACCGTCAGGGCAATGATCAATAGAACGGCTGCTGTTTTCTGAGGCTTCATGTATTGCATGGTTTTGGAGTTGGAAATTAGGCGTTTCAGTTTCATTGGTTTCGCTTTGTCAACCCGGCCAACCGGTGGAAGTTCGAAGCCCGCTACCCAAAAACAAAGCCCAGCCAAAGCGGCTGAGCTCTCGTCCTGCTCGATTTTCCATTGATTTTTTGGGGTCAGGATATCCTGACTAATGGCTCAACGGCAGATAAAATCGGCTCACTATAAATGGTCATGGGAAAGGTCTTAATTCAATGCATCTGCCATTGCATCTGCCCGCTCGAGGTCGACTTTGATCTGATCGCGCTGACGCAGGACCATCGTTTTAGTGGAGGCGGGCCAGGAGGTGTTTTCCAGTAGTTTGTTATAGGTTTTGAGGCTGTTCTTTTCGCCGCGTACGCATTCTTCAAACACCGCTTCCTCGTCGTTGGAGGACAGTGCGGATTTGATGTCGATCCAGCTGTGGTGCAGGCTGCCTTTGACGGTGGTTTCCCGCTTCGCAGAACCGCCAAGGGTGATTATCTCCTGTGTGATGGCTTCGATGAAGGCTTGTCGTTGGACCACCTTGTCGGTCAGGTAAGATTCAAGGATAGACTGCTCAACGTCAGAGCGTGCCTTCTCGTAGCCCTGCCGGGCATCTACATTTTGCTGCAGCAAATCATTTAGCGCATCAATCACTTCCTGTGGGTTGGTCATGTCATTTGATTTTTGGTGAAATAGTGTGCCTTTTACACGCAGCACCCAGCCCGGATGTTCGTTGCCATTCGCAAAAATAAAAAGCGGGGCTGCCTACCAGGTTGGTAAGCAGCCCCGCTCAGGCTATAGTTGGAGAAGTTTATAAAAACTGCTCAACCGGCGTGAATTCCAGCCCGAAGGCATCCGCCACGCCTTTGTACACTACTTTTCCGTCAATAACATTCAGGCCCTTTTTGAGGGGCTCGTTGTCTTTGCAAGCCTGCTTCCAGCCTTTATTAGCCAGTTGGATGGCGTAAGGCAGGGTCGCGTTGGTCAGGGCAATGGTAGAAGTGTAAGGTACCGCACCAGGCATATTCGCCACACAGTAGTGCACCACATTATCGATAATGAAGATTGGGTCTTCGTGCGTGGTCGGCTTGCAGGTTTCGATACAGCCGCCCTGATCTACGGCAACGTCTACAAGGACCGTGCCCGGGATCATATCTTTAAGCATGTCACGGGTAATCAGGTGGGGTGCTTTAGCCCCGGCAATGAGTACGCCCCCAACGATAAGGTTGGCCTGCTTGATATGCCTGCGGATGTTCATTTCGTTGCTGTACACCGTATTGACATTAGCGGGCATCACGTCGGCCAGGTAGCGCAGGCGGTCGAGGTTGATGTCCATGATCGTGACTTGTGCACCAAGACCAGCGGCCATTTTTGCCGCTTGTGTACCTACTACGCCACCGCCCAGGATGAGCACACGGCCTGGCTCAACGCCCGGTACACCGCCCAGCAATACGCCGGAACCGCCCATTGGCTTTTCCAGAAACTTAGCGCCTTCCTGAATCGCCATGCGCCCGGCCACTTCAGACATAGGCACCAGCAGCGGCAGGCTGCCGTTGGGGTTCTCCACCGTTTCGTACGCCAGGCAGGTCGCTCCGCGCTCGATCATCGCCTTCGTCAGCGGCTCGTAGGACGCAAAGTGGAAGTAGGTGAACAGCAGCTGATCCTTTTTGATCAGGTTGTATTCCTGCTCGATAGGCTCCTTTACCTTCATGATCATTTCGGCTTTTTCGTAAACCGCTTCGATGCTCGGTAAAAGTTGTGCTCCGGCAGCCGTGTATTCATGGTCTTCGAAGCCGCTGCCCAATCCGGCAGTGGTCTGAACGTAAACCTCGTGGCCGCGCTTGGTCAGCTCCATGGCACCGGCCGGCGTAAGGGCCACCCGGTTCTCATTGTTCTTAATTTCCTTAGGGACACCAATGATCATAATCGCTAAGTTTTTTGCTTTCTGGTTAGGGAATCTAAGACTGTGTTGGGATTTCACCCTTTGGGCTGCATTTGCCAAATTTCATCCTGTACTTCGTTGCTCTTCAGTCGCTTAGCTCAGGCTAGTGGTCTGTCAAGGCTAAAACTAGGGGTTGCCTGCGGCGACTTTTGAGGCTACTCTTCGTTGGATAACCCCTTGCGTAGCGCTGCTATGCGCGGGAACATCCGCCTTGATTAGCCTCAAAATTCGCTCCCACTCAACCCATAAATTAACACTTGACAGACCACTAGGCTCCCTCATCGCGCCTTGTTCAGAATAAAATTTGACTACATTCGCTCCAAAAGCGAATTCCCAACACAGTCTGAAATGCAGCGCAAAAATAGTCAAAGTGGCGATATTCTTGCACCCTGGAGCAGATTTCCGGTGGCGAAAATGATCTTTCTCCGAAGTTGGTCTGCAGGCAGGGCAAGCTACACGAAAACGGGGGTGTTAGAAACAGGCATAACGCCCTTTTTCATAGCGACTTCAAACAAGTGCTCAACCGCCGCTCTGCCTCGTTCGCCCAAATCACGGGTGTAGTGGTTGACGTACAGGTTGATATGTTTATACATGACCGCTTCTTCCATTTCCTGGGCATACTGCCGTACAAAATCTCTGGGCGCATCAGGGTGGTCTAATGCATAGGCTACGCTTCGGGCGAGCACGCGGTCCACTTTGTGTTGCACCACTTCCGGTAAGTCCCGGCGTACCACAATGCCGCCGAGGGGAATAGGCAGCCCGGAGGTTTCCTCCCAGTAGTCGCCCAGGTCCATTAGCTTGACCAGCCCTTTGTACTGATAGGTGAAACGGTTTTCGTGAATAATCAGCCCTGCATCCACACTGCCCTGAAGGACAGCATTTTCGATTTCTGAAAAGAGCATTGCTGTACGCTTTTGCGCCTTTGGGAAAGCGAGGCTTAGCAAAAAGTTGGCGGTGGTATACTGTCCGGGAATGGCAATGTGCGCGGTATCGATTTCGTCAGGCGTGAGCGGCTTTTTGGCGATGAGCAGCGGGCCGACTTTTTCGCCAAGAGCACTGCCTGCGTTCAGAAGTGCATAGTGGGGGAGGAGGTGGGCAAAGGCGTGGTAGCTGAGTTTGGTGATGTGCAGCTCGTGGCGGAAGGCCATTTCATTGAGGGCCTCCACATCTTCGATAACCGGCTGAAAGCTCAGCCCTTCGGTATCGACCTTGCCGTGCAGCAGGGCATCGAAGATAAACGTATCATTAGGGCAGGGAGAAAATCCGAGTGAGAGTTGCATAAAACAGGGCAGCTTTTGTTTCGCTTTACAGAACGACAAAGCTGCCCTGTTGGTTGCAAGCGGTTAACGTAGGGCCCGCGACTTTTTTCCAACAGCAATAACAGCAAGGGCGAGCACTAACATCGTTGTAACCGGCATGAGCATCAGTTTTGAGATCGTTAAAATAGTTGTGTTCCAAATTCATTATGCCCAGACAGGCACGGGGTTGGAAAGGGTTGGGCAAAAATGAAAAAAAGATATCGTTTTTTCTGTAGCACAGTATAGTTGGGGAGATTTCAGGTCTGTTGTAGCTTGTTTATCAGGGGGTTGTGTACTAATCGGTCAGGTATTTTTTTTCTGATGATGCCAAATTGGCAGCTGGGCTGGCAAAGAGGTGCCAAGGTGGCGCATTTAGGTGTTTGGTACATCATTTGAAGTTAAATTGCTGTTCAATTCCTGTAGGGAAGATTTTAAAGCATACAACTCAACGATAGATGAACCTCAATAATTTCACCATCAAGGCTCAGGAAGCCGTGCAGCACGCGCAGCAGATCGCTATGCAGGAGCAGCATCAGGCGATTGAGCCGGCCCACCTGCTAAAGGGTATCCTTCAGGTGGATGAGAACGTGACGCCTTTTGTACTGAAGAAGCTGGGTGTCAATTTCGACAATATTAAAAAGGCAACGGACAGCATCATTCAGTCCTACCCGAGTGTCAGCGGCGGCAGTCAGTACCTGTCCCGCACCGCTACGGAGGTGTTGCAAAAGGCTAATACTTACCTCAAGGACTTTGGGGATGAGTTTGTTGCCCTGGAACATATCCTGCTGGCCTTGCTGGGTGTTAAGGACAGCACCACGCAAATGCTCAAAGATGCGGGCATCACCGAAAAGGCATTGAAAGCAGCCATTGAGGAGCTTCGCAAGGGCAAGCGCGTCACCACCCACAGTGCCGAAAACAGCTACAACGCTCTGGGCAAATACGCCGTCAACCTCAACGAAATGGCGCGCAACGGCAAACTCGACCCGGTAATCGGCCGGGAGGATGAAATCCGCCGCGTGCTGCATATCCTGGCCCGCCGTACCAAAAACAACCCCATACTGATCGGCGAGCCTGGCGTAGGTAAAACGGCAATTATCGAAGGGCTGGCCCACCGCATTGTGGATGGCGATGTGCCGGAAGACCTGCGTGACAAAGACATCTTTTCCCTGGATATGGGGGCACTGATTGCCGGGGCCAAGTATCAGGGCGAATTTGAGGAGCGCCTGAAGTCTGTGATCAACGAAGTCAAAACGGCTGAGGGGCAGATTTTCCTTTTCATTGATGAGATTCATACCCTGGTTGGTGCCGGTAAGGGGCAGGGCGCTATGGATGCTGCCAATATCCTGAAGCCTGCTCTGGCGAGGGGCGAGCTGCGCGCTATCGGTGCCACCACCCTCAATGAGTACCAAAAATACTTTGAGAATGACAAAGCGCTGGAACGCCGTTTCCAAACCGTTCTGGTGGACGAACCGGGCGTGGATGATGCCATTTCCATCCTGCGTGGTCTGAAGGAACGGTATGAGACGCACCACAAAATCAACATCAAAGACGATGCCGTAGTCGCCGCCGTACAGCTATCGCACCGCTACATCACCGACCGGCACTTGCCGGATAAAGCCATTGACCTGGTAGACGAAGCTGCTGCCAAACTCCGGCTGGAAATGAACTCCATGCCCGAAGAACTCGACGAAGTGGAGCGCCGGATCCGTCAGCTCGAAATTGAGCGGGAAGCCATGCGCCGGGAAAACGACGAACTTAAAATCAGCAGTATCAACGAGGAACTGGCTAACCTCGAAGAAGACCGCAATGCGCTGAAGGCACAGTGGGAGAGTGAGCGGGAGGTCATCCTTGGTGTACAGCAAGCCAAAGAGGAAATCGAACGCCTAAAACAGGAAAGCGCCCGTGCAGAACGGGAAGGCAACTACACCGATGCTGCCGAAATCCGCTATGGCCGCATTCCTGAAGTCGAACAGCAACTGGAAGACTACACGCAGCGCCTGCAGGACATGCAAGCCAACAACAAGCTGCTGGTCAAGGAAGAGGTGGATGCAGAGGATATCGCGGAGATCGTCAGCCGCTGGACGGGCGTGCCGGTAACGCGAATGCTGCAGAGCGAGCGCGAGAAACTCCTTCACCTGGAAGAAGACTTGCACAAAAGGGTCGTAGGGCAGGACGAGGGCGTGGAAGCTGTGGCCGATGCCATCCGCCGCAGCCGTACCGGGCTGAGCAACGAACGCCGCCCCATTGGCTCCTTCCTATTCCTGGGGACTACAGGCGTTGGTAAAACGGAGCTGGCCAAAGCGCTGGCCGAATACCTCTTTGATGATGAAGATCTGCTGACCCGGATTGATATGAGCGAGTATCAGGAGCGGCATGCGGTCTCTCGTCTGGTAGGTGCGCCTCCGGGATACGTGGGCTACGATGAAGGCGGTCAGCTAACGGAAGCAGTGCGCCGCAAGCCCTACAGCGTGGTCCTGCTGGATGAGATCGAAAAAGCCCATCCGGATACCTTCAATATCCTCCTGCAGGTGCTCGAAGATGGCCGCCTGACGGATAGTAAGGGCCGGGTGGCGGATTTCAAGAACACCATTATCATCATGACTTCCAACATGGGCTCCAATATCATTCGCGAGAACTTTGCGAATATGGTGCCCGGAGACGAAGAGTTGGTAATTGAAAATACCCGGGAACAAGTCTTCGAATTGCTCAAGCAAAGCGTACGCCCGGAATTCCTAAACCGGATTGACGAAACGATCATGTTCCGTCCGCTTTCCCGTGCCGATATTGGACAAATTGTCGACCTGCAACTGGAAGAGCTGCGTGTTAATCTGGCCAAGCAGCAGATACAGCTGACCATCGCGGATGAAGCGAAAAAGTGGCTGGCTGACAAAGGATACCATCCTGAATTTGGCGCCCGGCCGCTGAAGCGGGTCATTCAGAAGAAGGTCCTTAACGAGCTGTCCAAGCAGATGCTGATGCAAAAAGTGATGCCGGACAGCACCGTGGTCCTCGATGTTTTTGATGACAAAATCGTATTCCGGCAGCCCATCAAGGAAGAAGAATTGATGGCGTAAGAAAAGTGTTTGAACCAGAAAGTCCCGGTGGCCGTAATGCTTGCCGGGGCTTTTTCTGTTGTACCTTACCTATTCGTACTCCATCATCTCGAGTTGGGCGAGTTCCCAGACCTCAATGGCATCTTCTAAAGCAGCCTTCAGGTCAGCATGCTTTTTGGTGATCTCCGCGGCGTCATCCTGCATGTAAAACTCCGGGTTAGACATGATCTTCTCCACGGCTTCGATTTCTTCCTCAATTTTCTCCACTTTCTTTTCTGCATTGGAAATGGCGCGCTGCAGGCGTTTGCGCTCTTCGTAGCTCAGCTCTTTTTTGGGCGGTGCTTCTGCGATGGCCGTTTTGGGTTTACCGGAGGACTGACTGATTTCCACATCCCGCATATTGTCGAGCTGCCGCTTTTCCAGGAAGTAGTTGACATCGCCCAGGTGCTCGTGCAGTTTCCGGTCGCGGAACTCCAGGGTGCGGTCTGTAAGTCCAGCGAGGAATTCCCGGTCGTGGGAAACGACAATCAGGGTGCCATCGTAGTCTTTGATGGCCTGTTTGAGTACATCTTTGGAGATAATATCCAGGTGGTTGGTCGGTTCGTCCAGCACCAGCAGGTTGAAAGGGCGCAGCAGCAGGCAAGCCAGGGCAAGGCGGGCGCGCTCTCCGCCTGAAAGTACAGATACTTTCTTATCCGCATCCTCTCCACTGAACATAAATGCACCGAGGATACTCCGCAGCTGAGTGCGCATTTCAGCGGGCGCGTAGTTTTCCATGGTTTCCAGTACCGTCAGCTTGGCGTGCAGGCTGTCAGATTGATTCTGGGCGTAGTAGCCGATTTCAACGTTATGGCCCAGTTGCAATTCTCCCCCGGTCAGGGTCAGTTCGTTAACGATGATCTTAGCCAGGGTGGTCTTGCCCTGCCCGTTTTGCCCCACGAAAGCCACACGGTCCCCCCGGTCCAGCTTAAGGTCCACTTTGTCGAGCACGTTTAGGCTGCCATAGCTTTTGGACAGGTTTTTGGCCTCCAGAGCCACCTGGCCGGACCGTGGTGCCGGTGGAAAGCGGAGGTTCATAGCAGCGGTATCGAACTGTTCGACCTCGATGCGCTCAATTTTGTCGAGCTGTTTTTGCATGGACTGCGCCATCTTGGTCTTGGTCGCCTTCGCCATAAACCGGTTGATGGTCCGCTCTTTATCCGCAATGACCCGCTGCTGGTTTTCATAAGCCGCCAGCTGTTGTTCGCGCCTTTCCTTGCGCAGGTCCACATACTCGCTGTAGGCCGCTTTGTAGTCGTAGATTTTGCCGAGTTCGACCTCAACCGTTCTTCTGGTGACGTTGTCGAGAAATTGCTTATCGTGCGAAATCACGATGACCGCACCGGCGTAATCCTTCAGGAATTTTTCCAGCCAGATGATGGATTCGATGTCCAGGTGGTTGGTCGGTTCGTCCAGCAGGAGGTAGTCGGGGCGCTGCAGCAGCATTTTCGCCAGCTCGATCCGCATTTGCCAGCCGCCGCTGAATTCATCGGTCAGGCGGTCCATATCGGAAGCTTTGAAGCCCAGGCCGGTGAGTACGCGCTCGGCATCCGCCTCCATGGTCTGACCGCCCAGCAATTGGAAGCGGTCGTTGACTTCGGCGAAATTTTCGAGCAGCTTCATGTAAGAATCACTTTCGTAATCCGTACGGGTCGCCATTTCATCGTTCAGTTCGGCGATTTGCTTTTCCAGGCGGCGCACTTCGTCAAAAGCGGTAAGGGTTTCAGCCATCACGGTCTTGCCTTTGGGCAGGCTCATTTCCTGATGTAAGAAGCCCAGCGTGCTGCCGGAAGGCCGGTCGACGTTGCCATCATGCGGTGACATATAGCCGGCGATAATCTTGAGCAGGGTGGATTTGCCGGCGCCATTTCGGCCCACCAGGCCCACCTTGTCCCGCTCCACAATAACCAGATTAACCCGGTCGAGTAGCGTACGGTCTCCGTATTTGACAAAAACATTATTGATGTTGATCATATTCTATGCGCTTTGTGGGTGCGGCCCTGCCGCTGTGCCATTTGCCGCAAAGGTAAGAAATACGTGTGACCTTTGTCACCCTGCAAATGGCTCTATGCCCTTAACTTTAACCAAAATTTGAATACTATGTCAGGTAGCTGGGGCACTTACATCGTTTTGTTTTTGATCCTCGCGCACTTTGTGGTGGGATTCGCATTCTTAGTCAAAAAACTAAGCGGGCCGGTAAAAGAAAAACAGCCGATAGAAGAAGAGGAAACAGCCGAAGTCCGCTAATACATCTGAATTCTTTCTATTTTTGGGGTAAATTGCCAGTGTAAACTGTATGCTGATGAACTCCCCAATGCCGAATTATCTACTACTCCTGTTTTATCTGCTTGGTACACCACTCTTTGCACAGAGTGTAGTGATCAACAATAATTCCTGTAATATCGGGCTCAACCTGAAAGACGGTGGCTGTGACCCCAGTCTAAATGTTATTCCTGATCCTGACGAGATTGTCATCAATGTGAATGGTGCACCCGGGACTGCTCTCGGTGTAGATGTTGCCCTGCAGGAGGTGCAGCTTATCATTCGCCACACCTGGGCTAACGACCTTGAAATGACCCTGCGGTCGCCTGCCGGAATTGATGTCCCACTTTCGTTTGATAATGGCGCCGGCGATGACAATTACGGCAACCCGGATGTACCGGACTGCGCAGAGCCCGCCCGCTTCACCATGAGCAGCTGCGTGCCGGTATCCGCATCTGTGCCTCCATTTACCACCGAAACCATCCGGCCCGAAGGCAGCCTTTATGATTTCAATGACGGTACCACTGACCCCAACGGTCTTTGGGAGCTCATTATCTGCGATGATGCGGAAGGGGATATCGGCCGCCTCGAATTTGTCAATCTGGTGTTTGCCCCATTGAATTGCCAGCCTGTGGAGACCGTGGAGGTTATCGATTCCGACACGACTACAGTTGTTTTGAACTGGGTGCCG
This sequence comes from Phaeodactylibacter xiamenensis, assembly GCF_000759025.1. Lineage (GTDB taxonomy): Bacteria > Bacteroidota > Bacteroidia > Chitinophagales > Saprospiraceae > Phaeodactylibacter > Phaeodactylibacter xiamenensis. The sequence goes on along the minus strand of NZ_JPOS01000092.1, from coordinate 110,155 downwards.
GAAACCAGCTGCGGGACCACCTTGCTGGAATACGGTCCTATCGGCTTTACGCCGGGCAGTGGGGCTGCAGCGGGCGGGGGTACAATGGTGTCGTACACGGGCTGCCCACCTTTTATGCTAATGGGGCTGGATGCGGAGACGGACTACGAGCTTTATGTGCGCAAGGTATGCGGTGGAGGGGTATCTGAAAATTCCTGCCCGGTTACTTTTTCCACAGGCTGTAATCCGCCAGGGCTTACCTTTTCCACTGGCTTTGAATCAGAAGGCTTATGCGGTACCCTTTGCAATACAGAGTGCCCGCTAACAGGCATTTGGGAGAACAGCCAACAAAATGATTATGACTGGCTGGTGGCAACCGGCCCTACGGTTACCTTTGGCACCGGGCCTGAATCAGGTGCCGATGGCTCTGCGCAGTACGTTTACCTGGAAGCTTCCGGAAATAATTGCGGTTCGGGCAAGACTGCTATTCTGGAATCGGATTGCATTATTTTGGATAAACAAGGCACGGATACCTGCCACTTTTCCTTTCAGTACCATATGTTGGGAGAGGGCATTGGCAGCCTCACCCTGCAAGCTTCCGGCGATGGTGGGTTTAACTGGACGCCCCTCTGGTCGCGTTCCGGAACGCAGAGCCCCGATTGGCAAAAAGTCTACATCGGGCTAAGCGATTTTGAGGATGGAGATACCCTGCGCCTGCGTTTTGTAGGGCAGGAAGGCAGTAATACGCGAGGAGACATTGCGCTGGATAACCTGCAGTTTTACGGGGCTACACTTCTTGGAGCCTCTGGCTTCACCTTTTACGTCGATGCGGATGGCGATGGCTATGGAGATGATAACCAACCGGTTTTCACCTGCTTGAGTACTGCACCCGAAGGCTTTGTTGCTGCAGGTGGCGATTGCAATGACAATAACCCGGCAATCAATCCCGGAGCAGAGGAAATCGCCTGCAATGGTCTGGATGAAAACTGTAATGGTATGGGCGATGATCCACTGCTGCCACCGCCCACGGTGGTGCACGATACGATTTGTTCAGGGCAGTCGGCCCTGCTTAGGGTGTCTTCAGATTTGAGCAACAGCCTCTTTTTTTGGTACCCAGCTGCTGATGCTACCAACTTTATAGGTTTCGGACCAGCTTTTTCGCCTACCCAACTGCTGGTCAATAATGGGCCTGAGCCGGTAGTTTACACCTACTACGTGGAAGAGCGCAACCTTACTTGTATCTCTGCCCAACGGGCTCCTGTTTATGTAGTGGTCAATCCTACGCCGAACCTTGCCCAGCAAACCACTCCAGAGGTATGCCCGGAGGATTCCCTTAATCTGGAGAGTATCATTTTCAATGATGCCAACTTTACAGGTAGTGATATTACCTTCCACACCGGCAGCCCGGCTACTCCTGCTAATCAGCTGGCTGACCCGGTGATTGCCTCCATGGTGGGGAGTATTTTTTATTTTAAGGCGACCGCTGATTTTGGCTGTTCGGATGAGGGCCAGGTACAAATCGATTTTAAGCCCGGCCCGGCCCTGACTTTCCTGCCTTCGGATTCTATGGTGCTTTGCCGGGAGACAACTGCCACCTTGTCGGTGCAGGCCACTGGAGGCAATCAGCCCTATACCTACCAATGGGGTAACGGGGCGTCGGGTGCATCCATTGAGGTAGATGCAGGTTTTCAGGTGGGCGTAACGCAAACCTATCCGGTTACCATCACGGATGTGGAGGGGTGCTTTAGCGTAGATAGTGCCCGTGTAAGGACTATTGTAAGCATTGATTCGTTGCGAAGCTTTGTTACGGATGTTAGTACCTGCGATGGGACTGATGGTGCAATCACGCTGGTGCCTCTCTCCGGAGAACCGCCCTACGACTACAGCTGGGAAGGGGCTAACGGAGTAGCTGGAAATGCTTCTGCCGTTTCGGATACTCTGGTGGTCGGTAACTTGCCACAGGGGAACTACCGGGTCTCCATCACAGATAGCTCAGTTGAGGGCTGCCAGCTGATCATCCGTTCGGTCCTGGTCAACGGGCCTGGTGCTGCCGTACAGGAGATTAGTGTGAATGACGTGAGTTGCCCCGGCAGCGGCGATGGGGAAGCCTGCCTGACTGTATCTGCCGGTAGCCCGGTCTTTGAATGGAGCAATGGCGAGGCTTCTGCCTGCCTTGAGAACCTTCCGGGTGGCTTTTACAGCGTTACCGTTACCGATGGGGATTGCCAGACAATTATAGATAGTATCGAGGTCAAAGCGGCCACACCACTGCAACTGAACTTTGATGGTATTTCGCCCAGCTGTGCAGCGACTGCGGATGGTGCCATCACAGCCACCGCTTTTGGTGGTACGCCTCCCTATAGTTATTTGTGGAGCAATAATATCAACTTTCCCAATCCTTTCAATCTCTCCGCCGGAACTTACACCCTGACCCTGACCGATAGCAAAGACTGTCAACTGGTGGAAAGCTTTGAGCTGGAAGCCCCTGCGCCTCTTGAATTGGAGTTGCAGTTCCGTCAGGACATGTCGTGTGCGGGCCAGGAAGACGGGCGCCTGCTGGTTGGAAGTAATGGAGGTACTCCCCCTTACCATTACGAATGGGCGGACGGTGGCGATTCGCGCCTGCGGGTGAACCTGAGCGCGGGCAGCTATAGCGTGACGGTCACCGACTTTCAGGGGTGTACAGCGAGTGCTGCTTACCCGATTCAGGAGCCGTCTCCGTTAGCACTCACACTCATTGATACGGATAATCCCACCTGCGTTGGGGAGAAAAACGGCTCGATTACAGTGAGCGGGAGTGGCGGGAATCCACCTTATGTCTACGCCTGGAGTGAAACTGGAGCCGACAGTACGCTTAGCAACCTTGCTATTGGAACTTACTTTGCGTACCTGACCGATGCTAATGCCTGCCCGGGAGATACGCTGAAAGTTATTCTGGAGGCTACTTCAGAACCTGATTTCACCGCTGAAGTTGTACAACCCTTTTGCGAAGGGCTGGAAACCGGAAGAGTGACGCTCAATCCACAGGGCGTACCTCCGTATCAATACACCTGGAGTACCGGCGCCACTACGAATGAGATTGACGATTTGCCGGTAGGTGTTTACAGCGTGCAGGTGGAAGACGGGCAGGGATGCCTGTACGATACGACCTTTGTAATTGAAGCCCCTCAGTTATTCGGCAGTGCGATCAACGTTGTACAGCCTGCCTGCGATAATACAATGGATGGGCTGATCAACGTTACAGCCACCCAAAATTCCGGTACGCCCTCCATCCTGCCGCCTATTCAATACCGTTGGAATGATGGTATAATTGGTCCGAACCGGATTGGGATTGGTGATGGTGATTATGTTGTATCCATTTCAGATGGACGTGGGTGTGAGCTCATCAGCGATACGATCCCCATTGTAAGCCCGCAACCCCTGGAGATTGGTTTGGAAGGATTCGGGCCCATTGCCTGCCGGGGTGATTCTACTGGTTTTATTGAGGTAGATACCCGTGGCGGGACTCCGCCCTATGGATACAGCTGGATTGGAACGGATGTGGACACAGAGGACATTTTTAATATTCCGGCAGGCGCCTATCGTTTGGTGGTAGATGATGCGAATGCCTGTTCCTACGATACAACCTTCATACTGAGCGAGCCGCCTGCCCTGAGTGTTGCCATTGCCGTGGAAGCAGAGGATATCTGTGAAGGTGGGCAGGTGGAGCAGCTTCAGGCAGTTGTGAGTGGAGGCGTGCCTGGCTACGAGTATCATTGGAGTAATGGTATGGATCAGCCACAGATTCCTGATCCTCTACCGGCAGACTACAGCCTGACCGTTGTCGATGCCAATGGCTGTGAGCGGGAAGCTTTGCCGGTCAAGGTCAAAGCTTTCACTGCTGCTTTTGAGTTGGATACCTTCTATACAGTGGATGTGAGCTGTAATGGTCAGGGCGATGGTTGTGCGGTAGCCCGGGTAGCTGGTGGCTCCTCCAATTATCAGTTCCACTTTAGCAATGGGTATATTGAGGTGACGGACACTAATACCGTCTCTGTTTGCAACCTCAGCCCGGGCAACTACCGGGTGACGGTAACCGACTTGTCCACGGGGTGTAATGAAAAATCCCCTCTTACTGCGCTGCAACAACCTGGGCCTTTATCCCTCACCCGGGATAGTATTCGGATGGTGGACTGCTTCGGGGACTCAACCGGTGGGGTATTCACGACCACATCAGGAGGCACGGCGCCCTATTTCTATTCGTGGTTCAACAGCAACAACGATGTCTTTGAGCCTGTTGCGGACTTGACCGGAGTGCCTGCCGGAACTTACACAGGCGTAGTCATTGACGAACGGGGCTGTACGGATGCGGTGAACGCCATGGTCACCAACGCTCATCCACTGATTACGGCAACAGTCATGGATATTGATCCGGTACCTTGTAAGGGAGACCTCGCCGGGAGCATTGACCTGAATGTGGCCGGTGGTGTACAGCCTTATATGTATTCGTGGAGCAATGGCCTGATGACTACTGATTTAAATGGAGTGGCAGCGGGCAGCTATACTTTGACAGTGACGGACCAAAAAGACTGCCACCGTGTTTTTGGCCCTTATGAGGTTGAGGAGCCTGAAGAGGCTTTGCTGCTGGACACGGTCCGCTTCGATACGGTCCAATGTTTTGGTGGTTCGGATGGGCACATCGCGGTGGACATAACCGGTGGTGTGCCGGGCTATGATTACGAATGGCTTTATGCCGGACAGTTATTGCCCTTCACCGGCGATAGCCTGGCTAACCGGCCGGCAGGTATGTACCAACTGAATGTCATAGACGATAACAACTGTCTGCGCACTTTTGAAATAGAATTACCGGAACCGGAACAGCTTACCGTTACGCTCAGTACGCTTAGTGATCCCTTCCGTGTATTGGGGCAGAGCATTGGGGGGACTCCGCCCTACAGCTTCCTTTGGAGTACCGGTGCGAATACAGATACCATTGAGGTGCCTGTTTCCGCTATCTATACCCTTACCGTGACGGATGCTAATGGCTGCACCGCAACTGAAGAAGAGAATTTGGTGGAGGTACAGGCACTGGAATGGATCGATGAGGTTCATCTGTTCCCTAATCCTGCTGACAGCTATATAAAGTTGGAAGGCAGGTTAAAAGTCCCTGGCCCGTTGACGCTGGCTATCGTGGATGTGACGGGCAAAATCCTTTATGAGCAAGCGTTGGGGCAGCAGCGCAATTTCCGCCAACGTATTGAAGTAGCGGACTGGCCGGCCGGCGCGTATTGGGCAATGCTTAAAATAAAGGGGCAGGCGATTTACGCTGCCCCCGTTATGATTATTCGATAATTTTAAAAGTAGTGCGCCGGTTAATCTGATGTTCTTCCTCCGTACAACGGTTGCAGATGCAATCGGCCTCGGGCTCGCTTTCCCCGTAGCCAAAGGCAACGAGCCGGTCCGGGTCAATGCCCTGTGAGATCAGGTAATCTACTGCGGCTTGCGCACGGCGCTGGGCAAGATCCTGATTGTACCGGGAGCTGCCCCGGCAGTCGGTATGTGAGCCCAGCTGAATACGGATGTCCGGGTTGAGCTCCAGGTTGCGGGCAAGTTCATTAAGCGTTGGCTGGGCATCTTCACGGATGTTGGCTTTGTCGAAATCGTAGTAAATATTCTCCAGCCGGATTTCCTTGTCCAAAAAGATGCGGTCCAGTACGATTTCTATTTCGAATTCCTGTACGGGGTTATTGGGGTCGCGCCCGATACCACGGGTGGAGAAGGCGGCGTCGTTTTTCAGGTAGCCTTCTTTGGCTGCCAGGAACGTGTAGTCGGCTTCTTCTTCCAGCTCCAGCTCAAACATGCCATCTTCTCCGACGGTCACTTCCTCCTTGCGGGGGCCAAACTGTATCTGCACGGTAGAACCAGGCAACGGTTTGCGGCCGAGCACCACGCTGTTCGGGTCAGTGGGCACCTCGTATAGTTTTTCCAGGACAAAGCCTTTAAGCAATAGCTTGTATTCGATTTCTTTTGGAGGCTCTTCATCCTGTACGACCTCTTCCGGCGGCAGTTTCCGTTTGGTGAAACGGTAGATGTCATCATTCCCGATACCTTCCTCCCGCCGGGAAGTGAAATACCCGGAGTACAGCACATCCTCGTCTTGCCTGGGAGCATTGTAGTCAATGATGTACCCGAAATCATCAGAGCCAGAGTTGACCGGTGGTTTCAGGTTGTACGGAGAAGCCCAGCCCCGGCTTTGCAACTGGTAGGTTTTAAAAATATCGAGCCCGCCCATACCGGTATGCCCCCGGGAGGAGAAGTAGAGGGTATCCTTATCTACGAAAGGGAACATTTCATCGGCTTCGGTATTGATCACCCTCGTCATGAGTTGAGGAGGGCCCCAGGTACCATCCGTTTGCCGCTCGCTGTAGTAAAGATCGTGCCCGCCCCAGCCATCGGGGTGATCGGCAGAGAAGTAAAGGCGCTGCCCATCTTCAGAAAGCGCCGGCCCGCCATAGTTGATGCCTTCTTCCATAAATGACAGAGGCTGTGGTATGCTCCAGCTGTTGCCACTTACTTCCGAACGCATGATCTTGCAATGGTCTGCATCCCATTTGCCGCCGCCGAAGCAGCGGGTGAAGTATACTTCAGTATAGTCGCTGTTGAAGATGGCCGTCCCTTCGTTATCTTCTGTATTGAGCGGGCCTGTGAAGTCAGAAACGGTATTGGATTCCAGGTCGACCAGGAAGAGGTCAGAAAAAGCGTTGCCGGTCCAGTTGTAGGTGTCATCGCCGGTGCTGTTTGCGCGGTCGGAAGTGATCACCAGCTGGTTGCCCTTGTAAAGCACAGGCGCATATTCCGCCCGGCTGGAATTAAAGCCCATGACTTCCACCTCGTACTCCGGGCGCAGGTCCTTCCAGCCCTGGGCGATCTGACAGGCGCTGATTTCCCGGCGGTATTCATAGGGGCTGCCAATTTCTATGCCCAGGTCTTTAAATGCCCGGGCGGCTTCATCGTAGCGTTCGGCTTGTTTCAACGCAAAGGCATACTCGCGCAGGGATTCCCACCCGTACTGATTGTCATAGGCAATTTTGTACCAGCGGATGGCGAGGTCGCTCTGATTGAGGTTTTTGTAAGCTTCGCCAATTTTAAAAGCAATGCGCCCTTTCTCAACGCGGCTTTTGGATTTTTCGTATTCTTTCTGGAGGAGTTCGAGTGCTACGGCATACTGCTTGACCTCGATCGCAGTCTGCCCATCCCTTACTTTTTCAGTGTAAGTACAGCTGCTGAGTGCCACAAAAAGAAGCGCAAATAGAATATAGGAATACCGGATCATAGCTTTACTTGGATTTGAATGATATAGGGTGTACGCCACCCAACCGCCTGGAACGGTCCTGTAGCGCATAGGAATAAAACGCCAGAGGATTTTTTTTGTTGCTGGCCGCCCGAAACGAAGGCCGCCTTAGCAATGCTAAAGCGGCCTTTGGTCTGCTAAACAGCGCGTTAAGCGATTCTGCTAACGGGACAACTGTACGTCTCCCTTGAAGTGCTCAACGGTGCCATCAATGAATTCGATCTCTGCATGCCAGGCAAAAACGGCGTTGTTCATCTGTTCTCCCCGGAAGGTGCCGTCCCAACCGTGCTCCGGGTTGTTAGGCGAGAGGTTGTAGCCTTCAAATACAGGCTCTCCCCATCGGTTGTAAATCCGGAATGCCCGGATGTTTTCTATGACACCGCTGCGGGCAAAAATATAGAACAGGTCGTTGGTGCCATCGCCGTTTGGCGAGAAGGCATTGGGTACATAAACCGTTTGAGTCCGGTCTACAAACAGGCGGAAAGGTGCCTGATCAATACAGCCGTTTTGACTGACTACCGTGACCAGGTAATCCGTGGTGCGTAGCGGTCGGGCGGTCGGGCGCAGGCAATCGTCGCAGCTGAGTGAACCTGGATTAGACCAGAAGATGTCCGCAATTTCACTCGGTATAAGGTTGGTCTGCCCGTTGATGGTGTAGCTTTCGCCAAACTGAATCGTTGCCTCGGCAGGTTCAATAATGGCTACTGTGGAGTCGGGCTGAATGATGGCGGCGCTTGCTTCGTAGGTGCAGCCGTTCTCATCGCGTACAATCAGTTCGTAGTTGCCGGGCGTCACGTTGGTAAAAATGCTGCCTGCCTGATAGGAGTCTCCTCCGTCAATAGAAAATTCATAAGGTGGCGTTCCACCCGTAACCTGCGGGAACCGTATAGTGCCCGGATCGCCGAAGCAGGGCGGTTGGATAAGGTCGAAGCTGGCCTCCGGAACGGGTTGGGTCACGAGTACCTGATCCTGAGCTGAACACCCATTCTCAGTATTGGTAACAAGTAGGGTATACAGTCCCGGTGCGTTAATCACGGGAGCCGAGGTCGTGGTCCCGGAGGTGAACCCACCACCAATTGTCGTCCACTGATAGGTGATGTTCGGCCCTTGCTGTGAATTGGAGCCGTCGAGATTGGCGGTGTCCTCCCAGCATTCCAGGACGAAGGTGTTGCCAGCTTCTGCTACCGGGGCAATAATATCCTGATCAACGACTACCTGATTGCTGTTGGAGCAGCCGGTGAGCATATTCTCAATCGTCAGGTCGTAGGTGCCCGGCTCATCAATGGAAACGGACAGGCTGTTGGTCGAGCCCACGAAGTTTCCATCCAAAGTAGACCAGTTGAAGGTGAAATTATCGCCTTGTGTACTGGCACTGGCATCGAGCAACACCGTCTCTACGGCACAAGTCAGCATACCGGGTGGCGTGAATACTACACTCGGAAGGTTCACATCCTGTGTGATTTCCACCGCATCCATGGCTGTGCATTGATTGAAGTTGTTGGTGACGACCAGGGTGTAAGTGCCCGGCAAGTTGACAGCAGGATTGAGGGTGCCGCCACCATTTAGCACGCCTGGCCCCTGCCATTCGTAACTAAAGCCGCCAGTGCTGGACCCGGAACCACTAAGGGTTAGGCTGGGGCTGTCGCAGTTGAGTTCGGCGGTGGTACCTGCTTCTGCCACTGGCGCCAAAGTGTCCTGCACAACGGGAATCGTCAGTTCGCTGCTGCAGAAGTTGGCGGTATTGGTCAATACGAGAGTGTAGGTACCGCCACTGCTCACGGTAGGGCTATTGGTCTGCCCACCTGAGATAATCTGTCCGTTGGAAGTGGACCAGTTGTAGTCAAAGTCGGGGCCACTACTGGAGGCACTGGCATCAATTGCTACGTTGGTCACGGCACAGGTCAGGGTGTCTGGCGTGAGGGCTGCCACCTCGGGAGTGATGGTGTCTTGTTCAACAACAATACTGGCAAGCGCATCGCAACCGTTACTGGTATTCTCAATCAGCAGGGTGTACTCGCCGGGGGCATTGATAGTGGGCTGCAGGGTTTGGCCGCCACTGTTGATATTGCCATTTGGTGTGGTCCAGGTGTACTGGAATTCGGTACCCTGGCTGCTGTTGCCGGCTTGGAGTTGCTGAGCGGTCAGATCACAGTTCAATACCTGTGGATCGCTAATGGCAATGGTCGGGGTAATGGTATCCTGTGTAATAGCCACCACATCCGTAGCCGCACAGCCATTGAAATCGTTGGTCACGGCAAGCGTGTACATACCCGGCTGATTGACTTCGGGCGAAAGCCCATTCGTGCCGCTGAGCAGTCCGGGGCCATCCCAGTTGTAGGTAAAGCCGTTGGTACTCGACCCTATACCGGACAACGACAGCACCGGGAAGTCACAATTGAGTTCCTGTGGGCTACCGGCTTCGGCTACCGGAGCTATGGTGTCCTGCACTACACTGACTTCCAGAGTACTGATGCAGTTATTTTCTGTATTGGTAAGCGTTAACAGGTAAAGCCCTCCGCTGCTGACCAATGGAGTAGGGGTGTTGGTGCCACTCTGAAGGATACCATTGCTGGTACTCCAGTTGTAGTCAAAGACCGGTCCGCTGCTACTGCCGCTAGCGTCGAGTTGCAGGCTGGTAGTGGTACAGGTTAAAGTATCAGGAGTGCTTGCTGCAACTACCGGAGGCGTGATATCCTGGCCGACTTCAACACTTTGGCTGCTGGTGCAACCATTGTCGGTATTAGTGATCAGGAGGTTGTAGGTCCCCGGTGCTCCAATATTGGGCTGTAAGGTGTTTGCGCCTCCGGTTATGCTGCCGTTAGACGTCGTCCAGTTGTAGGTAAAGTCGCTACCCTGGCTTGAACCCGTGGCATTCAGCAATTGCTCAGTAAGCGCACAGTCGAGCATTTCGGGCGCATCAATAGCGATTGCCGGTGGCGTAATATCCTGGGTGACCAGGGCTTCATCGGTGGCACTGCACCCGTTTTGGATATTGATAACTTCCAGTAAGTAAGTCCCGGGCACTTGTACTGCAGGATTCAGCCCGCTGGTTCCGGAAGCCAATCCGGGCCCTGACCAGTTATACATGAAGCTGCCCTGACTGGAGCCGGTGGCGTCCAGGTTGAGCAAGGTGTCTGTGCAGGTCAACCGGATGGGGGCACCAGCATCAGCTACCGGCGAAAGCGTATCCTGTTGTACCTCGATGCTAACTTGTTGCTGGCAACCATTGCTGTTGTCAGTGACCAGAAGCGTGTAGGTGCCGCCGCTGCTGACCGTTGGATTAAGCACATCTTCGGGGCTGTCCAGCTGCCCGTCAGGGGTGCTCCAGGCATAGGTGAAGCTACCGCCCTGACTGGAACCGCTTGCATCTAATTGCAGGCTGGTTGTGGTACAAGTCAGCACATCAGGAGCCAGAGCTGTTGCTGTTGGCAAGATGGTATCAATGGAGACTTCGACTTCATCCAGCGCTTCACACTGATTGTCAGTATTAAGGACGGAAAGCTGGTATAGCCCGGGCTGATTGGCCTCGAAAGTCGGGCTGTCTGCACTGGCAATCGGAGCTCCGTTCAGAGTCCAGGTATAGACCAATGGGCCATCCTGGCTGGTATTGCTGCCGCCAATGCTGATACTACTCACATCGCAGTTCAGAATGCCGTTTGTTCCGGCATCGGCCTGAGGTACAGCAGTATTTTCCACTACGGTCACCGTTTCCGTTACGGTACACAGGTTGTCAGTATTGGTAATTTGAAACGTGTAGGTACCGGCCTGAAGTGCCGTTATGGTCGGGGCGTCTGTCGCCTCGTTAAAATTACCATCCGGCGTGGACCACTCATAAATCAGATTGGGGCCACTGTCGGAATTGCTGCCATCCAGGGATGCCGTTGGGCTGTCACAGTCAATTTGCGGATCCGCATCAACAGTGATGGCAGGCAGGGCAACGTCTTCATCAATGCTAACGCTGCTGCTGTTGGTACAGCCATTGGTCTCATTGATCACCTACAGGGTGTAGGTGCCCGGTGCATCGATGGTGGCATTCAGGTCGTTGGTGCCATTCGCAATATTGCCGTCTTGTGAAGTCCAGGCGTAGGTCAGGGGCGCATTGCCACTCGCTGACGCCTGCAGGGTGTAGGTGGTTTCTGCACAGTTTAGCGTAGTGGCTGGGCCCGCATCAACCGTTGGTATTTCCACGTCCTGACCGACCTCCACGCTGATACTTTGTGCGCATTCATTGGTGGCGTTGGTCACCTGAAGAGTGTAAGTGCCCGGCGTATCGGTGGACAATTCCGGTGTGGTAGCTCCGCTCAGCAGGTTCCCGTTGGCGGTGCTCCATTCATAAATCAGGGCGGTACTGTTGGCTGTTGCACTGCCGGAAAGTGCGATGACCGTATCTGCACAAGTCAACGTTGCGGGCGGTGCGATGGCCACTTCCGGCAGTAAAGTGTCGATTTCCACCAGTGCGGTTATCGTGTTGCTGCAACCGTTTTCAGTGTTTAGTACCTGTAGCTGGTAGGTCCCTGGCTGATCAATACCCGTCAGTTGATTGATATTGGAGCCAATAGCGGAGGAGTCCGGGGCGGTCCAGGCGTAGCTGAAATTAGGCCCACTGCTGGAGGAAGATCCGTCAAGCGTAATGCTGGCTGTTCCACAGTCGAGCACCTCAGGGGCAGCAATAGCAGCTTGTGGGATAGCGATATCCTCCTGCACCATGACTTCAGCTGTGGTGGTACAGCCATTGACGGGGTCCGTAACCTGTAAGGTATATAGGCCGGGCTCGGTAATGCTTTGCTCCAAAGGAATGCTATCGGTTGGCATCAGCCCGGAAGGGCCATTCCAGGTCAGAATGTTCTCGCCGCTATTAGTGGCCGCACTACCGAGCAGCAGGAGGCTGTCGTTGTAGCAGTTGAGTATGCCCGGTGATGGCAGGCCCACCTGTGGCGAAAGGGTGTCAATGGCGACCAAAAAAGTGGCGGTGTCATAACAGGCAATGCTCGGCGCTGAAATGATTAATTGGTATTCGCCCGGCGCATCAATGGTAGGCGTCAGGGTAGTGGCTCCGCTGAGGATGTTCCCATCCGGAGTAAACCAGTCGTAGAGGCCATCCGGGCCAAGATTGGAATTCCCGGCATTGAACTGCAAGGTAGGGTTGTCGCAATTCAGTACTTCAGGACCGGATATAATGGCAACGGGCAGGTTGTCATCCTTCAGAATAGAGACAGTATCTGCCGCTGTGCACCCATTGAGGGTATCGGTTACCTGTAGTTGGTAGAGCCCGCCTGCGTTCACTATTGGGTTTAGGGTATTCCCCCCACTGACAATATTTCCATCGGCAGAAGTCCAGGTATAGACATAATCGCCGGTGTTGCCCATGGCGGTAGCGGATAAGGATACCTCCGGCTCTTCGCAGGTGAGTTCACTGCCCGGGCCTGCATCAATGGCAGGGACGGTGGTGTTTTCCGTGATTTCCACGGCGCTGCTGCTACTGCAGCCGTTTTCATTATTTGTAATGAATAAGTTATAGGTGCCTGGCCCATCCACAGTAGGGGAGAGGCTGTTAGCACCGTTGACTACTGCAGGGCCCGACCAGGAGTAGGAAAAGGCGGGCCCGCTGCTGCTGCCGTTGGTATTGATTTGAATTTCGGGTGCATCGCAGGTGATAGTACCCGGAGACAGCACTACGTTTGGCGCTGCATTATCGGCTGCAACGGTCACAGTATCGTAGGCGATACAACCATTTACGGTGTTTGAGATGGTGAGAATGAAATCGCCACTCTGCTGTGCAAAGGCGGTCAGCCCATCCGTTGGAGGCAATCCCGGGCCCGACCAGGAAGCTGTAAATTCAGGGCCTGTGGAGGAGCCTGTGCCATCCAGTGTGACCGCAGGCTGGAAGCAGGTAAGGGTGTCCGGGACATTAGCATCCACCGTTGGTAAGTCAAAGTTTTCTTCCACTATTGCAGAAGCTGTAGTGGTACACCCTTCATCATCCGTGATCGTCACAAAGTATTCGCCCGCCTGAAGATTAGTGGGGTCCTCGCTGCTGGCACCATTGCTCCAGTTGAAATCGTAGCCCGGCGAACCTCCGCTTACCTCCAGATTGATACTGCCACCATTCGGATTCAGGCAGTTGACTCCTTCTGTGGAGGTGATGCTTGCTGATACCGGCATGGGTTCTTCCACTTCCACCTGAACGGTATCCGTACACCCAAACCCATCGACGATGTAGGCCTCATAAGTGCCGGGGGCAAGATCTGTTAAAGAGTTGCTCTCATCGGGCAGGGGCTGGTTATTGGTAACATCATACCAGCTAAAGAAAAATGGTGGAGCACCACCACCCACATTTATCGAGATTTCTCCATCTGTGGCACCAGTACAGGAAACAGGCTCGGCATCCACCTGAGGATTGAGATCGAGCAGCTCTATAAAGGCAGAGCCCTGAACCTGCCCAATACAAGTAGGGTAGGCCTGAGGCGCAACATATTCCGCCTGATAAAAGCCAGGGGAATTGACTTCTATGATTAGCGGGTTTTCTGTGGCGACGATATCTGGTTGGGGAATACCATTCAGGGAATAGGCAAAAAGCCAGGGGCCATCCCCCTGAAAGGTCACCTGAAGTTCCGCCGTGAAAGGCGCTTCACAAAATTGCCCCTGCCCCGTGAGCATGGCCTCTGATCCACCACTGACGGTCACTGTTGCATCCGTTGTGGCCGTCAGGCCGCACTGATCGGTGACAGTCACGGTGTAGGTGGTCGTTTCGTTGGGCGTCACCGTGATTGCAGAACTGGATGCCGCATTGCTCCAGGTATAACTGAACCCGGGGATGCCACCGCTAACGGAAGCGGCCAGCGAAGCCGGTTCTCCCGGGCATACCTCAATGGGGGGCACCGTGACATCCAAAGGAGGGCTGTCCTGAATGATGAGCTCAATTGTACCATTAATGCAGGAACAGGAGTTCTGGATTTCCAGGATAATGGTTTCCTGCCCTTCCACGATATTATCTGCAAAAACATCAATTGGAATCTGTATGGTAGACTGCCCGGGGAAGGCGGTTACAGATAATGGGAAATTGGCATAATCCACACCCGGTGTCGCTGTGCTGTTCGGGGAAACAATCAGGTCAACGACACGGGTAGTAGACAGGTCGCCCCCCACATCAAGCGAGAAATAGCCATCTGAGCAGGCCTCATAGGTAATATTGCTGTTGGTGGTGGGAGAAAAAGCTTCACCCGTTGCAGTACCACCGGCAGCGAAACTGTTGGCTTCAAGGAATACGGCAGAGTCATAGATGCCATCGCCCACATCACCTACCAAAAGCCGGATGGTGTAGGTTTCGCATTCCTGCACATTAGCGATCGCCGTGAGCACTTTGGTAAAGCCATCAAACTCAATATCGTTGTTGATGGTACCTGCCCCGCAACTGCCCGAGTTGGGTACGAAGAACACGCTATTGTCCTGATCATTGATATTATCGATGGTCACCCCAATGTTTGAACCGGGCAGTACGGCGATATTTTCACCATTGCCGGTAAAGCCGCCATTGATGCCGGGGCCGCTGATGAAAAAACCAAAAACGTCGTTGTAGCCGGCATCTACGAATTCGCAGTACTCTTCCGAAGCGAAGACATAGTTGAAAGTGATGTTGTCTACAGTGGGGGTAAACTGGAATTCGATACCCGTTGCATCAAATACGGTATTGGAGCCTGCCAGGTCTGCAAGGTCAGGATGGCTGCCTCCGCCCATGTTGTTGCCGGTACTGCCGGAGCTATTGGGGCCGGTGGCAGCACTGGCATTACCACTGGAGATGATGACGCCCGAGTTAATACCCACTGAGGAGGCGCCCATGCCAAATTGCCCGGCGCTTGAAGGGCTGCCAATCAGGGTAACGTTGGACACATCGAAGCAGTTGCCACCGATAAAAACATCCTGGATGAGTGTCAATGCATCTACACCGGGGCTTACGGTCAGGCCGGCCATGCGGTTTTCGCCGGGAGGCCGCTCACAGGATTCACAACTAACAGACAGGATAAAACGGGCCTTTAGTGCTCCCGGGGCCAACTGCGTAACCGGAATGCTCTGGCAGGCTGATACAGCGGTAAAGCTGTAGGTGATTTCAGGAGTGCCTGCTTCTGAAAGAAAACGAACTTCGCCACCTTCCTGTGCCTGTGGGCTCAGCCAGAGCTGGTATTGCTCTCCGGGCTGCAGCTGGCAAAGGGTTAGTGCAAAAGGGCCTTCTGCCTTTGTAGACAAGCGATGCCTTGACCTTGTGCCTTCCAGCTCCACCACAATGGGGGCAGTGGTGGCTTGCAAAATTGAAGTAAGGAAGAGCAAAAAGAAGGGAGTTAGTAAAAGTTTTCTCATATTCCGAGTTTTGGGTGATGGCACACCGTTTGTACTGTGCTTAATTGTCGTTTCCTCATCTTAGGGTAAAATAGTCGCTACTCCACAATAAATATACAGTTATTTCCGTAGCGCAAAAAAAATAGGACTGATCCTTTGACGGTCCAGCCCTATTTATACGGTTTATGTCGCAATTTGTGCGCTAGCGGAACAGTTGCAAATCCCCTTTGAGGAGTTCTATACTTCCATCGGTGAATTCGATTTCGGCAAACCAGGCCAGCACACTGTTCCTGACTACTTCTCCATGGAAGGTGCCGTCCCAACCGTGGGCGGGGTTATTGGGAAGGAGGTCATCGCCTTTAAAGACGAGCGCTCCCCAACGGTTATAGATTTGGAAGGTACGGATGTTTTCTACAGTCCCGGCCCGTGCAGCGATATAGAACCGGTCGTTGCTGCCATCTCCGTTTGGAGAAAAGGCATTGGGCACGTAAACGGCCTGAGAACGGTCTACAAACAAACGGAACACGGCCTGATCCGTGCAGCCATTTTGGCTGATAATGGTCATCAGGTACTCGGTTGTGCGCTGCGGACTGGCGACCGGGCGTAGACAGTCCTCACAATCCAGCGTATTAGCATTGGACCAGAAAACCTGAGCGATGTCTTCATCGGGGAGGTTCGTCTGTACATTGATGGTGTAGTTTTCTCCAAAGGCAATAGTGGCTTCAGCCGGCTGAATAATGGCAATAGTGGAATCAGGTTGGCTTATAAAGGCGCTGGTTTCAAATATGCAGCCGTTATTGTCCTTTACAAGCAGGTCGTAATTGCCGGGCAGCAAGGCCGCAAAGCTTTGACTCTCCTGATAAGTTGCCCCCCCATCCACAGAATACTGGTAGGGAGGCGTACCACCGGTGGCTTGCTGAAACTGAATGCCGCCCGGGTCTCCGTGGCAGAGTGGCTGCTGGAGCTCGAAGCTGGCCTCAGGATTCAACTGGGTGACAATCACTTCATCCTGGTCCGAGCATCCATTTTCTGCATTGGTAACTAGTAGTGTATACACACCGGCAGCACCAATGTCTGGCGAGATTGACGTGGGCTCTGATGCGAACTGCCCGCCTACGGTAGACCATTGATAGGAGATATGGGCGCCACGGTCTGAGCCAGCGCCATCCAGGCTTGCCAAAGTTGCACCACAGTTGATTACAAAGTCATCCCCGGCATCTGCGGTGGGCGGGATGGTATCTGCCTCCACGTAAGCTGCACCCGAATTCGTACATCCGGTTTCCAGATTCGCAATGGTCAGGGTATACATCCCTGCGGCATTAACGTAGGCTGTAGGCCCATCCGGCTCTGTAGCGAATTGCCCGTCCTGAGTACTCCATTGCAGTAAGAACCCTGTTCCATGGGTGCTATTGACCGCACTCAGCACAACGGTGTCAGCCAGACAAGTGAGCCTGGGCGGCAAATCAAAATTGACCTCCGGAAGGACATTCACCTGTATGGCAGCGGTAGTTGTCGCTGTGCTACCGCATTGATCGGTCACGGTCAGGGTATACGTTACGGTGCCGGTGGGCTGCACCGTAATATCAGGGCTGGAGGCACTGTTGCTCCATTCGTAGCTGTACTCCGGAACACCTCCCTGCACCACAGATTGCAGTGATACGGTATCGCCGGGGCATATTTCCGCTGGCAGGGTAGAGGCTTCAAGCGGGGCGCTGTCCTGAATCCATAGCTCCACTGTCCCGTTGGTGCAGGAGCAGGCGTTTTCAATTTCCAGAATAATGGATTCCTGCCCTTCTGTAAGGGTATCGGGAAATACATTCACAGGAATCTCAATGGTAGATTGCCCCGGCAACGCCTGTACAACCATGGGGATACTATCAAAATCCACACCCGGAGTAGCAGTGCTATTTGGCGATAAGGTAAGGTTGACCGTTCGCGTGGTAGATAAGTCCCCGCCCACATCCAGACTGAAAAAACCATCAGAGCAGGTCTCGTAGGTTGTATTCTCATTGGTAACAGGGGACAGAGCAGACCCGGTGACGGTGCCTCCTGCCGCAAAACTGTTAGCCTCAAGAAAAACGGCAGAATCATAAAGCCCATCGCCCACATCCCCCACGAGCAGGTTGATGGTGTAGGTCTCGCACGCCTGAACCTCGGCAACCGCAGTAAGCACCGTGGTGAAGCCATCAAACTGTATATCATGATTTATAGATAAGGTACCGCAGCTGAATGAATTGGGGACAAAAAAGGCGGAATTGTCGTCGTCGTTGATGTTGTCAATGGTCACACCAATATTGGAACCGGGCAAAACGGCAATGTTTTCTCCATTCCCTGTAAAACCACCATTCAAACCCGGGCCGCTGATGAAAAAACCAAAAACATCATTATAGCCGGCGTCTACAAATTCGCAGTATTCCTCAGAAGCAAAAGTGTACCGGAAAGCGATGCTGTCAACGGTTGGCGTAAACTGGAACGATATCCCTGTGGCATCGTAAAGTGTATTGGATCCGGCCAGTACTGCCAGGTCCGGGTGGCCGCCACCGTCCATCTCATCTCCGATATTCCCCGTGAAATTAGGCCCCATCGCGTCAGAGGCATCGCCACTGGAAATGATCACGCCCGATTCGATGCCGATCGAGGAGCTGCCCAGCTCAAACTGCCCTACACTTTCTGTACTGCCGATCAGGCTGACACTGTCTACATCAAAACAGTCGCCACCAATAAAAACATCTCTTATCAAACTGGACGGGTCGATGCCAGAGGTTACCGACAGGCCATTGGAACGGGCGCCTGCTGACCGGCTGTACGAGGAACAGCTGACAGACAGGACAAAGCGGGTGCTTTCAGCGTTTGGCATTAACTGAACAACCGGAATTGAGGCATAAGACTGAGATGCCCTGAATCGGTAAGTGACGGTTGGTGCTTCGCCTTCAGCCAGGAACCTCACCGTACCGCCCTGCTGTGCCTGCGGGCTCAGCCAAAGCTGGTAGTCTTCTCCGGGCTTAAGCTGTCGCAAGACTAAAGAGAAAGGCCCGAAAGCGGCTGTTTGGAGCCGTTGCCGAAAGCGGTCCGCCTCTACATCGACAACTAAAGAATCGGTGGCAGCAAAAATGGAGGGAAGCTCCAATAGCAGGAGCAGGAGGAATAGTGTAAATCTTCTCATCTCGGTTTTTTGGCTTAAAAACTCAAAATACAGGCAAGGTGCCGAAGGGGCACTTCCTGGTTTTTGGGTGAGATTGAGATAGAAACTGCTATTCCGTCTTAAAGATAGGACGATTTCACCAACAAAAAAAATAGAGCTGACCCCAAACGGAGCCAGCTCTTATTTTTAGCCTTAAATTGCTATGATTGCAGGATTCTAGCGGGCCGATTCTGCAGCCTTAGAGAACCCTTTTTTATCGGATTTAGTATCCTTCGCCCGAAGCTCGCCTGTCAGGTCTGACATGATTGGCGTGGCCACGAAGATCGAAGAGTAGGTACCAACGAGGATACCGACAAGCAATGCGAAGGCAAAGCCACGGATACTCGCACCACCGAAGAAGAACAGGATGGCGACCACAAACAGGGTCGTCAGCGAGGTGATGATCGTACGGCTAACCGTGCTGTTGACGGCGCTGTTGATCACTTCCTCCTTAGAACTCTTCGTATAGTTGTTCAGGAATTCCCGGATACGGTCGAATACAACCACGGTATCGTTGATGGAATAACCGATCACAGTCAGAATGGCTGCGATAAAGGCCTGATCAATCTCAAGTGAGAAGGGCAGGATGCCGTGGAAGATGGAGAAGATACCCATAACCACAAGCGTATCGTGGAACAGGGCGGCTACTGCACCAAGGCTGTACTGCCACTTGCTGAATCGGATGAAGATATACAGGAAGATAAGCAGCAGAGCGAAAGTTGCCGCGTAGAATGCGCTCGACTTGATGTCATCCGCAATCGTCGGGCCTACTTTGCTTGAGCTCTCTACGTGCGTGCCATTTCCATCCGGTGCCTTGAACTGCTCCAGGTCAATATTACCGCCAGCGATGCTGTTGACGCCGTTGTACAGCGCCATCATCACTTTTTTATCGGCATCATCATCGGTGGATTCCACCAGGTAGTCGGTCACGACGTTGTAGGTGTTTTCCGTATCCACAGACTTCACAATTGGCTCGTTGCCTTCGAAGGCTTCCGTCAGTGCAGAACGCAGTGCAGAAGCTTCCACTTCAGCGCCCTCGATCGTCACATTGTAGGAATAACCACCTTTGAAGTCCACACCCAGCTCAAAGCCACGGGTCGCCATAGAGACCAGGCCTGCCAGGATGATCGCTCCTGAGATGATGTAAGCCATCTTACGCTTGCCCAGCCAGTCGATAGACAGGTCGGCGAAGGCATTCTTGGATAAGCCAGTGGAGAAAGACATGGAACGGTCCTTGTTCTTCAGCCACTGATCGATCATGAGGCGACCTACCAATACGGCTGTGAACAGCGAGGAGAGTACACCAATGATCAATACAACTGCGAAGCCTTTGATTGGGCCGAGGCCGAAGTAGGCGAGAACGAATGCCGTCAGCAGGGTCGTAACGTTGGCATCGATGATAGCAGAATAGGAATTCTGGAAACCATCGCTTACCGCCATCAGCAGAGACTTGCCTTCCCGCAGTTCTTCCCGGATACGCTCGTAGATGATCACGTTGGCATCCACTGCCATACCGATCGTCAGTACGATACCGGCGATACCAGGCAGCGTAAGGACTGTGCCGTAGGAAGCCAGTGCACCGAAGATGAAGAAGATGTTCAGGATCAGTGCCAGGATGGAAACGATACCGCCACCGCCGTAGTAGGCGATCATGAAGAGGAGTACGAGAACAAAGCCAATGGTCAGGGCAATCGTACTGTTGCGGATGTTCTCCTCACCCAGGGAAGGTCCAACCAGGGACTCCTGAATAATTTCTGTATCCGTAGGAAGCTTACCGATCTGCAGGATATTAGCAAGGTCCTTGCCTTCCTGAATGCTGAAGCTACCTGTGATCTGAGAGTCACCGGTCAGGATAGGATTGATAACACGTGGTGCAGACACCACTTCATCGTCCAGTACAATCGCAATTTCACGGTTATTGTCCTGTGCGGCTTCTGTTGTCAGCTGTCCCCAGATTTTGGCACCGGTATTGTCCATTTTCAGGGACACCGCCACCTCATTGGTCTGAGGGTCAGGGTTGGCACTTGCATCCACCACGTGGTCGCCAGTCATTGCTGCTTTGCCATCCCGTGATGGCTTCAGGGCATACAGTTCGTAGTTGTCCGTGACTTCATTGGTCTCGAAGTCCTTCATAGGGTCTTTGCCCCAACGCAGCACCATGTCCCGAGGGAAGAGCGACTTCACATCCGGCTTGGCCAGGAGGCTGTCGATGTAGCGGCGCTGGTTTTTCTTGGCAAAACCAAGAACTGCCAGTCCCTGTGCACCGGTAGTGTTGAGGGTCAGCGCTTCGAAAAGCGGGCCAGACTGAGAAGCACTGCCATAAATGGTGTCAATGCTTGTAATCTCGCCGGCAATCACGTTGCCCAGAGAATCCGTAGCGAAAGTAGTATCAATACGCAGGATTTCCCGGTCAACCGAACTGCCGCTCATAGTCTGAGCCAGGCGCTGATTAGCCTCGATAAAGGCTTGTTGAACACCTGGGTCGCTAATGCGGAATACGTTGTAGAACTCAAGCTTGGCCGCCGCCTCCAGGAAAGTACGGGCACGCTCCGGGTTGTCGATACCCGGCAGCTCCACGATGATAAGGTCGCGGCTGGCATCCAGAGAAACATTAGGCTGGGTAACGCCCAGCTTATCAATACGCTCCTTGAGGAGCTTAAAGGTCAGGTCTACTGTTTCGTCTGCCTTGGCGCGAATCACACGAACCACTTCACCGTCACCGGTTTCGTAGTTGATTTCATCACGAAGGGCTTCGTTGCGGGTGAAGATCGGAGCGAGTTTCTTATCGCCCTTTACTTCGTTCCATGCGTCGAAGAATAGAGAAACAAAGTCGGCCTGTTCGGTTTTCTGCGCTTGAGATGCTCGGTTTAACGCTTCCTCAAAAGTCGGGTCCTTGCTGTCATTAGCTAACGCTCTGATAAATTGCCGCAGATCCACTTGCAGCACGACGCTCATACCTCCCTTGAGGTCGAGGCCGAGGGCCAGTTGCTGTGACTTTAATTCCTGATACGTGTAGCTCTTCAGCAGAGGGATTTTAAATACCTCTTCCGAAGACATGGAGTCCAAAAACTCCGCGCGCTTCATCTTGAAGGCGGTCTTCTGAAGGTCTTCCGATAGGTTTGAGGTCGACGTGCGTGCGTACTCTTCAGCGGCTTTCTCAACTTTCTGCGTCGGCAGGATGAAAAAGTACTGTACGAGCGTTACGATCGTCATGACCACAAGGAAGAACTTCACTACTCCTTTTCCTTGCATAACTCGAAGTGACTTTTAGAAAATGTTAAAAAATGAGCATCTGTCTTTCTAATCCAAACACCTAAGTCGCTGATAAATAGGACTTTCTAAGTGTCCTTTAAAGAAAAACTGCGCAAATATACGCGTTTTGAGGCGCTAATGAAATCTTGTGGTCGAAAAGTTAAGCGGACAGGCGCTATGCCCGCAGCAATTAACGGTTGTTAAGCCGGGTAATTGCCCAAGGTAAAATGCCAAATGCAGCCACAAGCCTTTACCTAAGGCTTGTAGCTGCTTTAGTTGGCCTTACCGCTGACAGGCACATTGTGTCGGCATCAGGGAGTTAATATCCGTCATGGTGGGCCAGGCATTGCCACTGCCTTCCAGCTCAAAGTAAAATGGCTTACGCTTCCGGTCGTAGTTGCCGGTCTCGTTCATCGTCGCCGCATCATACAGCCGCCCGTTCACCATCGTGTAGCGGACAGACTCAGAATTCCGGATGTTTTCCAGCGGGTTTTCATCCAGTACGATCAGGTCAGCCAGCTTGCCGGCTTCCAGGGATCCAATCTGATGGTCCATCCCCAGGTATTTGGCACCGTTCATAGTGGCGCACCGCAGGACCTGATGGTTGCTCATGCCGCCCTGTTCCAGCATCCAGAGTTCCCAATGGGCGCCAAGCCCCTGCAACTGCCCATGAGCACCGAGGTTGATGTTGACCCCATTATCCTGAAGCTTTTTCAGGGATTTGGAAGTCAGGATATGCCCATTTTCGTACTCCTCATCGGGGATCATCGTCCGGTGGCGGGCCCGGGCATCTACCACTGCTCGGGGGGTAAAGGTGAGCAGGCGGTCCTTTTCCCATACATTGGTCTTTTGGTACCAGTAGTACTCTCCGTTTACACTGCCGTAGTTGACGATCAGGGTAGGTGTATTGTGGGTCTCGGTTTGGGACCAAAACTGCACCACATCGTCGTAAAGCGGGGCGACCGGGATGTTGTGTTCCACACCGGTGTGCCCATCAGCCACCATGCTCATGTTGTGGTAGAAGAAGGACCCACCCTCCGGCACTACGAGAATGTCAAGTTCGCGGGCAGCCTGCATGACCTGCTGCCGCTGTTCGCGCCGGGGCTGATTGTAACTCTTGACGGAGAAGGCACCGAATGCCTTGGTCCGGCGGATGGCCGAGCGGGCATCGTCCAGATTATTAATGACCGCCTTAAAGTCTCCATCTGCACCATATAATATGGTACCGGTAGAGAACAACCGCGGGCCAACTGTTTCTCCAGCTTTGATCATCTCGCTGTGGGAGAAAATCATCTCTGAGTTGGAAGAGGGGTCATGAGCTGTGGTGACGCCATACGCAAGATTGGCATAGTAATACCAGTTTTGCTGTGGGCTAAGCCCGTAGCGGAAATCACCGAGGTGCCCGTGTACGTCCACCAGCCCGGGCATAATGGTCTTGCCCTTGCAATCGATAACTTTGGCAGATTTTGGCACCCGTACCTTTGTGCCTACGGCTTTGATGAGATTGCCTTCCACCAGTACAGTCCCCTTTTCAATAACCTCATCGCCTTTCATGGTGATGATGCGGGCATTGGTAAAGGCTACGGTGCCTTCCGGCCGGTCGGCTTTCAGCTCCAGCCCGATGCGCAGCCCAACGGTATCCATAGGCGGCAGGCTGTCGAGGCTGCCTTCCAGAAAACTGAAGCGTTCGGTGAGGTCGTCGCTAAACAGCTCTTCGCCCAAGGTCCAGTACAGGCGCTTGCTGTCTTTAGACCAGTGGATGTTGATGCCAGCATCGCGTGCGACCTGGGCTACAGGCACGGCTTTGGTTTTGGCACTCAGCCCAACTGACTGCCCGGTATGCGGCATAGGCGCTACGTATACTTTGTGCAGCTCTGACCAGGCGACCCATTGGTTATCGGGGCTGGGCACGAAGCGCTGTGCGTATTTGCCGTCGAAGTGTTTTTTATCGTCACTGCCATCGGGTTTGATGGAGTGGTAAGCCTTGGTGATGCTGCCAAAAAGGTAGCCGCCGGTCTGATAAAAGATTCGGCTGCCATCGGCACTGAAGACCGGGTATTCGCCCTGAGGATTGACCAGCGTGGGCTCGCCTCCTTTGACAGGCAGGGTGTAAATACCGGGTTCCTTGCAAAAAGCATACCCCTGATGCGAGTTCCCGCCATCTTTGCGGTAGACGATGGTTTGGCCATCGGGGGAGAACTGTGGTGTGCGGTAGATGCCTTTTTCGGTGGTCAGCTGCGTCTGCTCACCCGTTGCCAGGTCAAGCAATTGAATGCTGCCCATTTCCTGATCGTTCCAGGTGACGTAGGCGAGTGTTTGGCCGTCCGGTGAAAAGGCGGGCTCAAACTCAAGGTCAGAGGCGTCTGTCAGGCGCTCGGGCGTGCCATCAGGCAGTGCTTTCTTCCAGAGGTGACCAACAGCGGAGAATACCAGAGATTGCTCATCCGGGGCAGTCACGGCGTGCCGGATGACCTTGGCGGTAAATTGCTCATCAAAGGCATTATTCTTAAAACGGACGGTTTCCTGGAACCTATGCTTAGCAGTGGCTTTGAAGGGGATTTCAGTGGCCTCGCCGTTAGCGACTTCCACCTTCCAGATTTTGCCCTGTCCCCAAATCACAATATGCTTGTCGTCTGGTGTCCAGTCATAACCGGTATACACCCCAAAAATAGCCCAGGCCTCCTGCTGATCCTTGCTCAAACCCTTGAAGAGGGGGAAGTTCTGCCCGGTAGCCAGGTCGTGGATAAACAGTACAGACTCGGTACGGATACGGCGCACGAAGGCGAGCTTTTTGCCATCGTGGGACACCTGCGGGCGGCAGGCTCCACCCGGCCCGGAAATGAGGGTCTTTTCCTTTCCCTTTTCCCGGTCGTACCGCTTGATGACATAAATCTGGCTGTTCGGGTCTTTGTTGTATTGGAAATAGCCGCCCGGGTACATGTCCTCGCTATAGTAAACGTAGCGGCCATCGGGAGAGACGGCAGGCTCATTCACATCCTGCTGATCGTTCTTGCGCTCGGTCAGCTGAAAACCACTGCCGCCGGTTTTGTGGTACATCCACATCTCTCCGGCACCCAGTGAACGCGAAGAGGTGAAGTGCTTGCGGGCGATGAAGTATTGCCCATCAGGCATCCACACGGCATTATTTAGCAGGCGAAAGTCTTCTTTAGTCAGCTGTTTGGCTTCGCTGCCATCGGCACTCATCACCCAGATGTTATCGCCCCCACCGGCATCAGAGGTGAACAGGATTTGGCTCCCGTCCGGGCTGAATCGGGGCTGCACTTCCCAGGCCAGTCCACCGCGCAGGAGTTGCGCCTCGCCACCTGAAATGGGGATGGTGTAGATGTCTCCCAGGAGATCGAAAGCAATGGTTTGTCCATCCGGGCTTACATCAAGGTTCATCCAGGTCCCTTCAGTGAAAGTGAGCTCCTTTTCGTGGTGCGCTCCGGAGGGGGCGTTGACGTCCCAGCCCTTGTCTTCTTCCTGTGCCATAAGGCTGCCGGTAGTCAGCAGCAACAACAATATCAGTCGTAAATTCATTATCTGGTTAGTTTGTATGCAGAAATTTTCAGCTTGCAAGTCTATGAAAAAATTACCTATTATTGTTGTTCTTGACCTAACCATCAGAAAATGACCACCCAAATCACTACCGCCCCCAACCGGCAGGAAATCAAGTCCTTATTCGAAAAGCAGCGTGCCCATCAGTTTGCGGTGGCCCGGACTACCGCCAGTGAGCGTATCCAAAAGCTCCAAAAGCTCAAGTCCGCTATTCTGGAGCGCAGGCAGGCCATCCGCGATGCCGTGTACGCCGATTTCAAGAAGCCGGCTGCCGAGGCTGACCTGACCGAAATCTACGCCATTACCACCGAAATCAAGCACACCGCCCGCCACCTTCGGAAATGGATGAGCCGGCACTCCGTAGGGACGCCCCTGCCATTTCTCGGCAGTTCTTCCTGGGTGCAGTACGAGCCCAAAGGCGTTTGCCTGATCATTGCGCCCTGGAATTTCCCGCTACAGCTGGCTATTGGCCCATTGGTCTCGGCTATTGCGGCCGGGAATACGGCTATTGTGAAGCCCTCCGAGCATACACCTCATACTTCGGCTGTGGTGCGCGAAATTGTGGAAGCGGTTTTCCCGCCGGAAGAAGTAGCGGTAGTGGAGGGGGCTGTGGAGACGGCTTCCGAGCTGCTGAAACTGCCTTTCAACCATATTTTCTTCACCGGTGCTCCGGCAATTGGTAAAATCGTCATGCGGGCCGCGGCAGAACACCTGGCATCGGTTACCCTGGAGCTGGGCGGGAAGTCACCGACCATCGTTGATGAGACCGCCGACCTCAAAGCTGCAGTGCGCCGTATAGCCTGGGGGAAATTCCTGAACAGCGGGCAGATTTGCATTGCCCCGGATTACCTGTTTGTGCACGAAAGCCGGAAAGACGAGTTCGTCCGTTTGATGGCCGCTCAGCTGAAAGCCTTGTATGGAGAAGATGCCGCCCAATCCGGTGCCTACAACCGTATGGTCAACGGGAAGCACTTTGAGCGCGTGGCAGGCTACCTTAAGGACGCAGAGGAGCGGGGCGCGGTGGTGGAAATCGGCGGGCGGCAAGACCCGGAAACAGACTTTATCGAACCTACCCTGGTCAGCAGCGTGCCCGATGATGCCGATTTGATGCAAGAGGAAATCTTTGGCCCGGTGCTGCCCATTCGCACTTTCCGGGATTTATCTGAGCCCCTGCAGGTCATCAACGAAAAGGAAAAGCCTTTGGCGCTCTACATTTACAGCAGGAACGAGCAAAACATAAAGCACATCCTTCAGGAAACCCGGGCGGGCGGCACCTGCATCAACAACAACGATGTACATTTCATGCAGCCCAATCTGCCCTTCGGCGGCTCCAACAACAGCGGTATTGGCAAAAGCCATGGCTGGTACGGGTTTGAAGCCTTCTCCAACGCCCGGGCCATTTACCGGCAGCATTTGCCCGGTGCGCTGGAAGTACTGATGCCGCCTTATACCGATTTTAAGCAGCGCCTGATCGACTTAACGCTGAAGTGGTTTTGATTCTGTAGGGTGCCAGACATTCCGGCGATCTCTAAACCTTTTGGCGGGGTCTATCCTTTACATTCGCAAAAAAACAACTGAATTAGTATGAAGAGGACGACCCTGTTGATGCTGCTGTGGCTGAGCGGGCTTACCGCCGGTCTGGCGCAGCAACGCAATTACTGGAAAGACACCGCAACACCTGCGATTGGCTGGGCACAGCGCCTGATTGAACCGGAGGCTGCCCGGATTGTTGACATCGATAAAGCCACTTTGGAGGAGCTGCTTGAAGCCGCCCCGGTAGAAGGCAGCGTTACTGCTGCTCAGTCGGATTTTATTTTCACTCTGCCCACGCCAGATGGGGGTACGGAGCAGTTCCGGCTGGTCAACTCGCCCATCATGGCGCCCGGACTGGCCCGGCAGTTCCCCGGTATGCGGACCTTCCTGGGCAAAAGCCTGGACGACGGGCATGCCCTTGCCCGCATCGATTACACCCATAAAGGCTTCCATGCGATGGTGCTAAAGGGCAGCGATACCTATTATATAGACCCATTTTACCATAACTACGAGCATAGCGCGCATCAGGTGTATTTCCGCCGGGATTTTACATCAGAAGAGACTTTCAACTGTGAGGTGGATCATGCGGAACCCTTTGCCGGGAATAATGGCGGGAGCAGCGCTTTCGTGGGCGAGGAATTGCGGACCTACCGTTTGGCAGTAGCTGCAACGGGCGAATATACCCAGTTTCACGGTGGCACGGTGGCCGATGCTATGGCTGCTATTGTCACCACTATGAACCGGGTCAATGGCGTATACGAAACGGACATTTCCTCCCGGATGATCCTGATCGACAGCAACCATCTTATTGTCTACACCAACAGCGGCAGTGATCCTTATTCGGGCGGTAGCGGTGCTCACCTGGGGCAGAATCAGACCAACCTGGATACGACAATTGGTAATGCCAGCTATGATGTGGGCCATGTTTTCCATCGGGCTGGTGGGGGAGGAGTAGCTTCCCTGCGCTCGGTTTGTGATGATGAAGATAAAGCCCGGGGCTTTACCTCACAATCGGTACCGGTAGGCGACCCCTTCGATATTGACTATGTAGCCCATGAGCTGGGGCACCAATTTGGCGGCAACCACACCCAAAACAACAACTGCAACCGGGTGTCTTCAGCTGCCATGGAGCCCGGCAGTGCCTCTACCATCATGGGGTATGCAGGGATTTGCCCGCCGGATTTGCAAAACAACAGCGACCCCTACTTCCATGCTATCAGCCAGGAGGAGATGATCGACCATACCATCTTTGGCGGCGGCAATACTTGTGCCACGATTATACCCACCGGTAATACGCCGCCCGTAGTGGAAGCCGGAGAGAACGGGCTGTTTCTGCCCGTTTCCACGCCCTTTGAGCTCACGGGTACCGCAACAGACCTGGAAGGCGACTCCCTGACCTACTGCTGGGAGCAATTTGACCTGGGGCCATCAGCTCCACCCAATAACCCGGAGGGCAACTCGCCAATTTTCCGCTCCTTCGAGCCCACTACAGACTCCACGCGTGTGTTCCCACGCCTGCAGGACCTGGTTGCCAATACCACCACGATTGGTGAATATCTGCCGGACTACAACCGGGGGCTCCGTTTCCGGCTTACAGTGCGGGACAATCATGGCTTTGGTACCGGGATCAGTTTTGATGACCGTACGTTCAATGTGACTGAGCAGGCCGGGCCGTTCCGTGTACTCACACAGAATACGCCTGATACCTGGGAAGCAGGCAGCCTGCAGACAGTGGAATGGGACGTAGCCAATACCAATGTGCCTCCCGTAGCCGCCACCGGTGTAGATATCTTTCTTTCTGCAGATGGCGGGTTTACCTATCCCTATCAGCTGGCAGCAGGCGTGCCCAATGATGGTGCGGCACTTATTACTGTGCCAGATACGCTTTCCGGAACTGCTTTCCGGTATAAAATCAAAGCCGCGAATAACGTTTTTTTTGATATTAACAATGCGAATATTACAATTGAAGCGGTCACTGCGCCCGGGCTGGCCTTAGGCACGGAGAATGCCGAAGCTGAAGTCTGTGCTGGCGAAACCGCAGTCTACACGGTACAGGCGCAACCAATTTTAGGGCTGGCTACTGAGGTGGAATGGACGGTGGAAGGCCTGCCGGCATCGTTTTCCGTTGCGGTTATTGATCCGGTTACCCTGCCAGCCGAGGTCAGTGTGGAAGTCACTACGGTCAACGGCTTAACGACCGGTATTTATCCTTTTCAGTTGATTGGGAATAGCGGGGCAGCTGCGGACACGCTGGAGTTGGAAATCTCCTACGCTGCTCAGGCTCCCGGTGCCATAACGCTTCTGGCTCCGCAGGAGGGGAACAATAACACCCCGGTCACGCCTACTTTTACCTGGGCATCGAACCCTGATGCTTCTGCCTATGATATTGAGGTGGCGGCTGATGCTGGCTTTGCAGATATTCTGCTTGCCGCTGAAAGTATTGCAGATACCTTCTTAACCGTGACGAACCCTTTACCGGACAGCACTACCTTATTTTGGCGCGTCAGAGGGCGGAACTCAGCCTGTGGAGCAGGTAGTTTTACCATTCAGTCTTTCGAAACAGAAGGGCTCCGTTGTGAAATCTTTGAAGCTACGGATGTCCCGATTGATTTGGGTGCTCCCGGTCCCTTTGTGACCTCGCTGATCGAGGTGGAAGCCGATGCCCCGGTCCGGGATGTCAATATTGTTGAAATAGCAGGAAATTACAGTCCGCTCGATCGTATTGACTTCCGTCTGCGCGGCCCCAACGGTGATCTGCAGGACATATTTGTCGGTAATGACTGCTCAGGTGGCTTCCTGTTCAATTTCTCAATCGATGATGCAGCCAATAGTGAAGTGCCCTGCCCACCTATAGGCGGCCCTTACCGTCCGGCAGAGCCTTTGGCGGTGTATAATGGTGCCTCTGCAGCAGGAGCCTGGCGCCTGGTGATGTTCAAGACCGGGCAGAATGGCTCCCTGGCACGGTGGTCGATTGAAATCTGCTACGGAGTGCCCATCATGACAAGTACAAGAGAAACACAGGCTGCCGCAGCGCTGCAGGTGTTCCCCAACCCGGCTCAGGAAAGAGTCACTGTAGCCTTTCCAGCAGGGGCACAGGTGCAGGGGCAGGTTGAGTTATTCAGCGCTACCGGCCAATTGCTGAAAACCGTTCCCATTCAGCCGGGCGACCGTGAGATCAGCCTGTCTGTAGACCAGTATCCTACGGGTCTGTATACTTTGGGATGGCGGAGCAGGGACGGCGCTATGCTAAGCATACAAAAACTGATCATTCAGCGATAAGCTATTCAAAGTCTTCCTCATCGCCCAGGGCGAGCTTGGCGCCTGCCAGTTCGCTCAGTGCATGTTGGTCACCGGCCCGTTTGGCGGCTTCCATACCTGTTTTGTAGGTTTGGAAGGCGTCAGCGGGCCGGTCCAGTTTTTCGTACAGCTTGCCCAGGTGGTAATAAGTACCAACGTAATCCGGGTCGTTTTGGGCGAGCGTTTCGTAGGCCATCCGGGCTTCGGGCCACTGCTCGTATTTTTCGTATTCTTTGGCAATGGCAAACTGTAAAAATGAGCTGCCAGGGTCCTCTTCGAGTAGCGACTGGAGCTGCTTAAGTCTTGTATTGTTCATTTGTTTATGTTTAAAAAATTGAATAGCAATGGTTTGATTCGGTGATTTGCTAAACCGTCATAGTTCAGCGAAAATTCGCTAAGCTGCTTTTGGGTGTGAATAAAAGTAAGTATATTTGCACGAATTACAATTTTAGTGAAATAAGCGGCTTTTAGGCTGTCAACAGCCTAAGCCTAGCCAAAGAAACCACAAAAATACCCATTCATGAAATTATTGGTTTGTGTCAGTAAGACTCCGGAAACCACAGCCAAGATTGCTTTTACGGAGGGCAACACTCAATTTGATACTTCAGGCGTACAGTTCATCATGAATCCTTATGATGAATGGTATGCGCTGGTTCGTGCACTCGAACTGAAAGAAGCCAACGGCGGTAGCGTCACTCTTATCAATGTTGGCCCGGCTGCCAACGATACGGTCATCCGCAAAGGCCTGGCGATTGGTGCCGATGAGGCGGTAAGGGTGGATACGGAGCCGTCCAGCGCGCTCTTCGTCGCCAAACAGATTGCGGCTTACGCCAAAAAGGAAGCCTTCGATGTGGTCTTCCTGGGCAAGGAAACCATTGACTATAATGGTTCTGAGGTTGGCGCAATGGTGGCAGAATTACTTGATGTGCCTTTCATTTCCTATGCTTCTCATATGGAGATGGATGGCGATACGGCAACGGTCACGCGTGATATCGAGGGTGGTAACGAAGTTGTGGAGGTCAAAGCGCCATTCGTTGTTTCCGCAGCAAAAGGCCTGGCGGAGCAGCGCATCCCTAATATGCGGGGCATTATGATGGCGAAGCGCAAGCCTTTGAAAGTGGAACCAGCCGTGGAAGCGGAAGACCTTTCCGTAGCCGTGCACTACGAGCTGCCACCGGAAAAAGGCGATGTTAAGCTGGTTGATCCGGAGAACATGGACGAACTGGTCCGCCTCCTGCACGAAGAAGCCAAAGCGATATAATCGCGCTATTTCAGAACCCTCTCAAAGTCAATACATATTATGGTTTTAATATTTGCAGAAACCCAAAAAGGAAAATTCAAAAAAGCCGCTTACGAGCTGGCCTACTATGGCTACCAAACGGCTCAGGCATTGGGCACGGAATGTGCAGCCCTGGTGCTGGGCACTGCCGAAGGTGCAGAAGAGTTGGGTAAGTATGGGGCTTCAAAGGTCTATCATGTCACTGATACGGCTCTGGATACTTTCGACAGTCAGGCTTACACCAAGGTGATCGCTGCGGCTGCGGAAAAGGCAGGTGCGAATGTGGTGATCGTAGGGCATACCTCCACGGGTAAGTCGTTGCTTGGGCGCCTGGCTGTGCGTATGAATGCCGGTTCTGTGCCCGCAGTCAATGCCATTCCCACTGTGGAAGGCGGCACTTTCAAGGTACGTAAACCTGTTTTTTCCGGTAAGGCTTTCGCAGATTACGAAGTGAAGTCAGAGAACAAAGTCCTTTCTCTCATGGGCAACTCCCTGCAGCCACAGGAAGTAGGGGAGCCCGCAAGCGTGGAAGCCCTGGACGTGGAAGTGCCGGCTGCACAGGTTACGGTGAAGGAAGTGAAGCGTATGGAAGGCCGCACGCCACTGCCGGAAGCTGAGCTGGTGGTCTCTGCCGGCCGCGGCATGAAAGGGCCGGAAAACTGGGGGATTATTGAAGAACTGGCAGAAACGATGGGTGCAACCACAGCTTGTTCCCGTCCGGTAGCGGATGCAGACTGGCGCCCTCACCACGAGCATGTGGGGCAGACCGGCGTTGCTATTCGGCCTAACCTCTACTTCGCTATTGGTATTTCCGGCGCGATTCAGCACCTTGCAGGGGTAAACAGCTCCAAGACCATTGTGGTGATCAATAAAGACCCGGAAGCGCCATTTTTTAAGGCTGCTGACTACGGTGTGGTTGGGGATCTGTTTGATGTGGTGCCCCGGCTAAACGAAGCCATGAAGAAGTTCAAAGCAGAGAATTAAGCTTTTGCCTTGCAAATTCCGGCAATTCGCGTATCTTTGCGCCGCTGTAACTGATTTATACAATCACTAACGGTTAAAAAAATATCATGGCAGAATACTTAACGAAAGAAAAGAAAGCCGAAATCTTTAATGAATTCGGCGGTTCTGAGAAAAACACCGGCTCCACAGAAGCACAGGTGGCATTGTTCACTTACCGGATCAAGGAGCTTTCCAAGCACCTGAACGACAACCCAAAAGACCACTCTTCCCGCCGTGCGCTACTGACGCTGGTAGGTAAGCGTAAGCGTCTGCTGGGCTATCTGGCGAAGAAAAACCTGGATGGATACCGTGCACTCATCGAGAAGCTGAATATCCGTAAATAATTCGGCTTTTAGTCGGTGTATATGGCAGGGGCGTTCCTTACAAAGGAGCGCCCCTGTCTTAGTTCTGCATCTTTCTGTCCAATAATTTGTATGACTGCGCAGAAAATCGTAACAAAATTACGTATATTCGCCTCCGATAAAAGAAGCTAAGACAAACTAACGGGAGCAAGACCACTAGTGCGACGAGTCCGGTTTAACCGGTGACTGTTCCGGAATCCAAGGGTAAGAAAGTTACCTGTCCGGGAGCATTCAAGCACTTTTGAATCAATCCACTAGCAAAAAACCCGGCTAACGAAGGAAAATGAAGGTCACGATACCACCTCACAACCCTTATTCCTCCCTCAATTGCTGAAGACGGTTTCTCACGGGGTGTTTTCACCTCAGACCGGTCCCCTTGCATTTCGTTGTGATGCTTACGCAAAATGATTATTAGAAGTTAAACCAATCAAATTAAAGATGGGATTACAAACTCCTATTACCACGTCCTTTGACCTACCTGATGGACGGACCGTAACTATTGAAACCGGTAAGTTGGCGACTCAGGCTGATGGCTCGGTTGTGATCCGTGTCGGAGACACGATGCTCTTTTGTTCCGTGGTTTCTGCCAAAGAAGCCCGGGAAGGACAGCCTTTCTTCCCCCTCTCCGTCGATTATCAGGAAAAGTACGCCTCAGCAGGCCGTATCCCCGGCAACTTCTTCCGCCGGGAAGCCAAGTTATCTGATTACGAAGTACTGATTTCGCGTTTGGTAGACCGGGCGATCCGTCCGCTCTTCCCGGATGGCTATATGAACGATACACAGGTCATCATCAACCTCATTTCCGGTGAACAGGAAGTGTTACCTGATGCATTTGCGGCCCTGGCTGCTTCTTCAGCCCTGGCGGTATCCGATATTCCTTTCGCCGGACCAATTTCTGAGGTGCGTGTAGCGCGTATCAACGGACGCTATGTCGTTAACCCTTTCCGCTCCGATCTGGAAGACGCAGATCTGGACATCATCGTGGCCGCAACGATGGACAACGTCATGATGGTGGAAGGCGAAGCCAGCGAAGTGCCTGAAAGCGCCCTGATCGAAGCTATTAAGATTGGGCATGAAGCGATTAAGGTGCAGTGCCAGGCGCAGCTGGAGCTTGCTGAAAAAGTAGGAGAAAAAGCGACTGTCAAGCGGGAGTTCATCCCACCAGTGGTTGATGATACCGTGAAGGAAATCGTAGAAAGCAACACCCGCGATAAAATCCACGAAGTAGCTGCCGGCGCGCTGGATAAAGTGGCGCGTAAGGAGGGCTTCAAAGCCATCATCGAGGAGCTGATGGAAAAGCTGAAGGAAGAGAAGAGCGAGGAGTTCATGGAGGAGTACGGCGATGAGATCAAGGGCTACTACGATAAATTCAAGAAAGAAGTTATCCGTGAGATGGTGCTGACGGACAGCCGCCGCCTCGATGGCCGTAAGTTTGATGAAATCCGTGACATTTGGTGTGAGGTAGACTATCTGCCTTCGGCTCACGGTTCAGCTGTATTTACCCGCGGCGAAACCCAGTCACTGACATCCCTGACCCTGGGTACCAAGCAGGATGAGCTGATGGTGGACACCGCTATGGACCACAGTTTCTCCAACTTTATCCTGCACTACAACTTCCCGGCATTCTCCGTAGGGGAAATTAAGCCCATGCGTGGCCCTGGCCGCCGTGAGGTGGGGCATGCCAACCTGGCTGCCCGGTCACTGAAAAAAGTAATGCCGGAAGAAATGCCCTATACCATTCGGATCGTTTCCGATATTCTGGAGTCCAATGGTTCATCTTCCATGGCCACGGTCTGTGCAGGCGCACTTGCCCTGATGGACGGCGGTATCCAAATCAAGGCACCGGTTTCCGGTATCGCAATGGGTATGATTTCTGACGGTAAAAGAACGGCTATCCTCTCTGATATCCTGGGCGACGAGGATGCACTGGGAGATATGGACTTCAAAGTGACGGGTACCGAAAATGGTATCACGGCTTGTCAGATGGACATCAAAATTGATGGCCTGCCCTATGAGGAGCTGGAGAAAGCACTGAATCAGGCGCGTGAAGGACGGCTTCACATCCTCAATGAGATGAAAAAAGCCCTCGAAGCACCACGCGAAGACCTCAAGCCGCATGCACCGCGCATCGTTGAGATTATTATCGACAAGAGCTTTATCGGAGCCGTAATTGGCCCGGGTGGTAAAGTGATACAGGAGATTCAGGCAGAGACCGGCACCAATATCAACATCGAAGAAGTTGGGGACGAAGGTGTGGTTAGCATTGCCAGTGAGAACAAAGAGTCGATTGATGCTGCTCTTGCGCGCATTCGCCGCATTACATTCACCCCATCTGTGGGCGACACTTATGATGCTGTGGTGAAAACCGTTATGCCTTACGGGGTTTTTGTAGACTTTATGGGCAAGAGCGGACTACTGCACGTTTCAGAGATTGACCACGCCCGCGTTGATCGTGTGGAGGACTTCTTCCAGGAAGGGGATGAGGTACGCGTGAAACTTATTGGTGTAGACAAAAAGACCGGTAAGCTGCGTTTGTCCCGCAAAGCACTACTGCCAAGACCGGAAGGTGGTGGTGGCAACCGCCGCAACCGCGACTAATACCATATTGGTGAATTAACAGATTAGCCGGGCTTCCGCAATTGGGGGCCTGGCTTTTTTGTTAGGGTAGTGACAAAATGTTGAATAGAAAAAATGCACTAAAAAAGGCTAAACGGCTTTAAAAGCTAAGAGAATCAGAAGAAACTGCCATATAGTGTGCGGCAACTAATCTCAATTACGGAACTATTTTCAAATAATAGTTGTATTTTAAGTGGAAAAGGCGCATTTAATGCCTTTTTACTAAAAAGTCAAGTTTCCATAAAAGGGGCAACTTTTCTGCCTGTTTAGCGTAAATTTACAGTGTGGAATAGCTAACCCTAAAATTACCTTGCTTATGCGTCAGTTGAAAATTACAAATAAAATCACGGCCAGGGAGAGCCTTGCCCTGGACAAGTATTTGAATGATATTGGTAAGATTCCAATGCTTGCTCCGGAGGAAGAAGCTGAACTGGCCCGGCGCATCCGGCAGGGCGATCAGGAAGCACTTGATAAGCTGACTCGTTCCAACCTACGTTTCGTGGTCTCCGTAGCCAAGCAATATCAGAATCAGGGGTTATCCCTGAGTGACTTGATCAACGAAGGGAATGTGGGGCTGATGAAAGCAGCCCGACGGTTTGACGAAACCAAAGGATTTAAGTTCATCTCTTATGCCGTTTGGTGGATTCGGCAATCTATTCTTCAAGCCATCGTGGAATACTCGCGGATTGTCCGGCTGCCGCTCAATAAGGTCGGCTCCTATAATAAAGTCAACGAGGCATTCCTGTCATTTGTGCAGGAGTTCGAACGGGAGCCTACGCACGAAGAACTGGCTGAGCTGCTGGGGATGACACCTAAGGAAATTTCCAATATGCTGAAAGGCAATGGCCGGCATGTTTCCGTTGATGCCCCTATGAGTGGAGAAGATGGCGACAGCACTATGCTGGATGTCATTTCTATAGATGAAGAAGGCGCAAGCCCCGATGGCTCTCTAATGGATCAGTCACTGAAAGATGAAGTGCAGCAGGGCCTGTCTATACTCTCGCCCCGCGAAGTGGAGGTACTGTCTTCCTACTACGGGCTCAACGGCCAAAAGTCACTGACGCTGGAAGAAATCGGTGATCTCTATGGATTGACCCGTGAACGGGTCCGGCAAATAAAGGAGCGGGCCATCCGCCGCCTGCGTAA
This sequence comes from Phaeodactylibacter xiamenensis, assembly GCF_000759025.1. GTDB lineage: Bacteria > Bacteroidota > Bacteroidia > Chitinophagales > Saprospiraceae > Phaeodactylibacter > Phaeodactylibacter xiamenensis. Next base: position 73,289 of record NZ_JPOS01000092.1, on the reverse strand, counting down.
ATCATATAACCGGAATGCGCTGAAGTCTTATCTGGGATAAAGTGCATTAACGTGATATAAAAAATTAGCGCCCATTTCAGGCAAGAGTCTGGAGTGGGCGTTTTTTCAATTGGGATTGATGAAAAGAGGCTTTTTTTTATTATCCATTATTTGCAGTTTACTGATTCTAAGCTGTGGTGAAGCTGCGGTCCCGGATGCAGCAGCCGGGATGGAGGAAAAACCAAACAGTGAAGATTCAGGGAAAACTAGCCCGGCATATCCGGCTGTTGAATTGGGCGTGCCCCTTTTTCAAATCCGTGAAGCTCCGGATGTTGAAAGCCTAGGGCTGGGCAATCTTCAAAAAGGCGACCTGCTTGAATTACTGGGCCCCGTTAGTGCGCATACCACCCGACTTACCATTGGGGAAAAGACCTTTTATCAGCCCTGGTTGTTGGTGCGTACCGAAGCGGGGACCGAAGGATGGGTGCATGCGGCAGTTATCGCCGGAGAAATTCCGGAAGGGCTCCGGCTAAAAGCCTTGATCGGAAAGGAGCTTGCTCAGGAAGCCGAAAGGTATGATCAGGCCTTTCAAGAGATGGAAGAGGCTGCTTCGGTGGTGCGAACCATACGGCAGGCGCATCAGTTATGTGAACAGCTCACCTTGGTAATGCAGTTACAGCCGCCCGATATGGCATCGGAAGTTGCACGTCTCCTTCCTGCACTATCTGTATCCTGGGTTGCATCAGCGGGTAGCTGGCATTTTTATGTTGATTATAAAGCTTTTAGTATGGCAGCTCGCCGTTCTGAAAGCTCCGCTGATGAGGCGCTGCTGGAGCTTTTTTATGCTGCTTACCCGGTAGACAGCATTGGCTATTTGTACCCGGCCTGGAAGCTGGAGGTGGATAACAGGAGCGTTTTCAGCCTGCTTGGCAAAGGTGTGCACACTTCTTTTTTGAACCGGTTAGACCAAACCAAACATCACCGGGATATAGCCGGGCCGGAAATCGAACAGCTCAAAGCACTTCTGATCAACGATATGACCGAACCAACTGTTTTGTACTGGGAGGCAAGGGAAAAAGTGCTTCAGGAACTGGAATCCATACTTGACAATACATTTACTGTGTTAACGACTTCAGATACCTTAGCTTTGCATCAGCGCCTGATGGGGTTGCGGGATACGGCAATCACGGATGAACGCCGCTTTAATTTCAGAGCAGGTCTTTAATTAAGAAGCTTACCAATCACAACAATCGAATGGGTTTATTTGCATTAATCACACTATTGGTCGTACTAACCGGAGCTGTACTCCTGGCGCGGGGGCTCAAAAACTTTATGCCGGGCGACAAACGCTTGTTCCAGGATATGCAACAATTAAAAGAAGAAATGCAGGAGTGGAAACCTGACCTGGTCCCGGTTTCCTCCGAAGAACTCGATGCCTTCTCCCTTAATCAGGTACAACGCTCTGTGCGTAAGCGGTTTGGGAAAACGGCAAAAGGGGTGTTTACGACCATTTACCACGAGCCCATATTGGCTTACACTTATAAGGAGTACTCCGGGCCGGGGCAGAAGGCTATTCTTTATGCAGAAACAGGAGAAAAGTCTTACTCATACATCAAAGACAAAAACGGAGTACGTATTGCCGCCGGGCAGCGGCAGCTTGGGACACTTAAAGAGGATGGTACGCTCTACAGCCCTAATGGCAGTAAGCCGGTAGCTAAGCTGGGGCAGCCTGCCAATCGCCTTTTGCCGGTGCGTACGGCCGACCGGGAGCTGGGCAGCCTGGTAGACCCACCAGAAACAACAGATGATGCGCTTGGGCAGCGGGCCTTCCAATTTGTGCCGAATGATCTGGCCGAAGAGGAAAAAGATGTATTTCTCGCTCTGGCAACCCTGGAATTGGTGCACCGGACGTTGAGATCGTAAAAAAACCTGAAAATCGTTTTTGGTTTCCCATCCATTCGTCTAGCTTTGATGAACCATTTACAGGTACACCTGTTTGGGAACTGAATTCCACAGGTCAATTTAATGTACTATGAAGTTACGGAAGAAAGCTAACCTTATCATATACAGGTTCCGGGAGCAGGGGCTTGAGATCTTTTTGGTCAATGCTGATGAAAAGGGTACTAAATGGGACCTGCCACAGGGCGCAATGGACAATGATAAGTCCCGTACCTTCATCGAGGATGACCGTCTTATCGAGTTAGACCCGGTGGCGCAGGACAGTGGCGATTTGGAAAATGCGATAGCAGTAGAGGGCGATTGGCATGAAATCCCTTCTCTGAAGTCGATGCTTTCCGAAGATGCGCAGTACCTTAAAGATAAGATCAAGAGCATGGAAAAAGGTACTTATTTTGCCCTGAAAGAGGCCGTAAAAAAGGTGATGCCCCACCAATATGAATTTCTGAAAGAACTTAAAGATATTTTGGTAGACCGCAACTCGGTTAAAGACCTGTAGGAGAATCATAAGCAGAAAAAATAAAAGCGTGGGCAGCCTGAAAAAGGCAGCCCACGCTTTTTTGCTTCAGGCACCGGCCTGCCGGGCCAGAAAAATTGCCCGGTCCAGTTGCTCTTCCCGGTTCAGCAAAGTATTATCAATAATTACAGCATCGGCTGCCTGCCGCAGCGGGCTGTCCTCACGGGTGGAATCAATATGATCTCGGTGGGTCAGATTTGCCTTGACGGCTTCGAGAGTAGCCTCTTGCCCCTTTTGAGCAAGCTCATCATACCTTCTGCGCGCCCTGATTTCGGGGTCTGCGGTGAGAAAAATTTTAAGCTCTGCTTTTGGGAAGACTACCGTTCCGATATCTCTTCCGTCCATAACGATGCCCCGTTCTTCACCCATTTGTTGTTGCTGGCTGACCATAGCCCGGCGTACCTCCGGAACCGCTGCCACCTCGCTAACGTAATTAGAAACGGACATCTGCCGGATTTCACTTTCTACATCCCTGCCATTGAGCAGTGTATGGTTATTATCTGCAAAGCGTATGTTGATGTCCTTCAGGGCGGTCTGCACCCGATCCTGGTCTTCCACTTTTATACTGTGTTCCAGTAAGAATAGGGTGACAGCCCGGTACATCGCCCCTGAGTCGATATAAGTATAGCCAAGGTGGCTGGCTAGGGATTTGGCAAGGGTGCTTTTTCCGCAGGAAGAGTAGCCATCAATGGCTATGATGATTTTTTTCACGTAGGCTTGGTTTTTCCGGGCGGTAAAGATAACGAACTGCTGCCGACTTTTTCAAAACCACCTCGTGTACGGCACTTCCCGCCTTTGGTTTTAGAACTGACGCGACAGGCTCGAATCCCTGTGAACAAATGGACTGAAATTGAAGAGCTTTTCTGAAAATAATCATTTGCTGTAAACGCATATGTCAGCGCTACGCTGCTACCGGACATACTGCTGAATGCGCTCCCAGAGCATTTCGTAAGGTATGATTTCCAACTCCGCATTGACCCCTCTGTAAAAAAACGGGACACTTTTCAGTTGATTCAGGTACCGTTCCGTCCCGGTGGTCTCGCCGGGCTGGAAATCAGATTTGGCGTATTGCTGCAACAGCCGGATGAACTGTACCGGGCGGTGGTATTCCTCCCGGCGCAATTGCCGGTTGGCGTATTTTTTGAGGCGGTCGATCAGGTCCATTACTTCATTAAATTTGCGTTCCTCCAGCAGGAAGAGTATTTGAAGGATGAGTACGTGGACTGTAAAGATCCGCTGTTCCTTATTGTACGGCGTAGGTTTGCCAATAAATTTAGACGCTCGGAATTGTTTATTCTGCTGTTTTTGAAGTACATGGTTTTCTTTTCCCTCCACCTGTATCAGGTACTCGATATAACCTTCGTATATGTCCCATTTTTCAACAATTTCGTTGTCCTGTTTACGGAGCTTGGAGTTGTTGTATACCAGCTTGAAAATAGCTACGCTCTGCAGGGGGTTATTGACGTGCATGGTTAGCAGAAAGTAGTAGTCCATGAAGTTGAACCAGTCCTCGCTTCCGGCTTTGAGCTCTTTCAGGCATTTTTCGGCTGTGGCCCTTCCATCACGGTAGTTGCGCAGGTGGAGGTAAGCGGACATCTTTTTCGTCTGAAAGGTTACGGTCTTTTTATGCTGTTTATAGACTGCGTTTTTCTGTACAAACTGCTCGCCCTGTTCGCAGACTTCAAGCATGGATTCAAAATCCTGTTGGATTTCATAGGCAAAAATCCAGACCAGGTACATATTATAAAAGATAACGGGCGAGTCATACTGCTCAGATAAGCTCACAAGCGCTTCGCAATAGTCTTCAATATTTTCGGTCAGTTCCTGTGTTTTTGAAAGGGGCTTGTAGTAATTCATCACTACCCGTTGCAGGAGTTCTTCTGAGCGGATTTCGGCATTCAGAATATCATTGTACTCCTTAATGTAGTTATCGTATTCCTCATAATCACGCTCATCGCCTTGTTGAGCTGCATAGTCCCTCAGAATGCGTGAACTGTTAATGATAAGGTCAGCAAATTTGAATTTCAGGGAGGTCGTCAGAATTTGGCGGGCGAGCTGGGCTGCTGAGCTGGGAGCATTATACCAGATGAGCGTTTTGACAAGGGTCCAATCCTTATGGCAGGAATAGTAAGCCCGGTCATAATTAGCCGCTTTTGGCATATTGATATCCAGGAAAAAGAGCGTATTCAACAAGCGCTTTCTGAAGCGGGACTTAAGCTGCCGGTATTTCGGGTCGGTTGGGCTGCATTTATAGAGCGTGCTGGCGGCTTCCCGGTCATTTTTGAACTTATTGTCGCGCAACGCCTCATAAAACTGGTTGAATTTGCTCTTGTTGTTGCGCAGGGAATGGTCATCAAAGATCTCGATTTTGCGTACTTTTCGCTTGGTTACGACACGAGCTATTTCAAGTAAGTTTTTCATCTACTGGTTTGGTTAAGGCCATGAGTAGTTTGGCCAGTGTGCATAATTTGTGACATTCAAAATAGGGTATTTTTTGACGAATGCCAATTAATACAGGTTTAAATTGCACTATTCGGGAGGGGTAAACAGGTCTGTTACGCGTTGGGGAGACTAAAATAAAAAAGGTTTTGAGTATTGACAAGCTACTCAAAACCTTTTATTGGAATTGTGACTAACTTTTTCGAGTACCAGGGTACTCAGAAAAGCAAAGCATAAAGCAAATAGCTTAGTATTCGTCTTCATTGAAGAGAAAGTCATCTTTGCGGGGGTAGTCCGGCCAGATTTCTTCCATTCCTTCGTACACTTCACCTTCATCCTCCATTTGCTGCAGGTTTTCGATCACTTCCAAAGGCGCTCCGGAGCGAATCGCGTAGTCGATCAGCTCATCGCGAGTAGCTGGCCATGGTGCGTCTTCCAGATGGTGAGCAAGTTCAAGTGTCCAATACATAGGTTGGCAAAGTTTGTTGTTAGTTGGCTGTTTTATTCAGGCTCCGGATTAACCTTTGAAACCAGGAAAAATCAAAAAACAGCCAATAGGAATTTTATAAAAGGTAAAAAGCGGCAACTAAGCAAATCGTAGGCGAAAAAATTAGGCTTAACGGGCAGTTGTTTTTGTACGCAGCCACTGTTTATCCGTTTACCCACCTACTTTCGGCAAAAGTAAAAAACCTAACGTATTATCCAAATATTTATTACGCTTTTTAAATGCGGTCGGTAACTTACTTATTTCTCCTGCTTAACGCCGGACATGGAATAGTGTTTAAGTACCGAAAATGGTTTTTGTTCGTATCCCTTGGGTACCTGCCCTACTTTTTGGTCCCGTACCGGGCCGGTAGGGTCTGTGAAGTAGTAATTGCGCCCCTCGTAGGGTATGGTGCTGCCAGGTGCCGCTGGCAATGCCATCGCCAGGGTAAGGTGGTCAGGGTAGGCTACTACCAGGGTAGGGATGGGGAGTAAGGTTTTTGCCAGTTGGAAAAACAGCGCAGTACGGTCTTCACAATCAGAAAAAGGATGAATGAAGACCTCTTCGGCCACCATGGGCTTACTGCATCCAAAGTAGGCTTTGTCTTCTTTGTATTCAAAGGCAGAACGGGTAAAAGCAGCCAGCAGCTCGGCTGTCTGCCACTCATTTTTGCCTTTGATCATCTCACGCAGCGGAGGAATCAGGCTTTGAAACAGCTGAGGCGACAAAGGCACCTCCAGGTATTGCGTTTCTGCTACAATGGGGTAGTCTTCCATGTAGGCGGCGATATTTTCATCCACCTCGACTTCCAGGGCATGCCATTCATTCTGGTAAAAAAAGTTAACCTTCTGCCGCTTAAGCATAGGGCGCAGCCGGGGCAGATCTCTAAAGGCAAAGGTGAAGGCATGTCCATCCCCGTTAGGGACGAACCCCAGCATGTAGAGGGCCCGCTGTGGAGCCCTGCCCGCCCGTACCTCGGTGAGGTTGATAAAAGACCGGCCCCGGTCCTGAATGATAGGGGCTTCAAACACCTCGTCCAGAGTGAATACATAAAGATAAGCTTCGTCTTCCAGGTAAGTCAGCCGGGTATCATAGCCACTCTGCGACATGATAAACCAGGCACTCAGCGTGCGGTCTACAGGCTCATGCTGCCCATATATTTGCATCAGGACCTGCCTGACGAGTTTGTAATACAGCCAGTCATTGAGCCGGAAAGCACGCCGGGCCTGCTGCAGGCTTCTGATCAGCACATCGTACTTCGTCGTACTCATTTGACGGAAATAAGCCCTTAAGCCCAGCTCTGTCATTTCCGGGCGCGGGATCTGCAGCAAATCCGTTTGGTACTGAATGGGCACTTGCTCCGTGAAAAAGGGAATGGTGATCTCCTCACAGTTGGAAGCCGGTAATGTCTTTCCCAGAGTCAAAAGCAATGAAAGGAGTAAAATCCGGGGCATGGCGTAAATATGATCTGTTACCGCAGCAGTTTGATGAAAAGGCTGCGCTTTAGCTGTTTAAACCAGGAGTAGACGTCCCTGTAAACGCTACTCCATGAAATGTACGAAGTAAAAAGCGTATCTAAAAGGCCTTCAGATACGCTTTGTTATGTGAGTAATGTACACAATATTTCTGATGATTATGCTATATAATGAGCATAGCGTCACCATAAGCAAAGAACCGGTACTTTTCCTTGACTGCCTGCTTGTAAGCTTCCATGATCAGGTCGTACCCGCCAAAAGCACACACCATAATCATCAGGCTGGATTTGGGCAGGTGAAAGTTGGTGACCATGGCATCCGGGATGCTAAATTCATAAGGCGGATAGATAAACAGATTGGTCCACCCTTCGGCTTCCTTGAGCATATTCTCAGCAGAAACGGCTGATTCGATAGCCCGCATGCTTGTCGTACCTACCGCACAGACCCTGTGCTCTCCTGCTTTGGCTTTGTTGACCGTCTCCACTGCATTATTGTCAATTTTAAAGTACTCCGCATCCATTTTGTGCTTGGACAGGTCCTCCACGTCTATACTGCGGAAGGTGCCCAGACCGATGTGGAGAGTGAGTTCGGCAAATTCAACACCCTTGATTTCCAGCCGCTTAAGTAGTTCGTCGCTATAGTGCAATCCTGCAGTAGGCGCTGCAACAGCGCCCATTTCCTTCGCGAAAAGTGTCTGATAGCGGTCCCGGTCCAGGGTTTCAGCCTTACGCCCTATTTCTTTAGGCAGGGGCGTGGTGCCAAGCCGGTGCAGATCTTTCTGAAAATTCTCATCGCTATCGTCATAAATGAAACGGATGGTCCTGCCGCGGGAGGTCGTATTGTCCACTACTTCAGCTACCAGTACATCATTGTCGTGTTCATCACTGAAATAGAGTTTATTACCAACTCTGATTTTACGGGCAGGGTCAACCAGGACATCCCAAAGACGGGATTCGCTATTGAGCTCGCGCAGGAGGAACACCTCGATGTCCGCACCGGTTTTTTCCTTTTTGCCATACAGACGAGCGGGGAATACCTTGGTATTATTGAAAATCATGGCATCGCCCTCATCAAAGTACTCGAGGATGTCTTTAAACGTCCGGTGTTCGATTTTACCTGAGTCCCGGTGAACGACCATCAACCTGGAATCGTGGCGGTTGTCGGCTGGGTATTTGGCAATGAGTTCGGGTGGTAATGTAAAATCAAATTGAGACAGCTTGGTCCTCATATTGTCTTATACTTTTTCGGGTAAAACGGAATCAGCGGGCTTTTCTCTTCCCTGTTTTTGAAAACAGCAAAGTTGCTCCAAGATAAATTCCGGCAATGATACTAAAAAATGGCGATTTTGACTGAGTATAACCTATGGATATATTCAGAATCTTAGAAATCAGAACGGATAACCAATCGCAAGGTTGTAAACAATATTTTCTGTCCTCCAGTTCGGAGATCCAAATGCAACCTCATCAAAAACCCAGCGGTTGCCTGGTTCGTTGTAAGGCTTACGGAAGGGAAACGCTATATCCAGTCGGAGTACAAAGTAGGAAATGTCCAGCCGGAGGCCAAGCCCGCCGCCAATAGCGATTTGACGATAGAATTCATCCCATTGGAAAACGCCCGATTCGGTACCGGTATCCGCCGGGCCTTGTTCTACCAGCCAGATATTACCCGCGTCTACAAAGGCGGCACCCTTGAGGTAGCTGATGATGGGGAAACGGTATTCCACGTTAGCCTCCAGCTTCAAATCGCCCGTCTGATCCTGAAAGGTTTCGGCATCCAGTGCTTCCACCGGTGTGGCACCCGGCCCGAGGGTACGGATTTGCCAGGCTCTTATGCTGTTGCTGCCACCCACAAAAAACTGGCGGATGTACGGAATGGAACTTCCATTGCCATAGGGCTGAGCCACTCCAATGTTTAACCGGGCAAGCCAGTCGGCCTGCTTTTGGTACCAGTGGTATTGAATGCCAGCGTCTACCCGGATGAACTGCGCAAAGGGCATGCCCAAAAGCCGATAAGCATTTGTTTTGTCTGGGTCAATGAGGCTGGCTATGCCGTAGCTGATGTTGCCGGCAGGCTCCACAGAGGCAAACATGGTCAGGTAATCCTCCCGCTTGCCAGGGCGCTTTTCGCTGTAGTTGTACTCAAAAATGGTACTCAGTATGAGATTGTCATCGAAAGAGGCCCTGAGCCTCGGGTTGCCGGCCAGCCGATCCTCAAACTGATCCGTACTGCTCAGCAGTTGGGTACGGGTCAGCTGTACGGGCTTCCAGGTGTACCGGTGTAACCGGCCGGGCTGCCAGTCAAAACCATAGGAACCAGAGAGGGAAAACAGCGAAAAGTTGTTGGTCCGTCGCTGAAAATCCCCCCGGAGTTGGGCCGTGGTACTGGATTGCCAGGCCTGCTCTCCTTTCAGCCAGTTGTAAGGCGCAACCATTCCTGGTAGCCGAAGACTGGCCTCGAGCCCGATATTGTAGCTGTTGATAAAGTCGACCTCTCCGCCAATCTGTGTGGCAATGTTGGTAGAGAGCTTGAGGTTGAACCGTTCGGCACCCCCAAACAGGTTGCGGTGGGCATAGTTGAGGTTGACACCGCCATTCAGGGAACTGCTCGCTGTGCTCAGGGAGCTGACTTCCAGCTCGGCAGAGAAGTTTTGCGTCAGATTTGGAGTCAGATAGAAAGAACGGTCCAAAAACAGGCTGTCGCCCTCCTCGCGGACCTCCACCTTCAGGTTGACAAATTTGTAGGCGCCCAGCCCCATCAGCCGGTTGGTTGACTTTTGCTGCAGGGACTGTACGAACAGGTCGCCCTTGTCCTGAAGAATAGTGCGGCTGAGGACCTGTGGCTTGACAAAGTCTCGGTTTTGGAGGTACAAAATACCTTCTTCCTCCACTGTATCCTTATAATTCCATTCGGGCTCTTCCAGGTAATAAACGGGATATACCTTTGTTTGACCAATATAATGCCGTTGATAAGGGTTGCCGGATGGCGATTCTGCAAGCCTCAGGAAAGCCTTTACATTATGCTGCTCAGCGGTGGTATCAAGGAAGTAGTAAAAATGCCGGGGGCTTAGCCCGTAGAATCCATTCTCATTGCCGGAGTTGGCCAGCCTCGACCGCTCTTCAGACAGGCGCTGCGTCTGATAAGGCTGATTTTGCCAGACAGAGGAGTCCGAATGGGCTTTCTGAATAAAGCGGCCGATGTCATTAGTGTCTGCTGGCCAGTCCATACCTGTCAGCTCATAGCGGGTACCCGGTGATAACCGATAGACTGCAGAGACCGTTTGCTTTTTCCGGATGGTATCCATTTGTACCCGGCCCTGCAGGTACCCCTGGTCCAGCAGTTGCTTTTCAAGCCGAAGCTGGCTGGTTTCCGCTTCCTGGAAATCAAAAATCGCCGGTGGTTCTCCGAGTTTGCGTTGGACCCATCGGTTAAACTTGCGGTCTTTCCCACTTGCAGCGTTGTAGATACCCAGCCGGACAGGCATGCCCAGAAAGGACTGATTGGGTTGCTGGGCAATAGCGCTTTCCAGTGCAGTAGAGCTTACTTCGGGCTTTGAGCCGGGGTATTCCAGTTTTGCTCCGGTGTAGAGGTACTGCCCTTCCTGCAAGGTTCGGGTAGGCTGGCAACTGACGGCCAGGAGCAGTAAAACGGACAAGCCAGAGATGTGTAGCAGCGTTTTAGTCATCGGTATTATTCTTTTGAGTACTGTCCCGGCGCAGATCGCCGAAGGAGCGCTGATAGATAAGACTGGCACCGGTGCGTATACCGTTGGAGAAAATGTCGTAGTCCGGGCGCCGGAATACCCACACTTTGTAGCGGCCGTCTTCAGTAAGCTGGTACTCCAGGCGGAAGTCTCCGGCAAGGACGGTGTTTTGCCCGGCAGCTTCGCTGTCGCTCATGCCCAGGTTGCCGCCCACCTGAACCGAAAGCCGGTCATTGAACAACTGTTTGGACAGGCCAAGGTTGACTTCCGTGACAGTTTCTCCAGAAGCGGCAGAAGCATCCGTAGTATAAGAGTCAACGCCAATACTGAGGTCCACGCCCTCTACATAGTTTTCTGCCAGCCGGTTAAGCTGATTGGTGAGCAGGGTGCTTACGCTTGACAGCGCGATATTCTCACCTGCGGTCGCCAGGTTACTGCCCCCTGATCCCAGAAAGGCATTGAAGAGCAAGAGGCCAAAGACCTGTTTATTCAGCTCAGACTGATTCCCGCGCAGCTGAGCCATCTTTTGATTGAGGATGGATTCCAGATTGGCAGAAACCTGCTCGCCCAGCTGAATGTCGAACAGCAATTCGGGCTGTTGCAAATCACCTTCCAGGTCCAGCAGTACTTTGACTTGCTGTCGGCGGCGGGCAGCGCGCTCCTGTTCGGGCGTGAGCTCAGTCTCCTGTTGTATAAGGCCAAGAACCGGCGTCTCTGTCTGATAAGCTGCACGGATGTCGAAGCGGGCTTGCAGCGGGTCGCCCGGGAGGTAAATGCTGCTGCCCTCTACAATGGAAAAGCTACGTTTGACCAGCCCTTCGTAGTTCATCTGATAGCTCCCGGAAGTCACTTCGATATTTCCAGTGGTGGACATTTGCCCGTTGGCATTGAGCTCCACGAAAAGATTGGCGCGGCCACGGGCCTGCAGCTGGTCTCCGGTAGAAGGGTCAATGATCGCTGTTATCTGGGCATCAGGGGTCAGGTTGAGCTGCAAAGTGAGGTTGTAGCCCGAAGAGCCCGTTTCGTATACTTTTTCGGACCGTGCGGCAGTATCCGCAGCAAATGCCTCAGGCGACTGAAAAATGATGTAGTCTTCACTGACAATGGCTTTCTCTTCGCTCAGGGGCAGGGCGGTGAGGGCTGTGCCGGGCAGGGTGGTTGTTTCTACATCTACATTGAGGTCATCGATGGGGCCACGGACCTGTGCATCGGCGCTTACAAAGACTTTGCCGTAGAAGAGGTCATTGTCTCCGGCATTGGTGTTGAGCACCTGAAAGCGGGAGGTTATAAACCGCAGGTCCGTTTCAATATTGCCGAAATGCTCATGCCGGATTACCCCGCTCAGCCGCGCTGACTGATTGTTGCCATCCACAAGCGGCATGGTGCCGAGTTGGATACTGTTTTCTGTCAATTTAATCTGATGACTTGGCACGGTGAACCGGGTTTGCAGGTAATTGACAAAGGCGGAGAGGCTGTCTGCGGTAATTGTGCCGGTTCCCAGCGGCTTATCGGTGGTGCCGCGGAGTGCCAACCTGGCACTAATAGCGCCTTTTAGTTCTTTGACGGCACCCTGTGTGAAAAACTCAAATGGTGCAATGGGGAGTTGATCAGCGTTAAGGTCTGCCTGAAGCGCACCTTGCTCAAGGTTGTAGGTCCCTTTCAGATTCAGGCGTTCTTTGGGGTCTTTCAGCAAAAGGCTGAGTTTGAGCTGCCTGGGGTCAGTATCAGGCTGAAGGCTTAGCTCCATCTGCCCAAGTGTGGCCCCATTCAGTTGCAGGTCACTCACCTGGGCGTCCACCACATATTGCAATAGGGTGTCTAGGGGTTGAAGCTTCGCCTGCGCGTTCAGCCGGCCGCTGAGTAAGGTCGTGTCCTGCCCGATCAACTTACTGATTTCCTTTAATCGGAACTGCTCAAAACGCACCTGAAGGGGAGGCACGGCGGCGCCAGCTTCCGGCGAAAGGGTCTGCAATACAATGCCTTGCTGATTGCGGGATATACGGAGGTCAGCAGACTGCAAGGCCTCTGGAGAGAATACGACGGAGTTGCCGGAAGACACCTCCCAGGGCCGGCTGTTTAGCATAAAGTCTGGCAGCACTTGTACGCGGTAGGCGTTGGAGTCGGGTTCCAGGAGGGCGTTGAGGCGGAGGCGGGTTTTCTGATCCCCGCCTTTGATGAGCAGGTTGAGGTCCATGCTATCGCGGTACAGCCGGGTGCTCAGTTGGGTGCGCCCCACAAGGAGCTGGGTGTCCTGTCTGACAGCCTGAATATTTAGGGATTGCCGGAGCGCATCGGCAGATTGGCCATCCAGTGCCAGGCTGTCGATGATGATGCCGGCGTAGGACAGGTTGGGTATACCGCCTTTTAGGTCAAGGCGCTTCTCCGGGGTGCTGAATTCAAACCGGATCCAGGCGGTATCCAGCTGCTCCAGGTCAGGCACAAAAAAACGGGTCAGTGGCACGGGGTTGTCGAGCTCAAGGGTGAAGACAAAGTCCTGCTCCGGCAGTTCGGGAGCCACCTTTGTGCTGTCGGGTGGCTCCGCCGGACTGACCCATTTTTTAACCGGGAAGTATCCATCGGTAAATTCAGCCAGAGCAGGTACGAGCGCTGCTAAGCGGAAGTCTCCCCTCATGTCTGCACTGAGGAAGGGGCTTCGGAAGCGGACCACTCTTTGTCCCTGTGCTATGCCCGTTGCCGTGAGTTCAAGCTGTTCAGCGGTATAGCTCTGCTGTCCGTCGCTCAGGCGTAAATCTTTGATGCTGGCTGTTCCTTCCAGATCGTGCAGCTGGCTCCCTGTCAATTCAGTACTCATGCTGGCGGTTACGCGCAGTGTGGTAGGGTAGAGGTTGAGCTTTTGCAAATTCAGCGTATCCAGGCTGGCATCGAAGCGGAAGGTGGGCAGGCTGTCGGTCAGGTTCGCCAGTCCTTCAAAGTGGAACTTTAAATTGGGATCATTGATATCCAGCCGCCCTTCAAATTCCCGGGCATTGATCCGGCCGTCGAGGCTCAGCCCCTGGTAGGCATAACCGAAAGCTTCGAGCTGGGTGATATTGCCATCAAGATTAGCGTTGATACTGTCGGGAGAGAGCCCGCGGCCTTCCCCCCGCAGTTCGAGGGAAAGGTTGCCCAATTCGGGGTTGTTGAGTACCTGTCCCATAGCAACGGCTTCCAGCTTTAGCTCCCCTTGGTAGCTGGCATTTGCATAGTCTTCCGTAAACCGGAGCTGGATATCGTGATTAGCCGTGCCGGCCTCAGTCCGCAGTGTGCCATCCAGCTTAAAGTCGGTCAGTGTGCCGGCTATGGTTCCGTTATAGTAGCTGTGGCCAAATGCTTCGAGCGGAGCCGGTATGGTGTCATTTAGGAAACCCCGCAAATCGGCGGGCTGTGTGCGCAGGGAGTCTACGGTAAAGGTGAACTGTAGCTTCTCCGGAGAAGTGATGTCACTGGTCTGTAGCTGACCAAACATTGCGGTGAAGCTTTGGCTACGCAATGCCAACCGGTTAACTTTTAATTGCCGGGTGTTGCCTTTGATGAAACCCGTGAGCCTTAGCTGCCCGAGTGGCGCAAGACCTTCAGCTGGCAGGGGCTGCCCTTTTAGGTATTGGTTGAGCTGCGCGGGAGAAAGGTCTATGGACTGCAGGACCACCTGTAGTGCTAATTCTTCGGGCAGGGTAGCGTTGGCGATGGCACCACTTAGCCGGGCATTCAGTGCCTGTCCCCATTTCAGCCGAAACTGCCCGATGTTGAGGTCAGACACATAGCCATCCACCTGGCCGGATAATTCCAGAGGCGGTAATGGGCGCGGAGCCAGGAAGGGTAGGGGGCCACTCCAGTAGTACAGGTCTTCCTGGTCTATCTTTCCGGTGCCAAGGCTGACGGAGAGGTGCACGGATTCCGTGAAATTGGCAAGGTCGCCGAATTGATCGTACTGTAATTTTAGGGTGGAAGGGGCGAGGCTGCTCTTTGGGGTCTGAAAAGACAGTTGAGTCAGAGCGGCACTGCTGTCTGAAAGCAGTAAACTGGTATTGAGCGATTGCAATTCAAACCCATTCCATTCCTTAAAGGCGAGGTTGTTCATTTGCCCGGACAGCGCCAGGCTATCCCAGCGCAATTCAGTGGCATCAAGTGCCAGGTTTTGAAAGTGCAGATGGGCAGGGTCGAAGCGCCCGCCCGGCCCGGCAGGCTGCGTGAAGTCATCGTAAGCGACATCCACAGCATCAAGCCCCATTTCCCGTACCTCAATTGTCCAGCCGGGAAAGGGGAAGGCGATGGCTGTGTCGGCGGTATCCCCGGGGGCACTGGATACGGCTTCTTCCGTATTGCCCCACATAGCTACTGATGCAAAGGACTGTTTTAGCTGGAATCGATTAATACTGACTTTCTGCTGATTGAGGTCGAATTGATGAAGGGCGCTTTCCAGTGTGCCGATCCGGGTGTAAACCGCCATTTTGCTCAGGCTGTCGGTCCACGAGAAACGCACATTATCCAGGTCCAGTGCTTTAAGGTCGAACTTCCAGAGAGAAGGTTTGGATGTAGTGGTGTCTGGGGTAGTGCTTCCAAAAGCGTCGAGCAGGTAAGTAAAATTAAAGGTGCTGTCGGGACGGCGCTCCAGGTGCGCAACAGCGTCCTGCAGCGTAAACTGGCTCAGCTGTATTTCTGATTGGAACGGGGCGAAAATACTAAGCTGCGCATCAATCCGACCGGCATATAATAAGGTGTCTTGCTGCTGGTCCTCAAGGTAGACCCCTTCCAAAACCAGCTGATTGAAAAAATCAATGTAAATCCTGTCAATGTCAAAGCGCGTTTGTATCCGTTCTTCCAGATAGCCCGTTGCCTTGTCCGCTATCTTTTGCTGTATGGCAGGAAACTGCAGGGCTGTCCACAGTAATACCACGAGCAGCAGCAGGGCGAGCAGGGCATAGCCCAACCATTTGAGCAGTTTGTTGAGCAAAGGATACGGTGTGTTCAAAGGCGGAGGCTTTTGTACTTGAAAAGGTCTGTAAATAGAACGGTAAGTAGAGGGCGAAGTTTGGAAAGCGTCAGAACTGCCGGCATTATTTTTCCGCAGCAACCCTCTGCATTTTAGAGCTATAGCTGCTGGGGTAGAGCTTCCCGCTCTGCTCCAGCTTATCCAGGCTTTTTGCGCTAGGCACCAAGCTAGTGCCTCAAGCCATAAACCCTTGACCCCCCAAGTTTCGTTCTTTTCCGCCTACTCTTCGTTGAAGAACCGCTCCTTTAGCTCGGGCTAAAGTCGCGAACCTTCGCCTTGATAAGTCGAAAAATAACTTCAATTTAAGTATCAGAGATATATGACTTGAGACACTAGGCAAACCGCAAATGCTGCCGGGCTATTCAAAAAGTGCCATTGGTTATGCACAGGGGCGCTGGACTTTAACCCGGGAATTTCTTAAGTTTGGAGAAGCGTCATGGGTGCGTGCATTGAAGGCTTAGCCTGCAATACCATCCTGTAAACGAATAAAAACACATGAAAGAAGCAGTTGGAACTATACCAGCCTCATTGATTTATGAAATGGTCGAAGACCAGCCGATTTACTATAAAGGATATCAACAATTTCTAAATCCGAAGGGTCAAAAAATAAGGCTGCGCCACTTTCTCATTCTTGATGATGACCGCTCATTGTTGCAGCTTCCAACAGCTTATGCTCCTTATCTGGTTTTGACTGAGTACCGGGCCGGATTTGACGAAGCGTGTCTGGAGAAAGCCATAGGAATTGTGGAGGGATGGGAAAATAAAACTTAGAAAGCCCACCTTTCTCAAAGAAAAGCGGGCTTTCCGGTCTGGCTTAAAAGCCAGGATGTGCGGTGAACGGTCCTTAGAACATCTCCGTAGCCGCAAAGTGGAAGCTGGCTTCCCGGGCTGCGTTCTCATCGGAGTCGGCACCGTGTACAGCGTTTTCACCAATACTTTTGGCAAACAGCGCACGGATGGTGCCAGGTGCTGCTTCAGCGGGGTTAGTAGCGCCGATCAGCGTACGGAAGTCTTCTACTGCGTTGTCTTTTTCCAGTACAGCCGCCACGATTGGGCCGGAAGACATGAAATCAACAAGCTCGCCGTAGAAAGGGCGCTCCTTATGCACTTCGTAAAATTCGCCGGCTTTCTCGGTGGAAAGCTTGGTCAGCTTCATCGCTACAATGCGAAATCCAGCTTCGTTGATTTTGGCGAGGATGGCGCCGATGTGCCCGGCTTTGACGGCGTCGGGCTTGATCATGGTGAAGGTCTTGTTACCAGCCATATTGTGTTTAGATTTTTTGCAGTTTTGAAAATTCGCTGCAAAAGTAAGCAAACCTCCCCAAAGCTGGGTAGTCTGAGAAGGATAAAGCGCAGAACTTTCTCCGTTAACAGTACGCTGAAATGCCGGAAAGGGATGGTAGGTGAGGCCGCGCCTTTTCCGCAGTGGCAGAACATTTGTTGAGCCCTGGCAGGATTAACCCTTTCATTTTCAATCCCTTTTACAACCGTCTTCCTTTATTCTTGGTTAAATTCATTAATTTTCTCAACTTCGCGGTCTGACGCTGTAAGATACAATGGAGAACATCACACAACTAAAGGCACTGCTCGGAGTGCCAAAAAATATAGTCATTACGACCCACCGCAATCCTGATGGCGATGCCATTGGGTCGAGTCTTGGGCTTTATCACTTTCTTAATAAAGGGGGGCATACGGTTCGTATGATCACGCCTTCTGAATATCCGGAAAACTTTTCCTGGATGCCGGAGATCGAGAAGATGGTGGTTTATGACATTGATCCCGAGTATTCCCAGGAGCTGGTGGAGAAAGCGGACATCATTTTTTGCCTGGATTTCAATGCACTCGATCGTATTGATAAACTCGGCGACCTGATCGAGCCCACCAAGTGCCACAAAGTGATGATCGACCACCACCTTTACCCGGAAGGGTTTGCTGATTTCCTGCTTTCGGACACTACTGCGAGTTCCACCTGTGAACTCATTGTGGACTTCATCCATCTTCTGGGGATGGAATCCGATCTGGATGTAAAAATCGGGGAGTGTCTTTTTACCGGTATTATTACGGATACGGGCTCCTTCCGCTACAGTACTTCAGCCAAGCTTTACCGCATCGTAGGGGAGCTGGTAGAACGGGGCGTGGACGATTACAAGCTGCAGGACCTCATCAATAACAGCATGAAGGAAAAGCACTTGCGCCTCCTCGGGCATTGCCTGAACAACCGGATGGAAATCCTGGAAGAATACAATACCGGGATTTTTTACCTCACGAAGCAGGATTACGAAGACTTTGACATTCAGAGAGGCGATACAGAGGGGATTGTGAACTACCTGCTGAAGATCAAAAATGTAAAGATGGCGGCTTTCATCATGGAGCAGCCCAAGATCGTCAAGATTTCCCTGCGGTCTAAAGGTGATTTTTCCGTTCAGGAGATTGCCCAAAAACATTTCAAGGGCGGCGGGCACAAAAACGCTTCCGGCGGGTTTTCTTTTCAGCCACTGGAAACAACTCTGAAGCGTTTCAAAGGAGTGCTGCCACAGTACAGGGATAAGCTGGCAGCCGCTGTTATTTAGAATAATTCACTCATTTATATCAACAGACCAAGATTTTATGCGAATCCAATTGCTTTTTATTTTGCTCGTTGGGCTCACGGCGGCATCCTGCCAGCAGGAACCGACGTTGCAAACCACACCGAGCGGCTTTGAATACATGCTGCATACCGATAATGGTGGCGAAAAGCCGGTTGCCGGTGATTATGTGACTTTTCACGCTTACATGCGCAATGGGGACTCCATTGTCTACAGCAGCCGTGATCAGCCGAAGCCACCTTTTCTTCAAATTCCTGCAGAGGCTCCGGCCAACCGCCCACCCAATCCTATTGAGGAAGTGCTGCAGCTGATGGGAGATGGCGACAGTGCTACGGTGCTTATTGCGCTGGATACTTTGCCACAGAAGCCCAAAGGCTTTGAGAATACAGATGTGATGTATTACGATTTGGTCATCGCAGATATCAAGTCTGCTCAGGATTATGCTGCTGAGCAAAATGCCAAAATGGAAGAAGCCCAACGCAAGGCAGAAGAGATGCAAAAGCGTTTACCCGAGATAGAGGCACTGGTGCAATCTACGCTTGATGGCTATAAGAATGGCACTTTGGGTGATCAGTTGCAGGAAACAGGGTCCGGGCTGAAGTATGTCATCCATGAAGAAGGGGATGG
The DNA here is from genome assembly GCF_000759025.1 of Phaeodactylibacter xiamenensis. Taxonomy (GTDB): domain Bacteria; phylum Bacteroidota; class Bacteroidia; order Chitinophagales; family Saprospiraceae; genus Phaeodactylibacter; species Phaeodactylibacter xiamenensis. The sequence continues at coordinate 54,537 of NZ_JPOS01000092.1, read as the reverse complement.
CGCACAGGCTGCCCCTGGAAAAATGGTAGGGGTTCACTACTACGGTGCCTTGGTTGAAAACGGACAAAAATTTGATGATTCCTTCAGCCGCGGGCGCCCACTTGATTTACCACTTGGCCAGGGTCGGGTTATCCCGGGCTGGGAAGAAGGTATTGCGCTTTTCAAAGGCGGAACAAAGGCTACGCTTTTCATCCCGGCAGAGCTGGGCTACGGTGAGGCCGGTTCTCCTCCTGCGATTCCAGGTGGAGCAGAGCTTATGTTTTACGTAGAGCTGGGCGAAGTACAGTAGCCATAATAATTGAATTCAACGCGGCGGCACCGTGTCGGAAAGACTGGGTGCTGCCGTCTCTTTTTTTAACAGCGGGCAGTGCCTGGCATTGCTCCAAACCACGACAGAAGGTATGACTGCAGATCAGTTGAAAAACTTGCAGGACCGCTTGGCTGCTTTAGGGAGGTATCTTTGACGTCGGTAACCGGCGCATGCAAATCAAAGATAAAGAACAGCAGTCCATGGACCCCAGTTTCTGGGATGATCCAAAGCGGGCCGAAACGATTCTTAAAGAACTGAAAAGCCATAAAAACTGGCTGAGCCTCCACGATGAGCTGGAGGGCAAAATTGAAGACCTCGAAGTCCTCTACGAATTCTACAAGGAAGGAGAGGGCACTGAAGAAGAGGTCGATAAGCGCTACGATGAAGCATTGGCTGCATTGGAGGATGCCGAGTTCCGTTCCACCCTCAACAAGGAGGAAGACGAACTGAACGCCATACTGGAAATCAATGCCGGTGCGGGTGGTACCGAAGCCAACGACTGGGCCGAAATGCTCATGCGTATGTATGTCATGTGGGCAGAACGCAGCGGGTACAAGCTCTCGGAGCTTAATAAGCAGGAGGGCGATGTAGCCGGTATCAAGTCCGTATCTCTGGAGATACAGGGCGACTTCGCCTACGGCTGGCTTAAAGGGGAGAATGGCGTCCACCGCCTGGTGCGCATCAGCCCCTTCAATGCCCAAGGCAAGCGGATGACCTCCTTCGCTTCGGTTTTCGTGCACCCCATGATTGACGACCGCATTGAGGTGGAAATTAACCCGGCAGACCTGGAATGGGACACCTTCCGTGCTTCCGGTGCGGGCGGGCAGCACGTCAACAAGACGGAATCTGCCGTGCGGGTACGTCACCTGCCGTCAGGTGTGGTGGCGGAATGCCAGCAGGAGCGCTCCCAGCATATGAACCGCGAGAAGGCGATGCAGATGCTCAAAAGCCGCCTCTACGAGCTTGAGCTGCAAAAGCAACTGGCTGAGAAAGATAAAGTCGAGGCTCAAAAGATGAAAAACGAGTGGGGCTCCCAAATTCGTTCTTACGTATTGGATGACCGCCGGGTAAAAGACCACCGTACTGGTCACCAAACCAGCCAAACCGATGCCGTCCTTGACGGCGATCTTGATGGCTTCCTCAAAGCCTATCTGATGAATGACTCGGTGGAAGGGGAGGAGTAGGCTTGGACTATGCCTCACCGGGTGCACTAAGCTAAGCCGTTGGAGGGGCATTCACCCGGTGTGCTTTTTCTTGGTTCTCCTGGTCAGCACGCCCGGCGAAAGGTCCGACTACGTTTTAGACTACGTCGGGCGGAGAGTGCGCCGGGCGAGACCGCCTCACCGGGTGCACTAAGCCAAGCCATTGCCGTGGGATTCACCCGGTGCGCTGTGCCAGGTTATTGAACCAGCAACAAGCCCTCACAATGTTAAAGTTTTGATTTGGTAATCAAGCTTTGAGCTAAAATGTTATCTTGCAGTATACGCTTGATAAAAAATGTACTGCGCTTTTCTGTGGCTAACCATGTTACTATTGATATAGCGTACATAAACTTTCAGCCGCTGTCTATCTGTCTTCTAAATCTTTTAAAATAGCTTAACATGTTTAATCTTAACTTTTACCCCCCCCCCCGCAGAAACTATTTACAAGACTGTGGCAAGGTGCTTTAGTCGTATTTCTAGGAATTATGACTTTATTTAGCCCAACTGAATTGGTCTCACAACCTGATCGCTGTGGAACACCCTTCCATACACCACAGCCATTTATCAGAGGCAATGATAGGGACATAGCACGAGCTCCCAGTGTACAGGGGCTGATTACTATACCAGTCGTCGTACATGTGGTATATCCTTCTTCAATCCCGGCTGCCAATATAAGCAATGCCCAGATACAATCACAGATAGACATTCTTAATGAAGATTTCAGAAGGATGAATACAGATGCTTCAAATACCCCTTTGGATTTTACAGGTGTAGCCGCTGATGTGGAAATTGAGTTTTGCCTGGCGGCATCAGATCCAAATGGAATGCCGACCAATGGGATTACTAGAACAAGTAATTCCAGAACTACTCCATTTCCTTTTAACAGTAATGCTATGAAGTCGAATTCTAGCGGTGGAAAAGATGGATGGCCGCCAGATTCTTATCTAAATGTGTGGGTTGTTGATCTGGACCCCATGATTGCAGGAAATGCTTCATCTCCTAGTAATTTAAGCTCATTTCCTCATTTTGACGGTGTTGTTGTGCATTTTAGATACTTTGGTAGTGTCGGTGTAGTTCAGTCCCCACTTAACTTGGGAAGAACGATGACGCACGAGGTAGGTCATTGGTTAGACCTGGTACATATTTCGGGAGACGGAGATTGTAGTGTGGACGATTTCATTGCCGATACTCCTACTCAGGATGGTCAAACTTTTGGTAATGTTTCGAATTGCACATATCCGGATGACAACTCTTGTATTGATCCAGGAACGGACTTTCCCGATATGTTTATGAATTATATGGATTTGACTAACGATAAATGCATGAATTTATTTACGCTCGGTCAAAAGCAAGTTATGCGTGACTTGTTCGAGCCTGGTGGGATCAGAGAGCCAATACTTAATTCAATGGGGTGTTGTAATCCTCTAGTCGCCTGCGAGTGCCCAGTTGCTCAGGACTTAACTTTTGACACACCAGGAAATATAATTAACAGCACCCGAAGCATAAACGGCACCATCTTTGTCGAAGCCGGAGGTGAACTTACCGTTACCGGCACGTTGCGGTTTACGTCGAATAGTGGGATAGTGGTCCGGCGCGGAGGCCGTTTGCATGTAAATGGTGGCTATTTGACCCGCTGCGAGGACACAGGCTATTGGGACGGAATAGTGGTAGAGGGCAATAAGAACCTGCCCCAGCCTAATTTATTTGCAGTGCCCGGGCCGAATGAAGCCGGTATCCTGCGGTCCAGCAATGGTGCCGTTATTGAATGGGCGCGGCATGCCATTTCAGCCAATACGTATAACCCATGGTGGGATGATACCTACCGGGGAGGCTTGGTGTATTGTACAGATACGGAATTTCTGAATAATTTCCGGTCTGCCTCTTTCATGAGCTATGATTTTATCAATAACAGCCGGTTCATTGATTGCAATTTTGATATCACAGACCCATCGGCCTCCCCTAACCTTGGCGGTGTGTCCATATGGGAAACGGATGGCATTGAATTCAATAGCTCTGACTTTTCCCAAATGACAAACTTTGCCATTGAGGCGGTTGATGCCGGGATGTCCATCATTAATGGATGCACCTTCAATTCCTGTGGGCAAGGCATTAATTCTGAGGTGACCTATCCGTTCTCCAGTGGGGCGGGACTTTATGTGGGGCCGGGCGGCGGCGCTCAAAACGAGTTTCATTTGTTCAATCCGCAGCTAGGGATTATGCTGTCTACCTCAGAGTCTAGAGGCATTCAGGATGCCTTGATCGAACAGAACCGGTTCAATGGGGGAGACGGTGTATGGCTGGCTGGACTGAACAATGCGGTCATACGGGAAAATGTTTTTAGGGACAATTCCGGCAATATGTTTGGTGTATATGGGGATGATACGGGCAATGGTACTGTGGAAATCACCTGCAATGATATGCTTGACAATGGTATATTTTTACCCGTTCTCTTCACTGGTGAAAATGATATGTCCTTTATTACCCGAAACTTTTTCTTCTCCAATTATGGCAACATTACTTTGGATGGTTCTCAGGTGGCAACTAATATTGCCCTGCTTCAGGGTGCCCCTGGTGATCCGGCACGCAATTGTTTTACTAATGGCAGTACCGAACACATTTGGACTTTTGGGACGACTACAACATTTAGGTATTTTCATCTGGCTAATCCATGTGAAACACCCCAGAGTTCTACTTTGACGGGCACGACAAACAATTTCTTGCCAGTTGGTACTTTTCAGAACGTAGAGGAATCCTGCTACCTCTTCTTAAGAAACCCTAAGGAGCCCCCCTTTGGCTACGGGGACTATTCCGAGGCAAAGCAGCTGTATAATGATCTCAAATCCGCGTCAAATAACAACCCTGAAGATGCAGAATTGAAGTACGCCGTGCTTCAAGCTCAGGAACAGATGGAGCGCATTGCGCATTGGATCATCAACGCGGGAATAGATAATGAGGAATTTACTGCCGATGCGAATCTGGTGTTTGCTGAAGAAATGGAGAACACTGCTTATCACCGGTTGGAATTTGGCTACCGGGTAAGGCGTGGCGAATTTGGACAAGCAGAAGAATTGCTGAACAACCTGGCGGAAGAGGGGGATCTCACTTCTTCGGATGGCCTGTTCAGAGCAGTGCAAATGATCAACCTTCAGCGGCTTTCTGAAGCAGAAGCGGCGTTTACGCTAAGCGCAGACCAAATCAGCACCCTGGAACAAGTCGCCGCCAAATCAGCCCCGGAAAGCAGTTACGCCAGGGCTTTGCTGGGGCTGTTACTAGACCGTCAATTTTGGCCGGACTATCAATTACCGCTTGGGGTTGAGCTTCCGGGAACAGAAGCAAACAATACGGTTCCTGGACTAAGTATCGCACCCAACCCATCTTCCGGGGCATTCACTTTAGACCTTGGCCAGTATTACGCTGAGCCCATCCTGATTGAAATCAGAGACTTGGCAGGACGTAGTATCTATAGCCTGGAATTCCCGGAAGGACAGCGTTTTGAGATTGATTTGAGCAGGCAGCCTACAGGCTTGTACTTCTTTGAAGCGGTATCAGAAGGGGAACGAATTGGTACGCTGAAAGGAATTGTCAAGTAATTATTTTAATCTATCTACAGCGGTGGGGGAATGCCCTCACTGCTGTTTTACAATACGGAATCATGAAAAACCTTTGGTTCATACCCTTTTGCTTATCCTTAATGCAAGGCACTCTGTTCGGACAGGCTCCGTTTTCAAAAGCACTCTACCTTGATCCTCCAGAGCAGATTGCCTCAATTGCCACAGAGGATTCTGTATACTATTTAGATGTACTCAGCTCTCCTCCTCCTCTGTATGAGTATGTTCATAAAATGGCAATAACTGATTTGGAAGCAGCATTCATCTCAGAGTCTGTTGTAAGCAATGGAGCCAGGGTCTCAGTTAGTATAGGCTCCGGAAATCAATCAATGGCAATCTCAGATGATGCTGTGTTTTTTGTAGGAAATATCGATAATGGGCAGGTTAACGATATTGATGGTTATTTTTTAAAAAAAAGTAAGCAAGGTGATAGTTTATGGTTGAAATCATTTGGCGGTATTTATAATGATAGATTTTATGGAATCGATTTTTTAAATGATAGCACGCTCATTGTTCATGGAGATCACGGCACCCTTTCCCCAGGTGAAGAGAAAGTGTGGGTAATGGCATTAGACCTGGAGGGCAACATCCTGTGGGAGCGCTTTTACGCAGGGGAATATGGATTGATCAGGAGCCGGGATTTAGCCGTATTAGAAAATGGCAATGTGGTGATCGTCTATAGAGAGTGCCTTTCCTATCAGTCCTGCGGCTCAGGAATAGACAAACGGCTGCGGCTGCTGTGTATAGACCCGGATGGCAATGAGCTTTGGACCTCTACCATCGGGGAGTATTATTTATCGGGTGCTCAAACCGAGAATGTAATTGAGCTGGACAATAGTCAATTGCTCGTTTCTTTTTTCCGGGAAATCGGACAGGGGGTTAGACGAGCCCCCGTTCTATTGTGGGTCAGCCCAGAGGGTGAAGTCTTGCAGCAGTACGACTTTGAGTTTGTCAGCCTTGGCAATTATATATCTGATTTGTTCTTAACTGAAGCCGGGAATATAATCGGTGTAGGAGCCTCAAATACTTACTTGGGAGAAGATTTCTACGGTGGTGTAGGCTGGGTATTTTCCATGACACAGTCAGGTGAGCTCAATTGGGAGCGTATGTATCTAGATAATAGTGGAGGGCTGCATCTTGGGGTGCTTAATTGTGGGATAGAAACTGAAGACGGAGGATTGATCTTTGGAGGTTTTTTGGAAGATACTATCCTATTACAGCAGACCGCCTGGCTCCTAAAACTAGACAGCGCCGGCTGCTACCACCCCAACTGTGAGGAGGGCCTACAGTTTGTAGATGTGGAGGAGGTTGCGGCACCGCCTTCCAGCGTAAGCACTTACCGGGTCTATCCCAATCCGATTTCCGGAGGGGCAGTCCTTCAATTAGAAGCTCTGGTGGATATGCCTCGGGCAGCGCGGGCACAATGGATGGATGCGTACGGCCGGCACCTGGCGGAGCACGCGCTTGACCCTTTGCCGCTTCAAAATATTCCGGTTGGAGACTGGCCACCGGGCGTCTACTTCTTGCGGCTTATGGAGGAGTCGGGGCGGGCTTTGCAGGTGTTGCGGGTGTTGGTGGAGTGATAGGGGATAAGGTTAAAGTATTCAAGTTTAAAGGGTAAAGGTTTTTAAGGTTAATGGGGTAATGGATGAAGGTTAAAGTAGCGTGCCCTCACCGGGTGCACTAAGCTAAGCCATTGGAGGGGCATTCAACCGGTGTGTTTTTTCCTTGGTCTCATGGTTAGCACGCCCGGCGAAAGGCCCGACTACGTTCTAAACTACGTCGGACGGAGAGTGCGCCGGGCGAGGCTGCCTCACCGGGTGTACTAAGCTAAGCCATTGTCTGGGCATTCACCCGGTGTGCTTTTTTCTGGCTCTCCTGGTCAGCACGCCCGGCGAAAGGCCCGACTACGTTCTAAACTACGTCGGGCGGAGAGTGCGCCGGGCGAGAACCAGGTCCGGTGCCCTTGCTTCTGCCAATCCTAATTAAGCCTATTGCTCATTACCCCATTTTTTACGCACAAAAGCAATACCTTTAACCCCATTTCACGTTAAAGAGCTAAAAAAGGATGCAAGGAAAATCTTCCACCCTCTGGTTCCGTATTTTACAATGGAGTGCCGCGAGTGTACTGTTCGCCCGCGGCTGGCAGCATTTGTACTGGGATGCGCCCTTTCGCACCCTGCTTTGGGACCAGGCCTGGATGGAAGGTGCCGTACAAGCCGTTCTGGGTATGGACTGGCAAGCCTATGTCACCAACCCTAATACCGATTGGTGGATTCAGCAGCTGGTCTTCGGCACCGGCGTACTTTATGTGCTGGCTGGGTTGGTAGCGATTACCGTCCAACGTTGGGGCAGGCCTGGTCGGGTGGTGTTGTGGATGAGCAGCTTTAGCCTGTTGATCCTGGCGGGGCTGTACTGCAAAGAGAAGTTTTTCTTCCTGGGCCAGTTTCTGGAATACGCCCTTCAGTTTACGGCACCTGCCGTACTGGCCTGGGTAGCTGTTGCGCCGGAGCGGCGGTTCAACCGGTCTTTGCTGCTATTCCTTAAAGTTTGTATTGCGCTGACCTTTACCTGCCACGGGTTATACGCCGCAGGGTATTATCCACGGCCAGGCTACTTCGTCTTTATGGTTATGAGTATACTTGGCGTGGATGAAGTTGCAGCCGTTTATTTTTTGCAGGTTGCTGCTGCCCTGGATTTTATCCTGAGCGTACTGATTTTCCTGCCGGGGCGCGTCGCCCGCATCGCACTGGCTTATGCCGTATTTTGGGGGCTGTCCACCACCATCGCCCGCCCGTGGGCTTATGCTTATGTGGCGACCTGGGATACCGTCCTGTTGCAATGGGTGCACGAAGCGGTCATGCGTTTTCCGCACTTTTTGGTGCCGACGCTTGCCCTTGGGCTATCGGGCGGATTCAAAAAGCTGCCCCAAATCAGGCAGCAGTTTGAGTTGGTATTAAAGCGCTAGGATTTCTGCCATCCGGACCAAGTCGTTGTCCAGGCTTTTCGACTTAGTGATGGCCTCTGCGAAAGGCGTGTACTTGATCTTGCCGTTGACCAGCCCGGTCATCACATTCTTATGCCCTTTCACCAGCCCTTCCACAGCATGAAAGCCAAGTCGGCTGGAGAGCACCCGGTCAAGCGCAGTAGGCGATCCGCCGCGCTGCAGGTGGCCGATGATGGTCACTTTGGTATCGTAAAAATCAAACTTTTCCTTGACCTGAGCCGCGATCTCACTGGCGTTCCCATTTTTATTGCCCTCTGCAACGATGACTACGCTGAAGAGCTTCTTGCGCCGGGCCCCCATCTTCAGGAACTCCACCAGGTCTTCAATCGTGGTATCCGTTTCCGGGATCAGAGCACTGGCTGCACCGCTGCCAATAGCAGTATTCAGGGCAATGAAGCCGGCGTGCCGCCCCATCACCTCCACAAAAAACAACCGGTTGTGAGAATCGGCGGTGTCCCGGATTTTATCTACTGCTTCGATAGCGGTATTCACGGCCGTATCAAAGCCGATGGTCAAATCGGTTCCATACAGGTCGTTGTCAATTGTACCTGGTACACCAATGAAGGGAATATCGTACTCTTCGGTAAAAACAGAAGCCCCCGTAAAGGTACCATTGCCCCCAATGGCTATGCAGGCTTCGATATCGTGCGCGAGCAGGGTCTCATAGGCAGAGCGCCGCCCCTCCGGCGTCATGAACCGTTGGCTGCGGGCGGTTTTGAGTACCGTGCCGCCCCGGTGAAGAATATTGCCTACGTCCCGGCGCTCCAGCCGCTCGAGGTCGCCATCAATCATACCTTCGTACCCTCTGCGGATACCATAGACGTGCATATCGTGAAAAGAAGCGTTACGCACAACGGCCCTGACGGCAGCATTCATGCCCGGGGCATCGCCACCGGAAGTAAAAACAGCAATGCGTTTGATCTCCTTGCTCATTCGTTTAGTTTTATCCTTGTGTCAAATGCGACTCCATTTTTATTCGTGCTCTATACCAATCGGCGCTCTGAAGGGCTGTGCCCTGCATATCAGGCCATCGGGTTTTGACCACTAACCAAGCCGCAAAAGTAGGCATTTATTCTTCGGTGTGGAAGCGCACCAGCTCATCAATCGGCTTCTGAATAAAGTTCCCCATCTCCATGTCCCGCGCATCAAGGATGACACTTAGTGTTTGTTTGAAATAGTAGGCCACCGAACCGATAAAGTGCACGGGCAGGCTCATGTGGTTTTTATATTTGCGCACGTGCCGGTCAATGAACTGCTCAAAGGAGTCAAACAGGATCCGCTGAATAAACGGGTGGTCCTGATGATCGCCCATGAACTTGGTAAAGGAAGCCAGGTATACATTTGGTGGTTCGCCACTGTACACGTTATCCAGAATAGATTGTTTGCCACCTTTCAGGCTTTCTTCCAGTTCATCGTGCAGCTTCTTAGGCATCTCCCGGTAGAAGAAGGCCCGTATGAGGCGCTTGCCCAGGTGGGTGCCGGAGCCTTCGTCGCCCAGCAGATAGCCCAGATTGGTCACGTTGTCAATAACATCTGTCCCATCGTACAGGCAGCTGTTGGAACCCGTCCCGATGATACAGGAAATGCCCGGATCATGCCCACAGGTGGCGCGGGCGGCCCCCAGCAGGTCGTGGTGCACTTCAATGTCTGCATTCGCGAAAATACGGTCCAGCGCTTTCTGTACGGTGCCCTTGAGCCGGGCATCCCAGCAGCCGGCACCGTAGTAAAAAACTTTATTCGCCTCTTCCGTGGCAACTTCCGGTACTAAAGACTTCTGGAGCTCATTAAAAATGACATCCTCAGAATGAAAAACCGGGTTGAACCCCATCGTGGTAATACTCTGTATCCCCGAGCCGCTGATCATTTTCCAGTCGGCTTTGGTCGAGCCACTATCTACTACTACTATCATGACTGTCCTTTTAACTCGGCTAAAGGTAGTGTAAATTATACACTAAGTAAAAAATTCGGTTTCAATTTTTTCCCTGCTATTCTGTTTGGTTTGGGCGTTGATTCCGTCCCATTTTTTCGGTATGCGGTTTTGGTTCGCTGGTTGCGCCCCTGATCTGACCTGTTCCTGACAGATATACCGACGATAAAGTGGTTTGCCAAAGCAAACCGACTTGATGTCGGCATAAACGCTGTAAATTGGTCTGCGCCGATGTTGCAAACCAATTTGTTAAGCGTATATAGTTGCCTATTCCCGCAAAATATAGTTATTTCAAGCCCTGAAGCGAAAATGAGATTATGAAAACCTACTGGTGGAAAATTCTGGGCGTCCTCATCTTATGCTATGTGTTCATAGCCGGGATGATTGTGCCGCTTAATCCGGGTATTTCCGGTGTGTCTCCGGGCAGTTTGCGCACGGGACAGGATGCCGTTCTGGAAATCACAGGCTACAATTCCATGTACACCCAAAGCCCGGAAGTGCGGGTATGGCTGAAGATGGATGATGAGCGTGCCCTTGGTGCACAAACCGTTAAGGTATTGGATGATCGCCGGCTGGAAGCCACCTTTACCATTCCATCCTACCTTCCGGTGAACCGCAAAGTCCAGGACTTTACACTGGTGGTGGATAACGAAAAGGATGGTACCTCTGTCCTGCCCAGTGCGGTGTTTGTCACCCAGGATAGTGTAGCGCCGGAGCTCGGTGCTGCTGCCTTTCCCAATACGCCAATAGAAGGGCTGAACGAACGCTGGACCTTCACCTTCCCCTTCCGGAATATCCTGTATGAAACCATCCGCAATACTTACTTCCACGTTGCGCTGTGGTTCGCGATGATCTTTATCTTCATCGGTGCCCTTACCTATAGTATCCGCTACCTTCGCCAAAGTGACCTGCGGCAGGACTGCAATGCGCAGGCCTTTACCAAGGTGGGGATTCTGTTTGGTGTGCTGGGACTGGCAACCGGTGCCATCTGGGCCAAACATACCTGGGGCGCTTACTGGAGCGGTGACGTTAAGCAGAATATGACGGTCATTGCGCTGTTGATCTACCTGGCCTACTTTATCCTTCGTGCTGTATTTGATGACCCGGACAAGCGGGCGCGCATTTCAGCGGTGTACAACATTTTTGCCTTTGCAGCCCTCATCCCCCTTATCTACGTTATCCCCCGCCTGACCGACAGCCTTCACCCGGGCGCTGGAGGCAACCCGGCACTGGGTGGTGAGGATTTGGACAACACCATGCGCCTGGTCTTCTATCCGGCTATCATCGGCTGGACTCTTATCGGGCTATGGATGGCTAGCCTGCTCGCCCGCCTGGAGAAAGTACGCTTGAAGTGGTTTGATGTGCTGTAGCGCACGCCTGCTAACTTTTACAGCCTGCTTCCCCACCTGTGAAGCCTGATTTGGAATTGGACAAATGACCTGAAAAACCATGAGGAACGAATTCTTAGTCTTTGCATTTTTATCCCTTGGTATACTTCTTTTGGGTGCCTATTTCTTTTGGCCGCCACTTATCTGGGGGTTGGTATTGCTGGCACCGGTACTGGGGCTCGGCTTTTATGATATGGTTCAGACCCGCCACACGGTGATGCGCAATTTTCCGGTTTTTGGCCGTGGGCGGTATGTGTTGGAGGAACTTCGCCCTAAGCTTTACCAGTATTTCATCGAATCCGACACCAACGGTCGCCCCATCAACCGGATTTACCGCTCGGTGGTCTATCAGCGGGCGAAAAAGGTACGCGATACTACGCCCTTCGGCACACAGCTCGACCTTTACCGGGAAGGGTATGAATGGCTCAACCACTCCATCGCCGCCAAAGATGCCCACGACCTCGTGCAGGACCCACGGGTGACGGTTGGGAATGCAGCCTGCCGTCAACCCTATTCCGCCAGCCTCCTGAATGTGTCCGCTATGAGCTTTGGCTCCCTGAGCAAAAATGCCATCATGGCGCTCAATGGAGGTGCTGAAATGGGTGGTTTTGCCCACAACACCGGAGAAGGCGGGATCAGCCCTTACCACGAAAAGCACAATGGCGATCTGATCTACCAGTTTGGTACCGGATACTTTGGCTGCCGTACGCCAGACGGGCAGTTTTCCCCCGAAGCCTTCGCCGAGCGCGCGGCTTCTCCACAGGTCAAAATGATAGAAGTGAAATTATCACAGGGCGCCAAGCCTGGCCACGGTGGCATTCTGCCGGCAGCGAAGAATACCCCTGAAATTGCCAAAATCAGAGGGGTGAAAGTGGGGACTTCGGTTCTTTCTCCTCCCGGGCACAAGGCTTTTTCCACTCCTCAGGGGTTGGTGGCGTTCATCGGGCAGCTTCGGGAACTCTCGGAGGGCAAGCCGGTGGGCTTTAAGCTTTGCATGGGCAGCCGTTCGGAGTTCATGGCCATCTGTAAAGCCATGATAGAAGCGGATATTTACCCGGATTTTATTGCTGTGGATGGGGGAGAGGGCGGTACCGGCGCTGCCCCGCCCGAGTTTTCCAATTCAGTAGGTATGCCCTTCCGGGAAGGCCTGGCCACTGCCTATGACATCTTGCATGGCTTTGGCATAAAGCAGCACATTAAGCTTTTTGCCTCCGGAAAGATCCTTACCGGTTTCCACATGTTCCGCGCCTTTGCGCTGGGTGCCGATGCCTGCTACAGCGCCCGTGCCATGATGCTGGCGCTGGGCTGCATTCAGGCCCTGGAGTGCAATAAAAACAACTGCCCAACCGGCGTGGCTACCCAACGCCCCGAACTGGTGCAGGGGCTGGTGGTGAGCGACAAAAAAGTACGCGTGGCGAACTTCCAGCAGGAGACCATCAAAAACTTTGTGGAACTGCTGGGCGCTGCCGGGCTGGAACACCCGGGTCAGATTACCCGCCACCATATTTATCGCCGTATCAGTATGCACGAGGTAAGGCGGTATAGTGATTTATACCCGGAAATGCCCGAAGGTTGCCTGCGGGATGAGCATATGATTCCTGCGGACTGGCAGATGGATTGGAAAATGGCCCGGGCTGATCGGTTCTAAGCCCCCTCGGACGGCCGCTCGTCCTCACTTTCCGAAATTTTCCTGGGCGAAGGTTCCAGGCGTACATCCCGGTAGTGGCGCTTGAGCCAGGTGGCCAGCCCGTCAAGCCCGGGGAACAGCACCCGCTCGTTGATGTTGGACTGGTCGAGCTTGTCTCGGATCTCCCATTTGAGCTCAGCCGGGATGATGATCTTAAAGTAGCGCACCTTACGCCCGATCAGCCAGTCGCTGAGCAAGGTATTGGGGTCTGACATCATGGAAAAGACAGCATATTGATTCACAATCCGGTCATCGATTGATGGAGGCTCGAAGAAAACGGCGAAATCGTCATTTTTCAGATTTCCGAGCTTGGACAGGCTGTCCACGGCACGCTCCAGCATTTCAGCGGTAAAGATATGAGACCCTTCCTCTTCTATGATGAGCGCCAGCTGATCGGGCAGATGTAATTTCGAATCTACATAGTTGACCGCCCAGATGACGCCGTCCCGGTCGTAGCGGTTAAAGTCATTGGTAGTGAAATGCAAGGCAACATAGGGCGAGTAAGTCCAGTCGAGCAGGCGGGTGGGCAGGCCGTGGTGCTGAGCCAGCGCCAGCCAGTTCCAGACGGAGGTATACTCTGAGCGGATTTGCTTGTGAGAGTACTTCCGGAAATTGCGCAACAGGTGCTTTTCCAGGTGCGATTCTCCCAACCGGTTGAGGGTGGAAGTCAGCTCGAAATTGATATCCTCCATGCCCCGGTACACATAGCCCGAGCGGAAGCGCTGCAACTGGTCATTCCAGGAGTCGTGGTAAAGTATGTCTTGCAGTTCGTTCCAGGTTTTTACCCGGATGGTTTCCCCTTGTGTAAGCATACTGCAAAGGTAGGTAGATTTCAGGAGGGATGCAGGTTTGAATAGGATGGATCACCAGGGTGGGCAAAAAAAAGGCGACGCAGCCAAAAAGACTGGGCCGCCATTGCCACATCATCATAATTTTTAAAAGCGGGTGATTTGCTTGTTGTTTCAAAGTTAGGCGACTAACCCGCTGTCTGCAAGGGATTTGTGATCAGTGGTGGGAATTGTGGTGAATGGTTAAGCGTCTTCGCCCCGGGCTTCCAGATACTGATGGATTTCGGTCTTATAACCCCGGCTTGATGCCAGTGCCTGACCGCTGTGCAGGTGCAGGGTGTACTGATTGTTACCATCGTACTGCACCCGCTCAATAGCATTGGTATTGACCAGTAACGATCGGTGGATACGGAGGAACTGCCCTGCCAGTAGTGCATCTGCCACGGATTGCAAGGTCTGCCGTATAAGGTGCCGGCGGGAACCGGTATGCGCAATGAGATAGTTGCCATCGGCTTCAAAATACTGTACGTCCAGCACATTGATTTCCAGTGTCCGGCCTTTATCCTTGACTTCCAGAAACTGCAGCCCGGGTGTTTGTTGTGCTTCGTGCTGCTTTAGCATATGGACCATCTTCTGGTGCAATTCGGCATTTTCCCTGGTCTGTATTTGCTCCCGGGCGTGGGCCAGGGCCTGTTCGAAGCGGTCATCATCGTAGGGCTTGAGCAGATAATCCACCGCATGCACATCAAAAGCCTTGAGCGCATACTGATCATAGGCCGTGACGAAAATGATGAAAGGAAGGGGCTTGAGCGCTTCTTGCTGCAGGACATCAAAGCCATTCAGGTCAGGCATTTCTATATCGAGAAAAACGAGGTCCGGCTGGTAATCCCGCATTTGCCTCAGTGCTTCCCGGCCATTTTTGCATTCTCCAATACATATCACGCCTTCGGCTTGTTCCAGCAGTTTGACAATCCGCGCCCGGGCCAGGGGCTCATCGTCTACGACAAGTGCACGGATGACTTTCATAGCGTTGGTTTTTGAGTGGGAATGGCCAGGGTGACCACAAAGCCTTCGCCGGGAGCAGATTGCAACCCGAAGCCTGCCCGCTCCCCGTAAAGCAGGGACAGGCGCTCCCGGACATTCTGAAGCCCAATGCCTTTTTTGAGCAAGGCTGACTGTTCGGCGGTACTACCTTTTCCATTGTCGCGAACCTCCAAAAGGAGCGCTTGTCCATTGGTCATCCGACCGGCGATAGTGATTTTCCCATCTCCGCTTTGACTGGCAAACCCATGTTTGATGGCGTTTTCAACGAGCGGTTGTAGAATCAAGCTCGGTACCTGTACCTGTTGTGCCTGCTCTTCTATATCGAATTCAACGTCCAGCCGGTCCTGAAAGCGGGTCTGCTCTATCTTGAGGTAGTTTTGAATGAACTCCAGCTCTTCCCGCAGGGGAATAAGGTTGCTTTTTTCCTGGTCCAGCACCACTCTCAGCAGGCTACCCAGCCGGGAGACGATCCGCTGGGCTTCCTTTTTATCAAATTCCATGAGGGCAGAAATGGTGTTCAGGGTGTTGAACAGGAAGTGGGGTTGTAGTTGGAGGCGCAGGGCATTGAGTTGTGCGCCCGAGAGCTGCGATTGTATTTCTGCCATGGCAATCCGCTGATCGCGCAGCTTCCGCTGAAAGTTGATCGCCGAATAAATGGTGTAAATGATACCGAACTCCACCATACGTGAAATCAGGGCAGCAGGAAGGGCACGGAAAATATGCCGGAACGTATCCGCCGAAATCAGCTCTTTGCCGGTAAAGTGCAGCATCCCAAAGAACAGAATGTTGGAGACCAGTTCGTGCAGGACAGAAAGCCCGAACCCGATCAGCAGAATGCTGCCAATCAGGCGGTAGCGATCCTGATGCTCCTGAGTGCGCCTGATCCAGTGGTGCACGAGCGGAAAAAGGATGCCCCAGGTAGAGTAGTTGGCCACATGCAGCCACAGCCGTGGCCATTCAAACTGATAATTTTCCCGCAGGTAAAGCAGAAATAGGTAGTCTCTAAGGCTCCACAGCAAGCCCAGCCCGATCGCGATCAGGATGGCAATGCCCCAGGAAATGGGTGGCTTACGAAGGTTCATAGGGCAAATTTAAGGCAAATCCGCGCACTTGCCTACCGCCATGTGGCCGGCGCTTTGTATTGGGACGATTAGTTGACCACATTTTGCGGTGCCCCTGCCTGAAAGGCCCTGATGTTGTTCAGGGTGATGTCCATAAGGCGCTGCCGGGCTTCCAGCGAGGCCCAGGCCAGGTGGGGCGTGAGGATGCAATTTGGGGCGCTGATGAGCACATTGCCTTCTTTTGGAGGTTCCGTACTGAGCACATCCAGTGCAGCTCCTGCCAGTTGCCCCTCTTGGAGGGCAAGCTTCAGGTCTGCTTCCTGTATCAGTCCGCCCCGGCCGGTATTGATGAGGTAGGCCGTGGTTTTCATGCGCTGCAGCAGTTGGGCATTCACAATCTCGCGGTTGGCTTCAGAGAGGGGAGCGTGAAGGGATATCACGTCGCTCTGTTCAAACAGGGCTTCCAGGCTGACAAACTCCACGCCGGGGCGGGCATCCCGCTCGGGGTGTTTGTGGGTTGCCAGGATTTTCATGCCAAATGCCTGCGCCAGGTCCGCCACCCGCTGCCCGATGCGCCCGAAGCCGTAAATGCCAAAGATTTTTCCAGCCAGTTCAGGTAAGGTGTGCAAGGTATAGGCAAAATCATCGCTGCGCTGCCATTCGCCCGCCTGCACGCTGATGTGGTGTTGGTACACCTTATTGGTTAGCGCCAGCAGGAGCGCAAAAACGTGCTGCGCAACGGAATCCGTACTGTACCCCACTGCATTGCATACCGGAATACCGCGTTCCCGGGCGGCTTGTAAATCGACGTTGTTGTACCCGGTAGCGGTGACGCAAATACAATTCAAATTGGGGAGTTGCGCCAGCTCGTTTTTCCCCAGCACCACTTTATTGACGAGGAGGATATCCGCCGGCCGTCCCCGTTCCACCACCTGTTCTTTGGGCGTAAAGTCATGGATTTCGTACTCGCCGAAGGTGCTTAGCCCTTCCCAGCTCAGGTCTCCGGGGTTAAGCGTTCTTCCGTCAAGCGCAATTATTTTCATAAGATTCGCTGTTTAGTTGTGTCAGGGTGGAAGGTACAAAAAAGCAAAACAGCAATTGTCCTGTGCTATCTTTTCAATTGTACCTCCAGCCAGGGGGCTTCAAAGGTATAACCTTCTACCTGCAGGTAATTGGCAAAGCGGGGCAGGGCGATGGTCCGCCTTTGGTTGCCAATGGATACGACGAGCTCGTCCCCGTATTTGTTGACGGTGAAATCTTTGTCTTGTACGAAGGGGAGTTTCAGGCGGGCAGTGTACCCTCCGGTAATCTCCCGCAGTTCGAAGGGCTTGTCCTGATACAGCACTTCCATAAAGTCTTTCCGGCCGCCGTAGAGCGACTGCCCGATTTCCTGTAGCAAAGGTCGCCCAAACACTTCCCGCCCCTGATGGGCGAGTTTGAAAATGGGCAAAGGCTGAAAACTTTGCTCGATTTCCTCCAGGTAGTCCGCCTGCTGGTCCAGGTACTGCTCAAAACCTCCCGCCCGGGCTGTTTCCGGCAGAATGCGGTTGACCAGAACGGCATCCACATTGTATCCATAAAGCTGCAGGTAGGTCAAGGCCCGTTTGGCTTCCCGGATGACCATGCGCTCCGGATTAAGGACAACGCGTATACTTGAAATCTCCGGATCCTGCATGACTTTCTGTATGCGTTCCAGCTTGTCAAAGAGCCGCTCCAGTTCGTCCAGCCCGTAGTCCAATGGGATACCGGTCATACCCCGTACCATTGCCCCAAACCCCTTCATAGCAAACCGTTGTCCCGGGAAGGCTTTCATGACCCAGGACTGCGTGACTTGTGGGAGAGACAGCAGGCTCAGCGTTTCGCCCGTAGGCGCGCTGTCAATAACGATAAGGTCATAAAGCCCTTCCCGGTGGTACTCCTCCAGCCACAAAAATGCGGAGGCCTCTTCCATGCCGGGCAGGGCGGAGAGCTCCTCAGCAACTACATTTTCCACTCCCTGAAAGCGAAAGGTGGCCAGCATGAGTTGCCGGACATTTTCCCAGTGCTTTTTCATGGAATAGTAGACATCCACCTCCTGAGCGAACAGGTTGGGGGCAATCTCCTGAGGCTCGGGGGTGAGCTCTTGATCAAGGGCATCGGAAAGGCTGTGGGCGGGGTCAGTGGAAAGGATGAGTGTCTTGGTGCCGGACTGAGCAGCCTGCAGAGCTGTTGCCGCAGCCAGTGTGGTCTTTCCCACGCCTCCCTTTCCGGTGAAGAGCATAATGCGCATAGCTTCGAGATTTAGTTATGCTTTAAAAGGAAAGGCAGGCCAAAAAGTTAGGGAGATATAAGTATCGGAGAGGGTTGACTTAAGGACGTTTTAAGAGCTGAACCGATAAAGCGCTTCCTGCCAATCATAGGGCTGAAAACGGATTCGCCAGTTGTGCTGCTTCAGGCCCAGGGTGCGGACTAACAATTTTCTGATACCATGAAATCCTCCAAAATCGCCAAGGTACCAGCGCATGAGCGGGGTGGTATGCAAAACGCTCTGTGTTTCGTCAACAACGGTTTCCTGCTCCAGAAAACCGTGCGTGGCAACATCTAATTGCTCGCTGATCATATCTTCCCGGTAAAAACCAATGGGCGGGCAGCCGCGTGCCCCACAGTTGAGCGCAAAGTGAATACGGTAATCCGGACGCCGAAGCATCAATTTATAAACGCTTAACCTGAATAAGGGGCTGGGGAGATAGCCCAAAGCCCATTTGGCCCGGCACCGCCTTAGAATCCCGTGTTCAATATCATCAAGGCTGAAGCGTTTACCGGCAATAGGGACAAGGGGCTCCCGAAAAATATCGGGGCGTTCCCATCCCTGTTGCCTCAAAAGCAAAAAGTAAGCATTGTAAATATTGATCCAAAAAGCTTTTCGGGCATCCTCGGTATTCAGCGTCTGCTGAAGCTCCGGAATAGTCATAGACATGAGTGTTGCCTCAAGTGGACGGCTTGGCTTGCGGTCTCGTAGTACCAACAGTAATTGCTCGGCAAGTTGCGGTAAAGTGAGTTTGGATGGTGCTATGGTAAGTGTATTTATTGGGTGAAGATCAGTGTTTGACCACCAGATCAATATCTCTCACCTTGTAAACAGGTCTCTGGCACTGATAGTTCCTGCAAACATAGATTGGAGTTCGGGTATCTTCACCGCGGTGGGCCAGCAGTGGATAAGCCTCGGTGGGCGTATCGGTGCTCATCAGGATGTAGTAACCCCAGTACTGCTGATTGATGGCATGACTTTGGGCAGGCGCTTCGGGGCCGACTACTGCCAGTTCGAGCCAGCCTTGCTCCTGTGCGAGCAGGGCTTGCCCCCAGGTAGCATGGGGCAGGGGATGCTCCTGCAAACGGGCACAGGCGGCTGCTATCATGGAACTGCTCCGGTCGGTCCATTCCGGGCGGTGGAGCAGTAAGCCGAGTTGTTGCAGGTTCATAGCCATAACGGCGTTGGGCGCAGGGGTGTCTTCTTCGCTCACCTCAAAGGCAAGGTCAGGGGCATCTTGCAGTGTTTTCGGAACAAAGCTTAGCAGAGGGCTTTGGCGTCTTTGGAACAGGTTATAGGTTTGTTCCGTTGCCGTTCGAGCCTCTTCAAGCCAGTGGGTATCCTGAGTGACTTTATGCGCAAGCAGCAAAGCCTGTATGTAATAAGCATAGCCGTCGAGGTAGGCGTGGTGTGGGCTTCCCTGCTGATGGAGCAGTAAGCCTTCGCTATCGGTCTGGGTTTGTTCGAGTTGCTGCAGGATGGCAAGCCCGGTCTGCAGGTCGGCGGGCTGCTGCGTAACGAGGTAGGCTTCCAGAAAAGCTGATGCAGTGAGGGCGTTCCAGGCGGTCAGGAGCTGTTCGTCCCGGGCGGGACGGGGGCGTTGTTCCCGAAGCCGGAAGAGTTTTGCCTTGCAGCTATCCAGATAAGCCTGAACGGTGGCTTCAGACAGCCCCAATCGGTTGGCAAAGCTGGAAACGGACTGATTGGCATAGAGGATATTCCGGTTGTCCCAGTTGCCCTCCTGCCGAATGTGGTAATATTCAAAAAACCAGTAAGGCTCCCGGGGCAGCAGGGCGGTCAGTTCATCATATGTCCAGGTGTAAAAAGCACCCTCGATACCCGCTGTTTCTGCGCTGAGCGCAGCATAGAATAACCCACTAGGCGCTTGCAGTTCCCGTTTCAGAAAGCCGAGTGCAGACCGGATCGCCTGCAGGTAAGCCTGTCGGGGCTGCCAGCGCTGTAATTTGCTGAGTAAACTGACCATCAGGGCGTTGTCATAGAGCATTTTCTCAAAATGGGGTACCCGCCACTCATGGTCTACGGTATACCTTGCAAAACCGCCCCCTACAGGATCGTGCAGGCTACCCTGAAGCATGCGCTCCAGAGAATGATGGAGATGCTGATAACTGCTGAGGTCAGAATGGTACCAGGCCTGATGCAAAAGCCATTCCAGTGCCATGGTATTGGGGAATTTACTGCCTTGCCCGAAGCCACCATGAAGGGTATCGAAGTGGCGTTGAAGCCCGGCGCCTAAAGATTGGCTATTTGTGGCCTGTTGCTCAGCTGTTTGGGCAGGAGCCGCCTGCAGGCGCACCATTTTTGTGGCCGTACGGTCGGCTTCGGTTTCTACAGTGCGCCGGTTTTGGTAAAAATTATAAGCGACAAGTTGCAGGGTGTCCATCCATCCGGCACGTTTGGCATTGGCATGAGGAGGGAAATAGGTACCTGCGTAAAAGGGGCGCTGCCCGGGGGTGAGGAAAACATGCAGGGGCCAGCCGCCATCTCCGGTGAGGGCCTCGCAGGCGCGCATGAAGTGGCGGTCGAGGTCTGGCCGTTCTTCCCGGTCAATCTTTATGCAAATGAAGTGTTGATTCATGAATTCCGCGACGGCAGCGTCCTCGAAGCTTTCCCGGGCCATCACATGGCACCAGTGGCAGGTGCTGTACCCAATACTTAGTATGATCGGTTTGTCTTCCTGCCGGGCTTGTGCCAGGGTACGCTCATTCCAGCATCGCCAGTGCACCGGTTGATCGGCATGTTGGCGGAGGTAGGGACTGATGGCGTCGCGGAGTTCATTCATGCCGGCATTAATTCGGTGCGGGGAAGGTGATGCTCCAGATACCGCGCAGGTCGCCGGCTTCATATCCGATGGCGTTGTCTTCAGGGTAAAGTTCCTGAATGACAGCGTAGTCTTCGGCTTTAAGGGTCTCGCCCAGCTTGCCATGGCATTTGAGGCAGAGGTCTTGCATCATGATGGGGGCATAAAAAGCGATTTCACCCGAAGCCAGTTGGCGGATTTGGGGTTTGGGCTGCTCACCAGCTGCTGCCTGTGCATGGTAGGCATCGAGGATTTCCTGTTCCCGTGGGGTAGGCGCATCTTTGGGATTGCGGACTTTGTTGCTGGCGCGGCGGATTTGGGCGTTGTATTGCCCGGAGAGGCTATCGACCAGCGGGTAGGCAACGGTGTTGCAGTACTGGGCCGCATTCTTAACACCACCTTCCTGCATCGCAGCTTTGAGCTGCCCGCTGAGGACCTTGAAAGTGCCCATAGCGATTTCCATCCCCTGCTTTTTGTACTGCGCAGTGTCCAGGGTGGAAGGGGCTGAAGCCTCCTCCGTTGGTGTTTTTTCGGAATCTTTGGACGGCGAACATGCCGTGCTCATGGCAAAGACACCGAGCACAACGGCCAGAATAGTCAGTAAAGATTTCATGGTAATAGGATTGATTGGTGTTGTGAAAACAGAAATAGCCCGGCTACCGAAGTCGCCGGGCTTATAAAAGGCCTTTCTATTTATGCGACGGCGTTGATCGCCTCGTCAATCGTGTCTTGTGACAGTGTGCTTGGGCAAGCGTAGTCCGTTACCGGTGCTTCACTCGCTTCGATCGCGCGCCATCCGCCGATGATGTCCACCAAATTGTGGAAGCCCCGGGCTTTGAGGATGGAAGCGGTGATCAGGGAGCGATAGCCGCCCAGACAGTGCAGGTAGTACGTTTCGTTGCGCTCCAGCCGGTTCATATTCTTGTTGATATAATCCAGCGGGAAGTTGCGGGCTGTAGTGACATGCTGGGAGAGGAACTCTGTTGGCTTGCGCACATCAAGCGTAGTGGGCACCTCGCCCTCAGCCAGGCGCTTAGCGTATTCCACTGCGGTGATGGCTTCTACCGAATCGGTTTCTTTGCCAGCGGCTTTCCAGGCATCAATACCTCCGTTGAGGAAGCCCAGGGTGTTGTCGTAGCCTACGCGGGCCAAACGGGTCACCACTTCTTCTTCCCGGCCGGCTTCTGCGAGGAAAACGATAGGTTGCTGCAGATCGCCGATCAGAGCGCCCACCCAGGGCGCGAAGTTGCCGTCGATACCGATAAAGATGGAATTCGGGATGTGGCTTTCGCGGAAAGCGGCTTCGCTGCGGGTGTCGAGTACGAGTGCTTCATGCTGTTCTACGACCTCTTCGAAAGAAGCGGGGTCGAGGGCAACGGCACCAGTTTCCAGCACCTGATCAAAGCTGGCGTAACCGGCTTTGTTCATTTTCGCGTTTGCGGCGAAATACTGCGGTGGTGGCATCAGGCCAGCGGTCAGCTCTTTGATGAACTCCTCTTTGGTCATATCGGCACGCAGGGCATAGTTGGTCTTCTTCTGATTGCCAAGCGTGTCCCAGGTTTCATCGCTCATATTCTTGCCGCAGGCAGAGCCTGCACCGTGGCCGGGATATACGATGACCTCATCGGGCAGCGTCATGATTTTCTCACGCAGACTGTCAAAAAGCCATCCTGCGAGGTCTTCGGTGGTGACTTCACCAGTCTTCTGTGCCAGGTCGGGGCGGCCTACGTCACCAATGAAGAGGGTGTCGCCGGTAAATATGCTGTGTTCCTTTCCTTTCTCATCAATAAGCAGGAAGGTGGTGCTTTCCGGGGTGTGGCCTGGGGTGTGGAGGACCTTGATGGTCAGCTTACCCAGTTTGATCTCTTCGCCATCAGTAGCCATATGCTTATCGAAAGCGGTTTCTGCTTTCGGGCCGTAAACGATGGTGGCACCGGTTTTTTTCGCCAGGTCGATGTGCCC
The DNA here is from genome assembly GCF_000759025.1 of Phaeodactylibacter xiamenensis. Lineage (GTDB taxonomy): Bacteria > Bacteroidota > Bacteroidia > Chitinophagales > Saprospiraceae > Phaeodactylibacter > Phaeodactylibacter xiamenensis. The sequence continues at coordinate 31,448 of NZ_JPOS01000092.1, read as the reverse complement.
GGAAACAAAGTCTGCGTGGAAGTGGGTTTCGAAAATATACTTCAGTTCTGCCCCTTCCTCGCGCAGTTTGTCAAGGTAGGGTTTGGTTTCACGCAATGGGTCAATGATGGCTGCTTCGCCGTCGCTTTCAATGTAGTAAGCGGCTTCTGCAAGGCACCCGGTATAAATCTGTTCGACTTTCATGTTTATCGAGAATTTTTAGTGTTCGGTTTAAATAAATAACACTACAAAGTTAAGGGAGGATGAGCATGAGGTCAGTGACGGGCGTCACAAATTAGGCAGGCAAAAAAAGCCTGCTGCAAATGTTGCTGCAGCAGGCTTGGTTTGGTTTCGCTGGTTTTAAATGTTGTCAGGTTGGCTGGCTATAAATATTTGGCCAGGAAGCCGTAAAACTTACGCTTCAGGTCACTGTAAATATTGCGGTAGGACTCCATTTCTCCCTTCATGTACTCGTGGAAGTCAGGATCTGCGGGGACTTCTTCACCCCGGCGCATTGCTTCACCAATTTTTTGTTCGTGTACTTTGATATTGTGGTGCAATTCTTCCAGTACCTCACGTTGGCGGATGAACTGATTTTGAAACTGCTCCAAAAGGCTAAGCACTTTCATTTCATTATTCTTGTTCACCAGGTCCTCCAGACGGTGCTCGTAGATTTTGAGCTCGTCGGAGAAAAAGCTCAGCTCGTTCATCCAGAGACGGTGTTCGAAGTGGAGCTTCTCAATTGAATTCGTTGTCGTCACCATATCAGTTTATTTTTTATTCGGTTAATTGTTTGCGTTGTTCCAGCAGGTAGCGGAGCAGGTCCTGAGTGGTAATAATACCTACCAAAGTGTTGCCGTCTACGACCGGGAGGGCATGCATGATGTTGGACAGAAAAACGGTGGCTACTTCGTGCACGGGTGTGTCGGGTGTTGTAGTAGCCAGCTGCCGGGTCATAATATCCTGCACCAGTACGGATTTGAAATCCTGCCGGAAATGAGCCAGCAGGTGATTGGCCCTGGAAAAATCGGATCGGGTGACAAGCCCTTTGAGCTGCCCTTCCTCATTGACAACAGGAATGTGGTGGATATTGTAAGCCCGGAAGCACTGCTCGATGGCCTGCAGGTTGTCTTCTGGCTTTAGCACCACGAGGTCCCGGCTCATCAGTTCACTTACAGGAATGGGGATGGATTTAATCATGATGCTGCTGGTTAGTTGTGTATTGGCAAGATGCGCAAGCTTCCTGCGGGTTGCGATGAGGTTTGTCAGGAGGGGTAGTGAGGTTTGTCAGGATTTGATTTTGTGGTCAGGTAGCTACTGGACTAAGTTTATACGCTGTTGTTACCATTGAACCTGGGCTGTCAAAAAGTTCTTAATCCAATATTGGGAAAAGCCAGTTGATTTTAATCAAAATATTACCTTTGGAAATCGTCAGGACTAAACCTCTGTATATGCAAACACAAATCTCAGAAAGTGCCATACAGCTCCTGCTAGAGCGGCATAGTTTTATAGTGACATCTCAGCAAGATGGTGGATTGGTCATTACCCGAAGCAAATTCAGGAACAGGAATCTGCAGCTATACCTATATACTGCGGTTATCGGTGCGATAATTAGTACTATAGCCCTTTTCTATATCCGGTCCCGGATAGTGGGTATCCCCGTTTTGCTAAGCGTGACTGCATTGATAGCATACATGAATATGCGGGAGCGTGAAAAAGAAGCCCAAAAAAAGTCTGCGACACTGAGCTCGAAGGAAATAGCGATCAAAGAAGGGTTCAAGGTGAGGCGGGTCAATGTTGAAGACATAGCGGAGCTGAATACCAAAGTACTCCCTTACGATCAGCTTTTCGTAGGCACAATTGCCATTTTGACCCACGATGGGCGCTGCTATGAATTTCTGGAGTTTTTCGGTGATGAGGAAGATAGCCTCCGGGAAGATTTGGTGAAATTTTCCAATTACCTCATTGACCGGTTTATGTCCTGAACTAAATACGTCAAAGCCTTCCCGGATTCAATAGTAGAGATGCCAAAGGGCTCAAAGACATACAGGAACAGCGCTACAAACAGGCTGATGAAAGCAATATTCCGGAAATACTTCGTCCAGCTTTCCGTCTCCGGAAAAGGTTTTTGCAGGAACTGCCGGATGTTAGCAAAAAAGGACATAATCAGGGATTCTGAAGCCTCCTTCTTTTTTTGATCCTCTATCGACTGTTTCATCTCTTCTGTTATTTTTTGGACTTTCCATTTTGCAGAGAATGGGGCTTTTATTGCGGGAGGTGCTGAGGCAATTAATGCAAACACCCCTAATAGAATGGCCAGAATAGCCCAGACACATACTTGATTAGTCTCCTCTTCAACGCTACTGACATTTGTACTTTGCCCGCCAGAAAAGAAAAAAACCAAAAGAACAGATAGCAGTTATAATATACCAATCATCAGAGCGATGCCTAACCCCACGCCCAACGCTAAGCCACCAATCACTCCGGTAGCCAACCCAAATTTATTCTTGATGGTGATCTTTAAAATGTCGGCCCTAGGGATTTCTTTAAAAGCATCGCCATGCAAGTCCAATATAAGATGGGTGGGCGTGATGTCATGTAATTTAGAAATACGAGTGCGTTTATATCCACCTTCCTTGTAGACCACCTTGATTTTGATGCCCTTTTTAAGCCGCTTTTGTATTTTTTTATTAGCAGTTGAGGTGAAAAGCCACTCCGGAAGGGGAGGGGCTGGTCTTTTTTATTCTTCTTTTATTGCCCTGAAGTCAACAGACTGGCTGGAATCTATCGGGTTGGTTTCACGATGTTGTTTAATGTCTGCTACCATTTTTAATGGTATAGACTGAGCTCGGTTCCGTTTGCCTGTGCACATTCTGCAATATACCTTCTCATCAGCGATGGAGTCAATTAATACGAGTAAGGTGCGATCAGGATGTAAAATCAGCGTGTCACAATTTTCCTGAGCATTCACGAATGAAAAAGACAGCAAACAAACGAAGACAGTGAGGAATCGGAGGTGGTACATGGTGTAATGGGGTTTGTGTGTAGCTAAAATACAAAGTTATCCGCAGAGTTAGCAATGTTTAAGGCAGCAGTAGCTCCAGGACAAGGCGGTGACGGCAGTGGATACCATTTTCGATAATAGGCGCTGCGTAGTTTTTGGTAAAGTAATGCCGCTCCAGGCGCAGCAGCTCGAATCCTGCTTTTTGGTAGAACGCCAGCTGCCCAATACTGGAATTGCCAGTAGCGACCTGCAAGCGTTGAAACCCCTGCCTTTTAGCCTCAGCAATCAGAAAATTAAGCAGTTGCTTTCCCATCCCTTTGCCCTGAAGCCCGGGCTTGATCGCAATATTCATAAGCTCGGCGGTGGGTTCAGGCTCTTCTTCCACGGCTTGGAGCACCGCCACGCCGCAGATGGTGTCCGTTTCCATAACCCAAACCTGGCCGGTACGGCAGTAAGCCTGTACTTTTGCTTCGTCCGGATCAGCCTCCAGCAGAAGTGGCATAGGCAGGGATTGACTGCGCTCAAGTCGCCGGAAGGTCATCGGGCCATATACTTTTCGAGGCTGCGGCAGGCAGAACCCTGTACCTTTTTTTGAAAAAAGGGCGTCCAGCCGATGAGGTAACCCGTGAGGCCAAAGGCTTGCTGTGCCCACCGGTAAAAGTTGAACTCATCCTTGTCCCGGTAGATTTTCCCATCCCGCAGCTCAAAGTTGGCCTGTATGTTATTGGTGATTTTCCGCCCTGTTGCGGAAAAGGTGTAGGTTGCCTGCCAGTTGGCAGAGGCGCGGTTGCCCTGCAGGTGCACATCCGAAAACGTCAACTCCAGGTCTTTACCGGCAGAGACGAGCATGGCCCACATGGCACAGGTCTCCTCATAGTTGAGGCCGGGAAATACCGGATCAGCAAACCGGGCATCAGGAGCGTAGCAGGCCTGCATGGCGGCGCTGTCTTTGCGTTGGAAGGCGGGGTAGAAATCTTTAATAATCATGCACTAAAATAAAAAAAGGCAGGGAATTCCTCCCTGCCCGAATGGTTTCGTCTGCATGAAACCAAAAATGATCGTCATGAAATAAGTCTTAATAGCTGGTTTCGTCCAGTTCTACCTTGCCGCGGAATGTCCAAAAGACAAAAGCCGTATACGCCAGTACTAATGGTGTCCCGATAGCCGCAATGGTAAGCATTATGCCGAGTGATTTTTCAGAGGCGGCCGCATTGTAAATCGTAATATTGTAAGCCTCGTCTACAGTGGACAGCAGCATCACCGGATAGAGCTCAATCGCTACGACGATCAGCAGCAGGCTCATGGTGATAGCTGAGAAAATAAACCCATCCCGAAACCGCCGCTTGGAGATCAGGCGCGGGATGTTGGCAATGCTTAAAAAAGCAAGCACGGGCACAACGAACAGCCACGGCAAATCTTTGAAGCGGTCTGTCAGGTGTGGGATGTAAATCAGGGTATACAGGGTGACGAGGCTGAATGTTACGATAAAAAAGATAATCGCCCGCCGGGCCAGAATAGACAGTTTGGCGTACAGCCGCCCTTCCGTTTTCATCAGGAGGTAAAGTGCACCGTGAGTAGAGAATAACGCCAGTGTCGTGACACCCACGAGCAGGGCATAGGGGTTGAGAAACTCCAGCCAGTGACCCTGGAAGTTGCCCTGCGGCCCGATTTCAATCCCGATCAGCACGTTGCCCAGCACAACACCCAGCAGGACAGAAAGGGCAGTACTCGCCACGCTGTAGCTAATATCCCACGTGGTCCGCCACCACTTCATTTCCTCCTTGCTTCGGAATTCAATCGATATTGCTCTAAAGATGAGGAACAAAAGAAACAACATAAACGGGATGTACATACCCGAGAACAAACTGGCATAGACCACCGGGAACCCCGCAAAGAGGGCACCTCCACCAATCACAAGCCAAACCTCATTGCCATCCCAGACCGGCCCCACCGCATTGAGGGCGATACGCCGGCTTTTTTCTTTCTTAAAAAACAAATGCAAGGCCCCGGCGCCCAGGTCAAACCCGTCTAGTATAGCGTAGCCGCTGAACAGCCCGCCAATGACGAGGAACCAAAGAGTCGGATAATCCAATCCAAATAAAGTTGCCATATCTTTTCAGGTTAGCTTTTCTATAATTTTCCTGCTGCTTTTGCCATTTCTTCATGCCGGGAACGGTGGTCCAGCAGTTGGTCTTCGCTCGGACCATGCTTGATCTTTTTGTTCAGCATGTAAATGAACAAGGCAAACAACAGCGCATAAACCAGGAAAAACATGATCAGCGAGAACAGGACCTGATTGGCCTGTACGGAAGCCGAAAGCGCATCACTGGTCCGCAGCAAGCCGTAGACCACCCAGGGCTGTCTGCCCATTTCGGCTGCAAACCAGCCAAACTGATTGGCAAGATTTGGCAGCAGGACTGCAAAGACAAAGCCCCAAAGCAGCCAGCGTTGCTTAAACAGTTTGCCCCGCCACCACTGAAAGGAGGCGTAAAGCGTCAGCGCAATCATAAGCATCCCAAATGCCACCATAAAGTGGTAAAACTGGAAAATAGCATTCAGTGCCGGTGGCTGATCTTCGATGGGGAAGGCATTCAGACCGGTGACCGGCTCATTGAGGTCGAAATGGAGCAGGAAGGAAAGACCGCCCGGAATCGGGATGCCGGTGACCTGCTGCGACTCTTTGTCCACCCAACCCATCAGGTACATATCTGCCGGCGCATCAGCTTCGAAGTGGCCCTCGAGTGCAGCCAGTTTGGCGGGCTGATTTTCGGCGACCCCATCTGCTGAGGCATGACCGGCGACCAGTTGCCCCAATGAGACAATGGTGGCTACAATCAGGGCGATTTTAAAGGCTTTTTTGGATAGCTCCACATGGCGGTTGCGCAGGAGGTAATAGGCATGCACGCTCAGTACCAGAAAAGCGCCCGCCAGGAAAGCACCCAGCCACACGTGGACCAGCCGTTCCACACTCGACGGGTTGAACACCATTGCCCAAAAGTCGGTGATTTCCGCCCGGGCATCCAGGCCTTCGCCCACCACATGAAAGCCAGCCGGTGTCTGCTGCCAGGAGTTGGCAACCACTATCCATACCGCGCTAAACATAGAGCCCAGCCAAACGCCCAGCGTAGCAATGAAGTGTACTCGCGGGCTCACCCGGTTCCAGCCAAAAAGCAATACGCCCAAAAAGCCACTTTCCAAAGCAAAGGCAAAAATCCCCTCAGCGGCCAGCGCGCTGCCAAAGACATCACCCACATACTTTGAATAGGTGGCCCAGTTGGTGCCAAACTCAAACTCCATAACAATACCCGTGGCCACACCAATGCCAAAGGTCAGGGCAAAGATTTTGGTCCAAAACTTCGCCAATACGTGGTATTCCTTATTACCGGTGCGCAGGTACTGCCCCTCCAGGGCGACCATGATCAATCCCAGACCAATGCTCAGTGGAGGGTAGATGTAGTGGAACGATACCGTAAAGGCGAATTGAATTCTGGAAAGAATTTCTACGTCCATTATTATCGGTTTTATGTGAGGTCAGCGGGCTTTCTCAGGAAGGCTGCTAACATTGTGTTTGATTCGGTGGTACTTTTTGTATTCACTCCAAAAATAGCGGTAAAACAGCCCATTTTGTCAGGGCTTTTCCGGGAGTTTGTGGTACTTTTTACGTTTTTCCCTGGCGTTGTTGCAATTCCTGGCTAATCATTTCTCCGACCCGGTCAAGGTGGCCCTGCCCTTTAAAAAAGGTGTGCATAAAATAGAGCCCGAAGAAGAACAGCAGAAAAGAAAAAGGAAAGAAAGCCAGAAAAATAAGCCCCAGCCGGGCCATGCCGATTTTGAGGCAAAGCCCCCACAAAACTAACCAAACCGGCGACGTAGCCACCGCACCGATGAAAAAACGCTGGAACTTTTTAAAGAGGGTATTCTTTACCTCCCATTGCCCACGTAGCCGTAACAACTGTCCGGTAGGATAGAAGGAGGCGCCCAAAGACTCCAGCTCTGACAGTTCATCAGCGGCACCTTGTTCGAGGTTCTTCAGTAAGTGGTCGAGATCATCGGGGCGCATGGCTTATGGGTATCTCTTTTTGATCTTAAACGGAAAGATGGGCAAAGAGTTGAGAAAAGCAGAATCCAGACTTTCTTAAATTAGAGGCATGAAACTGAGAGATATAACTTCATCCTTAACCGGGCGCGCTACTGCTTCTGATAACGACCTCGGCTTCGGCAGCGGCATTACGTCTGGCGAAGACCGGCTGATTAACCGAGACGGTTCCTACAATATCCTTCGCCGTGGCGGTAAAGCATGGCGGCCCTATCAGGCATTGGTGGAAATGTCCTGGTTGCGCTTTTTCGCGCTGATCACAGCGATTTACATCGTGGTGAATTCTGTTTTCGCACTGATTTACCTGACCATCGGTCTGGAATATTTATCGGGTGCAGAACCCGCTAACTCGCCTGTGGGTGACTTTTTTGTTGCTTTTTTATTTAGTGTCCAGACTTTTACCACGGTAGGGTATGGTGCGATCAGTCCCACCGGCATCGCAGCCAATATCATTGCTTCCATAGATGCATTAGTGGGCCTGATGGGGTTTGCGCTGGCTACGGGGCTTTTCTTTGCCCGCTTTGCGCAGCCGCAGTCAAGTATTTTGTTCAGTAAGAAAGCCGTCATTCGGCCTTACAAGGATACGCCCTACGAGAGTTTCCAGTTCCAAATCGTCAATCAGCGGAACAACAAGCTGATCAATCTCAGTGCCAAGGTCAGTATGTCATGGGTAAGTGAAGATGAAAAAGGGCGTAAGGCCCGGCGCTTTACCCTGCTTGAACTGGAACGGGATAAAGTCTTTCTCTTTCCCCTCAATTGGGTGCTTGTGCACATCATTGATAAGGACAGCCCGCTATGGCAAAAGACCCCGGAGGAACTGGAAGCTATGCAGCCCGAATTTCTGCTGCTGCTTCAGGGTTACGATGAGACCTTCGCTCAGGATATCCATGCCAATAGTTCCTACATATTCAGGGATTTGGTCTGGGGCAAGAAATTCCGGCGCATGTATTTCCAGGAAGCAGGGCATACCGTGCTGGAATTGGACTGGATTGATGAATTGGAAGAAGAGGTTTAGTCTTCTGAATGATCTTCATAAGCCTCCAGCATATCTTGTATCTGCTGCGTTTTGCCAAAAAGGACCAGCCGGTCGGATGCCTGAAGGGTGGTATCCGGGCGCACCACGCCTATCACTTCCCGGTAACCTTTGCTGACGCCCCAGATGGACCGGCGCTTGCGTTCTTTCAGTAGGGTGACGATGGTGACGGACCACTCATCTGGCAAAGCCAGTTCCTCCACGGTCTTTTCTATCATTTTTTCCGGCACCTTAACTTCAAGAATGCTGAATTGGCTGTCGAGTGTCAGTGATTTCAAGGCACCGTCCACCAGTAACCGGTTGGCCAGTTGATCAGCAAATTCGGCTTCCGGATGGATGATCTAGTCCACCCCCATGGCTTCCAGTATGGTATGATGAATATCGGAAATGGCCCGGGCAATAAGGGTAGCGTCTTTTCGCCGCTCTTTGGCAAAAGCAGTAGCGGTCACAGAAGTACCAATGTCCTCACCTATGGTCACAAGGATGGTGTCTGCCCCTTCCAGCGGTAGTTTATCCATACTGAGTTCGTCGGAGGTATCCAGCTCAATGGTATGGGTGAGCCCATCCTTTAGCAGGTTCACAGGCTCGGGGCGCTTGTCCACGCCAATTACCTCGTGACCGTCTTCCACAAGCCGCAGCCCAAGTGTAGCCCCAAAATTCCCAAGACCGATAATGATAAACTTCATAACTGAGCATTAATTGATGAAAATATCTTCCTCCGGATACCGGGCAGGGTCGTGCTGCTCCTTGGCCCACTGACGCGCCAGTCCGGTGAGGAAGGTGAGAAACCCCACCCGCCCGATAAACATGGTTGCGATAAGCGTAAACTTGCCGGGGTCTGATAGTTGCTCTGTGATACCCATGCTCAGCCCTACAGTACAGTAGGCGGAGACGCATTCAAATACGATGGGCATCAGCGCGATACCTGGCTCAAAGTGATGTAGCAAAAATACGGGTATCCCAATTCCGGGCAGGGAGAGCATGATGATGGCCAGAGCCCGGTTTAGTGCACTGACCGGCACACTGCGCCACCCCAGCACAATACGATTCCGACCCAGCACTTGCTGCCAGATGTTGAGCAGGGCTATCCTAAAAGTGGTGGTTTTGATGCCGCCACCGGTAGACCCCGGGGAGGCGCCCACCCACATCAGCAAAATCAGCAAAAGCAAGGTAGGGCCGGCGAGGCTGCCTGTGTCAAAGGAATTGAAACCGGCCGTCCGCGCCGTAACGGAACCGAAAAAAGCGGTCGCCCATTGCCCAAATGAGCTTTGGTCGCTGAGGCTGTTGGTGCCTTCGAGAAAGTAAAATCCGAGCGTGCCGCCTACTAGCAGTGCCGTAGTGGTCCGCAGCACCAGCTTATCGTTGGTGGAAAGTAGGGGCAAAGAGGCCGGGATAGCCCGGTCAGCGCGATTAATCAACCGGTAAAAATAGTACCGTAGGGCTTCCCCCATGTATTGCAGGTAGCCAATGATGGTGTTGAACCCTATGCCTCCCAAAATAATCAGGGCAGCAATCGTTAAGTGGGCGCCATATTGCATCCGGAAGGTCTCTTCGTACAGCGATTGGGGCAGGGTAGAAAAACCGGCATTTCAAAAAGCAGATATGGCGTGAAAGATGGCAAACCAGGCCCGATTACCGTCCGGGGCACTCCCGGTTGCCAGACCACCGTAAATAAGCAATGCCCCGATACCCTCTGCCACAAAGGTGAATACGAGGATGCGGACCAACAGACCTTTAGTGCCTTCAATCGTGCGGCTGTTGATCATGTCCTGCAGCATCAGCCGGTTGCGGAAAGAGCCGAAGCTGCGGAAGAACAATCCGAATACATTGGTAAACGTCAGCATGCCCAGCCCGCCCAGCTGTAGGAGCACCAGAATGAATGCCTGCCCGGTCAGGGTGAAATCTTCCCCCGTGGTCAGCCCGGTCAGCCCGGTTACGCAAACGGCACTCGTGGCCGTAAACAGGGCATCTATCAGGGAGATGTCCTCTTTGGCAGACTGCGGCAGGAGTAGCAGCAGCGTGCTCAGCCCAATCAATACTGCGAAGCTGCTGACAAAGATAAGAGCTGGGTGCATGCGCCGGGTTTCTATCCGGAATAGCCGTTCGATCATCAGGGTCAGGGAAAGGAGCAAAACCAGTAGGCGGAACAGCCAGTAAGCCTGCAAAGGAAATACCTGTACCAGACTCAGTAAACTGAAAACCATAACCAGCAACCCTGAAATCAATAAAGCGATCCGTGTGTTGCGTCTGAAAAGCAGCGGCCCCGGATGCCTGCCCAGGCTGTACCCGGTTTCAAGTGCCAGTAAGCCACCAAAAAGGGCATATATCCCCCGCTCATAAGCAAAGGCCTGCCCGTAGCCGTATTCCCAAACCAGTATTCCCAACATGCCAAGGGCAAGGATGGTAACGCCAAGGTCAATGATATAGTAGGCGGACCACTTCATTATTGGTCTTGCGATTGCTGATTGAGGTCTTCCAGGGCGCGCTGAAGGTCATTCAGGGCTTGAGCAGCGGCTTCAAACCGCCCTTCTCCGGTCGCGTTCTGGTAGCGTTGGAAGGCTTCCCGGGCGCTTGAGATACCTGACTGAATGCTCGTACCTTCCTCATAGGCTGCAGAGGAGGGGGCACCACTCTGATCCGTTGACGCAGCCGTATCGAAGAGCCCCGCCAGTGCTTCGTCAAAGGTCTCAGCGTAACTGAGCTGATCATTGTGCATGATGCAGACCAGGCGCAACTCGGGATAAGCAGCAGTCTCAGCCTGAAGGTAGATGGGCTCGACGTACACAATCGTTTCTGCAACCGGGATGGCCAGCACATTGCCCCGGATGACTCTTGATCCCCTTTGGTCCCAAAGCGAGAGCTGACCGGACAGGTAGCTGTTTTGGTCGATTTTGGTTTCCACCTGCTGCGGGCCGAGTACCCGTTTTTCTTTTGGGAAATTATAGGCTAAGAACCGGCCATACTGCCCCGGGTCGCAAAGCCCGGCGATCCAACCGATGGATACCTGCCGGTTTTTGGGGGTAAAGGGGAGGATAAGCGAAAAGCCCGCTTCCTCACTATTCGGAGGCTGCCACATAATATAGTAAGGCTCTACCGGCTGAACGCTGCCGTAGTACTTTTCAGTCGCTCGTATCCACAGGTCTTCCTGATTGTAGAAAACCTCAGGGTCATTCATGTGGTATTTGGCATAGACCAGCCCCTGAGTCAGAAGGTAGTCGACCGGATAGCGGATGTGGGCCTGCAGCGCTTCCGGCATATTACTCCTGGGCTGAAACATGCCCGGGAGAATCTTGTCCCAGACTTTTAAAATAGCGTCGTCCTCGTCAAAAGTGTAAAAATCAACGGCACCGGTGAACGCATTGACAGTCACCTTGACCGGGTTGCGCAGTTAGTTTTGCCCGTCAAAGTCAGAACGGTGGCCTATTTTCAGTTGTTCCTGTGCTTCTCCTTCCTTGTACTGTATCCGCTCGGTAGCATTGTAAGGGGCTGAATAGGGAAAATAGGAAGACGTGGTGTATGCATCAATCATCCAGTATAGTTGACCATCCGCATTGACGATGTAGGGGTCCTGGTCGAGTTGCAGGAATGGTGCGAGTGCCCTGACCCGCCTTTTGATATCCCGCCGGAATAAGATCCGGCTATCCCTGGTCGGATAGGAGCTGAGCAACAGTTTGAATTCTCCCATTTTGTAGGCATAGAGAAACTTGCGCCAGGCACTCGACAATTCTACACCACCTTGTCCGCTATAACTGTAGTATTCGTTTTGATCGCCTTGCGGATAATCAAATTCGGGCTCACTGCTGTTGACGACAACGTAGTCATCAGTAAGCTCACCGTAGTAAATCCGAGGCTGCTCCACTTTAAGAGATGGGTATTTGCTTTCCGGTGGGATGTTTTTGACCAGGAAATTAGGCAGGCCTTCGGAAGTAAAATCAGCAACGGTGGTTTGGGCGATGCCGTGGCCGTGGGTATACTTGAAAACTTCATTGACGAAAGTCTGGCTTTTATCCGGTAGATTGGATGCCCTCATCTCACGGACGGAGATCATGACCTGCCGGTAGCCATCGTCGTAGCGGTACCGGTCGATGTCAACATCGTTGAACTCGTAGTACAGGCGGATTTCCTGAAACTGTTTCAGTACTGCATCCAGTGCGCGCCAGTCCCAAAGCCGGATGTTGTTGAAAATGGTGGGGTTGTCCTGAACCATGTCCAGGCTGAAGGAGTCCCGCACAGGGAATTCCCGGCTTTCCACCTCGTTGAGCCCGAAGCCAAGGCGGGTGTATTCGATATTATGCCCGATGTAAGGCTTCTCGTATGAAATTTCGTTGGGCTCCACCCGGAAGCTTTGGTAGGCGCCGGGCAAAACATTTAGCGCGATCAACCAAAAGGCCGCTACCATCGCAGCTGTACTGGCAATCACATAGAGCGGATTGCCTGCTTTGCGCATGCCCAATCGGAAAAGCAGGTGCTGCAGCGCCTCCCGAATAGCCGGAATCAATAAGCTGAGCCCTGCCAGTGCCGTAAATACAAGCGTGGTAGTTAGGGCAGGCAGCACAATATGTACGTCTGTCCATCCAGGGCCAGACACCGTGCCCAGGTCTGAAAAAAGCAAGTGGAAACGGTCCAGGTAAATTCCTCCGGCTAGGACGAGGAGCAGCAATGCGGCATTCACAAACAGCATTCGGCGGGAGGCTTTGCCCCTGGCGTTGTCTGATCGGTAAAGCTTGATGCTGCGCCCCTCCTGATAGAATTCATACCGCCCGGCAACGGTCATGCCCAGGGCAAGCAGTACCAGCATAAAGAGGAAATTGTAGAGCCCGTCCAAAAAGGGTAGAGTGAAGAGATAAAAACTGCCTTCTACCCCCAGGATTGGATCAGAGATGCCCACAGGAGCCTGATACCAAAATTTCAGAAAGCTGCTCCAGTTGGCAAACCCCCAGGCGGCTCCCAGTAGCGTTCCTGCAATCAGCACGCCGCGCCGCAACCACTTTTTTGAAGCGGGCAGGTGGTGCGACAAAAGTGCCAGCAGCCCAAGCCCCGACAGCGCTCCAGCTACCACAAACAGGGACTCAGCCAGAAATAACGTCCAGAAGCGGTCGTTGTACCCCAGCTCATCAAACCAGATTTTTTCGCCCCAGAAATCCAGGAAACGAAACAATAAGATCGTGCTGAGAATAAGGCTGATACCCAATGTCTTACGACCACTACCTTCCACTTGCCGACTCCGGTAAATGAAGAAAACGCCAAGGCCGGTCAGTAGCACAAAAATTAAGGTAAACATGGAGGCTTTTCTGATAAAGCGCACGCAGGGGGACAGATGTTTACCCGTTACCGCCTAATAAAAAAGCGCCCGGACCAAAAATGATCAGGGCGCTTCTTCGGAAGCAGATCGTTAGATTTTTTAATCCAGGTTCGTCTGCAGCACATAATCTTTATACCGCTGCGGATTTTTCTCATCAAAATTGTCCACCGCAGTCTGAATGTGCATGAAGAACTTGTCCTTGCCCAGCTTCTCATCGAAGTGCCCTTTTTGCAGGGTGTCGCGAAGGGGCCCTTTCACGCTCGTCATATAGAATTCGATATTCAGGGAGGCCAGGAACGCGCGAATCTCCTCCAGGGCATGCAGCCCGCTACTGTCTGCGCTGTTGATGCTGTTGGCATCAAGTATTAAAAGCTTAAGCTTGCCCTTGCGGCGTTCCACTTCGGCCTCTATAGCTTCCTTGAAGAAGTTGACGTTGGCGAAGTACAGGCGCGCATCGAAGCGCATGATGAGGATGTCCTCCCGTTGCTCCAGGTTATCGAAGCGGTTGATGTTCTTGTAGTGGTCTTCGCCAGGTATGCGGCCCAGTACGGCGAAGTGAGGCATGGTGGTGCGGAAAATAACCACACCAAGCGACAGGGCCACACCGATAAGGATACCTTGCTCAATGCCAAGGGAAAGCGTACCAACGAAGGTGGCGATGAGCATCCAAAAGTCTGCCCGGTCGGTAGTCCAAAGGTGCTTGGCTTCCTTAAAGTCGATCAGCCCAAAAACCGCAACCATAATGACAGATGCCAGAATAGCCTTAGGCAAGTAGTAGAACAGCGGCGTCAGGAAAAGCAAGGTCAGTGCAATGAGTACCGCGCTAATGATGGCAGCCAGCCCGGTTTTAGCGCCTGCCTGATCATTGACCGCAGTACGGCTGAATCCGCCGGTTACAGGGTAGGATTGGAACAAAGAGCCAAAGATGTTGGCTGCACCAAGCCCAATCAGCTCCTGATTAGCTGATACCTTATAATTTTTGTGTTTGGCCTGAATGGCTTTGGCTACCGCAATGCTTTCCATAAAGCTGACCAGAGCAATTGTCAGTGCGATAGGCAGCAGAGCGGAAAAATCTTCACTTGAGAATGTCGGAATAACGAAAGAGGGTAATCCCTCAGGAACAGTCCCCACTATCTTAACGCCTTGATCCACCAGTCCCAAACCATATACCGCAGCTATACCAAACACTACAGCCAACAGTGGCCCGGGAATGGCTTTGTTGATTTTTTTCACGCCTTTGATTAGCAAAATACCTCCAATACCTACGCCGAAGGTATACCAGTTAACTTCTCCAAATTGTTGTACGGCGTTGAGAAGGATTTCGTGCACGTGGTGGCTTCTTGGGATATTAACCCCCAGCAGGTGCTTGAGCTGAGACAGCCCAATAATCAATGCCGCCGCTGAGGTAAAGCCGCTTATGACCGGGTGGGAAAGGAAGTTGACCAGAAACCCAAGCCGGAAAACGCCGAGCAGGAATTGAATGACACCCACAAAGAGGGCCAATGCAACAGCTAGCATAATATAGGTCTCTGTGCCCCCTTCCGCCAGAGCGCCAATACCCGCTGCAGTCAGGAGGGAGACCATCGCTACCGGGCCTACCGCCAGCTGACGGGAAGTACCCAGGATCGCATAAATGATCAAAGGGATCGTGGAGGCATACAAGCCATAAATCGGCGGCAGGCCAGCAATCATCGCATAGGCCATGCCCTGAGGGATGAGCATGACGCCGACGGTCAGCCCTGCCGATAAATCGCCCTGCAGGTTGCTTGTCTTGTAATTTGGAAGCCAGTCGAGAATGGGCAGAAAGTCTTTAATTCGCATCGCGGAGAACTATTTTGATTTTGTCAAATGCGGCTTGACAAAAGCTTGTTAACAATTTGGCTGCTCAACGATACAAAAGTCTGCCTTTTTGCCGAAGCTGGCAGTGACGAACATCACAATAAAGGCTTTCTTCCCTTCCCGGACTGACTTTTTGAAGAGGGCTACAACAGTTCTATACGATTGCGCCCAAGCTGTACAACCCCATCCTTTTCCAGCTGTTTCAGTAGCCGGGAGATGGCTTCTCTTGAGGCATTCAGGTCGTAGGCGATTTCCTGGTGGGTGGCATTTAGGGTCCGGCTGTTGTTGGCTTCGGCTTTCTGCTCCAGGTAATCCATCAGGCGTTCGTCCATCTTTTTGAAGGCGATGCTGTCGATGGTGCGCACCAATTCCAGCATACGGTTGTCATAGGAGGTCATCACGAAATTCTTCCAGCTAGGGTACCGGCTCATCCACTCATCCATAAAACGGGTGGGGATGCCGATCAGGGTGGTATCCTCTTCGGCTACCGTGCGGATTTCGCTCTTTTTGTCCATCAGGCAGCAGGTAAAGGACATGGAGCAGGTTTCTCCGGGCTTCAGATAATAGAGGAACAGTTCATTACCTTCCTCGTCTTCCCGGGATACTTTGATGCTGCCCTTGATGATCAGGGGCATAATTTTGACGTAGGCACCAAAATCCATGATGAGCGATCCGGCTTTGAAATGCATGATCGTTCCTTCATCCGCGATGGCATCCTGCAGGTTGCGCTCTGCTAGCTGAGGGTAGTGCTGACGAATGAGCGACAGGATTTCTGGCCTTGCCTTTTCTGTGATCATAAGTTAGTGGTCTTTTGCTTCTAGTTTTGCTTCGATTTGCTTCAGCCGTTCTTCCAGCTGCAGCAGTTTATCCAGGATAATGATGTGTGTCTTCTTGGCATCGATGCCTACCGGGCTTTGATCACTGTGGATTTCTTTGGCGATATCATCGAAGGTGGATTGGGCTACTTTCAGGCTTTCCATATCTATTGGTGTTTGGTTGCGCGAATTCGAACAGTCTCGGCTGGCCCATGATGGTAGGGGCCTTCCTCTAAAATAACACGTTGCCGGGAAATCTGGTCGAGTGAAAGAGATGCAAAGTCGGTTTCCAGCTCCTCCAGGCTAAACAGCATGCCTTCCTGCTTTGGGCCACCGGAATTCAGGGTGAGCTGTTCCTTGTGAAAGGCTTCCAACAGTAGCTTGCCGCCGGGCCGCAGCGCAGTGATACAAGCCGCGTGCAGTTGTTGTCGAAGTGCTGGTGGCAGGTGTACAAAAAACAAGGCAATAAGGTCGTACTCCTTACGCTCAAAGGGGAAGCTTTCTATGGAAGCAACTTGGTACTGCAGGGTTACCTGATAGGCTTGGGCCAGGCGCAGCGCTTTTTGCCGGGCTGCACTACTGTAATCAAAGGCTTCCACTGACCAGCCAAGTTGGGCAGCGTAAACGGCATTACGACCTTCCCCTTCTGCCGGAAAGAGGGCATGTCCCGGCTCAAAATGTTCTAATTCGGCCCGGAGAAAAGTGTTTGGTGCTTTGCCGTAGGCATATTCTTCCGCTGAGTAGCGTTCTTCCCAGAATTCTTTCATCTGTGGTTTTAACTTTCAAAATTTTTAAGCACAACCAGATTGGCAGCGATCCATTCTCCCGTACAAAAAAGTGCCTTTGCCATAGTCATCCCGACAATTACGGCTACTGCTCAAATTCCTGAACTTCCTTTCGGCCGCCTTGCAGGTAAGCAATTTGCTTAAAACCCCGCCGGGCCATAAGAGCGGCAGCTAAAGGTGCTCTTTTGCCACCGTCGTCGTACAGAAAATAGGGCCGCAGCCGGTCAAGAGTTTCGATTTCCTCATCGAAGGTGTCGCTGAGATAATCTATGTTCATGGCCTGGTCCATCAATTTGTCCCTCCGAATCTCCCGAGGTGTGCGCAGGTCGATCAGGACAGCATCTGACGTAAGTGCCAGTTCCACCATGAACAAATCCGCAGGCAGCGAACGGTAAGGTGCCATAATAATAAGTTTGAAAGTCGAATATAGTTTGTTTTGTTCATGTAAAAAACAAAAAGAAAAGGCATTATGCCGGTTGGCCAATGCTTAGTAGCGCATTTTACATGTTGCAATTGCAGTTCTCCAGGCAGGAGATGATAGAAGAGACATCACGCTCTTTAAGGGTGTATAGCATGCTGCGACCATCCCGTTCGGCATGAAGGATGCCTTTGAGGCGCATATTTTGCAGATGGTGGGAAGTCAGGGATTGTTCTGAACCGAGCATCGTACAGATTTCGGAAACAGAAAGCTGCGGGTGCTGCTCGAGGAGGTGCACAATGCCTAGTCTGAGCGGGTGAGCTACCGTTTTCAAGATGAAAGCGATGCGTTCCAGTTTTTCCGCTTCTTTTTTGCCGATTGTTTTTTTGTCTGGCATGGTTCCGTAGTGTGAGGTTAAAAGTCGGGCAGTAGGGGACTGTCCTTAAATAATGACTAAGGAACGCAGGTCAAAGAGCTTAGTTGAAGCGGGGAAGAGAAAATCTATAAAAAAGGTAGGAATTTTATCGTTTGAGCCATTTTTTAAACCGGTCTTTGAAGGAGTCGCTCTTCGATATGGTAAAACTTCGGATGCCTGAAACTTGTCCAAGGGTTATCCATGCATTGTACCGTCCAGGTGGTAAATTACCAAGGCGTACAGTGGCTTTGTGGGGGCCAGGTTCCAAGTGGGCTTTGTGGGTGCGGTAGGTTTTCCCCTGCTCGTTCAGCACATCCACGTTGAGCGGGGTCCCCTCTGCACAAAAGCAGTGCAGGTAAGCTACAACCGACTGTTTTTCAACTACCTGTAAATTACCGATTTTAGTCTCCGGAACTTTCTTCATCTGTTGTCTGAGTAAGTCTGCACGATTACAAGCGGTAAGCTTGAAATCTTATTTGTTGAGTTAAGGTTAAGACGGTACCTTAGTTCTTTAGTTACTTCGTGGGCAAAAAAGGCAGGAGAGTAACATGAAATTCATCAAGTGATTTACTCTTATTCTGTTTTTTCGCAGGACACAATCAGAACGGGCTTTGAATAGCCCGTTTCTTATAGTGCCCGGTTTGGGTGTTGTGCAAGAGTGTCAGAAACGTGGAGTGTGTATATCTGGAGTTTATAGAAAAAACTCTTCTTTCGGCTTTTTTATAGTTTATGCTGTAAAAGTAATTCTTTTTCGGGTAAAATCCAATAATGAGAGTTCTAAAGAAAAAAGCCTGACTGTCAGTGACAATCAGGCTTCGGTGCCCAGAACAGGATTTGACTTGTATTTTTAAAATATTGATAATCAGGATGATAGGGTAGGGGGTTGGTTTTTTGTGAATTATTTGTGACAAAGGTGCCAGTTTTGGGGGTAGAAGTGGACGGAAGCTTGTTGTTCAAATAAGTGCGTGGAGCCGTTTTACCCTCTTTCCGTTTGAGTCACTTTGCTCAAACGTATTTGGAAACTTCCTGCGTATAGCATCCCGTAGGTTAGTCTCATCTTTAAAAACACTCATCCATATAGAAAAGAATCCAGTAGATTCGGCAATTTCAGGTATAGCGATAAGCAAGCCCGGACGATTTTGCTGGGTTTGCCAAGCGGCGTACATAGCTTCCGCTTTTCTCCAGGCTTCTTGCCGGTTTTTCCAACGCCTATCTTTTCGGGTTGAGTTAGCCGCAGTTCTGCTTATGCCCGTCAGCTGTATCAAATTGTTTGCGGCTTGGTTCTGTGCTCTAGTCAGCGTTCTAATTGGTCGAACTATGTATGCTTTTCCATATTCAAAAGCCAAGTCTGTATTATCAATGTCCGGCCATAGGTGCTGTGAGCGGTCTGTATTTCTGTTCCATTTTACGCGGTTACAGAAAAAGCAGCTGGGCAGAAGGTTTTCCCATGCGAGACGTTGGCCTCCATTCGCCAGCGGGTGTACGTGGTCTACATAGCCCAAATCTCTTACAGGCATTTCGCAATATGCGCAGTAGGGACCAATGCGGTCAAATAAATCGGGTTTAGCATCTGTATAATTCAAGTAGGCCCGAGGAGCCACGCCCTTATCTACAGCTCTCATTGCTTCATAGCTTTAAGCGCCTCAAGGTAGGCGTAGAACAGGGTGTCTTCAGTGAAATCTTTCTCAGCCTGCGTCATTTCCTCTTCGATATTGTCAGCAGTGCTGCCTTCAGCGACAGCAGTGTAGTATTTTTTGCCAATTTCGTACAAAGCCTCCCGCTTGTTGCTCCAGCGTGGGTTGACAAAGCCCTGTAGTTCCTCGGCGATGTCTTCCAGGCTCAGGTTGTTGCCTGATCCTGTTTGCTTGACTTTGCAGTCTTCCAATACAATTAACTGGTTAGCCTCAGTTTCTTGTATGAGAAAAGGAGAGTGGGTGGTTACTACAAATTGAATCTTAGGAAAAGTTTCGGTGAGACTCCTGATGACGCTCTTTTGCCAGGAAGGATGTAGATGCAGATCGAGTTCGTCGATCAGAACGATCCCTTCCGTTTGCGCTAAGGCTTTTTCCTGCAAATGCGGATTGAGCAATACACAGCGATGGGCAATATCTGCCATCATGGCGAAAAAGTTACGAACGCCGTCACTCAGGTATTCAAAAGGCAAGGTACGGCCATCTGTCAAAGCTACAGTCAGCCCCCGATTTGTATCCGGGTCAAAATCGTAGAATACATCCTTACAATTTGGTAAGTTTTTGCGGATGGCTTGTTTAACCATGAATAGCGAAGGGTCAGTTTCTTTTTTTTGCAACTGGCTCAATTCTTTCAGCTCAAACCAATCTACAAAACGACGGAAACTAGATTTCGCATCCAGGCTTTCCCGGTAACCCCTAAACCTGGAACCCAACTCCTTTTTGCCATTTCGGGCAGTTGGCTGCTTTTTCTGTTGGCTTTGAGCCTCGACAAAAAGACGGCCGGTAGAGAAATAGCTGATCAGCGGTAAGTCTACATATTCCCCCGATCTCACGCGATCGTCCATGGTTTGGGCGATTTGGCTAATGGGTTGAGCATTTTTATAGTTTGTACTCCCTGTTTTACTGTGCCGCTCTCTGCTCCAACTAACCCTTTGACCGTCAATTATACCATTGGCTTCAATAACAACAGGGTAGGCATATTCCTGCTGAACAGTATAGCGGACATCATCATCACGAATACCACGGGTTGATACATCTCGAAGGCCAATCATAAAAGCACCTACTGCGACCGTAAGTGCTTCAAGTATAACGGTTTTACCACTTCCGTTTTCGCCAATAAGGATATTCAGCTGGTCGTCAAGATCAAGTTCGATATACTCAATGCCGCGGAAATTTTGTACGACTACCTTCTTCAGTCTCATGCTTGGCTATTTGTATATTCCAAAGGTAAAGAAAATATCAGACCCAATTTATTAGCTCAAATCCCATACAAATTTGAGTGTGGGCTACAATTTTTCACGCATTTTCCGCATTATTACCATTGCACTAAATGACCAAACCCTATGCGCCGCGAAAAACACACCATCCAATGCCCCTGCGACAAGGCTAAGCAGTTCCCTATCGTACTGGAATACGATGAGACCAAGCTCGAAGGGCCTAAGACACAAGAGCTTCACTGCCCCTTCTGCCAGGATATGCTGACCATTGAGCTGCCCGGTACGGTGCAGAATAATGAGACGACCCTGCGGGGGATTAAAAAATTGGAGTAAATATGCCAAACCTTAAGGCTATCAATCACGACTAGAATTATCCCCCTCGGCGAGGGGGTGCAGGGGGAGGTCTCCACTCCCTTATACTTAAAGACGATCTAGAAATGCAGCAGTTCAACACCCACACTTTAGCCCTACACCTGACCTCCCAGCAACAAGAGGCCCTAACCAACCACTACGACCACCTCCTCCTAAAACTGGAAAACGGCCGCCCCCTAACTCCACAGCTAGTCGAAGGCCTCCGGCAGGCCATGCGAGAAGCCCTGGACGCCCAGCCCAAGGTGCCCAATATACTAGAAGCCGCCCGCACCCAGCACCAGCTCGTGCAGCTCACCCACGAAGACAATACCCTGCTCAACCTCCCCTGGCGGCTGGCGGTGGAGGATATACCATATTTATATCTAACCAAAGGACTGCCCGCCTCCCGGCAAAACGAGCAAGCGCTACAAAACCCGCTCCCCCTCAAAGTGCTGGTGATGATCTCAGCGCCAGAGGATACCCACGCCCGCCTTTCCTACGAGGAGGAAGAAGACCGCATCATCCAAGCCTTCGGGCCACTATACGAGCACGGGCAGGTGCAGCTCGACTTCACAGAGGACGGCTCCCTGCAAAGCCTAAAACGGAAACTAAAAGAAAACCACTACCACATCCTGCACTTCAGCGGGCACGGCACCTTCCGCGATGGGCAGGGCTGGCTGGAACTGGAAGACGGGCTGCGCATGGAAAAACAGCCGACTTCTGCTGCCGACTTTGCCGCTGCGCTGAATGCCAAGCCGGAGCACTGCCCGGCGCTGGTGCTGCTGTCTTCCTGCCAGACGGCGCAAGGGCAAAAGGAGGAGACCTTCAAGGGGGTGAGTAATCGCCTGCTGGAGATTGGTGTACCCGCTGTAGTGGCGATGGGGCTGAGCATCAGCGACTACTTTGCCACGGTCTTTGCCAGCCATTTGTACCAGCAGCTGGCGGAAAAAGAGCCGCTGCAACGCGCCTTCCAGAGTGCCATACGATACACGCAGCAGGAAGAAGCCCGGCTATACCCAAAGCAGCCGCCCGCGCAGTGGATGATCCCGCAGCTGTATACCAATAGCGCAGTGAGCGATCTGGTAGATTGGAAAGCGGCATATACTCCGCTGGCCTTCCAAAACTATAAGTTCATCACCGGGCAGCACGCGCTGCTGCTGGAGCGGCACGAGGGCTACCAATTCCTCGGGCGGCGCAAGGAGCGCAAGCAAGCCCTGCCGCTGCTGATAGACAAGCAGCCGGTGCTGCTGCGCGGGCAGGGCGGGGTAGGCAAGACGGCGATGGCGGAGCATTTGGTGCAGCGGCTGGCCTTGCAGGATGGGAGTATTTACCCCTTTGTCTTTAACGAGAATACTGCCCGACTAGAGGATGTGATTAAGGCAATGAAGGACTATCTCCGCACAGAGCACGATGAATTCCTTATTGATAGTGAAGTAGAGGAAGCCTCGGATGAGGTAATGAAGCAATTCCTGTACCTATTGAAAAGAGTCAAAAAAGTATGCACCCCCTGCTTCGTCTTCGACAACCTGGAGACCTTCCAAAGCGAGCCGGGCGGTAGCTTTGCCACGGAATATAGCGACACCAAGGAGGTCATCGGCTTTCTCTACCAAAACCGCTTATGCCCCCTGCTGCTTACCGGTCGTTACCCGCTGGCGGACTTTCCGGAGGTGGAAGAAATCGACCTCAACCAGGTACGCTTTGCTGACTTCCTGAAAAAATGCCAGCAACTGGGCCTGGACAAACTGCTGCGGGAAAAAGCAACAACGGCGCTCAAAAAAGCAGCTCCTGGCACTTTCCAGGAACTCGCCAAACAGCTGCACCAAAGCTTTGGCGGCAACTACCGCGCCCTGGAGTTCTTTGATAAGCTATACCGGCAGCATCAGGGGCAGGCGGAAAACACCCTGGCTACCCTGCACGATTACCTGGAGCAGTACAAAGGGGATGTACTGCACGAAATGAGCGAAAACCTGGTCTTCAACCAACTGCTCGGTTTGCTTACGGAAGAGGAGCGCCACTGCCTGGGGCTGATGTACCCCTTCCGCCGCCCGGTACTGCCGCTGGCTATCGCCATGCAAGAGGCTGAGATTAGCGATGAGGAAAAAGCCCTGGAGCGGCTGGTACAGCTTACACTCCTGGAGCGGCAGGAGGAACCCTTGGATACGGAGCAATCGCTACTGTACTATTACCTCACCCCCTTGGTACGGGGCATGCTGGAGCAGGTAGAGCTGCCGCTGCCGGCTTTTTCGGAGGAGAAGGCGGGGGATTACTACTACCACATTGACAAAACGGTCAATCACCGCAATTACAGTGACCTGAAAGAAGCGTGGCAGCATTACTACGCCGCCAAAAGAAAAGAGCGGGTGAATGAGATTGGGGATGTGCTTTGCCATTTTTACTATGGAACTTCCCAATTCCAGCTCAGCTACTTCTATGGCTTGCGCACCGAGGAGCTACTGGGGGATGATACACATGACCGAATTTACAATAACTTGGGGCTAATCTTGGATTTATATGGGCAGTACGATGCCGCTTTACAATACTATGAGAAGTCTCTTAAAGCAGACCGAAAAAAAGGCGACCGTTCCGGAGAAGGGACCACCCTGAATAATATGGCTACCACTGCCTATGCGCGAGGGGATTACGGCAAAGCCTTGGAGTACCTGGAGCAAAGTTTGAAAATTAAGCAGCAGATCGGCGACCGTTCCGGAGAAGGGGCCATCCTGAATAATATCAGCCAGATATTCCAAGCGCGAGGGGATTACGGCAAAGCCTTGGAGTACCTGGAGCAAAGTTTGCAAATTAGGCAGCAGATCGGCGACCAGTCCGGAGAAAGTACTACTTTGGGAAATATAGGGAGTCTTTATTATGCTCTTGGAGAATACGACAAAGCTATTGAATATTTCAAACGGGATTTAGATATATGTCTGCAGATCGGTGACCGGAAAGGCGAAGGGGCCACCCTGAATAATATCAGCCAGATATTCAAAGCGCGAAGGGATTACGGCAAAGCCTTGGAGTACCTGGAGCAAAGTTTGAAAATTAAGCAGCAGATCGGTGACCGGAAAGGCGAAGGGGCCACCCTGAATAATATCAGCCAGATATTCAAAGCGCGCGGGGATTACGGCAAAGCCTTGGAGTACCTGGAGCAAAGTTTGAAAATTAGGCAGCAGATCGGCGACCGTTCCGGAGAAGGGGCCACCCTGAATAATATCAGCCAGATATTCAAAGCGCGAGGGGATTACGGCAAAGCCTTGGAGTACCTGGAGCAAAGTTTGCAAATACAGCAGCAGATCGGCGACCGTTTCGGAGAAGGGGCCACCCTGAATAATATCAGCCAGATATTCAAAGCGCGAGGGGATTACGGCAAAGCCTTGGAGTACCTGGAGCAAAGTTTGAAAATTAGGCAGCAGATCGGCGATACTAATGGCATGGCAGAATGCTTTCACAATATTGGAGCGATGCAGTACGAGCAGGAAAACTGGGAAGCTGCCGTGCCATTTATCGTCCAAGCTTATGCTATCTTTGATAAAATTGGGTCGCCTAATGCTAAGACCTCTGCTGACTACTTAAATGCTTTAATCGAAAAGCTAGGCGAAGCCCGCGTCCAGGAAATCCTCCAACAGCAAAATCAATAGACCATGTCCCAAGAAAAAGAGCCACCCAAAATCATCGCCGCCAAAAAGGCGAGCGAAGCCGACCAGTCCTGGATCAAACATCAGCGGGAGGTGCAGCAGAAGACGCCGGAGCGCATCGAAGATGCCGCGAAGTTCCTCTCGGGTATGATCTCCATCTCGCTTACCATCTTCCTAAAGCTGAATCCGGATGGCTTCAAAGAGATGGCGGGGAGTGGGCTGCTGAATTTGGCGGTGATTTTGTGGATTGCTTCGCTGGTGTTTACGTTTTTGGTGTTGTTTCCTGCACCGTACCGGTATAATGATTCCTCCTCGGCTTCAATACGGAAGATGCATAAGCGGGTGGTGCGGTATAAGTACTGGATGTTGGGGTTGGGTGCTTTCTTCTTTATAGTGGCGCTGGCTGTGTTGGTGGCGTTGTATGTGGCGGGGTAAGTTCCCAAATAATGGCACGGTTTGGACTGATATATTCAGGTGTCAAGACATTGAAAATAAGCTGATAACAGCGAAAAATTATAGTCTTATGGAAAGCCAGAAAATGGATAAAGCGGACCTCTATAATTGGGTCATCAGTCTTTCAGATAACTTTGACGAAATTGAACGAAATAGCGATGAGTATTTAGATTTCTCTATACGACAAGGTTCTACCTGGTATCAAATTACTCATAGCTTGATTTACAATACTGACTGGTCAAGAGGAGCATATTTGAGAATCATAGAAGAAAAAATAAAGGGCCTGGGAGAAAGAGAATACCGTAATCTCTTCCCTGACTCTAAAGCTAATGAGCTCAAAGAAATCCTAAACGACAAATTTGCAAAGCACGGCAAAGCTCAAAAGCTCAAAAAAGACATCTCCCTAGAAGAGTTCAGGGAAAGAATAGACCAAATCGTTGAGAAAGCTTTCAGCGTGGTTAGACTGTCCAATAATGCCTTTATTTTTATGGGGTACAAAGGCTGCCTCAAACTGTATTTCGAACCAGCCGAGCTGTATGGGGAGCAACAGCCCCACCTTGTCATCGAAAAATATGAAGATAAAGAAAGACTCGATCGAGCCCCTGTTGAATCTACCCGGATACCGGGCTCAGCATATCTTTTCCAGTATATTACCCAGGCTCTGGAGGAAGAGTACAATCGCCAATCAGTGGTTAAAGTGGATATTGTGGAGGGTCTGGAGAAGTTGGTCGAAAAAACTTGAATTCAGCATTACTAATTGAGGATCGCCTGGGATTATTCTTTAAACTAAGGGTACATGCTTTTTTGAAATGAAAGTAAACTGAATTGAACCTTGGAACTATAATGAAAAACCTATTTGCTACCGTACTGATTGCCTTTGCGCTGACTTCTTGTTCAAGTATGCTTGGTCTCCAGCAAGACTTGAATGTCTCCTATCAGCTCTCTCCGGGCATGAGTAAATCCGAAGTCGAACTAATTATGGGTTCACCAGCCAAGAGCGACTTTTCTGGAGAAGTAGAAGAATGGTATTGCTTAGGACGGGCACTAAATCAGATGAATGCATTGCCCCATTCTTTTATGAAGGGAACTGTTAGAAAAGTCGAAGAACCACCCCAAGTTTTATTAGGCACCACTGTAGCATCTTGCTAGGTGTCCAATGCTCATCAAAATGCGTAACTATTTGATGTCGCATAGCGTAAAAACACGAAAGAACCTAAAGGTTTTCTCTAAAAAATCCGAAATCGACTCTTCAGGCTTACAAGTGGAAATAAAAGTATAAGCAATGAACCCATCTCAAATAAATGAAGAAGTAATCTGTGTTCTAGTGTTTATTGAAAACACAGATCAGATAAAAGTTGATTATATTGAAATTGAGAAGGGTTTAGAGAAACAGTTTAAGGGCTTACTAAGCTTATTTGAGAAGCCTAAAACTACTGCTAAAGGTATAGTTCAGGTTATAAAAAAACATAAGAAGCTTAAGATCCTTTTCGAACGTTATGATTACTGTGTCAGTTTAAATAAACCATACCAAGGATTTTATTCAACAGTAGAAGAAATCGAATCAAATTACCCCAGTGATTTTAGCAAAATTGATGGTTTAGTAAAAAAGGAAAAGGCAAAACAAGATGAAAAGGAGCGATTGTTAAATCAGTGCAAACATAGACTTCAGGCTTACTATCTAAAAAAAGCTTATAAAAAGTGTGCTCGAGATAAAAAAATATTGGCCTATTCGCATAGACGAGTTGGCTGGTCTGCTCCAAAATATCCACTTAACGATGATTTTTCAATACAGCTGAAAACAAATTTCGGCTATGGTTCAGCGAGCTATTTTTACACTAAGATTAAATACAAGGGTCTGGATATTATTCCGTTCTCTGATTGGGTCAACTACAGGATTTCAAAGATTTATGAAATCGTGCAATATTCATCCAAGCATAGACTGAACAATGAAAGCTGGCAGGATGCGATGGAATATATTGCTAAGGCATATAACCTCTCGGTAGAACATGAAGCGTTGTTCGTTCAGAACTATATCATCAAACAAGGTGAAGAAATGATTCGGGGGCTAAGAAAAATATTAACAAATAAAGAGATTAAGCTAAAGGGGTATGTTTTTCTTAATCAAGAAAGGGGATATGTTGATTTGAAAGAAGATCAACATAACTTAAATGAATTTAGGGGGGAGAAGATTTCCGGAGCACTTGAGTTGATTCCTTATATCCAACAGTTTAAGCATCTAATTGAAACTGAAGGGTATGTAGAAGAAATAGAAGCGTGCAATATAGAAGTGAAACCTATAATAGTCGAGGAACAAACGAACGTAAGGCAAGTTCTTGAAAGGCTTAATACAGAAAAAGATATTTTAGATCGGCGGAAAAGGTTGTTAAGTATAAGACTTCAGGAATATCAAAAGAGCCGAGCTTCACTAAAGAAGGCTATTAACGGGCAAAATGGTATTCATGATAAAGTGAAATTGAAAGAAGAGCTTAACCTGCAGAATTCTGATTTTAAAAAAGTCAAAACAGAACTAACCGAGGTAGCTAAAGAATATCGACAGAAATCTTTAAATATAAATCGCCATGAAAAAATACTTGAAAACCTTGTTGAATACGAATTAAAAATTAATGATTACTTCGAAGAAAAAAGAGAAGCTGAGTGGTCTGACCTTGATGATGAATCAAATATAGGCATCGATAGCCTTATCAACTCAAATAAGCCTTTCTTTAAGGAACTTGTGTCGTTGCATTATCCCTTTTCAAAAGAAGAACTGATAAAGTATTGGGATAACCTTATATACGGGGATGCATACTATAGTACGTCCTTGGGTGACACTGACACTACCTATCAACCAAGTTTCGGTCTATGTTGGAATAAAAATATTGACTGGGATTCCTGGCTATCGGGTAAATGGGTGTATTTTGATCCCAACGACGATATCAATCAAAACAAAGAATTCCCAAGTGACAAACTTCATATTGGTTTTTGGAACCCTTTTACAGGAATTATGGAAGGCGGAGCAAAATCAGTACCACTTGACCTCGGAAAAGAGATAAAAAACACTTTGCATAACACTGATAAGGAAGAGTATTTTCCTTATTCCGGTGAGGGAGCATTTTATTACGGGACAATTTACGAAAAGAAACATAGCAGGTTTTTAGTTAAAGTAAAGAAAACCTATGATGAGCTATCAATCCCAGCTGTAGAAAGAATGTTGAAAAAAGATAGGATGGTTATTTTACTTAATCGGTCAATTTGGGAAAACACATTGCAGAAGTATTTTACTAAAGAGGTGTTAGAAGAGCTGTTTATGCCCGAGTCCGATAGTTGATTGTAAACGGATTTATTATCTTAATCCTGGAAACATCACCTCCCTCCACACAATTGTCGCAAACCGCATAGGTGTTATGAACGCAGTAGAAATAGAAGAAGCCGTCTCCGAGTTAGCCGAACAACCCTTTGACCCGGCAGAATTCCCCTTTGCCTTCCTGGAAGCCTATGGGAATAAGGAAACGACGGTCAAGCGATTGCGTAAGGGCAACTCCAATAAGTCAAAAATTGAGGGCGGGGTGCTGCAGCGCAACAACATACACATCGCGACCTGCGAGGCGGGAGCAGTGGCGGATACGCTGCGGCAACTGCAGGAAGCCCCGGAAACCGCCAAAAACAAAGCTAAATTCGTACTCGCTACCGATGGCGAAGAGCTGCAGGCCGAAAACCTGAACAGCGGAGAGACCCTGGCTTGCGCCTACCCCGATTTCCATCAGCACTTTACCTTCTTCTTTGAGCTGGCGGGCATCAGTACCGTGAAGGAGATACGGGAAAGCTCCTTCGACATCAAAGCCACGGGGCGGCTCAACAAGCTGTACATGGAGCTGCTGCGCGCCAATCCCGACTGGGTGACTCCGGAGCGCAAGCAGGACATGAACCACTTTATGGCCCGCCTGATCTTCTGCTTTTTTGCGGAAGACACGAGTATTTTTGCTGGCGACAACCTCTTCACGGGCACGGTGGAACAGATGAGCGCGCCGGATGCTTCCAATATGCACGAGATCATCGGGGAGCTGTTCCGGGCGATGGATGTCAAAGCGGAGGAGCGGGAAGCACAGGGCATCCGTACCTGGGCGCGCAAATTCCCCTACGTCAACGGGGAGCTGTTTTCCGGGGCAACGGACTGCCCCCGCTTTACCAAGATTGCCCGCTCTTACCTGCTGCATGTGGGGCGGCTGGACTGGCAGCAGATCAACCCGGATATCTTCGGCTCTATGATACAGGCGGTGGCGGATGAGGACGAGCGGGGCTCCCTGGGGATGCACTATACCTCCGTGCCGAATATCCTGAAGGTGCTCAACCCGCTCTTCCTGGATGAGCTGCGGGAGCAACTAGAGGAAGCGGGCGACAACCCCCGTAAACTGCTCAACCTGCGCAGGCGCATCGCTCGTATCCGCGTTTTTGACCCGGCCTGTGGCTCGGGCAACTTTCTGGTCATTGCCTACAAGCAGCTGCGGGAGATCGAGCACGAAATCAACCGGCGGCGGGGCGAGCCGGACCGCCCCACCGAAATCCCCCTGACCAACTTTCGGGGCATAGAAATCAAAGGCTTTTCGGCTGAGATTGCCCGCCTGGCGCTTATCATAGCGGAGTACCAATGCGATGTGCTCTACCTGGGGCAGCAGCTGGCCCTGGCGGAGTTCCTGCCGCTGGATGCGGAAAACTGGATTACCTGCGGCAATGCCCTGCGTATCAACTGGCTGACGGTCTGCCCGCCTACGGGTACGGGGGTGAAGTTGTATGGGGATGACTTGTTTAGTACGCCACTGCAGCAGGCGAATATTGATTTTGAGCATGAAGGGGGGGAGACGTTTATTTGTGGGAATCCGCCGTATAAAGGTCGAAATCGCCAGAGTGCGTTAGAAAAGAAAGACACAGCACAAGTATTTTCCAAGTATAAAGGGTCATTCGCCTCACTAGATTATGTAGCAAACTGGATGATCAAAGCTGCTGAATTTTGTACTGTGACAAACTCTAATGCTGCGCTTGTAACTACTAACTCGATATGTCAAGGTGAGCAGGTGGCATTATTATGGTCATTAGTTTTTAATAAAGGATTCGAGATATATTTTGCCCACACTTCATTCAAATGGGCAAATTTAGCCAGTCATAAAGCTGGTGTGACGGTAGTTATAATTGGAATATCAAAAAACAAAACGAAGAAACGTCTCTTATTTACAGATGATGTTTCCAGAGAGGTGGATGTAATTGGCCCTTACTTGGTTCCCTGCTCTTCTGTGATTGTGAGTAAGAGAAATAAGCCTTTATCACTAGTAGGAACGATGTACTTAGGCAATATGGCAAAAGATGGTGGAAACCTAATTATGAGTAGAGATAACGCCGAAGCCTTAATTTTTAAAGATAAAGTTTCAGCTAAGTTTATAAGGCCCTTTTATGGTTCAGATGAATTAATCAAAGCGAAACCAAGAGCCTGTCTTTGGATTGAGGATGAGTTTCTTAATGATGCCTTAGAAAACGATAAAGTAAAAGAAATTATTTCCAAGGTTAGGGACTTTAGAAGTGCTAGTAAAGCGGCTTCAACGAGGAAACACGCTGCCACGCCGCATAGGTTCGTTCAGTTATCGGCATCTGTTGGGAATAAAGCAATCGTAATCCCAAGGGTTTCTTCAGAAAATAGGCATTATTTACCCGTTGATTATATTGACTCTAATCCGGTAATTGGCGATAAGTGCTATGTGATGTATGACGAACCTTTATGGAACCTTTCTTTGATAGCGTCTAAGTTGCATATTGTTTGGATTGGTACAGTTTGCTCTCGGTTAAGGACTGATTATTCTTATGGTAATAAACTCGGCTGGAACACCTTCCCCGTCCCCAAGCTGACCACCAAAAACAAAGAAGACCTCACCCGCTGCGCCGAAGACATCCTGCTGGCCCGCGAGCGCCACTTCCCGGCCACGATCGCCGATCTGTACGACCCGGAAAAGATGCCCGAAGACCTCCGCCACGCCCACGAGCGCAACGACGAGGTGCTGGAGCGCATCTACATCGGGCGGCGCTTCAAAAACGATACGGAGCGCCTGGAAAAGCTTTTTGAACTGTACACCGAAATGACTGCAAAAAAAGATAGGCCATGACCCCACACCGTAATTTAGAAGAAAAGCTCTACGCTCAAATAGGGGAATTGCTTTCCCTTGCGAGAAGAAAAGTAGTCAGTCAGGTCAATCAGACGATGGTCGTCACCTATTACGAAATCGGGCGGATCATCGTGGAAAATGAGCAAGGTGGAAAAGAACGAGCAGAATATGGCAAAGGAATTCTAAAAGGGCTGTCCAGGCGCTTGTCTCAAGATTTTGGCAGAGGCTTCTCGACGGATAACCTGGAGAACATGAGACGGTTCTATTTGACA
>NZ_JPOS01000091.1 GCF_000759025.1 Phaeodactylibacter xiamenensis | reverse complement strand
ACCGTAATTTAGAAGAAAAGCTCTACGCTCAAATAGGGGAATTGCTTTCCCTTGCGAGAAGAAAAGTAGTCAGTCAGGTCAATCAGACGATGGTCGTCACCTATTACGAAATCGGGCGGATCATCGTGGAAAATGAGCAAGGTGGAAAAGAACGAGCAGAATATGGCAAAGGAATTCTAAAAGGGCTGTCCAGGCGCTTGTCTCAAGATTTTGGCAGAGGCTTCTCGACGGATAACCTGGAGAACATGAGACGGTTCTATTTGACATACTCAAAATCCGAGACACTGTCTCGGAAATCTGAACGTCCTGATTTTCGGTTAAGGAATGGCTTTTATTATTGAACCATTCCTAAGCTGGTCACACTATCTCAAACTTATGAGAATTGAAGACGAGGCTGGATACAGCGTCTCCTTTGGCAGTTATCATAAAAAAGTACAAGCATGACCCCTAAAAAAGACATCCCCTCGGTAGCCGTCCACTACAAAAGTACGGGCAGCTCCATCACCTCCAATGAGCTGGGCATGCGCGCCATGCAGGAGAAAGCCTACGAAAAGCGGGGCGAGCAATACCTGCTCCTCAAGTCACCCCCAGCATCGGGCAAGAGCCGGGCGCTGATGTTTATTGCGCTGGACAAGCTGAACAAGCAAGGAATTCAGCAGGCGATTATTGCCGTGCCGGAAAAGTCCATCGGTGCCAGCTTTGCCAATGAGCCGCTGACGAAGTTTGGCTTTTACTACGATTGGGAGGTAGAACCGAAGTGGAACCTCTGCAATGCCCC
>NZ_JPOS01000090.1 GCF_000759025.1 Phaeodactylibacter xiamenensis | reverse complement strand
GTCCCCAAGCTGACCACCAAAAACAAAGAAGACCTCACCCGCTGCGCCGAAGACATCCTGCTGGCCCGCGAGCGCCACTTCCCGGCCACGATCGCCGATCTGTACGACCCGGAAAAGATGCCCGAAGACCTCCGCCACGCCCACGAGCGCAACGACGAGGTGCTGGAGCGCATCTACATCGGGCGGCGCTTCAAAAACGATACGGAGCGCCTGGAAAAGCTTTTTGAACTGTACACCGAAATGACTGCAAAAAAAGATAGGCCATGACCCCACACCGTAATTTAGAAGAAAAGCTCTACGCTCAAATAGGGGAATTGCTTTCCCTTGCGAGAAGAAAAGTAGTCAGTCAGGTCAATCAGACGATGGTCGTCACCTATTACGAAATCGGGCGGATCATCGTGGAAAATGAGCAAGGTGGAAAAGAACGAGCAGAATATGGCAAAGGAATTCTAAAAGGGCTGTCCAGGCGCTTGTCTCAAGATTTTGGCAGAGGCTTCTCGACGGATAACCTGGAGAACATGAGACGGTTCTATTTGACATACTCAAAATCCGAGACACTGTCTCGGAAATCTGAACGTCCTGATTTTCGGTTAAGGAATGGCTTTTATTATTGAACCATTCCTAAGCTGGTCACACTATCTCAAACTTATGAGAATTGAAGACGAGGCTGGATACAGCGTCTCCTTTGGCAGTTATCATAAAAAAGTACAAGCATGACCCCTAAAAAAGACATCCCCTCGGTAGCCGTCCACTACAAAAGTACGGGCAGCTCCATCACCTCCAATGAGCTGGGCATGCGCGCCATGCAGGAGAAAGCCTACGAAAAGCGGGGCGAGCAATACCTGCTCCTCAAGTCACCCCCAGCATCGGGCAAGAGCCGGGCGCTGATGTTTATTGCGCTGGACAAGCTGAACAAGCAAGGAATTCAGCAGGCGATTATTGCCGTGCCGGAAAAGTCCATCGGTGCCAGCTTTGCCAATGAGCCGCTGACGAAGTTTGGCTTTTACTACGATTGGGAGGTAGAACCGAAGTGGAACCTCTGCAATGCCCCCGGGGAAGACGGCAGCAAGGTCAACTCCGTAAAGTCTTTCCTGGAGAGCGAAGACCGGGTGCTAGTCTGTACGCATGCCACCTTCCGTTTTGCCGTAGAGCGCTTCGGTATTGAGCCATTCGACAACCGCCTGATCGCCATTGATGAATTCCACCACGTCAGCGCCGATGAGAACAACGTGCTCGGCACACAGCTCAAGCAATTCATAGAGCGGGACAAGACCCACATCGTCGCCATGACCGGCTCCTACTTCCGGGGCGATGCCAATCCGGTGCTCATGCCGGAAGACGAGGCAAAATTCGACACCGTCACCTACACCTACTACGAGCAGCTCAACGGCTATCAGCACCTCAAGACGCTCAACCTGGGCTACTACTTCTACAGCGGAGCCTACGCCGATGAGATACTGTCCGTACTCAATCCCGAGGAAAAGACCATCATCCACATCCCCAACGTCAACTCCCGCGAGAGCATGGGCGACAAGATCAAGGAAGTGGAGCACATCATACACGAGCTGGGCGACTGGCAGGGCACGAATCCGGAGACCGGTTTCCATTTGGTGAAAACCGCCACCGGCAAGACCCTCCGCATAGCCGACCTGGTCGACGATGACCCGGCCAAGCGCAACCGCGTAGCCGCTGCCTTGCGCGCACCCGAGGCCAAGAAAAACCGCGACTATGTCGACATCATCATTGCCCTGGGCATGGCCAAGGAAGGCTTCGACTGGGTATGGTGCGAGCACGCATTGACGATCGGCTACCGTTCCAGCCTCACCGAGATTGTGCAGATCATCGGCCGGGCCACCCGGGACGCGGAAGGCAAAACCCAAGCCCGATTCACCAACCTGATCGCCGAGCCTGATGCCTCCGAGGAAGCTGTGACCGATGCGGTCAATGACACCCTGAAAGCCATATCTGCCAGCCTGCTGATGGAGCAGGTACTGGCCCCCCGTTTCAACTTCACGCCCAAGAAAGCCGACAGCGGCCCGGTCAAAGGCTACGACTACGGGGAAGAAGGTTATGACCCGAACAAGGAGAATATCGGCTTCAACGAAGAATCCGGTCAGTACCAGATAGAGATCAAAGGGCTGACCGAGCCGAAAAGTGATGCGGCCAAGCGCATCTGCAAGGAAGACCTGAACGAAGTGATTGCCGCAGTCGTACAGGATAAGGAAGCTATGGGCCGGGGTTTATTCGACGAAGAAGTCGTTCCACAGGAGCTAACTCAAATACGAATAGGCAAAATTATCAAAGACAAGTACCCTGAATTAGATGCTGAAGATGTGGAATCTGTACGTCAGCATGCTGTCGCTGCCCTTAACCTAACGCAAAAGGCCAAAGAGGTTTTAAACAGTGATAGGTCAGTAATCGAGAAAGGTAATACCGCATTAATAGACGGTATTCGAAAATTGGCCATGGACGTGCGCGAGCTGAATGTGGACTGGATCGACAGCATCAACCCCTTTAGCGAAGCCTACTCCATCCTCTCCAAAGCCATGACAGAGAGCAGCCTTAAGGCAATGGCTGAAGTTATTTCAGCCAAAAAGCACAACATTTCCCTGGACGAAGCCCGGGACCTGGCCAAGCGGGCCTTACAATTCAAACAGGAGCGCGGGCGATTGCCCGACCTCAAATCGTCAGACCCCTGGGAGCAGCGCATGGCACAGGGCATCGCAGTATTGGCAAGACTAAAAGCAGAGCAATCGAATGGCTAAGAAAGACAAGCTTACGAAAGAGGATGAAGACCTGCTGGCAGAACTCGGCGTAGAAGTTGAGGCGAAGGCCGTCAAAAAATACACCGCCCGGGAAGAGCGCATTATTGCCGGCTTCGAGGAAATCCAGAAGTTTGTGGAAGAACACGGGCGGCTGCCACAGCACGGTGAAGAGCGGGACATCTTCGAGCGCCTGTACGCGGTACGCCTCGACCGGATCCGCGCCCAAAAAGAATGCGTGGAACTGCTCAACGGCCTGGACACCCAAAACCTGCTCACCGCTGAGCCAGCCTCCGGCCATTCCATACCCGATGACATAGACGACGACACTCTGCTGCAAGAGCTGGGCGTAGAGGTGAAAGACGATTCCTCCATCACCCGGCTGAGGCACGTCCGGTCGAGCGCCGACAAACGAGCCGTGGAAGAAATGGCCAACCGTACGCGCTGCGAGGACTTTGACCAATTCAAGCCCCTCTTTGAGCGGGTACAGCAAGAGCTGGATAGTGGCATACGGGAAACCATTCAGTTCCGTAAAGACTCAGGCTTTACCAAGACCGATTTGAAGAAAGCCCAGTTTGTTATTGTGGGCGGTCAGATGGCGTACATCGCCGAGGTCGGGGAGTCCTTCAAAGCCCCAAACGGGGAAGAAGATGCAAGGCTGCGCGTTATCTACTCCAACGGCATGGAAAGCAACATCCTGCTGCGGTCGCTCATCCGCGCCATGTACAAAGACGAGACGAGCCGCTTTGTCACCGATCCTAAGCTGGGCGGGCTATTCTCGGATCAAAGCAGCGAAGATGATGTAGCCACCGGCACCATCTACGTCCTGCGTAGTCAGTCCGACCACCCCACGATACAGGAAAGCCGGGACGTCATCCACAAGATCGGCGTCACCATCAGCGATGTGAAACGCCGGATTGCCAATGCCAAAAATGAGCCCACCTTCCTGATGGCCGACGTAGAAGTCGTCGCCACCTATCAGCTCGCCAACATCAACCGATTCAAGCTGGAAAAGCTCATCCACCAATTCTTTGACCAGGCCAGGATTGACATTGAGATCAAAGACCGTTTTGGGAAGCCGGTGCGGGTGCGGGAGTGGTTTTTGGTACCCATTTTTGTGATTGATGAGATGGTAGAGAAGGTCATGGATGGGACGATTGGGGAGTATTATTATGATGTGGGGGCGGCGAAGTTGAGGCGGTAACAGGGGTGATGTTGAATAATTGCAGGACACTCCAACTTTACTAACTTGATTTCAGGAAAGAGGGGCTTTGTCTATGATGCGCTTATCCAAGCAGTCGCCCGTCACCTTTGAAGTGGCAAAAGAGCAAGCCCAATGGCCAAAGAAAAACACGAAAACAAACCAAAAGAAGCAAATAGGCTCTTCGAATTTGCCCGGCAAAGCGAACTCATAATTGATGATATCAATCAAGAAGCCTTTATTTTATCGATACAGCGTGTTTTATAGAGCCCGGGCAATTTTGGGGGTAAGATAACAATGGGGAGAGGTTAAAAGGGATTTTCTTAACTGTATGCATGAGGTTTAGTCCTACAATACCAGTTGAGTATAGAATCTGACTAAAGGGGAATTGTAACTATTTAGGTCAATTTGCAAAATAGCGAGAAAATAGCGAACTAGCACAGGTGAACAAGGACGAGATCATAGCGCAACAAGCTGAGCAAATAGCGAAGCTGGAATCACTGCTGGAAGCAGCGCTGGCTCGTATTGCAGAGCTGGAAGCTCAGCTGAAAGCCAACAGCCGGACTTCGTCGCGGCCTCCGAGCAGCGATGGGCTGAAGAAGGCCCCTGCTTTCCCGCGCAAGAAAGGCGGCAAGAAGGGAGGCCAGTCTGGGCATAAGGGGAAGACGCTTGAGATGGTCGCCCCGTCTGCAGCAGACCGCCATATTGTCCACCCGGTAGCTGAGCAAACATGCAGCTGCGGGCAGAGCCTGGAAAGCACTGTGCCAAGCATAAGCTTAGAGCGCCGCCAGGTTTTTGACCTCCCCCCGAAGCTTTTGCAAATAGAAGAGCACCGCCTGGAGGTCAAACATTGCCCTTGCTGTGGCGAGCAGCATACAGGCAGCTTCCCGTCCGGCGTGCCAGCCCCCGTACAATACGGCGACAGGGTACATGCCTTAGTCAGCCTGCTGAATGTGGAGCAAAGCATGCCCGTAGGGCGCATAGGGGAGCTCTTTGCCAGCCTGACAGGGTATGAGCTTAATGAGAATACAGTATCCACTTCCGTACAGCGCATGTACGGGAAGCTGGCCGATGATGAGGCGGTTATCAAAGAGCAGGCATTGTCCAGCCCCGTAGCGCATGCTGACGAAAGCGGTGCCCGGGTGGCAGGCAAACTGCACTGGGCACATAATTTTGTCTGTGGCCTGTTTACTTATCTGTTTGTGCATGAGAAAAGAGGCGCACAGGCGCTGCACAGCGACGAAAGCATAGCTCAAAACTATACAGGCACACTGGTGCACGACTGCTGGGCAAGCTATTTTGGCTTGGAAAACGCCCGCCATGCGCTTTGTGGGGCGCACTTGCTGCGCGAGCTTAGAGGCCTAGCTGAAAACCATGAGCGCCAGTGGGCTGACAAGATGCACAGTTTGTTAATGTACGCTTACGAATTTAGCAGTGGCGGGAGCTCAGTGCTGCCGGCTAAAAAATATAAAACGGTCCTGTCCCGCTACCGGCAAATCTTAAAAGAAGCCAGCCGTGAAGAGCCGCCGCCCGAACTCCGCCCAAAAGGCCGGGCGAAGAAAACAAAAGGGAGGAACCTGCTCGAAAGGCTGGAACGATACGAAGAAGAAGTACTGAGGTTCACGCGGGAGCACGAAGTGCCCTTCACTAATAACCTGGCCGAACGTGATATCCGCCCGTTAAAAACGAAGCTAAAAGTCAGTGGCTGCTTCCGTACCCTACAGGGTGCGCGGCACTATGCAAGGATCAAAAGCTTTTGCAGCACGGCAAAAAAGCACGGCTTGTCTGCCTATGAAGAGTTGCTCAACGCTTGGCGGGGCGAGTCGTTCCTTCGCAGCTACGCTGCCGCAGGAACCCACACCTAAATAGTTACAAAAAAACATAAGAAGCTTAAGATCCTTTTCGAACGTTATGATTACTGTGTCAGTTTAAATAAACCATACCAAGGATTTTATTCAACAGTAGAAGAAATCGAATCAAATTACCCCAGTGATTTTAGCAAAATTGATGGTTTAGTAAAAAAGGAAAAGGCAAAACAAGATGAAAAGGAGCGATTGTTAAATCAGTGCAAACATAGACTTCAGGCTTACTATCTAAAAAAAGCTTATAAAAAGTGTGCTCGAGATAAAAAAATATTGGCCTATTCGCATAGACGAGTTGGCTGGTCTGCTCCAAAATATCCACTTAACGATGATTTTTCAATACAGCTGAAAACAAATTTCGGCTATGGTTCAGCGAGCTATTTTTACACTAAGATTAGCCCGGATTATTCACGGCATGGAGTTAAAATTTAATTTCAACTCCATGCCGTGAATAATCCGGGCTAAGGAACGTTAAAAAAATAGATTCGACATTTTGAGTCGGTTATTTTTGTGCTGGGCAAGGCGGGAAGAAAGAAGATAGCCAAAGCTACCTGACTAATGAGCAACGCAGACCAGCGCAAAAAGAAGCAGTCATAAATGGTGAGGTTATTATTTAAACATTCCTAATATTCTGATTTCCAATATTTTAATCCTGTTGGGACGATAATGCTACTCTTTGGGATTATTGTGCAATTCCAAGACATTGTAAATAGTCTAAATTTATCCTCCATAACCTCAAATACTTTCTTTAAAATACTTAAAACTATTCATTGCCGTACACTTTTATTTTACGGGAAGTTCTTTGAAAATTGGAAAGAAAGATTCATAGCATGCCTAGCATAAAATCGGACAGCCCTCAGTCCAATCTGAAACACGGACAAGCTGTCGATTCGGTCTTTACGGCAGAATTTGCCCAACTGAGCTGAGGTTCGGGCATCAAACTCGAACAAGATACAGATGATGAAAGCCAGGCTAGCCACGATCAAGAGATTGAACAAGGTTTGAGGCTCTTCAATCCTGGTTTTATGAATGTGGAATCCGCGAGATTTGATATCGCCGAAAAAGGTTTCAATGTGATACCTCTTTCGGTAATATGTTTCGGCTTGCGGGCCATATTCCAAGCTGGTCAACAGATACAAAGGTCGGTCATATCGGGTCCGGTCATGCCAGAACAAGACATTGACTGGCCCAAACCCTTGCTTAGTCACATACATTTGGGGCAGGAACAAGCTTTTTTGACCGATACTTGCGGCCAAATGGCCAAAAGCCGAAGCATTCTCCATGTTCGGATGATCGGCTACCAAAGTATCCTTCGCCGTTTTTAGCACGTACTCCCAACCGTGAGCCAAACAAGACTGTTGCAACTCGCAGCCGTCGAATTCGGCATCTCCCAGCAGGAAAATCCGGCAATCCTGTTCCAGGATACTGTCCATAAGCATCGCCACTTGACCGATAATGGCCACGTGCATGTGTTCCGGGAAATGGCCTTTGGGAGCTTTACGAACTACCCAACAAATGGGAATGGCTCGCCTGCGCCAGATTACACTGACCATCAGCGCCATGCAGTCTTTGCCCACACAGGAGCCATCGATGGCCAGAACTAACTCTCCAGCCTTGCTCAGAGAGTGGAGAATCGGAAGAAGGTAGGGTATAAAGTGTACCGTGACATCGGTCCACTTATTTTGCAACCAACGCTTGGCCTTCTTGACCCGGCTTTCCAGGTCGGTAGGGTCTTCCATATGGCGGCCCAACTCTGATAAAGATGCCCGGACACCTTTGATTAAGGCACCTAATAAACCAGATAAGACAGTTAATCGACGCAAGGCGTTGCCTTGTGGAACCTCAGATTGATGCTTTATCAACCATTTTTTAGATCTTTGCAGAACGACATTTTGCAAGGGTTTTCTGTAAAGATTTTAAAATCTCAGAAAACCCTTATTTTTTCTGTCTCTCTTTCCAAACTTTCAATGAACTTTTTGCCGAGCTAAAAGTGTACGGCAATGAATTATTTTTAACATGGGGCGGATGGTTTGAGTTTTTAGTTGTGGAAAACCAAAAATACAAACTTCCGGCCCATCTTCTAGTTTGGTCTATTCATGCAACAAAGCCTTTCCAATTTATTAAATATGAAAAGCATCTGGAACACCTTATTATTGCTAATCTGTTTTATCAATATTGGCAATAAGTCGACAGAAATTGAGCAAGATTACGAATTGATTAACAATGAAATTGCAGGATATACAGCAGGACAGTTCAATGTTTCGGATGCAGGTTCGGCAGTTTACTCAATCCCCATTACAGTACCGCCGGGAACAGCGGGTATGCAGCCCACCCTATCTCTTTCCTACAGCAGCCAAGGAGGAAATGGTTTGTTGGGAAAAGGCTGGCACCTTCAAGGTATGTCTGTTATCAGCAGGAGCAGACGTACCTTGGCTCAAGACAACCAGATCACTGGTGTCAATATTGACGAAACGGATACCTACAGTCTCGATGGAGAGCGGTTGGTATTAGTGGAAGGAAATTACGGAGCCGACAATTCTGAATACCGGACTGAGCAAAATATTCATCAAAAAATAAAGGCATATGGCAATGTAAACGGATCTCCGGAAAGATTCAAGGTGTGGACTAAGGCAGGATTGGTGATAGAGTATGGTTTTACTACGGATTCAAAAATTGAAGCTCAGGGCTCACAGAATATTTTGTTTTGGTATGTCAGTAGAATTTTTGACACCATGGGCAACTATATTTCCTTTTCTTATCAGGAAGAAAACGCCACTGGTGACTATCGGCCCCATAGGATAGATTATACCCTTAATGAAAATGGCAATCTGTCTGCTACATCTTCGATTCAATTTATTTATGAGGATCGGGAGGACAAAAACATCAAGTTTGCTAGTGGTGTCCAGATGCAAGCTAAAAAAAGGCTGAACAGGATAGAATGTAAACATGACGATGAAGTGGTGAGGGCGTACCATTTTGAGTACGACTATTCTACTAATACAAATATTTCACTGCTGACAAAAATTACGGAGTGTGGTACTGACGGCATTTGTTTTTCACCCACCACGTTTGAGTGGATGAAAGAAAATAATCTTGGGTTTTCAAATTCTACTTCAGACGCTCTCTTGCCAGCCTCATTGGATAATGACAATTTGACTCTTCTGACAGGTGATTGGGACGGAGATGGCATCTCGGATTTTTTGACTTTTGACCCAATCAGTGGGAACAATGCCTTTTTCAATAACAACAAAAGTTTCAATTTTTCCCTTCCCAGCAATGCTATCCTTCCTGCAAACAATATCAAAGGTAAAATTCCCAGGGTAGCTGATTTCAATGCAGATGGATTCAGTGACCTACTGTTTTATGATCCTAATGCAGGGGATAATATATGGTATTTTAATGATGGGCAATCATTTTCTCAGTTGTCTTTTTCAGATGAAAGTCAACTTATCCCTAAAGCGGAATTTCAGGTTGTAAATGGCACACAGATTATACAACCCTATTTTGGTGATTATAATGGTGATGGGCTTACAGATGTCATGCTTTACCTGTTCTCAAATGGAAGGAATCATTTCTTCTTTAACCAAAAACAAGGGACAGCCACCACTTTCACTTCGGTCAACAATGGTCAAAATGTGATCAGTGGCAGTCAACTTATAGGAGGCACAGATGTACAATTGATTTCCGGTGATTGGAATGCAGATGGATTGATGGATTTGTTGAGATACCAAAGAGGCAATGGATCGAACAGATGGTTCATCAATACCGGTAATGGAGTGGGGGCTTCGTTCACGTCATATACCGATCAAGTCAACAGTGCAATTGCAGGGGATGCCAATGTGCAAATCCAGTTTGGAGATTGGAATGCGGATGGGTTGACCGACCTCATGTGGTTTAACAAGAATGGAGGTGCAACAAAGTGGTTTTTTAATAGTGGTAAGTTTGCTGGAAGCCAACAGGCCTTTACCCAGGTCAGTCATACACTTAATAACAACCTGATTTCGGGAACCGGAAACAGCAAAGTACTCTATCTTTTTGATTTCAATGGTGATGGTGCAGATGATATTTTATGGTACAACAAAGACAATGGCTACAACCATTGGTTTCAAAATGATGGTCAATGCAATTTTAATGAGCCACTCAACCCTGCACAACCAAGTCAACAGGGTTTTCTTAACCCCATTGATCCTAATCAAATCAAGGAAGGGACAAATATTTCCATTGGTGGTTTCAGTTGTCAAGGTTTGGTTGATATCATGTGGTATGACAAGTCAAATGGAGCCAACAGATGGTTTCAAAGCAATATAGAAATTGCCAATTACATTGAAAAGATCACGAACGGCCATGGACTTGAAATTGAATTGACCTATAAGTCTCTATTAGATGGAAGCATTTATACCAAAGAAAATACTGCAATCTACCCGGAATATGACTTTCAGTCTAACCTGTTCGTTATATCATCTTTTTCAACTGATAATGGTATAGGTGGTAAAAGCCATGTTTCCTACTGTTATAAAGGAGCCAAAACTAACCTGCAAGGTAGAGGGTTCAGAGGGTTTAGTGAAGTTAGGACAATTGATTTAGGTACAGGAATAACCAATATTAAATTTTTTGACCGGGATTTTAAATATTTGAGCAGCCCCCTCACAAGAACGGAAACACGACTTCCAAACGGCAATATATTGAACGAAACGGACTATACGAATGAACTAACGGAGTATTATGGGCAAGATGGATCAGTCAAAGCACATTTTTCATATACGTCCAAGACTGTCACGAGGAATTACGAATTAGACGGAACCCTTATCACCACGGTGACCAACAGAATGAGTTACGATGACTATGGAAATGTCCGTTACGCAGTGGTCGATCATGGAGATGGACATATTGACTCAACTTGGAACGAATACACAGACGTTATCGGAAACTGGATTCTCGGAAGGTTGTCAAGATCTGAGGTATTTAGGAAGGCACCTCAAAAACCAATAACCAAAAGGGTGGCTGCGTTTGAATACCACCCAACAACTGGTTTATTGATTAATGAAATTACGGAACCCGACCTGCCGATAGAGCAAAGAATATCCAAACACTATACTTACGATGAATTTGGGAATATTACTCAAAGTACCCTCACTTATTTTAATGGGACTCAACTTACTAGTAGAAACACCTACACTACTTTTGATCAGCATGGCCGGTTTACTTTATCTGTCAGCAATGAACTTGGGCACACATCTACCTCTGCTTACGACCAAAAATTTGGCAACCTAACAGCCTCAACGGATGCAAATGGCCATACAATCAGTTATGAATACGATGAATTTGGCAGGGTCAGCAGAGTAGAATATCCCGATGGGAACTGGACAACGACCCAATATCTAAAGTGTGAAGGTAATTGTCCTGTCAATGCTGTATTTTATACTGTATCTGAAACGGCCACCAGCCCACCTGCCTATACCTACATTGATATATTGGGTCGGGAAATACAAAAATCCTTCATTGGATTTAATGGACAAACAACCATCGTTAAATCTACCTATAATGAGCGGGGCCTTATAACAGGTGTTTCTGATCCTTACTTCGAAGGGTCAACTCCCGTTTGGACTACCAGTAATTATGATGAAATAGGCAGGACTGTGCAAACCGTCAGCCCCGGCAATCTAACCACTACTATCGAATATTTGGGCCTGGCCACTATCTCGACCAACTCTTTGGGACAAACCAAGACTTTGACTCAAAACCCGATTGGGCGGCTTGCCTCAAGTACGGACAATCAAGGTAACACCATTACCTACGAATACGACTCTCAAGGCAATATGGTCAAGATAACTGATCCACTGGGCAATGAGACGACAATGACCTATGATTTATATGGAAATAAAACGTCAATGACAGACCCTGATTTAGGGACTTACCAATATCATTATAATACAATTGGTGAATTGTTGAGCCAAACCAATCAAAAAGGGGAAGTCGTTTTATTCAATTACGATATTTTGGGCCGTCTGATTGAGAGGGCCGAACCGGAGGGAGTGACCAGCTGGAACTATGATAGCCAGCCAAATGGACTGGGGATGCTGGCTTCAACTACCAGCCCTGGTTATTACTACGAACTGATTTACGATGATTTGAGCAGAGTTCGTCATCAAGATAGAACAATCAATGGTAAAATCCATCGCATCAGCAACTACTTTGATGAATTCGGCCGTTTGCTTAGCACTCATTACCCTAATAGCTTTTCTATCAGAAACATTTACAATGATTACGGCTATCACTCCGAAGTCAGAGATAACATTACCAATACTCTATACTGGAAAGCAGATCAGGTAAATGCAAGAGGACAGCTCACAAAAAGCACACTCGGAAATGGTGTTATCTCTGAATTTTCCTTTAATAATAACACCTCCTGGTTAGAGAAAATAAAAAGCTTTGGAACACAGGGCCAGGTTCAGGATCTCTCGTATGCCTATAATAATCTGGGAAACCTTACCCAAAGGCAGGACAACCTGTTGAACCTTATTGAAAGTTTTGAATATGATGACTTGAATAGGCTTGTTTCTTCCTCCATCCCTGGTGTTGCCAATACCAATTTGACTTACGATGTCCTGGGAAACATCACTTACAAATCAGATGTCGGACAATATTTTTATGGAGAAAACGGCGCAGGGCCTCACCAACTGACTACCATCATCGGAGACACTACCCTCTGTCTTCCAAGTAATACATCCAACTACTCTTTTACCAGCTTCGACAAGG
The DNA here is from genome assembly GCF_000759025.1 of Phaeodactylibacter xiamenensis. Classification (GTDB taxonomy): domain Bacteria; phylum Bacteroidota; class Bacteroidia; order Chitinophagales; family Saprospiraceae; genus Phaeodactylibacter; species Phaeodactylibacter xiamenensis. The sequence goes on along the minus strand of NZ_JPOS01000090.1, from coordinate 404,293 downwards.
TCAATACCATTTTTAATGAAAAAGGGGATTGGTTGGAGATTGACTACGGTGCTTCCCGGGAGCGCATTATCCAACGGACATTTCAGGATTCTATCTTATCCGCTACCAAAATATATGTTGGGGGGCTATTTGAACAGCTCATTACTGATTCCCTCACCCTGGATTTGTGTTATATCAGTGCCAATGGCGAGGTAGTGGCTGTACGTAACTCTAACCATGAGGGAGAAACTTCCACTCACTACTGGCACAAAGATCATCTCGGATCGCTGCAAAGCATTACTGGTGATTCTGGTCAAGTGATAGCCTTATTAAGTTATGATGCGTGGGGCAAGCGCCGAAGCCCCGACGGTACTGATATTGATAACAACCTTGAATTCGACTACGACCGTGGATATACCGGCCATGAACATTTAGATAACTTTGGGCTCATCAATATGAACGGACGGGTCTACGATCCTGTTATTGGCCGTTTTATCAGTCCCGATCCTTTCATACAAGATCATACCGATTTACAAAACCTGAATAGGTACTCCTATGTGATGAACAATCCGTTGGCGTATACCGACCCTTCAGGATTTTTTTTCAAAAAAGTCTGGCGTTCCCTTAAAAGATCCTTCAACCGGATAAGCAGGAATGGAAAAAAAGCGGTCAGAAGTTTAAGTAAAGGTGAGATAGGTGATGCCTTAAATAGTTTAGGTCAGGCAGGGATCGATTTATCACTCGCCAATTTGAAGGCATCCAATGTTGCGGGTCAAACCGTCTTTGGGAAAGAAACATGGAACCAGATTGTCGTTACTGCGGCTTCGATCGGGGTAAGCATAGTAACGGCACCGGCTGGTCCCGTTGTATCCGGTGCAGCCTCTGGGTTTACCAGTTCCTCTCTCTCTGTTATGTTGGCTGGAGGAAGTACCAACGATGCATTTCATGCTGGATTGAGGGGTGCAGCTATCGGAGCTGTTACCGCTGCACTGACACATAGTATTGGGGAAGCTTGGGACCATAAAACTACCTGGGGTAATGTTGCACAAAAATCTATTGCCCACGGGGTGGTGCAAGGTGCTGCCACGGAGGCACAAGGGGGTAAATTTGAACACGGTTTTCTGTCTGGTAGCTTTTCTTCTGCGTCGCAGATAGGGATAACCTATATAGACGACCCAATCGTCAGAGTAGCATCGTCCGCAGTGGTCGGAGGTACTTCTGCCGAACTGGGGGGGGGTAAGTTTTCCAACGGAGCCATTTCTGGGGCATTTGTCAGTTTGTATAATGAAGAAGGAAATCTATGGGAAAAATGGACGGGCGGAGAAGATGTTGTTAACGTTAGTTTCTCTTATACAACAGAAAATTTTCAATCCAATTACGGAATTTCAGGAAGCATTAGTGTCTCGGACAATGGAAGTTTTGAGGCTTCGGTTGGCAATCCCTACTTCAAACTCTGTACAAGTGGAAAAATCTCTGGATCTCTTCCGGTTGGCCCTGGAAAAGTTGGAGCACATATGAATATTAAGGCTGGAACGGTCGGTGTGCATGGAGACGTTGGTCCTGCCTCCGTCAGTATTGATGTGAAACCACGCGTGATCATTAAAGGTATGGAAGGTTTTTATAATGATCTCGAACGAAATATTGAGTATAAGATCATGAACGGTTACTCATTTTAAAAATAAGTCATGAAAAAATTGATTTTATTCCTTTTGACAGGCATTCCCTGTTTATTATTTTGTCAGTCTTACAATTTTTCATATAGCACAAAGGGGCATGTGAAATCCAAACAGTTCATTGGCTCCCTCCCTTCCGCAGGTGTAGAAGGCCCAAATAACATTTGCCTGGGCGATACGGTCAATCTTATAGCCAATGGAGGAGTGAATTATGAGTGGAACGATGGTTCTCAAGATGCAGTGATCCAGGTGGTTCCATTACCGGGCGAACAATATGTCGTCACCGTCACTGGCAGTAATGGCTGTACCCGAGCCATCCCGCACCAATACACTTTGCATCCGCTGCCGGTTACCAGCAATATTTCCGGGAATGAGGAGCCAGCCATTGGGGCCAGTGGACTGAACTATTCAGTCGCGAATTCCCCCGGCTACTTTTACCACTGGATCATTGAAGGTGGGCTGTTTCAGTCGGGCTATGGTACTTCGGAGGTGGAAGTGGTGTGGACTTCAGAGGAGGAAGGCTGGATTGGGGTATTTGCCACCGATGAAAACGGCTGTACGGGGGATACTACTTTTTTGGCGGTCGATATTCAATCCTCTTTTCAACAATCCACCCCGCTCGAAACGGAATGGAACCTGATTTCCACCTACCTGGCATTGGACGACTATTCCGCAGCGGCGGTGTTTGACCATCTCAATCCCTTGCTGAACCAGGTAAAAGATCAGTCTACTACTTTTTACCCTGATTTTCCCCAATTCAGTACCCTTACCAGCCTGGAAGACGGAAAGGGGTATTGGGTAAATATGGCAGCCAGTCAGCCCGTCATTTTCAATGGCATTCCGTTAGACCCGACCACTACGGTCATCCAGCTGGAAGAAGGCTGGAACCTGATTGGCTATACGGCCAGTGAACCTCAGGGGGTGGAAGAGGCATTTGCATCGATCATTTCCATCCTTGAAAAAGTAAAGGACATCAACGAAAGCTATGACCCCAACATTGATCCCGCGTTCAATACACTCGAAACCATCCAGCCCGGCAAAGGGTACTGGGTCAGGGTTTCGCAGGCAGTTGATTTTACTTATCCCGATCCCGGTGGCATGCTAGCGGGCGGCCAGGTTGAAAAAAGCAAAGAAACGCCCCCACAAACCAGCCCGGCCATGCAGCAGCTTTCTCACCAATCGAAATGGACCGTCAAATCCTATCCAAACAGCACCATCGCTTACGGCAACGTAACATTGAACGGCATGCCGGTAACAGATGGAGGGATCATTGGTGCTTTCGTAAATGGAGAATGCAGGGCGCTCGGTGAAGTCCGGTTGACGGATGAAATGAGCCACACCTCGCTGGTCATCAATGGCCTGCCCCCCGAAGAGGTAACATTTCGGCTTCTTAAAAATGGAAAAACGTGGACTAGTCAATATCAGGCCATGACCCGTCCAGGCAATCCTTTTAAAGAGCTGCTCCCACTGGATTTTGGTTCGCCCAGCAATATTTCGGAAAAAACCCATGAGCTGGCCGTGGAAGTGTTTCCAAACCCATTTTCCAATGAATTGTCCGTTGCCATGGAGCTTTCGCTCGCTTCCACAGTTGAACTGACTTTTTCCAATGCGGCGGGCAAAGTACTCTTTCAAAAGCTAATGCCAATTCAACCAAGTGGACTTTTCAGGTACACCTGTAATCCTGAAAATATTCCCCTGCCCATCGGTTTAATCAACATAAACATCAAAACAGATTATGGCGAGACCACTCAGCGAGTGGTTCGGCACTAACTATTTAAAACATCAATACCAATGAAAAGAATTTACCTAATAGCAAGCCTTTTGCTTGGTTGTTCCTTGTCACTGACCGCACAATACCTGCCTTTTCAGGGTAAACTGTACTTCGACGGAAACCCGGTCAATGAAGCAAAAAACTTCACTTTTATTATCAACAACGGAGGTGTGAGCTGGAATAAAACTTACCAGGGAGTGCAGGTCAACAATGGCCTTTATGCGGTCGAACTGGGCCCACTTCCGGATAATATTTTTAAAGACCAACCCAGCCATCAACTGGACATCTTAGTGGATGGAAACCCCTTGCCCTCAGTCACTATTTATGCCCCCATCGAAAATGACCCTTCGGTGGCGGAAGAGGTCAAGGACGGGGTTGAATGGGATGAGGTGACCAACAAGCCGACCGTCGACCAGAGCAATACCAATGAGCTGCAATTGCTTTCGCTCAGTGACGATACGCTCTTTCTTTCGAACGGCAACTTTGTTTTGCTGAATCCGGAGACCGAAGACCTTATCGTCGGCAATTCACTGCAAGTCGGGGGTGGTGATACAACAGAATACGCGGTGGAACATTTGGGCAGCACTTCCGATTTTAGTATTGGTTTGACCAGTGTTTGGCAAGGCTTTACGCCCAACGAAGGCGGGCAGTTAAAAAATGTTTCCTTAAAATTCGCCAATAACAACTCAACCAGTATTGAGTTTAAAATCACCAAAGGTACGCCCAATGGCCAGGCCATATTGAACCAAAACTCCCCCGCCAGTCAGTTTTCAGGAATATTGGATTTTCAGGTTTTTGACTTTTCGAACTTGCCCACTCCGGTGATTCTCAATAAAAACGAGGATTACTTTTTTCGTGTAGCCGGAGTCACCAACACCGTCACCTTTGCCTACAGCACCGCCAATCCTTACTTCTGGGGGACGTCCGAGATCGGACCGGATGCTGACCTCAGTTTTTCTGTGAAACTGGAAGTCATCACTGCCTCCAGCCTGGAAGTCGATGCGGACGGTCTCCAGGTGGATGGCCGCATCAAGGATAAGACGGGCCTGGTGATGCCGGTCGGCTCCATCATCCCGTTTGCCGGGCAAACAGTGCCGGAAGGCTGGCTGTTGTGCAACGGAGCTGTTGTCCGTTCGGATATTTATCCCGACCTGTTTGCAGTTCTGGGAACCCATTGGGGCTCTGGGAACGGCCAGGGGACTTTCAATCTTCCTGATTTGCGCGGGCATTTTCTCAGGGGCCGTGATGCTGGCAAAGGAAAAGATCCCGATGCAGCTTCCCGCACCAACTTAAGCGGTGACGTGGTTGGCGACAAAGTCGGTAGTTATCAAAACTATGAGTTTCGAAGACATACACATGGTGCTACGGCGACTACCAGTTTCCCCCGGGTAGCTGGTGGGGCCGGGGATAACTCGGGTATTCCCTTTGACAACAGCTATGCCTGTGGATGTGAAACGAATTCCACGAATATTACTACTTCGGTCAGTCTTTCGGAAGAAGGGGGAGAAGAATCCCGACCGATCAATGCCTATGTAGATTACATCATTAAATATTAACCATGTGAAAAATATAATCTTATTAATCATAGCAATGATTGCCCCACTGATTTTGACCGGGCAATTCTCCCAACCTGCCTCAACTACCTCTACCGGAGGGGGACATGGTACAAATGGCAATTTTGAGCATTTTGGAATTGCCGGGCAAACTGCAGCTTCAGCCAGCCCCGTTGCCACCAACGGCTACAGTGGTCATTACGGATTATTGACTATGGACAGTGATGTAAACACTGCCCCAATAGCCAATGCCGGCGATGATACAAGTGTGAATGAAAACAGCTCTGTGCAGTTGGATGGAACCGGTTCATTTGATAGTGATGATGACCAATTGAGCTATATTTGGGTGTCACTGGATGGTCTAAACCTTATGAATGAAAATACTGCGACTCCTTCATTTATGGCCCCCGATGTGATGGCCCAAAAAGCATACAGGTTTGAACTTACTGTAAATGACGGTACTCAAAGTTCCATGCCAGATACCGTTACCATCACGATACGCGACCCGGACTGGATTCCGGTTGTTTATACCAACAGTGCTTCGGCCATCTGCCTGGTTACCGTTGATGGGAACAATGCATCCATCGGTGATTTGGTTGGCGCTTATGTAAACGGTGAAAACCGCGGCACTGGCGGCATCACTATTATCAGTGGACAGACCTACTCCATTTTTAACATCCAGACATCCACTATAGAGACAGTTACTTTTAAAGTTTATGACGAAAGTGAAGACAAAGTATGTGATGTGGCATATATGGTACAATCTATTCCAGGGGGTGACATGGGAACACCAATAGATCCATTGCCTATTGCCGCGACTTGTGGTAATTCCAGTCCATTTTTAAGTGTAAATAATACTTCGATTAGTGTCCCTTTCGAACAAGGAGACACTTCATTTAGCCTTAGCTCGAATACTGATTGGTCCATCACAGAAAACATCAGCTGGTTGAGCATTACCTCCCCCCTCTCCGGAAACGGAAATGAAATAGTCAATATCGATTATGAAGAAAACCCGGATGTCAGTGACAGATCGGGCATGATTGTTTTATCAGGTACTGGTGTTAGTGATGTCGTTGTTGCAATAACCCAATCGGGTTCAGGGCAAGGCATGCCACCGTGGGGCAGTCCCAATGCAAATAATTTGTCAGGTGTACTGGTAGGACAGGCACGGATTGACGGTATCCCTGCTGCGGGCAATGATTGGATAGCGGCATTTGATGAGAATGGAAATTTAGCCGGCTCTGGTCAATTAGTACTCAATGCTGGCATTACTTTTATCAATCTGACTATTTATGGGGACGACCCAACCACACCTGGCCTTGACGAAGGTATGAGCGGAAATGAAAAGTTCGAATTGAGATTGTACGACACCAGTGAAGACTTGGTGCTCACTTATCCGAATTCCGGCAGCCCAGTCCTTTTCGCAGGGTGGTCTAACACAAATGGAACTCCTATGCCTGGGTATAATAACCCCAACGATGTTTATGATTTTTTAAATATCACAACGGATAAAATTCCCTTGCGTCCAGGATGGAACTTGATTTCTACCGATGTAGCGCCGGTCGATAGCTCCGTATCCTCTATTTTTAGTGCATTGATTCCCAACAACCTCGAATACGCCACAGGTTTTGACAATGGGGCATCTTTTTACGATCCCAATGGACTCCCTTTTTTGAATACCCTCAATTCTTTTGAAAGAGGTTTTGGCTATTGGATCAAAGTAGGCCAAGATGATACGTTATGCATCGAGGGGGAACGCCTTTCCGAAACTTTTAGAAAAGGTCTGGATGCCAGCTGGAATTTGTTGGCTTATCCTCCTCAGATAGAACAGAGTCCGGACAACTATTTCAGTGACATCATTGCCGCTAACAACTTGTTATATGTTACTGGATTTGATGGAAGTTCAACTTTTTTTGACCCAGCAGGGCTCCCTTTTCTAAATACTCTCACTATGTTGGAAAATGGATTAGGATACTGGGTGAAGGTTAGTACGCCTGTCCCTGGACAGGGAATTACAGGAGTAGTGGTTGAGAGGGCAAGCAATTCTTTTTCCAATAAATACAATTTCGTCGGAGGAAAAACAAATCTGCCTAGAGGGGAAATGATTTCAATTCTCAAAGAATCAGGAAATCCTTTAGGGCAGATAGAAGTATTGAATGGCGGTATACTGAGGACAATTCCCATTTACTTGCCGGAAGAAGATGCCGCACAGGGTACGAAAATATTGTTCCAACACACTAGGGGTACTCTAGACCTTGGCCTCCAGATATACGGAGACTACGAACCGCTGAATGTGAATTTGGAATTTAAAGAACCGAATGAAACCAGTTCCTCTATCCACCGTTGCTACCCTAATCCATTTGATCAAAGTTTAACGATTGATTACTCCATTTCCGAAAGAGGCAGGGTTAAATTGGAGATATGTAATGTTGCTGGAAAGCTAGTGTGGCAAAAAGAGGAAGGCAGACTTGATCCAGGTTTTTATCAGGAAATGCTACAGACAGAGAATTTTCTGTCTGGGTCATATCTCGTGAAGCTGTATATAGATCAACAGCTTATACAAGCTACCAAAGTAACCGCACATAAATAATTTTAATCACCAAAGTTTTGAGCCTATGATATGGCCTTAGCTTAAAACCTAACTAATCCCAATATGAAAGTTATATCTACTCTTTTACTCTCTTTTTTAGCCATTGCTATGGCTATTGGACAGCCATCTGCTTTTGAATTTACTGCGACCAGTACCTCCGGTGTTTTCACAGGGCAAGTACAGATCAATGGGGTTTATGCAGCCTCCGAAGACTGGATTGCAGCATTCGACTCACAAGGTAACTGTGCAGGTGCAAATGCCGTTGTTGTAAATGCTGGCATCTCATATATTGGTCTCGCTATTTACGGTGACGATCCAAATACCTCTGAAGATGAAGGTATTGGTGCGAATGAACCATTCACTATCCGAGTTTGGGATGCTTCTGAGGACCGTATTATTTTCTATCCGAATGACACCTCTCCCACTGAATTCACAGAATGGATCAATAATAATGGAGCACCGATGCCAGCTTATAATGATCCAGCGATGGTTTATAATTTCGAGTTTTTTTTGCCTGTAACCTTCAATTCTACTGTAAATAATCTGTTGTGTTTCGGTGATAGCGATGGGTCTATTTCTGTTGATATTGCTGGTGGGTCTGGAGACTTTAGTGTCGAATGGAGCAATGGTGTTACAGGTACTTCTGTTTCCGACCTCACTGTTGGTATCTACTCAGCTATTATAACTGACAATATTTTAGGGATCGTCATTTCCACTGGTGATATCGAAATTACCTCACCTTCCTCAATCAGCCTTTCGACTTCTTCCACACCAGAGGTAGATAACAATTCTAATGGTAGTGCCACAGTCGTTGCCAGCGGCGGTACTCCCAGCTATTTGTATTTATGGGACGATCCTCTTGCACAGACATCTGCTACAGCAACTGATTTGGCAGCTGGCCCATATTCGGTTATCGTAACAGATGGAAATATGTGTTCAGAATCAATAAGCGTTACCGTAGAAACAGAAATTACAGACAATGTCAACAATATAATTCCAGAGGAAGATATTTATATATATCCAAATCCAATGTCTAAAGGTGGGAATATCACAATTGAATTGAATGGAGCAGCTATAGTGATGAAGTGGACGGTCAATTTAGTCAATTCATTTGGCCAAAAAATATCCTCATTAACTATTCAACCTGGAACGACTGCGTTAATTTTTGAGATAGATGATTTGAGTTCGGGGTTGTATTTTATAGACTTTTTATCTCCAGAAGTTCGTGTGGCAAGAAAAATAGTGGTAGAGTAACCACGTTACGGTTGACTGCTTCCTATATAAAGCAGTCAACCGTAACATGAGTGTCAATTCTTGCCTTGCATATATCTTACCACATCCAATTCTCCACATTGGGATTCAAGTTTATTGCGTAATCCGGTCCTATTCCTATTGGTTCTTCGACAATTTAGGTGGAGTTATGGGAAAAGCCCCAAAATCTATGGGTATATTTAGCATATGTTAGCCGATTTTACAGCGATTCTCGGTTTAAAATAAAAGTGCATATTGCTCCCTTACTAATGCTCTTTGTAGTGGTTCCAGGTATCCACCACCCAAAGCGTTTCAATGACTACCTGCACAAAGTTTTGGCTGTAGGTTTTAATTGGCGCATACATCATTGCGCCCCGGAGCCAGGCCAAAGCGTATTTGACCATCGTTTCCCGGGTGGAAATGGTACCGTTCATTTGGTTCAGGTGGGTACGCCACCGTTGTAAAAGGAGTTGTTCTTCTATGGACATAATTGAGAAAGTTACTAAGGAGCTTCCGGCTTGAGAGCGTAAGTTCTCCTTAAAGGTTTAGGGCTCAATGTGCCCTTAGTAAATTCATGGTTTTTCTTTCAAAAAACGGGATGTGGATCCTCACTCCTTAAAGAAATTATGATCCGCCGCCTGAGTAGCAGAGACCAACTGACTGGCGCGTAAATACACCTGCAATGTGGTGAACTTTTTCCAACCCCCAACATCAGCAATGATCTTTAAGGAAAGCCCGGAAAGATAGGCGTTGGTGGCTCCGCTGCGGCGGGCGGTGTGGAAGGTGACGAACTGGCTTTTGGGGGCAGATTTGCCGTCTTGCTCCACAATTTGATTGATGCCAGCCATGCTTACAATGCGCTTTATTTCGCGGTTGGCTTGCTGATTGCTGGTGAAGTCAAGTTTCCAATCATATTTTTCGAGGAGCTTAAAGGCGTTTTCGCCAATGGGCACCGTCGCCTTGATTTTGGTCTTTACGCTGATGTATACCAGGAAGCGTTTGCCCTTAGTGGCCACCATCATTTCCCGGTTGACGCTTGCGATATCGGAATAGCGCATCATAAATTTGTATGCCAGCCAGAAACGGTCGCGTTCTTTTTCAACCGCAGGGTTGTGGCTTAAGTCCAAATGGTACAGCGCGTCCATTTCTGCCTGGGTGAGATAAATTTTATTGGTAGTGGGCTCTTTGGGCATCTTAATCTCTTTCCAGGCATCGGCATCGTGTATGCCTTGGGTATGCCCAAGCCTTAGTACCTTCTTGATCTTTTTAAGGATCTGCAGTTGTCCGGCATCCTTGCAACCCAGATCGTAAAGGTAATTCCGGAATTCATGGATAAAAGCGGGGGTGAAATCGTACGGAGTGAGCATTTCTTTCCCGAGTTCAACGCGATAGTTACTAAGGTGGCGGTGGGCGGATTTGTATATCCTCAAAGTTCCTTCGGAAAGGGATTGCTCTCGTTTGATATACTGAGCCATGTAGGCCAAAAAGTCATTGTCGATGGTTGACTTGTTTAACTGCCTGACCGAACTGCCTTTAAGGAGGCCCGATTCAATCTCATGCTTTATAGCGTTGAGCTTCCGATTGTAGGCTTTACTAAGCGGGTGGGTTTTCTTCACCTCCCCTCTTCTGGCATTCCAATCCTTTTCCAGAATATTCAAATCTGTCGGTACGTACGATTTTTGCCCGTTGTGGTAGACATAGATCCGGATCGCCTTAGTACCATCCTGTCGTTTCCGGTAGGCTAAAACTGCTTTTATAGTCATGATGATTTTTTGTTTTTTGAGTTAAGAGCCCCCTTTCCTTTAAGACTGGGGGCTCCTTAGTAATTTTACTAAGGACATTCGTGCCAAAATGCCCTGGTATTTTACTAAGGGCAGCTGTACTAAAAACTGCCCTTTGTGATTTTCAAAAGACAACCATACCCAGAATCACCCTTAGTAATTTTACTAAGGACGTTTACACACAAATGTCCCCTTCTGCCACCTTTAAGGCGACAGCCCTGAGTTCATCTTTCCAGTAGTAGGGCGTTTTTCCAGCCCGGACTTTCTTTAAGATGCCACGGTCTACTAAGCGCGCTAAACGGCGGCGGTGAAATTTCCCCTTAGTACGGGGAATGCCCAGCAGATCGGCAGCATCTTCGGGGTTCGCCCAGGGGGAGCGTTCACGGCGAAGGGTCTCCACGGCTTCCTTAAAGGCTTCCGTGCTTTCCTGGATCGCCTTAGTAAATTGTTGTAGTTCTGTAGCATTCATAGTGTTTAGTGTTTAATGTTGTCGATTAATTGCTGATAGTAGCTGACCCAGTCTTTGTTGTTGGACAGGGCATTGAGCGTTCGTTTGGGTACGGGTTTGCCTGCTTTTTCAGCAGCCCGCTTTTTGGCTTCATGCTTTCCGACCCGCTTTTTGTACATTTTCAACCGCTGAAGGAGGTCAGCAAGCGATAAATCGGCATGATCGGACGGTGTTCTGTTTACTGCACACGAATCGTCTGGTGCTGGTGCTTTTTCGTTGGTGTTTGAAGCGGGCGAATCCACCGCCTCACGTTGATTTTCAACGTCTGGAGCGGTACGGAAGTGTACGCCGTTCACGTTGGGCGGTTGTTTGGGCACACCGCCGGTAGGGTCTGGGCTGGACGTTTGAAATCCGATGGGCCGGCGTTTGGGTGTCAGGTAAATGACCCGTTCGTCCGGATCCGCTGCCTGTTCCACTTTCAGGTTGATGGTAATGTTGGCCAACTGCGTAGGGTCGTACAGCTCCGTTGGGCGCGTAGGCAATGGCGCGGGCGGTGTCTGATCGGCAAAAGCTTTGATCCGGTTGCGCACCGTAAAGTGGAGCCGTTCGCGTACCGCATGCCAACCCTCCGCTATCATATTCGGAGCGATATCGTACTGGCTTAGTTCAACGGTTTCCCGTATGCCGCTGCCCTTACGGTGAATCCGGTCTAAAATCACAGAAGCCAGGAATACCAACAGCGCAACGATGGTGAACCACGCCAATCCACTGCCATAGTTGCGTACGGTTTCTGTACGGTGTACAGTGGCTTCATTGTTTAATTGTTTGAGGCTGTCTACACTGGCTTCGTATGCTGTTTGGGAATGGCTCAATGCCATCAGCAGGCGTTCCTTTGCCGTTTGGATGGCGTTGGCTTCCTGCGTACGCAATGCAGCTACCTGAGCCAGGTGATCGGCTTCCAGGTCTGCCAGTTCTTGACGTACGCGATCTTTGGCGGTTGCGTAGCTATTGCCCGTACGGATTTCCCGATTGTACCAGTTGGAAAGCGTCCGGCGGAGGGCTTTGTACTGTCCTTCGTACGCCTGTTTTTGAGCGGCGATTTGACTAGCAAACTGCTTAGTAAGGGCTGTACTGTCCGCTTTCCACTCCGCATACAGCCGGTCTTTTCTTCTTAGTAAAGTACTGTCGAACGGGGTGCTTTCCCGGGTCTCCGCTGCTGGTGTAAACTCCTCCACAATGATGAAGGAGTTGTTGAAGCTCAGCCATCCTGAGGTCGCAATCAAAAAGACAGTCAGGGTCATCGTCGCGATAGTCATAGCAAGGTGCAGCCCATGGTACCTTTTGTTGAGCACCGCATCAACGCTGTACGGTGCCAGTTCGCGTAGCCCCACCTCAATCAGCGCAGTGCCCAATACCGCAATAACCCCTGCTGCGGTGGTTGCCAGATAGGGGAAGATGGGCAGCAGAGCTGCATACGCAGCCGCGTAGATCCCGCCGATTTCGGTCAGCCCGCTGATGACCTGGGCGATCCAGCCGCTTCTGCGGATGGTGGCGGCCAGACGGGCGTAGGTCGCGAAAAAGACCGTATCGCTTGGGGTGCTCTTTATCTGTTTCACTTGCGTAGGTTTTTGTGCCTGTCCAGCCGCGTAAGCCGGACAGGCAGGTGGTTAATGTTATTCCTCCCAGGGCACTGTTTCCTCCGCTCCGGCAGGGGCTTTTTCGGCACTTTTGGCTTTAGCAGGCTCAGCGGTTTCAGCCTGCGGCTCAGGGTTTTCCTGAACGTTCCCAGCCGTAGCCGCACCGCCCAGCAGCTGAAGCTGTTTGACGTTGAGCTGAAAATCCGGGAGCACTTCTCCAGTCGTCTTGCTGACGTAGGTCTTGACATTGGGTGTGCCTTCGACGTAGATGAGCTGGCCTTTACGCAGGTAGTTAGGCAGTTTGGTGTCTCCTTCCCGCCACAGGGTGCAATTGACCCAGGTCGTGGTTTCGTGTTTGGTGCCGTTGCTGTCCGTGTAGGACTCGTTGTATGCAACGGTGAAACTGATAGCGCGTTTGCCATTCCAGTGGCGTACAATCGCGTCCTGGCCTAAATGGCCGATTAATTGTGTTTTAAGCATGATTGATTATATTTAGAATGATAAAATCGATAAGGCCCTACGCCCCATTTCCCGGTCATCTGATCCATCTTCTTCGTCCTGAAAGCCGACAGGGCAGCATTCTTCTGCATGTACTTGATTGCAGCAAGAGCAGTGGGTGCAATAGAGCGGTGTAAATACTTTTTCCGCCGGGGCGTGGTGATACTGATCCGGAAATGATCGTCAGGATTGACAAAAACGCGCGACATGCTGATTGTGAAGTATTCGTACTCAGTGCGTTCAGCAGGCGCACCGGTTTCCGGATTCTGAATGTCTTGTCCAACTTCTTCAAGGGTCTGCTTGATTTCGGCTTCATCCTCTTCCGGCTTGCTCTTGATATTGAGCATTTTAGCATCTGGATGAGCGTTCTTAGTACCGCTGTGGAAGGCACCGAATTTCCGGTAAAGAGGCTGTCCCTTGATCGATGGCAAGATTTCAACCACTAAATCCATATCCAGAGAACCGTCTTTTTTGAGGGCCAGGGGCTCAAAGTGGTACTTCAGGCATTCCAATATCCCGTTCAGGAAGAATTCCCCATCACTGGGATGAACCCGTTTTTTCCAAAGGCCACTATGCTCGCAGTACCGGTAGCCTTTTTTGGGTGTTTTACTGGAGATGTAAAGGGTTTCAAGCCCTATAAAGGTAGCTCCACTTGGGTCAAGTTGAGCTACATCCTTCTCGGTCAGCAGTGCATTTCCTTTCCGGATCGCGAGCTGTTCTTCTTCGTTTAGAATCTGCCGCGTTCCTGCCCCGGCAGTAATCCGATTCCAGGCGAGAAGGATATTCCGGTGAAGGACATTGCGGTTTTGTGTGCCCTTTTCTACCAACAGTAAAGCATGGATATGAATATGTAAGCCCGAATCATTACGGGTCACCTCCACCGAAAACTCCCCAGCGTACACCTGCTTTTTCCAGAAAGACCGCTTGCGCATCAGGTTGAAATCCTTCATCAACTGGGAAGCGTAAAACCGGGGGTACCGGCTACTCTCATGATGATGGGGAACCGTCAGGGTGAGGTGCATGTGGTCATACCGCTTTATCATTTCTGGGTTCTTTTCATAGAATGCTCGGAACTTCCTTCTTCGGTTCTTCGATCGCTGCGCATTGCAGGGCGGGCAGAGCTTGTGCCCGCACATGAAGGAGGTGATGTATTCCTTAGAACCGTTGCTTTTGTGCTCTCTGAATAATGACTTATTGCAACAAGAGGAAAGGCAATGCCGATAGTCTAGCAAGTGCTTTACTTGATCTGGGGTGAGCGAATCTCCGTGGTATTCCAGATACTCGTGGATATCATCCCGGTACCGGTCTGCTTCTTTTTTCGCTCTGACTATCTTGAAACACCTGCGCCGGTTTCCCTTCACCCGATCGTACTCGGCTTTTGAACTTGGCTTCCGCTGTTTTTTGGCTCCAATATCCAGATAGCCAATTATTCCCACTTCGGGTTCCTTTGGATAGCTTCCGACCGTTCCTAACGTATCTAGGAAGGGTTCTACCTGTATATTATACGTGCACATTTTCCTGGCTTTTGTCGCTCCCAATCTTCAGATCAGCAGCTTGGGTTAGAAAATCGAGTTTTGCGCACTGTGACCGGTAGAAACGGCTGTTAGGATGAGATAGCAGCTTTTCTGCCTCGGGCAAGAGCAAGTGGAGGTATTCCTGAGCTTTCTCCAGCTTATTGTTCCTGCGTATTTTACGCAGCAGGTCATAAGACTGCTCCAGAGCGTTTGCCAACTCGGGCTTGAGGTAATTGCCTCTTGACTTTTTCGCCAATGCCAAATAGCGGTGGGCAATGTCCTTTGAACGAAGGATGAGCTGTCGCCGCAGCTCTTTCTCAGCTGCGTAGCGATCTGCTCCTACAGCGATAATGGTCGGATCCAATGCCGCATGTGGCAGCAGGATTTCGGTCTCTCCCAAAAGGGATGTTTGATAATGTAGTTTCATAGCAAATAGGTTTATCGTCCATAGGGGACTTTTGCCAGCCTGCCAGCAAGACATAGTTGGGCCAGGGGAGCAGCGGCTAACGCCGCCACTCCCAACTTGCTGTATAGGCCCACTGGCCCAAAGTCCCCACAAAGGACAAGTGGTTCTTATTTACGCTTGTTAATGCGCTTGATGAGCTGGTCCATTTGATCGATACCCTTTTCTATGCTATTCTCAGGCTTGAAATACTTCTCACCCATAGAAAGAGACTTCCTCAGACGACGGATATGATCATTGTAATCTGAATCATCTCGTATAGCCTTAATTGTTTTGAGAACGGAACTAGCGAAGTCATCAAATTGAGTACGTGAACTTGCACCTAACTCATTGACGTCAACACTAAGCACTTTGAGTATACGTGCTCTGGTTTCACGATCTAATTTTTGAAAAGGGATCTCCTCAAACATATTGTTCAGGAGCGGAAGGATGGACTTTGCCATAATTCAATTATTTTGTTTGAATAATGGCGCTGCGTTACTAAGGAAGGAGTACTTGTTTTTGTACGAACAAATCCGTACATTTGTCTTGGATAAATTATAATAAGCGTTGTTGCCTTCCTGGTTGCAGCGCTTTTTTTATGCGGTTTCCTTACAGCTTTCGATGTAAGCTTCTACGTCTTTTAGCTTAAACATGACCCTACCTCTGATTTTAAAAAACGGAATGTCCATATCCTGCCTTATCCGATAAAGCGTCCTAGGGGAGCACTTTAGAATATTGCAGACCTCGGAGGGCTTAAGCAATACACTTGATGGTTTAATTTTCATTTTTAACCCAGTTTAAAAGTCAAAAAAAATGCCTTTCCTGGTCAAATATAGCCAATAAACTGGGTTAAAAAAATAAATTAACCAATCATTTTTCGATGTTTATCCTTCATAGACTTCAAAAATTGCTCTAACTTATTGTAATACAAATCTTTGTGGAAAGTTGGGGGATTTAAAGAGAGAAACCTACTAAAACGATTTTTTAATTCCACCTTTAGAAGAACCTCAGGATCAAATAAAGAATCTTGATTCATGAATCTTTTAAAACTGGCTAGACCAGAATCCATTTGAAGGTATCGATAACTTGGTCCATATTCATGGTTTGCAAAAGCAGCAACCAAAAAATAATACTCGATTTCAAACTTGATGTTTTCTGGCAAGCGAAGAAAGTGAGAATATATTGGATCTTCTATTCGATAAAAATTCTGCAAAAAAGTATGATCAGGCCTTATATAGAAACCAAAACTACCATCGTCCCAATTATCCAAATAATCCTTTATTTCACTTACCAATTGTTTAGACTGGCTCTCCAGTGCAGCTTCATTAAATAGCTTTAAGCGCTTTCCTAACCCACGAAGAGAATATCTATTTGGTTTTAGCCTTGTTTCATATTCAACAACCTTCTGAAGGAATTCCATAAACTCTCTTATCTCCCAAGTAATTGCTGATACTCCCTCATTGATATCAGCAAGCAATTCATCTAAGTTTTCCAGTTCGTAAATGAAAGAATCAAAATCGTCCTCACTATAATAGAAAGTGTATTTATCATATCCCCAATCTTCATAGTCTATCGGAATATGGGTGTTCTTTGACTCATAAATTACACGGATGTAAAGAGGATATCCCTTAGAACCATCATCGAAAATAATAGGCTTCAGCCTTTTGTTTAAAAACGGAACACAAGTAATGGTCTTTTCTGAAGTAGCCATTTTCTCAAATTTATTTCCAGATCCGGCATTTTAGAAAATGGAGAGAAAGCAAATACCTTTTTCTCCTGGTTTATACACTAAAACACCTAATCCAGTATAGTCTGTTATCAAGCTAAAAAGCCCTGTATTCAGCTGAATACAGGGCTTTGCTAGTGTCTTAGAGGGTACTTTAGATGTACCCTATCGTGCCCAGAACAGGATTCGAACCTGCACATCCATAAGGACACTACCCCCTCAAGGTAGCGCGTCTACCAATTTCGCCATCTGGGCATGGATTAGTAGTGCTTATTTTAAAAGCGATGCAAATATACACTTCTGGTCTTTACAAAAGCAAAGTTTTACGGCATTTTTTTGATCGCTTTTTTAAAAACCAATCCTTTGACCGTTTAGCCGTTAAACACAGGAATTGCACTGTATCGTTCCACAAAGGCTTTCATCTCGTCAACCATGCCAGGTGACCCAATTGCAATTGTAGCCCTTTGGTGAAGGTGATTGACCTCGAGTTCAAGGATGCGCTCCAGCTGACAGGTGATGGCTTTGCCACCGGCCTGCTCCACAATATAAGCCAGCGGGTTGCACTCGTATACCAGCCTGAGCTTTCCCTGTGGGTATTTACGGGTGTTAGGGTAGAGGAAAATGCCGCCCTGGAAGAGTATACGGTGAATGTCAGAGACCATAGACCCGATATAGCGCAACCGCAGGTTCAGGTCAGAACAGTGGTCTATATACCGGCGCATTTCCACATCAAACTTAAGGTAGTAGCCCTGATTGACGGAGTAGTAGTTTCCGCGGTCCGGTATCTGAATATCGGTATGGCTCAGACAAAACTCTCCGATTGTGGGGTCCAGGGTAAAACCGTTGACTCCCCGCCCCGTGGTGTAAACCAAGAGGGTAGAGGTACCATAAAGCACATAGCCGGCAGCCACAAGGTCTATACCCCTCTGCAGGAAATCTTCTACTTCAACGGTAGACTCAGCATCGCTAAGGCGGCGGTAGATCCCGAAAATAGTCCCTACAGAGACGTTGACGTCGATGTTGGAAGACCCGTCCAGCGGATCAAAGACCACGACATACTTGGATGCTTTGGAAGCCACAGAGTTAATGGGAATAATATCTTCCAGTTCCTCCGAAGCCACCCCACAGCACTCTCCGCTGTTTTTCAGGCAGTCGATCAGTTTCTCATTGGCATAAAGGTCGAGTTTCTGTACGGTGTCGCCGGAGGCATTCTCTTCCCGGGCCTCGCCAAGGATGTTGACCAGCCCGGCTTTGTTGACTTCGCGGTTGACAATTTTGGCAGCTACGCCAATATCGCGCAGCAGGCCGGTCAGTTCTCCGGAAGCATAGGGGAAATCTTTTTGCCGTCGGATGATAAATTCATCTAAAGTGACGATTCGGCTCATAATTTGGATATTTGTGGTTAGGAAGGGTAAATATAAAAACTGAGCCGGAGTAAAGGGGTGACAAATGGCATTAAAAGCTCCCTGACCGATACCGTTGTACCAGGAAAGGGAGCCGCAAACACTATTTAGAAATGCAATTTTAATTTTTGCAATCCGGGTCAATTGCACAAGCTATCTCCCGCAAGAAATTAGCGATTGCCTTTTTCACATGATACCAAAGTCTCTTTCCCCATTTTCGTAAAAGACCGGGCGATTTCTGCGAGATTACCATGTCTGCGGCATAGCTTAACAGTTCACTTGCCTGTTTCATCTCTGTGGCTACGGTGCGGTCATCTACCTCGTCAGCGTTAGGTGTGTCATAGACTAAATTTGCTGATTGGTCAATCAGCTTTGACAGGATTTGCTTTTCTTCAGCAGTCATAATGATTTGGTTTTTGAGGCTTACTCTGTTTAAGGCTTTTCGGCATCCGCCTATTCGTTTTTTGGGTTGTACAGATTTGAAATACACCAGTCTATTGCAGCTTAGGGTATAACCTTACCGTCTTGGAGAATTTTTTTTCAAAAAAAACAGGAAAGTTGACTTTGACAGGGGAACAGTAACAAGTTGAAAGGCCCAGAGCGCATTATTTTTTATTCATTGCCGTACACTTTTAGCTCGGCAAAAAGTTCATTGAAAGTTTGGAAAGAGAGACAGAAAAAATAAGGGTTTTCTGAGATTTTAAAAATCTTTGCAGAAAACCCTTTCAAAATGTCGTTCTGCAAAGATCTAAAAAATGGTTGATAAAGCATCAATCTGAGGTTCCACAAGGCAACGCCTTGCGTCGATTAACCGTCTTATCTGGTTTATTAGGTGCCTTAATCAAAGGTGGCCGGGCATCTCTATCAGAGTTGGGCCGCCATATGGAAGACCCCACTGACCTGGAAAGTCGGGTCAAGAAGGCCAAGCGTTGGTTGCAAAATAAGTGGACCGATGTCACGGTACACTTTATACCCTACCTTCTTCCGATTCTCCACTCTCTGAGCAAGGCTGGAGAGTTAGTTCTGGCCATCGATGGCTCCTGTGTGGGCAAAGACTGCATGGCGCTGATGGTCAGTGTAATCTGGCGCAGGCGAGCCATTCCCATTTGTTGGGTAGTTCGTAAAGCTCCCAAAGGCCATTTCCCGGAACACATGCACGTGGCCATTATCGGTCAAGTGGCGATGCTTATGGACAGTATCCTGGAACAGGATTGCCGGATTTTCCTGCTGGGAGATGCCGAATTCGACGGCTGCGAGTTGCAACAGTCTTGTTTGGCTCACGGTTGGGAGTACGTGCTAAAAACGGCGAAGGATACTTTGGTAGCCGATCATCCGGACATGGAGAATGCTTCGGCTTTTGGCCATTTGGCCGCAAGTATCGGTCAAAAAAGCTTGTTCCTGCCCCAAATGTATGTGACTAAGCAAGGGTTTGGGCCAGTCAATGTCTTGTTCTGGCATGACCGGACCCGATATGACCGACCTTTGTATCTGTTGACCAGCTTGGAATATGGCCCGCAAGCCGAAACATATTACCGAAAGAGGTATCACATTGAAACCTTTTTCGGCGATATCAAATCTCGCGGATTCCACATTCATAAAACCAGGATTGAAGAGCCTCAAACCTTGTTCAATCTCTTGATCGTGGCTAGCCTGGCTTTCATCATCTGTATCTTGTTCGAGTTTGATGCCCGAACCTCAGCCCAGTTGGGTAAATTCTGCCGTAAAGACCGAATCGATAGCTTGTCCGTGTTTCAGATTGGACTGAGGGCTGTCCGATTTTATGCTAGGCATGCTTTAAATCTTTCTTTCCAATTTTCAAAGAACTTCCCGTAAAATAAAAGTGTACGGCAATGAAATTTTTTAAGCGGGTGCAAAAAAAGCCAAAGAATCTCTTATAATTGTACAGCGATGGAACAACACCCAGATCATAAGCACATACTGGCTTTGCGCCAGGGCGATTTCTCCACCCTGGATTATATATAGAGGGAGCATGCTCCGACTATTACTCAATGGGTAGTACGCAATAGCGGCTCAGTGTCTGATGCTCAGGATGTTTTCCAGGAGGGGATTATCGCACTGCACCAGAAAGCGCAAGACTCAACTTTTTTGCTCACCTGCCCCCTTGGGGCATTGCTCTTCCAAATTTGCCGGAATAAGTGGTTTTCCCAGCTCCGCAAAAAAAATCGGGAAACGGAGGTAAGAAATGCAGAAGCCGAACGATATGAATCTGAAGGCATCGTTCAGAACACCCTGGAACAAATTGAAGAAGAAGAAATCAGGCAGCGCAAGCTCGACCAGGCATTTGGCCAGTTGAGTGAGCTCTGCCAGCAGCTACTACAACTTTTGGCTTCCGGAATGGCCTCCGCCGAAGTCGCCGAACAACTTGGTATGAATAATGCCAATACGGTGTACCGTCGGAAGAACGCTTGTGCAGAGCGGTGGCGCAATTTGTTTAATGCTCAAACCGCCTGACGTATGGAAGCATCAGACTATTTACTCATCGACCGGTACCTGCAGGGAGAGCTGCCCGAACAAGAGCAGCCTGCTTTCGAGCAACGCCTGCAGGATGACCGTGCATTTGCGGAAGCGCTCAGGGAGCGGCAGCAGATGCAAAACTACTTGAAGCATCAAGTGCAAAAGCCTGCGCTGGAAAAACGCATGGCTGATCTGTGGGCACGGTACTTTCAAGACGAAGCAAACACGGATTCCGCTGACCCGAAAGAGGGAATAGTGGTGCCGCTTTGGCGACGAAAGCCGATATGGCTCGTAGCGGCTGCCGCAGCCATCGCCTTGATATTATTGGTTTGGAACCCGTTCCAGACTTCTGAAAACTTGTACGAACAGTACGCCCTGCACCCCACGCTTGCCCTGCAAGAACGAAGCGTGGACGGCAGCAGCCTGGAGACGGCAGAACAAGCCTTCAACCAAGGGCAGTACGAAGCTGCCTACACCCAGCTATCTGCTTTGGAAGAGCAACTACCGGAAAATCCACAGTTGAAGCTGTCTTTAGGCATCGCTGCATTGGAAACCGATCGGGTTCAGGAAGGCAGGGCTCAATTTGAGGCACTAGCTGAAGGCGATACTGCCCTGCAGGAATACGGCCGCTGGTATTTGGCGCTAAGCTATGTCAAAACGGGCGACAACGAAGCAGCCCGGCCCCTACTGCAAGCACTGGCCGAACAGCCCTCTGCTTTCCAGCAACAGGCACAAGATTTACTCCAGCAACTTTAATCCCTAGCTGAAAAAGCAATAATCCCAACACACCCTGTCAGCACCAGCCATTTGCCTGCTCAAAGCCAGGCCTGGGCTTATTTTCTAAACCTCAAAACAACGCATTATGGAGACTCTACGCTTTTGCATACTCACAACCTGTTTATCCCTGCTCGCTACGTTTTCCTTCGCCCAATCCCCTATTGTCGCTTTTCCTTTTGACAGCGAAGATGATTTCATGGAATGGGATACCCCAGATGGCAACTGGCAATGGGTAGACGATGGTAAGGCTGAAGTGTTTAATACAACGCTATGGGACGGCAGAGACTCCATCCTTTCCCGGTCCCAGGGGGGAGCAGCGGCGATTGCCGGCACACCAGGAGTGCTGGTTAGCCCTCCTATCGACCTCAGCGGGGAGAGCCAGGTGTTTCTCCGCTTTAATCAGTACTACCGCGCGCTGGAGGGGTCGACTGTTGTAAGAGTACGGAACCTTTCAGGTGGCGGTCAGGAATTCTTTACCATCAACCAGAATGTACTGCCACAGGTAGAAACGGGCCCCAGGGCAGTAGAAGTTATCGACATCACCAGTATAGCGGCAGACGCTACCGTTGAGATCTCTTTCTTTTTTGAAACCAGCCAGTATTTCTGGATCATCGACGATGTGGAGCTCTACAATACGTTCCCCTACCCTGAGACTCGGCCAGCCCAATATCGAGACACCTTTCCCGCTTTGGGCTACGCCTACACACCAGATGACGCCGGTTGGCCCTACATCCCTAATGAAATTGTGGTACAGATCGTACCTGGAACCGATCCCGATAGTGTGGTAGCCCTGCGGGACACGCTCGGGGCAAAACTTATAGACTCTTGCGTCTGCAACGCCCTCCAACTTTGGGAATTGGGCGACAGTGTCATCACCAATCAAAATGGAATGCTGTTCCCTGTAGGGCCGACTCTTGATATCTTAGAACGCGTTAAAGGCACCAGCTCTTCAGTCATCATCCAGGAAGCAGACCCCAACTATTACACCGTAGCACAGTTGCAGCCTGAGATGATTACGGACAACCCCTCGCTTACGCAAAATGATCTAGCAGGCATTCCTGACGCCATTAACGATGCAGTGCGTATTGCCGTGTTGGATACTGGCGTAGATTATAAACACGAAAGGCTCAGTGACTACATCTACAAAAAGCCGGATGCCCTCAACAACGCCACAGACGATGATAACAATTGCGCTGAGGACGACCCTATCGGCTGGGATTTCGTTTCTGAAGTGGACATCAGCAACAACCCGATGGACGACCACAGTCATGGCAAACATGTGGCGGGTATCATCGCTCAGACACTCGATCAGGCTTGTACTGAAGGTTGCCGCTTTCATATTATCCCGTACAAAACACACGATGCTCAAGGGGTCTCCAGCTTATACCAAGTGGCCTGCGCAACTTACCAGGCAATAGAAGACAGTGTGGCCGTCATTAATGACAGCTAGGGTTTTTACGGTAGCGGCGAAGGTAGCGATGGCAGCAACGATATTCTGAAAAATGCCATCGACTCAGCAGAACTTAACAACATATTGGTCGTTTCCGCAGCGGGGAATGACTCCCTGATGCTTGATACCCTATTGCAATACCCGGCCTGCTATAATGCGCCTAACGAAATCACTGTAGGGTCTATACTTCAAGATGGAGACCAAGTACTAGGCCGGGCCGTATTCTCTAATTTTAGCGATACCTGGGTGGATATTTTAGCGCCGGGTGTGAATATCGACAGCTATTTACCTCAGGATAGCTCCGGCCTAAAATCCGGCACTTCCATGAGCGCGCCGGCGGTGAGCGCAGCGGCGGCAATCGTCTATTGTAAGCTAGGAAGGCAAACACCCTACGCGGATGTCAAATCACTCCTGCTCAATACGGCAGACAAGACACCATCGTTGGACACCGTCGCTGTTGACGGCAACTTACTTAATATACTGACCTTGTGTACGACCCCTACGCAGGCTGCCCCGCTAACTGAGTTCATACATTTCTACCCCAATCCGGCGCGTGACGCCGTACAGCTGGAATTACCACCAATTCCAGATGCAGCCGAGTTAGAAGTCTTCCACCTCAGCGGCCAGCGTATGGGGCAATGGCAAGTCTCCTCTTCCGCTTACCCCCAGACGATGGATATTGATGTACAGTATTTGCCAGCAGGCACCTATATGCTACGCCTCCGGTACAAGGGACAGCTTTGGGTAGGCCGGCTGATTAAACTATAACAGTCAAATACCCTATATTACGGATAACAAACCCTCTTGCCCCAGTTCGCATTTCGTGAGCTGGGGCATCAACTCTTCAAGTCTATGCCTGCACACCGCCTTCCATACCTTCTGCTTTACCTTATTTTCAGCTTTTCTGCTTTCGCAAAATGCCCGAAAAAACCTATTCTACCCATAGTGAAGGCTGGAGACCGGGCGGAACTGCAATTATTGGCTGAAGCGCTGAAAGACTGCCCAGAGTTGGTGGATTCGCTTGGCTTGGTCTACCATACGCTTGGTGTATTATCCCATCAAAATGGAGACATACCCCAGGCTGCTCAAGAGATGCAACAAGCCGTGGATTATCGTAATAAAGCATTTGCCGGCAAAGCACACGAAGACCTCGGCCGTTCCTACTTCAATCTTGGGTTTTTCCACGAAAGATTGAAAGCCTACGGAAAAGCGTCGACTTGCTACCAAGCGGCGGCGGCCATTCAGCAGGAACTCAACAACAGGGTATTGCACCGAGCTGCTGCGCTCCGGGTGGCAAAGATGGATAGCTATGCCGGCGATTTCGACAAAGCAGAACGCCTGCTGAGATGGGTAATCGAAGACACATAGGAAGGGGAAGCACTCAACCTGGCGAAAGCAAGATCAGATTTAGGGCTTTTGTACACAGAACGAAAGGCTTCTCAAAAGGCCATCCAACAGCTTCAACTTGCCCTGCCCTACTTCAGTCAACAGGATATGCTTCAAGACGAAGCCGCTGCTTTGCTGAATTTAGCGAAAGCCCACTATCACTTTAGGCCATTTTACAGAGACGAAGCAATTTGGTTCACAAGCGCTGGCCAGTTACCAAGCCCTTGAAGATATCGGCTACCAAGCCAGAGTAAAAAACCTTTTGGGGCTTGCCGCAATGAAAAGCCAGCAGCATGACTCCGCAGCGCAGCTATTAAAAGAGGCGTTGGAACTCGCCCGCAAAGCAGAGGCAAAAGAGGATGCT
Organism: Phaeodactylibacter xiamenensis; assembly: GCF_000759025.1. Taxonomy (GTDB): domain Bacteria; phylum Bacteroidota; class Bacteroidia; order Chitinophagales; family Saprospiraceae; genus Phaeodactylibacter; species Phaeodactylibacter xiamenensis. The sequence goes on along the minus strand of NZ_JPOS01000090.1, from coordinate 379,572 downwards.
GCTGCCATCATGGATAACATTGGGGAGCTTGCCTTGCAGCAGGGCAAACCGGATCAAGCCGCCGATTGGTTCCTGAAGGCTATGCAGACTTTGAAAGCTGATTTCTACCCTGACAGCCCCTTGCAAAAAGCCGAAAGGCAATATTTGGAGAAGACACCATACAAGGTAGATTTATCTATTTACCTCAATGACCTGCTCCGGGCATTGCTTGCCCAACATGAGCAATCTGGTGAGGAACAGTACCTACAGGCCGCTGCACCCTGGCTAAAGGCTGGCGATTATCTCATCGACCAGTTGAGAAGTGCCCATAGTGATGCCGGCACAAAACTGTTTTGGCGGGAAGAAGCCCTGCCTTTTTATGAGCGGGCCGTCCGTATTTGCACGGCGCAGCAAGCCACAGCCGATGCCTTTTACTTTTTGGAAAAAAGCCAGTCCGTTTTATTGCTGGAAGCTCTGGCGGAGGCAGATGCCCTTTCCACTATACCAGACTCGCTGCAGCAGCAGGAGCGAGCCCTGCGGAGGCAGTTGAACCGTCTGCAACTGGAGCTGGATCAAGCCGGTTCTGAAAGCGTGGCCGTAGTGCTCGATCAGGCACTTGGCGTAGAACAAGAACTGGAACGCCTTACAGACTACCTGAGCCAGTCATTCCCCGTGTACCAAAGACAAACAGCTGGTGCAGCTGTGATCGGTTGGGAGCCCTTCCAACGCAACTACCTCAAAGGGCAGAGCCGGGCACTGATCCACTATCTATTCGGTGAAGAACGAGCCTATCTGCTTTATGCCAATGGCCAGGAATCGCAACTCCTTGATTTGGGTAGTAGTGATACGCTAGCCAGGCAAGTGGAAAGTTTCCTGCATTGGTTTAGCGCTCCCACTCTCATTGAGCAGGCACCAGCAGCTTATAAGGAACAGGCGTATGCCTTGTTTCAAAAGCTATTACCCATCTCCGGTCCGCTTAAGGCAAAGGCACTGCTTGTTATCCCCGGCGGGCCACTTGCTTATGTGCCTTTTGAAGCCTTGCTCTCTGCCTCTTACCCTGGTACCGACCTCAGCACAGCCCCTTACCTGGTGAACAGCCATGTAGTGAGCTACAGCTTTTCTGCAACTTTGTACGATCAGCTCGAAAATAACACAGGCAGTCCAGTCATGCAGGCTTATGCCATGGCTCCCTTCGCTCAGCAGGCAAAGGGTAGTCATGGCACCCTGGAATACAGTCCTGTCGAGCTGGAAGCTATAGCTGCCCATTTCCAGGTGCACTCCTTCCGTGATGGTGCTGCTACCCGGCAAGCTTTCATAGCAGCCATGGGGCAGGCAGGTATTTTGCATCTGTCTACCCATGCCTACGGTGCCTACGATGGCAAACAGCCGTATATCGCACTGGCAGACTCTTCCATCTTCCTGACCGACCTGTACCATTGGGATATTCCTGCAGAACTCGTTGTACTGAGTGCCTGCCAAAGCAATATAGGGCGCCTGGCGCTGGGAGAAGGCGTGCTTGGCCTGGGTAGGGGCTTCTTTTACGCTGGCGCAAATAGTATTGTGGCTAGCCTATGGAACCTCAATGATCAAAGTGCCAGCCAAATCATTTCGGCCTTCTACGCAAGCCTTGCGGAAGGGCAACCCAAAGCTGCAGCCCTACAGTCTGCCAAGGCAAAATACCTGCAAGATACCAAAGTGGCTGCTTTCCGAAAATCTCCTTACTACTGGGCGGGCCTCACGTATTATGGTGACAGTAAGCCATTGAAAGCCGAAGGGGCAGGCTCCCCCCTGTGGTGGGCCTTTGGATTGATTGGGTTCCTGGTCATAGCAGCTTACTTTTTTGGGCGGCGCAGAGCCTGAAGATGCCTGGCCAACTCAACCAATCCGACAATCAATGGTTTACAAAGGGTACCAGAAAGAAGCCAGACCACACGTGAAGCAATTAGCCTATCTAAATAAGTTTTTCCTCCGTTACAAAAAGCACCTTCTTTTAGGGATCCTTTTTGTGTCCCTGTCCAACTATTTCCGGGTGCTGCAGCCGCAGATGATCCGCCAGGCACTGGACCTGGTAGTGGAAAATATTGGTTTGTTCGGGCTGTTAAATGGCTTCGAGCTACAGCCCAAACTGTACAGTATGCTGGGCAAGTCGCTGCTTTATTTCGGCGTGCTGGTGCTGTTGTTCGCCTTGCTGATGGGGGTTTTTATGTACTTCATGCGCCAGACGATCATCGTCATGTCCCGGCTCATTGAGTATGATATGCGCAAAGAGATTTTTCAGAAGTACGAAGACCTCAGCATGGCTTTTTACAAGCGCAACAAGACCGGCGATATGATGTCGCGTATCACCGAAGACGTTTCGAAAGTGAGGATGTACCTTGGGCCCGCGGTTTTGTATGGCATCAACCTGGTTTCGCTTTTTGTGCTTGTGATTTACTCTATGCTGAGCGTAAATGTCGAGCTGACACTTTATGCCCTTGCCCCCTTGCCCATATTATCTGTATCAATATACTATGTTAGCAATCTGATCAACAAAAAAAGTGAGATCATTCAGCGGCAGCTGGCTCACCTGAATACGAATGCGCAGGAGATTTACTCTGGTATACGGGTTGTCAAGTCCTATGTACAGGAGAAACCAATGCTATCTTTTTTTCGAAAGGAGAGCGATATATACCGGGAAAAAGCACTGGACCTGGCTAAGGTTGATGCTTTCTTTTATCCGTTGATGGTCCTGCTAATTGGTGCAAGTACGGTAATCACAGTTTATATCGGGGGGCTGCAGGTTGTGCGGGGTTCGATTAGCACGGGCAATATTGCTGAGTTTGTTATTTACGTCAATATGCTGACCTGGCCGGTAACTGCTATAGGCTGGATTGCTTCTATCGTTCAGCAGGCAGCAGCATCCCAGAAGCGGATCAATGAGTTTTTGAGCCTTGAACCGGAGATAACGAACCATACGGAGACCACAACGGAGGAGATCCGCGGAGCAATCGCCTTTGAAAAGGTCTCTTTTGTTTATCCCGATACCGGGACACAAGCCCTTAAAGATGTTAGCTTCGAGCTGAAGGCAGGGCAAAAGATGGCCATTATAGGTAAAACGGGGTCGGGTAAGTCTACCATTGCAGATCTGCTGGTCCGTATGTACGACGTTGAGCAGGGTCGGGTCACGGTGGATGGTAAGGACGTCCGGGACCACAACCTCTTTCAACTGCGCCGCGCAGTGGGGTATGTACCTCAGGATGTCTTTCTGTTCTCTGACACCATCGCGCATAATATAGCATTTGGTAAGCGGGACGCCAGCCGGGAAACAGTGGAGGAATATGCTCGCTATGCGGCTGTATATGACGACATCATGGAGCTGTCTAACGGCTTTGATACCTTCGTAGGCGAAAGAGGGGTGACCCTTTCCGGGGGGCAAAAACAAAGGGTGTCTATTGCCAGGGCTTTTCTTAAACAGCCTGATATTGTCTTGTTGGATGATTGTCTGTCTGCGGTGGACACGAAAACCGAGCAGCAAATCCTCGGCTACCTCTCCGGCGCTCTGTCCAATAAAACCGCAATCATTATTACCCACCGGATTTACTCGCTACTGGAGTTCGATAAAATTCTGGTCCTTGAGGATGGCCGTATTGCAGAATCCGGTACGCATGAAGAACTCATGAAACTGGGTGGCTACTACGCGGAAATAGTCGAAAAGCAGCGCTTGGAGGAAGTTGATGAAGGCGCGCCTGCCCGATGATTAAAATCACTCGTTTCGTTGATTATTTACAGTGCTTTTTGAGTCTGATACCTTTAGGATTGGGATGTAAAGAGTGTTATGATTCCTGGCTTAAATATTGCTTCAGGATAGCCTCATTCAACTCACCTCGCTGAATACCAGTTTGATACCAATATTGGTTCACCAAATATACGAGCCATGAAAGCTTACCAGGTTATTTTTACAGCGGGCTTTTCCATTCTCCTTTTCCTAATCATGGGCTGCCAGAAAGAAGAAACGGTACTGGCGGAGTCAATTGATCGCAACCCCACGCTGATCAGCCGTTATGTGCCTGGTCCGGGTACTTCAGACTGCCTGCTTATTGATTGTGAAACAGCTATTGAAAACGCACGGGAGGCACTTATGGAAAAAGCGGAAAGTGAATGTGGGGTGTTCATGTCTGCCATCCGGTGCTGTGAAGCTAATCAGGAAGTCTATCTGATGTACCGGTACAGTTCGGACTGTGAGCGTGGCGTGCCATCAGAAGCTCCGCTGAGCAGCGGTGATGGCGCATATGCTTTACTGGCACCCAGTCCTGTAGGGATTGAGCTTTTAGAAAGCCATTGTATCAACGGGGGCACCTCCCTGCGCATCATGCTGAAGGGTGGGGCGCTGCCGCTTCCACTGGGCCCGTTTGAAGTTCATTGGTGGGTAGATTATGAATATCAGGGGAACGATACCCAAATTGATTGCGTATCCGGGGAAGAAGCTCAGTTGCTGATCATCGATCACTGGAACGAGGGCGCAAAACAGTGGTACAGGTTTGATTTGCACGAAACCGACCCTGTATTTACGCATTAATGGGTGCTTTGAAATCTCCTGCAATTATTTACTTTTGTAAGGCACGTTTTCATTTACGTAACTAAACCTTCACAAGTAGTGGATAACGGGAGTAACCAAAGAAGAATTGATAGCGAGTACTCGCTTAAAATGCGTGCTGGCAAACGAAGAACCTACTTCTTTGATGTGCGGCGAACGAAAGGTGACGATTTTTACATTACCCTCACCGAAAGCACCAAAAAGTTTAATGGCGACGGGTACGAGCGGCATAAGATTTTTCTGTACAAGGAGGATTTTAACCGATTCCTGAGTCACCTTGAGGAAACAATAGACCACGTTAAGGAAAACCTGATGCCGGAGTATGACTATGACGAGTTCACCCGTCGGCATGAGGAGTACGAAGATGAACAAGCCGATAATGGTAGCTTTTCCGATAACGGCAGTGATCAGTTGGAGACAGACGAGGATATCAGCTGGTAAAAAGAAGAACAGGCTTTGCTTGTCAGGGCTTGGTTGATACAATGCCTGCGTTTATGCCATTCCACATCCGGTTGGCAAGGGCAAAAAGCCTGTTCTTCTTTATTTACCCCGTACTTTTGCGGGTTCATAAATCCTTGGTTTGGAATAGGGCCAGGCTCCAAACATAGTCTGATATAACCGGTTTAATACCTTATTCCTTAACCGGGTGGCATTGCGGTGCTGTCTGATTGCCAATGACAGTCAGTCTTTTAGAGGGTGTTGCCGACAGGGTAGAGGCATACCTTGTCATGTTTTGCCTCGTGCTTTTCCCCATCGGTAATGCAACTGTGCCGGAGCTTAAAGCCTGACGCTAATGCCAATTGTGGCAATAGAAACCCCAAATCCGACTTCCCCAAACAGGCCTGCTCTTTGGCCCAGGCAATACCGGGACCCAAGGAAAGCGGTGTAAAGAAAGTTGCTGCCGGTACGGCCAATGCCTCTTTCTGCTTTTATTTTTTTTTCTTCTCCCTGCATCATCTCGATAGCAGAGTTGGTGTAGCCTACATTCAGGCCGCCGTAAATATTTAAGCAATCATTGATAAGCCTGCTGTGAGCAGCAGCACGAAGCGTCACCGTTGAGAATTTGTTGCGCCACTGAGCGGTAGTGCCGTCCCGGAACTGGTATATTCCTGACTCCGTGATTGAATAAGAACCGGCAAGCCCAAGACTGAAGTTTTCGGTGAACTTATAATCAGCAGTAAGGCTCATTGGCAGCATTTTGGCTTTGCCGTGGTCCTTTACAAATGTTGGAAGGACACCAATACCAAGGTTGAGGTCAACATGTGGCTTAAAACGCTGGGCTTGTACAAACTGAATGGCCAGGCAGAGTACAGTAAGGCTGAGGAATAGCTTTTTCATGGTTCCAAAGTTTAGGTGTTCTAAAACTATTATCACCGTCCAGCTGCAAAAAAGCTTAACGGTACAAAGTATTGTGATTACTACATAGAGTGGAGCGATGCTGTCCGTAAGCTCGGGATGAGCATAGCACTCCTGCTGCAACGCACTTTATGTGTTGCACTAATTTTTAGAAACAGCCAGGCTAATGACATCTGACATAAGATTGCCATGCAGCTCATTGCCGTTTCAAAGTTCCAACCTTGTACCCCAATTATTCAGAATAGCATTATTGCTATTGTATCCAGAATTTGAGCGCTCTTTAATCCCTGTTTGCTTATTAATTGCGCCTTCAAGTTATTACCATTGACGTAAAAAATCCAGGACTCGTTGGGTGCTTAATCAAAAATTAACATCTTTTTTCAAAATTTTTAACCAAGCTTCTCATTTTGTTTGGATAATGTTAAAACGGATTTTAGTTTATTTTGGTGTATGGATGGAATGTTTTAATAGTTTAAAATCACCAAAATGCCGCCGCTTTTACATTCGTCAAAACTTTATTTGCTCTCAAGATAAGTGATTGCCTGCAAAAGGTCAATCCTTGAATTTCCTATAAGTCAGCTTTCAGACTGAAATTTCGGGAAGCGTCTAAATCATGCTCGTATGTTCTTACATATACTCTAAACATCAAACAGCCGTTGCGTTGCATGGCTACAACGTTTTTTTTCTAGATCGTCAGAAAAGTAAAGCCAACAGAAAAAAATAATAAGGCTTATCCACCCCTAATAAGATCCAAAGTAACGCCGCAGCGCCCATTCAGAAGCCAACAATAGCAAAAGGATCGCAAACAACCATTTAAAATTAATGATAGGCTGCGTTTGAGCTGTTTCATAAATCACAGGTTTAACCGTGTCCCGGCTACGGATAGCAGCGGCAATTTCTGAAATGGACTCCGGGGAGTAAACGGCCCCACCGTACTGCTCGCTCAGCAGGCGCATGGTGTTGTGATCGGCCGTTGTTTCATATTGCTCAAGCTGTATAGGCTGAATGCTGAACTGGCCATCATAGGTGAGCCGTTCGCCGCCAAAGAACACGCTGCCGGTGAACTGATAGTTGCCAACTGGCAGGATGCCCGCGTTGAGCCGGTAGGCATTTCCGGCTTTATTGAAGGTGAAATTGTATTCTTTCCCTGCGGCATCTTTTACGGTCAGACTGGCGTCAGGGTCGTTAACGAGTTCAAAGCTCTGGTTATACAGTTCGGCATCGAAGTAAACGGGCTCATTTTCATCGAAGATGTTTTTGCTGAGGCTGATCCGGAACCGGCGTTTGTCTTCTTTCAGGCTGAGGTATTGTACTATTTTTCCGATGAGCTCATTGAACCGCTCGTGGTCCTGGTTCTGAAGATAGTCAAACAACCGCCAGCGCCAGACGCCCTCCCCGCCCAGCACACCTACCTTAGTGCCACTCCCTTCACCCAGCACCAGCAAGGGGTAATCTGTTTCCACTTTGCCAATACGCTGATAGAGTAGGGCAGAGGCGCTGCTCTCGATATTGTAATCACCAAACACAGCGGTGAGTGGGGTGTACCCCGGGAGTTGTTCCTTGAGGTCCTCGCTAAGTTGGAAAAGGTTGAAGCCCGGCTTGAAATAGGCTTGCACCTGATTGGTCGAGCTGCCACGGCGCTGAATGCTGAGTACCCGCTGTGCCTGATTGAATTGCGGTAAGTCCGTTTGATTGCCCACTACAAATAAATGCGGTATTTGCTGACTGGCAATGGCGTTTAGCACGGAGGTGGCTGCCTTGCTCCGGCTGGGCAGGTTATGCAGGATAATAAAATCAAACTCGCTGGGAGATTCCTCCAGGTTATCTACAGTAGCGGTGGTGACCTGGTAGTTCTGATTGTTGGAAAGGGCCTGCCGGAAGGCGGTTAGGTCAGGATGAGGCGCATTGCCCAAAACAAGGATTTTCTGACGGGCATCCAGCACATCAATAAAAATATCCTTGCTGTTGTTGACCAGAGTAGCTTCCTCCGGGATTTCACCAAGGGTAATCCGGAAGCGCTGTACCCCCGCCTGATCTGCATCAAGAATGAACTCGCGGGTTTCAAACCAGTTATTCTGGTCAATCGTGACGGCTTCCTGCTGCAGGAGCGATGCTTTGCCGTTCACGATCTTATAAACATTCACCCGGCTGTTGCTCCCAGCGGCATTATCGCCTGCCAGGTCTACCTGTATGCTGAACTTGTCGCCCAGGTAAACAATGCGATTGTGAAAAACCCGCTTGACCAGCAAGTCACGCTGAGCAGTAGTGTCCCCCAGCGGAATGGAGAACAACGGTGCATCCAGGGCGGCATTTGCGTACAGCGGATTGCTGCCTTCGTTGTAAATGCCATCGGAGGCTAATACTACCGCACCAAGGTTCTGCCCGCTGTAAAGATCGTAAAGGGAAGAAAGGGCCTCCGCAATATTACTTTGCTTGTCCGTAAAAGCGGAGTCAATGCCCTCCCGGACTTCACTACCGAACCCGTACGTTTTGACTTCGTATTCGCCTTCCAGTTCAGCCTGTAATGCATTCAGAGACGACAAATAGGCGGCTTTTTGTGCGCCCAGGGCGGCCCCGACAGATTCAGACTGGTCCTGTGCAATCAGGATAATTGGGTTTTTGACCTCCCGCACTACCCGGCGCAGGAGAGGGGTCAGCAGCAAAATGGCAATCAGGCTGACCGCCGCGAACCGAAGGAGCCCCAGCAGCGTATTCAGGGTGCTGCTCTGGGAGCGGAATGCTGTAGACCGATAGTAGAGTATTCCTGCAAAGAGGCCACCCAATGCAAAGCAAAGGAATAAATACCATACCGGATACTGAAAGCTAATATTGTCCATCAATTCTTTTATTTTGCTGCGCTCATCGTCAGAGCACACAATAATAACGGATTTTTCAGGAGACCACCTGAACCTCCTGTTAGTATTTTGTTAAAACACTAACTGAGAGATACATTTGGGAGTCTGTTCGTTTAATATCTTATATTACGAGTTTAGTATACAATTGTGTGTCGTAAAATGTTGGACCGGGCGGCTTGCCCGCGGCAAAAGAAATTTGAAGTATTCATGAAGAAATTAGTGCAGATCGCGTTTTTCCTACTCCTCGCCGTTCAGGTACAGGCTTCCTACATCCTGTTGCCTATGGACCATGAGACCCAAAAGGACCACCTTAAGGCCTACGGCATTACCTACTGGGTGCTGTCCAGCAATGTGGAAGCCTGGTGGTTGCTTAATTACCGGGGGGGCAGTTTTGCTTTCCCCTACAACCGGACTTTTGAAAAGGAATGCCTGACCCGGGGCGTATCCTATGAAGTGGTGGCTGATGGACAGTTCAACAATATCCTGAACGAAATCGCCGACCCGGAAGTCAATATGGAGGCGATCAAGCTTGAAAAAGCGCCCAAAATTGCCGTTTACACGCCCGATTTCAATGCCCGGGGCGAAAAAATACAACCATGGGACGATGCCGTGACGCTGGTACTGACTTACGCGGAGATCCCCTACGAAACCATCTACGATCGCGAGGTGCTCAACGACGAGCTAACCGAATACGACTGGCTCCACCTCCATCACGAAGATTTCACGGGGCAGTACGGCCGTTTCTACCGCACCTACCACAATCAGACCTGGTACCGGGAAAATCAGCGTAAGATGGAAGAACTGGCTTATGATCTGGGTTTCACCAAAGTCTCCCAGCTCAAGCTGGCGGTGGTGAAGCGCATCAAAGAGTATGTTGTGGGCGGGGGCTTTATGTTTGCCATGTGCTCCGCCACTGATACCTATGATATTGCCCTGGCAGCTGAAGGGGTGGATATTTGCGCTGAAATGTACGATGGGGACCCTGTGGATCCCAACGCCCAATCCAAGCTGGACTACTCCAAGACTTTTGCCTTTGAGGACTTCCAACTGGAGCGGAACCCTCTGGAGTACGAATATTCGGATATTGACCACTCCCGTGGGCGGCGGATCAACCCTGAACAGGACTACTTTACTTTATTTGACTTTTCTGCAAAATGGGACCCTGTCCCTACCATGCTTACCCAGAATCATACCCGCACGGTAAAAGGATTTATGGGGCAAACGACCGCCTTCCGTAACCAAAATATCAAATCGAATATTTTGGTGCTGGGAGAGAACAAACCTGCTAAAGAAGCGCGTTACCTGCATAGTGAATATGGTCAGGGATTCTTCTCTTTTTACGGCGGGCACGATCCGGAAGACTACCGCCATTATGTACAGGACCCGGAGACAGACCTTAGCTTGCACCCTAAATCGCCGGGCTATCGCCTGATTCTGAATAATATCCTGTTCCCGGCAGCAAAGAAGAAGAAACGTAAAACTTAATGGATATGAACAATCGATTTAGCCTATTCATCTGGCTGGCTTTACTTGGCTGCGGTTTTTTTGCCGGTGCTGCGTGGACTTCCCGGGCAGATGCTGACTTGCCAGGTGGAACACCATCGGAGGAATTAGCCGAAACTTCTGACCCTAAGGCTTCGGAAACGGACGCGACGGCCAACTTGCCCTCCACTCGTGAACCTGCCGCCTCTAATGGGCTCAATCCCCAGGAGCGCGCCAATATCCGGTTGTTTGAAGAAGCAGCACCTTCGGTATGCTACATTACCACCACCAATGTGCGGCGGGATTACTTCAGCCGGAATATTACTGAAATCCCGAGAGGCAGTGGCTCGGGTTTCGTTTGGGACTACAAAGGGCATATCATTACCAATTACCATGTGATACAAGGTGCAGACCGGGCTACGGTTACCCTTGCTGACCGTAGTACCTGGGAAGCAGTGCCGGTTGGCGTCGCTCCGGAGAAGGACCTGGCCGTATTGCGTATCGAAGCGCCTCGGAACACCCTGCGGCCAATGCCGGTTGGCACTTCCGATAATTTGCAGGTTGGGCAGTCGGTTTATGCCATTGGCAACCCCTTCGGACTGGACCAAACCCTAACCACAGGTATTGTGAGTGCGCTGGGCCGGGAAATAGAATCCGTAGCAGGAATTCCGATCCGTGATGTCATACAAACGGACGCTGCCATCAACCCTGGCAACTCCGGAGGACCGCTCCTGGACAGCTCTGGCCGCCTTATAGGAGTGAATACCGCGATTTACAGCCCTTCCGGTGCTTCAGCCGGGATTGGCTTCTCCATTCCAGTCGACGTAGTCAGCTGGGTGGTGCCGGAGCTCATTGAGTTTGGACGGCTCAAGCGGCCCTCTCTGGGCGTGGAGCTGGCCAGGCCGCAGATTGTGGAGCGTCTGGGATTGGACGGCGCACTCGTTATTGACGTGATCAAAGGCAGTGGTGCAGAAAAAGCCGGTATCCGCCCAACGACGCGCGACCGTTATGGGAGTATTGTCCTGGGAGATATTATCACTGGGATTGATGGTGAAGCCGTTAAATCTACTAACGACCTGATCCTGATTCTTGAAAAGTATGAACCGGGAGATTTGGTGGAGGTGGAGTTGATACGGGATGAGAAAAGGCTGAAAGCACCGCTTCGTCTCGACCCCGCACGCTAAGCAGCGGCCTGCAAGCGGTAATCTCCTGGTCTATCGAAAAAAAGAATGAGCCTCAGGGAGCCACCCAACTTCCAGCCCATGCGCCATCCTGATAGCTAAACTTAGCCCTTTGGTGCCCCTCGTGGTGCAAGTGCAAAAGGTCTGCTCTGTAAACCTGAGACCTGATGACCATAAAGTGCTCAAAGGCGTAGGCCGTTTCCTGCAGGTCCATCTCATCGTGCCAATGATCGGGCAGGGGGACATTATCTGTTTTCTGTGGCGTGCCAGGGGCTGAAAGTGCCGCATAGCTGGACCGCCCCTGCACCGGAAGCCGGTCCCAGTACTGACGGCAACTTTCCGAACCTTGTTCCAGAATGGTCTTTCCGTTCATTCGGATTTGGACCTTTTTGCGTTCATCCCAAAAGAGACAAGACAAATAGGGGTGATTTCTAAGATCCCCCACTTTTGGGGAGCGGGCATCCGTGAAAAAGGTAAGCTGCCGGTTTTGCAAGTCCACTTCGCGCAATACGATCACGCGCTGACGGGCAAAACCATCAGTGTCAATAGTGGCTACGCTGGGTTTCTGGTAATCGCCTTTCCGCTTAATCGCTGCTTTAATCAGCAGGTGCCAGGCATCGTGGAGGAATTTATCTGGATTGTCAAATCTTTCCATTGAAAAAACTGTTTTGGAGACGGCATTGTAAAAATTCGTGATTGATATCACTGCAAATAAGGTAGACTTGTTTTACTTTTACGGTTGCGTAAAAAAAATAAAAAAATAAAAAAATAAAAAAATGTGTGACTTTGTTGTTTCCTTCAGTCTAAAGGGTTGTAACTAAAACGGTGATCTTTCTCTGAACGCAGAGCAAAAAAAACCGTTCAATTACAAGGGGAATGACGTTGAAGCCAATTAGCAGGAAAACTGCAATTGGCTCAACATTCCGCAACAAATTAAAATATGGCATGAAATTTTTCATGTAAAGAATATGGGTTTTAGGTGTTTTTCTGGGGAGCAGTCTTTTCTGCTCCCCTTTTTGTTGTTTATGAACATTGTTTCAGGTGAAAAAACTCAAAAATTTAACGCTGCCGGGGAAACTTTAAGAAGGCAACAGGTGTATATGAAAACTCAAGTACGGCTTAACCGGCAATTATTTTGATTTTCGGACTTATCTTGCTTGATTCGGAATTAAATTTTAAACAAGAGTGGTTTTTGCCACCCAAAAAGTATACACAATCATGTTAGAGCTGTTTTTAGCAGTGCTGGCGTCCTTATTTTCCATGGTAAATCCGCTTGGAGCGATTCCGGTATTTCTGGGGATGACTCCGCATTACACCAAACAGGAACGGACGCAGACGGCTTTGCATACCAGCCTTTATTTTACATTGATCCTGCTGACTTTTTTCCTGGCCGGGTCGCTTATTCTAAGCTTCTTTGGCATCAGCATCAATGCAATGCGTATTGCCGGAGGATTGGTCATTCTCCTGTCCGGTTACTCCCTCATGAGCGGAAAGTTTGCCGAAGGGCGGGCGGTCGACAAAAAAGTGAAACAGGAAGCGCTGACCAAAGACGATATCTCCTTCTCCCCAATGGCGATGCCGCTGCTTTCAGGGCCGGGGTCTATTTCTTACCTGATCAGCATTCAGGCTGAGCATACGACCTGGGAGCCAAGACTGGTTATTTCAGCTGTAGTGGTAGCTATGGGCGCTATTGTGTATAGTGTACTCCGGTATTCCCCTTATTTGCAAAAGGTACTGGGTGTCGCCGGATTAAACGCACTAAGCCGCATCATGGGCTTCCTGGTCATGGCCATCGGTATTCAGAACATCATCACCGGCATCGTTGAGCTGGTGAAAGTGCTGGCTTAAACCTACCGTAAAAGGAGGACATCACCTGAAATAATGGTGGTGCCTCCACCCGAGAGGTTGACTTCCGCATAGAAGGTAAAGACATCACTATCCATCTCGCTTCCTCTGAACGTTCCGTCCCACCCACAAGCTTCATCATTAAGCGGGCAATCTTTGGCTTGATGCACGAGGTTGCCCCATCGGTCAAAAATCCGGAATACTTCGAGCGTACCGAGCCCATCCCGGCTGTAGAGCAGGAAACGGTCATTGATGTTGTCGCCATTGGGTGAGAACACCGTTGGCGCATAAACGGGTGTTTCCTTAAGTACCTTCACGGTGACAGCAGCCTGGTCCACGCACCCATTCACATCTACTGCCCAAACCTGATAAATAGTAGTTAGCATTGGTGCTACCGTGTAAGACAAGCCTTCCTGAATGCCCGGGGCAGGCCACCACCAGACAGAGTCCGGCGTCCCGGTTTCCACAACCGCAGCAAGGCTGATTTGCTGCCCAAGCTGTATGGTGGTATCTGGCCCAAGTTCAATATCGATGCCACTCGAGGCCATAATCGTCACCGTTGAGTCCCACTGACAGCCATTAGCATCCTCAAGCAGGATAGGGTAGGTGCCTGCTGCCAGATTGACGAAGGCGTTATCGGCGGACAGCGCTCCTCCGTTGATACCCGATAGGAAAGGTGGCGTACCCCCTGCTACCGAATCCAGCAGGATGTTGCCATCGCGGTCCCCGGGGCAGGATGGGCTTTGTGCCAGCCAGTCGACATCAGTGATAAGGGGAGAGGAGGCGGTGACCTCTATCGTATCCACCACTGTACACCCATTGCTTTGATCCGTAAGGCTTAATACGTACGAGCCTTCGGCGGTAGCTGTTGCAGTGGGCTGTCCGGTAGGCCCTGTCAGTATGCCGCCCGCTTCCGCAGCCCAGTTGAAGAGCAAGGGGCCGTTGCCGGTGGAAGCACTGCCATTTAGCGTGACGTTGGTCCGGCTACAGCTGAGCTGTTCCGGTACTGCGATATTGATTTCCGGGAAGTCTGCATCACTTTCCACTTCCACTGTTTCAAAGGATGAGCAGCCATTGGACTCATTAGTGACTTGCAGGGTGTATGCGCCTGGCGTGCTCACGGTCAGCCTCAGCGTATCCTGAGCAAGCACGAGGTCATTGCTGTCCAGCCAGGTATACACCAGGTTAGGACCACTTTCTGACCCGCTACCGTCCAGCATAATGGATGTGACGGTACAGTTGAGCCGGTTTGGGGTGGTCAGGTCAGCGACAGGCGGTTCGAAATCTCCGTCGACTTGAAACAGCAGTGTGTCCCGGCAACCGGAGCCTTCATCCTGAACGAGCAGCCGGTAGTTTCCGACTTCCGCTACCCATTGCTGAGCGGTACTGCCAATAGTATTGAAAGCGCCGCGCCGCCATTCGTAAGAAAAGCCAGCGCCTGTGCCGCCAGTGGTGGCAGTAGCATCAAGCAAAAGGCTGTCTGCATCGCAATTGAGCGTAAGCAATCCCGGGTTGGTTAGAGCTGCTTCTGGGGCGATGCGGCCATCGGCAACCCAGGTGGAGTCTGTTGCGCTACAGCCGCTTTCCGGGTCCGTAACGGATATAAAATACCAACCGGGCTCACTTATTTGTGGAGTAGCGGTTTGGGGCCCGGATAAGATTTGCCCGTTAGGAGTTGTCCATTGCAGGTCGCTCTGCCCACTATCCGTATTAAGGTCCACACTGAGCCGTACAGGGTCGTTGTTGCAGGTGATTATCGTATCTGCCCCGGCAGTAACTTCAGGGACCCGGTCGTCAGCGTTCACCCAGACCAGCTGTGCAGTGGAGCAGCCATTGTCTACCCGTTCAATCTGCACCTGATAAACGCCAGGCTGAAAAACAGTAGCAGTAGCCTGATTCGGCTGCTGTACCGGCAGGCCGCCCGGGCTGCTCCATTGATACGTCACCAATGCTGCCGGCGTAGCGGTTGCGGTAATACTAATGCTGTCATTATTGCAGGGGAACAATAAGGTGTCTGCTACCTCCAATGCCGGAGCGAGGGTGTCGAGGTCTACAATCACTGTTGCCATACTGGTGCATCCTGAGGTGTCGTTTTGGACTTCAAACCCATATTGCCCTGGCAGGCTGACATCAATATCAAGCGTTGGTACGCAAGGGCCGGTGGGCACCCCGCTGGCATTCAGGCGGTACCAGCAGGAACTATAACCTGTATTATTTGGAATACTGCCCTGTAGCAATACAGAAGGCGACGCACAAGTCAGCACTGTATCCGGAATGGAAGGTACTGCTGGCAGGTCCGTATTTTGGCTCACGAAAACACTGTCCAAATTAGTGCAGCCAGTCGTGGTATCCGTAACCATAAGCTCATACCAGCCTGGCGTATTGACGGAAGGGTTGAAGGTCGTTCCGCCAGGGATGTTTACCGGAGGGCCACTCCAAGCATATTGTATGGCATTGCCAAAGGCAGAGCCGCTGCCATCGAGGGTGACAGTAGGTTGCTCACAAGTCAGGGCCTGTGCAGGCCCGGCATCAGCTAAAGGGGGAACGGTATCGGCTACAACCTCGATCTCTCCAGTATTTTCACAGCCTGTCGATAAATCGGTAACCAGTACGGAGAAAAGCCCGGGGTGAGTGACCACAATGGAAGGGAGGGTGTCTGCTTCAGGCAGTGGTGCGTTTTCACTTGACCATTGGTAGGTGAATGAAGTGCCGGGCATCCCGGAGACAGCCAGAGTGGCCAGGGTGTCTTTGCAGTTTAGTTCCTGGTTCGGGCTCAGGGTTAGCTCAGGCGGACTGGAAAACTCAGCTACATTAACGGTAACTTTTGCAGAAAAACCCAGGGTATCGGTCGCATTCAGGGTATACAGCCCCGGCTGGTCCACCACAATGGAGAGGCTGTCGGGGGCGCTGAGTATATTCCCGTTCATGGTAGTCCATTCAACGGTACAACCAATACAAGGCTCGCAAAAGCTACCGCTGAGGGTGACTTGCGGAGCGGCACAGGTCAGGGTATCTGCCGGGATACTGTCCAGGCAGGGCACGCACTCCTGCTGTATAACAGTCACGTCCCGGAAGCTGGAACAGTTATTGGCAGGGTTGGTGACTGTCAAACGCACTACGCCCGCCGTGTCCAGTAATACCGCAACACTATCCGCACTATCCAGAATGATCCCGCCTTCCCATTCATAAACGTACTGTGGCCCCTGTGGTACAACAAAAGCCTGCAACCAAAAAGAGTCCTGCATACAGGGAATGATCGTAGAGCTGAAATTGATATCCGGCAGATTATTGCTGCGCTGTACGACAACGATGTCTTCTGCGAAACAGCCGTTTGTACTGTCGATCACGGTCAGGAAATAAGTACTGGCATCATTCACGAAGATGCTGAAGCTGTCTTTGACAAAAGTTTCATCGTCCAGCTTGGTCCAGGTATAGCCAATGCCTGGCCCAAGGGTTGACCCGGTAGCGCTTAGAATCGTTGTAGGTTCCGGGCAGGTCAGGGTGTCACCCGGCCCTGCTTCCGCTATGGGGGGCAGGGTGTTGGAAGGCACAATAACAGCTAGAGTATCGCTGAGGCTGAAGGTGGTATTGGTGGCAATAAGCTGATAAATGCCTGGGCAGCGTACGATTGGCTGTAGGGTGGCTGCTCCGGATTCTATACAATCAGGGGCCGGGGCAAGCCAGGTGTAGGTGATGTTGGGCCCGGACTCCGTACCGCTTGCATCCAGCGTAATGGTGGTAATAGCACAAGTCAGTGTATCGGGCGCCGCAATCTGGAGGGCAGGGCTGCAGTCCAGGGTAGCCACCACGGAAGCGGTATCCGGGCAGTCGCCGGCGGCGTTATTGGCGATTAAGGTATAAATACCTGCACTATCAATCGTGAAGCTAAGCCCTCCGGGCGATATCGGCACCCCATTGAAAAACCAGCTAAATGTGTCGCCTTCCGAGGCTGTGGCATCAAGCAGGGCTGTCCCTTCCAGGCAAGACAGTGCAATGCTGTCCGGTAGAATGGCATTAGGGCTCAGTGGGTCCCGGGTTACGAGGGCCGTATCTCTTTCGGTACAGCCGTTGAGGGTATCGGTAACAGACAGGATGTAAAGCCCGTCGCAGGTAGCAGAAATGTCCTGAGCGGTAGCATCACCAGACAGGCATGGGCCTGTCCATTCGAAAATAGTGTTGAGGGTGGTACTGCCTGTACCGTTTAGCGTTACTTCGGGAATGGCACAGCCTAATTCCTGGTCCGGGCCTGCGCTGGCAACCGGGAAGCTGAAGTCTGCTGCCACAAAAACGGTATCTGCTGCCTCACAGCCCGTAGTCGTGTTGCGTACGTTAATGATGTAGGTGCCCTGGGCAGTAACTTCAGCGAATTGTCCATTTGCAGGGCCAGAGATGCCTCCCGTTGGCCCGGACCAACTATAAAGTATATCTGCGCCCCCACTGCTGCTGTTGCTGCCGATTAACACAGTGGGTTGGTAGCAGTTAATGAGCGTATCAGCTCCGGCATCAGCCACTGGAGGGAGGGTGTCCTGCAATACTTCCACCTCAGCAATCCGGGTGCAGCCGGTACTGTCATTTTCAATCTCAAGCTGATAGAGGCCTGGGGCATTGACTGTAGGCATCAGTGTATTTATGCCGCTGACAAAGTTGCTGATGTCGGCTGAGCTCCATTCAAAGCTAAATCCGGTGCCCTCGTCAGAATTGGTGCCGTCGAGCATAACTTCCGGCAAGATGCAATTGAGCCGCAGGGGCGTTGCAATAGCTGCGGTTGGGGATAGGGTGTCTATATTGACAATAGCAAAGGAGGTGTCAAAGCAGCTATTCCGGGTATCGGTAACTACCAGCATGTACACACCCGCGCTGGCAACGGTAGCCTGAAGCGTGCTCGTATCCACCAGGCCCGTACCAAAGATTTCCACCCAGTCGTAGTCGTACTGAGGGCCTGTGCTCGAACCTGTGCCATCGAGTGTGACCAAAGTGCTGTCGCAAGTAAGGGTGCGGTCCGGTCCGGCAGTTGATAGTGGTTGGAGTGTATCCAGCGCAACATTGACCATGGCCGTATCGGCACAGGCATTTGCGGTATTGGTTACAATAAGCTGATAGGTGCCGGGGGCGTCTATGGTTGCATTAAAGCCATTAGTACTGACCGGTGGTTGAGGATTGCCGGACCAGGTGTACAGGATGTCCGGCCCGGAAGAAGAACCCGTACCATCCAGGGTAATACTCGGTTGGGAACAGTCCAGCGTATCGGGCGTGGCCAAAACGGCGTTGGTAACAGTAACATCTTCCTGCACCGCTACAGTAGCGGTATCCCGGCAGCCATTTAGCGTGTTTTCTGCAGTCAGGGAGTAAAGAGCCCCTACATCTACAGTAATATTCAGAATAGCCGGATCAGTCAGTATATTGCCACCTAACGACGTCCAGTTGTATGTGGGAGCTGCCCCGGCACCCGTCACAGTTGCTGCAATACCCACAGTAGGCTGGGTACAGGTAATGGTGTCCGGGAGCGGGAGTGTGATCCGTGGTGCAATGGTGTCGTAGTTCACTTCTACCGTAGCCGAATCCCGGCAATTGGTCAGGGTGTTCTCTACCATCAATTGATAGGTGCCGCCTTGACTGACTGTTGGGAAAAGGGTTGTACCATTTTGTATAAGATTGCCGGCTGCGTCCCGCCACTCATAGGCGAATTCATCTCCGGTGGAAGAGCCACTCCCATCCAAAAGGATTTCGGGGTTCAGGCAGGATAATACCGTGTCGGAGCCGGGGCTCACAACCGGGAGGGACTGGTCTTCCAGAACAATAGTCATAGACGTGTCACTGCAGCGATTGTCTATGTCGGTGACCACTAGAAAATAATCACCAGGTTCATTGGCAACAGCGGTAGGCTGGAAAATATCGCTGGTAATATTGCCACCTGGTGTGAACCAGAAGTACGTGTGGTCCGGATTAGGCACTGCCAATGTTCCGAGACTGACCTGGCCTTGTGTACAGTTCAGGGTGTCCGGGGGGCCGGCATCTGCAGTGGGAGGGATGGTGTCAATTTGAACGGTCAGGGTGTCAAAGTCCGTGCAAACAGTCATATCGGTGGACATTTGACTCACTTCCAGCACATAATCTCCTGCCAGGTTTACGGTTTGGGTGGCGTTCGTACTAAGAGGAGTGCCGTCTGTTGCATACCATTGGTAAGTGAGTTGCTCGGACGGTGTGGAGGCAGTTCCGTCAAGGTTGACCTCAGTGGTGATGCAGGTCAGATCAAAGGCAGGGGCGATACTGGCATTTGGTGCCAGCACTTCCACTATTATATTCAGCGTGCTGTCGCAGTTCTGAGTGGAGGTCAGGAAAAAGCTATAGCTTCCCGCCTCGGTAAGGAGGCTGTCTCCAACCGAAAAGCCTTCCCCCTGACAAATGGTGACTGTAGTGTCCACAATATTGGGCGGCAGTACAGTCAGGTCAAGGATGATGATGCTGTCGCACCCGGCAGTGGAGGGGAGGGTATCGCGGAAGATCCCTGTTGTATTATAAATGTTGGGCCCAATCGCAATAAACTGTCCCGGGCAAAGGGTATCGGTCAGATTCGTCTCAACTGGGGGGAGTACCGTCAGGTCTATTTGTACCAGGCTGTCGCACCCGGCAAAGCTGAGCAGTTCGATTTCGTAAAAGCCGGTACTGGTCAGTGTAGTATCTCCGACTACCAGGCTGTCGCCAAGGCAGATGGTATCCTCGATCAGCTCGGTAGTTGGAAGCGGTACAATAGTGACCTGAACACAGCTGTCGCTCAATTCTCCGCAAAAGCGGGGCTCCAGGCCGGTGAGGTTGTTTCGGATACTATCGAGCGTTAGCATTCCATCAGGTTCAGGAAGGCTGTCGAGGTCTTCCAATTGATAGCTTAGCCCGCAGATTTGATAACTGCCCGGTGCAAAGCCAGTCAGGTCAGGGTGATCAGTAGTGTCAATGAAGATGCCATCCTGCCCCAGGAGGTACGTATAGCCATAGATTGCGGTGTCAGGGGTTTGCCCGTTATCGAATGCCAGTAGCGGGTCGATATCGAGGATGGTATCCCCTTCGCAGGTGAGGAGGTCATCTGCAAATAAGTTGCCCCCTTCAGCAAAGCAACAGTCCAGGCCACGGGCATCACAGAACTGGATTTGGAAATAGGTGATTTCTCCGATGTAATCCGAGGGGGTGTTTTCAATACTAATGGTCCAGATGCCATTGGCAGGGCCCGTATTGAAATCTTCCAGGCAGCCCTGGAAGGGATAATAAGACCCATTGTAAAAGTTCAGATTGGAAAAATTGCCGGTTTGGTTGTTGTCCCAGCCAAAAAGGGAGCCGGGGTCGGGGTCAGGGACTTCCAAACAGGGCACAAAGCTGATGTCCCAAATCGATCCAAAGGTGAATTCAAATTGCTGGTCGGTATCCGGTCCGATCAGAGTGACAGATTGGCCGTTGGGAGAGGTGAGCGTGAGTACAAGGTTGTCTACGTACTGATGGGCAAAGCGAATGTCTATACCGCAAATGCCCTGATCGACGGCATTTAAGTCATCGTTAAAAATATCGAAAACCTCATAAGTGTAAGTGGGGCTGGAGTTGACGGCAATACCCAGGGTGTCAGTAAGCCCACAGGGCTGCGCGAAAAGAAGAGGTGTGCCACTCAACAGGGCCAAGCAAAACAGGAAACAGGTCCGCCGCATATTTCTAATGTCCTTGGGATTAATGGAACATTCTTCAAAGTTACTATTATTTAGGAGAAAGCGGAAACTCCTTAACGTTTGAAGGGATCAGGCCGGCGACAGAATAGTGATTTGCTCCAGCTCTTCGATAAGCCAGTCGTCCAGGCCGCGGTACCAGTCGAGGTGGGGGCTAATAGCGCCACAACCACCGCCATCGTTTGGGCATTGGGTCTCCTCCCATTGCTTTCTGCAGGCAGGGCAGCGCCCTCCGGTTTCAAAAGTATTCCAGAGGTGCCCGCAGGTACACATCCACCAGGCGCGTCCATCGGGTTTCCAGTCACATTTTGGGCAGAGAATTTCTACAGATTTAGGCATGGGCCTGAGTTTTAGGTTCAAAAATACGAACAGGGTCTCCCTGTTGAATCGTTCCGCCGTGGACTACTCGTGCTGTCACCCCACCGTGCCCTCTCATGGCGGCATAGCCTCCATCGCCCAGGTTTTCTTCCATCCGGGAGCAGGGGTGGCAATTGCCGGTAATTTCGAGGATGACTTCAGCACCGATCTGCACTTGCTGTTTTATAAGGGAGAGCAGATTGATACCGGATACGACGAGATTGCGGCGGGCAAGCCCGGGGTCAATGGGTTCCCGGTTCAAAATAGCCCCGATAGTATGCAGGTGTTCTGCCTGAATGAGAGTGACTTGCCGTTTTCCACCTTTGCGGCTGTAGTGGTCGCCTACAATACCTTCATCCAGAGTAATGGTGGCGGAAAGGCAAGGCACCAAAGGGCTTTTCTTTTCGGGCCGTTTGCCGATCCAGTCCAAACGACCGGTCTGTGGAACGTACTGCTGAAGGTCTTTAAGCGTCGGAAACTTCACGGATACTGGCTTTTGCTTCTGTTTGAACCAACGCGGCATCCATAAAGTTTCGGAGCCGGTGCATTTCGTCTTTACCAAGGCGCTCACCAGCTTTCGCAAAAAGGTACAATATCAAAGCGATTCCTGCGGCTACTGGTAAAGCCCAAAGTGCAGGGGCAGACATGCCCAGGCTCAATTGTGAAAAACCGGTGATCCCGATGAAGAGGCTGATTGCTCCAAGAGAAGAGTAAAGAAAAACAAACATGAGCCAAACAGAAGGGCGTGGTCCGTAGAGCCCGCGGATTAGTGCCCCCCCCTCCATGTTGTCCTCGATCGTGAGGCTTAACTGAGGGGACCAGTAATGCTGTTGCTCCACAGGCATGCGCAGCACAATGTGGTGGTCCATGACGGAGCCCTTAATGCTGCCGTCGCTGTTTTTTAAAGCCTCGCTAAGGCGATGTATCACCTGTTCGGCGGTGGCGGGATACTGCCGCTGGAACCTCGGCCTGATTTCAACTGTCGTCATAAAATTGCTGTTGTAGTTGGCTTGGCGCTGCGACGACCTGGCTTCGCTTAATTCATTATTGCTAGACCAGACGATCAAAAATAGGTAAAAAAATGTAAAGGCTGGATAAAAATTCGGAGCTACTGCAAATGGTGCCTAAGAAGTTATGAAGTGGAAAAGCAGGTGCTTTGCCGCAGCGGCCAGCTTGTTATCCGTGCAGGGGGGCATAACGATGTGGGAAGAGGAGAAGGTGATCAATCAAAACAAAAAACTCCCGGGTCCATTACCCGGGAGGCCAATCAAAAAACAGCAGGATATTATTCTTGATAAACATAGACCGATTGCTCTGCTACCCACCAAATGGGGCACAGTTCCGAACCAAACTTGGTTGGTGCTGAGCAAATTCTATGTAATCTTGACTTGCCTAAACAAACGGACGCGCCTGGAAAAGACCGTCCTGTCCTGTTTACGCACCTCAGAAAAATCAAGGTGCGGGTGGTTGGCAGGGGGAAAGCCTCTGTGCGGGCCTAAAGATCGCTAATCCGGCGGACCACTTCATACAAGCGAGTGTATGGTCCAACGTCCTCCACGAAAGGATCATGCTCCAGGTGATTAGCGGAAATAAGCTTCAGATGCGTAACCCGGCCCCGGCTATCGGTTACACGCTGTACGTACTTTACCCAAAGCTGCCCATTGTTCTTAACGGCATAGATTTTGTTGTCACGTATCTCGTGCAGCCCACTGATCTCTCTGCAGATCACCATGTCCCCGTCGAGAATGACCGGTTCCATACTGTTACCGTTGATTGGAAAAGCGACAAGGCTGGCACCGGAAAGCCCGGGTATACTGAAAAAGGTATTTTCTTCTTTGGTAAAGCTTTCTGCGCTTACCGTGGAACCCGCGAAGGCTTCTGTGGTGGTGAACATAATATTACCAGCCATCCTCGGCGCTTCCTCCATTACCTGATCGTACTTAGGGGCTTCAAGCCCAAAAGGCTCGCCCTCTCCATCGATCATGTAAGACTCATTTACCCCATACTCCCGGCACAGGGCGCGGGCGTGGCGGTAATCAATGCAACGCTTGTCATCCGGGTTGAGGAAAGCACGAATAATATGACCATAGGCACGGTTGCCGAGAATGCGTTCTGCAAAATCGCCCATCCCTTTGCCATTTCGGTCATTTTTGACGATCTCGCCACGTTCTTCCAACATATTGAAAACCGTAATAAATCTTTCATTCAATTGCCGCCTGTCTTCTCGGATCATAATTTTGAGGATTTAATTCGCGCTTATCTTTATACGGACCAATGCATGCAGCCCGGCGGAAAAGCGGGTTGTAATAAACAAAAACAATCAACTTGGCTGCAAGTTAAAACAAATTTTTGTTGCAAACAAATCAATTCAGGGAAAAATTAGAAATTTTTCATTTTCCACTCCCGGCGCAGGATACTGAATAGTTGAAGGTGTTGGTAAGCCTCTTCTTTGAGGAGGGCTTCCCGGAGCCGGCCTTCGGCGGTAAAGCCTAATCGGTTGGCTAAAGCTATAGAGCGCTGATTGTCTTGTGTTGACCGCAGCGAAATGCGGTTGAGGCAGAGTTCTTCAAAGGCATAGTTGATCAGGCAATGGCAGGATTTTGTAGCCAGTCCCCGGCCCTGAAAACTACTGCCGAGCCAATAGCCTAATTCAGCCCGGTGGTGCTCCCATTCGATGCGGACCAGGCTGACAAGACCAGCTATCTGTCCTTCCGCACGTACCAAAAAAGTGCAACGTTGCTGACCTTCATTGAAACGTATGGCGTCAAATAAAAAACGGTGGACGTCTTTTTCCGTATGGATTTGTTTTACCCAGGCCATCCAGGGTTCAAGTTCAGCCCGGCTTCGGTCGATTAGCTGGTACAACGCACCGCTGTGGGGCAGTTCCGGGCGTAGCAGGTCAAGTTGTGGGCCTCCGGGCAGGGTTTTGGGTAGCATAGGCAGCAGGTTATTGAGTAGGCAATTGCTTTAAGGCTTCCACCGCCCGGTCCAGCTCTGCAGTCGTGTTGTAATAGTGGGGAGAGAATCGCAGCGCCCAGTCCACGCCTTTCTTTTCAAAGTCGATAACCGCTCCTCCTTTCCCGGAAACAGAAGCATTGACGCCTTTTTGGTTCAGGGCAGAGATAACCCCCCTGGCACTCAGCCCCTCAATGGAAAGGGTGACGATGCCGCATAGCTGTTGCCCCTGATCGAGCACCCGGATATGCTCAAGCTGACTGAGCCTTTGCCTGAGGTGGGCTGCCAGCATACTGACCTGCTCTGCAATAGCCGTCAGCCCCAGTTCGATTGCGTAATTGGTGGCAGCCCGGGCGGCAAGCACCAGGGCATAGGAGCGCTCCCATGTTTCAAAACGCACAGCACTTTCCCTTGGGCGGTAAGCATCCGGAGCTGTCCAGGCAGCGCTGTGGAGGTCCATGAATTTAGGCTCCAGCCCCGCTTCCAGCACCCGTTCTGAGACATACAAAAATCCGCCACCGCGTGGGCCCCGGAGGAATTTCCGGAAGGTGGCCGTCAGGAAATCGCACGCAATGGCTTGCACATCCAATGGCAGTTGTCCGGCAGACTGACAGGCATCAACGAGGTAATACGCACCATTGGCCCTGCAGACTTCGCCTATGCCCATGATGTTTTGCACCAGGCCGGAATTGGTGGGCACGTGAGTGACCGCTACGAGCCTGGGGCGATGTTGCCGGATCAGCGCTTTCAGGTGGCTGGTATCCACGCCGCCTTCGGGCAGGGTCCGGGCGCGGATGAGTTGGAGGTGATGCCGTTTGACCAGTTGCAGAAAGGCGATCTGATTGGACACATAGTCGTCTTCGGTAGTCAGAATGGTGTCTCCTGCCTGAAAAGGGATAGCAGATAGGGCCGTATTGTACGCCTGCGTAGCGCTGCCGGACCAGGCGATTTGGTCTGGTTTGGCATTCAGCAGTTGGGCAACGGACTCGTAAAAGCCGATACTTTGCTCCCGGACAAGGGCGGCAGCCTCATATCCACCGATTTCAGACTCCAGTTGAAGGTGTTGCTGTGCCGCTTCCAGGACCGGTCGCGGCATGAGGCTGGCGCCAGCGTTGTTGAGGTGGATACGGTGCTGCACGCCGGGGGTATCTGCCCGAAGTTGGTCAATATTGAGCATAGTTTTCAGATGATTTTGGTTAAGAAAAGAGCCAGAAAGAGCAGCAGGCTGAGGATCAGCCCGGCATTAGCCAGCCAGCCGTTTCGGGCATTGCCCAGCCAGGAGGAGCGGTTGTTCATGTAGATGAGAATGGCCGCCAGGAAGGGCATGAAAAAGGCGCCCGTCACGGCGTATAGAATGCCAATCCAGGCAGGTTTGCTCCACCAAACGATGATCAGGGGCGGGATCGCCAGGTAGCCCAGGAACAGCCGGTAGGGCAGGGTAGGGCGGAGGAGCTCCTGGGTAGTGGGGCGTTTTCGGACATTCCGGACGAAGTCTGCAAAAAGATAAGGCACTCCATCCCATACGCCCAGCATGGAAGAAAATACCGCACCCCAAAAGCCAATGAGGAACCCCCATCGGCCTACCGGGCCGGTCACGGTGCCCAGTTGCTCGGCCAGGCTAAGGATCATCCCGTAGCCATTGACCTGTTCCGGGCTGACTCCTGCGGCAATAATCACCAGCGCAACCCCAAACAGGCTGCTCAGCGTGTAGGCGATCCCCAGATCAATACGGGCGTGCTTCATGAAACCCGATTGGCTCCATCCTTTTTCGGAAATCCAGTAGGCATAGCTTAGCAGCGTCACACTGCCGCCTACGCCGCCGATCAGCCCAAGGGTGAGCATCACAGCTTTGGGATCATTGGGCAGGCGCGGGTAAAGCAGAGCCATTCCGATATCTCCCCAGTCCGGTGCCAGTCCCCAGGCACTACTAATGACTACTGCAAACATGAGCCCAATGAATAATTTCATCAACCGCTCCAGCAGCTGATAGCTGCCGCCCAGGACGAGAAGTACAGCCAGGCCCGATTGGAGGGGGCCCCAGATCAATGTGCCGGTGCTTTCATTTTCATGAATAGGCAGAAGGGTCTGCGCGGCAAGCCCGCAGAAGGAAATCAGAGCGCCAGCCACCACGAAAGACCACAGCAGCAGATAAGCCAGAAAATAATAGGAGACCCACTTAGGCAGGTGTTTGATCCAGCCCTCCAGTAGGGTCTCCCCGGTGGCCAGTTGCCAGCGAGCAATGCCTTCGTTGAGCACAAACTTCAGCAGCCCGCCCAGCACCACCGCCCAAAGGATGACCGCGCCATACCTGGCGCCAGCCACCGAAGCGGCAATCAGGTCGCCCGCGCCCACGCCGGTCGCTGCCACGATAAAGCCTGGCCCCAGGTAGCGCAACCATGTCTTGTTTTGGGGTATACTCATTCACCCAAGATACAAAAACAGCAGAGTGGTCTTAATTTTTACTGCCCAAATGCAGCACTTTCATCACCATCACAGTGGTCTGCTCTTCGGTGAAGGCTTGCTTCATGGCCGTTTGCAGCCTTGGCATGACCGTATCGAATGCCCCGAAGATTTGGGTGCTCATGTCGTTGACTTGTACACGCAGCCCGTCCTCCTCTTTCAGCAACCCGATAAAATTCAGGATAGGTTGCTCATAATCGGGGCGGAAGGGGTACATGGAGATTTCTACGGCGATTTGCATGGTGGTTTTGTTTAATTTAACGATGAAGCATTATCATAACACAAAATGACTGAATACGAAAGGAATAAGAAGAGATTGCTTCGTTTTGAGGGATATGGGGGGTAAAAACGGGCGGGCCATTTCTTACTAAAAAATTAGCGGAGCTGTACCAGGCGCAGGAAAATTACAGCTAAAGCTAAAGTCTTTTTCGATCAGGCCATAGCAGTTTGGGAAAAGTTGTACAAGCGAACGCAGTGGGGGCAGATCGGGGTGGGATGGAAACACATAGGGACATAGGGCATATAGTTTTCATGCCTATGCGCACTATGTGGCTATGTTTTTAACCCTCCATGAGAGTGCGTGCGTTTTTGGGGTGGGATGGAAACACATAGGGACATAGGGCATATAGTTTTCATGCCTATGCGCACTATGTGGCTATGTTTTTAACCCTCCATGAGAGTGCGTGCGTTTTGGGGTGGGATGGAAACACATAGGGACATAGTGAACATAGGGTTAAATTGTCTGGCTATGTGCTCTATGTGCCTATGTGTTAAAAAAAAAACTATGGAGAGTGTTTAGAAATGTGTGTCTCGTAAAAAATGCGAGATTTACGACATGAAAAAGAACAACCAAGAAGAAGAACAGACAGAGCCTTTCGACTTCAGCAGCTTTGAAGAGTCAGCGATAGCGGGGCTACAATCAGGCCAGCCGCTATTTGGAGAAGGTGGTGTCCTCAAACGTTTAGTCAAGCACCTGATAGAGGCCTCTTTGGAAGGGGAACTGGACGCGCACTTGGCTAGCCAAAGAGCCTCTGAAATAGCCAACAAGCGCAACGGCAGAGGGCGGTCGAAGAAACTGCGCACCGATGTTGGGGAGATAGAGATTGAAACGAGCCGTGACCGCCTGGGGAATTTTACCCCTCAGACGGTAGGCAAATGGGAACGCGAGGTAGGAGCAGGCTTTCAAGACCAGATTCTAGAGTTGTATGCGATGGGCAATAGCGTTGAGGACATAAGGCTGCATTTAGCAAAGATGTTTGGTGCCCGGCTGAGTACCGGTGCAATCAGTGCTGTTACCGACCGGGTGTGGGGGGAGATAAAGACGTGGCAGGAGCGGCCTTTATTGACGTTGTACACGCTTATTTACTTGGATGCTATACACTACAAAATCCGTGAAGAAGGGCAGGTGGTGACAAAGGCGATCTACACTATTTATGGCGTGGACGCGCAAGGACAGCGTGATATTCTTTCCATCCATATAGGTGCCAGTGAGGGCGCCCACCAATGGTCGCTGTACCTGGAGCAGCTCAAGCGCCGTGGCGTCGAGGATGTCCTGTTCTTTGCCGTCGACGGGCTTGCTGGCTTTGGGGAAGCCATCAACCGGATATACCCACAAGCCACGGTGCAGCGCTGTATCGTGCACATGATACGCACTAGCCTGATTGGCGTACAGGACAAAGACCGCAGGGCGGTTGTCAGGGACCTCAAGGGTATTTACCAAGCCGCCGGGGAAAAGGAGGCGCTCCAGGCCCTGGAAGCCTTTGAGCTTAAGTGGGGCAAACGGTACCGCCATGTAAGCGACAAGTGGCGGGAAAGCTGGTTGGAGCTTACTGCCTTTCTTGACTTTGGCCCTGAAATACGGCGTATGATCTACACGACAAATGCTGTGGAGAACGTGCACCGTCAGATGCGGAAAGTGACCAAGACAAAAGGTGCTTGGTGTACGGAGAATGCCTTGCTGAAACAACTATATCTTAGCCTTCAGCGCAAGCGCAAGAGCTGGAGCCGGAATGTCTTCAAATGGTCGACTATCCAGCAGGAGCTTATCGAGCTGTACGGCGACCGTTATCTGCAGCATGTGACGGTGGAATGAGCCGCGGCGCACGCTGTTCCAGCCGTATTCTTTCGGCCTACGGCCTACAGAATACGGCTGGAACAGCGTGACAGAATAACTAGTTTTTAACCCAGAGACACACATTATTGAACATTACCAAACTATGGCGTAGACACCGAAACCGGCAACACCTTCCCATTAAAAAAGTGGTGCCCCTGTAGGGCAAAGTAGCTCAAAAAGCCACCCATTTGCGCACTGCTCACTGGCGCCTGCATGCCCGGGAAAGCCGCAGCCAGCATTTCGGTTTGCACCGCACCCAGCGCCAGGCAATTGACGCATACGCCGGAGTCTTTCCATTCTTCCGCCAGGCACTCCGTGAGGGTGGCGATGGCGGCCTTGCTGACGCTGTAGGCGAGCAAGCCCGGGAACTTGGAGCTGCCCTGATAGCCGCCCATGCTGCCGATATTGAGCACGTGGGCTTTTTCGGCGGCCTGCAGGAAGGGGCGCAGCATTTGCAGCAGGTGGACGGGTCCGTGGAAGTTGACGCCCATGACGTTTTCCCAGTCGGTGCCGGTGGTCTCGTGGAAGGGCTTATTGAGCAGGTAGCCGGCGTTGTTGATTAGTACGTCTACGTTGCCCCAGGGCTCTACGATTTCGAGCAGGGGGCGGGCATCCGGGGAGGTGATGTCGTAGGCGAGGTAGTGCAGGTTGTCTCCGGCTTCCTGTTGGAGTTCCTTCAGGGCGGCTTCGTTTCGGGACAGGGCGAGGACGCGGTGACCGTCTTTGGCGAGTTGCAGGGCGGTATCGCGCCCGATGCCCCGGCTGGCCCCGGTGATGATGATGTTTTTCATATTGTCAGTATTTTATAAATCGCCCAGTTGGGGGCGGATGGTGATCTCTTCAATAACGGCATTGGGCGGCAGCTGCCAGGCGCTCCAAATGGCTTCGGCCACTTCGGAGGCTTGCAGCAGGCGGTCTGCCGGCAGGTCAGCTCCTGCCCAAGAATCGGACCAGGTCGGCCCGGGAAGTATGGCCGTGGCCCGTATACCTTTATCTTTAAGCTCATGCCGAAGGCTGTGGTGGAAGGACAGCAGGGCGGCTTTGGTGATGCCGTAGGAACCTTTCCCAATATACCCTTCCCGGCTGGCCACGGAGGCGGTGTTGAAAATATGGCTGCCCCGGGGCATTTGGGGCCATACAGCCCGGCTCAGGTGGTAGGGCGCGTAGAGATTGACCGCCATCATGTGTTCCAGGGTACCGTTGGGTTCCTCCAAAAGGGCGCCGGGCAGGTAGGCGCCGGCGTTATTGATAAGGATATCAACGGTTTCGTAGCCGGCTTTCAGGGTTTGGCAGAGATTCTGTACGGCTTCTGCATCTGCAAGGTCACAAGGGAATACTTCAATGCGGCATTCCGGGGCGATGGTTTGGAGTTCCTGCCGAACTGTTTGCAGGTCAGCTGCAGTACGGGCAATGAGCGCCATACGGGCACAATGCGGTGCAAAGCGATCTGCAATAGCCCGGCCGATGCCTTTGGTGGCGCCGGTCAGAAGGAGTGTGGGGCGTTGGTCCATAATGGGAGCAACGAATGGGAGCAACGTATTGTTTGTACGGGTATGCAAAAAGCGCGGTTTGCCTAATTAAAGGCGGGAAGCTGCCCATTTTTGGGATAAAGCTTCTACATTTGCGCGGTGAAGTTGCGCAAGACTTAGTAGTTTGACGGCAATAAGCCAGACGGTTTTCTCTTTAGGTTTTGCGAAATTTTAACGCAACTTCCAGGTTTTCAGTCACTTATAAAATTTCGCAAAACCGCAAACGGTCTAACTTATTTTGTTTCCGTCTATTATAATAAGGCTCATGTTTTTAAAAAATATACTCTACCATTTTGGCCGCTATGTGATGATGCTCGGCACGGCGATCTCCCGGCCCGAGAAAGTTTCCATGTATTACAGGGAGACGATGCGGCAGATGAATGACATCGGTATTGGTTCTCTGTTTATCGTTGGTCTGATTGCCATCTTTATTGGTGCGGTAACGGCGGTGCAGTTTTCCTATCAGCTGGATGGCACCCTCGTGCCGGTCTACTACATCGGCTATGTGGTACGGGATATGACGATTATTGAGCTGGCACCGACTTTTACCTGCCTGGTGCTGGCGGGCAAGGTGGGCTCCAACATCGCTTCTGAGATTGGTGGGATGCGCCAAAAGGAGCACATCGATGCGATGGAAATCATGGGGGTCAATACCGCAGCTTACCTCATCATGCCTAAAGTAATTGCCGCGCTGGTAGTGATTCCCATGCTGGTGGCGGTGGGTGCATTTATCAGCATTATTGGGGGGTATCTGGCCTCCGTGCCTACGGGCGTTATGGCAGATGCCGATTACATAAAAGGGCTGCGTTCCTTTTTTGACCCCTTTAATGTGACGATGATGTTCATCAAGGCGGTCGTGTTCTCTTTTATCCTTACAACGGTGTCCTGCTATCAGGGGTACCACGTGCGGGGCGGCAGTATTGAGCTGGGGCAGGCCAGTACTAACGCTGTGGTCTTTAGCGACATTTTGATTTTGGTGGCCGACTATCTGCTGGCCGTAATCCTGACGAGTTAAGCAAGGCTTATGATCCGGACGAAAGATATCTTCAAGTCCTTTGACGAAAAGGAAGTACTGAAAGGGATTACCACTGAGTTTTACCAGGGTAAGACCAACCTGATTATTGGGCGCAGTGGTGCGGGTAAAACGGTATTGCTCAAGCTATTGGTCGGCTTGCTGCAACCTACTTCCGGTGAGGTTTGGTACGGAGATACCAATTTTTTCAACTTGAATAAAAAGGAGGTGCGTGCCATCCGTATGCAGGTGGGCATGCTTTTTCAGGCTTCGGCCCTCTTTGACTCTATGACGGTGGAGGAGAATATCCGTTTCCCGCTCGATATGTTTACCAATATGACCTACAAGGAGAAACGCAAACAGGTGGACTCCTGCCTGGAGCGGGTCAGCCTCTCCGGGGTCAACGATAGCTTCCCTTCTGAAATCAGTGGGGGGATGCAAAAGCGGGTGGGCATTGCCAGGGCCATCGTGCTCAATCCGCGCTACCTCTTTTGTGATGAGCCCAACTCCGGGCTTGACCCGAAAACGTCTATTGTCATTGACGAGCTGATCCTGGACATTACCAAAGAGAAGAACATCACCACAGTGATCAACACCCACGACATGAACTCGGTGATGGAAATTGGCGAGAATATCATTCTGCTCTATCAGGGTGAGATAGCCTGGCGGGGGCACAGGGGCGAGGTCCTGG
Source organism: Phaeodactylibacter xiamenensis (assembly GCF_000759025.1). Classification (GTDB taxonomy): domain Bacteria; phylum Bacteroidota; class Bacteroidia; order Chitinophagales; family Saprospiraceae; genus Phaeodactylibacter; species Phaeodactylibacter xiamenensis. Next base: position 347,481 of record NZ_JPOS01000090.1, on the reverse strand, counting down.
AAAGTGATAATGAGACGCTGCAAGACTTTATTTTTGCCTCACCTTTCCTGCAGCGGTTGCGGGAATCGGCTTTAGGGAAGTAAGGCGTCTTCACGCAACGAGTGCAAAGAGGAGCGCAAAGTTCGGTAAGCGGGGGTGTCTGCTCTGGCTTTGCGTATTTTGCGAAAACTTATGCGCCCTCTGCGTGGACCCCACTCCCCCTGCGCAAACCCCTGCAGCACATTTGTCACCGGAAATCCTTATCTTTCAGGGCACAACGCTAAAACCCAAAAACCATGGGCAACCGAGGGCTAGACCTGGAATCCGCCATACCTGCTTTTGATCCCGCCAAAGGGAAAAACCACCTTTTAGTAGTTGGCATCGATAACTACGCGCACTGGCCGGCGCTGCACAATGCTGTGCGTGATGCCCGCACCTTCGCCAACGTCCTTTGCCAGCAGTATCAGTTTGACGAGGGCGATGTCCGCAAGCTCTTCAATGAGGACGCCTCCGAAGGTGGTATCTACAATGTACTTCGGGAGCTGAAGCGCGGGATGGGCCCTCACGACAGTCTGATTATTTACTACTCCGGGCACGGCTACTTCGATCAGGATTTCGACGAAGGTTACTGGGTGCCCCAAGATGCCCGCAAGGGTGCTGAAGAAACCTATATTTCCAATGCCAATATCCTGAAGCGGGTCAATGCGTTGGAAGGGCAGCACATCCTGCTGATTGTGGATTCCTGCTTTTCAGGTTCGCTGCTAACCAGTACACGCAACGCCTCTGTGGATGAGCACTTCCCATCGCGCCGGGTCATTTGCTCCGGCCGTTTGGAGGTGGTGTCAGATGGTGCGCCGGGGCAGCACAGCCCCTTTGCAGACCTGCTGATCAGCCGGCTACGTGATAATACGGCCCCTGCTCTGAATACGACCGCTTTGGTGCAGTACGTCAAGGAACATATTCCAAAGTTATCCCAACAAGCACCAATTGACGGGCGGTTGCAGAATTCCAGCGACCGGGGCGGAGAGTTCATCTTTCACCTCAAAGTGAGTGAGGAGGAGCTGTGGGGCAAAGTGGAGCAGGAAGGGACCGTTTCCGCTTACGAGGCCTATCTCAATGATTATCCGGGCGGGAAATTTGCCCGGCGTGCCAGTCAGCAACTCCTGGTTTTAAGGGAGGACACCATCTGGGGAAATGCCCGGCAAAAAGATAATGAGCTGGCCTACCGCAATTACCTCAAACAGTATGCCGGTAAGGGCAAATACCTGGAAGCCGCCCAAAAACGCCTGGATGCTCTGGAGGCGCAGCAGGAAGACCGCCGTAAGGTGCTGGAGCAGCTTGCGCAAAAAGATGCAGAGCGCGAAGGTATTCAGGAACAGTATCAGGCACTCGTTGATGAAGCGGAACGCCTTTTTCAAAAAGAGGAGATGGAGGGCGCCCGGGAAAAATACCGGGAAAGCCTGCAGTATTTCATGGCGGGCTTTGCACCGGATTACACCTACGTGGAGGAGCAGATCAACCTTTGCACTAATGGGATTGCCTTTGTGCGGAGCCTCAATAATGGCAAAGCAGCGATGGGGCGTGAGAACTACCGCCTGGCCCTGCAGTATTTCAATGAGGCAGCCCAACATGGCGATGACCCCAAGCTGGAAGACCTGATCAGGGTTTGCCGGCAACGGCTCAATAGCCCGGCTCCGGCTGCTTCGCGAGAGACAGCTTACGCCAACACCATCACCCGGGGTACCAAAACAGCAACACTGCCAAAAAAACAAAAGGGCAACTGGGGCGGAACCCTGCTGAAATGGATTGGAGGGTTTGCCCTGTTTTTCATCATTTTGGGGGTCATTGGCAACCTGCTGCCAGAAGAAGAGCTCTATACTGATGAACCGGTTTACCAGTCGCCGGAAAGCGTACAGCAAATGCCTCCTGCGGAAACAGCTTCTTCCGGTCAGGGCAAGCCTGCGGCGGCTAAGCCTGCTGCCACCCCACAGGAGCTCATCCTCGGTGACTGGGCGGTAGAGGATATCGTGATGAACGGGCAGTCTCTGTCTGATTTGGCCGGACAATACGGGACCGACCTCTCGGAGTACGTGTATTCCTTCAGCAGTAATGGTCAGGTCTCTGTCTACAGCCCGGCCGGCACAGAGCAGCAAACGTATTCTATTGAAGGTCAAAATATTTACCTGTATTCCAGCGTATGGGGCGGAAGCCCGGGGGTGATCAACTATATCCGGTCTTCGGAAATGCAGCTCACCTTTTATGTGGCGGATGGCTTTGGAGGCTCAACGCCCATGATCGTTACCTTTGCCCGGGGATAAAAAGAAAACCTGTGCCGTTTATGCTCAGCACAGGTTTCCACATGTCGTCCTGCATACCGTAAATTAGTAGTCCCGGAAGACCCGGCTGGCGTTCCGGTTGAAATTGTCCATCACATCGGTGCCGCCGAAGGGGTCATTCCCGTTGAGCTCGTTGGCTGGCGCATCACGGTAAAGCTCTCTGAGCCAGCCCGGATTGTTACGTTCGCCAATAGCAGTGGAGTGGAGCAAGACGTAGTCTCCCGGAGAAAGGGACGGGTTGTAGAAAACGAACTTCACGTTATTCTGATTGGTGTACGGGAATTCGTAATAGGTCCAAATCTCGTAGGGTGGGGCAGAGGGTTCCTGATCCCGCATTTCCATATCATCGGGCTGGCCATATTTGAGGTAGTAGTATCCGCGGTCGGTTTCAAAGCCGTGGCGGAAGCCGCTGTCGTACATTTTATCGACTGCGGCGGCAATCTCCATATACTTATCGTAAGCGGTCTTAGGATTATTAGGGGACTGCCCGGCCCAGTAGCTGAACAGGTATAGCCGTTGTGCTTCGAGGTTCTCTGATTTGATCATGGTATTCACCGCCTCCACATCATTTTGTGGCATCTTCGGTGTCAGTGCGCGAAGACTATACTCCAGCTCTTCCGCATCCAGTAGCTGAACGAACTCTTCCTTTACATCGAAGTCTACCATTTCGATGGGGGCCTCCTCCAGGAATGGGTTGCTGCGCTGGAAAAAGACGGTCTTACTGCTAAGGAGCCCTTTGGTGCGGTCGCGTACTTCCACAATCAGGTTGTAGTTGCCGGAGGGTAGCTCTGTGATGTCCATACCGATGAGCACGGGTACAATGGGAGCGGGTTTCTGCCGTTTATGCCCGATCATGATGGGTTTGGCGTTTTCTTTGTTGGCAGGCTCCACAGAATAGCTGACGAGGTAGTCCTCACCCAACGCCTGGTCAGAATTGTAAACTTCATTATAAAAAATCAGTCGGGAAGCGTGGCGGCTGTAGAAGTTAAAAGGCAAGGGCTCCATTTTGATACCGTTCTTGACAAACATGTTATTTTGTCCGGGCTCGGCTTTTGTGTAGCTGGAAAGCAGGGTCAGCCCTGACTGGCATATTTCTGTTTCCGGGAAGCCAATGCTGAAGTTGGTATTGTACTCTTTGGCATTGTCCTTCTCGTTGAGGTCAGAAACGGCGACCACGAGGTTGTAGTCGCCAGGTTCAAGTGCAAAACGCTTGAGATCGATGAAATCAATCCGGGTTTTGGTCAGCGGACTGTTGAGGGCATACTTGTCAAATTTAACAATCTCCTCTCCCTGCTTGAAGAGAATAACCACTTCTACATTTGCCTGGTACAGGCTATCGGGCATCTCATTGAAGGTTACCGTTTGCCCGGCAATGTGCAGGTAAACTTCGATGTAAGGATTATCCGGCGTCCTGAAAGTCGCAAAGGAGATACTGGCGTCTATTGCGAAGAGCCCGAGCGTAAAGCAAAGGCTGGTGATCATGGTTAGGATAAACTTTTTCATGGTATAGCGTTTGAGTCTTACAACTTACAATAAAGATAGCAGTTAAGCCAGCCCAAGGGCGGGAAAAACGGGTGAATGTCAGCCCGGCGTTCGTAATTGCAACTTTTGAACTCCTGAATGAGATGTCTTTTTAATAAAAAAAAGGAAAAGGAAAAAGTTGTATTTTGGTAACAGACAATTGGCCCGCTTAAAAAAGTCAATCTTTTATGCCGTACAAATCTACCTTACAGCAGGTGTTAAGGCAGAGCCTGCTGGTCCTGGCTTCTGCATTTTTAGTTTTTCAGTCTTTTGGGCTGCTGTCCGGCATGGATTACTATGCAGATATTCGCTTTTGGCCGGCCGTATTTCTGGCCTGGGTGATCAACATGTTTATAACCGGCATATTTGCGTTTGCCGGTTTTGCCCTGCCTACACAAAGGTTACTGCCAGCCCGGTACTACCATATTGCTAACCCCGGTCAGTTGAAGCGGCTTTATCAGGCCTTTGGGGTGGAGCGTTTCCGGAAGTTACTGTTGGCTACGCTGTGGCGCAGCAAAGCGAAGCAGCAAAGGTATTTTAACGGCCGTGCCGATGGGCTGAAGCATCTTGCTGAGCAGTCGAAAAAGGCAGAGTTCGGGCACCTTCTTCCTTTTGTACTCTTGAGTGCAGTTGGCACATATATTGTTTTTTTCGTACAGCCTGTACTGGGTATTTCATGCCTGTTCATCAATTTCCTGGGCAACTTCTATCCGGTTTTGCTACAGCGGCACCACCGGATGCGGCTTCAGCGGATAGGAGCCATCAGAACAACGGCTCGTGCATAAAGGGGATAAGCGCAAAAATCAGTGGTTGGATATAGAGGGCTTCCCGGCTCACAAGCCCATTGGTGAGCAGGCCTACGGCACCACCTTTGTGTTTGGTGTTTTGCTCTTTGAAAAGGCCATCCATGACCGGCCCAAGTTCCTCGCCGCCTTCAATAGCCGCCACTGCTGCTCTTGGAAGCGGGAAGCTGGCACTTCGGGCACTGTATTCCCGGCTATCGGTGCGCACACACATCCAGCCAAAGGCTTGAAGCCCTAACCCCTGTGCATCGGCCACGCCACCCTCCAGGCCTACCCAAAAGTCAGCGTGTGGTTGTTCCTGCTGGGCCCGCTGCGCTCTTTGCCGTGCCCCGAGGAGCGTCTCCGCGTCTGTCATGGGCTGATCCCGGACACCTGAAGGGACATCCACTCCGGTGATAGAAATGGCCATATCCGGAAAGGCTTGCTCGAAAGCTTGCCGGGCTGCAGCCTGCTTTACGGGATTGAGAGAGGCAACAATCACCTTTAGTGAGGCCATAGTGGAATTTTATTCTTGGTTAGGGATAGCCCGCAGCAGGTTGAATTGGAAGGGCGTATTTCTAAGTTCAGTTTGCAGGACGAGTGTGCTGTCGGTGATGGAAGCAACGGTATATGCGATAATATTGCCATCCTGGTTTTGCTCAATACTTTGACCGGAGATTTGATAGTCGCTTTCGCCTTTAGCTACCGGCAGATTGGTCCGCATGCTGCCATCGGCGTCAAACTCGTAGTAAAGATCAGCCAGTGACCGGGTCGGCTCACCATTGCGGGTTGCCTGCTGTAATTCCCACCTGCCAGGTAAAAGCTCCTGAATATTCTGCGGCTCCTCTGTACAGGAAACCGCTAGCAGCATCAGGCCAATACACAGCATAAAGGAGTTGGAAATGCGCATAGAGTTCATAGTTATCCAATAATTTATTCGCAAAAGTACCAATTATTTTGAGCTGACCTTGAGAATCATCTGGCAAAATCAGTGGCCAAACGTACGCTATCCGGCAGGCAATTATTATAAGCTAAAAAATAGCCAGATGTTTCGTACATGACGAATTAGTTCGTAAACGAACGGTTATTTGAAGAATGTTAATTTAATTCAGGAATATTCGTTTATTTTGAGCACCGTTCAAATAATTCAACCCGTCGCTGAAGAAATGATAATACATGGCTAAAGGAACTGAAATTGACGACCTGGACAGAAAGATCTTGTCTATCCTGATGCGGAACGCAAAGAAGCCCTATACCGACATCGCCAAGCAACTCTTTGTATCAGGTGGTACCATTCATGTACGCATGAAAAAACTGGAAGATGCCGGCATCGTGAAAGGGTATCATCTGGCAGTCGACCCCAGCAAGCTTGGGTACGATATTTCTGCATTTCTCGGAATTTATCTTGATAAAAGCTCGCTCTACGAGGATGTGGCCCGAGAACTTGCCAAAATTCCGGAAGTGGTAGCGGCTCACTATACTACCGGGTTGTATTCCATTTTTGCGACTATCGTTTGCCGGGATACCAAACACCTGCGGGATGTCTTGCATGATAAGGTGCAGAAAATCAATGGTATACAACGTACCGAAACCTTTATCTCCCTTCAGGAGAGTATCAACCGGCCCATCCATATTACAGATGAGCCATTCCTGGATGAAGAAGGGTAGGTCATAACTTACTGCATTAGCAGGACGTGCCCGCCAATCGTTTTCCGACCACCGGAGGTTAGCTCCAGGATCGCCATGTAAGTATACACGCCGGGGTCCATCTGCTGTCCGCGGAAAGTGCCATCCCATCCCAGCTGTTCCCGGTTGGGCGGAAAGTCTTTGTTTTCGAACATCAGGCCTCCCCAACGGTCGAAAATCCGGAAAATCAGAACCTTCTCTACCTGTGAGGTATTGGCATAGATGTTCAGCCGGTCGTTGACCTGATCACCGTTGGGGGAAAAAGCGGTGGGGACATAGATATCCACCGACTCATCAAGGGTGATTGCAATCGTCAGCTCCGTGGAGCAGCCATAGAGGTCAACCACCCGCAAGGTGTAGGTTTCGGGCTGAGAAAGCTGTACGGTAGGGAATGGGCAGTCTGTACAGCTCAAGCCGTTAGCCGGTGACCACCGAATACTTGAGATCAGGTTGAGAGGTATGTTATATTGGGGTTGTAGCGTATCGGTCAGGCCTGATTTCAATTCCATCAAAGCTGGCAGGTCTGCAATGCGTTCATAGGCAGCCGGCCAGAGCGTGGCCTGTTCGACTTCACAGCCCATGGCATCCTGAATAGTGATCAGATAATGCTCGCCCGGCGTGAGTTGATCCAAAATTGCAGGTCCGCTAAAAGTGCCGCCATTGATAGCATACTGATAGGGGGGAGTGCCACCGCTGGCACTGGCTTTAATTGAGCCGGAGCTAATGGATTCACAGTCAAACTGCAAAGGCAGCAGGGGCGGGGGAGCGTTAATTTCGAAAGTCGCCTCCTTCTCACAGCCACTGTCATCCGTTACTATAATGGTGTAAGCGCCCGGGCTTAGCTGTTCTCTTTCCAAATCAGGCTCGGGCGTATCCAGCCAGAACCAGTCATAGGGAGGCGTGCCTCCGCCGAGGCTTACCTTAACTCTGCCATCTGTACCGGCCGAGCAGGAAGCGTTGGTAAGCTCTGCGGTTATCGTAATGGCGTTTACTTCCACCCATGCGCTGCCCCCAACTTCGCCCTCGCAGCCTAAGTCAGCCACGCGGGTCAGCTGATGAGAGCCCCGCAAAGTAGTAGGGAGCAGATAGGGCGACTGTTGGATGTTGTTCACTTGAAATGGTTCACCTTCCACCTCATAACCAATTGACCATGGCGGACTGCCCTCAAGGCTGATTGTCAGCCAGGCGGTGTCTCCTTCGCAAATAAGCTCCTCTCCACTTATGTAAGCAGTGGGTGGAGGTGTAGTGTAGGTACTGGCGGAATCCGTTTCCACATTCCCACAGGCATCAGTCACGGTCAGATAATAAGGTGTGGGTTGCTCACCGGATACGGTGATCGAGCTGCTGTTCTGGCCGTTGCTCCATGCATAAGTGAAGGCACCTGTGCCGCCGCTTATTTCTGCCGACATCGTATTGGTCCCACCCTCACATACGGCTATATCCGGGACAGAAAGCTCGAAGCCCGGGCTGTCCGTGATGTACATCGTGGTGGAGTCAGAATAGCAGGCGCAGGGAATATCGAGCTTAAGGTCAATATGCTCCAGTGGCTCTCCCAGCCCGTCATTGATCAGGTCAATGGGCAGGGTGGCATAATTCTGAAAGGCGGGAATGGTGATACTGCCGGGTAGAACCGGGAAGTCGATACCCTCCTCAGCGGTACTGCTGCTGCTGACCAGGTAACTGACAGAAAGCGGGGAGGTGTTGTCCGAACCCGGGGCTCTCTCAAACACGAAGTAATTGCCGGGGCATCCTTCCGGGGCCGGCGCTTGTGCTGTAATTCCTGTGCCAGCTCTCACCTGCACTTCGCCGCCCAGGTTAAAGCTTTCTGCCTCCAGGAAAACCGCCGAATCAAAATAGTAGTCCCCCACATCAGAAACGACCAGCCGGATATGGTAGGTCTCGCAGGGGATGAGGTTCAGAATGGCTGTAAGCTTGGTGGTGAATCCATCGTATTCAATAAACGGATGGTAAGTGCCGGTCGGTGTCGGTAGGTCGCATACATTAGCGTCCGTTGCCAGTTCATTGTGGACGTAAAGGTGGGGGTTATCCGCATAATTAACGTTGTTGATGGATACGAAATCAGATGTACCCGGGAGGATGGCAACGTTTTGGGCATTATTGGAAAACGAACCATTGATACCAGGCCCTGAGATGAAGAACCCGAAGACATCGTTGTAGATACTTCCGACAAATTCGCAGTATTCTTCAGACGCAAAAACATAGCGGAAGGCTACCACAGAGTCAAGCGGCATAAAATCAAATTCGATCCCCACTGCATCTTTAACCTGCCCGGTCGCCAGGCTGTTGAGGTCCGGGTCGCCGGAGGCATCTTCAAAGTAGCCGGACAAATCAGTATAATTGTTGGGGCCTTGGGCATTCTCAATGGGGCCGGTGGCGAGGATGACGCCCCGTTCCATCCCGATACTGCTGCTGCCTTGTTCAAAATACCCAATGCCTTCCTTGTGGCCAATAGCTTGTATGTTGGTGATGGTATTGCAGGCGCCATCCACGAAGATGTCCTGCACCAGCTCCTCAACGGTGTAGGTATTGTCGGTGACAATACTGCCTGTGGGCAAGGCATAGCTGTAGCGCTCAGACCGGTGGCTTCCAGCGAGTGTAAGCAGTACCAAAATCGTCCAAAGGCTAATATTCGCCAACCTGCACATGTTATCTGGGTCTTGGATATTTGAATCCGCACGGCCTTTCTCCAATAAGAGGCCTGATGCAAATTAATAACGGGAAAATACGCAAAATAAACTGATCAATCCGACAGGTAGAAAGGGGGTGGGTTTCAGGGATAAGCTAAACTTAAAGGTAGGCTTAATTTAGTAATAATTGGTGTGCGTTTATTCGTCAATTTGTGACACGCTAAATTTGTCTTTGATTTTGTTGCCGGGCTAAGCTTGAACAATCCAACTAATTGCCTTACCTTTGCACCCGTTAAAAACCCGCCGCTTGATATTCAAGTTACGCGGGTACGTTTTCACCACAATAATTTTAACAAGCCAATGGCAGTTAAGATGCGTTTACAAAGAAAGGGCCGCCGAAAGCGTCCTTTCTACCACATCGTTGTCGCAGACGGACGCGCACCGCGCGATGGTCGCTTCATCGAACGACTGGGTTCTTACAACCCGATGACAAAGCCTGCGACGATTGAGATCGACCGGGAAAAAGCTTTTGATTGGTTGCAAAAGGGTGCACAGCCTACGGATACCGTACGTGCTATCCTGCGCTTCAAAGGCGTGTACTACAAGCGCCACCTGATGCGTGGAGTTGCTAAAGGTGCCCTCACAGAGGAGCAGGCTGAAGCCAAATATCAGGAGTGGATCGACGCGAAGGAGTCTAAAATTGCTGCGCGCTTTGAGCAAACTGCTGCTGAGCGTGCGGATTTACTGGCTAAGCTATCTGGTACGCCTCCACCTCCTCCTCCGGCCCCTGAGCCCGAAGAGGAAGAAGCTCCTGCTGAAACTGCTGAAGCAGCAGCTGCTGCTGAAGAGACTCCTGCTGCTGAAGAAACAGCCTCTGAAGAGCAACCTGCCGAAGAAGAGAAAAAAGAAGATTAGTCTTAATTTTTTCCTCAAGGATGAAACAAGAGGGTTTGCCAGGTATAGGTAAACCCTCTTGCCATTTTGCGAACTGATGTGGATAATATTCATAAGAAAGCTTTGCGCTTTATCCCACATTAAGTTATATTTGCAATTCAAAACCAAGGCAATACTTTAATTCTATAATATCTGACCTGGTAGTGCATTAATTTGCACTATCAGGTTTGTTTTTAAAATATACATTCATGCAAGCGTTAGCCGAAGCGTATAAAACCAAACTGGAAGCCCTGGGCGCTGAGATTCAGGAGTCCGATGAACTGCAGGCCTATCTCGAAGAAGAAGAGGAAGAGCAGTATATGCAGCTCAAAGAGATGTTCGAGCCCCGCATCGCAATGGTCTACGATGAAGTGGCGGGAGCACATCCCCTGCAACTGATCGCTCTCGAGACCCTCCTTTTGCAACCGGAGTTTGAGGGGCTTTTCCTGCCGAAAATTCTTGGCTTCACTGTTTTGCGCGGAGAAGTGGATGTTGCGCTGATGAAGTACACCCGTACGCAGGAGCACTTTAAGGAAGTCCTGATGGCTATTTGCAATTCTGCTAATTTTGACCTGCTCCGTAAGCGGATCGGGCAGTCTATCCAAATGGGCTTTGCGCTGAGCAGCGATATCTGGGTGACCAACCTGATCAACGAAGTGGACAACAAGCGGGTCCGTTACTTCCTACAGGGGCAGAAATTGGACCGCTACCGGGTGCTGGAGGAGCGCGTCAAAGGTTATCAGCGCTATCAGCGGCAGTTTCGGAGCGAGAACTTTATGTCTGCAGAATTCCCGCAGGCGTTGTCCGATCTGAAAACGCTTTACTCTCCGCTCAAGCGATTCCTGCTTTACCGCGTGGATGGCAATTACGATAACAGCAGCATCATACCCCACCTGCGCAGTTTTGTGGAGCATAAAGACTTTAAGGGCCACCGCGAGTATCTGGAGGTCCTGGTGCTTTATGCTTCTTTCTTTAATCTGGAAGGCGATGACCTCGACCACTTGCGGAAGCATTTCAATGAGGTGCGCCAAAGCATGGATGATTTTCAGGAGCAATACCTGGAATACCTCCTGGAGCTGCATTTGAAAGAGGAAGTGGTTATCGACCCCGATGCCGACAAGCGCATTTCCTCAGTGATGGACCACAAGGTGAAAGACGATCTGTCCAAATATTACGACCTGCTCGACGAAGTACACAGCAAGGGTTATACTACAGATGAAGCGCAAGAAGCCGTGAAGGCATTCTATACCCAATATCAGGGCCTAAGCAACATCAATGAGTGCCTGCGGCAGACCATTTACGGCTATTTTAACCGCCTGATCAGCAACCTGGAGGAAACTGACTACCCGGAACTGTTTGAGATTTCCAAGCTCTACCCGGTCTACATGAATATTTTCGCCAATCAGCAGTTCAATCAGCAGCTCAAGGAGCTGAGCCTGGAATACGTGGGCAAGCTGCTGAAAAAATACACCGACAAGCGCGGAAAGGACTATCAGGATATCAAGAAGTTTGTAGCCACAACCTTCCAGGATCTTGGATTCCTCAAGGAGAAAGAAGTCGTGGAGATGTTTAAAACCCGCCGTAAGCGGAAGAAAACTTCATAACACGCAAAATACCAATAGAACTCTACAGCCCTTTGCTTTCCCGCGAAGGGCTTTTTTGTTAATTTTGGCAAAGACTTACTTTACATACTATGGAACCCCTCCGTCGTTTTTTCAATTGGCTGTCTCAGCTGCTTTTTGGACCATCTAACGGGCCGGGAACCTTAAAGATCATCAAGCAAAACGTCTACACCATGATCAACAACATTACCTTCTCTACAGAGATGGACACCCTTTATCTGATCGATAATGACCGGGCTATTCCTTTCTCTCTAGACAATAAAAAGGGCATCCTCATTGGCGTGCTCAAGGGGCAGCTCACGGTAGCTACCGATTTTGAGGCCCCGGCTTCACCAGAGCGCATCGAACTGGAAGATGGCCGGCAGATTGGCTTCAGCCGGTCCAAAACGGAGGTGAAGCTTTCAACTGAAAAAACAGTTTGGTCGGCGGCTTACCACCGGCGGCGGCGGGTGCTGTCTTTTATTGGCGCCACAGAGGTAGAGGTCCGCAGCAATAATGCTGAATATGACTATAAGCCGGAACTGGTATTTTTTGAGTTGGACGGCCGGGTGCTCAACATTCAGCGCAAAGGCAATTCGATCGTCGTTAAAAGCATGATTTTGGCAGATACGGATTCACCGGATCGTTAGTGCTGAGTCTTTGTTTTTGTTCTAAGTACCATTTTGAGGGGGCGATTTTGTATTCTGCTTTCCAGCCAGTTCAGCACCAGATCATCCAGTCCGAGGGGGATACGCTCAGGCGGATCCGTTTTGTACTGCCCGAGCAGGCTGGAAAATTCCTCCAAAGTGCTCCTCCGGCTACCGGAAGGCTGATCGTACAGTTTCCTTAAGTACTTAGCGCAGGCTCTGAAAAAGCGGGTAGGCGTTTCAGTCTTCTGCTGCCGTATGCTGCGCTGAAGGGCTCGCAGTCCGGAATCAAACTCGTCAATTTCATCCAGAGCATAAGTGGCCATGAGGCGGATGAGCAGGGTGGCCAGGCGAAACTGCTCGCTTTCCACCTTCCGGTTATAGTGTTGCAATACTTTGTCCGCCCATGTCCGGCATTCCTGATGCTGCTCCAGGATGAGCAAAAGTACCGTAACGTTGAAGGCGATAATCAGCTGGCTTACCGGATTCAATTTGTAAGTGGTGATGCCTTCTTCTACCCGTTGCAGTAAGCGCTCGTACCCCTCTTCAATCCCGAGGTTGATGTGATAAAGCAGCTGGTAGTTGGTCAGTTGTTTGAAAACCAGCACCTGATCGTGGTAGCTGCCCGCTTCCTCCTGCTGTATTTTGGTCAGCAACTGTTCAAACTGATCATACTTTTTCTGGCTGTAGGAGGCATGCAGCAGGTTGAAGGCATCGGCCAGATAGCGGTTGTATTCCTCGTCTTTGATATGTGGGTACTCATCCCACCATTCCACCATCTTAGCGTAGTAGGTATTGGCTTGTTCCACATCGCCAATCAGGTCATTAAGCAGAGCATGGCTTTGCAAAAACCGGCGTTGCGCATGCGCTGTAGAAGGCAGGGGCGCAGATTGTGCCTGCAGCTGTTCCGCATAAGCAGCGCTGCTGGCCTTACGGTCGGTCGCCTGACGCTGCTCTTTGGCTACCTGTATCTTATAAGCCAGGGAAAGGTAGCGAAGCTCCTCATTAATATGGTGTATGTACTCATCTTTGTCTGCCAGCAGATCTTCAATTTGCGAACCGTAGTCGCCCTGCTTCATTGTCCAGACATAATTCAGCTGCTCCCGGCTGATCTCCAGAAGCGCCAGCTGATCGTCCAGGTCCCTGGCCAAAGCTTTGGCTTGCCCCAGCCGCTCCTCGCTCTGGTGGTATAGCCCTCTTTTATAAAGGTATTTAGCGTCGAGCAGCATTTCCTTGATCCGGGCGGCTTTGGATTTGGAGCTGTTATAGTCCCGCATGCTTTTCAGGATCGCGTTATACAGGTAGTGCTTATCGGTGGGCAGGCTGTTGCCAAATTTTTGCTGTAGCTTCTCTTCCTCATAGGCTTCCATCCGGTTGATGGCCTTAAAAAGGTCCAGGTAGCGGCTACTGCTGCGCCCGCTTTTCTTTGCATCCAGTGAAAAATAGCGCTTTTCGGATTTCGACATGGATTGTATGAGGTCGAACAGGTCATTTTGATGCTTCATGGTGCCGGTTAATAGTTATTTTATACCGTTTATTGGGTTTAAACTACCGTTTAGTGGCTTTTTGTGCATTTTTTTAAAATAATTCAAGTTTTTTTGAGGAGCTTAGGAATTTAATCTGATTTAGAGTGTTGTTGAGCTGTAAGGAATTGAAAAACAGTATCTTGAAGAGGAAGGAAGCCTCTTCGAGTACAAATATAAACGTTTTTTGAGTGATTAGAAGTTTAAAGTGGGTGGGGTTGGTGGTTTGAGCGGCGGGATCAATCCCCCTACATTTGTAAATGTAATTAGTCAACAACGTTATTTGAAACACCGGGCACTACTAAGGTTAGAAACTTACTATGAGAAAATTTTCGTAGAGCAAATGTGAAGCCGTATTGTCCTCCGGGGCAGTCGGCTCCGCTCTCCGGAGTTCGGGTGAGAACCTGAAAAAAGCTATGAACAAGATATAACTGCCGAATCAGGCAGCTGAAGAATTTAGGGTGTTTTATTTTCAGAAGGGCGCGTCCACAACGGTGGGCACAACCTAATTGGAGATAAGTAGATAGTTGCTATTATTCCGGGCTGGGTAGGGGTTAAACCACTGCCCAGTTCTTTTTTTTGACAGCAACTAAAAAACCAAATGAAAAACCATCGGGACAAAGGCCGTCGTTATATCGGAGGGACAAACGGTGTGCCTGCCCGATGGTCCTGAAAAAGTTGTATTTTAGAGGCAGGAGGCTTTGGTGTAAGCCAAAAAGCTTTACCAAAAATGCTCCTTGCAGAACATGTAGACCCCGGCAATTGCCGGCACCTAAAAACCACGAGCAACTATGAACTTGAAATCTTTCCTCCTTACCCTGGGTTGGGTAGGCTCTTTCCTATTCCTATTTGAAGGGACAACGATTGCCCAAATTACCGGTAACCTAAAGGACGCTGACGCCCCAGCTGTTCTTACCCTCAATCTTGCCCCTCTGTCCCCACTCGAAGGGACCGATGTGCCCCAGCCATACCGGCAGCTTTTCCTGATTTTTAACGATGGCCAGTTTTACACTGCTGATGAAGCTAATACGGTATTCCAGCAGTCTCATGGCTTTGATGGCGCCATCCTTGGCGGCGCTACGGCGGAAGCGGTGGTCTTCTCCAAAGCCATATACAGTGATGAAGATGGTGACCCGCCCCCAAAAATTGTGTCTGGGACCGGGCCAACGGTTGCAGCGGCCACCCCGGACAAAACCAAAGCGGTTCCCGATACGGCGCTTATCGCGATCACCCCTGATCATCCGGCACTAACACCCGATGGCCGAACGGTGCTGACCGTCTCTGTGAAAAATGACAGCAACGGCGTTGTGTCCGCAGCAGCGCCATATAATGGGTATCTATTGCTTTTCCACGAAAGCAAACTCACCGTTGAAACCGCCCGGCGCCTGAAAAAGAAAGGAGTCGGTGTCATTGAGAAGCTGGAGTTCTCAAAATCAGAAATCGATGCCTTTATTGAACAAAGTTCTGAAATTTCCGGCCTGCCTAATACACTCAGGTTAGGTGCTTATGATGCCGTAGACCTGTCAGGTACCAGTTCCGGGAATACCTATCGGGCCCTTCAGGTCTTTCGGGTATCCGGTCTTCAGCCCGGTCAGGAGCAACACTTCTTCCTGCCTGTCTTCAACCGGAATGTACATTATGACTCTATTCCGGAAGGTGGTTCCGGTGCGGCCAGCTACGCTGCAGTGCTGTTGCTGGAACCCGGCAACTTCAGCTTTCCTCAGCTGAGTGCTGAAGAAGCGGAAGGGGTAAGCAAACTTAACCTGTCTGCCCTGTTGGAGCAAGGCATACCACTTGCCACTTTAGGAGACCCATCGGGTACGTTGACACTTGGGGAGTTGCAGCCGGCAGCTTACACGAGCGCCATGCAGAGCGTCCGCAGGTCCTATGATCCGAACCTCATTGAGCTTTGGGCGTGCGCCTGCCCGGATACGAGCCTTGCCGGGCAAAAACTGCTGATCAAGGTCGCCTTTGAGAATGAAGGAGCCGGGGCAACCGGTGCGGTAAAAGTGCGCATACCGCTGCCTGCTGCTGTGGATGTGGCCAGCATTTCCGATCAGGAACTGTTTTCTGTAGCGCCGGGTATTGAAACTTTTGATATTGAGAAAGACACTGCTGCCAATACGCTGACAGTCACTTTTCCCAAGCTAAGGCTTGCAGGCACGAGTGAGCACAAAAGCCTGGCTGCACGTTCCGGCTACTTTTCCTTTCTGGCCTATACCCGTTCGGGCACCGATATTGGCACGCTGCCTCCTACACAGGCTTGCATAGCCTTCAGGGATGAAAATGCGCCCCCCGACACCTACAATAGTGAAGTGTGCACTCCGCGGGGCACCGTTACCCTGATTGACGAGGCAGGTATCGCTGCCAATGACCTGGCGCTTAGCTGTACTATTTGTGAGGTGAAAATGGCAGAAGGTATCACGGTGCTGGGTATGCCACTGTGGCTGTTTTTGCTGCTTCTGGTAGTTGTCATTGGCGCCATTTTACTGGCGTTCTACAGCGATGACTGGCTGGGGTAACCCATTTTCTTAAGTTTTTCGCACAACCCTCCTCCTTATGAAAACTACGATTCAGGGGCTGCTGCTTTGTTTCGCCCTACTGCCTTTTCTATCGGCCCATGCATCCGTTGGCCTGGATTCCCTTGGGCAAGTTTACCAGGCACAGGCTATCGCCGCTATCGATGAGCAAGACCGGGATTGTTTTTTCGCAATGCTGGAGAATGCCGGAGCGGCTTTCCAAATTACTGACGACCTGGAAGGCTGGCTGAAATTGTACAAGGAAGCAGGCAAGGCTCTGCGGCAAAGTGACTGGGCAGATGCTGTGCAACAGTCGGTACAGGTGATGCAACAAGGGCTAAAAAAGGATTTCGGCCGCTCACCGGATACCCCTGAGGAGTGGGATGCCTTAATCTGGCTGCATGTCAACCTGGGATATATACATTTGCACTATCAGGACGATTATCAAAACGCCCTCGTGCAATACGAAACGGCCAGCCGGCTTTTCCAGCGTCATTTTGAAGAAGAAGACTACTACACGGTCAACTACATCTATCGGCCCTTAGCCAACCTGTACAGTCGCTTCGGTGATTTTCAGACGGCCATCGGGCTGCTTCGTACGGCTTACCGTTTTTTTAAAGATACCGGCCGTGTTGCTGCTCAGGCCAAAGTCCTGAATGACCTGGCTATCGCGGAGGAATTGGCAGGGGAGCCGGATGCTGCCTTGGGGCATATTGAAGCAGCCCTGAATCTGGAAAACCTTTCGGCCAAAGACCTGGTGCTCCTGCATAGCGCACGGGCAAGAGTGCTTGGGGTGTTGGGCCGGCACGAAGCGGCACTGCACGCTATTGACGCTGCGTTTGCCCATTTGCCGAAAGTGGAACAGGTGCCACCTGCTTACCTTCGCGAGTGGGAGGGCTCCCTCTGGAATGTCCGGGGCAGCATTAATGCAGCACTCCAGCGATGGGCAGCCTCCGCGCAGGATTTTGCCGAAGGCGAAGCCATCCTGCGCACCTCCGGCGAGGTCAGCTACCGACGCTCCCTGGGGAAACTGCTGGTAGACAAAGGCGAGATGCTGCGGCAAAAAGGGGCTTATCAGACAGCCGCAAAGTGCCACCAATCGGCTATAGAAGCCCTGCTGCCCGGCTACCGTTTCCATCACTGGCAGGAATTGCCTGCACTGGAGTTGCTCTATGCCGAAAATACCTTTTCGGAAGCCCTGACCGGCTGGGCCAATAGCCTGTGGGCATGGTACGAACAGGAGGGCGGGCAGGAGAAACTGGAGCCTGTGCTGCAAGCCTGCAACCTGATTTTTGAAGTCGAGCAAATGCTGCGCCGCCGCTATCAGGGCGAATCGGCCAAGCTGTCGAGTGTGCAGGGCATCCGGGCGCGGACGGAGCTTGGTGTCCGTGCCGCTTTGGAACTTTGGGCACAGACCCGTCAGCCGGGCTACAAGGAAGCAGCGTTTGAGCTTGCCGAGCAAAGTAAAAGCCTGCTGTTGCGGGAAGCCATGCAAAAAGCCACTGCCGAAAGACAGGCTGACCTGCCCGCTGCAGTCCTGCAGAGAGAGCGGGCGCTTCAGCAAGCCCTGGCTGATGTTGAAGAAAAGTGGTTCCGCCTGCAATTGGAGGAAGTCAATGCTGGCTCAATGGAGGAAGCCGAAGCGGCGTTATTCGGGCACCGGCAGGCTTATGCCGCCTGGATCGATAGCCTGGAACAGCATTACCCGGATTACTACCAGCGCAAGTACGACCTGGAGGTGGCTAGCCTGGCGGAGATACAGCAGGATTTGCTGCAATCAGGGCAGGCGCTGGTGGAGTACTTCACCGGTAGCAGCCTGAGCTGTGCTTTTGTGGTTACCCAAGATCAGTTGGAAGTCATTCCTCTGGATGTCTCTTATCCGCTGACGGAGCAAGTAAGCACCTGGCGGTCTGCGATTGAGGCATTCCAGTTTGGCAGCGCTGACCGGCAGGCGCTCTGTGAAGTATATCGGCAGGTGGGCCACGAATTGTATGAGGTATTGATAGCACCGCTTGAAGCGCAGTTGGAACTGCCGGAGCAGTTGATCATCGTGCCGGGCGGGGTGCTGGGGCTTTTGCCCTTTGATGCGCTTTTGACCGAGCCGGCCGGGCATTGCAATTTCCCTGAGATGCCTTACCTGATCAACCGATACGAAATCAGCTATGCTTACGCTGCGACTTTCCAGCGTACCGTGCAGCAGCGTGCGGTGAAGGGAAAGGGGCTTGCGGCTTTCGCACCGGATTTTGACGGCCGGGGCGGGTTCGGCGCACTAGCCTACAATCAGCCGCAGGCCGCAGCGGTAGCCGGCTTGTTCAGAGGGCGGGCATTCTTAGGGCCGGATGCGACGCGGGCGAAATTGCAGGCTGTGGCAGGAGAGGCCGGTGTGCTGCACTTTTCCACCCATGCACAAGCCAATACGGAAACGGGCAATTTTTCCTTCATCGTTTTTGCAGATGGGAAGGGCGGCTATGATTCCCTTTTTGTGAAAGACATTTACCTGCTGCCCCTTCAGGCTGAAATGGTCGTGCTGAATGGGTGCGAGACCTTTGTGGGCCAATGGTACGATGGGGAAGGCGTTATCAACCTGGCGCGGAGTTTCCTGGCGGCTGGTGCCAACAGTGTGATCTCTTCTCTGTGGTCCATCAACGACGATGAAAGCTCCCATGTGATGGAAACCTTTTATGCCGGGCTGAGTGCCGGTCAGGCCCGCTCAGCAGCACTGCGCTCAGCAAAGTTGGAGCAGGTGGCTTCCGGTGGTAAATTAGGGGCGCACCCGGTTTACTGGGCGGCTTTTCATGCGGTGGGCAAACCGGGGAAGCTGCCTGCTTCCGGTGGGGGCTCCCGCCTGCTGTTGTGGAGTGTGGTGGTTAGTAGCCTGCTGCTGGGCGTGGTGTACTGGCGTTTTCAGCTGTAACCACTAATTCGCCCACCTGTACCATGTAGACTCCAAATCCTCCAGCAATCGTTCTGCTTTATCCGCGTACTCATGGCCGGGTGTTGTACGAATCCGCCATGCCTCCGCAATGACATCAATGGGCGGGTTGTCCATAGCTGTGGCAGCGAGGAGGCGGTTCCAGCCCGCTTGTTCCAGCAGCAGGGTTTTGTTAAAATCATCCAGGTTAGAGCGGGGGATTTCCCGCATCAGACTGTCAAATGCCATAAATGCGGCGTTGTATTCCTTCCCAATCAGTTGGCGGTGCGCAAAGTCCATTCTTTCTTGCAGGGGTGTGCTTTCGGCATTTTCTTCGCCCATCGTGCGCTCGGAAATGGGCGACTCATAGTAAGCACAGCTTAGTGCGGGCCCGCTGTAGTTGACCTTCAGGTAAAGGCTGAAGGTGGAGAGCGCGATGAGCAATGCTCCGACCGCCGCCGCTGCATACTGCCACACGGGCCGGCGGCTGACGACCTTCAGTGTGTTCCCGGAATCTGCCTGCTGAGCCATTCCAGCCTCCCAATCCTCCAATTTGTTGCGGAAATCCTCATCCTGCGCCGCCTCCATGCCGCCAATAAGCTGCTGATAAGCCATTACCTCTTCCCGGAAAGCCGGGTCTGCCGCCATTCGGGCCTCCACCATTTGTTGTCCCTCAGGCTTCAGCTGCCCCTCCAGGTACCAGGTAATAAGTTCTGTTTGGTCATTGGCAGCCGTTTCTGCCGACCAGTTGTCCAGTTGGGCCCGGAAGTTTTCTTCCTGCAGGGCGTCCAGCCCTTCCAGCACCCGTTGGTAAGCAGCCACTTCAGCACGCAGCTGTTCGTCCTGCTCCAGGTCGGCTTTGAGCTTCGCCTGTTCCGGGGCAGGCAGCGCCTGACGGAGGTAAGCTTCAATCTGTTCTGTAGTCCAATTTTCTGCGTCCATGATCAATGAATTAAAGTGGCATCAAGCAGTCATCAGCTCTCGCATTTTGCGGAGGCAATCGTGTTTGCGGCGTCTGGCAGCTCCGGGAGACGGCAGATCCAGCTCCCTGGCAATGGCTTCCATGACATAGTTTTTGAGGTAAAACAGCTCCAGCAGTTCGCGGCAGGGCGAGCCCAGGCGGTCCAGCAATTGCCGGGCAAGCTGAGCTTTGGCCTTGCGTTCCTGTTGGTCTTCCACCTCGGGAAGGATGGGGATTTCCGGAATTTCTCCTTCCCATTGCTGCGTGTCTGTCCCTTTGCGCATCAGCAGCACCCGGCCGATCCCAATAATATAGGTACGAAGGGCGCTTTTTAGCGGTGCCTGAAGCTTCCCGGTCCGGATATTCCGGTTGAGAATGACCATGGCTTCCTGGAACATCTTTGTGGCGACCTCCGGTGCCGTCCCGTACCGGATAAAGTACAGCCGGAAGGGGGAGCGGACCTCTTCGTACAGGTTCCGCCAGGCATTTTGGTCACCGCTGCGCAGTTGCTCCAGCAGCGCATTGTCTTCTGAGTAGCTTTCACTCATTGATCGTGTTTTTTGAAAGCATGTTACGTCTTCACCCGAAATTTACTGGTTTTTCCCGGAAGTCCCTGCCCGGATAGGGATTTACCGGTGTAAAAAGTGGAGGTATGTTTCACGCAAAGGGCGCAAAGAGGCTGTTGATTCTGCTTTGCGTTCTCTATGTGCCCAGTTCATGATTTGCGAGAGATTTCATGCTAAGGAGAGGAAGATTTTCGCACAGGGCGCGAAGTGGTGCCATTTGTTACTTTGCGTACTCCGCGTGCTCCCTCCGCGCTCTTCGCGTGCACCACAAAAAAACTTTTCCAAAATTTTTTCCTTTCAATCCGTAACGTTTAAAAACCTGAGCGGATAAAGCAATGAATTACACCTAAAACCTGTATAATCCCATGACGCCATTGACCGGTGGGGAGGGGTAAAAGCCTCCTCTGCCGGTCAATAATTTAGATTAAAGAAAAGAATATTTGATTTTTTTCGTTTCTTTGGGCAGCAAATCAAAATCCAGGGGAGTCTTAAACCTAAGACTATGTTGGGAATTCGCTTTTGGAGCGAATGTAGTCAAATTTTATTCTGAACAAGGCGCGATGAAGGAGCCTAGCCTGAGCTAAGCGACTGAAGAGCAACGAAGTACAGGATGAAATTTGACAAATGCAGCCCAAAGGGTGAAATCCCAATATAGTCTAAACTGCTGATCTATTTCCGGGATCAGTAGCCGACTTCCCCCCAAGTCCGGAAGAGCAACTAACTACAAGACGACCTAATCTGCCCATCAGCTACGGCTGATGGCAGAGTGGTCATGCCGTTGGTGCCTGAGGATTTGGCCTTCCCATCTTGTTCTCAACAGATTACCACGGTTTACCCTAAATATGGTTTCTGCTTTTGCGTTTCCCAAATTTCGCAGGGGCAGAACGGTAGCAACATACAATGGTAGCCGGCAATTTTCCCAATTTCTTCGTTTGACTTAATGCCTGCCTGCTTATCCCAAAAGCAAAGGTAAATTTTTCAAGTCCGGCTACCTTTTTTTACCTCGCTATCATTGTACTTTTCTGACAGATCGAGCGCCATTTAGCTGGTCGTTCTGTACAAATATTAATGTAGAGACTGACTCCAAAATCAGAAAACGCTTACCATTATAACTTCACCAACTTCTTCATGCCTATCACTCCATTAGCTCCCATCACCCTGCAAAAGTAAGTCCCGCTGGGCAATGCCGCTGTTTCCAGCAGGATATGCTGTGCGCCTTCTCCTGCCGTTTGTTGCAGTACCGGCTGCCCCTGAAGGCTGTAGAGGGTGACATTTGCCCTGCCGGAAAGCGGGGTGCTGAATTCCACCGTCGTAAGCCCGGAGGTAGGGTTGGGGTAGAGGCTGAAGCCGGGCCCGGCCTGTAGCGGCACAGCAGGCGTACTCACCACCGTCTCGCAGGGCGGAGGCGGTGCCTCGCCGGGGATTAGGGGGCCGAGGCGGTAGTTGGGGAAGTGGGGGAGTGTACTAGCGAGCCGGTGAGGCAGTTGTAGCCCCCTTTGCTCTACCTGACAGGTAGTGCCTCTTTCATTGGGCTGGTGTATGACATGAAGATAAGGCACGGTAGCAAATACATTACTATAAATTTTACAGTCTGGCCCAAGTTGAAGGTTTCCAAAGGTAATAGCATAATTATCCAGAAAGCCATCATATACCGCAACGACAACACCGGAAGCTTCAATGTCCGGTGCCATGAGGTCAAACTGCATAATGGTATCAAAGGCGCTGACGTAACACAGCTCTGAGCTGGGGGAGAAGGCTACCCCGCCCCGTGCATGCACGTCCGGTATGGGGATATGCTGAAACGCACTCAGCGCCCCGGCCTGCCGGTCGAATTCCATGAGGAAGAGCCCGTCGGCACTGTAGCGGGCGTAGTAGCGGCCGTCGGGGGAGAAGCTGGCCTGACCGCCTCTTGATCCACTATAGGAAGCTGGCAGGCCCATTGAATCTATATGAGAAAACGCAGCGCCCGTATTATCGAGTAGAAAAAAAGCATATTCTGGGGATTGATCCAAAGCGTTCACAATCCACCAATCTTCCCCGTTGGCGTGCTTTACTGCCGTTAATTGCCCCCCTACCGTAGGTTCCTCAAAAAGGGCAACATTTTTCTCCACCACCCGGCCCAGCCCCTGATTGGCGCTCATATCTACTACAGAATAAAGGATACGGTCGGTGATGACATCAAAGACCGGCTCTTCCTGATAAATGATCCGCTTGTGGAAGAGGTAGTAGAGGCTGTCGCTGCCGGGCATGGGCAGAATTAAACTGCTTTGGCGGCCGGCGGTGTAGCCAATTAGGCCACATTGAATCTGGTGGATAGCCCCTGGATTGATACTGTTGCCGTTTTCCATGATGTTTTCTGCCATATTGTAAATATGACAGCCATCGGTATAAAAAGCAGGGCTGCCATTTTTGTCCGAAATGGATGCACTGCTTATATAGAGATTTGCAGTTATAGGGAAGGGGGCTACTTCGGGGGGCATTTCATTGAAGTTAAGAACCATGCCTTCATAGCCTATTGGGTTTTCACTATTGTAGCCCATAAGCCACGCAAAATCATGCTTTTGAGCATTTGCAGTGATCAGAGCAAGCAAAAATAAAGGTAGAAGTATTTGTTGAAGCCAGTGTTTCATGTTTTACGCTTTATTCAACAAGGGCTATCCAAGACATTACTGGATAGCCCTTGGTTATGATCTTATAACTTCACCAACTTCTTCACGCCCGTTATTCCATCAGCTCCAGTCACCCTGCAGAAGTAAGTCCCACCGGGTAAAGCTGCTGTTTCCAGCAAAACGTGCTGTGCGCCCTCCTCAGCCATTTGTTGTAGTATTGGCTGACCCTGTAGGCTATAGAGGGTAACGCTGATCCGGCCAGTGATCGGCGTGTTAAATTGTAGCACCGTAAGGCCGGAGGTGGGGTTGGGAAACAGGGTGAAGTCAAGCGGTGGTGCTGCTTTTGGCACCTGCATCGCCGCATTTTGTTGGCAAAGGGCTGAATTGTTAAATCGATATGTCGGATCGACCAAATGGTAAAGGCTGCGGGCCCGGAAGACGGCATCGCCCATGCATTGATTATTTTCCATCTCATAGCTATTGTTCAAGGCAATATAGCCTGATCTTAATTGATTTTCAAGTTACTAATACGATCTGTAATAGATTAGTGCCGGTCAAGAAGTAATAAAAACCTTCAATTAAAGGTAAAAGGACAATGCTTTTAAAGGAGTTGGGGCAGCATTAAAACTCAGGCTGTAGAAGTCAATAAAAAAAAACGGCCGTGCCACAACTACAAGAGTGGCACGGCCGCTGTATTTTCAAAATACTATTCTACAACCACTTCACCAGCGGCAAATCCTGACGGTGCGCCAGCTGACCGGATTTCGGGAAGGCCCGGAAACCGTATTCGTACACACCCGCCAGCTTGGGATCCAGCTCGCAGTGGTAGGTGGCGACGCCGTCTTTGACTTCCTTCAGTTCCAGCTCTTCCTTGAATTGAAGCTTCAGGACTTCTTCATCCACGCGGCTGAAGAAAACGACTTCCACGCCTACGTCTTCGGCAGATACTCCATTGAGGTAGAGCTTGAGGTCAGCGTAAAAGTGCTCGCCGACCTGCAGGGCGCGGTTGTCGCTGTCGAAGGTGTCGGCTTGCGCCAGCTCGATGCGGTCCCAGCGCTGCTCCATCGTATGCTTCCACTTTGCTACCTGACGTGCACCGGCGTAGTTGTCGGCACGGAGGGCACGGCCCCGCTGCGCCAGCTTGTGATAGAAGCGCTCGTAGTAGTGGTCGAGCATCCGCTTCATGGTGAAATCGGGGGCGACCTCCGCGATGATTTGCCGGATGTAGCTGACCCACTTTTCGGAAATGCCGTTCTCATCCTGCTCGTAGTAGGTGGGCAGAATATCAAACTCCAGGATATTGTAGATGGACTCGGCGTCCAGCTCATTTTGGAGGTCCTGATTGTCGTAGGTGCGCTCCAGCGGCAGGGCCCAGCCTGCATCCGGACGGTAGCCTTCTGCCCACCAGCCATCGAGTACGCTGAAGTTCATCACGCCGTTCAGAGCCGCTTTCATACCGCTCGTACCGGAAGCTTCCTTCGGGCGGGTAGGGGTATTGAGCCAGATGTCCACACCTTGTACCAGCAGCTTGGCCATCTCCATGTTGTAATTCTCGAGGAAGATCACCTTGCCGCGGAATTCAGGCCGCTTGGATACGTCAATGATGTGCTTGATCAGCCCTTGTCCACCGCCATCAGCCGGGTGGGCCTTACCGGCAAACAGGAAGATGATCGGTCGGTCACTGTTGCTGACGATGCTGCTCAGGCGCTCCAGGTTGGTGAACAACAGGTGGGCCCGCTTGTAAGTGGCAAACCGGCGTGCAAAGCCAATCACCAGCGCGTTGTCTTTGATGGCGTTGATCAGCTCAAAAATACTGCGTGGGTTCTCGCCCCGGCGGGTCAGGTCTTCCTGCATAGTCTCCCGCACATAGTCGAGCAGGCGGGCCTTAAGCTTGCGGCGGATGCCCATGATTTGCTCAGAAGGGACATTGTGGATTTTGCGCCAGTACTCCTTATTGGACTGATCGCGGAGGAAGCCATTACCAAAGGTCTCCAGGTAAAGGTCATTCCACTCTTTCGCAATCCAGGTCGGGTAGTGGACAGAGTTGGTCACGTATCCCAGGTGGAGCTCCTCGGGGTGGTAGCCCGGGTAAAGCACTTTGAACATCTTTTGAGAGACCGCCCCGTGCAATTCACTTACCCCGTTGACCTCCTGTGAAAGGCGGATGGCCAGGTGGCTCATGGAGAACAGCTCATCGTGGTTGTGCGGGTCAATTTTGCCCAGGGCGACGAACCGCGACCACTCGATGCCAAGCTCCGCAGCATAGCTGTAAAGATATTCCCGCAGCAGGTCTTCGTGGAAGTAGTCGTGCCCGGCCGGTACCGGTGTGTGGGTGGTGAAGAGGGAAGAGGAACGCACCGTTTCCAGTGCCATTTCGTAGCTCATGCCCTCGTGCTGAATGTAATTCTTCAGGCGCTCCAGGTTGAGGAATGCCGCGTGGCCTTCGTTGCAGTGGTAGATATCGGCATCATCATAGCCTAAAGCCCGCAGCGCACGGATGCCCCCGATGCCCAGGAGAATTTCCTGGCGCAGGCGGTGCTCATTGTCCCCTCCGTACAATTGGTGGGTCAGGGAGCGGTCGTGCCATTCATTCTCATCAATGTCCGTGTCGAGTAGGTAGAGCGATATCCGGCCTACTTTGAGTTCCCAGACTTTGGCGTAGACCATACGGCCCTTCAGCCCAACGCTGATTTTGACCCACTCGCCCTGCTCATCGCGCACCGGCTGAATGGGCAGTTTGGTAAATTTCTGTGGCGGGAAGTTGTTGATCTGATCGCCGTGGAGGGAAATGGCCTGCTCGAAGTAGCCATAGCGGTACAGCAAGCCTACGGCGATCATATTGGAATTGTCGTCCGAAGCTTCCTTCAGGTAGTCGCCGGCCAGCACGCCCAATCCTCCGGAATAGAGGCGCAGGGAGATGTGCAGCCCGTATTCCATGCTGAAGTAAGCAATTTTGGGGCTGCCCGCTTCCGGGCTGACTGCTATGTAGGCTTCAAATTCCCTGACCACACCTTGCAGGCGCTGAAGAAAGTCCTTGTCATTCACCAGTTCTTCGGCCCGCTTTGGCGAAAGCTGCTCCAGCAGAGCAACGGGGTTATAGCGCAGCGCAATGTACTGCTCCTTATCAATGTACTCGAAAAGCGCGATGGCCTCCTTGTTCCAGGACCACCAGATGTTGTTGGCGAGCACCTTCAGGGGCTGCAGGGCATCCGGGAGTGTAGACTCAATGAAGATGCGCTTGAGTTGTATTTTATTGTCTTTCAATTGGCCAATCATACAGAATGGTTTTTAATGAGGCTGCAAAAATAACCGGAATTCACCGGAAAGCACAGGTATTCTTGTGAAAAGTACACTAAGCCGGGTTGCGGTTCTTATAAAGTGAAGGCGCATCCTGTGCTCACCTGTATGCCAGTCCGCTATATTGACAGGTAAAAACAGGCTCAAAACCACTAAAACATGATGCAATTACTGCGACTTCTCCTTTTTTTGACGCTATTTAGCGCTGTTAGTGCCTCTGTGTGGGCACAACCTGCTTTTACCCCTGGCAAAATGGACGAAATCCTATATGGGGTGGCTTATTATTACGAATACCTGCCCACCGACCGCCTGTCGGAAGATGCTGCAATGATGAAAGACTGCGGGATCAATGTGGTGCGCATTGGGGAATCGACCTGGGCTTATCAGGAGCCGCAGGACGGTGTGTTCAAAACGGACTACCTTACCCGCATCCTTGACACGCTGCATGCCTATGGGCTAAAGGTAATTATTGGTACGCCCACTTACGCTATACCTTCCTGGCTGGCTAAAAAACATCCTGACATTTTGCTCACCAACAAAAACGGGCAACGCCCCTATGGCGCCCGGCAGATTATGGATATTTCCAATTCGGCTTTCCGGTTCCATGCCGAGCGTATCATTCGCAGGCAGATGGAAACTACGGCCCGCCACCCGGCGGTGATCGGCTTTCAGGTCGATAATGAAACCAAACACTACGGTGCGGAAGGCGCCAATGTTCAGGCGCAGTTTGTGGCATACCTGAAGGCTAAATTCGGTGAGCCGGAAGCCATGAACAAAGCCTTTGGGCTGCACTACTGGAGCAACTCTGTTTTTGACTGGGCGGACATGCCTTCCACCATCGGTACCATCAACGGCAGCCTGCGCAATGAGTTCGAAAAATTCCGCCGCCTGCTCGTGACGGAATATCTGGCCTGGCAGGTGGATATTGTCAACGAATACAAGCAGCCGCATCAGTTCGTGACGCAAAACTTCGATATGGACTGGCGCAGCGGCAGCTATGCCATACAGGCTAGCGTAGACCACTTTGAAGCCGCCCGGGCTATGGATATTGCCGGTATCGATATCTACCATGGCACCGGTGACCGCCTCGACGGAGTTATGATTGCTTTTGGAGGTGACCTGGCCCGCTCTATGAAGCAGGACAACTACCTGGTGGTGGAAACCTCCGCGCAGAGCATCCTTGGTCCTTCCAATCAGGAGTTGCTGTACCCAGGGCAACTCCGCACTCAAGCCTACAGCCACCTCGCCAATGGAGCCAACGCGGTAATGTACTGGCACTGGCACTCCATTCATAACAGTGCAGAGACTTACTGGAAAGGACTGCTCTCTCACGATATGGAGCCCAACCCCACTTATCTCGAAGCAAAGGAGGTCGCAGCCGAACTTGAAGAGCTCAGCCCGGCCCTGGTAAATCTTAAAAAAGACAATGAAGTCGCTATCTACTTCAGCAATGAAGCGCTTACTTCCCTTAAGGAATTTGCCTTCAGCAAACAGATGGACTATAACGATATCGTGCGCAACTGGTACGAAACCCTTTACAAAATGAATGTAGAGGCAGATTTCGCTGACCATACCGTGGATGACCTGAGCCGATACAAACTGTTGCTTGTGCCTCCGCTCTACACCGCTTCTGATGCTGAGCTCGAAAAGCTTAATGCTTACGTGGAAAACGGCGGGCATATCCTTTATGGTTTCAAAAGCGGGTTCACGGATGAGCACGTACAGGTGCACATGGAGCGGCAGCCCGCAATGCTTAGGGAAACTTTAGGGTTTTCCTATCAGCAGTTCACAGGTATTGACCGCCTGCCGTTAAAGGACGACCCGTTCGGGGTGGGGGAATCGGACAATTATGTCTCCATCTGGGCGGAACTGCTAACCCCCGAAGGAGCGGAGGTGCTGGGGCGCTACGATCATCCTCACTGGGGCAGGTACGCCTGCATTACTCAAAACCGGTATGGCAAAGGGCAGGCCACCTACATTGGAGCGTGGCCCTCCCCTGCGATTATGCAAAAACTGATCGCTGACGCAGTGGGCAAGGCAGGAGTAGAGCGCCCAAATACACACTTCCCTGTTATCATCCGCAAAGGCGTAAACGGGCAGGGAGCCGTCCTGCACTACGTTTTCAACTACAGCCCCGAGCCTCAAACGACCGCAGGGCCAGTCATGCGCAGCACGGATCTGCTGACGGGCAAAAAGTACAATGGGCAGACCGTACTTCCGCTGGAGCCCTGGGGGGTGGCCATTCTTCGGGAAGACTAAGAAAGTACTGCCTGCAGAATCCCACTGCAGGCAGTATTATCTGAAGTTTTGATGAACATTCCCCGCCCGGGAAGATTTCTTACATCAAAAACCGAAGCTATGCCAACCAAGCGGATCCTCCTCACCTTCACTTTCTTCAATTTTTTGATGTTGGGCTATGCGCAGACCAATGCCCTGACCGATTTCAACCAAAATCGCCTGCAGAAACAGAAAACCAGTATGATGGTACTGGGAGGCTGGGCGGTAGGCAATATCGCCCTTGGTGCCACATTAGCCAGTCAGCGCACCGGCGAGAGCCGCTATTTCCATGGGATGAATGCCGGCTGGAACCTGGTCAACCTGGGCCTGGCCACCGCTGGGTACATCGCTGCCACCAAAGGCGACCCCTCTGCCCTAAGCCTGGCGGAGAGCATCAATGAGCAGCACAGCGTACAGAAAATCTTCCTGTTCAATGCCGGGCTGGACGTAGGGTACATGCTGGGCGGTGCCTATCTGATAGAGCGTGCTAAAAACACCGAGGAAAAGCCGGAGCGCCTGCGGGGTTTTGGGAAATCCATCATTCTTCAGGGCGGGTTTCTATTTGTTTTTGACCTGGCCGCCTACTTCTGGCAGGCGAGTGGCAATGACGACCTGCAGCCCCTGCTGCAAGGGCTTTCCTTCACCGGCAACAGCATTGGGTTCCGGCACCAATTTTGAACTCGTAACGGCAGTTTGTAAACATAGGTGCCTGATTTCCAGTTTTATAAGAAATCAAGCATCACGATATGAATAAGATTGCAATTAAGTACGGACTGTTATTATTAGCCAGTTTTGTTGGGCTATTTTTATTAATGCACGAGGTCATTCAAATCCGAAATTATAACCTGAGGATACTCAACGGTTTTGCGCACATTGGATTACTCTATATGGCTATCCGCCGCTACCGGCGCGAGAATCCGGATACTGTTAATAATTATGTGTCCGGTGTGGTAACCGGAATGTACGCCTCCATCATCGGGGTATTGCCGTTCACCGCTTTTGTTATGTTTTACCTTATTGGCGACGATACTTTCATGAATTATATTCAGGATACCATTCCGATTGGAAAGTACTTCAACCCATTCACAGCCAGCCTGTTTGTCTTTACGGAGGGTATTGCGGTGAGCCTGATCGGTTCGTATATTGCCGTTCGGATAATTGACATGAATTTTGAACAAAACCACTCAGAAATACCTACGGAATACGCTGAATAGTGCTATTCCTGTAAAGAAATTGAAAAGCCGCCCCAGGTACTCCGGAAGCGGCTTTTTTAGTATGTGGTTTCAAAGTGAAAAACTTACGCCCTTTTGCAGGTACTCAGTCCAAAGGGAGCATAGAGCGGGCAAAAGCTAATGACGCTTGTGAGTACAAAAACGCCCGCCAGGACCAATAAAACAATACCCAAAGTGCCTGTAATGGTATTCGTGAAGTACAGAGCAGCGATGATTACAGCAATGATGACCCGGACCAGCTTGTCGGTGTTTCCCATGTTCTTTTTCATGACGTATTAGGTTTTAATTGAAAAAACGGTTGTCAGGCTTCCAATTTACTAAACTCGCCTGACAACCGGTTACCGGTAGACCTATATTTCAATCTGTAGTCCGATACTTGGCACCACCGTACCCGTAGCATCATTAATGGTCTTGAGCTGGAACTGCTGCTGATTGATAGGTGCATCGGGGTTGACGATGATGCCGCCGCCGACCGGTTGCCCGTTTTCATCCAGCGGGCGGTCCAGGATGAGCTGATCCTGGCCTACGCCATTGCCGGTAACGTTCTCGATGTCCAGGAAGATATTCAGGCTCCATTTGTCGAAAAACCACTTTTTATCCACCCGAATATCAATCGCGCTGAACAGGTCCGCACGCCGGGTATTGAGCAGGTCGAAATCCCGGATGCCCCGCCCGTTGGCCTGCCAGTTGAGGACGAGGGCGGACGCCTGCCGGTCGAAAGGAGTGAAAGGCAGCCCGGTCTGGAAGCGCCAGTTAACCCCCACTTCCCAGTTTTTCTCAAAGCGCTTGCCGATGACTATGTTGGCGATGTGGCGGGCGTCCCAGGAGGAAGGGACGAAGTTGCCATTCTTATCCTCAAACTCGCTCCAGCCCAGGGTATACGATGCTATGCCGTAGAAACCCTTGTACAGGCGCTGCTGAAAGAGGAATTCCAGTCCATAACTGCGGCCTTCAGAACGGGGGACAACCGGCTCGTTGCCCAGTACCCCAAAGTCGCCGCCCAGGTTAGCCAGCGTAAGGCTGTCGCGCAGCAGGAAAGGGTAGTCATAGTAGTATTTGTAGTAGCCCTCGATGGAAATTTTGGAATTGGAAGCCGTGTTGTATTCGAATCCAGCCACCACATGATCGTTTCGGATGTACTTAATGCCATTCTCCCGGTTCACGAACACGCCGTCCTCCTGATAGCCCAGTATGGTGTAAGGGGGCAGCTGGTAATAAATGCCGGTGTTGAAGTTGACTGCCAGGCGTTCAGTCAGGGCATAAGAAGCAGAGAAGCGTGGCGAGAACTGCTGCCCCAGGTTGCTCATCTCGGTACTGTAGTCATTGGCATCCATCCGGAAGCCCAGGGAGAGGGTCAGGCGCTCATCCACAAATTTTTGGCTGCCCTGAGCAAACAATGCATAGCGGTTGAGGTCAAAGTTGGAGGCAAAGTCGATGGTCTGTGGCCCGGCGCTGGTGAAGATGCGGTTAAAAGTGCTCACGTTGTACTTCACATACTGATAGCCCAGGCCATAGTTGAGCTTGAAATCGCCAAAGCGGATATCGTGTTCCACCCGCAGCTTGTTTTCAATTTCCTGGGATTTGTAGCGCAGGGTCAGGTTCTCCTCGCTGCTGTCGTCGTTGTCCAGGTATTTTTCGCTCTCGTTATTAAGCATATTCCGGCTCACCACAAAGGTCCAGAAGCCATTGTCGGCGTAGTGTTTGTAGACAAGGCCGTTGGTGTAGTTCCACTGTGGGGAGACTGGCAGCTGATTGAGCAGGAACTGTTGCTCTTCGGTCTCGTTGGCGTCCAGGTTGAGCTGGAACTGATCAAGGGCGCCCAGGCCGATGAAAGTCAGCTCGTTTTTCTTGTTAAACTTGTGCTTCACCTTGACCTGGAAGTCGTTGTAGGTCGGCAAAAACGGCAGCCCGATCACATCAAAGAGGAACTGCAGATAAGAACGGCGGGCGGAAGCCAGGAAAGTGGTCTTGTCTCCAATAGGGCCCTCCAGCGTCACGCCCACATCCGTGGCACTCATCAGGAAGGTGCCACCAATGCGGTCATCCCGCCCATCGCGCTGCTTGAACTCCAAAACTGAACTCAGGGTGTTGCCCCGGTTGGAAGGGAAGGCGCCACTGTAAAACTCTACCTCCCGGATGAAATTCACATTGATCAATCCCACGGGCCCGCCGGAAGCCCCCTGTGTGGCAAAGTGGTTGATGGTCGGCACCTCTACGTCATCAAGGTAAAAGCGGTTCTCATTCGGTGCACCGCCTCTGATGATAAGGTCGTTTCGAAAGCCGGCGGGAGTAGTCACACCGGGGAGGGTTTGAATGACCCGGGAGATATCTCTGTTGCCCCCCGGATTCCGCTGAATTTCGGCCACCCCTATGGTGCGCAGGGAAAGCGGGCTTTCTTCTGTTTTGGTGAATGGCGAAGCTTTGACGACCACCTCCTCTAAATCCTGGGCGGACTCGCTCAGGGCCAGATTGACGATGGCGGGCTTGGAGTTGGTCACTTGCACTTCATACTCTGTCTTATTGGTATAGCCCAGGTAAGAAGCGCGCACATCGTACAATTTCGGCTCCAGCCCGGTGATTTCGAAATTGCCGTCTACGTCAGTCGTAGTACCAATGTCGGTACCCAGCAAAAGCACATTAGCAAAAGCGATAGGTTCATTGTTCAGGGCATCGGTCACCTGCCCCTTAATGATGCCCGACTGGGCCCAAAGCGCAGGGCTTAGCAGCAATCCAAGCCATAAAGTCAATAAATGTTGAACTTTCATTATGTCGTTTTGTCGTGGTGATGGATTTGTTATTTATGCCAGCAGAACATTCTGTTTTTGAAAGTGTTTATATGACATCAAACTTTTTTAGTACAAAATAGCACTTTATGAAAATCGAAGACGCCAAACAGGTGATCGACTGGCTGGGCGCGTTTCAGGAGCAGCACAAAGCCGAACACCTTTCTCCGGTTGCCTTTGGGGAATGGCTGCAGCAGCAGGAGCGGGGCGGCAATATGGAGGGAAGCCTGCCCCCCAATACGGACGGCCTGATCTCTATGTTCTTCGGTTTTATGGCCAATTATGCGGCCTACTACGCCCGGCGTATCTTCCGCCACCTTGATCTGTATTCCATGACAGATTGGGCATTTCTGGCCACTCTGGAGCAGGAAGAACCCCTGACCAAGTCGGTCCTGATCCAGAAAAATATCCTGGAGAAATCCACGGGCACCGAAGTGCTCAAGCGCCTGAAGAAGCAGGGCTACATCGAAGAGCTTTCCAACCCAGAGGACCGCCGCGCCAAGCTGGTCCGGCTGAGCGACAAGGGGCGGAAGGTAGTGGCAGAAGCAAATGCCCGCATTATACCGATGGGGGAAGTGGTGACGGGTGACCTGACAACGGCTGAAAAGCAGCAGTTGCTGAATCTGCTGCAAAAACTGCATCGGTTTCATCAGCCAATCTTTGAAGGTGCAGATGAGCGCGAGCTCCAAGCGCTGTTGCACCTGTAGTTGTACATCGTTCCTATGTTGCAGGTGAAACAGGTGTTTTTTACCCTGCTGTTGACTACCACATTTACTTTTTTACTTTTGCAGTTTAGAAATAAGGTATTGACCGCTCTGTAATTGTTTTTTTAACTACGCCCAACATAATGTTACGTTCCGCTTCCTTTTTTTTTGTTGCTTGTATGCTCTTTTTGATTCAGAACAGCCATGGGCAGGAAATTCCTGACTCCTTGCAGGGGCGTTTGAAAGTATTACAGCAGGAGGCTGATTACGTGAAAGCCGTGCTTCAGTATGCGCAGGCGCTTCTGGAAAAGCGCGACACGCAATACTATGAGTTGGCACTGTCAGAGGCAGAAGAACATCTGAAAGTCACTGGGGATACCCTTGGGCTTGCCCGTTTCTTCTACGAGCGGGGGATGCTCGCCTATTACGGAGGCGACC
Organism: Phaeodactylibacter xiamenensis; assembly: GCF_000759025.1. Classification (GTDB taxonomy): domain Bacteria; phylum Bacteroidota; class Bacteroidia; order Chitinophagales; family Saprospiraceae; genus Phaeodactylibacter; species Phaeodactylibacter xiamenensis. Next base: position 313,528 of record NZ_JPOS01000090.1, on the reverse strand, counting down.
ATGAGACATCTGAAACTTTTGCAGATGCAGCAATAGAACAGGCCAGTGCAGCCGGAGACACCGTACTGCTGGGCAAAGCGTTCGGTTTAAAAGGCGTATTTAGCTATCTGGACAGAGATCATAATCAGGCTATTCATTACTGGAGCAATGCGACCCGCTGTTTTGAATCACAAGGGGCTACCGGTGAAGCCGCGCGCTACTATTCCAATATAGGAGCAATATATTTGGACAAAGGCTACTTCCATTCTGCTTTCCGGTTTTTCGACAAAACCACAACGGTCCTGAGGGATAGCATAAGGTTGCGGGATGCCTTCCAGATGGCGCAAATCAACAAGGGGGTTGCTCTGTTGCGCATGGGAGCATTGGAGCAATCTGCTGCAGTGCTGAAGGATATAGCCCTGTCCGAGGCCAACAGCAATGTCCGCACCCTGGTGCACCTCAATCTGCTGCAGGTCTATGCCAAACTGGAGCAACGCGAAGCATTTTACCGGCATCTTGATTCTTTCGAGCTGTATCAGGACCAAAACCGGCAGTACGGCAGCCGGTTGTTAACAGCCAAAGCTAATGCCTTTATCAGTTTTAGGGAGTGGGAAAAAGCACGGGCAATTCTGGAGGATTTTAAGGCCGAAGCCATAGTAGAGGACAGCCTTGTGAAAGTGCCTAACCTCAATGTCTTCTATTTGTATTATAAAAAAACCGGTGAAAACTTGCTGCCGGAGGCCATTATAGATAAGATACTCGACCGGATCGCGGATCAGTCGGATCTGATTATGACGCACCGGGCCTGGCAGATTAAGGCGCTCGCTGCTGCCGGTCGCGAAGATTATCAGGCAGCCTATCAGTATACGATTACTGCGGATTCTATTTATCACATTTCCGAAGACAGTACTGATGTTCGGAAGCTCATGGATATGGGGGTCCTTTATCAAACTGAAACGCTAAAGAAAGAAAAAGCAGCTTTAGGGTCTTCTTTACAAAAAGCGGGTTACACTATTACTGGTCTGGTTATTTTGTTTATAGCCGTCATTGCCATGTTAATCCTTGTATACCTCAATTATCGCAAAGCCCGTAAGCTGGCTGCACAACAACGGGAAATTGCAGCCTTTCAGGCTATTCAGGCAGAAGAGAAATTGCAGGCACAGCAGCGGGATGTGGAACAGCGCGAGCGGGAGATGCAGAAAAATGCTACCCTCCTGCTGTACGCCCGGCAAGTAGAAACCCGTATGGTCCGGCTTTTGCAAAAAGCCGCAAAGTCATTATCACAGGAGGACCGCAAGGAAGTGGAGGAAATTCGGCGCAATATGGATCAGTTTCAGGCTACCCACCTTAACTTTTCCATTGAACAGGAACTCAACCGGCAAATGGCTTCCTTTATGGGGTTCATCGAAGAGAAATACCCTGAGCTGACTGCATCCGAGCGGCAGGTCTGCGCCCTGATCTACCTGGGCTACTCTAATAGCGAGATTACCCAGATTCTGGACCGCTCGCTGAAGAGCGTCGAAAATTTCCGTTACCGGGCCCGGAAAAAAATGGAGGTCGAAAATCAGATCGACTTCACTACTTTCCTTACCCAACTAGTCAGGGGGCAGCAGCTATAAACACCAAAGCGGTTGGCAGGCCATCCCGGAACCAAGTGTGATGTGGCTTTTTTTAGTGCCACACACTATTGAGTTGTGCTTTTTTAAGTTCTGGTTATCAGGTACTTGTATTTTTGAGGGGTAAATGAGGGGGGACATCAGTAGGCTTTTTTTTCTTTAGCTATTAGTTTTGGAAAAATTTCAATCTGGGGTTAGTCTCCAACCAGTTAACATTATCCAAAACAAATTTGCATCTATGAAAAAGTCTTTGGCTTTAGTGGCAATCCTATGCCTGTTTTTCAGCCTGCTCCAGGCACAAGACACTCCACAAATCAGTATTCAGGGTACTTTCAAAAACGCCAATGGTATGGCCATACAGGATGGCACACAGCAGGTCACTTTTCGGCTGTATCACGAAAACAGCGGTGGTAGTGCCCTTTGGGAGGAGACCGCTGCGGTTGAAGTCGTAGGCGGCCTGTACAGCCATAATCTTGGCAGTGTGACAGAACTAAACCCGGATATCTTCAGCAGCACCGTTTATCTGGGCATAGAAGTCAGCGGCAGTGAGCTGCAGCCGCGTGCCCAGCTGACCTACTCGCCCTACACCATGTTCGTACAGTACGCCGCTACTGCTGGTCGGGCAGATAATGGCGTGCCGGCCGGTACCGTTCTGCCATTTGCCGGCCCGAAAACGAAAGTGCCCACCGGGTATTTACTTTGTGATGGGCGCAGTATAGTCAAAACCGAGTATCCCGATCTTTTCAATGCGATTGGAATTACCTACGGTGGCACCTCCAACGGCGCTACCTTCAACCTGCCCGACTACCGGGGGATATTCCTGCGCGGCAATGACGAAGGCCGGGGCATTGACGAAAACCGCGAGCTTGGCAGCCTGCAGCAGGATGCTACGGCTATGCCGGAGAACCCCTTTACAGGGGAAACTGATCAAGCCGGTGCGCATACTCATGAAGGCGTCACCTTAATGCCATTCATAAATAGTGGTTCAAGTGTTGGCGCTGATTATGCAGCTAGCGGTTCGAGGTTTCCGTGGAAGACTAATCCTAGCCTCGCTGGCGCGCATACCCACAATGTAGAAATCTCCGGCGGCGACTCCGAGACCCGCCCGGTAAATATGAGTGTGAACTACATGATCAAGTACTAGTACACTGTGTAATAAATTTTTAAGCATTTTGAAGGGCTCTTTTTCCCTCACTCATCGTTGCGTGCTCACCTTCGTAGCTTAGGCTACGAGACTCCGCAGCGCCTTGATTGAGAAAAAAATACCCTCGTTCAAAATACTCACTAACTTAATACACAGTGTACTAGGCCTACAGCGCTAATTATATCCCACCAAAAAAATAAATGTAATGCTAAGATACATCTTGCTTACGGGATGGCTGTGCCTTTTGCTGGCCTCCCCCGCCCGTTCTCAATTGGATACCGTTTGCAACCCGGCTGAAAACCTGGAGGTTGCACAGGGTACGGTCAATTTTAACTTCGGTAGTGTAACCAATGCATTCAACCTCAACACCAAACAGGATTTCACAGTGGGGCAGCCCCTTACTGCCCGCTACCAGTCTCAGCAGCGGACAATGGAGCATGGTTTCTGGGCCCGCTTGTATATGCCACCTACTGCACCGGTAACACTTGCCTCGCAGGGCGACTTCCCTGACCGGGTACTGCTGGAATGGGAAATTGACCCCCTCAGCGCAGCCCCCTCCGATGGTTATGTCATCCTTCGGGACGGCGCTTTTCTGGGGGAAGTCGAGTCAGGTGTGTCGCAGTATATCGACTTTAATGTTCAGGCTGGCGAATTCTACGAGTACAGCGTTTACGGCCGTAATCAGTTTGGCAACGGGGCGCGGGGACATGCCGTTGGATTTGTCAACCCCAATGGTACCGTTACCGGCAAGCTCGAGTCCTTCTCTGGCAACCCGGTGGCCAATGCCTATGTGACGCTAACGCCTACGATCGGCCGTTCTCTGCGGTTCGACGGCGCAAACGACAATCTCTGTATCGATTACCACGAAGCCCTGCCTGCTAATATGTGGACGCTGTCGGCTTTCGTGCAAATCGGCGACGGCAATGATGGTAGCGGTATCGTAGACTTCGGCAGCGACATGAACCGTAACTTTTGGCTGCACACCCTCCCCGCCGGGCAGGGCAAAGGCATCGTAGCCGGTATTGGCGATGGGAGTATGGCCACGACCATAGCTTACGAATTTGAAGAAGACCCTAATGCATGGCATCAGGTGTCTGTGGTGTACAACGGCAGCACCATGCTGCTCTATGTGGACGGGCGCTACGCCACTTCCACGCCTGCCAGCATTGATAGCCGGCCCGCCCGGTTCACCATTGGCAGCCGCCGCGATAACGACGGGTTCTTCTCCGGCAAAATTGATGATGTACGGCTTTACAACATGCCACTCAATAGTACTGACATCTTTCTGACAAAGGATCTGACCGTATCCAAGGCTGCCGAGGGCCTGGTTGCTTACTGGAAGTTTGACGAAGGGCTGGGCAACAAAGTCTTTGACCTCACGGATAACAGTATGGATGCGCTGATCTACGGCGCACAATTTGATGGAGACACCCCGGACCTGAAAAACGCAGGCTTTACCGACGAGGGAGGCTTTTACGTAGTAGAGGGCGTCAACTACAGCGAGGAACAAACCTTTACTGCCCGCCCGGTAAAGAACTTCTACAGCCACTACGCTCTGGAGTTCAACGCAGCTTACGAAGCCTATGCTACTCTTACGGATTTCGACCTGCCGGATACGGCCACCGTGGAAATTCTGGTACACCCCTTTGAGATGAACGCCCGGCAGACTCTGCTGAGCAAAGGAGAGGGAGACTTTGAACTCTGGCTGGAAGATGCAACCTACAAGCTGACCATTAACGGGCAGACTCAGGTGCTGGGGCCAGCGGCCTCCCGCTACCAGCATCTCTCTTTGGGGCTCAACACTGGCACCGCTACCGTCAGCTATTACCTCGATGGGGAGCCTCAGGGCGATATCCCGTTTGCCAACCTTACCGGAGACTGGACAGGTAGCCCCTGGCAGCTTGCCGCCCGAAGTGCGCCTGCTCAGGACTTCTTTACCGGCCTTATTGATGAAGTGGCTTTCTACGATACGACCCTAACCCTGCCGGTCATTCAACTCAATGCCTCTCCGGTACAGAGTGCGGGTACAGATGTAGGCAATCCGAACTTGCTCAGTTACTTCCCGCTCGATGAAGGGGGGGGCACGTCCATCTTTGATTTCGGCCCGCAGATGAGCGGAGAAGGGCAGCTGATAAACGGCTCCTTTTCCATTATTGCCTTCCGGCAGGAGGCTACTCCCAATGCTTTTCAGCCAAACGTAAGGGTAGTCAATATCAACCCAAGCGCAACAGCGGTAGGCAATGTAGATTTTGTGAACAACTCGACCGTTACGATCGCGGGAGTGATTCGTTTTGAGGATACCTTCTGCTTTCAGGACAGCGTGGAAATTCTTGTCAACGGGTCATCCTATTTCCCCCGGATTTTCACCGATGAAGAAGGGCGGTTTGTGGCTGATTTTGAGCCAGGCAGTAACGTTGTCCTTACACCGGTTTACGATGAGCACCTTTTCAGCCCCGGCTTCTTTGAAGCGCGGCGGCTCATCAGCCCGATCGGCGGCGTGCTCTTCCAGAATCAGACCAAGCGGCAAATACGGGGACAGATGGCAGGGGGCGACTGCCGCCTGAGCGTTATTCCCGACGGAGCCGTAGTCAAAGTTAAGGCAGCTGCTCTTAATGGCTGTTACAGCCAGGAAATTACGATTGATAATCCGGCAGGTAACTTTAGCTTTAATAACCTACCCCCGGTGCCTATGGCAGTTTCCGTGACCCAGCACTCCAACAATGTCATTTATGATTACTTTCAGCTTCAGGGAGGGCAGGAGACTGACCTGCGGTTGATCGAAGCCGATACGATAGACTTCATCTATGTCGCACCCCCTAATGTTGAAATAGCCCCCTTTCCGGAAACGGGCTGCCCGGGCAGTGGCGTGGCTTTCATTGAGCAGTCAATGCCAACCAATAATTACCGGGAGTACACGACAGACATCCGGGTTTTTGAACGCTATGATGGAGGAGACTGCTACCTGGATAGTTTTAATCTGATTATCAACAATGAAATTGCGGATGCCGATGAGTATGAGATCCAATCCGATACTTCGACTTATCCGCTGAGGTACTTTGCCGGTATTCCCAATATCGTTCCGCCATATACTAAGATCCTTCAGGTCACCGCAGAGGTAGATGGTTCCCAGGCCACAGAGATCGCAGAGGTGGTGATCATCGGCGAAAAATCCCGGGAGTCTACCTTCACTACAGCTTCGCCGGCTATGCCGCTCCTAATTCTTCGGGACCCTCCGGGCGATGGCTCTTTTGCAAGTGTGGCGGAAGGGTCCACGACTTGCACTAACTGGTCGAATGCAACGCTTTTTAACACTGAAAACAACCTTGAAACCAACATTGACTTAGGGGCTAAAGTTACCACTTATGCAGGCACTCCATTTGGAGGGGTAATTACAGAGACTGAGCAAATTGCGGAAGTAGATATTACCGCTTCGATAAGTGCAGGAACTACAGAGACTAATTCTTCGGAGCTTTGTGTCACTGTTGACAAGAGTTACAGTACCTCCAGTGCTGACAATATCCTGTATGGAGATGCAGATGTGTACGTCGGAGCAGCAGTTAATTTTGAATTCAGCTCTACCGATGTGCTCAAGTATGATCCGGAGAACTGTGAATTCTTCCTGGATAACAACCTCAGGGTTTGGCCGGAAGGGTTCGGCACAAAGTATGTATACAGTGAGTGGCAGATCAAAAAGGATGTGATTCCCTCTCTGTTGCTTATTGGAGACACCACATCTGCCAAGGCATGGGAAAACATTCTGACATATAACCAAGAGCTGAAAGATGCAGCTAAGTTTCGGGAGAATATCACATTTGACGGTCTTACGGAGTATTCAGAGACGATCACCACTGTAGAAAGTGTAGAAACGGAATTTGCCTTCGAATTTGCATGGGAAGCAGGCTATAATACCACACTTGGTTTTGAAATCTTTGAAGTTGGGACTACTGTGAGTATGGGCTTTACAATAGGAGGAGGCGAAGAATTCAGTACAACAACCAGTGAAGAAACTTCCCGGGAGGTGAGCTTCACCTTGGCCGATGACGATCTGAATGACAATTTTACGATTGATATTGCAGATGATCCTATATTCGGTACTCCCGTATTTAAGCTGAAAAGCGGAGAATCTAAATGCCCATGGGAGCCTGGAACGCTTAACCGTGAGGAGGTATCCTTCTCGATCAATCAGCTGAGCGCCATCAATGTACCGGAAAATGATCTTGCTATCTTTGAGGTGACTGCAGCAAATACTGGAGGGGCTGAAGGTGTAAGTAATGACCCTTCCGTCTTCCTGGTCGGTCTGGTACCTGATTCCAACCCCAATGGCGCTGCTTTTAGCCTGAGTGGAGGAGACGTCACCGCAGCACCATTTGAGTTTCAGCTCTTCCCCGGAGAATCGGTCGATCTCCTTTTTGCTATTGAGCGTGGGCCGGAGGAATATGTTTATGAAGATATGGGTGTTTTTATCGCATCAGGTTGTCAGTGGGAGCATTCCTTTGATGTTGGCTATGATCTTTCTGCTGCACAGGACCCGGATGCTTCGGAGACTCAGGGTCAGTATCAGACCAGCGACCTGACAAAATTCTACAAAGAGTTTCGGATAGATGTCGAATACCTTGAACCCTGCAGCCCCATCGATATCAGTTTTCCGCTGCAGGATTGGGTAATGACGCCCGATGACGGCAACATTATGTCCATTACACTCAATGATTATATCAATGATGACCCGGATCTGGAACTGGTGCGCGTACAGTACCGCCGTACCGGAGGCGATGGTGCATGGATCAACATCGAAGAGCTGCCAGCTTCGGAATTTGCGAACGCCCCTGTCTTTAAAATTGTACAATGGGATATGACTGAACTGGTGGACGGCCCATACGAAATACGGGCTATTACTCAGTGTTTCGACGGCTCTCTAAATCCAGGTATTTCCAGAGTGATCAAAGGCCGGAAGGAAACGCGCCCACCTGAAGTTTTTGGGACCCCACAACCAGCAGATCAGGTACTTAGCCCGGGCGACGAAATTTCCATCACCTTCACCAAGCGGATCAACTGCAATGAAGTCTTCCAGGCAGATGGCATCGGTACAAATATCAACAACAACAACCTTGGTCTTTACGATGCTACGACCGGACAGCTGGTAGATGCCATTATTACCTGTAATGAGGATAAGATCATTGTCGTACCGAATGTGCCTAACCAGTTTATCGAAAACCGTGTACTCCGCGTACAGGTCGAAGCCATCAAAGACCTGGTTGGTAATGAACTGGAAGAACCTGCGGTATGGGAGTTTTTGGTGAATCGCTCAACGCTCTACTGGGCAGGCGGTCCGGTCGTGGAAGCTATGCAAGAGGGCGAATCGCTCTCTGTTACACGCCTGATCCGGAATCAAGGCGGTTTTGCTATGGATTATACCATTGGTAATGTACCGGACTGGATGGAAGTCTACCCAAATACTGGTACAGTTCAGCCCGGCTCTTCTGTGGAAATTACCTTTGAGTTTCCTGCCGAGCTGGTCGCACAAATTTATGAGCATGAATTGATCATGTCTACCAGTGAAGGAGAGGAGCCTTTAGACGTTCAGCTGCGGGTGACCTGCCCGGGACCATCCTGGTTTATTAATCCGGCAGATTTTACCTATTCTATGAACATGACGCTGGAGCTGGATATAGAAGGTGAGGTTTCAGCTGATAAAATGGACATGGTTGGGGCTTTCATCAATGGTCAACTAGCAGGTTTTGGTTATGTGGAGGCTGCCGAAGAACTTGACCGGCACCTTGTATTCCTGACTATATTCAGTAATGAGCTGGAGCCAGGGATGATCAGTTTTCAGGTTTGGGATGCCTCGGGTTGCCTGTTGTATGGAGATATCCTTGAAAGTTTTGATTTTGAAGCTGATGGGCTCATTGGTACGCCTCTTTCTCCGCAGTCTCTGCAGACCAATGCATTGGTACAGCGCAACGTAGGGCTTGTACCGGGCTGGAACTGGATATCCTATAATGTGGAGCTTGCCGATCCCTCGATTAATACAGCACTTGGCTCGCTGACAGCGCCCGGTGGCGGCTTAATTAAAGGGCAGTCTGCATTCAGTCAATACTTTTCCGGTGGTGGTAGCTGGATAGGTTCATTATCAGAAGTCAGCCACCTTACAATGTACCAGTATCGTTCGCAGGCGCTGGATTCAGTCCAGTTTTTGGGGGCGCCGGTTGACCCTGGCAGTATTAGCCTGCCACTTGAGGCTGGCTGGAACTGGATCGGCTATCTGCCGCGTCAGGGTATGAGTGTTAATGAAGCGCTTTCTTCGCTGACGCCACTAAATGGTGATGTTATAAAGGGTCAGGCAACCTTTGCACAGTATGTTGCGGGCGCTGGCTGGGTAGGCAATCTTAATTTTATGGCACCAGGGCGAGGCTATCTGCTCAATCTTTCTTTCCCGGATGAGCTGTCCTACCCGTCTAACCTGACTGGGGGTGCCAACACAGAGCGATCTGTGAGCATCGCAGGGCGTAGCTATACCGGTGGCAGACACTGGGAGGTAGATCCTTATGCATATGAACACTCCATGAATTTGATTGCGGTGGTGCAAAGCGAAGCTTTGGATAATTGCCTAAAGGAAGGGGACGAGGTTGGCGCGTTCGTCGACGGTGTGGTCCGGGGGAGCAATCAACCGGTCTACGTGCCAGCTCTTGATGCCTACTTGCTGTTTCTGACGATCTACTCGAATACAGAAGGCGGAGAGCTTCTGTCTTTCCAATGGTATGATGCAGCTACCGGAACGGAGCATCCTATTAATGAGGAATATACCTTTATTTCTAATCGCCTGGAAGGAAGTGTTGATGCGCCGGAAATATTGACACTGAGTGGATTATCGGATATCGATGAATACCCTTCCGGGCTGTCTTTGAGGGTTTTTCCAAATCCTGCACGCGATGAAGTAAATATAGCGTTTACGGCAGCAGCAGCGGGAGAGGGCCGGCTCCGGATAACGGATGTCCTTGGACGGTTAGTTTATGAGGAACAGGCTTCTGTAGCTCCTGGTGCAAACAGGCTACAGTTATCACTGTCGGGTATGCCAGCCGGGCTCTATACGGTTATGCTGCTGCATGAAGGGCATCACAGTAGTCAGCTGCTTGAGCTCCACTAAACCTATTCAACAAACTGACCTTTCAGCCCCTGCCTTCAGTATTAAGGCAGGGGCTCATCAAAATACAAGCCATGAAATTTCTTTTTGCGATCCTGTTGCTGGCGGTATTCTTACCGCTTAGTCTGCTGGCTGGCCCGCCGGCTTGGCAGGCACCGGCAGCGAGCCAATATGCCTATTCTGCTAATCTGACTGCAGTACTTGAGGTAGACGGTGAGCCTTACCATGATGCTAATGATCTAATAGCAGTGGTCAAAGGGAGTGAAATCCTTGGGTTAAGTATGAGTGTCCCGGGGGGCAGCGAGGTATACCATTTTATGACACTCTATGGTGATGTCCCAAGCGGCGTTTCCTATACCGTTTTGGTATACCTGGCAGAAGAGGATGCAATCTATCCTGCTACCATTCTTTTTGATTTCCAGCATTTGTCCTCGACAGGGAGCCCTGACAACCCGTATATTATCTCTGTTGATACAGATGGAGATGTGGCGATAAGCCTGGACAGCCTGCCAGCAATTACGCGCCTTGAGGGTATGGCGTTCGCGCCCCTGAATCTGAATGCGTATCTGTTGCAATGGGACAATGACCCTGTCGAATGGTCCGTTAGCACTTCCGACCACTTTATCGTTAGCCTGCAAGACAGCTTATTGGAGCTGTCCCCCTTACCGGGTTGGACAGGTACAGAAGAGCTGGTGATAACAGCTACAGAACAGGGTTTGAATAATTATAGCGCCTCTTCGGTCTTGTCTCTTACGGTTACTGAGGGCTACAATGGGCCTTTATTAGATTCGGTGCCCATCCAGAGTGTACTTGTGGGCGAGCATTTTGATATGTTGCCTCTTGGTGACTTCGAAGATAGCTATACCGGGAGTTGCCTGGAGTGGTCCTTGGAGCCGCTTCTGGAAGAGGGCGTACTTCAGCAATCAGTCTCCTGGGTAGTCGGAGGAAGTAGCTGGCCATATACAATGAGCCTGGTCGGCGAAGTGCAATATACCCCATCTTTAGGTTTTATCTCTAATGACGATTTGCTAGGTGCTTTTATAAACGGTGAATTACGTGGAGTAGCTTCGCCTCAGGAACTGGGAGGCAGGCGGGTGTTCATCATGCAGATCTATCACACAGAGCCTTCTGCTAACTTGGAGCTACGTTATTTTAGTGCTGCTCTCAACCGGGTGTTTAACGAGCCTGCAACCCGTTCTTTCATCAGCAGTTCGCCGCTGGGCACTCCTGATAGCCCAGAGATTCTGGACTTTTCCCCTCTGTCCTACACCCTTGACAGTCAGACGGGCGCGCTGTCGGTAGGCTTGCGCGTGCCAGGCTGGGAAGGCGTGGAGGAGGTGCAGTTCCGTGCATCAGACTGCAGCTACCCTGCCGAGCTTCAGGATACGGTCACTGTATTGTTTTGCTCGGGCCCTGATACGGATGGGGACGGGCTGTGCGATCAGTTGGACCCGGATCCTGATGATGCCTGTAACCCTGACGCCCTGAACGGGAACTGCGATGCAGACGGGGATGGGGTATACGCGGACGCAGACCCTGATGATGGAGACCCCTGCAACCCGCTCATAGAAGTGGAGGTGCTGAGCGCAGCGGGCCCGTCCTGCCCGGAAGCTACGGACGGGCATGTGGAGATCGGCCTGACAACGCCCTATTGCAGCGGCGGCCGTTTTGATGTTTATCTGGGAGAGGCATCGCTGCCGGTTCAGCAACTGGGCAGCGGGCAGCTACTGCCGGACACATTCCGGGTAGAGTCGCTGGGAGCGGGTACATATAGCCTCCGTATAGAACTGTCAGAAGCGGGCAGCTGCACGTACAGCAGCAGCTGTTTCCCATTTATTACAGACAGTTTGGCGCAGTTGGTGAGCCAGGACAGCCTCAGCCCCGCTCTTTTTGTGGATGCAGGCAGCGGAGCCCTGCCGGCTTCTGACACGCTGGAGTATTTCGCTGGCCCCGAGGCCTGCGGGCTGTCGTTATCGTGGCAGGCAGAGGTGTCAGACAACTGCACTGCGCCACCGCTGCAGTACAGCGTATCCTGTGAAGGGTGCAGCGAAATGCCCGAAGCAGCCATAGCGGGCAGCACGCTGAGCCTGTTTGCGGGCATAGGGGCGAACCAACTGGAGCTATGGGCCACGGACGCGGACAGCAACAGCATCAGGCATACCTATGTGCTGATGGTCCAGGATACGGTGCCCCCGCATATGTTGTGCACAGGCCACACCATCTACCTGGATGAAGAGGGCATCGGCAGCATAGCGGTAGGCGATATAGATGGCGGCAGCAATGATGCCTGCGGTCTGGACACGCTCTTCCTGAGCCAGACGGTCTTTGGTTGCAGCGATGTGGGCCCGAATACGGTTACGCTCACCGCAGTGGATAAGAACGATAATGAAGCTTTCTGCACGGCTACGGTCACAGTGCTGGATAGCATTGCTCCGCAGCTGTTGTGCACAGGCCAGACGATCTACCTGGATGAAGATGGCATCGGCAGCATAGTGGTAGCTGATATAGATGGCGGCAGCAACGATGCCTGCGGTCTGGACACGCTCTTCCTGAGCCGGACTGTCTTTGGTTGTAGCGATGTGGGCGAGCTGCCGGTCACGCTAACGGGCGTTGATGAAAACGGTAACAGCGGCACTTGTACGGCCACCATAGCGGTAAGGGATTCTGTGGGCCCTGTGATGCTGTGCCAGAACCGGACGGTAACACTGAGCGTCTTCGGTACGGGCTTGCTGTCAGCAGCTCATGTGAATGCCGGCAGCAATGACGCCTGCGGCGCAGTGAGTCTGAGCCTGAGCCAGTCATCTTTTGATTGTGGTGATGTTGGTGTTCAGTCCGTTACCTTAACGGGCACAGACGTGAACGGTAACAGCAGCAGTTGCGAGGCCCAGGTCACAGTAGAGGATTTGTCCCCTCCCTCGGTATTATGCAGCTCGCCGGAGGTGCAGGTGAGCTACGATGGCACTTACGAGCTATTGCTGAGCGATGTGTATGCAGGCGGGTTTGATGCCTGCGGTATAGATACAATACTGTACGACGCTGCCATTTACACCTGTGAAGACATCGGGGGCACGTACGAAGTGCAGGTCACATCGATAGATGTAAATGGGAACGAGTCGTCCTGCACCTCCACGGTGAGCGTACAGCAGAGCCCGGGGCTGCCACCGGAGTGGTCGGTGACGGGGCTGAACGGTTCACCGGGCAGTGCCACATGGGACATCTGTACGGATAACGGGACGCTGAACCTATGGTCAGGGGGGTATCATTCAGGCAGTGGCGGCAGCCCAGACGGCTACCTGTTTGTGCATCAGCCGTTTTGTGCGAGCAAAGGTGGGCTGCAGTTGGACCTGGGCGCGGTCTCCGGGGACAGCTATATTGGGCTGAGCGCGCGGAGCAGCCTGTTGCCGGATGCGGCTATGGTCGGCTTATATTGGAATGGCAGCGGGCTGTTGCGCTGGGAAGTCCGCGGAGCAGACGGTGACCTGCGTGAAGTTACGCTGCTGGATGCGCCGAATGCGAAAAAGATCCGCCTGGAATATTCCAACGGGACGTGGCGCGGGCGTTATCAGATACTGGGCGCAGGGTGGCTGAACCTGGCGGCGGTATCGATGCCACAGCCATTGGGGAGCTGTTTTGAAGTGGGAGTGGGGGGCTTTACGGTGGACCCATCGGGCAGCATGTCGGGTTCGGTGAGCAAGGTGCGGGTCGTGGTACTGGAGCAGCAGGTGTGGTCGCCTCCGGTCACGAGCCATACATCCGGCCCTGGCAACGGGCTGATTATCTGGCCCAACCCAACGGCTGGCGCTGCGGTACTGGAATGGGCGGTACCTCTGGAGGCAGGAGCGGAAGTACGGATATATGGCCCGCTGGGGCAGTTGGCCCTGCCGGTTCAGCAGGCGGTGGCCGGGCAGCAGCAATTGAAACTGGATATGGAGGGGCTTCCGGCAGGCGTATACACCGTCCAGTGCAGGTCTGCCGGAGGCCCCGGTCAGTTGGTAAGAATAATAGTGTGCGAATAAGATAGAGTTGGTGCAGCAGCTACGATAGCTTGAGGTTTTTGTGGGCGTTTTATTTGTGCATTATTTTCGGCTGGTATGCTTAAGTGTATACCAGCCATTGTTTTTTCGGCTGAATATGCTTTGAAATGCCTTACTTTTTTTGATAAATCCCGCGCAAATCGTTAACGGTGAGTCTACAAGCGGGCATTTTCGCTCTACAAAATCATTTAAAGCAGAGTAAATCAACGACTTATGTTATTTTAACCTTTGGGCTAATTTCTTTGATGTTTTGAGAATCCCCCTTATGTTTGAAAAAGAATATACGGGTCTACATTAATAAGAACTATGAATAACGACTAAGCTTTACTAATTAGATCTAAGTTTTCAGTGAGTACGAATGCGCTCCTCTCTTAATTACTCCTCCTGATATGGAAGCTAATCAAAGAAGGTTAGCTTCCCGGGGGGAAGACTTCTCATTCTGTTTGGGTAATTTTATGTTAAAGCTGGTGGCCTGTTGGGCACCAGTTTTTTTATCTGATCCTTATGTGCCCTTTCAGCAATGATAAATAAAGAATGCTCTCATTTGCTGTTTGCAACACGAATACGAACGATCCTTACTGTAGGGTTGCACAATTCGATTGGGTCGTTTTTTGGGAAGGATGGGAAAAAAAACTAACTTAGTTCCTTATAAGGAACAGATATGCACAGTAAACGTATGAAACGGCAGTGTTTGTCGTTATGTCTCTGCCATTGCAGGCAGGGCATCCAGCAATTGGCTCTATTCAGTATTATTTTTTTGGTGTTGCCCCTTCAAAGCTGGTCTTGCGGGCAAACAGAAATAGATACCCCCTGTGGAAACAGCCTCAGTGAACAGGATAACACCTATTCACCCAGCCGCCTGCTTGAACTCTTGCAACAGGCAGAAAAAACCGGTAGCCCAGAGGCAGAATGCTATGACAGCCTTTATAGAAGCTTGTTTTTCCCATCAGATTCTCTTCAGTACGAATACCATAAAGCCCGGCTTAGAATGGTGTTGTACAGCGGTAAAACGGAAGTGATAGAAGGCGTACTTGATGAGTACAAATCCCTGGCTGACAAAACGAATTCTGTCCAAATCAAAGGAGGGTACTGGCTGTCGAGGGGCAATGCCTACTTCGCAAATGGGGAGAAAAGCCTTGCTGAATCCGCATATCGCAAAGCAATTGTGTTCTTCGATCAGGCAGAAGATCAACGCCGGCTTTATCTGGTTTACAGTAACCTCAGCATGGTTTATCTGTATAGTAAAAAATATGAAGCGGCTTACCAATATCTTTTGCTCAGTCAGCAATTAGCAGGAAAAACAGAGACGCTTATCTCTGAGCAGGAAAAGGCGGTCGTGCTAAATAATATAGGGCTTACCTATCTGCGTCGGGATATGTACCAAGTTGCTGATTCTATTTTTACAGAGGTACGGGAAAAAGCCTCGGCTATTGAGGACGGCGCCTACCCCATGGTATTAAGTTTGATTAATCAAATAGAAGTTGCTGGTTTACAGGAGGATTGGGAAAGAGGTGAAGCATTACTGGAAGAGCTTGACCTGTATATGGAAGAGTTCAATTATCTGTTGCCCGCTTACACAGAGGCTGCTTTCAGAATATACTTAGGTAAGCAGCAATACGCCCGTGCTGAGTATGTACTGGATAGCCTGCGGCGTTATGAATTAAATAAGAGGACTTCACTCTCGTACGACTTTTACTTCATGAAGATTGAGTACCATCTTGCTTTAAATCAGCCAGATCAGGCTCTTGCTGCTATTGACCTGGCCGAAGGTCTGGCTCGCGAGGATGCACAGTCCCGGGTAGCGTTATCAGAGTCCCGGGTCAAGGCTCTTCTTCTGAAGGGGGATGCAGGTCTTGCCTCGATTGAAATGCGTGAATTAGGTCGCAGGCATAACGCTTTTCGGCACCTAAGTAAACAGCTACGCGTGGAGGAAATGGCAGCTATCTATGAATTGGAAACTTTTAAGAACCAACGAGACCAGGCCGAGCGTGTCGCACAGGCAGCTGAGTTAAGAGCCACATTACTGGAGCGGAACCGTCTTTACCTTGGTGCAGCTTTGTTGTTTGCTATTGCAGCACTGATTACCCTGGGCATGCTTCTGCGCAGTAACCAAAAAAGGATGGCAGAGGCAAGAGCAAAAGCACAGGCAGCCAGAAAACACAGCGAGCAGCTGGATAAACAGCTCAAAGTGCAGCGTCAGAATGCCTTGCAGAGTGGTATCGGAGCTGCACAGTTGAAAAATAATGCTATGGATGCAATAGAGCGCTATGAATCCAACCCGTCTTTGCTGAAGCGAAAGCTGAGTGTTTTAATACATGATTATACAGAGAAGACCGATTTTGTAGAGCCTTTTCTTTTATCCTACCCCGGCTTTTTCAAGTCATTGTCAGAAAAAGCTCCGGATTTGACAAAAACACAGCAGCGCTACGCTATTCTTATCGCCCTGGGGGCTTCGACTATGGAGATTGCGTCTACTCAGGGGGTGAGCGAAAAAGCAGTGAATATGGCGCGGTACCGTCTTAAGAATAAGCTGGAACTCGATAATGAGCTTGGTCTGGAGCCTTACCTTCGCCATTTGCTTTTGGAATAGGGCACTTTTGGTTACTTTCGTCTAAACGACTGTACTATGCGCATCCTGATTGCCAGTGATACTTTCAAAGATGCACTGCCCGCCGAAGCAGTTTGCCAGGCTGTTGAAAAAGGGCTGAAAACTGCCAATGATAAATTTCGGGTAACCCTTATGCCACTGGCTGATGGGGGCGAAGGCACCGCTGCTATACTGGCGCACCATACCGGAGGGCAGATGGTGGAAGACCGCGCCTCCAATCCACGCTTCGAACCCATAATGGCCCAATATGGTATGTCTGGTGATGGTAAGACTGCATTTATCGAAATGGCATCGGCTTCCGGGCTTCAGTTGCTGAAACCAGAAGAACGAAACCCGCTTAGGACCTCCACAATGGGCACCGGCGCTCTAATCATCGCTGCTATGGGACGGGGGGCGGAAAAGATTATCCTGGGTCTTGGTGGAAGTGCCACTAATGATGCGGGTATGGGCATGGCTGCTGCCCTGGGTTACCGTTTTCTGGACAGACAGGGCCACGAACTGGAGCCGGTGGGGGAGAACCTCGTGAAAGTACATCGTATTGATGACCGCATGCTGTTCCTGGATCCGCGGCAGATTGAGATCATTACCCTATGCGATGTGGATAACCCGCTTTTTGGCGAGCATGGCGCTGCCCGGGTTTTCGCACCTCAGAAAGGAGCCGATCAGGCAGCAGTGGAGTTGCTGGATGCCGGTCTGCGGCATATCGCTCCGCAAATGGAAAAGCTTGCCGGAAAACCCATAGCCGAAGTACCGGGCAGTGGCGCTGCCGGAGGCATGGGGGCCGGGTGCCTCACCTATCTTGGCGCTTCATTGAAACCAGGTATTGAAACCATCATGGAGGTGGCGGGTTTTGAAACCGCCCTTGATCAGGCCGACCTGGTTATCACCGGGGAAGGGCGCCTGGACGAACAAACACTCAGAGGCAAGCTCATCAAGGGCATCACTCAACGTGCACGCCAAAAAGCTGTGCCGGTGATTGCTCTGTGCGGTGCCCTTCAGGCCAGCCCGGAAGCCGTCCGCTCCATTGGGCTGCAAGCGGCATTCTCCATCCAAAATCGTCCGGTTGACCTGGAAACAGCACTGCAGGAAACAGCAAGCCGCCTGGAGGAAACTGCCTTCCATGTTGGACAGTTATTATTAGCCGGATAATTTGGCAGGATAAGACAATTGCTATTATCGTTTTTCCCGGAAATTGCTTTCAAAAAAGATGAAGCAGTTCTGGATGATGCTAATCCTGCTCTGTGGAACAGGGCTTGCCTGTGCCCAGCCTCTTGCTGTAGCGCATGCTCACTTATTTTTACCGGATACCATCCAAATCAAAGACACCTGGTGGGGTGGGCAGCGGTATCAGCTGGAAGGCGATTACCTCAGGCAGCGGGAGCTCAAGGCTATGCTACGATCAGATCGCGAAGCCTGGCGGTCCTGGCGGAAAGGGCAGTGGTGGCACTGGAGCTCGGCGGCTGTCTTTGCCAGTTGTTTTTACGTCGTGCGCACCGATCAGCCAAACTGGAGTTGGGCGCTGCTGGGCTCCAGCGTGCTCATGCAGGGTATTGGCTACGGACGGAAGCATCAGGCCGTAGCCCGGTATAACCTTAGCCGACGGTAAACTTACTGTACAATAAGCTGCAAAAGGTACACGTTTTCTTTACTTAAAATCTTGATATAGTGGGTCCCTCCTGTCCATCCTTTTAGTGAAATACATCCCGGTATTTGCCGCAAGGTACCCTCAGCCACAAGCTGCCCGGTAGCGTTGAAGCATTGCCAGGGGAGTGGGAGCTGCAACTCCGGGACAGCCTGCAGGCAGGTTTGGTTGCCTGCAGGATTGGGCGACAGCCATATTTGCCGCTTCTGATCGGTGGCCGTTGTGGAAGAAGGCTGTAGGAAGATCGTCTCTGTTACTGCGCGGGAGCAGTTGGGGTTAGACGCGTTGAGGGTGACATCATAAGTGCCGGGACCGGGAAAAGTATGTACCGGGTCCTCTGCTGTACTTGTTTCCCCGTCTCCAAAGTTCCAGGAGAAGAAATCAGCATCCGTTGACAAATTGGTAAAAGTGACGGTCAGCTCATCCGTATCATAGGTAAAGGCGGCGGTGGGCCGGATATAAATGATGACTTGGTCCTGAATGGTCGCCTGTTGTGGGGCAAAGGCACTAAACAGGGTAAGGCTGACATCATAAGTCCCCGGCGTCTCATAGGTAATTGTGGGATTTGGCTGCGTGGAAGAGGCGGGCGTACCTCCGGGAAAGGCCCAAAGCAGGCTGTCAAAGGTACCTGTGGACTGATTGACGAAGCCAATGCTCCGTGGGGCACAGCCACTGCTGCTACCGCTCACGCCAAAGTCCGGCACGGGCGCACTGCCTACGGTAATGGTTTGCTCAGAAGTGGCGGTCCCACAGGCGTTGGTGACCGTTAGGGTGACAGTATAAACACCAGAGGAAGGGTAAGTATGAGCCGCCCCGGCAGAGGAGGAAGTATTTCCATCCCCAAAATTCCAGGTGTAGGATATTGCATCCATGCTGACCGGAGAAAAGGTAGCGGTCAGGCCATTCAGGTCCACCGTAAAGTCAGGTAGAGGTGGGGCCCCGCTTGTCACTTCAATCACACTGCTGTAAACTGGCGGGAAGCAGCTGGAGATTGCCGACAGGCGGAAGCTCGAGCCAGCGGAAGCAGCCGGGGTATTGAGCAGCAGGTTGGGGGTGTTGACCCCATCATAGTCGGCATTATCAGGCACGGGCATAAAACCGTTGCCGTTGTCGAATTCCCAGATCAGGGTATTGAAACTTCCGTCGGGCAGTGCGCTTAGGGTAAGGGTTTCTGCACAAGCAGTAAGCGTATCCTGATCGGTAGCGACTATAGGAGGCTGTGGTATTGGGATGGTGCTAAACGGGAAGGTCAGCGGGCCTTCAAGTAAGCCATCTGTGCCCGGAGTGGCTCCGTTTGGTGATTCCGGACATTCGGAGGAATTGAGGGAGAGCCCGGGCGCTCCGCCATTTAACAGGATATCGGTGTCAAAGCCTTCGGGTGCGCCGATGTAGCCTCCGCTGCCACCGCCGCCCGGACCGAAGCACTGATCCTGATTGTTGTTATTGGCACTGCCGCCGTTGCCGCCCATGGCTGAAAAGGTGATTGGGCCGTTGATGTTGTTGGCATTCAGCAGGATCATGCCACCTGCCCCGCCGCCGCCAGCACCATCGCCCCCGGCATTTTGGGCATGTTCTCCATTCGTTACAATGACTCCGTTATTGCTTATGATTTGGCCGGCTTCCAGCAAAATAATGCCTCCACCTTTTCCACCGTCCGTAGCTACATTATTATTGCCATGGCCGGCCCCGCCGCCCCCGCCCAGGAAGAGCCGGCTATTGTTGGGCAAAGACCAGCCTGCGGCACCTTCTCCAAACCCTTTGCAGCCCAGGAAGTTAGGGTTGTCATTTTCCCCGCCCCGTCCGCCGGCAGTGAGTAGCGCCCCACCGCCTCCACCGGCATTATGGTCGTTGCCGCCTCCGCCCCCGTTGGCAGCCGCACCTCTGCCCCGGGGCCAGGCCGTTGGTACGCCGCCTATGCCTTCTCCCTTAAGCCCGCCGCGAATGCTGTTGGCTCCGAAGCGGTAGTCCTCATAGTTGATCAGCCAGGTACAGCTCCCATCGTAATTAAGGGCAGCGCTCCCGCCCCGGAACCCTTTTCCCGTTGCAGTAAGGCGCCCATTCAGCGTAAGCGTACCTGCCCGGAAGGCCAGGATGCCACCGGTTTGCCCGTCCCAGGCCTGGGCGGCTACCGAATCGGTGACTAGAGCTTGTTCGTAATAGGGGATACTCACCACCTGTACATTGCCAGCTATATTATAGGTGTGAAGCAAAGACTGAGTGAGCAACAGGTCATTTCCCTGAACCTCCTGAATGACAGCCTGCTCCCAGAGGCCTGCTGTACCCAGCTCCGTCAGGGAACCAAACTGGGAATTGTCGGCAACAGAGATGGCCGCGCCCTGCATTTGGGCAATTAACAGGGTATCGCCCTGCTGAAAATTGGCGGCACTGCCTACGGTCAGGCGGGCGGTACAGGTGTCAATAGCGGATACAGGGCTGTAGTGGTTGAGAACTCCGCTAAGGGTATCTGTCTGAGTAAATAAATTTGACAGGAAAAATAGGGAAAGCGCAAAGCTGATTATAGTTTTCATATTTCGGGAATTGTGTCCATCATTTATGACAAGATAGCCAATTCCCGGGACTTAAGCTAGGCTTCTTCGTCTTCAGGAGCCAACTGCACCTTCAGTCCATTGAGCTCAGGCGTGATGCGGAGCTGACACCCCAGGCGGGAGTTGTCTTCCACAAAGAAAGCCTGATCGAGCATGTCCTCTTCGTTTTCGCCCATTTCGGGCAGCTCATGATCGCTTTCCACATAAACGTGGCAGGTAGAGCAGAGTGCCATGCCGCCGCAGGTGCCTTTTACCGGCAGCTCATACGCCTTGCAGACCTCCATGAGGTTCATGTTCATATCTGTAGGGGCTTCAAGCTCGTGGGCTTCTCCCTGCCGGTCTACAACGGTAATTTTTACGTCCATAATCTTTGTAGCTGTTTTCGCAGCGCAAATATAGTGCATCCGTCGAGGTTGGCAACTGCCGGGGGCATTAATTCGGAAAGGTTGTGTTTTGGCAGGAGCTCCGGCAGCTTTCTGTTTTTGTTGATTTTTTTGTTTCGGTTTAGGTTTTTCAAAATTATTGGTTTACCTTTGCACGTCTAATTGAAGGACCCTGACAATACTCAAATATCAGTACGATGGACGCTATTAAGTTTGTAGAAGATCAGCTGTTGGCAAAGAAGGACTTTCCAACTTTCCGCCCCGGTGACAATATTGTAGTAAGCTACAAAATTGTAGAGGGCGATAAGGAACGTATTCAGGACTTCCGTGGTGACGTGATTAAGATCAAAGGCCATGGCAGCAACCTGATGTTCACCGTTCGGAAGACTTCCAGCGGCATTGGTGTAGAACGTATCTTCCCGATCGTTTCACCAAATATTGTTGACATTAAGGTGCTGAAGCGCGGTAAAGTACGCCGTGCGAAGCTGTACTACCTGCGCGATCTTGTGGGCAAGAAAGCTCGTATCAAGGAGCGTGCGCGCGTGAAGTAAAAAAAATCAGCGATTTGCTGATAGCATATTATCCGGTCCGTTTTCCTTTTGTAGAAAGCGGACCGGATTTTTTGTGCCTGCCCGTGAGGTGCTTCATCGAAATTTAGCGGCCAAGGATTAATCCACCCGGAACTGTTTGATCATCACGGCTCCGCTCTCTTCCAGGTTGGAGCTTACGATGATGACCTGTTCGCGCTCCCCATCATCTACGGAGACGGCCACGGTATTGGGCCGTATGTCGCCCAGGTCGTCTGCGTGGAGGACGAGGAAGTTGTCGGTTTGCGAAAGCGTAACGGGAATGCCGATGCGCCGCTTAGAGACGCGGTGCTGATTGAGGATGCGCTCTCCGTTGAGGAAAAGGGTGGCGACATCGCCGTCCACGGTGCCATTGTCCCAAATTTTGATCCGGATATTCGGGCTGCTCACTTCCAGAACCCGCTGGACTTTGATCTGCCGCTGATTTTCCAGCTGATAAGGTTCGGCAATGGCCTGCCGGGTTTGTACGATTTCCCTGGTCAGTATTGGCTTCTCAAGGTATAGGGCGCCACTGGCGCAGGGGCCGGATTCCATATCATACCCCTCAATATACCCTTTCCAAGTTCCCTCCAGTACGAGGCGGCTGCCCTCACGTCGGTAAGCCAGGTCGCCCGATTTAATGCACCAGGGCCAGGCCGGGTCCTCCTTTTTAATAACGGAGCCTTCCTGAAAGTGCAGTTCGTTGCTGTTGGCGTTGTAGGTATACTCGAGGTCCATATGAGCGCTGCCGCCGTTGCCTTCAGATACGATATAGGAGCCACCCAGCCCGCGTGGCCCCAGGTCCACTTCGAAGTAGAAGCCATAGTCGCGGTCGGACTGAGAAAGCGTGCCTGTCCACTTACCGGCAACCGTAGGCTTTATTTCCTGTACGACCGTATCCTGTATGGTTTTGACCGGGCGCTGAAGGAAGAGTTGCCCCGGTGTGCAGCCATCGGCGCGCCAGGGGCCGGACAGGGTAGGGATGCCGTCCTGCTCTCCTGCCCGGAGGGTCGCGTATTTAATGCACCACTGAGGCGATGCGGGCTCGATCTGTTCGACCTCCTGAAGAATGAGCTTTTGCCCATCCCAGAAACCAGTAAGGAGAAACCGGGCGGTGTGCTGCCCGTCAGCGGTGGCGGAGTAGGCTTCGCCGTTCAGAGAGGTGCCGGACTGCTGTAATTGGACGCGGTATACAAAGGTATCGGTTTTGCCGCCCTGAGAAAGATGCCCTTCCCACTGGCCGCCCAAATTTTGTGCAAAAAGTACCCCCGGGGCGAGGAGCCAACCGATAATCAAATGCCATCTCATAGTTTTCCCATTCTGTGGAGCCTGATTTTCAGACCGCTATAAAGGTAGTGATAAGGATCAACTACTGCAACTGATCTTTGTCAATGCGCCCCCGGCTGTGAGGGCATACCTTGGAAGTATTAAATCACTAAAACGGAATCCACCAGAAACTTAAAAAGGACGAGACCGCAGCCCTAACCGCTGCCGAAATCAACCAGCCTAACCGAACTAGAAAATTGAACTTATGAAAGTACAAGTGAATTCCACCTTCGAGGTAAACGAATACCTAAATGGTGTTATTGAAGAGAAAGTCAGCAAATTAGCCAATTATTCAGATCGGATTACGGAAGCGGAGGTTTACCTCAAGATTGGGGAAAAGCGCCACCGCCAGCCGGAAGATCAGATTGTGGAACTGCGCCTGACGGTGCCCGGCCATACTTTTTTTGCCGAGGACCACAGCGATGCTTTCGAAAAGGCTGTAGCCGGTGCTGCTGATAAAGTGAAGCGGCAACTGTTGAAATACAAAGAACAAGTTACGAATCATCATTGATCTGAAACGGGGAGCACAGACCACTAATGTTTACTGATCGCTATTCCCCTTCATCTTTTGGAAATAGCGCTTTGGCAGAGGCTTTATATATACATCAGTTCCGCTTACGGAGCTTCTCAGTTAATCCAGCCTTTGCCTCTTACGCCGGGCAGCAGCATTCTATTGTCACCTTACCTCCGCTGCCCGGCGATTTTTTGTCCCTTACGGAAAGCGGTGACAAATGTCAATGCCTGCCTGACCAAAGTCACCTTGTTATTTGATCTAGATCACAAACCCCGCCTCCCAAACCCCTTTAATTTGTAATCGTAATCAGAAACAATATTTGAATAATGATTTGCAAGCACCACAACCGTTGCCCCTGAGCAGAAAGCCTGGGTATTTTTTTACCCTGAATCATGAATGAATGATCATATTTTAAGACAATAATCTATTACTTCAGTCCAAACCTTGTAAAATTTTTTAACCAATGAAAGTAGAACAAATATATACCGGATGTCTGGCCGAAGCGGCTTATTACATTGAAAGCAATGGCGAAGCTGTAATTATCGACCCTTTGCGCGAAACGGATCCTTACATCGAGCGCGCAGAAGCTGATGGTGCACGCATCAAGTACGTTTTGGAGACGCACTTCCATGCGGATTTTGTTTCCGGTCACCTGGACCTGGCCAATAAAACCGGCGCCACTATCGTATTCGGTCCTACTGCCAAGCCAAACTTTGAAGCGCACATCGCTACTGATGGCGAAGAACTGAAAGTGGGTAATGTAATTATTAAGGTGCTGCATACGCCCGGGCACACCATGGAGTCTTCCACTTTCCTGTTGTTTGATGAGGAAGGCAAAGAGCATGCGATCTTCACCGGTGATACCCTTTTCCTGGGTGATGTGGGCCGTCCTGACCTGGCCGTTAAAACAGACTTATCCCGCGAGGATCTCGCCGGCCACCTGTTTGACAGCCTCCGCAATAAGATTATGCCACTGTCTGACGAGGTGATTGTGTATCCTGGCCACGGTGCCGGTTCGGCTTGTGGTAAGAAAATGAGCTCTGAAACCTGGGGCTACCTGGGCGATCAGAAGAAGACCAACTACGCCCTGCAAGCTATGACCCGCGAGGAATTTGTGAAGGAAGTGACCGATGGCTTGGTGGCGCCTCCACAGTATTTCCCCAAGAACGCGGTGATGAACAAAATGGGCTATGATTCCATCGACGACATCCTTGCCAAAGGCCTCAACCCGCTGAGCGTACGTGCCTTCAAAGCGGCATGGGCAGAGGAAGAAGCACTGGTGATTGATACCCGTCATCAGGATGACTTTGCCAATGGCTTTATCCCGGGTTCTATCTTCATCGGTATTGATGACAACTTCGCGATGTGGGTAGGTGCGCTGATTACTGACCTGCAGATCCCCATTCTGATTGTTGCCGATGAGGGCCGTCAGAAGGAGGTGGTAACCCGTCTGGCCCGCGTAGGCTATGATAACCCAATCGGTTACCTGGAAGGCGGCTTCGAAGCCTGGACAGCAGCCGGTGAAGAAGTGGATGCGGTTGAAGAGGTAACAGCTGCCGACCTGGCTGACCGCTTTGACAAAGAAGGTATGAACGTACTGGATGTGCGTAAAGCCAGCGAGTATAACGCTCAGCATATCGTCGGTGCCCAAAACTTCCCGCTCGACTTCATCAACAGCAATATGAGCGAGGTAAGCCGCGATAAGCGCTACTTCCTGCACTGTGCAGGGGGCTACCGCTCCATGATCACGGCTTCCATTCTGAAGTCCCGCGGCTACAACGATGTAGTTAACATCAAGGGCGGCTACAAGGCACTGGTGGAAACCAATCTGCCAATGACGGAATTTGAAGAGCAAATCACAGAACTGTAAGGCAAGCTTTTTAAAGATTGTTTTATTGTGAATTAGCTATGGCCCGGTGCAATCCTTTTGTGCCGGGCCTTTGACATTTTTATTGCCCATATAATTATCGGTTTTCTTAATTTTGTACAAAATGAACACCGGTAAACTATGGAAAATTTTCTCGCATTTTTTGAAACGATGCCCGCCTGGCAAAAGCTGGCCTGGGTTTTCGCCTGTTTGTCTGTCAGTTGGGTACTGGAAGGTGCCGTACCGCTGGTCACCCTCAATTATAAAAAGTGGAAGCACGCCGGGGTCAACCTGATCTTCCTCAGCACTTCCCTGGTGATCAATTTGTTGTTTACGATTGCCACAGCAGGGGTGTTTATCTGGGGCGCACAGTATGAGTTCGGGCTGCTGTACTGGCTGGATTTGCCGGTTTGGGCGGAGCTGCTCCTGGCGGTGATGCTCCTGGACCTGGTCGCACAGTACGTGGCCCACTACCTGCTGCACAAGGTGAAGTGGATGTGGAAATTCCACCTGGTCCACCACAGCGATACGAAAGTGGACGCCACCACAGGCACCCGTCATCATCCGGGCGATTATGTGATCCGGGAGGTCTTTGCGTTGTTTGGTGTGATCGTCTTTGGCATCCCCCTGGCATTCTATCTGTTCTACCGCATCGCTACCATCCTGTTTACTTATCTCACGCATGCCAATATCACCGTGCCGGCCTGGTTGGATAAGCCGTTGAGCCTGCTGTTCATTACGCCCAATATGCATAAGTTCCACCATCACTTTGAGCGGCCATGGACCGACTCCAACTACGGCAATATCTTCTCGCTTTGGGACCGCATGTTTGGTACTTTTGTCTATGATGACCCCCGCAAGGTACGCTACGGCGTGGATGTGCTCAGCGATGATTTGGATGAGAATGTGGGCTATCAGTTCAGAGTTCCTTTTGACAAAACCATCAAGACTGACTATTAAAGCCGTTCAGGTGTGGCAATAAGATCAAATGCCCGGGGTGTTTTGCCAAACATTCACCGGGCATTTGCAGTTCGGGATAGTATGAAGACACTAAACTTTTCCCACAACGACAAAATGCCCATCATTGGACTGGGTACCTGGAAATCCAAGCCCGGAGAGGTATACAAAGCGGTGCTGACCGCCCTGAAAACCGGGTATCGCCACATTGACTGTGCACCCATCTATGGCAATGAGAAAGAAGTAGGCAACGCGATTAGGGATGCGATCAAAGCGGGCGTCCTGACCCGTAAAGAACTTTGGGTGACTTCCAAGCTTTGGAATGATGCCCACCGCAAAGACGACGTCATTCCGGCATTACGGAAGACCCTGTCTGACCTGCAGCTGGATTACCTTGACCTTTTCCTTGTGCACTGGCCTGTTGCCTTGCAGCCGGGGGTGATGTTCCCAAAAGGCAGCGATGATTTTCTGAGCCTGTCCGAAGTGCCGGTAGCCGAAACCTGGCAGGGCATGGAAGCCGCAGTAGATCAGGGGCTGGTACGCCACATTGGCGTATCCAACTTCAAATTGGAGCGGGTGAAGCACCTGGTGGAGAACAGCCGGATCAAGCCCGAGATGAATCAGGTAGAATTGCACCCTTTCCTGCCACAGGATGAACTGTTGAAAGGCTGCAAGGAACTCGGCCTGCACCTGACAGCCTATTCGCCCCTGGGGTCTAAGGACCGTTCTTCAGCAATTAAGAAAGACGACGAGCCTCTGCTGCTGGAGCACCCGGCAGTAAAGAAAGTAGCCGAAAAGCGCGATTGTACGCCCGGGCAGGTCCTGATCAGCTGGGCGGTGCACCGTGGCACTGCAGTTATCCCGAAGTCGACCAACGCAGGGCGCATTGCGGAGAACCTGAACGCTGCTAAGGTAGAACTGAGCGTAGAGGATATACAGTTTATTGCCCAGATTGGCCCGGAGTACCGCTTTGTGGACGGGAGTTTTTGGGCTATGGAAGGCAGCCCTTACACGCTGTCAGATTTGTGGGGGTAGTCTGTGCACTATTCCAGAATCATCCTGGCCTCTTCAAAAAGAACCCTTGCTGAATCCAATTGGCTGGCCCAGGCTTTGGCCTGTTGCTGGCCTTCCTGTTTGAGTTGCTGCAGTTCCTTCAGGTCGGACGCAGAGAGGGTTCCGTTTCCGCTTTCTTTGATGGCATTTAGGCGGGTAGCGCCTTCCTGCCAACGGTTGACAAAAGCAAATGAAGCTTCAGATGCTTCGCCAAGTGTTTGCAATTCCTTTTCAAGCCGCGTTTTAATATCCGTCACAGGAGCCTCCGGCAGCGAATCAAGTGCCATAAGTAATTCCTGAGCGCTTTCCTGAGCTTTAAGAATCCCCGTAACCTGATCGGTTACCAGGGCTGTCGTGCTATCCCAGTCTGATGAAAACAAAGTCACCTCATCCTCTTTTGGGGGCTTTTCTCCTGAGCAGGCGCTCAAAATCAATAACGTCAGGCAAGCAATCAAAAAGCGCATAGGTAATTTTTAAGCTAAGATAGGGAATTGGTGCCCAATCGTGGAACACTTTCTTTATTGTAGATATTACACTAAGTTCTTACCTTCGTTGGGATCAACTCAAGCTATTAAGATGACCACCTCCAAAAGATACGTGTGCATTCACGGCCACTTCTACCAGCCACCCCGGGAAAACCCCTGGCTGGAAACGGTGGAAGTACAGGATTCGGCGGCCCCCTTCCACGACTGGAACGAGCGCATCAATTTTGAGTGCTATGCGCCCAATGCTACCGCCCGCGTGCTCAATGGTGATCAGCGCATCATTGATATCGTCAATAACTACGCCCGCATCAGCTTCAATTTTGGGCCTACCTTGTTATCCTGGATGGAAAAAGCCGATCCTAAGACCTACGCCCGTATCCTGATGGCGGACCGCGAAAGTCAGACTATCTTTGGCGGGCATGGTTCCGCTATGGCGCAGGCGCACAGCCACCTCATCCTGCCGCTCTGCAACCGCCGCGACAAGGAAACGCAAATTGCCTGGGGCATCGCAGATTTTAAGCACCGTTTTCAGCGTATGCCTGAAGGAATGTGGCTGGCCGAAACCGCGGTGGATACGGAAACCTTGGAGGTCTTAGCGGAGCAAGGGATCCAATTCACTGTCCTGGCGCCCCGACAGGCCAAAGCAATCCGGAAAATCGGCGCAGCAGACTGGGAAGAACAGGGGCATGCAGCTGTGGATACCCGCCGGCCTTACCTTTGTCAGTTGCCTTCCGGCAAAACGATCACCTTATTTTTCTACCACGGTGGTATTGCGCAGGGCGTAGCGTTTGAAGGGTTGTTGAATAACGGTACCGCCTTTGCGAACCGCTTTCGGGAAGCCTTTACAGATACCGAAGAGCCACTGCTGGCTCATATCGCTACCGATGGCGAAAGTTATGGTCATCATCACCGGCACGGCGAAATGGCGCTGGCTGCCTGTCTGCGCTCTATCGAAGAGCAGGGCATCGCCACTGTGACCAACTACGGTCAGTATATGGAGCTCCATCCGCCCACTTATGAGGTGCAGATTCATGAGAATAGCTCCTGGAGTTGTGTGCACGGGGTGGAGCGCTGGCGGTCCAACTGTGGCTGCAATACCGGCGGACGGCCTACCTGGACACAAGACTGGCGGGCACCCCTTCGGGAAACACTCAACTGGTTGCGCGACCAGTTGATGCCTGTCTACGAAGCAGAGGCCGGGAAACTGCTCAAAGATCCATGGGCAGCCCGCAATGACTATATTCAGGTGCTCCTGGACCGCAATGCGGACTCAGTGGATGCTTTTGTAAGGGCACACGCCAAAAAAAGCCTGGACGAGGAAGCATTGACACAACTGCTCCGGCTGATGGAGCTGCAGCGCCACGCCATGCTCATGTTTACCAGCTGCGGTTGGTTCTTCGATGAGGTATCAGGTATTGAAACCAATCAAATTCTGCAGTATGCCAACCGCGCCATCCACTACGCCATACAGGTGGCAGCAGTAGATTTGCACGATGAATTTGTCTCCAGACTGGAGCAAATACCCAGCAACGTTTACAAAAATGCAGCAGAAAGTTACCAAAAGTACGTGGCTCCTGCCCGGGTTGACCTTATGCGGGTAGGTATGCACTACGCTGCTTCCTCTATTTTTGAAGAGTATCCGGAGCACCTGGAGTTCTTCAACTACATCGCGGATAGCGAAAGTTTCTACCGGCTTTCTGCCGGGAAATACCGGCTGGCTGTGGGCCGGACGATGGTGCAGTCCAAAACTACGCTGTCCCGAAAACACTTCAGCTTTGCGGTGCTTTACCTGGGGCAGCAAAACATCATCGGCAATATTTCCCTGGACATGAGCCTGGCGGATTTCGATCAAATGGCAGAGGCTGCCAAAGCAGCCTTCCGGAGCACCAATCTGGGTGAAGTGATCGGGCTAATGCAGACCTACTTCGGGCAAGAGAAATTCTCTATCTGGGAACTTTTTACCGATGAAAAGCGCAAAATACTGCAGCAAATCACCGAGGATAGCCAGGGGCAGGTGGAAAAAGCGCTTCGCGATATTTACGAAGACAATTATCAGTTAATGATGGGTATGGCGGTAAGTGATATTCCGGTGCCCGAATATTACCGGAGCGCAGTTGCTTTTGTGCTTAATCATGACCTCCTGGAGGTTTTTGAGAATGGAAGCCTTAACCGCCGGGAATTGCGTCGTATTTATGCCGAGTTCCGTCGTTGGAACATCACTTTGTCTAACGAGCAGGCTTTCAAGCTAGTGGTGGAAGAACGCGTGTTCCGTGAGCTGCAGCAGCTGCAAAGTGGAGAAACCGGTTTGGATCAATTGCAAACCCTGGTAGCTGTTTTGCAAACCATCAGTCAGCTGGATATTTCCATGGAATACTGGCAAAGCCAAAACCTGTACTTCTCACTACTGAAAGATTATCAATCTGGGGCCCGTTCCTTCCAGGACGAAGACTGGGAAGGCGCTTTTATGGCTTTAGGAGAACTACTGAGCGTGGAGGTTTAATTCAGCTGCAACGGACCGTATTTCAGCCCAGGCTGCTTCCACATGCCGGGCTTCAACGTAGGTTTGCCCGATGACCATGCGCAAAACGTACCGGTCCTCAATTTTGGTGTGGGTCAGGAATAGCTTGCCCCGCTGATTCACCCTTTCCACCAATGCCTGGTTGAGGGCGTTGAGGGCTTCTTCCGTCTGACCATCCGGCCGGAAGCGGAAGCAGGTGAAGTTGAGAAAGGGGGGGAGAAGCAGCTCAAAGTTCTCTGACTGTTCGACCCATTCTGCAAACTGGGTATTGAGTACAATATGTTGCCGTAGCCGCTCCTGCATGCCTTTTAGCCCAAAGCTGCGCATGACAAACCACAGCTTCAGTGCCCGGAACCGCCGCCCAAGTGGAATACCCCAGTCCCGGTAGTCATTGACCTGCCCGCGGGTGCGGGTCTTGAGGTACTCCGGCAGGATATCAAAAGTACGCACCAGCATATCGGCATCTTTCACATAGTAAGCCGTGCAGTCGAAATTGGTAAACAGCCATTTGTGCGGATTGAAGACAAAGCTGTCGGCCTGTTCCATCCCCTCAATCATCCATTGGTACTCTGGTAAAATGAGGGCAGAACCAGCATAGGCCGCATCAATGTGGTGCCATACGTTATGCCGGGCGCAGATAGCGCTGATCTCAGGGATGGGGTCTACGGCAACGGTGCCGGTAGTGCCAACAGCAGTGACCACACAACAGGGAAGGTAGCCCGATTCCATATCTTGCTGAATCTGTGCATCAAGGGCATCCGGCCGCATCCGCATTTGCTCATCCACAGGGATTTTGACCAGGTTTTTACGGCCGATACCGGCGATTTTTACTGCCTTTTCAATCGAGGAGTGGGTTTGTGTGGAGCAATAAACGCGCAGGTTGGGCGGCACACCATTTTCATTGGCTTCGAAGTTGGTCACCTTTTCCCGGGCCGTCAGAATAGCCACGAGGGTCGCGGAAGAAGCCGTATCCTGAATGACCCCTTCCCAGTCTTTTGGGATGCCCATCGCTCGCTGCAGCCATTCCATCATACGCTCTTCCAGTTCCGCGGCAGCCGGGGAGGTTTCCCAAATCATACACTGTGCGCCCATGGCAGCGGTCATCATTTCGGCATAGACCGACTCCACTGAGCTGTTGGCGGGGAAGTAAGCGTGGAAGTTGGGGTGTTGCCAATGGGTCATACCGGGCAGGATGATGCGGTCCATATCTTGGAGGATGCTCTCCAGCGGCTCCCCGGATTGAGGCATTTGATCCGGGATTTGCTTATAAATAGCACCGGGAGCTACCTGTGACTTTACGGGCAGTTCCTCCAATTGGTCGAAGTACTGCTGTATCCATTTGGTAATATCAGGTGCGTGGCGGTGGAAGTCTTTGCGGTCGATCATGTGTTTCGAAAAGCAGATTTTAGAAAGCACTATTATACGGAAAAGCGCGCTACACGGTGGTGTTAACGATATGGTAATTGTGACTTTTTATCCGCCTGGTGGGTGGCAGTAGTCTATTTTTATCCCAAAATCACCTGACATGAAAAACTACCTTACCCTGGCTATCCTATCCGCCAGCCTTTTCGCTTGTAAAACGCCTTTACAGGAGTACGATTTTGAAACTATACTCTGGACTGCCGCGTGGAGCCCGGACGGGCGATATGTAGCCTCGGGCGGGAATGCTGAAGCCCTTACGATCTGGTCTGCTGACACCTGGAAAGTCGCAGAACAGCATTCCTTTCCGCAGACCATCACGAATACGGCCTGGCACCCCACACAGCCCAAACTGGCCGTTACCCTGCACCTAACGAACAAAACCAGCGTGATCATTGATATGGAGACCAAGCAGAAGACCGAATTGCCTAGCGTATCACCTGAAGGCGCAAGAGCCATTGCCTGGAGCCCGGATGGCCGATGGCTGGCACTGGGTGACAATGAAGGTTACCTGAGTCTATACACGCCTCAGGGCGGCTTGGAGCGACAGGTCAAAGTCGACCCCAAAGCCATTACGGGTTTAAGCTGGCATCCGGATGGACATCAGGTCGCTACTGTAGGTTCTAAACTGGGCTTCTACAACCTGGAAACTGAAGGTGTGGAAACGATAGACCACCGCGATACGCCGGTATTAATGCTATCTGTAGCCTGGCATCCTTCTGGTGCTTTCCTGGCATTGGGGGACTATGGCGATGCTGAGCAAAAACTGGCCCCATTGTTGCAATTCCGTAAACCCAATGGAGCATTAATAAAATCCATCCAAAAAAGCCGGGCGGAATACCGCAATCTGCGCTGGTCGCCTGATGGTAAGATGCTGGCTTCCGCAAGTGATGGTATCCGCCTCTGGTCTGTTGATGGGAAATTGCTCGGTCATGCCCTGAAAGACCAATACCTTTGGGGTTTGGACTGGAGCCCTGAGGGGGAACAGCTGGTGGTGACTACCGCTGGGGGATTAGTGAAGGTATTGGGCCAGGACCTTAAAGTTTTGTTTAGCCGGCCCTAATATGTTGAGTGGGAAACAGATTGGACAGATTCCCGGCAGGGGCGGGCGCGGAGGAGCCTAATCAGTACAGCCTTGTTGTGAGAAGAGGAAACAGCCGCCGGTTCGTCTCAGCTGTTAAGAGAAAGCAAAGAGGAGTGGCCTTTTAAGCGGGATTCAATACCTTTACCGCAAAAAGCATGCGCCAATTATTACTGGGCTTAGCGGCCCTGGCTATTTTCTCAGCCTCCGGGTGCTACTCCTTTAAGGGTATAAGCATCGACTATTCGCAGGTGAAGACCTACTTCGTAGACCAATTTGACATTACCGCACTCAACGCGGAGCCTACGATTGCCATACGCCTGACGGAAGACCTGAAAGAAAAAATCCGGACCGAATCCCGCCTTACACTGGAGGAAATCGATCCGGATATCTCTTTTGAAGGTACCGTGACGCGCTATACGGTGACGTCTGAAGCCCCGCAGCCCGGGGAAGTAACAAGTATCAACCGCTTAACTATAGAAGTAGCGGTGCAGTACATCAATAATGTCAATGAAGAAAAAAGCTGGGAACGCAAGCGCCCCTTCTCCTTTTTCTTCGACTTCGGTACTTCCCAGGCCCTGGCAGATGTAGAGGAAGAGGCCATCAGCACCATCAGTCAGCAGATGATGGAGGATATTTTCAACGCTGCCTTTACGGACTGGTAGTTAAGCCGTCACACTGGCATACAGCTCGTCCCGTTGCGCATGTATCGCATCTGACCGCAGGTAGTCATCGAAGTTCATCAGGCTGTCGATAATGCCGTTGGGAGTGATTTCGATGATGCGGTTGGCTACGGTCTCCGTCAGTTTATGGTCGTGAGAGGTGAAAATCATATTGCCCTTGAAGTCTGTCATGGCGTTGTTAAGTGCCGTGATGGACTCCAGGTCAAGGTGGTTAGTCGGCTCATCCATGAGGATAAAGTTAGGGTGGGTGAGCATGATCTTGGACAGCATGCAGCGTACCTTTTCCCCGCCCGATAGGACCGAGGCTTTCTTAAGCACTTCTTCACCTGAGAACAA
Organism: Phaeodactylibacter xiamenensis; assembly: GCF_000759025.1. GTDB lineage: Bacteria > Bacteroidota > Bacteroidia > Chitinophagales > Saprospiraceae > Phaeodactylibacter > Phaeodactylibacter xiamenensis. The sequence continues at coordinate 279,633 of NZ_JPOS01000090.1, read as the reverse complement.
CATGCGGCCCAGGAAGCCCCGGATAAACTGCTCGTCCGGATCTTCAGAGTATTGCCGCAGCCAGTTGATAAGGTCGAGGTCGCCCTTACCGGTGAAGTACTCGTCGTTTTCGTTAGGCAGATAGCCTACGTTGATGGTTTTGCCAAATTCAATCGTGCCGCTATCCGCCTGCGCTTTACCTGCCATCACATCGAAGAAAGCCGTCAGCGCTGTGGCATTGCGGCCCAGGAGGGCAATCTTCTCTCCTTTGTTCATCGTGAAGCTGACGTTGGCGAAAAGGGGGGTGCCATCCGTACCCTGAAGGCTTAGGTTCTCGACCTTCAGGATTTGGTCGCCCGGCTCGCGTTCCATTTTGAAGTTGATGTAAGGGTATTTTCGGCTCGAAGGCTGAATGTCTTCCAGGTTGAGTTTTTCCAAAGCCTTTTTACGAGACGTGGCTTGCTTGGATTTTGAGGCATTAGCGCTAAAGCGCTGAATGAATTCCTGCATCTCCTTGCGCTTCTGTTCGATCTTCTTATTCTTATTGGCCATCTGCTGCGCCATGAGCAGGCTGGACTCGTACCAGAAGGTGTAGTTGCCGGTGAAGATTTTGATGCGCTTGAAGTCGATATCCACCACATGCGTACAGACCATGTCCAGGAAGTAACGGTCGTGGGATACCACGATCACCATATTCTTAAAGTCAGCCAGAAAGTCGGCCAGCCAGGTAACGGTTTCCGCATCGAGGTCGTTGGTAGGCTCATCGAGCAGGAGGATGTCCGGATTGCTGAACAGGGACTGCGCCAGAAGGACCTTCACCTTTTCCCCACCGCTGAGGTCTTTCATTTGCCGGTAGTGGAGGGACTCGTGTATGCCCAGGTTGCTCAGCAGTTCTGCCGCATCGCTCTCGGCATTCCAGCCGCCCATTTCCCCAAACTTGTTTTCCAGCTCAGCCGCCAGCAGGCCATCGGCTTCTGTGGCATCGGGATCCATGTAGATAGCATTCTTGCGCACCATGATGTCGTACATCTCCCGGTGGCCCATGATAACGGTATCGAGCACTTGCTCTTCCTCGTATTCAAAGTGGTTCTGTTTCAGAACAGCCATACGGTTGCCCGGCTCAATATCCACACCACCCCGGTTGGCAGCGATTTCCCCGGAGAGGATTTTAAGGAAAGTGGATTTGCCGGCGCCATTAGCACCAATGACACCGTAGCAGTTGCCACGGGTGAATTTGAGGTTGACCTCATCAAAAAGGACGCGCTTGCCGTATTGCAAGCCAAGGTTATGTACGGTCAGCATGAATGTTACGCTTGGGGCATAGAGGTATGCCATGAAATAAAGCCGCAAAGGTAAGGGTATTTTCTACTTTAACCCCCCTTGGGCAGCTTCTTTTAATATTGGAAGGTGTTTTTTGACAATTGCCCAGACGATAGTCATATCTATACCATCATAATTGTGGATCAACCGGTTCCGGAATCCAACAATTTCATTGGTATTGGGTAGTTTTGGCTCAATTTCCAGCTGGCGATGTTTATTCACCGCTTCTCCAATTATACCTAATTGTCGCTCAACTGCACTTTGCGTTTTTTTATCATTGATATAATCTTCAAAGGTTGTTGTCTCAGCCAGGAAGTCTTCAACCAGACTGATGGCTAGCAAAATATCAGCAAGATACTTCTTTCCTTTGTCCATCAAATATCAGTTGGCGTGTTGAAAAAACTTCAGATCTAAAGTAAGGATTCTGAATAGGTTGGTCTGTTAGCAGGTCGACCTTTCTTCCGAATAGTTGTTCTAATTCATTCCAGATTGCCATTAGGTATTCTCCTTTCTGAATGGGGGGCATATGCTCAAGTTCTACCATGAGGTCCAAATCGCTTTTGTCATAATCGAAGCGAGCCGTCGTCACTGAACCAAAAGCAAATAGTTTCGATACACGGTACTTTTCGCATATCGATTGCAAGGCTGTGCGGTTGGTTTCGAAGATTGAATGTTCCATATCAGGTAGTAATATAGATAATTTCCTTTGCAGTATGATGGTTCACATACAACTATTTCAACCGCTCGAACATCTTCTCCGTTCCCGCTTTCCTTAGTAAAAGACTACTTTGACGCTTAGCACTGCCATTTTTGCCTTACTGGGGCTCGCTGCCCTCATTGCTACTGCCGGTACTGTCCTTACCCGTGCCGGGGACCGGATTGCTGATCTCACCGGACTGGGAGAGGCCCTCATTGGTGGGGTGCTGCTGGGGGGTATCTCCTCTTTGTCCGGCGTGATGACCTCTGTGACGGCAGCCTGGGACGGGCACGCGCACCTGTCGTTCAGCAATGCTGTGGGCGGTATAGCCGCTCAAACGGTGTTTTTGGCGGTGGCTGACCTAACCTACCGGCGGGCGAACCTGGAGCACGCCTCGGCCTCACTGTCCAATCTGATGCAGGGCATTTTGCTCATGTTGATGCTCACTTTCGTACTCCTGGTGGTGGCGGGCCCGGATCTTACACTTTGGCATATACACCCCGCTTCGGTTTTGCTCCTGTTGATTTACGTCCTGGGTACCCGCCTGGTCGCCAAAGCCAGCAAGTCGCCCATGTGGAAACCCATCCACACCCGGGAAACCGTGGAGGATGAGCCGGATGATGACCTGGAGCAAGTCAATAAGCCCCTGCTTTTTACCCGGTTTTTGCTCTCGGCGGCTGTGGTCGGGGTAGCGGGGTATTTCGTGGCGAAGGTCGCTGTGGTCATTGCCAATCAATCAGGACTGTCGCAGTCTTTTGTGGGGGCTTTGTTTACCTCGGTAGCGACTTCCCTGCCCGAGCTGGTTATTTCCATTGCGGCCGTACGTCAGGGGGCGCTGACTTTGGCTGTAGCCAATATCATCGGCGGTAACAGCTTCGATGTGCTGTTTCTGGCTTTTGCCGATACGGCTTATCAGGAAGGCTCTATTTACCATGAGGTGGGCAATGCGGAAGCCTTTGTGTTGTCCCTTGGGATTTTGCTCGCCGGCACCCTGCTTTTGGGTATGCTGCACCGGCAGCGGGAAGGGCTTGCCAATGCGGGATGGGAAAGCATCACGGTGATCGGGCTGTTTCTGGGGGGATATATAGTGCTTTATTTTATGTAGTTTAGGTGCTCAAATACGAGCACTATGCGACACCTGTTACTGCTGTTTTTTATCCTGCCCCTTGGTCTTTCCGCACAATCTACCTTTCAGCATCAGGCGCCGAGCCTTCAGATTGGGCTGGGCGGGCTGAGTTTTGGAAAGGGCACCCTGGACGCTGAGGTCATCGCCTCGGTCATCGCTGACAAGCAGGCCGAAGTGCGTGTCCGGCTGATCAAAAATATGTTCCTGGGGCGGATAGAGGAAGCAGGCGGATTAAATTACATCTACCTCGATAACATCATCAATACGGTACTGGAAGAGCGCAATGCCGAGACCCGCACCCGCAATATTTATGAGAATACGGTCAACCTGGTCTTCGTCTACGCGCTTTCCGACTACTATTTCGCTCTCTGCGATCCGGAGTTGGTGGCTTTGGCCGAAGCCTACGGTGGGCAGAAGACCGGGGCGGCGATGGCCGGGCAGACCTTTGCCCGTTTTCAGCTGGCGGCCTCCGGGGAGCGGCCCGGACAGGGACTGGTAGCCAGGTCTTCCGCTATTACATTTTCGGAGGATAGCCTGACCACAGCCTTCAAGGCACTGTTGCTGGATATCGTCAGCGAGGCTGTCCGCAATGAACCGACTTTGCAGGAGTTGGGGCTGCTCCGCACTATGTATCGCAATTCCGGCAGTGAAGCGCTAAATACTTATCTCACTCTAACCGATACGGTCAGAAAACCATTAGCAAATGCGGTATACGATCGCGTGCAGGGTCGGTTATCCAATCTGATTGACTACATCGGCCTGATCAATTACCTCTTCCGTACGACCAACTTTAAGGTAAACGGAGCTTCCATGGGGTTGGATTTGGAAAGCGCTGCCGGGCTGCGCAACAATGATGCTATTGGCGCGCAGCTCGATAGTGTGCGGCAGTACATTCGGCGGGCGATAGGCGAACAAGGCAGGGCGGAGCTTTCGGCAGAGGAACTACAGGTCTTGCTGTCCTTTCTGGGGCAATTGCAACAGCTCGATTTGGATAACATTAGCCCCGGTGCGCTGTCTGATCTCATCTTTGAGCTTTACAACGACGTGCTGCCGGTCCTGGAGCGCCTGGCCAAAAACTCACAATACTTCATTGACACCTACTTCGAGCTGAACACCCTGCTGCAGTCGCTGGTCAAAACCGCCTTTGAGCAGGGCTTCCCCTTTGATTACGAAGCACTGCGCGACCATCTGCTGTTCCGGCTCATGGCTAAGTTGTACGAATTTGATCAGGCGGCCACCTACGATGACTACCTGAATGCCCTGGCCGGGCTGAGCGATATCTTTCCCAATCAGGACACCAAAGCCGCCCTTAACAAAATTATCAGTCTGTTGCGCAGCTATACCGAGATCATCGAAGGATTTCAGGAGAATGAAGCCCTGGATTTTGATGTGGAAAGCTTTCTGGTCTCTTTGCAAAATATTAATTATGACCGGTGGCGGCCACTGTCTTTTATCTTCAACGTGGGGGTGAACAATGCCCACTTCCCGGACGGGCTATCACTCGGGAACGGAGAAAGCCTGCGCAATTACACCTTCGCCGGCGAGAAGATCGGCCTCAAGGTCAATCTGCTGGATTGGGCTTACATCAACAGCTTTGGGCGGCAGGAGACTTTCCGGTACTGGGGTAAATCCTACGTGCGCCTGGAACCAGCCACGGAGCCAACGGTGAGTAACCTGCACCTGCTGCTTTACGGCACCGGCCTGCTGTACAATCTGGCCAATACCGGCACCACTCCGGATTTCAACCGCCCCATGATTGCCGGTGGCCTGGGGCTCACCTTTTTCAATCAGCTGGACCTGAATGCTTCGGTAGGGGTTCCTGTCAATGCCACCGCTGCGCAGGCCACGCCACTTTTCCTGAATCTCGGCTTTGACATCCGCTTCGATGAGTACCTGCAGGCTTTGAATGAACGGCGCCGACAGCGCCGGTATGAGCGCCGGGTGGATGCGTTGTTGCTCGCCCCTTCGGAGGATTAATGCTGGGGATGGGGTTGGGAAGTAGTAGTTTTTATCAAAAGTAAAAGCTTTTGATGGCGTTGCTCGTGGGTTTCGGCGAAGGGTAAAAATTTAATCTGGTTAGAGGCAGATCCGCTGTATCTTAAGGCAGGAGTAAAAAAAAGTGCCTCCTGATATTTTCAGAAGGCACCCATTAGTATTTATTCTGTTATCATGAAAGGGAAAGCCTGTGCTTTATCCTTTCTGTTTGTCACGCCGAATGACTTCCTCAATCTGGTTGACCTTGATGTTTTTAGCGATAATCTTGCGGTCAGGTCCGATGACGTAGATTTCAGGAGTGACATCTACGTAGTACTTGCCGTAAATAGAGCGATTAGTAGGGTCGAAAACATTGGTCCAGTTCATGCCTGTTTTCCTGATGTAATCTGTCCATTCCTGTTGATCGGTATCCAATGCAATACCGTAGACATCAACCCCTTTACTTTTCCACTCCCGGTAGAAGTTGACCAGTTTGGGGGTTTGCTCCATGCAGTGTTCACAGGTAGGATTATACATATAGACAATCAGGTAAGGCGCTTTAAGGTCAAGCAGTGTTTTCTCGGAACCATCAGGAGCAAAGGAAGTCACATTGGGCGCTTTATGGCCAACCAGACTGCCTGCCATTTCCTCGGCCCGCTGCTGCAAGCCGTATATATTCATGGAGTCTGACCAAAATGCCCGCTCCCTGGTAAAGTAGTTTTGTACCATAAAGACGTACATTGCCTCCGCATCCATAAGGGTGGTTTTGGTCGGCTCGTACTTCAGTGTAATCCAGTTGGCGAAGAATTTGAGGTATTCTTTGGTGGCCTCATTATCTACCACTTTCTCCATCAGATATTTGGTTGCGGCTTTGAGTGAATCCGGGTTTTGGGCCGTCAGTTCTGTGATGTACCGGTTGAGCTTGTTGAAAATGACCGGTGTGCGCAACAGTCGTTCATCGGTGAAATCCACGCCATTCCAGAAGTCCTGCCGGAAGTAGTATACCTGTGCTTCGGTGTCAATGCTGCCATCCGGGCGTTTGGGCTCGCGGAGGTCCGGGTTTTGGCCGGCACGTTTGTAGCTGGTGAAGAAGGTGTTGGGATATTGCTCAAACAGGCCTTGCAGGTGTGCTTTACGCTCCTGTATCAGTGCGCTCCGTTCGGCGGTAAGGCGTTCGTATTCTGCAGACCCTTTCTGCAGCCCCTGCAGTTGACTGGAAATCGCATCAAACTTTGGCGATTGATTCTGCTCAAACTGCAGGTTTTGGTACAAAATCTCATTTTCGAGATTCCCTTCCACCTGCATGGTGCCAATCACATCCGTAGCATCAGCCTGCAGCTGCATCGTCTGGTCCTTGTCAATCAGGAGTTGGACCACTGCCTGCTGGGGAATAAGAATGTAGTAGAAGCCAGGCAGATAGGGTTCTGATCTTTGAAAATGAATGACGCCACCCTGGCCCACCACTGTAGAGTCGGCGCGGAAGCGTTGTTCGTTGAGGTGACCGATGAGTGATACCGGGCTGCCGACCTGTACGCCGGAAAGGGTGAGCGTAATATCAGGGGATTCGGCAGGAGAATTATCCCGGACCGCTCTTGGAGTGGCTACGGGTGTATTACTCTCACTATTGCTGGCCCCCTGTGAGTCAGGAGAGTTACAGGCTATAGCCAGAAGGGCCATGGCTGCTACAAGTAGTTGTTTCATATTTTGCGAATTAGGTCCGTCAATAATTTGCAGGGCAAAAGTAATAATATCCATGCAGGAAAACCCAAAATCCAGGGTTGGTAATCTAACATCACATCCATCACTACTCCAGTTAGGGGCATACCGCCCAGTGCGATGCTGATTTTTGAGATTGATCTTGTGGATTTTAAGCAGTTTAGAACAGTATTCTCAGCTACTCTTTGCCGGAAATAACCCAGGCAGTAGCAAGTTCTTAATAGAATAGGTGAACAAGACCGATCGCCCTGCCCACCTTTTCTGTTTTACGTTCTTTAATAACTTATTGTTTCAACAACTTCAGCGTTTCCTGATACCCATCACTTGTGGCAGTTCGGAGGAAGTAGAGCCCCGGAGGGAGCCCTGAGAGGTCGCCATCAATTTCCAGGTCGCCTGCATACAGGTCAAATTGCCGAACCCGCTGCCCCAGTTCATTAAGCAAGGTTGCGGTGCCGGCTACATGCAGCGGCTTGCTGAACGAGAGTGTGAACTGCCCGGATGCCGGGTTAGGGAAAATCGTTGCACTACGCACAGAAACTGCGGTCACCTCATTGCCCCAGTCCGGAATGGAAAAGTTGCTGCTGACCTGGCTGCGCGTATTTACATTGCTGAATACGGCACTGGCATCCCCATTGGGATCGGTAGTGAATACCGCCAGCCCCATTTCGACACACTCGTCTATGGGGAGGTATGCCTTATGGAAAAGTTGCCAGTTACCAGTGTTTGTGTTGCGGTAAAGGGCGCGGATATAATCGCCATTTCTTCTTAAGCGTAGCCAGGTAGCGAAAGGTGCCCATGAAGTGTTGGAAGTGCGCGGCCCATTATCCACGGTGCGCAGCTCCCGCCGGAGAAGGCTGGACAGATTGGAATATGCTGCTCTCAATGGCATCAAAGACGTCGCTTTCCTGCAGCGTGTAGGTACCGTTGGGCCCTAATTCTACAGTGGATTGGAGGCAGGCCGCAACTGGCGGCACGGCATCTACCAAGACATTATCGGTCGCTCCCACGCCCGATAGAGCCAGGTCTGCATCAGACCCCCAAACGCCTGTCATAGTGCCTTCGTTCAGGCCCAGGGTAGGGGTAACGGTGATGCCGTCTGTGTCTTCATCACCGTATGCGACCATGTAGGTAAAGGTCAGTGCTTTGGTGCCTGTCCCTGAAGCATAATCTGCCTGTACTGTTGAGCCATCCAGGCTAATGGATAGCTGAGGCGTGCCCGATACGATGACGATCCTGTTGAAATTCACAACAAACTCCAGAACGGTACCTAAACCGTATGTAGAATCGGCAGGAACGCTTACAATTATCACCTTTGGATTACAGGAAGTGCCCCAGTCTGGCTTATTGGAATCGGTAAGGGCTCCGTTGAAGGCTGAAGCCTGGAAGAACATGCCCGCCATGTTGGTGACATTTGCGACGTTCCAGTCCCCGATGTCCTGATCAAAGGCAGAGGCCCCCTGGAACATGCCAAACATATCGGTTACATTCGATACCTCCCAGTTGCCAATAGGTTGATCAAAGGAGGAAGCCCCCAGGGACATGCCAAACATAGTGGTAACGTTAGATACATCCCAACAAAAAAATGTCAGGTATGGAATAATCCTGGCCGTAGCTTTTAGTCTCTTCTCTGTCAGATTTGCAGCTACTACGGTTTTTGCAAGTACCTGTCCGGCACCTTTACTATTTTTGTAGTTTTACATTCAAACTTATCATTTTGAAGATGAAGCTAAAATATGTGTTCGCGATGCTTTTAGGCATTGCGCTGATCGCCTGCAACAAGGAGACCGATGACCGGCCTGATGAAGAGAAAATCCTGGACTTCCTGGCAGAGAATAACCTGACGGCTGACCGGCACGAGTCCGGCTTGTACTACCAAATTCAGACGCCGGGTTCGAGTGAACGGCCTGAGCTCACGGATTCTGTCACCGTGCGCTACAAAGGCACCCTGCTGGACGGGCACGTTTTTGATCAGACACCGGGCAGCAGTACCATTACTTTTCCGCTTAGAAACTTAATTCCCGCCTGGCAGATCGGCATCCCACTAGTAGGGAAAGGAGGAGAGGTTACCCTGTATTGCCCATCCAATCTGGGCTACGGCAACCGGGCTGTCGGGACTATCCCGGCCGGGTCTGTACTGATTTTTGAGATTGACCTTGTGGATTTCAATTAAGGAACGTTAAAAAAATAGATTCGACATTTTGAGTCGGTTATTTTTGTGCTGGGCAAGGCGCGAAGAAAGAAGATAGCCAAAGCTACCTGACTGATGAGCAACGCAGACCAGCGCAAAAAGAAGCAGTCATAAATGGTGAAGTTATTATTTAAACGTTCCTAAGATAGTCTAACCGGGAAAACGTCTTGTCTTCTCAGCCCCATCATTGATATGGCAGTAGGCTTTTTGCCAATAAACCTAAATAATATTGTCGCCAAAACCAGTATACCAGGAATTCTGCCAGGACCAGGCCGTTCCTGCCTTCAATCACCCCTGGTGGCTGGATGCGGTATGCGGCCCGGACAACTGGGGTGTAGCGCTCGCTGAGGATAAGAAAGGCGAATTGGCAGCAGCATTGCCCTACCATATCCGGCGTGTTAAAGGCATACCTTTCCTGCTAACGCCACCACTGACGCCCTACCTTGGCTTGTGGCGGTATCGGGCGTATGATTCCCTTGCTCCGGCGGATCAGTTCACCTTCGACCGGCAGGTCATTCCGCAACTCCTGGAACAACTGCCCGGGCACTGGGGGCACATTCAGAAACTGCACCATGGGACCAAAAACTGGATGCCCCTGCTTTGGAAAGGCTTTCAGGCTCAACTGCGGTATCACTTTGTGGTGCCGGGACTTTCGGATAGGGAAACGGTCCGCCGCCGCTTCAACCGCTCGGTAAAGTACAGCATCAAGGAAGGAGAGAAGGTCTTGGAGTTGGAAGAGAGTTCAGATCTGAATGCATTGGTGTCTATCATCGAGCATACCTTTGACCGGCAGGGGCTGTATGCACCGGTCACCTTGTCTTTGCTGCAGCAAATGGATGGGCCCGCCCGGAAGTTTGGCGATGTGCAATTGCTCCTGGCACGTCATCAGGACGGAACGGTCCACAGCGGGGTGTACCTGATGCATACCGAAGGCGTTACTTACCCCATCACCGCGGGTAACGGGAAAGGTGCCCGGGAGAGCGGGGCATTTCCCTGGCTGATGTGGCAGGCTATACAAGCCGGTGCTGAGCAGGGGAGTGAAGCCTTTAATTTTTGCGGTAGCACCATGCCTAACGTAGCCCCGGTCCTTAATGGGTTTCGGGCGCTTCCTGTTCCTTATTTTGAAATCTATCGTGCCCGTTACCGCTGGGCGACGCCTTTTTTGCAGTGGCTTTTGTAAATTTGCCATAAAAAAAGCCATGAAAACACTGCTTGTCTTTCCTGCTCTGATTCTTCTCCTGTTAAGTTGTGGGAATAACCCTCAGCAGGCACCGCTCCCGCAGGCATCAGCGCTGCTGGCCCTGGAGACCATTCAGGAGACCGTTCAGGAGCCAGTCCGCAAGGTGACGCCGGTTGCCGCCGGGCGGAACGAAAAGTCGGCCTGCATTTTCACCATGCCTGCACGGGCAGAGATCCAAATGCTGCATTTCTATCTTTACGATCCGGCACCCGCACAAGACATTCCACAGTTGCAAATCATTGCCGGGGAATGGCAGGAGCACAATGCCGGCGCTGGCTATGAAATCCTGCAGGGGACTAGTGTGCCAATGGCCTGGTTTCCCGGTGAAACCGGCGTTTATCCAGCTACTACGATCGCGCTGTTCCGGCAGGCTACACTGGTCCTTACCGGTGTAAGTCAGGAACATGCCAAATCTCTGATCTATCAGATCATGCTGCAACATAACTGGAAATAATTTGTAGCGCACCTTCAACACTTGACAACACCAATTCCATGAAGCAATTACTACTCTCTACACTTGTTACGCTCTTTTTTGTCGGTCATCTTAACGCTCAGCTGGGAGAGTTCCGCGTGGAATGCACTACAGGGGATTCCGTGCGGGCTTTGGCGGCGACAGCCGGGCCCGACGGTAGCATTTACGTGCTTAGCTCTGTTGCCAATGGCTTCAATAACCCTGCCGGCAATGCCAACGATGCAATAGTCACCCGTATCGATAATACCAACCAAATGGTGTGGTCGCGGGAATATGACCCCGGGACTTTTCAGTCCATTACCGATATCAGCTCAACGGAAGATGGCGGCTTCATGCTTTCCGGCACGTCCACAACCGTCTATTTTGATGGCTTTCTGGCCAAAGGCAATGCTGATGGTACCCTGCAATGGTCACAGTTCCCGGGCAATCCTGACCTTTTGGAACGGGGGTTTGCCGGGCTTCAGACCTCTGATGGTGGCTATATCTTTGCCGGTCATCACAGCCCGAGTTTTGAAACAGCGCTTTATCTGGTCAAGTATGATGCCTCAGGAGCTGTGGAATGGGGGCAGTATTATCCGGTAGCCGGACAGGGTGCTACCGGGTATGATGTGGCGGAGGTGCCTGCGGGTGGATATCTGGTTACCGGGAGCATCGGAGGGATTGCTGTAGGCGATAAAGCATTTGTACTTCGTCTCAATGAGCAAGGATCTCAACTCTGGGCCAATACATACCAATATCAGGATTTTGTTGGGCAAGGAGTAAGTGTTGTTGCGCTAGAGGACGGAACATTTGCTCTTTTGCAGACTACCTTTGTTGATGATCAGTTTACTGGAGCTAGAGGGGCGTTAATTTCACGAATCAATCTAGATGGAAGTGTGATATGGTCTCGTTTAGTCGTTCTTTCTAATCAGGCAGTTACAGTTGAATATAATGGGCTAAACTTTGTTCTTTATTCTCAGCCTGAAGATTTAGTGTTTACTCCTGATGGAAGCCTGCTATTCGTAGGAGCATCGGATGTGGACAACTCCGGCGACATCCGCCCCGCGCTTGCAAAAATTAGTAAGGATGGGGAAATGCTGTGGGGGCTTGAGCTTGCAGAAGAGGGCTTTTTGAGCGGCCCTTTCCGGTTTGGTGGAAGCCCGCTCACGGTCACTTCCGAGGGCTACTATGCTTACGTTTATGAGGATCTCTATGACCGCGATGGGTTCCGTTTGGTGAAGGTGGACGAACAAGGGCAGGGCATCTGCGCCGATCCTCTGCCGGATGCTTTTCTTACTCCTGTCAACCTGGACGTGGCCCCAATCTCCTTCGTTGGCAGTACGTTGACAGCCTCTACCGACCTTGATGTGAATGTTTCCGATCAGGATTTTTCCATCAATCCAAATAACAGTTCCTTTACGCTGGACCTTGGCAACGACACGCTAATTTGCAGCGGTGCGAGCTTGTTGCTCGATCCGGTGCTGGACAGCACCGCCGTCTATCAGTGGCAGGATGGTTCTACGGATTCCACATTCACCGTGAATGCCTCTGGAATTTACAGCGTGACGGTCACTCAGGACGAATGTACTGCTGTAGATTCCATTTCGGTGGTGACGCCGGAAGATGCTGTAGCACTGGGGCCAGATTTGGAAGTGTGTGACGGCGAATCTGTGACGCTGGGCCCTGTCTTTGAAGTGCCGGGTGACTATACCTGGAGCAATGGGGCCACTACGCCGCAAATCATGGTGACTGAAGATGGCACCTACACATTGGAACTCACCACCACATGTGGAGTAGTCACCGATGAGATCAACGTGAATATTCTCGAATTACCGGATGTCGGGGCGGAAGTTGTGCCGCCAAATTGTGGGGAAAACAATGGTGCTATCACCATCAATCTGTCAGGGGGGGATCCCGCGAGCGCTATTGAGTGGTTCGATAGCGAGGGTAACCTCATTGCAGAAGGCGTACAAACAATCGAAAACTTATCAGATGGAAGTTATGAGGCCATCATTACAGTAGGAGCGGATTGTTTTTCGACCTCCACTTTCTTTTTGGCCGCTCCTGATGTACCTCAGGCTGAAGTAAATGTGAGCCCGCCTAACTGTCAGGGGCAGGCATCTGGTATTTTGACACTGGATGTAACTGGCGGCATCACGCCTTATCAGTTCGAATGGTCCCGCAACGGGCAACCTTTCAACGAAAGTACAGCGACCATAAACGGGCTACTGCCCGGCTTGTACGCCTACACCGTAACAGACGCTACCGGTTGTGCCATCTCGCAGGATAGTATCGCTTTACCCGATGTGCCGCCCATTAATTTTCAGGTGGAAACGGTGGACCCGGCTTGCCCGGGAGAAGCTACGGGCCTTATCGAATTCTCAGGGCTTAGTGGCAGTACTTCGCCTTATACCTTTGCCCTCAATGGCAGTACAGAACAAACCGAGCCGGTATTCGAAGGCTTAGCGTCGGGGCTGTACGAAGTAACCATTACCAACAGCAACAACTGCGATACAACAGTCTCACTGACCCTGGCAGAGCCAAATGCCCTGTCAGTTGACCTGCTGGCTCAGCCTAATCCGGCTTCCTTTGGAGATTCCGTACAGTTGGAAATTATTTCCAGTGCACCAATTGATCCTGCCTTATCAACTTTTCAGTGGGTGGCGGACTCCGGTGCTGTGTTGAGTTGTACAACCTGCCATGACCCCAGGTTGCTGGCTACTAGCTCTGTTGATATTGAGCTGACCTTAACGCTGGACGGTGGCTGTACCTACTCCGCTGAGCTGTTCCTGCAAGTGGATGGCACCCGGCAGGTATACATTCCCAATGCCTTCTCCCCGAATGAAGATGGCATCAACGACCGCTTCGAAATTTACCCGGGAGCTGGACTGGCTGAGGTGCTCAACTTCCAGGTATACAATCGTTGGGGCGGGCTGGTCTTCGAAGCCAAAGATGGCGTATCAGCATGGGATGGCACCACGAGGGGGGAAACGGCAGCGGCAGGCGTTTACGCTTACATCGTACAGGTCCGCTGGGTGGATGGATTTACCACACTTTACGAAGGAGATGTTCAATTATTCCGATAAAATCAAGCCATGCATCTTTCAATAAAAACACTAGTCTGGGCATTCCTGAGTGTTGCCCTTATAGCCTGCTCAGGAGGAACAGGTCAGGATGTGTCAAAGGCACCTGCAACCGACACAGATACCGCCGAAATCATTCAGAAGCAGCCTGAAACCACTTTGCCGCCAACCAATGAAGCTCCGGAGCCTGAAATTTCAAAGCGCAAGAACGTCCTGGACTACTACCGCAGCCTGGAGCCACCCTACAACAGTCCCTACGAACTGACTCAAAAGGGGAATAAATGGATAGCAGAATCCAGCCTGGAAATGGAACTTGAGGCAACGGTAGACCTAAAGAATGGCTTTATCGAAATCATTGACGAAGGCACCGGCGGCGGCACCTATCACGTACAGGTCGTCCTCTTTCGCCTGGCCAACGGCAACCCCATGATCGCGGTGAGCAAAAAAGCCTATGATGGGTTCGGCGCTACCCAGGAATACCACTTCCTACGCCCGGAACATCCCGATCAGTATGACTGGACGGAGTATACACTCGGGGCGCTATCGGTTTTCGATTTCCTGGAACCGGACTACGCCGAGGAGCCGGCAATCCTGGAAGAAGCGATGCCGGTCTTGCTGGATTTACCGCAGCGGGGCACCACGCTTACCGCCTCCGTCTTTACCGGTAAGCGGTTTTACTACTGTGGGGATTCGGCCAGCCCGGAGGAGCAAATCGCCTGCCCGGCCTTTGACCGCCTTCGCCGGGGGGAGATCAAGCTGCACTGGGACCGGGCGTCCGGGCAGTTCCTGTTCCCTCCTGAGGAGTAATCCTACAGAAAAGTTTCCCGGATGTTACAGCTCGATGCCACGCCAACTTGATCGCTGTGCCGGGCAAGCCAGGCTTCTGCCTTTTCCCGGCCAATGGCTTTGAGCCGCAGGAGGAACTGCCAGTTGGCATTGAGCTTGCTGGAGAGGTTCAGCCCCTGCACTTCGGCTTCCGGATTGATGTGGTGGATGAAGACTTTGTGGAAGGGCGCTCCGAGGTCTACACCAGATGACAATAGTTTGTCCACAAACGCGATGCGCCGCATCTCCAGCATCAGGCTGGAATTAAAACTCAGCTCGTTGACCCGGTCCCGGATTTCTGAGGAGGTCTGAGGCGTCCGGTCGATATTGATAGGATTGATCTGCACCAGCAGGATATCCTGACAGCCGGCATCAATGAGAGGGTAAATGGGGGGATTACCCATGAAACCGCCGTCCCAGTAGTCTTCGCCATCGATGGTAACGGCTTTGAAAACTTCCGGCAGACAGGCTGAAGCCATTACGGCATCCACCGAGATATGGGGCAGGTCGAATACCTTGGCCCGCCCCCGCCTTACATTTGTTGCACAGACAAACAACTGCGTGACCTTGCAATGCCGCAGGGCTTCAAAGTCGACAATATCTGCCAGGATATCCCGCAAAGGGTTGATGCCCATCGGATTGAACTGATAGGGCGAAACAAACATACTTGCGGCTTCTGCTGCCATAAAGCCCGGGGAGTAATCCATATTTCCACCACCAAAGAGCAAATCCCAGAGAGCAGGCTGTACCGGAGACAAAGCCGCTGATTCCGCTACCCGGCGCCAAAACTGGTCGAGCAGGGATTTCGCCTTCTCCCGCCCGGAGATGTGGAGCCCGTAGGCCAGCACTGCCGCATTCATGGCCCCTGCGCTTGTGCCCGAGAAGCCTTCCAGGTCTATATGCTCTTCTTCCAGCAGCCGGTCCAGCACGCCCCAGGTTATGGCCCCATGCGAACCGCCACCCTGCAGGGCTAATGCTAACTTCTTCCCTTCCATATTGTGTCGTCTTTATCTTAGTTTCCTGATGTCCTGTTACTTTGCCGCCCAGCCTCCATCTACCGGAATGGCGGTACCGGTAACGGTGGCTGCGCCTTCACCCGCCAGAAAGAGAGCCAGCGCGCCCAGGGTTTCCACCTTTACAAAGTCTTTGACCGCATGAGCTTTGAGGAAGACCTTTTCGGTGACCTCTTCCTCCGTCATGCCGTGGGATTTGGCCTGCTCCGGAATCTGCTTTTCAACCAGCGGGGTCTTGACGTAGCCGGGGCAGATGGCGTTGGCGGTAATGCCGTGTTCTGCTCCCTCTAATGCCAGCACCTTGGTCAGGCCGACCATGCCATGCTTGGCTGCTACATAAGCTGTTTTGAAAGGAGATGCCTTAAGCCCGTGCACAGAAGCGATATTGATAATCCGCCCGAAGCCCCGGCTTTGCATACCCGGCCAGACGGCTTTGGTGGCATGAAAGGCCGCACTGAGGTTGACCCCAAGGATGAGGTCCCATTTGCTTTCCGGGAATTCCTCTATGGGGGCGACGTACTGCACACCGGCGTTGTTCACCAGGACATCCACTCCGCCGAAGCGGGACTCCGCCTCTTCAACCATCTTCCTGATGGCTGCAGGGTCCATTAAATTGGTAGGGGAGAAGTAGGTTTCAATACCAAACTCCGATGCAACGCCGGCGGCAATTTCTGCGCCATTGTCTTCCAGCCCGTTAAATATGAGATTGTACCCTGCCTCCGCGAAGGAGCGGGCAATACCGAGACCGATACCGCTGCTGCTGCCGGTAATCAATGCTGTTTTTGCCATGTCTACGCTTTTCAGAAACGGAAACAAAACGGTCTGGCTTATTTCCGTCAAACTACTCTGTTAAAAAAGCGTTAGGGCTGAGCAGGAAAGAATCCTGATCGTTTGTTAAGTAATCCTGGTTGCCTGCATCAACCGATATACTGACGATTAAGTGGTTTGCCACAGCAAACCTACTCAATGTCAGCATTTACACTGGGAATGTGGCTTGCGCCTACCCTGACAAGCTATGCTTCGTCATGGGCCGATGTCGCAAATCCAAGATCCCGACATTTATCGTCGGTGACAACTTCGTATTGCGTATATACAGTCTTGCAGGCAGCCCGAAGATAGTGGATTTACTTCGCTTTTTCTTTTTTAGTCGCCTTTTTAGTGGTTTTGGGTTTGACAGCGGCTTTGGCAGGGGCCTTCTTTTTAGCCGCCGTTTTTGTTGCTGTTGGTGCAATAGCTTTGTCCAGTTCCAGCACAATAATACCAAGGGGCGGCAGGGTCACTTCCGCACTGTAGGGCCGGCCGTGGTACGTTTCCTGCGTTGTTTTGATGATTTTGGTATTGTGGTGGTCTCCTGATCCGCCGTAGGCCTTAGCATCACTGTTCAGGACTTCCTTCCAGTTGCCATGCAGTGGCAGACCGATTTTATACCCCGGGCGGGCTACCGGCGTGAAGTTGCAAATAACGGCCAGTGGCTGATCCTTGTCTTCTCCGTAGCGGAGGTAGGAAATGGTGCTGTTTTGATTGTCGTTGTGATCAATCCACTGAAAGCCTTCGGGACTGAATTGTTTCTGGTGCAGGGCAGGGGCATTGCGGTAGTAGCCATTCAGTGCTTTGATCCAGGCTTGTACTCCTTTGTGGAAATCATGCTCCGTTAGCCACCACTCCAGGCCTCTTTCAATATTCCACTCGCTGGTTTGCCCGAACTCATCGCCCATAAACAAGAGCTGTGTGCCCGGGTGGGTGAACATGTAGCCGTACAACAGTCGCAGGTTGGCAAAGCGCTGCCATTCATCGCCCGGCATACGGTCCATGATGGGGCCTTTGCCGTGAACGACCTCATCGTGGGAAAGGGGCAGCATGAAGTTTTCACTAAAGGCATAGACCAGGCTGAAAGTAATCTCCCCGTGGTGGTATTGCCGGTGTATAGGATCGTTTTTGAAATAACTGAGGGTGTCGTGCATCCAGCCCATCATCCACTTTTGCCCAAAGCCTAGTCCGCCATCAAAAGTAGGCCGGGACACGCCCGTCCAGGCGGTTGATTCTTCAGCGATGGTAATCGTATCCGGAAATTCCTTGTAAACCGTTTCGTTAAACTCCTTGAGGAAGGCAATCGCTTCCAGGTTCTCATTGCCACCGTGAATATTTGGAATCCATTCACCTTCTTCCCGGGAGTAGTCGAGGTAAAGCATGGAGGCCACCGCATCCACCCGCAGCCCGTCTATATGGTAACGGTCCAGCCAGAAAAGGGCATTGGAAATCAGGAAAGCCTTAACCTCGTGCCGGCCGTAATTGAAAATGGCGCTCTTCCAGTCAGGATGGAAACCCTTGCGCGGATCGGCATGATCGTAGAGGTGCGTGCCGTCAAAATCGGCCAGTCCATGGGCATCAGTTGGGAAGTGGGAAGGCACCCAGTCGAGAATCACCCCAATGCCCGCCTGATGGAAGGCATCCACCAGGTGCATAAACTCCTGTGGCGTACCGTACCGGCTGGTCGGAGCAAAGTAGCCCGTGATTTGATAGCCCCAGCTCGGGAAGTAGGGGTGCTCCATGACCGGGAGGAATTCCACGTGGGTGAAGCCCATTTCCTTTACATAGCTGACCATCTCATCAGCCATTTCCTTGTAGCTCAGGCTGCGCAGCCCCCCGTGGGTCTTTTTCCAGGTACCCATGTGGACCTCATACACGGAGTAAGGCTTATCCAGCCCGGAGATGTCTTTGCGCTTGTCCATCCAGGATTTGTCCTGCCAGGCATAGTCGCTGATGTCCCAGACCACGGAAGCGGTATTCGGTGGGATCTCCCACAGCAGCGCAAAGGGGTCGCCTTTTTCAAGATGACGCCCGTCTTTGGCGTGGATGTGGTACTTATACAGTTCTCCCTTGCCGATACCCGGGACGAACCCTTCCCAAATGCCGGAACCATCCCATCGGGGCATAAGCGCGTGGCTGTCCCGGTTCCAGTAGTTGAAATTCCCGATCACGGAAACCGCCTGTGCATTGGGTGCCCAAACGGCAAAGTAGGTGCCAGCTTGCCCATCCACTTCAATGGGGTGGCTGCCCAGTTTTTCGTACAGCTTAAAATGTGTGCCGCTTCGGAACAAATGGATGTCAAATTCGGTAAAAAGGCTGTGGGTAAGGACGTTGGCCATGTGGGTCAGTGGTTTGTTGGTTGGCACCCAAAATAGGAATGTTTTTTTGAATCGGAAAATCCTATTCATCTAAAGCCGGAGCCAACGTCCTTACAGCCTGATTTTATACCTGTCTCAGGGCATTCAGCCGCCGCCAAAATACCATCAGTAAACCAGAACCTGTGGCAGCTACCCCAGTGGCAACTATTGCGGAAGCAGTATTGCCGTAAATCCAGAATCCAGTGGCAAAAAGCGCGGCATAAACAGTGAAGCAGGCAATGACCATAGCTGCAATTTCCATAGGCAGTTTGCTTGGCACAACATCGGCTTCCGTCAGCGCACCCTCAGCTTTGGCCTGATCGATGACCGGGCGCCAGCCACCGGGGGAGGGCTTGATGAGTTGGTAAAAAGATAACAACGTCTTATGGTCAGTAGGTGGCGTAAGGAACGTAACGATTATCCAGCTTGCCGTTGTCACACCTACTCCAAGCAGTAGTTTGGTATGGCTGGCCAGCTCACCGGGGTGCAAAACTTCCAGATAAATGGCCATTAGGAAAGAGACGACCATCGCTGCAATTTCGCTGTATGCATTGATCCGCCACCAGAACCAGCGCAGAATGAAAATCAGACCGGTGCCTGCGCCAATTTGCAAGAGAATATTGAAGGCCTGAAGGGCATTTTCCAAAACCAGTGCAAAAAGCGCAGTAAGCACCATCAGCCCCACGGTAGACCAGCGCCCCAGGCGGACCAGTGTTTTTTCGGAGGCTTTCTCATTGATGAACCGGCGGTAAAAGTCGTGCACAATATAAGAGGCGCCCCAGTTGAGATGGGTGGATAAAGTCGACATAAACGCTGCAATCAGTGAGGCAATAACAAGCCCTAAAAGGCCACTGGGCAGGTAGGTCAGCATGGCTGGAAAAGCCAGGTCGTCTTTGACAACTTGCTCATTTATATTGGGGAACGCCTGACGAAGGGATTCCAAATCAGGAAAGACAATAATTGAAGCCAGTGCAATGAGAATCCAGGGCCAGGGGCGCAGGGCGTAGTGGGCAATATTGAACAACAGGGTAGCCCCTACGGCATTTTTCTCATCCTTGGCAGAAAGCATACGCTGTACGATATAGCCGCCCCCGCCTGGTTCTGCACCAGGGTACCAAACGCTCCACCACTGCACAGCAAGTGGAAGAATGAATAATGGGATAAGCTGGCTGCTGTCGTTGAAATCGGGCAGCAGGTGCAGCTTGGTGCGCACCTCCTCATGGCTGAAAAGCTTGTCCAGCCCGCCAACTTCAGGCAGGTTGACGATGACTATAGCCGCCCAGATGATGCCTACCATCGCCAGGATAAACTGGAAAAAGTCGGTCAGAATCACTCCGCGAAGTCCGCCCAGTGAGGTATAGACCACCGTCACAGCTGAAGCAATCAGCACGGTCTGAAGCGGGCTCAGCCCCAGCATGACGCCACCAATCTTAATAGCCGCCAGCGTCACCGTAGCCATGATCATAATATTGAAGAATACCCCCAGATAGATGGCTCGAAAACCTCGTAGGAAAGCAGCTGTTTTGCCGTGATAGCGCAGCTCGTAGAATTCAAGGTCGGTCATGATACCAGACCTTCGCCATAGCCGGGCATAGACGAAGACCGTGAGCATACCGGTAAGCAGAAAGGCCCACCACACCCAGTTGCCGGCTACGCCGTTGTTGCGGACGATGTCCGTGACCAGGTTGGGGGTATCTGCCGAGAAAGTGGTAGCAACCATAGAGATACCGAGCAACCACCAGGGCATGCCCCTGCCCGAGAGAAAAAATTCCTTGTAATTCTTGCCCGACTGCCTTGAAACAATCAGGCCAATAGCTAGTGAAATCACAAAAAAGGCACCAATAATGCCCCAGTCAAGTCCTGCGAGATTCATAAGTCGTGTGCGTTGGTTTCGTTTTGAAAAATAGAGGGCAGCCCGGTTTTTGTCCGGGCTGCCCCCTTTGGCTAATCTATTCTGATTTCATCGACGAAGAGCCAGGCTTCGTGGCCGGCGCCTTGCTTGCCGGCTTCGATTTTGCCGTGGTTCCTGATTTCCACCCGGAGCTTTGAGGTACGTACCGACCCCAGGTCGATTTCGACCGTGGCGATCTTGCCGTCCGGAGCCTTAACGGTACTGCTGCCTATCGCTTTCCAGGTTTGGACCGTTTCATCCCAGGTGCTGATTTTTACGCTTTCGGGCACATAGATCCATTGGCCGGGACCATGGAAAAAGCGGAGGCTGGCGCTATTAAGCAGTTGCAGTTTTTCCCACTCGATGGTGCCAACAAAGTCTTCTCCCTCGAAGCCCAGCCATTCTGAATCGCCATATCGTTCGTCGCTGCCATTCACGCCATTGAGGACCACTTGTGGTTGACCGCCGTTGTATTTGGGGTGTGGCTTGCTCTCCAGCGTAAGCTTCTGGCCGGCTGCGAGGTGCCCTTCAAACTGAAGGGTTGCGGGGCGGCCTGTCTTAACGCCCTTCACGTAGCCCTGTACGGTATACATTCCGGATTCCGGTTCAAAGGGCTCCGTGTAGGGGAAGTCGGCATTGCCAGTTGCTGGCGCTTTGGTAACCGCAAACCGGCCTTCTTCCGCCGCATTACTTACCGATATTCTGAGGGGGGCTCCCTGGCCGCCTACCACCTTCAGGTCTACATCGTAAATGTGGTTGGCAGCGTTGATGCCTTCTTTTTCCATCCATTTGAGATGGTGGCTGAGGCGCTTTACGAAGTTGCTGTAGCCTGGCTTTTTCTTACCCGTCCAGACCACTTCAGACAGTGCCTGCATCCTGGGGTAGGCCATGTACTGCAGTTTGGAAGGCGTGGGGATGTACTCCGTCCAGACATTGCCCTGCGCACCAAGTATGTGCTTAGCCTCCTCCTCGCTCAGTTCTTCCGGTACCGGATAGTAGTTGTATACTTTATCCAGGGGCAAATATCCGCCGATGGCCAGGGGCTCATCCGGATGGTTAGACTGATAGTAGTCGAAATAGCAATAGGTAGTAGGCGTCATCACCACGTCATGCCCCTGCTTAGCAGCTTCGATTCCGCCAGCTTCGCCCCTCCAGCTCATGACAGTGGCATTAGGGGCCAGGCCACCTTCCAGAATCTCGTCCCAGCCGATGATCTGCCGGCCCTTGCTGTTGAGGAAGCGTTCAATCCGTTGGATGAACCAGGACTGCAATTCGTGTTCGTCCTTCAAGCCTTCCTCACCGATGATTTGCTGGCAAAGCTCGCTCTGTTCCCACTGTGTCTTAGGGCACTCATCGCCGCCAATATGGATGTATTCGCTTGGGAAAAGGGCCATGACTTCTGTCAGGACATTTTCGAGAAAGGTGAACGTCTCTTCGGAGGGGCAGTACACATCTTCAAAAATCCCCCATTTGGTAGCGACTTCCACCGGTTTGCCCGTACATCCCAGTTCGGGGTAGGCCGCAATGGCAGCCTGAGCGTGTCCGGGCAGTTCAATTTCCGGAATCACGGTGATAAAGCGTTCCTGAGCATAGCGGACAATTTCTTTGACTTCTTCCTGTGTGTAGAACCCGCCGTAGCGCTTTCCATCAAACTGATGGGGCTGATCGCTGTAGTGCCCTTTCAGCGTTTCCTTGCGGTAAGCAGCTACTTCCTGCAATTTGGGGTACTGCTTGATTTCAATACGCCAGCCCTGGTCTTCGGTCAGGTGCCAGTGGAAGCGGTTCATCTTGTAACGGGCCAGCATGTCGATGTAAGACTTGACTGACTCAACGGGGAACATATGCCTGCCAACATCGAGGTGCATGCCCCGGTAGCTAAATGCTGGTTTGTCCTGTATAAATGCCATGGGAAGTTTCAGCAGGCGTGTCCGCATGATTTCCCAGGGCTCGCTGAGTTGTATGAGGCTTTGAATACCGTAAAAGACCCCTGTAGCATCAGAGGCTGAAATATTGACGCCATTCTTATTGACTAACAGGCGGTAAGCCTCCTGTTGTTCCAGGGAGTCAACAATCCGTATTCTGATTTTTGCTGCCTTCTGCCCGCTGGGTGTAGGGTCCAGGCGCTGCCCGGTAAGCCACCGCTCCAGATGTTGCACAGCTGTAGCAAGAGCTTTGTCTTCTTTGTCAAATTCGATCGTAACGTCATTGCCGATGATCGCAGCCTGGTTTTTAGTCACCTTTATGGTTTGCGGTTGTGGAATGACTGTGGGCTCCACAAGCTGCTCCGGGGGGATGTTTTTGATCCGTTCCCGCATTGCTTTTTCTTTTTCTCTTCTTTTATCTTCCTGAGTGGTTTTATCCTTGTTCTTCTGGTCCTGCGCAGAAGCCGGCAATGCTATAGCCAGCATGAGGGCAAGGAGAGGGATAAAAATGGGAATAGTACGTTGCATGAAATGTTATTTTGTTTCGTGCTGCCAATTTACAAAAGAAGGAAGGCGCAGGGCCTTCCTCTCTGAAAAATAGTGTATGAAACTTAAATTCTTAATAGTGACTTAGACCTTTGCTTTCGCTTTTTTTCGCTTTGAATCCGGCTCAGGGGCTTCCCTGGCCGCTTTGACAGGCTTTTCGCCAGTCTGCCAGTCAAACTTCCAGCGGCTAAAGGCTTCCATGGCTTCATACTCTGCCAGGCCCAAAGCGCGGTACTGATTGGCCAGGTGCTTGTTCCGGTCTTCGGCACGCTGCCAAAACTCCCGGGAGTCATTGCCGGGGAATGGCGGGCGGTCTTTTTGGGACTGATGCATGAAGATGGCATCCCGCTTCTTAAGAAGTTCCACCGGGCTGATAGGCACGGCCATTTCGATTTCATGTACCGGCCATTCATGCCATGCGCCGCGGTAGAGCCATAGCCATGCGTCCTGCGCCCAGTCTTTTTCCTTGATCCGGTCATAAGCCTGGAAGATGGCCTCCAGGCAGGTGGCATGGGTACCGTGTGGGTCTGCCAGGTCACCTGCAGCATACACCTGATGGGGCTTAATCTTTTCCATCAGGTCTACGATAATCTGAATATCCTGTTCGCCCAGAGGCTTTTTACGAGTACGGCCGGTTTCATAAAACGGCATATCCAGGAAGTGGATTTGCTCATCCTCCAGCCCGCAAAGGCGGGCCCCTGCACGGGCTTCCCCTCTTCTGACGAGCCCTTTGACCAGGCGGGTTTCCTGCGCAGCAATGCTGTTGATATCTTTGGTGATCACCTGCTTCAGCATCTGCCGCACCCGGGTGTCGAGTTCTTTGTAGTCGCCATTTTCAGCGTCCATCAGCTCAATGCAGAATTCCAGAAAGTGGCGGGCATGGTGATCGTGCACGGCAATATTTCCGGATGTCTGGTAGGCTACATGCACTTCATGCCCCTGCTCAACAAGCCGCTGAAAAGTACCGCCCATTGAAATGACATCGTCATCCGGGTGTGGGCTGAATATAATGACCCGCTTTTTGGAAGGCGTCTTGCGCTCGGGGCGGGTGGTATCGTCTGCATTCGGTTTTCCACCGGGCCAGCCAGATATGGTATGCTGCAGGCGGTTGAAAATCCGGATGTTGATGTTGTAAGCCGAAGCGTGTTCTATCGTGAGGTCGCTCAGGCCATTCTCAGCGTAGTCTTCTGTAGTGAGTTTGAGAATAGGCTTTTGCACTTTTCTGGACAGCCAGGTTACGGCTTTGCAAATGAGGTCTTCGTCCCAGTTGCAAATACCAATGAGCCAGGGTGCCTCAAAACGGGTCAGCAGTTCTGCTGCGCCGTAGTCCAGGTGTACGCTGACATCCTTGTGCTTTTGCAGGAAGGTGGAAGGGATATTTGGCGTGATTTCCTCCTCGACGGCTTTCTGAAGAATGGCAGCTTTGTGCTGCCCCCAGCCCAGCAGGAAGATTTTGCGGGCTTCCATGATGGTCTGAATGCCCATGGTGATAGCCCGGTAGGGAATGTCTTCTTCCCGGTCGAAGTCCTTCGCGGCATCCCGGCGGGTCAGGGCATCCAGGCGTACCATGCGGGTAACAGAGGTCTCCCAGGAGCCCGGCTCGTTGAACCCGATATGCCCCGTCCGTCCTATACCCAGAAGTTGGATATCAATGCCTCCGTAGTATTTTATTTTACGCTCGTACTCTTCGCAATAGGATTCCACATCGTCCATTTCAAGGGTGCCATCCGGAATGTGGATGTTTTTCTTTTGGATGTCAATGTGGTCGAAGAGGTGTTCATTCATGAAGCGCACGTAGCTCTGCCGGGCATTGGGCGGCATAGGATAGTACTCATCCAGGTTGAAAGTGATGACATTTCTGAAGCTCAGGTCTTCTTCCTTGTGCATGCGCACCAACTCCCGGTATACCTGAATTGGGGAGGAGCCGGTTGCGAGCCCGAGCACAATGTGCTTGTTCTCCTGTTGGCGCTGCCGTATGGCGAGGGCAATCGACTTAGCTACATGAACGGAGCCATCTGTAGCTTTGGGCCAAACCGTAGTCCGCATCTTTTCTACAGATCGCAGCTGGTATTTCAGAAAATTCCTCATAAGTGAACTTGAGTTTTCGGTTTTGATTTCTTCTATTCTGTTTGTCTGTTTAGGTGACCGGGGCGCCAAGATAGACTTGTGCTGCTGCTCCCAGTGTGCCTGCGGTATCTGCGCCTAAACGGGAAACTTCTACTTTCACCTTGCCCCGGAAGGCTGGCAATAGCTGTGCATTCATATGGTGCGCCACCCGCTCAGCCAGCATTGGGCCGGCATTGGAAAGCCCTCCTGATAAAAAAATGCCTTCGGGGTCAGTTTGCAAAACTATAGCCGCCAGAGCATTGCCCAGTCGCCGGGATAAATCCTCTAGAGCCATTTGTGCCAGGGGATCACCTTCCTTTGCTGCCAGGGAAATAGTCTTGGCGGTCAGTGCCGATTGGGGCAGCTCCCGAAGGGCACTGGGGATGATTTCCTGGCCCATTAGAGCCTGGCAGGTCCTGCGCAGGCCCGTTGCGGAGACGTAGGTCTCCAGGCAGCCGTGGCGCCCGCAGGAGCACTTCCGGCCATCTGGCACTGCTATGGTATGGCCCAGTTCGCTGGCCAGCCCGTGCCCGCCTTCCACTATTTTTCCGTTGATATAAAAAGCACTGCCCAGCCCAGTGCCCAGTGCCACCAGGACGAAGTTCTCCATTTGCCGGGCACCGCCCCACATTTTTTCGCCCAATGCAGCTGCGGTAGAGTCCTTTACTAATACTGTGTGCGCACACAGTTTTTGGGACAAAAAATCCCTTATTGGGAAGGGCGTAGAAAAAGGAAGGTTGACCGCATAGCTGATATAGCCGGAGACGGGATCGCAACCGGGAGCACCTACACCAATACCTTCAAGGGGATAAGGCGCGTACTGCAGCAGTTTTTGCATAGCCTCTACCAAAGTAGTTGGGTAGTCTGTTTGCCCGTTACTTTGCGTGGGAAATACAGCACGCTGTAAGATGACGCCCGAGCGGTCCACCAAGCTTAGCTTGGTGCTCGTTCCTCCTATATCTACGCCTAGCGCAAGAGTGCTCAAGATGCTATTGGATTAACTGCCCAAACATGAAGGGCAATACTTGAAAAATTATGCTTACGTCTACAAAAGTATAATTTTTTCTAGTTTTAAGCGAGTAATTTGAAATATTTTAACGCTGTGTTCGGACACATATCCAATTTTATACGTATTATAGCCCCTGCGCCTGCTCACCCGGCTGTTGAAATTGCAGCGATTGCAGTTACACGTTTTAATAGGCTACAACCTAATAGGACTAATGGGAAATCGAATTCGAATAAAGGACATTGCTAAAAAAGCAAAAGTCTCCACGGGCACTGTTGACCGGGTCATTCACAACAGAGGGAACGTTTCGCCGGAGAAACGGGCAAGAGTGAAAGCCGTGATGGAAGAGTTGGGCTATGAGCCCAATATCATTGCCCGTACCCTTGCCACCCGCAAAATTATGCGTATCGCGCTGTTAATGCCGGACCCCAGCATTGACCCTTACTGGGAGTTGCCCAATGTTGGGGTGAACAAAGCCTGGCATTCAGTAAAGCATTATGGGGTGGAGCTTGAGCATTTTTATTTCAACCTTTTTGACCAGGCTGACTTTGCCCAAAAAGCCAAAGTCGCGCTCAAAACCATGCCCGAAGCTCTTGTCTTTCCTCCGGTATTCCTCAAGGCCGCCAACGAATTGCTCGAGGCCTGTGCCCGGCTTGGAATTACGGTGTCTCTGTTCAATACGGAGCTCTCGGGTGAGAACGTGCTGACTTACGTTGGCCAGAATTCCTACCAAAGCGGGGTGCTGGCAGGCAAACTGCTGAGCTTCAGCATGGGGCCGACCGGACGGGTAGCTGTGGTCAACCTTTCCAAGGAACCCGCTAACGCAAAGCATCTTTCTGACAAGGCTCAGGGGTTAGAAGATTACTTTCAGGCGCAGGGCATGGGCGACCGTAACCGGGTGGAAAAGGTGGTTTTTGAGGCTTTTGAAAACAAAAAAGCCCTGCGGGCTTTCCTGCTTGAACTCTTAAGAGAACAGCCTGAGCTAAAGGGCTTTTTTGTCACAAACTCCCGGGCGTATAAAATTCTGGACGCATTGGGGCAGGAGGCACTTCAGGATATCCGTATCGTAGGCTTCGATCTGCTGCCGGAAAATATCGCTTACCTGAAAAAAGGCGCCATACAGTTCCTGATCAACCAAAACCCGGTGGAGCAGGGCTATCTCAGCCTGACGAGCGTCGTACAGAAACTCATTTTCGATAAGGAAGTGGATGCCATTCAGCACCTGCCCCTGGATATCGTAGTGGCCGAGAACGCCAGGTATTATCTGGAGCGGGAGGATAAGTACGCACTCGTGGTCTGATCAGGCTTTAATAGTGATCAGGATGGCAGTGGTTTCGGGTGGTGCTTCCCAGACGAGCCGTTGCAGGCGGGCCGGCAACAGCACAACTTGACCAAAGAGCAGCTGGTAACGGTCGCCATCACCGTAAGTAAGCCATGCTGTAGTGCCTTCCACCACGCATATTGCCCGCACTTGGTTGGCAGCTGCCAGTTCCAGTCTTTCACCCCCCGACAACTGTTGCAGTTCCAGGAAGTGGTCTTCATAGGGAGCACTTTCCATTGAAGCAGGCTGAGCCAGGGCAGGAGCCAAGGGGTAGAGGTGTCCGGTCATATCTTTCTCGGGCG
Source organism: Phaeodactylibacter xiamenensis (assembly GCF_000759025.1). GTDB lineage: Bacteria > Bacteroidota > Bacteroidia > Chitinophagales > Saprospiraceae > Phaeodactylibacter > Phaeodactylibacter xiamenensis. The sequence goes on along the minus strand of NZ_JPOS01000090.1, from coordinate 251,763 downwards.
CGCTCAGGTGCGGCCTTTTACCCGTCTTTTTGCTGATCAGGTGTTGCCTGAAAAAAGGAGAAGCGATCCCGATATTAAGTAGCTGGCAACCAGTACCTGTGCTATGCACCACACCCGCTGCAATACAGGCAACCGAACCTTTTTCGAGAGGGAAGGCTTGGAGTAATTTTGCCCACTCCTTGGCGTCTATATATTGTTTTTGGTCGGCAATCGCTTCTGTGGGTATGGCTCCAGCCAAAAGTGTGGCATTTTTGCGCGCCTTTACCACATAGTAGTAGTCTTGGTGCCGGGCAGTTTTGCCAAAATACCGGGCCATGGCCGAAGGGTCAGGATAGTAATTGATATCAGGGAGTTGCTGCTGAAGGTGGTCGAAAAACTGAATGTAAAAGGGCAGCCGGTCTCCATAGATTTGGCGGATGCCGGCCCCGAGGAATTCTTTGGACTTGTAGAACAAGAGATTAACAACGGGAGCTTCGATCAACTGGTCACATATTTTAAAAAGCAGATTGTCCTCTTCTACCCGCAGGTGGAAATTGACGCCCAGCTCACCCGGTTGTTGTCGTGGGCTGGTTTCATCCCATAGCTCCGGGTCGAAAAAAGGAGAAGGATAAACCGGGCGCTCAAGGGCCAGCTCAAATCCTCTTCTGATGGCATCTCCTGCCACCATTTTCGGTCGTTGCCAGTTGTTGGTCTCCAGTATGTAGTCGCAGGCAGGTAAAAGTTGCTGCTTGATGTGGTCGCCCAGGGACCAGTCAATGAAATAGCTCCAGGCATATTGCAAATCGTAGCCCAGCTCCCGGTTATCCACGCCGATATTGGTGATGTCTTTCCGCCTGAGCCGCTGAATCAGTTCGTAACGGGAAACATCCGAATAGACCAGCACATCGGGCTGCGCGATCAGGTGGGCCCCCACACCGTGGACGAGGATGATGCCGGTTTCAATCTCCGCAATGGTCTCCTGAATGGAGGTCAGCTTCTGAGGGTCAAAGTAGGAAGCAATGGTTGTTGGCAGGTTGGCATCTGCTCTCGGTGTTTTGGCAAAGCCCGGCCCTATGCGCTGCCGGATTTCATTTTCCTCCAGGAAAAGGTCCTCTGCCCGGCACACCACATTGGGCGAAAGCGTTGACTTCAGGAAGCCCATATCTATATTGGCGTAGGTGCCGGGGTAGCACTCTACAGCCAATATGGTTTTAGCCTTGTCCAACTGCTGAAGATGCTGCTTCAGTGCCTTGCCAATGGCAGGCCAGCTGCCCCAGCAGGCGCCTTCCGATTCCGGTACTTCTATGTAGGGCGATTGTAGCATTCGTGGTTCGTTTATTCCTCGTCTTCCTTTGGCTGTATATGGTCCAGTTTTCCATCTTCCCGGATCCGCAGTTTCAGGTCGCCCAATTCGTAAGTGGCCAAAAAGAAGTCCGCTCCGGCGACAACCTGAATGGGCTCGCCTTCCAGCCCGAGCTGAGCAGGGTCATCGGTGAAAGTGCCATTGGCTTCCTTCCAGGCATGCTGTTTATAGTACAGCTGCCGCAGCTGCCAGCGGATGGCTTCCAGATTGGGCTGCCCGTTGAATCGTGCCCGCTTGCCTGCAGGTGTAGAGGAAAACTGTACCAGCCCCCAGGTTTCCGGTTGATGCATGGCAATAGCGCCCTGTGGGGACCACACCCAGTTGTGCTCCGGGTAGGGCTGTCCGGTGGCCGGGTCTTTTTCCTTTACATATTGGCCATCTTTCGCTTCGGTGCGCCATTGCACTCTTGAAAAGTTGACCCGCCAGATTTCCTGATCGTTGGGGGGGCCAGGGTGTGGAGCCAGCTCTTCAAGGACCGACCATGGGAAGGCCAGTTCCACCGTCCAGCCTTCATCTTCATCATCCGGGTTGTTAAGGGTGCCGTTCAGGTGTACGCCGGATTGCAGCCCTTTGATATCCCAGGCATCAACAGGCTGTCCGCCATCGCGGTAGGGGCGGGTGAGAATGAGGTCCCACAGCGTACCCAGAGCGTTGATTTCCAGCTCATAGTAGTGATGAGTGTCCCCATCCGGATCAATGAACACTTCAAAGTCATTCTCATGAAAAATGACCATGTCTCTTTGGTCGTAAGTCGCCCAAAGGTGGGGCTCCTCCAGCTCTACGGCAATGTAGAAATACTGGGAGTCCCAAAGCATTTTTGCCTTCGTATCGTAGTAGGGCAGGGGCCTGATGGTGCCTTCTATGTCCATGAACTTATCCGTGGACTCGGCTTGCTTCCAGGCTTTCTCATCCAGTTTGCCATCAATGGTAAGCGGGCTTTCCACGTATTGGCAAACGTACTGCCGGGGGCTGAATTGGTAGAGTTCGTGCTGTTGTGCCAGCAGACTGGCAGGCAGGATTAATGCGGCTATCCAAAAGTAAATGTGCTTTATCATTATTGTTTCTTTTTAGGTTTGGTCGTAAGGTCAAGTTGGAGCGTACCGCCTTCCACCAGCTTCTGGTGGCTCAGGAACAGCCGTTCGAGCGGTTGCCCTTCAAAGCGGGCTTTTTTGATGTAAATGGCGCCCGGTGTTTTGCGGGGCGCCTGTATCACCAGTTCCCGGCCCGGGTAGTAATCCGGGTGTAATTGCAGGCGGACTTCCTCCATAGCGGGGGTGAATACCGCGTAGTCCATATCGGCAGGACAGACCGGATAGAGCCCTATCATGCTAAACACGAGCCAGGTGGAGAGGGTGCCGGTATCGTCGTTGCCGGGAATGCCGCCGGGTGTATTGGTGTAATGCTTGTCAATGATGTCCAATACTTGCTTTTGGGTACGCCATTCGGCACCAGGCACATAGTTGTAAAGGAACGGGTAGGTAATATCCGGTTCGTTGGCCACATCGTACTGATCATCGGCAAAGCAGGCCGTCAGGGCTTTAACAAAGGCATCTCTTCCGCCGAGGGTGTCAATCAGGAAAGGGATGTCATGGGGTACATAAAAGCGGTACTGCCAGGCGGTGCCCTCTACAAAGCCTGTCACTGGCTCGAAGTTTTTACCTTCTTCGGGATCAAAGTTTTCGTAGAAGCGCCCATCTGCATATTTGGGACGCAGCATGCCGGTTTCGGGGTCGAAATAATGCAGGTACCCTTTTGCCCGGTTTTCCAGCAGGCTGGCATCGGCTGTTTTGCCCAGAGCTTTAGCCAGTTGGGAGAGTGTCCAGTCTGAAAGATAATATTCGAGAGCGGTAGACACACTGCCACCGTACAGATCTTCCCCGTCCATAGGCACATACCCCAGCCGGGCATAGGCATCAAAGTCCGGGCGCAGCGGGTTGTCCGCTTCCGGAGTGGTGGCGGCTTTCCAGGCAGCGGCATAGGCTTTCTCAATATCAAACCCTCGGATGCCCCGCAGATAGGTATCGGCAATCACGGGGGTGCCGGGGTCGCCTACCATTACATTGGTTTCCATGCTCAGGAGCTCCCATTTAGGCAGCCACCCGCTTTCTTCGTACATGTCCACCATCGTCTGTACCATCTCTTCCTGCAGGTCAGGATAGAGGAGGCTGAGCAGAGGATGGACATTCCGGTAGGTATCCCAGAGAGAAAAAACAGTGTACCTGTTTCGCCCTTCTTCCATTTTGCCCACGCCGGGCTGCTCCATGAGGGGGTATTCCCCGTTCACGTCCTGCAGGATATTGGGGTGGATAAGGCTATGATAAAGAGCGGTGTAGAACAAAGTTTTCTGCTCATCTGTGCCTTTCACCTGCGCTCTGCCGAGGAGTTCGTCCCAGCGGTCCCTGCTGGCTTTTCGGACGCCCTCAAAGTCAAAGCCAGGTTGTTCGGCTTCCAGATTGGCCCGGGCATTCTCAATGCTGACGTAGGAAATACCCAGCTTGACCTCGATGGTCTCGCCTGCCTGCGTTTCGAAGGAGAAGTAGGCACCAACATCATCGCCGGCCATTTCCTGTGTAAAGCCTTCATAGGGTTTCCAGGTGTTGTTGTACTTGGTCCACGCGCCTTCGGGCCCCTTGTATTCAGGCATTTTCTTCCAGGTACCAAAAGATTGTGCAGGCCGGCTGAGCTGTGCTACGAAATAGACCGGGCGCACGTCTTCCGGGTTATAGCAGAAGGTACCAATCATGCGGTAGCCTTCCACTTCCTGAGGGGAGTTGACTTTGACCATGCCGCCGGTTTCGTTAGTCAGCCCGAGGCCGAGGTTGAGCAGGATGTGCGATTCTCCTACAGGGAAAGTATAGCGACTGATGCCGGTACGTAGTGTGCTGCTTACTTCAGCCTTGATGTCATATTCATTAAGGTAGCAACTGTAGTAGCCTGGAGAGGCTTCCTCGTCCTGATAAGTACTGCCGTATGCTGCCGGGTCGAAACGGCGCTCGCCGGTGGTGGGCATCAGGAGCAAAACACCCAGTTCCGGGCAGCCCACCCCACTAAGGTTGGCGTGGCTGAAACCGGTGAGGAAGCCATTTTCCTGAATGTAGGACCGGGAGTTCCAGCCTGCGTCCTTTTCGATAGGGTTTTCGGCCCCTTCGCGGAAGGCTACATTGAAGGGAGTGACGGAAGCCAGTGCATGCGGGTACTGTGCACCGGGGTGAGTGGCACCAAAGTTAGAGGTGCCAATAAACGGATTGACCCAGTCTGACGGGGATTGTGCAGTCGTGCTTATGGCCCCGGGAAGAAGAGCGATGAAGCAAATGTATTTCAGGAGGTACCGTTTCGTATACATGTAGCAGGTGGTTTTTAGTAGATTATAGCATTTGCAAGTTCTGCCCATTCATGCCCTCCAGGGCGGAATCTTCGGGCAACAGATCAGTGATCAGGGTTGAAAACCCATTAAGTTTGGCTACTTTAAAAGGCTGTATCTGGCCCAGGTGCTCAGAGGGGCAGCATACTGCGGTGTGGGCAGAGGAGGCGATCATGGCTCGTTTGACGGTTGCGATGTCCCGGTTGTTGCTCGTTAGGCCTATTGTTTCGTGCAGGCTTGAGGCATTGATGAGGCAAAGGTGAGCGTGCAATTCTTCAATAGCCCGTACGACTTCCACACCTGCGGTGAGCCGGTTGCGCCCCGTGATTTTGCCGCCCAGGAGGTAGGTGCTGATGTTGGGAAGCGTTGCCAGGCGTTCGGCAGCAGCGATGGAATTAGTGAAAATCGTGAGTTCCAGTTCTGCCGGGATTTGGTCGATGAGAGAAAGGGTAACCGGCCCTCCGTCCATGAGCAGCACCATGCCATCACGAAGCAGGGTGGTTGCTTTCTGAGCAATAAGCGTGGCTTCCGGGCTTGGAGTGCCATTTTGACGATGGACAGCCTCCGGCGTTTTAGGATTGGCCAGTGCACCGCCGTGCACCTTTTTTATAAAGCCGCCTTCTGCCAGTTCACGGAGATCACGCCGTACAGTATCTTCTGAGACCCCCAGGTGTTCACTCAGCTCCGTTGACTTGATTTTATTCCGCAGATTAATGATTTCCAGAATCATGCTCTGCCGTTCTTCCTTTAGCATAGTTTCTGTGGTTGCGGCAGGTTTTGTTTGGTTGGTGGGGCTGCCGGTTAGCACGGACTAAAGTACGTAAAAACTTGCGGTTTTTTTCTTGTTTGTGCATTTTTGAGTTAAAATCGGCAAAAAATATGCGCTTTATTGCTGGTTTTTACTTTTTTTAGTAATTTCAGAGCCCAAATATCTCAAACTACGCAGTGGGCCTAATGAAAGCTGTAGCTGGCTATCGGACCGATTGCACTACTACTTAAGAACGACATGCCTCACACAAACTATCAACATCAAACAACCTCTTCATCAAGGCTGGTGCGCACCCCCTTGTTTCAGAACTGGGCTTTTCGAAAAGCAGGTGATATGGAGTGGCTGCCTGCACAAGTGCCAGGGAATAACTTTTCTGACCTCCTGCGGCAGGAGCGTATCCCGGACCCCTTTTATCGTACTAATGAAAATGAACTGCAATGGATAGAGAAAGAGGACTGGGAGTACCAAACCACTTTCGAGATAGAGGAGGGCAGGCTTGAATTGGGCCGGCATATGATGGTCTTTCATGGATTGGACACTTATGCAGATGTTTTCCTGAACGGGCAGCTCATCCTGAAAGCACAAAATATGTTCCTTGGTTACGAGGCAGAGGTTGGCACTATACTTCAAATCGGTACCAATGAGTTGCATATCCGCTTTCGTTCGCCTATTCGGGAGGTGCAGGCAAAGGCAGAGGCAGTTGGTTTTACCTACCCGGCGGGCAATGATCATGCTGAGGAGAAGCTGAGCGTATTCACCCGCAAGGCACCTTATCATTATGGATGGGACTGGGGCCCAAGGTTTGTGACTTCCGGTGTCTGGCGCCCGGTGGAGCTGATTAGTTTTGATACGGCCCGAATGAAGACGGCCAATCTGGTCACTCAATCCCTTACCGAAACAGGAGGTGTGGCGCGGGCAGAGGTAACGGTAGTCACTTCGATAGCCGGCGCATATACTGTAGCGCTGAATATCGGTCAGGGTCGCTGGGTTTTTGAGCATACCGTTCAGCTGCAGCCCGGTGAGCATACGATTGCTTTTGACGTGGCCTTGCAGGGCGCAGACTATTGGTGGCCCCGCAGTTGGGGAGAGCCGGTGCTTTACGATTTGAACTGGCAGTTGAAGCATGCTGCTGAGACCATCGATCAAAAGCCGGGCCGGTTTGGTTTGTGCACTATACAGCTCATACGAGAGGCCGATGAGGAGGGCCGCAGCTTCCATTTTGAGGTCAACGGGCAGCCTCTATTCGCCAAAGGAGCCAACTATATCCCGCAAGACAGTTTTCTGGACCGGCCCACGGAAGCTCATTACCGGCAGGTATTTGAGGACATGGCGGCTGCCAATATGAATATGGTACGCATTTGGGGCGGCGGTATTTATGAATCTGACCTCTTTTACGACCTGGCCGATGAGTACGGCATTATGGTGTGGCAGGATTTCATGTTTGCCTGCACCATGTATCCGGGCGATCCCGATTTTCTGGACAATATCCGGGCGGAAGCCATTTACAACATTCACCGGCTGAAAGGGCATCCCAGCCTGGCATTATGGTGTGGCAATAACGAAATCGCCGTGGGCTGGCAGCACTGGGGCTGGCAAAAAGAATATGGCTACAACGAATCGGACTGCCAGCTTATGGCTGATGATTACGAGCGGCTGTTTGAAGCAGTTCTGCCTGAACTTGTAGAGGGGAACGATCCGACACGCGATTACCTGCCTTCTTCACCGGTATACGATTACTCTGACCACGATAATTACGATAAAGGCGATGTCCACTATTGGGGTGTTTGGCACGAAGAAGCGCCATTTTCCACCTACAAATGGGCGGTGCCCCGCTTCATGAGCGAGTATGGGTTTCAGTCCTTCCCACTGCTGGATTCGGTCCGGCGTTATGCAGAGCCTGAAGACTGGTCGATTGAGTCGCCGGTCATGCAGCTCCACCAAAAGCATCCCCGGGGCAACGGCATTATACGTAAGTACCTGCTGCAGCACTACCGGGAGCCTAAAGACTTTGAAACCTTCCTCTACCTCAGCCAACTACTGCAGGCGGAAGGAATACGTATTGCTATCGAAGCCCACCGCAAAGCCAAGCCCTTCTGTATGGGCACGCTCTACTGGCAGCTCAATGACTGCTGGCCGGTGGCGTCCTGGGCAGGCATCGACTACTACGGGCAATGGAAAGCCCTGCATTATGCGGTCCGGCAGGCGTTCAGCCCCTTACTGGCGGTATTGGAAACAGATGAAGAGGAATGGTCGGTCACGGTGGTTTCCGATGAGCCTCAGGATAAACGCCTGCGCCTGAGCATCGGGCTCTACCGCCTGACTGGCGAACGCCTGTGGCTGGAGGAAAAAAGCCTGAATGTGCCGGCTAACGGTAAAGCGCTGGTCGGGCTGGAAGACTTGAAAACAGCAACAGCAGACTACGATGCCGCTGATTTGTGGATACGAGTCCAATTGTCTGATACCAAAGGGGTGGCCTACGACCACACCGCCTATCTGGTGCCGGCCCGCGATTTGCACCTGCCCGCGCCCAAGGTTAAAGTAAGTACAGAGGCCAATGGGGCGCAACTCAGCGTTACCTTACAATCCAGCGTGTTGGTGATGGGGCTGTACATCAGCCTGGAAGGCCTGCCGGGCAATTTCTCCGACAACTTCTTTGATCTCTGCCCGGGGGAGCCTAAAACAGTGAAACTCACCTTGCCCGAACCACCGGAGCAGGGCTGGCCGCCGGTCCGCCTGCTGTCCGTCTATGATTCCTATACCGAATAATGCCATACTCAACGATGCAGAAAAATCTAATCCTTCTCTTGCTTATAGTTATGATGGCTGCCTGCAGTGGCAGCTCAAATGAGCAAGCTGCACCATCCGGTGAAAAGTACCTGCCTTTTGTGGACCCCATGATTGGCACGGGCGGCACCGGGCACACCTTTCCAGGAGCGACGACGCCCTTTGGGATGGTACAGCTGAGCCCTTCCAATGAGTATAAGTCCTGGGACTATTGCTCCGGCTATCACTACAACGATACCATCGTTAAAGGCTTTGCACATACGCACATTAGCGGGCCGGGCTTGTCCGGTCTGGGGGATATCCTGGTAATGCCTGCCCGGGAGGCGCATACGAGCTCAGGGGAGGACGGAAAGGCGGATACAGGTTACCGTGCCCGGTTTTCCCACGATAACGAATCGGCCTCAGCCGGGTATTATAAACTGCTGCTGCACGAGGAAGAGGTACTGGTGGAGCTTACAGCGGGTACGCGCATGGGCTACCACCGCTATACCTTCAATGGGGAAGGGGAGGATTACCTGCTCTTCGATCCCAATCATCAAATCAACGAAAACATACAGGACACTTACCTGGAGCTGATCTCTGATACTGAGCTGGTTGGCTACAAAGATTGTGATGGCTGGTCGGCAGGAGACCGGACGCAGTACTTCTATGCAAAATTTTCCCAACCGGTGGCTGGCTTTAGCCTGGTCCGCAAAGGAGAGCTTGTAGAAGGCAAAAAAGGCAATGGGAAAGGCCTGCTTGGGCAGGTCCGCTTCGATCTGGCACCCGGGGAAAGCGTGGAAGTCCACCTGGCGCTGTCCTCCATTTCCATAGAGGGCGCCAAAGCCAATTTTGAAGCCGAAGCGGTGGACGGATTCGATCTGGCCCACGAAAATGCCCGCCGCGAATGGGCGAAGGTCCTGAGCAAAATCGAAATCGAGGGCGCGACCGACCGTCAGATGAAGTTGTTTTACACCGGGCTCTACCACGCCTTTATCTCTCCCAACCTCATCTCTGATGCGGACGGGCGGTACTACGTTGAGGGAAAGGTGCGCCAAAGTGATATCCCGCAGTACAGTAATTTCTCCACCTGGGATACTTACCGCGGCTTACACCCCCTCTTTACCATCATTGAAACGGAAAAGACAGCCGGGTTTGTAAACAGCCTGTCCTCGCGGGTAGCCGTGGATGATGTAGGCCTGCCAAGCTGGGAGTGCCTGGGCTACGACAACCGCTGCATGATCGGTTACAGTGCGGTATCGCCCGTAGCGGATGCCGTGCTGAAGGACATCCCCGGCGTGGATGTGGAAGCTGCTTACGAAGCCATCCGCTATGCTGCTTTTGACCGCACCAAGCACAGTCAGGTGAGTGACCTCAACGGCATGGACGAATACCTCAAATACGGATATGTGACCGCAGAGACCGGCGTATCGGTCTCTAAAACCACAGAACAGAATTATTGCGATTGGGCGATAGCCCGGGTAGCCGAGAAGCTGGGCAAAACGAAAGACCAAACTTTATTTGACCGCCGTGCAATCGGCTACCGCAATTTTTTCGACCCGCAAACGGGCTATTTTATGCCCATCACGGCTACCGGGGAGCACCTGCTGCTGGATACAACGAAGTGGAATTCCCTCAAAGGGCATTACATCTCGGGCAACATCTGGGCGTATTCGGCTTACTCCCCCCACGATATGAAAGGCGTGATGCAGCTTCACGGCGGACGGGAGGCCTATGCGCAGTGGCTACAGGGTGTTTTTCAAAATGAATCGCCCCTTGAAGGGCATCAGCATGTGGATATTTCCGGATTTATCGGGAAGTACGGGCACGGGGATGAGCCCGGGCACCATATGCCTTACCTGTTCAACTATGTGGGCAAGCCCTGGCTGGCGCAGCGCTACATCAATGAAGTACTGACCACCATGTACCACCCCAATCCGCAGGAAGGCTTCATCAACAACGAAGACCTGGGGCAGATGTCGGCATGGTATATGCTCAGCGCGCTGGGAATGTATCAGGTGGCACCTGGCGATGGCGTTTTCCAGCTGACCGCGCCCCTTCATCCCAAAGCGGTCATCCACCTGGAGAGTGGCGATGATTTCACTATTCTGGCCAACAAGGTGTCGCCGGAGAACATCTACGTGCAGTCCGTCACCCTCAACGGGGAGCCCTATGAAAAGAACTACATCGATTACAAAACGATCATGCAGGGGGGCGAGCTGGTCTTCGAACTCGGCCCCGAGCCCAACAAGCAATGGGGCAGGGACCCGACAGCGACCTTCCCCGGCGACTTTGAGGACACCGCTGTGGCGGAAATTCCGGTGGTGGGCACGCCTGCGCCCTACGATGTGGCGCCCGGTGCCTTTTTCCGGACCGAGCGTACCATTGAGCTGGCTTCCAAAAACAAAAACGCTAAGATTTACTACACCCTGGATGGGAGCGAACCGGACAACAATAGCACGCCTTACAACGGCCCATTCACCATTCGGGAAAACACCACGGTAAAGGCCATCGCCTACGAGGAAGGGCTCAATCCAAGTGCCTTCTTTGAAAAGCCCTATTATCAGAGCGTTTTGGCAGGATTGCCGGCCGGTTATCCCAAATACAGCGTAGCGCAGCACGACTTCCCCTACGGAAAGGAAGGCGCAGAGCTGATTTTTGATCAGGAAATTGGTTCCGAGAGCTACAATGACAACCGCTGGACTGGCATCAAAGACAACATCTTTCTGGATATTGACTTCGGGGAGCCTACTAATGTTAAGGAACTGGAAGTGGGCGCCCTCAAGGATACCAAATCTTACATTTTTCCACCGGATAAAATCGAAGTGCTGGCCGGGAATCAGCCCGGCGCCCTGCAGCCCATCGGCAGCCTTGACCTGCCGCCTCAGGAAGAGCATGAGCTTAAGGTTTACCGCTACAAGCTGGACCTCGAACCCGGGCAATACCGATACGTGAAAGTCAAGGTGTACAACTACGGGGCTCCTCCGGAATGGCACGGCGCTCGGGGCAATGAATTGTGGACTTTCCTGGACGAAGTTATTCTCAACTAAACGAATATGAAGTATATCATTTACATCTCCCTTTTTTGTATGGCCGGGCTGGCTTTGATGCCAGCCTGCACTACTTCTGAGGCGGCTGAAAGCCCTGCCAACGAGCCCGTAGACTACGTGAGCTACGTCAATCCGCTCATGGGCACCGATTCCGAATTCAGCCTGTCCAATGGCAATACCTACCCCGCGATTGCGATGCCCTGGGGCATGAACTTCTGGACCCCCATGACCAACAAAATGGGTGATGGCTGGACCTATCAGTACGATGCGTATAAAATCCGGGGCTTCAAGCAGACCCATCAGCCCAGCCCCTGGATCAATGACTATGCGTCTTTCTCCCTCATGCCGGTGACGGGCACGCTGAAATTTCAGGAAGAGGAGCGGGCGTCCTGGTTTTCGCACAAAGCGGAAGTGGTACAGCCACATTATTACAAGGTATACCTTGCCGACTACGATGTGGTGACCGAGATGGCCCCAACGGAAAGGGCGGTGCAATTTCGCTTTACTTTCCCGGAAACAGACTCGGCGTACATTCTGCTCGATGGCTTCTTCCGGGGCTCCATGGTGAAAATCTTACCGGAAGAGCGGAAGATCATCGGTTACTGCCGCAACAACCACGGCGGGGTGCCTGATAATTTCCACAACTACTTTGTAGCGGAGTTCGATAAGGATTTTTCCGTCCACCACACCTGGGGCGATGGCTGGCAGCTCATGCCGAATACCCTGGACAGTGAAGGCGATCACGTTGGGGCAATCGTAGGCTTTGCAACGGAGCGGGGCGAACAGGTAAACGTGAAGGTGGCGTCTTCCTTCATCAGCCCCGAGCAGGCACAGCGAAACCTCGATCAGGAAGTGGGTAAGGCTACCTTTGAAGCCACCAAACAAGCCGGTCACGACCGCTGGCAGGACGAGCTGAGCCGCATCAAAGTGTCAGGCGGGAAAGAAGCCGATATACAGACCTTCTACTCCTGTCTGTACCGGTTGCTCTTGTTCCCGCGCCCTCTGCACGAAATTGATGAAAACGGGCAAATCATACACTACAGTCCTTATAACGGAGAAGTCCGCCCCGGATACCTCTACACCGACAATGGTTTTTGGGATACTTTCCGGGCGGTTTTTCCTTTTTTCAACCTTATGTACCCTGAGCTGAACAGCCGGATCATGCAGGGGCTGGAAAACACTTACGTGGAATCGGGCTGGCTGCCGGAATGGGCAAGCCCCGGGCACCGGGATTGTATGATTGGCTCGAATTCAACGCCCATTATTGCTGATGCCTACCTCAAAGGCGTAGAAGGGTATGATGCGGAATTGCTGCTCAATGCCATGCTCAAGAATGCCAATGAAGCCGAGGGGCGCCCCGTACAGTCGGTGGGCCGGGCCGGTGTGGATTATTACAACAAGCTGGGATATGTGCCCTACGATGTAGGGATCAATGAAAATGCTGCCCGTACCCTGGAGTACGCCTACGCAGACTTCACCCTGGCGGAGATGGCCCGCGCCATGGGCAAGGAAGACGTTGCACAGCGCTTTTATCAGCAAAGTCAGCGTTACCGAAACCTCTTTGACCCGGAAACCGGATGGATGCGCGGTAAATTGGAAAATGGTGCATTCCAATCACCCTTCAATCCGCTTAAGTGGGGCGATGCCTTTACGGAAGGCAACAGCCTGCACTATACCTGGTCGGTCTTTCACGATATTGCGGGCCTGATGGAATTGATGGGCGGGGAGGAAGCCTTCGCAGCCCGGCTCGATGAGGTGTTCACCATGCCTCCTAAATTTGACGACAGCTACTACGGCTTCACCATACATGAAATCCGGGAGATGCAGATTGTCAATATGGGCAATTATGCACATGGCAATCAGCCGATACAGCACATGATTTACTTGTACAATTATGCCGGTCAGCCCTGGAAGGCACAAGCCTGGTCCCGCGAAGTCATGGAAAAGCTCTATCAGCCCGCACCCGATGGGTACTGTGGGGACGAGGACAACGGGCAGACTTCCGCCTGGTTTGTCTTCAGCGCTATGGGCTTCTATCCGGTATGCCCGGGCACGCCTCAGTATGTGCTGGGCAGTCCCCTGTTTGATTCGGTGGAGCTGCAGTTGGAGAATGGCAATACCTTCCAAATCCATGCCCCGGGCAACAGCCCTGAAAACATTTATATACAGCAGGCGAGCCTCAACGGCAAGCCCCACCCTTACACCTGGCTGGACTACGATGCAGTGCAGGCTGGAGGAGAACTGCAATTCCAAATGGGCGCAGCGCCCAACCGGGAATGGGCTACCGATGCTGCCGCCCGCCCGTACTCATTATCTACCGATCCGAAACTGGAAAACTACCTGAAATGATACGCTTGTTTATAGCCCTCCTGGCACTAGGGATTTGGAATACTGCGAAAGCTCAGCAGCGCCCCAACGTCATCCTCATTTACACCGATGATCAGGGTACCCTCGATATGGGCTGCTACGGCGCCCCGGATTTGTACACGCCCAATATGGATGCGCTGGCGGCAAGCGGCGTGCGTTTCACGCAATTCTATGCGGGCTCCTCGGTCTGTTCTCCCTCCCGGGCATCCCTGCTGACCGGGATGACGCCCACTAAAGCCGGGTTGAACAACAACGCCACCTCACAGCCGGGCGCTCACGAAGGGCTGCCCGGCGAAGCCTTCACGCTGGCAGAGGCCCTGAAGGCAGAAGGCTACCAAACCGCCCACATCGGCAAATGGCACCTCGGCTATCAGCCTGATAAAATGCCAAACGCCCAGGGGTTCGACTACTCTTTTGGGCACATGGGCGGATGCATTGACAACTATTCCCACTTTTTTTACTGGAATGGGCCTAACCGCCACGATCTCTGGCGAAACGGAGAGGAAGTCTGGCACGATGGGGAATTCTTCCTCGACCTGATGGAGCAGGAAGCCCACGATTATATCCGGACGCACCGGGAGGTGCCTTTCTTCCTGTACTATGCCATCAATATGCCGCATTATCCGTTACAGGCCAAGTCCCAGTGGCGGGAATACTATGCGGATTTGCCATCGCCCCGGAAAGAATATGCCGCATTTATCAGCACCATCGATGAGAGCCTGGGCCGCCTGATGGATCAGTTAGACCGCTACGGGCTTCGGGAAAACACCATCGTTATTTTACAGTCAGACCACGGGCACAGCACCGAAGTCCGCACCTTTGGAGGCGGAGGCTATGCAGGCCCTTATCGAGGCTGTAAGTTTTCCTTATTCGAAGCAGGCATCCGCGTGCCGGCTATGATCAGCTACCCCAAAGCGGTCCCTGCCGGGCTGGTACGGGATCAAATGGCGGCGGGCATGGACTGGTTTCCGACCGTACTGGATTATGCAGGCGCGGAAAATATTCACGGTCACCTGGAAGGCCGGTCTCTACGAGATGTCCTTGAAAAAGATGCTCCCTCACCCCATGAACATCTGATTTGGGAAGGCCCCCACCGGTGGGCGGTCCGCAAAGGCGACTGGAAGCTGCTGTATGCCCCCATTGACCCGGCAGGCAACACAGATGCGCCCTGGGAGCCGGTTGCGGATGGACTTTTCTTAGTCAATCTGAAGGAGAACATCGGAGAGTCGGAAAATGTGATAGAACAATATCCGGAGAAGGGTAGGGAGCTTGAAAAAATTTACCGGAAATGGTCGGTGGGGGAGTAGCCGGTCTGCGCGGCCCCGGCAACGAAGTTGCAGAAAGAATCACTCAATCGGGCAAGTCCACCGGTACGCTGCACCAGCCCCCTGCCGCAAGGATGACAAATCCCATATAATTCCACCAAATTTCTTTGGGAGCATCGGTAAAATTCATACTTTTGATTAATCGCTAAACCGGTTTAGCAAAAATTAAAGACTGGTTTGGTGTGATGCTAAAGAAGCATCATGATACAAGTCAAAAAAGCCATCCGAAATGTCAACATTGAAATCCTGTTGCTTTGCTGTTTTTTTCACCGTCCTGTTTTTTAGCTGTGAGCAAGCGTCTACTACAGACCCAACGCTGACAACCGCCACCCTGCCGGAAGTAGTAGATTTCAACTTCCACATTAAGCCCATCCTGTCCGACCGCTGTTTTAAGTGCCACGGGCCGGACGAGGCTACCCGGGAAGGCGGGCTGGGGCTGCATACCGAAGCCCATGCTTTCGCAGCATTGGGCAAGGCGCAAGACCACTACGCTCTGGTGCCTGGCAATCCGGAGCAGAGTACCCTCATACAGCGGATTTATACCGATGACCCGCAGGAAATCATGCCGCCCCCGGAGTCTAACCTGACCCTTACCGAACACGAAAAAGCGCTGCTGCGCCGATGGGTGGAGCAGGGGGCAGCGTGGAAAAAACACTGGGCGTTCCTGCCTCCGGAAATGCCCGAAGTGCCTGAAGCCGGGGCGGGCTGGGCGCAGAATGAGATCGATCACTTTGTTTATGCCAAACTACAGGAACAGGGGCTGCAGCCTTCCTCAAAAGCGGAAAAAGCCAAGCTCATCCGCCGTCTTTCCTTTGACTTGCGGGGCTTACCACCTACATTGGAAGAAATCGACGCATTCGTTGAGGACGACCGCCCGGATGCCTGGGCGCGCCTGGTGGATACCTTTCTCAACTCCACCGCCTACGCCGAGCGTATGGCCCTGGACTGGATGGACATCGCCCGGTATGCCGACACCCACGGCTATCAGGACGACTTCGAGCGGGTGATGTGGCCCTGGCGTGATTGGGTTATTCATGCTTTCAAGGAAAATATGCCCTACGATCAGTTCGTCACCTGGCAGCTGGCCGGTGATCTGCTGCCGGAGCCTACCCTCGAGCAGCGTATCGCCACCGGTTTCAACCGCAATCATAAAATTACGGCCGAAGGGGGCGTTATTGATGAAGAATACCGGGTAGAGTATGTGGCGGACCGCGCACAGACCTTAGGCACTGCTTTTCTTGGACTGACTATGGAGTGTGCCAAATGCCACGACCATAAATACGACCCTATCAGCCAAAAGGACTATTTCAGCCTCTACGGTTATTTCAATACCATCCCGGAGAAAGGCTTTGTAGGGCAGCTCAATCAGAACTTCCGCTATGCGCCCAAGCCATCGGTCCGGATCACGCAGGAAGAGATAGAAGGCATTGTCACCTTCATCAACAACCGGGACAGCCTGCCGTACATTGACCTGATGGTGATGGAAGAGCAGGAAGAACCACGCAAGACCTATATCCTTAACCGGGGCAAATACGATCAGTACGGAGACGAGGTACAACCTGCCGTTCCTGAGCAGCTACCCCCAATTCCGGAAGGGGCGCCCAATAACCGCCTGGGCCTGGCGCAGTGGCTGTTTAGTCCGGAGAATCCCCTCACGGCCAGGGTGACGGTAAACCGGCTTTGGCAGCAGCTGTTTGGAACGGGCATCGTAGCCACCCCTTTTGATTTCGGCAATCAGGGCGCGCTGCCTACGCACCCGGAGTTGCTGGACTTCCTGGCCATCAAGTTCCGGGAGGAGGGCTGGGATGTCAAAGCCATGCTTCGCTATATGGCGCTTTCGGCTACCTATCAGCAAACCGCGGCGGCCAGCCCTGAACTGCTGGAACAGGACCCCGAAAATCGCTGGCTGGCCCGTGCGCCCCGCCTGCGGCTCCAAGCCGAGATGATCCGGGATCAGGCATTCGCAGTCAGTGGCCTACTCAATGAGGAAGTGGGCGGCCCAAGTGTCAAGCCCTATCAGCCGGAAGGGTTGTGGGAAGAAACCACCGGTGGCGGCGGCGGAAGTACAGCCCGCTACATGGTCAGCGAGGGCCCCGACCGCTACCGGAAAAGTTTGTACACCTTCTGGAAGCGTACCGTCCCCCCGCCTGGCATGCTGATTATGGACGCCCCCTCCCGTGACCTGTGCTCCGTTAAGCGGCAGGAAACCAATACGCCCCTGCAGGCTTTGCTGCTGCTCAATGACCCGCAGGTGCTCGAAGCCAGCAAAGCACTCGCGCTGCAGGCCTGGGAACAGGGTGGGGCAGATGCTGCAGAGCGGATTGCCTTCATGTTCCGGGCGGTAACTTCTGCGAGTCCGGAAGAGGCTGAGCTCCAATTGCTGCTCGATTACTTTGAAGAAGAGCGGGCAGCTTACGCTGAAAAGCAAAAAGAGGCGAAATCTTATCTGGCCACAGGGGCTTACACCCTGCCGGATACCCTCCCGCTTGCTGATATGGCCGCCTACACCCTGGTGGCGAACACTATTTTTAACCTGGACGAGGCGATCACTCGTGGCTAAAATATTGAATAATGAATCCTTTTGAAGAACGATCCTTACAACTGAACCGCCGCGCTTTCCTCTCCAAAACCGCTTTAGGGCTTGGGTCTGCCGCACTGGGCTCTTTGCTCGGGCTGCGCTGCTTCCGGGCCAATGACAAAGGCATTATTACCGAATCCGGGCAGGGGATAGAAGGCGTATTGAAAGCCCTGCACCATCCGGCGAAAGCCAAGCGGATTATCTACCTGTTCCAAAGCGGAGGGCCTTCACAGCTCGAATTGTTTGATTATAAACCCTTGCTGCAAAAGCGGCGTGGTGAAGACCTTCCGGAATCCGTCCGGCAGGGGCAGCGCCTGACGGGCATGACCTCCGGGCAGGACAGCTTCCCGTTGGTGGGCTCTCAGTTTGGCTTTCAGCAGCATGGGCAAAGTGGTGCAATGATTAGTGATTTATTGCCGTATACTGCTAAAATTGCAGATGAGTTGTGCATCGTAAAGTCCATGTACACGGAGGCGATCAATCACGACCCGGCCATCACCTTCTTCCAAACCGGGTCTCAGCAGCCGGGGCGGCCTAGTATTGGCTCCTGGCTGAGTTATGGTTTGGGCAGCGATAATGAGAATTTGCCTGCCTTTACCGTACTCCTGTCCCGGGGTACCGGCCGCCCGAACGGACAGCCGCTCTATTCCCGCTTGTGGGGCAACGGCTTTTTGCATTCCCTGCATCAGGGTGTGCAGTTCCGGGCAGCGAAAGACCCGGTGCTTTACCTCAATGACCCGGCGGGGCTGGGGCGCTCCGGCCGCCGTAAAATGCTCGATAAGCTGGAAGCCCTCAACAGCATGCACCACGAAGAAACACAGGATCCGGAAATTCAAAGCCGGATCGCGCAGTACGAGATGGCCTACCGGATGCAGACTTCCGTGCCTGATGTGATGAGCGTAGAGGACGAGCCGGACTACATTTACCAGATGTATGGCCCGGATGCGATGACGCCCGGCACCTACGCAGCCAACTGCCTGCTGGCCCGGCGGCTGGCCGAAAAGGGCGTCCGCTTCATTCAGCTTTACCACATGGGCTGGGATCAGCATGAAAACCTACCCACCGCCATCGCCAAACAAGCCAAAGATGTGGATCAGGCATCCGCTGCACTCGTGATGGACCTCAAACAGCGGGGCATGTTGGATGACACTCTGATCATCTGGGGCGGAGAGTTCGGCCGCACCAATTACTCACAGGGCACACTCACCGATACCAACTACGGGCGCGACCACCACCCCCGCTGCTTTACCATGTGGATGGCGGGTGGCGGCATTAAGCCCGGTATCGTATACGGTGACACCGATGATTTCGGCTACAACATCACTGAAAACCCGGTGCATGTCCACGATTTTCAGGCTACGATGCTACACCTGCTGGGCATCGATCACGAACAACTGACCTATAAATATCAGGGGCGGCGCTTCCGCCTCACTGATGTGGAAGGGCATGTGGTAAAAGACTTACTGGCATGATGAAAAGACGGGAATTTCTCAAAAGCAGCCTCTGGGCAGCGGCTGGTATGGGGCTGGTTTCCTGGACGAGCCGGGGCGAGCTTGTACTCGGGCATGGCGACTTCAGGTATAAAGTTGACCTTAACTGGGGCGCGCTGAATGCACAGTTTTACCCGGTTAAAGACTGCCACGAACTGGTACAGGACAAGCAGGGGCGGATCATTTTGCTGACCAACCATACCCGCAACAACATCCTGATCTACAATCGCGATGGCCGGCTTTTAGATGCCTGGGGTACCGATTTTCCCGGAGCCCACGGCCTGACGCTCAAAGATGAGGGCGGGGAGGAGTTCCTCTACATCACCGATACGGAGCGGCACGAGGTGATTAAGACTACGCTGAACGGGAGAGTCGTCTGGGCCTGGGGGTACCCTAAAGCATCCGGTGTTTATGATTCCCCTTCCCAATATATTCCCACGGAAACAGCAGTGGCGGATAATGGCGATGTGTATATAGCCGATGGATACGGCAGTCAGTACATTTTGCATTACAATCAAAAAGGCGAGCTGCTGAATGTCTTTGGAGGCAGAGGAGAAGGCGAGGCGCAGTTCCTGAACGCCCACGGCATCTGCATCGACCAACGCGGGCAGGCTCCGGAATTGCTCATCACCGCCCGGCAGCAGAATCAGTTGAAGCGCTTTGGTATGGATGGCGCGCTGAAAGGGGTCATCGATCTGCCCGGCGCGTACATTTGCCGCCCCGTGGTGCACGGCTCTAATGTGTACCTGGGCACGATCTGGTCGGGCGATGGCAGCAGCGGTACCGGGTTTGTTTCGATTTTGGATGAACATAACCGGCTGATCTCTGCACCCGGCGGCGTGGCTCCCGTCTATGAAGAGGATCAGCTCCGGCCGATGTATCAGGTGCTTCGGGTTTTCACCCATCCCCACGACGTATGTGTGGATGAGGACGAAAATCTCTACGTAGCGCAGTGGAATGCCGGATTTACCTATCCCATAAAACTTACCCGGGTATGAGGCGCATGTACTTTATATTTTTGATGCTATGCAGCGGGCTGGCTTTAGCGCAGCCCCGGATACAACTGAGCCCGCCTCAGGCTGTAGTGGATTCGGTGTTTTTTACTGAAACCACAACGGTACGCCTTGAACTGGATTACCCCGGCGTGGCGCTCCGGTATACGCTGGATGGAAGCCCGGTGGGTTCAAACAGCTCTGTTTACAAAGGGCCGCTTGCCTTATCTCAATCTGCTACCGTTAGCGCAAAAGCTTTTCACCCGGACTTTGAAGACAGCCCGCAAGTGAGTATAGCTGTTCGCAGCCTGAAATATAACCAGCCGCTAAGCATTACGAATGCCACCCCAAAGCCCGCGCCTCAATACACCGGAGCCGGCTTATCTGCTTTGACCGACCGCCAAAAAGGCGCCCTGAATTTTGCAGCTACCCCCAAGGCATGGCTGGGTTGGGAAACAGATACCCTGCGCATGCAGTTGAATGCCCCGGAAGCCGGAAAAGTCAATATGCTGGTATTCAGTCTGCTGGACAATGCCGGTGCCTGGATTATGCCCCCGGCGGTTGTAAAAGTTTATGATGCCGGAGAACAGATTGGGCAGTTTGAAACTGCACGCCCTGAGCCTGGTGGGCCTACACAGTATCACTTTTTGGAGGTGCCACTGAAACCCTGGAGCTCTGATACCCTGGAGGTCCTCGTGCTTGCCCGGCAGTTGCCCGATTGGCACGATGGTGCCGGCCGACCTGCCTGGATTTTCCTGGATGAAATTTTGCTGACTCAAAAGCCCTGATCATGGACGTTCTTTCCATCAATTTAGCCCGTTTGCACCCCCTGATTGTTCACCTGCCTATCGGCTTCCTGTTGCTGGGAATACTAATGGAGGGGCTGCAACGATGGCAGAAACACAATAACTACCAACCGGCCATTGGGCTTTCCCTGCTGCTGGGCACGCTGGCTTCCATAGTGGCAGCGGCTACCGGCTGGTGGCTGGCAGAGGAAGGAGGGTATGAGGAAAACCTCCTGCAGTACCACCGTTGGTTAGGGATTGCAACTACAATCAGTGCCCTGCTGCTTTATCTTGGACATCTGGAATATACCCGATTGCTGACCAAACTGTACCCTTACCTGCTTTGGGTTTGTGGCGTGGTCTTGTTCGCCGCCGGGCACTTTGGCGGAGCAATGACCCACGGTACCGATTACCTTTTCGAAAAACCGGCAGCGCCCCAAACGGTGGAAAACATCGAAGAAGCGCTGGTCTACGACCTCATCATACAACCCATCATGGACCAAAAGTGCACCGGCTGCCATAAGCCTTCCAAATCAAAGGGTGGGCTGGTCCTCACCGATCAGGCGGGGCTAATGGCAGGAGGTGATAGCGGGCCGTTGTTCAATACCGCAGTGCCGGCTCAGAGCCTTTTGCTGGAGCGCGTGCATTTGCCGATGGAAGTGGAGGAGCACATGCCTCCGGAGGGCAAACCTCAATTGTCAGCTGGCGAAATCCAACTGCTGGAATGGTGGATGGGCAATGGTGCCTGTTTCGACTGCAAGGTGAAAGATATGGAGGACAGAGCCGCAGTAGCCGCTCTTCTGGAAGCCTATCAGACCCCGGCAGATCACTGGGCGAAGCTGGACCTGCCACCTATGCCGCTTGAAACGGTCCAACAACTGAAAGCACAGGGCCTGCGCGTGGCAGTAGCTGCGGAAGAAAGCCCCTTTTTGCTGGTGGATATGGCGCGGGATACGGCGATCAGTGCCCGTAGTTTTGCGCCCCTTCGCAAGTATGCTGACCGGGTCATTGAACTTCACTGTGGGCACAGTAACTTTTCGGATGAGCTTTCGGGTCAGCTTGCGGATTTTACCAACCTGAAAAAGCTCCAACTGCAAGGCACCCGGATTACGGATGCGGGGCTGGGATTTCTGGCGGAGCTGCCTCACTTGCAGGTACTCAATCTGTATGGGACGGCAGTGACCGATCAGGGGCTGAAGGCAATCGGGCAATTACCGGAACTGAAGCAAATCTACCTGTGGCAGACGGCGGTCTCTGATGCCGGGCTGACCAAATGGAAAGAGGCGCACCCGCAAGTGGTTGTGCAACAGGAGGCAGACCGGGAAGTCTTCGGGACGGCTGCGCTCAACCCACCTCTGCTGGAGGCGGCTTCCACGCTGTTCCATGACTCCATCGTCGTACGGGCTATCTCCAACTTTAAAGGCGTAGAGGTGCGCTACTCCATTGACGGAACGCCTCCAGGGCCGGATTCTCCCCTTTTTCCGGATTCTCTTATCCTGCGAAAGACCGCAGAGGTGCAGGCCTTTGCCGTAAAGCCAGGCTGGAATGACAGCGAGGTGTCCTCCGCCCGATTTGTGAAAGCCGGGCTACGGGCGAAAACAGGGCGACTGCTCAACCCCCCTTCCGGAAAATTCCAGGCCAATGGCGGAGCATCCCTGGTCGACTTGCAAAAAGGCACAGCGGTATTCACAGCCGGCAGTTGGCTCGGATACGAGGGGGAGCACATGGGCGCGGTTATGGAGCTGCCAGAGCTTACTCCCGTCAACGAAGTGACCATCAGTGCCTTGTCCAGGCCGGCTAGCTGGATTTTCTTCCCGAAAAGCGCCATCGTTTCCGTCTCCGCGGATGGGCAGCAGTTCCGGGAGGTAAGCAGGGCAGACTGGCCAACGATTGATAAGGAAGTGGTTGAAACAGAGCTGAAGTACTTCCCGATTGCATTTGATCCGGTGGAGGCCCGCTATGTGAAAGTGGAAGTCCGCAGCCCCTTGCGCAACCCGGACTGGCACCCTAATCCGGGTGGCAAAAGCTGGATTTTCCTGGATGAGATTTTATTGTCCGGTCCTGAGGAAGTTTTTGACCATGGAGGGATTAGCGCTTCCACCGATTATAAAACCACGAAGTAAAACTACTTTCGGCTAAAAACTTCCGCAACCGGTATCTCCAGTTCCTTCAGGATCTCCGAAGTGAGCTGGCTACCGGGTGCGAAAGGGCGTGACCCCGCGTATCGGCCACTGCTGTCCGGACGGTAAACGGTAATCGTTTGCTCGAAAGGGTGAACAATCCAATATTCCGGGACGCCAGCGGATTCGTAAATGGTGAATTTCTCTTCGGTATCCTCCTTGTTATTGCCCCGGGAGAGGATCTCAATGATCAAATCCGGAGCGCCCAGGCAGCCCCGGTCATCAATTTTTGCGGGGTCGCAAATCACCAGGATATCCGGTTGGACCACAGTTTCTATCTCTTCATCGGACAAGGAGGTGGCGCTTTTTCTTCTCCGGCTGGACAGGGGCGTATCAGACGGGATGATGAGCCGGACATCATAGGGCGCATGCCGGACTTCACATTCCTTTTGCCGCAAGTGATACCAAATTGTGCCATGAAGAAAACTGCTGATCCGCTGATGTTCATCGCTGGGGGCAGGCGCCATTTTGCGTACATACCCCCTTAAGAGCTCCACCCGCTCCCCGAGATTCCAGGTCAGGTAGTCCGCGTAAGAATACTTTTTGTGCAAATCCAGTTGGTCCAATGAGGTAATCATAGGCGTGGGTTATGCTGTTCGCAAGATATTACGATCCTGTTTTATTAGCAATACGCAAATCTACTCCACCTTCAATCGCACCCCGGCTGAATGGCTACTGAATTCCGGCGCGTACATGCACTGCAGGCGCGCCATGCCGTTGGTGAAATCCCCGCGGTGGCTGACCCGCAGCGGATATTCCAACGTAAAGGTGCCCTGTGGTAAATACGAAATAAAGAAGTCCGTAGAAGCATCCCGGGTACTTTGGTAATAGCCGAGTCCCCCCTGCCATTGATACCGGCTAAGTACATTGACCGGCTCCAGGCCACTTGCCCGCATGTCCTGCAGGTGGACGTACTCCATAGCCCGGTCCACCTTGATGTCGATGCGCACCACAAGCTTATCGCCGGGTTGCAGCGCCATTTTGGGCGTGACCGGTACCAAAATGGGGCCGGTGTCGCTTAGCTCTTCCCGGTATAGCGTACGGTTCATCACCAGCGGTGTGGACTTGAAGGTTTCCACTTTATCCAGGTCTTCAAAGTACTGCCAGTAGGCGGCACCCCAGGCAATGCCGGGATTGGGGTTGTCCACCTTAATTTGACGGAAGCCCGGCTGAACGGCTTTGCCATCCCATTGGGTTTTGAAATAACCAGTGCCTGCCTCAGCATTTTTTTGCGCTTCTGTGAGTTGAGCCTGATAGACATCTTTATCCAGCTTCGGGAAGGAGACCTGCACGGGATCGTCGTAAGCCAGCCAGTTTTCGCCGAAGCGGAGCATGGCATAGACCGCACTTGCCGTGGCCTTGGTGGTCTCCCAGTGGTTGGTCTGTTTGTTTTTCAGCAGCCACACTTTGAGTTGCTCCACCGCTTCCTCATCCTTAGCAACGGTAGCGAAGGCCTCGATGAGCATGGCGTGGGTTTCAATCGGCAATTGGTACCAATAGAAGCCATAATCGTACTTCCAGTACATGCCCATTTCCTCGTTGTACAGGGCACGCTCGCGCAGGGACTTCATGATTTTTGTGGCTTGTTTCGGCATATCCTGCTTTTGGAAAACTACCGCCAGCATAGCTTGCTCGTATAGGTTACGCTCCAGCCACTTATCCTCAGCCAGTTTCAGGTAAAAGCCAAACGCCTCTTTTGCAGTCCCAGAAAGCTCCTGATCAGCGGTAAGGGAGCGGGTATAGAGGTAGTGGATGGCAATATTTGGCAGCAGGCTATCCTTTCTGGCCATAGCCTTGGTGTAGTAATCGGCCATTTCTTCATCCACAAAGGCGAGGCCGCGCTCCATGATGTTCCGGGCGTTGCGGTCATTCGCAATGTCTTCTACGCCAAGCAGCTGCAGCCGTGCCAGCCCTTCCATCAGGTACTGCGTGATGTACCAGCTTTCGCGCCCGCCGGGGAACCAGGAGAACCCACCGTTAGCAGATTGGCGCTCTTTGAGTTTATTCAGGGCCTCCGCTTTTTCGTACCCCATGCGGTTGAGGTCGAACAGCAGGCCGATGCGTTTGCGCTGTGCGGTTTCGCTTTGGGCATTGCGTACCCAGGGCGTCTGCTCCAGAATGATGTTTTTCAGGTCCTGGTTTTGCTCCAGTTCGCTTAGCAAGGCATCGGTTGAGCGCCACTGCTCGAACACACGCTGCACTTCCGGGTACTGATTCGCCACGGACGAGGCCAGGCTGTTGGCGTAGTAGCGGCTGAAAATTTGCTCAGTGCATTCGTGGGGGTACTCCATGAGGTAGGGGAGTGCCTTCACTGCGTACCAGGCCGGGTTGGAGGTGAACTCCAGGGTGAACTGATGCTGCTGCAGTGTTTTGGACTGCTGCGCTTTTTTCATGGCGCTAAAGTCGAAGGTCTTGCTTGCTGCCCCACCGATGGGCAGGGGCATCGTTTCCGTGACTAAGGTTCGGTTGGTCAGCACCGGCAGGGCACTTTCTTCCCCATCGGCATAGCTGCCTGCTTCTGCTGTGACCCGGTGGACAATCGCGCCGGTGAAATCTTCTGGTACTTCAAGCATCCAGGATACCCCCTGTGACTGCCCGGCTTCGGCCGTAAAGGGCTGCTCCTGATCGGTATTCCCAAACAACGCATCAATGGGCTCCATGCTCACCGCATCGAACAATTGAAGGCGTGCGGTGCCCTGCAATGGTCCTTCCGACAGGTTGCTCACCTTAGCGGTAAAGGCAATGCGGTCGCCCTGGCGCACAAAACGGGGCGCGTTGGGCTGTACCATCAACTGCTTTTGTGTGACTACCTCCTGCTCCGAAAGAGCATACTGCAAGGAGGTCGTATGGGCAAAGGCCAGGAATTTCCAGCGCGTAAGGGCTTCATTCATTTTGAACTGCAAGATGACATTGCCCGCTTCATCGGTACGCAGTTGCGGAAAGAAAAAGACCGTTTCCTTTAGGTTGCGGCGGATGGCTGGCTCTGGCTTAGGGGCTTCCGGTTCGGCATTAGCCATCGTATCGGCTTCCGGAGGAGGGGGAGCAGCCATCCCGGCGCGTGGGGCTGCTTCTTCTCTTTGAGTTGATTTAGCAGCATAGGACATCAGGGCATCAGCCTCTGCGCTGGCGGCATCATCAAAAGCCTGCGATTCGGCCATTACAGGTACATTCCCCCGGGCAAATCTATACCAGCGGTTCCAATTGTGCCAGTCGAGCTCCCGGTACTGCCGTGCATCAGCGCTAAAGTAAGCCCCTCTGTTGTAGAAAAAGGAACGGCCATAGTCGGCTGAAAAACCCTGCTGTGCCCAGTTCGAACGGCTGTAAGCACTTGGGAAAGGGCTGAAGTGCCAGTTGTGCATGCGGTAAGCATCCAAAGAAGCATCGTACATACCGGCAACTAACTCTGCAGCCACTGCTTCCTTCTCCGGGCCACTGATTTTGAGCTCCCAGGTTTCTTCCGCTCCGGGCAATAGCTTATCCCGGAAGGTCTGATAGGTGATTTTTAGTTCCTTGTTGCTCCAGGGCACCGTGATTTGCTGCTGAATCTTGAAGAAGCGGTTGTACTGCATCCCCTGAATATGGAGGAATAAATTGCCCCGGTCTTTTTCCTCAATTTTCTGGCTGATCCGCTGCCAGCGCGCTGCTTTCAGCCATTCCTGCCGGATCATTCCACTGCGGCCTTCCACTTCGATCAGGTAGGGGATTTCCGCTGTGGCGCTGCCCAGGAGGTGCTGATAGGTTTCACCGGGTTGGAAGGGGCCTTCTTTGGCGGGTCTTTCCCAGGCTACGGCACCATCGGGCAGGTGTTGTTTTTTGCTGTCAAACAGCGCAAAATACTTGATGGACTCTACCATTTCGCCGCTTTCGTCCCGCAGACGTAGCGTGGCGCGGTAGTGGCCGGTCTTCCAGCCGGAAAAATTAAGGAAAAGGGTGTCTTGGCCATTGACTTCTACCGATTCTTCGAAAACGGTACCCGTAGTTTTCCAGTTGCGCTGCTCATTTTCATCTGCATAGGGCAGGTGAGGAAAACGCTGTACAAATTCTGCCTCCTCCAGCAGGTAGTAGTCCGGGCGTTCCCAGTAGCGCTCCACCAGCGCGCGCGGTGGCGGTGCCAGGGCGGTTATGGTTAGATCGCCACCGGCAGCAGTAGGGTTGCCATCGAGGTTTTGGGCATAGAGCTGTACGGCCATCATTGGATCGGTCAGGTCTGCCTGAGCCGGGAGGTCCATTTCAGCCTTGAGCTGCAGGTAGCCCAGGCGCACGGATCGGGTAGCGGATCGGGTTTCGCCATTGGCATCGGTGACATCCACCGTTACGGTATAGGTGTATTCCGGGCGGTTGTCCGGGCTGATGGTGGGGTCAGGCAGAGCAGGGAATTCGATGGAGAAGCTGCCGTCAGGACCTGTTTGTGCAACGCCATTCGCGATTTCCATACTACTGCTGCTTGGCATACGGTACCACCAGGAAGACCAGGGGAAACGTGCATTGCGCTCCACCCGGTAGGTGACTTTCGCTCCATCAATTACGTTGCCGGCGTAGGCTTTGGCCAGACCGGAAACCGTTACAGTATCCCCCAGTTCAGGCTGCCCGTCCAGCGGTTGGAGTTCCACTTCAAACTTGGGGCGTTTGTATTCTTCAACCGAAAAATACCGGGTACTTCCGCCCAGGTTGGACTGTATCGACATTTGTCCCAGCAAGCCACCCTGGGGAGCGATAAAGTTGCCCTGTACAGTACCAAATTCGTTGGTTTCCAATTCCAGGGTTTCCACTTCCTGCCGGTTGGCATCCCGGAATGTCAGCGTGATGGACTGATTGGGCAGGATAGCCGGGAGGTCATTCGCGTCTTTGGTTAAAGCGAGGGCTTTGAAGTAAATGGTTTGCCCGGGCCGGTAAATGGAGCGGTCCAGGAAAAAATGAGTGGTTTCTGTCCGGATATCTCTGTCGTAAGACTGGTAATTAGAGAAGCCCCGGCCCAGGGTTTGCACATCTGCGCCGCGTGTGAGCTGTATGACAAATGACTGCCTGTCGTCACCGGGAAGGGAAGCCATGCCCATGGCGTTGGTTTGGGCTTTGCTGTGGGGGACCAGTTCCTGCTGGTTTTTCCGGCGATTGTACCGGGTGGTGAAGAACTGTAGTTCCACGCCAGCCAGGGGCTGCCCATTCTCCCGGTGGGCGACCAGTATTTGGTTGTCGGCACGTTGATAGAGTGCGCCCAGTTCAGAAATGCTGAAAAAAGCCGCACTAACTTCAGCAGCCTCATCAAAATCTTCATTGGTAGCATAGAGGAGGGCGTAACTGCCGAACCCCTGCCCGTCAAGTGCAAATTCGGTTCGGTGCTGCTGCAGGTCGCCTTCGTCCGGCAGCTTGAAGTGCCCCTTAAGCCGGGGCGCTTTGTTTTTCAGGATTTCGAGCGTTTCTTCCCCCCGGTTGCGCTCTAGTTGGAAGGCATCTTCCGGGGCAAGGGGGATGAGCCGGTAGTATAACGAATCCGTATTTCGGTAGGTGAGGGAGAAGAGCATCGACTGGTTAGGAAGGTAAACTTCTTCAGCCTGTAGGGTAAGTTGTTGGTCCAGAAGCTTGGCCTGTAGGTTTTTAATGGGTTGAGCCCAATAATGGTCGGGGTAGTTCTTGAGCGCCTGGGTTGTCAAATCCAGGGCCTCCTTTGCTTTCCAGCGGTGCGTGGTATCACCAAAGGGTTGGTAACTTTGCCCAAGCTGCTGATAATGCTGAGCTAAAGCATACCAGGCCTGCATAACTTCAGGCGTGCCCTGATATTGCTCAATAGTGCGTTGCAGGGCCTGGGTATACAGCGATTCTTTTTCAGCATTGACCAGCTTTTGGTAAGCAAACTGCAGGCGTTTGAGGTCCAGGTCGAGCAAAGCAGCGGCATTGTCATTCTTCAGCCGCACACGCAGTAAGTCTTGCAGGAGGTGGAGTACCTGAAGGGTGTACGCTGCTGAGTCTTGTCCGCTGAAGGCGGTTTCGACAAAATCCTGGGCAGGAGCGAGGGCGGCTTCCTCCCGGAGTAGATACTTGTACACCGGTTCGTTGAGGTACGACTGGTCGTTGGAGAAGTAGTCAATAGCCCGGTGCATGAGGAAGTCGTAAAGCGTGGGGCGCAGCCCTTCGGTTGCCGGGCTGTTGGGGGTGGTGATGGGCGCCCACTCCTCAATGGGGATGTTGAGTAAGCCCTGGTCCTGTACAGACAAAAGGTACTGTTTTCCGGTTTCATCCAACAGGTCGCGGGTAGTCCATAGGCTGATATCCTCCGGGCGCTCTCCGGCCACGGTTGTCCGCTGACTAATCTGCCAGCGGTTTTCCTCCAGGTAGCGCTGATACAGGCCCGCCAGCAAGGTATGGAGTACCGGTTTTACAGGAAAAGAAGCCGAATCGGCTTCCGATTGCACACGGCGGATGGCTTCCGCCAAGCCTTCCTCTTCGATTTGGCTTTGGAATTTATTGAGGTAGATGATGGTTTTGACCCATTCGGCTGGTTCATCATCCGCTTTAGCTTGCTGGTAGAGTGCTTCGGTGGCCTCAAGTGCCGACCGGGGCAGGCCATTCTGCTCAAGGGAGTCTATTTTGGCCCAGGCATCGGCGTATGGGCTGTTGTCGTTCATAACTGGTTTTGGCGTTTGGGAAAATAAGGGGGCGGAGCAAAGCAGTGCGGCGAAAAGCCCCGAAATGATACGGTTTAGCATAGAATTTGTCTTTTGGGAAGGCGGCGTACTGAATAAGACCGCCCGTTACCTTACTAATACGCAGCAAGGCAGGGTCGAATTACATAAATGTAAGGAAAATGTGGCGAATAGCCTGTGGAAAAGACAGGGAAGGAGGGGAGTGAATGTAAATAACCGGAGCGGCGTAAACCTTTACGCCGCTCCGGTAACCGAGATATTAACGGATCATCGTGACCAATCCGTCAATCATAAAGGACCGGCGCAGGTCGTCCAGGTAGTTTTGTGCAGCTGCCTTTTGGGGGAATGCAGCAATGACTACTTTTTGGAGCCCGTTGGAATCCATGATAAAGACATTGCTTAATCCTTTAGCTTGCAACTCTTCTACCTGGCGGGCAGCATTTTCTGCATTTCGGTAGGAGCCGACTTGTACAGCGTAGCCCTGAGTGCCGCGTGGTAGGGTCGTGGCTGAGGTGCTGCTACCGGAAGAAGTTTGTGCCGCGCCCGGCGCACGGCTGGCGAGTGAGCCACCGACCTGTCCGTATGATTGGGGCTGATTAGTGGGGTAGCCACCCTTTGCAGTCAGGTTCACATTGTTGCTGTAAGGCTCGGTGTAGGTCCTGCCCGATTGTGTAGGCTGGCTGTAAGCCATGTTTTCATTGCTGTAAGCCCGCCCAACCGGTGGTGCGGAATTGTAAGCGGAATAACGGTTAGTACCCCCCTTCGCTGTATAGTCAGAAGTATTGGTACTGCGGCTGGCATAGCTGTTTTGAGTGGCAGTTGCCGGGTACTGAGGCTCATAGGAAGAGGAACTGTAAGCGGGCACACGGTTACTCCGGCTGGCGTAGCTATCGTAGGATTGGGGGGCTGACCGGGCGGTGGTTTGAGCAGTCAGCTGGCCCCCTCTGGGGTTTTGGTCAGAATGGCCGACCGGCTCTATGCGGACCTGAGCTTTACCATCTCTGAGCAGCCCAATATCCATTGCTGCCGCTTTGGAAATATCAATCATAAGGCCCTCTACGAACGGGCCGCGGTCATTGACCCGCACGACGGTAGACAGGCCGTTATCCAGGCGGGTTACCTTTAGCAAGGTGCCTTTAGGGTAAGTTTTGTGCGCAGCCGTGTATTCTTCGCGCCGGTACACCTCACCCATAGCGGTAATGCGGCCGTGGAGATAGTCGGCATAGTAGACCGCTGTGCCGGTCTCGCTGTTGTTGGAGGAAGAAGCGTAACGGCTGCTGTATTGCTGTGCCGATAAGCCTGTCGTGAGTAAAAACAGGCCGAAAATCATGTAGAAGCGCATATGCGTTTTGTTTAGTGGACTTTGTTTTAAGAGCTTGTTTGGATTTTACACTTCGGGCTGCTCTTGCCAAATTTTGTCCTGCTCTTCGTTGTTCTTCGGTCACGTCCGTACGGATTCTCCCTCATCACGCCCCCGACGATGAATGTCGGGATCAAAGACTTGTTCAGAATAAAATTTGGCTTCGTTCGCTCCAAAAGCAAAATCCCAACAAGCTCTTAACAAACAAGAAGTTGGTTAAGATCATATTAACATTCAAAATCGGCAATAAATTGTTGAGGGTCAAGTTTTTTAATACGTTTTATTCCAATTTCAGCGTTTCCTGCACGGTCTGCTCTCCAAATTGAATCTCCACGCTGTAATTCCCCCTGTATAAATAGGCCTTGCCGTTGTCCATGACTTTGATATGGACCGGTTTCTCGTCTGACTTTCTGTCTTTATTTAGTGTTTCATTATACTCATCCAGAATTTCCTCGCTAATTGTAAGACCGTAAGCAATATAGTTTAGCCCTTTTGAAAGTTGAACCTCAAAATTTTGCAGCTCCAGACTGTCCGGGGTGGAGACTGTTACGGAAGCCTTACCTGGCCTGTTGGCATACACCGGAATTTGCGCTTTGGGTATGGTTTGCTCCCAAACCGACTTTTTGCCCCAATTGGAGCGGTACCGGATGGGGTCAGGCGGGAAGGCGTGGAGTGCCTTTGCCATCAGGCTGCTGTCCAGTTGCTGGAGCTCTTTAATGCGCCCGACGTAAATGGACCGGCCGTGGGTGCCCACCACCAATTCCTTAGCAGTATTTTGAATCGCCAGGTCATGGACGGCTACGGCAGGCAGGTTGTTGTCGAGCAGCATAAAGTGCTTGCCTTTGTCCAGGGAAATATACAAGCCATGATCTGTACCTACGTAGAGCAGCTCAGGGTGCTCCGGGTCTTCCCGAATGATATTTACCGGCTCCAGAGGCAGGTCTGTTCCAATACGCTGCCAGATGCTTCCATAGTCTTCAGAGACGTACAAGTAAGGCGTGAAGTCATCCCACCGGTAGCCATTCAGTGCTACATACACCCGGCTTTTCTGATGGACAGAGGCTTGCACCCGGCTCACCCACAAATCTCCGGGCAGGTTACTGGTGATGTTGGACCAGCTAAAGCCTCCGTCCCGGCTCAGGTGCACCAGCCCGTCATCAGAGCCAGTGTACAACAGCCCGAATTGCAGGGGCGATTCATGAATGCTGCTGAGGGTACCATAGGGCACATCGCCGGTAACTCCGCCCTGTGTGAGGTCTCCGGAAATTTCTTCAAACTGCTCACCCTGGTCCATAGAGCGCAGCATTTTATGAGCGCCCATGTACAGAATATCGGGATTATGGATGGACAAGTGGATAGGCGCCTGCCAGTTCCAGCGGTAGGGGCGCTCTCCCAGGTTGGGCTTAGGCGTAATGTAGGTGGTTTTTTCTGTGGAAGTGTTGATGCGGAAATAGTTGCCAAACTGGAACCCGGTATACACGGTTTGGTTGTCTCTTGGATCAATGGCGACCTGCATGCCATCCCCGCCCATGATTTCCTTGTAGGGATACTGCCCGGTGGCGTGCCAGCGATCGCTTGCTTCATAAGTGCTGGGGCCCATCCAAACACCGTTGTCCTGTAGTCCTCCGTAAATCCGGTAGGGCTCGGCATTGTCAACGGCAACCGTATAAAATTGTCCGACAGCCGGGCTGTTACATTTGGCCCAATGCGCACCGTTGTCGTAGGAAATATTGATGCCACCATCGTTGCCCAGAATAAGGTGCTCCGGCCGGTTGGGATTAATCCAAAGGGCGTGGTGGTCGGCATGTACGTTGTCTTGCATGATATTGGTCCAGGTCTTACCGCCATCATCGGAGCGTAGTACGGGTACGCCCATCACGAAAATCTGATTAGGGTCCTGTGGGGCCACCCGGATTTGCCCAAAGTAATAGCCGTAGGAATTATAGACCTGATCGATATAATCGTTGTGGGTTTTCTTCCAGGTCCGCCCGCCATTATCGGAGCGGTAGACTTCCAGCCCGACGACTGGGGTGTCAAAGAGCAGGGAGTTGGCATCCTCCACGTAGGCCACCAGGTCCTGTGGAGTGATTTCATCCGTTTTGACCATTTCCAGTACCGTCTCCAAATCGTATTTTTTAGGGAAGCCATTGCTGCGCAGGTAGGCTTTGATTTGATAGGGTGGGAGTTCGAGGAAAGCTTCTTTGGACATCGTGCGCAGTTCAGCCTTAGTCAGTTCATCTTCTTTTTCCTTTGCGGGGCGGCGGCCGTAGTTGTCGATAGCGGCGTAGAGTATGGTGTTGCTATCTGCCTGTACGATATCAAGGCCGATGCGCCCGGCACCTTCGCCGGTAGGAAATCCGCTGTTGATGTTCGTCAGGCGGGTCCAGGTATTGCCTCCGTCTGTACTTTTGTAAATGGCAGATGCTGCACCGGACTCCACGAAGTTCCAGGCGCGCCGTTCCCGTTGCCAGGTGGCGGCATAAAGTATATTAGGGTTATCCGGCTCCATGATGAGGTCAACCACACCGGTTTCCGGGCCGGCGTAGAGGGTGCGGTCCCAGGATTGGCCACCATCAGTGGTTTTATAAAGACCCCGTTCGGGATTGGAAGAATAGAGATGTCCAAGGGCCGCCACCCAGGCGATATTCGGGTCATCGGGGTGCAGGAGGATGCGGCCAATGTGGTGGGTCTCCGGCAGGCCGAGGTGTGTCCAGGTATTGCCCTCATCGGTACTTTTGTAAATGCCGGTGCCTGCATAGGAAGAGCGGCTGGAGTTGACCTCTCCGGTGCCTACCCAGATGGTGCCGGTTTTCCAGTCCACTGCGATGTCTCCAATCGTCATGACCATTTCCTTTTCAAACAAAGGCGTGAAAGAAAGGCCGTT
The DNA here is from genome assembly GCF_000759025.1 of Phaeodactylibacter xiamenensis. GTDB lineage: Bacteria > Bacteroidota > Bacteroidia > Chitinophagales > Saprospiraceae > Phaeodactylibacter > Phaeodactylibacter xiamenensis. The sequence goes on along the minus strand of NZ_JPOS01000090.1, from coordinate 217,879 downwards.
GTTTTCCGTTTTCCAGAGCCCCCCGGAGGCATAAGCGACGTAAAAATGCGTGGGGTCTTCCTCCCAAACGTCAATATCGGCCACGCGCCCGCTCATCACGGTTGGGCCCACATTGCGAAATTCAATAGCATTGGCGATGGAAGCGTCCCGAAGAGACTGCCGTTGGGCATAACTTTGGATACGGGATTGGGCGGGAGTGGCAGGAACCGGGTTTTGGGCAAACACCACATTGAGGGCAAAAAGGCAGAGGGTGAAAAGGGTAAACCGCATGTTTTAGGCGAAAGATAAATAAAATCTCTGCATTCAGGGGCAAATCAAAATACCCCGGACAACTAAGGTTGCCCGGGGTAAGGGTCGGGTGAATGATCTACAAGAACGGATTACACACGTGGAATATCTTCCTTTTTGTCTGGCAGGTTTTCAAAGTGCTCCATGCCTTCAATGTCCAGATGGAGGTCATTAAGATCGCTGAACTTCAGCAGGCCTTCCAGGCTAAGCAGGATGAAGTTGTCCTGCCCGTGAACGGTCAGCAGGACGTTGGTGACCTTTTTATTTTCCTCCCGGATGTAGAGCCCCACATCTTCATGGCCTTCGCGCACCCGGAAGAGCTCTTCGAAGCCGTTTTTGCGCATATTCTTCAGCAGCTTTTGGTACTCCTTCGGCGTGACGAGGTTGCCATCGTCCATCGTCAGGATGCGCAGCTGAGTGATTTTATCAATGATTTTTTCTGCACCTTCTGCTTCCTCCGCATTGATTTTCAGCTTGAGTAGCCAGCCTTGTATGTCGATATGGCTGACCTGATCCTGGTCTTTGTACTGATCATAAAACTCAGAGATGAAATGAGTTTGGCTCATGCCAAATACCGGAATGAGGGCCAACAGGCACAATAGAATGAAATCTCGCATGATATAGAGTGGTTTCGGGTGATTTAAATAGGGTTATACCCTTGGGATAACAGGGGCAGGCTCGGGTTGCTCTGCTTCTTCCTTTTCCTCTTTCTGCTCGCCCATTTTGATGAAATAATTGATGAGGTCTGAAATCTCCGAGTATTTGATCCGGGACTTCATATCCATAAACACAAAGCCATCTTCATCACGGACCAGTAGCAACAGGTTCTTGATCTTATTCCTGTTGTCTCGTGCCATGATCCGGACGGAAGAGCCTTCACTGTCCACCTGCAACAGGTCTTCGTACCCATTGTCCTGAATGTTCCTGACAAAAGCTTTGAGTTCGGACTCTGGCAGGGCTGCCCCCTTTTCAGAAGCCAGCATACGGAACTTGCCAATCTTACGGGCATAGCGCAGGGCTACTTTGGTCTCCTCGTCTTTCACACTGTTGTAGACAATGCCTCCACCCAGCCACATGACCCAGCCGGGTAGCTTGAAGTTGACTACTCCGGGCTGCTTTTTGTGGGTTTGGTAAAACTGAGCCGTCGTTTTAGGGCTGCTGCAGGAAGTAAAAGCAAAAGCTGCTGCACAAAAAATAAGAATGGGCAGTCTCATAGCGGTCGGGTTTGTGGTGGAGTAAACAGCATTGGTGGGGTACAAGACCCCAACCATGGCTCTGACAGACTAATTTACTGTTTTTGCTCGGCAGGCTCTTCGTTATCATCAAACTCGTTGATGAGCCTGGATATTTTCTCCATGTCGATTTTGCCTACAAAGCTCATGAGTACGAATTCTTCCCCACCGCCGACCAGCAGCAGGAGTTCTTCCATAGTGCCGGCGGCGTCTTCCTTGACCAGGAAGTCGACGTTTTGCTCGTCGGCATTGCGCACAGTCATAAGAATTTCGTATTCGGTGGTGTTGATCTTCTGCTTGGCTTCCTTGTAAAAGCCGGCACCATTTTCCTCTGCGACGAGGATTCGGATGCCCTTGAGGTCGGAGGCCAGGTCAATAATGGCAGCGGTCTCGTTGTCGTCCATTTCCATAGATTCCACATCCAGCTTCCCGAACATGCTCATCAGTTTGGAGCTGATATAGACCACAGTGAAGCGGTCATCATCGAGGTATTGCTGAAAGTACTTATCAATGGCATTAGCGTTGGAGGTCTGTGCTGAGGCGATGCTGACGATGCCCAGCATCAAGGCGGTAAAAATCCACTTTGAGGTCTTCATGATTTAAAATTTACGGATAAACAATCGGATGAGTAAAGGTTGGTTATTCAAAAAAGCGGCTGATCTCTTTGAGGTTGCGCTCAAAGCCCTGAGCAGCCACGTCTGTTCCCTGATTGAGTTCTAAGGAAGCCCTTTTCAGTGCGCTGCTGGTAATCGCAAACGCCTGTTTGGGGTCTTCCACTTCGTATTTGGACCAGTCAACGCCGGCCACTTCCTGATGCTGCGCGGGCTGATAGCCTTCGTACATCCAGAAAGCGCCGATGGCAAGGGCTACAGCGGCTGCTATCCGCAATCCCCAGGTCCTTGCAGAAAGGTACCGGACTTTGGCTTCCTGAGGCTGCAGTTCCGCCAGTAATTTGGCGTCAAAGGCATCACCCAGTTCCGGGGCGGCATTTTGCTCCAGGTACCCAAACAAGGGGCGGTACCCCTTTAGATCTTCCGGCAGGTCTTTGCGCTGAAACGCACGCCGGAGTTGGGCTTCTTCTTCAAGGCTCGTCTGCCCTTCGAAGTAGCGGTCTAGTAATTGCCGTATCAATTGGTGGTCCATAAGGCGGTTAATTTATTTCGGATGCTCTTCCGAGCTCTGAAAATATTCGTTTTTACCTGTGCCAGGGGCATTTCCAGGGTGTCAGAGATTTCCTGATAGGTAAACCCATCCACATCCCGGAGCTGCATGGCCATTCTTTGATTGTCGGGCAGTTCCTGCATCAGTTTTTGAATTTGCAGGTAGCTGTCCGAGAGTTCCGCTTGCTGATCGGGCGTATGTGCTGAGCTGCTCAGCCTGTAGGCACCGTCCAGCCCTTCGTTTTGGTTGAACCGAAGGCGGCGCTTGTCGATGGACCGGTTTTTGGTCAGCTGCATGCACCAGGCTTCGATGTTGCGGACTGTACTCAGCTCCTGGCGTTGTTCCCAGACTTTGATCAGGGTTTCCTGCACCACATCCTCTGCCTCCTGTGGGTTCCCCGTTATGCGAAGGGCGACCCGGTAGAGTTTGTTTTTGATGGGCAGTATGTCTGATTTGAAAGTTTCCAGGTTCATTACGCTCTCTAAGTAGTTTGACGGAAATAAGTTAGACCGCTTTCTCTTTAGGTTTTTGTGTCCCGGTTAACCGGGATCACCTCAGCTTCCAGGTTTTCAGCTGCTAATGAAATTGCCCAAAAACTCAAACGGTCTAACTTATTTTGTTTCCGTCTCTAAGCTGCGTTCACTAAGGTGACGGCAAGGGTTAACGGAAAGTTACAGCCGGGCCGGAAAAAATTTAAAGTTAATATAAAGTCAACCTTTGGCACACCATACAGAGTTGTTATGAGACGTTGTACCTTTGCGCAACGCAGAAAGTCTATTTGTGAATCTATGAAGATTGTCGACCGCTTACTGATCAAGAGTTTTATCCCACCTTTCATCGTAACATTCATGATTGCGATGTTCGTTTTGGTGATGCAGGTACTGTGGCTGTACATCGACGATATAGCGGGCAAGGGGCTGGGGTTGTTTCTCATCCTGGAGCTAATGGGGTATAAAAGCCTCTCCCTGGTGCCAATGGCCCTGCCGCTGGCGGTGCTGATTTCCTCCGTGATGGTAATGGGGAACATGGCAGAGCGGTATGAGCTGTCCAGCTTCAAGTCTGCGGGTGTGTCCCTGGCCCGCATCATGCGGCCCATGATTGGGTTTGGTTTTTTTGCCGTTCTGGCTTCCTTTTTCTGTTCCAACAACCTTATTCCGGTAGCCAACCTCAAATTCGGGTCCCGGATGTACGATATCCAGAAACAAAAGCCGGCACTGCGGCTGGAGGCTGGTATTTTTAATGACGACTTTGACGGATACGCCATTCATATTGGCAACAAGCCAGGCGATGGGAAACGGATAGAAGACGTACTCATCTACGACCACACTGACGCCAACAAAGGCAAGCTGTCTCAGATTATAGCCAGTGAGGGGGAAATGTATGCCACTGAGGATGGGAGCTACTTTATGATGAACCTCCACAACGGCCATCAGTATATGGAAGGGGATCCATCCGGTTCTGGCAACAGCCGGTCCTATCCGTTTGTGCGCACCAATTTCAAAAGCTGGTACAAAGTCTTCGACTTGAGTGAGTTCAACCTTAACCGGACCAACGAAGACCTTTTTAAGTCCAACCGGAGTATGCTGACAAGCGGTCAGCTGGCCGATGCAGTAGACTCGCTGGAGCAAAAGATCCGGCGCCGAGAGGTGGGCATTTCGAATCAGTTTAGTTCCTACTTTGATTTGCTGGAACTGGACAGCACCTTCCTGGATAATCCGGATGAAGAAGATAAACTGGCCGCAGCAGAAGCCGAACGGATCAGAGCGGAGGAGGAAAACCTGGAAGCCAAAGCGAGTGAGGCTGCAGAGGAACAGAATGAGGAGGCTGACTCTACTGAGGCTGAAAACGTTGTCGGGGATGCTCAACCCGATGATCAGCAACCGGCATTCGCACCCGATGAAAAAATCAACCGCAAACCCATAAAGTCCTTTGAAGGGCGGCCTATCAAGCAAGTCATTGAGAAGCCGGTGGAAGATTATGAGAGTATTCTGCTGCTGTTCTCAGAAGCAGAGCGCCTGAGGCTGGTCAATAAGTCCAAGTCCTTTATCCGAAGTATTCAGGCACACGCCGAATCCGCCACCCGATCCATCGACCGGTTGCGGGAAAGCCGGGTCAAGCACATTTATGAGCTTCATACCAAATACAGCATGGCGCTGGTGTGCTTCATCTTTGTGTTCATTGGCGCACCCATGGGCGCGATTGTACGCAAGGGCGGCTTCGGGTATCCTATCCTGATATCGATCATCTTTTTCATGATATTTATTGTGCTGACCATATTCTGCCGGAAAATTGCGGAGACCTTCGTTGTGCCTGCCGCAGTCGCTGCCTGGGTGCCCTGCGCAGTGCTTTTTCCCATAGGAGTATTGCTGACGCGCAAGGCGATGAACGACAGCAAACTGGTCAACATCGATCAGTATGCGAATTTCTTCAAAGCGATCTTCAAACTCTTTAGAAAACGCAAAGCTGAGCATGACCCCGCTGTCTGATTTATGGCAAACGAACCGCTGGTTTTTTTCCGGCATGGTTCAATTTCTTTTATTTGGAGCTGTACTGCTGGCACTGATGGAAACCGGAGCGTTCGTCTGGTTTTTTAGCCGGCACCGCAGCGTGGGGCTGGATTTGCTGTTTGTGAATGGTACCAAGCTTGGCGAACCCGTTGGGTTTATGCTGGCCGGGCTGGTGCTTCTGTTCATCCGGTTCAGGCATGCTATTGCCCTCCCTTTCCTGGGTTTTAGTGTGTCGGTTATTTCTTACCTTTCCAAGTCTTTTTTTGCGCATGACCGCCCCTTCGCCTATTTTGAGAAGCTGGGCATTGCCGGGCAGCTCAACCTGGTGGAAGGAATCAAAGTGCACTCGGGCGCTACCAGTTTTCCAAGCGGCCATACGATGGCAGGCTTCGCTCTTTTTGCCTTTATGGCCTTCTGTGCACCAAATAAAAAGTCTACCGGTGCCTTGTTTTTCCTGCTGGCACTCATCGTAGGCTTGTCCCGGATTTACCTCACTCAGCATTTCTTTAAAGACGTCTACCTGGGGGCATTTTTGGGGGTTTTAATTGCTATGTTTTGGTACTACATTCAGTATCTCCCAAAGGTGTCATGGCTTGATAAAAGCCTTAAAATGCCCTGGGGGGGAACTTCATAACACAGGTGAGGGTTTTTTCAAAAACAATAATGGCATGCCTGATTTGAATTTGCCTGCACTAGAAACCGGGCGGCTCCTCCTTCGTACGCTTAATCCGGTTTCCTTTAAAGCATTGACTTCCAAACATGATGACGAGACGCTGGGGGCAGCCCTCAATTGCCTCACACCAGAAATGTATGCTGGCATTAAAGAGCGCTTCCTGACCTATGGCCTGGACAATCCGCGTCTGAGCATGCACAACTGGTTGTTGTACCGTAAAGATACCGGGAAGCTGATCGGAGACTTTTCCTATCACATTATCTTTCGTCGGCACCTACGGGCAGAAATTGGCTACAGTCTGTACGATACGGAAGACCGTGGGCAGGGATTTATGCAGGAGTTGCTGCCGGTCACCCTGAAGTTTGGCTTTGAAGAACTCGGGCTGGAGCGAATCGAAGCCTTGACTGCGGTTGACAACTGGGCATCTATGAGGCTGTTGGATAAATTTGGCTTTCGCAGAGAAGGCTATGCCCGCCGGCATTACCGGTTCGAAGGTAAGAATACGGACTCATTCAGTTTTTCGCTGGTACCTGAGGAGTTTATCCCGGAACCAGAGCTGCCTCCTGTTGAAAAGTTAGTGCGTGGTTTTGAAAGGCATACCATACCGGAAGAAGGATGGACGCATGAGGCACATTTGAAGGTGGCGCTTTGGTACTTGTTCCATCAAGGAGAAGAGGAGGCGCTTTGCCGGATGCGAACTGGCATTATTGCCTACAATTTATACCTCGGGCATCAAAACACTCCCGAAGCGGGCTATCACGAAACGCTCACTGTATTCTGGATCACTGTTTTGAAGCACTTCCTGGAGGCGCATCCACATCTGAATTATGATGAGGCTTTGAGTGAGTTCCTACAGTCCCCCCAATCGGCATCCGCCTATCCAAAAACCTTTTTTAGCGAAAGTTTGCTACAGTCGGTCAGGGCCAGGTCACGGTGGGTCGCACCTGATTTGCAGCCGCTGTAAAGCAAAAGAGCGCATCAGTTTTAGTAGCTGATGCGCTCCTTGCTATTTTACTTTGTAGTTGCTATTTCGCCGGACTTAATCCGTCTCATATAATCCTTGTAGGCCCGCATCACATTGGGCATGAGTACATAAAGCCCCATCACATTAGGGAAGCACATCGCAAAGATCATCGCATCGCCAAAGTCGAATACGCTTTTGGCAGAGATCGCTGAACCAATTACTACGAAGGCACAGAATATTGCCTTGTAGATCAACTCATTGGTTTTGTTCTCCCCGAAGAGGTAAGTCCACGCCTTCAGGCCGTAGTAAGACCAGCTGATCATCGTGGACAGAGCGAAAAGAATAACCGCCACGGAAAGAATAGGCGGGAACCAGGCCATCACCGTTTCGAAAGCGGAAGAAGTCAGCGTGATGCCATCCAGGTCGCCATTTTGGTCGCTCAGGAAAGCCTGCTCAGCGCCAATGCCGCCGTAGTTGGTGATAACAATAACTAAAGCGGTCATCGTGCAAATGACAACGGTGTCAATAAAAGGCTCAAGAAGCGCTACAACACCTTCCGAGATCGGCTCGTCTGTGCGTACTGCCGAGTGGGCAATAGAAGCAGAGCCCACACCTGCTTCATTTGAAAATGCGGCACGCCGGAAGCCCTGTATCAGCACACCGATGAAGCCGCCGTAGAGGGCATCTGAGTTGAAGGCGCCACCAATGATTTCTCCAAAGGCAGCAGGAATATCTGCGTAATGGTAGGCCAACACGACAATTGCGCCCAACACATAAATGCCCACCATGAATGGGACAATCTTGTCGGTCACCCGGGCAATAGATTTGATACCCCCGATGATAATGATGGCTACAATGACGGCCATAACCGCGCCGAACATCCAGGAGCTGTCCGCAATAAAGCTCTCCTTTCCGCCGGTTACGTCGATGAATTGCTGTGCAGCCTGATTGACCTGCACCATATTTCCTCCACCGAATGAACCACCAATACAGGCAATCGCAAAAAGCACGGCCAGCACTTTACCGATGACGCCCATAGTGGCCCCTTTTTCCTTAAAGCCTTTATCGAGGTAGTACATAGGGCCACCGGAAACGGAGCCATCGACGTTGTAGTTCCGGTACATAACGCCCAGGGAGCATTCCACGAACTTCGACGTCATCCCGAATATGCCGGCAACGATCATCCAGAAGGTGGCACCAGGCCCGCCAACCGATACTGCGATGGCTACCCCGGCAATATTGCCGATTCCAACAGTGCCCGAAAGTGCGGCTGTAAGTGCTTGAAAATGAGAAACTTCGCCTGCGTCATTCGGGTCGTCATACTTGCCGCGTACCACGTTGATGGCGTGACCAAAAGCCCTGATATTCACAAAGCCAGTATAAATCGTGAAAATGAGTGCGCCGGCGATGAGCCAGACGAGCACAAAAGGTATGGTAAAGCCCGCTACCGTAATGGGGACGAACACGACGCTTTCCACCACTTGGGTGAGCGGCTCCATCACAGCGTTGATTTTGTCATCAATAGTTGAGCCACCATCTTGCGCCCAGATTGCAAAAGGGGCAAAAAGGCTGAGGATAAAAAAGAGAAATTTCTTCATGGTTGTGAGTGATTTGCCTTTGCCGGAGAGCCATTTATTAAGGACCAGCTCAGGCATCTTGCTTGCAGGTGTAAAGTTTGGTTTAAAGTCGTTATCGGTATCTACAAGAAGTTTTTAGAAGCACTTAGTTGAATAATGCCGACTAAGGTATTCGATTATTTTTACTTATTCAAAAGATCAAGCTGAATATTTGGCAGCGTTCAAACCAGTACCGTCTATGTTCTGAGGATGTATTATCTTGTGGTTGGGAATAAGTAAGCAGCTTTTGCAGCTGTCCTGGCCAGGTACTGGCTTACTATCTTAAAAGCATGATTTAAATTGCAACAGCAACCGACAGATCAGGCGTTACTGGATTTGCTGAACCAGGGGGACGAAAGAGGCATCGAGCTGATATTCAGGCGGTACTACGCTTATATTTGTAAAGCCGTGTATAAGATTATCCCGGATAGCAATCTCGTGGAGGACTTGGCGCAGGATGTGTTTTATGAGCTTTGGCGAAAGCGGGGCCGTATCCAGGTCGCCTCCTCCCTGAAAGGCTATCTTCGGCGGGCAGCTGTAAATAAAGCCCTGAATTACGTCCGGGACCAGCGTATTAAATTTACGGAGGAGGAGCAGGCGCCCGTACAGAAGAGTACAGAAGCCTCGGCTCCTGAACTTATGGCTGCGGATCATTTGCAATCAAGAATAGATGAGGCTATTGATGCATTGCCAGAACGGTGCCGTATCATATTCATTCTCAGCCGGTTTGAAGATATGAGCTACCGGGAAATAGCGGAGCAACTGGAGATTTCTCCAAAGACGGTAGAAAATCAGATGGCGAAAGCGCTGAAGATACTCCGGGAAATGTTAAAATTCAATCCGGGGAAGGAAGCCTGAAATAGGCAGGAAATATCCCGTTTGGGCGGGCAGATGACATTTTGAGCATTATTCGAAAAAAGGAAAATATCAGATAGGGGAGGGCGGTTATGCCTGTGTCCTATTGACGAATGAATCAAATGAGAATGAAATTATCACAATATATATCATTGTTTCACCGGCAGCAAACTGGTCAGCTGCGACCGGAAGATGAAGATGCCCTTCGCAATCAGCAGGACCCCGGGCTGCATCGGGAGCTGGAAGAGCTGTGGTCGGAGAGCCTGTCCTATCAATCCGGTTATGAGCCGGATGTGGACAAAGGGTTCTCCCGACTGAAATCCCGCATGGATGCTGATCAGGCCAGGGATACCCAAACCGTCCGGCTGACTTCAACGTCCCGAAGTTGGATGAGTATTGCTGCAGCGATCGCATTGGTAATAGCCTTGGGTACGTTCTGGCTGGTCAACCGTGGGCAGGGCGCGTTCGCCCTGGCGTTCACTACCGGTCCGGCAGAACAACTGGAGGTCGCTTTGCCTGATGCCTCCGTCGTTTACCTCAATGAGGACTCTTACCTGAGCTTTGATATTGCTGAAGGCACAAGACAAGTTTCCCTCACCGGTGAAGCTTATTTTAAAGTGGCGCCTGACCCTGATCGCCCCTTTGTGATTCAGTCTAACGGAGTGCGTACAACAGTTCTGGGTACGGCATTCAACCTACGGGCTTATCCGGAAGAACCTACCGTTGAGGTGGAAGTAACCGAAGGCCTGGTGCGCATGGAAAATGCACAAGCCGGGCAGCAGGTGGAACTAAAGCCTAAGGAACGAGGTGTTTTTAGCTCCGATGAGCTAAAGCTGGTCAAGAAGCCTGTGTCAGAGCTCAACGCGCAGGGATGGCATAGCCAGAAACTAGTCTTTCGCAATGCAGAGCTGGGCAATGCCCTGCAGGAAATTGGCCGGTATTATAAAGTCGAATTCAAACTGGGCAGCCAAGACCTGCAATCGTGTGCATTATCTACCGAAATTGCAGGAGATCCTTTGCCAGATTTTCTACAGGTTTTGGAAACCATTTACGGGCTCGACGTTGAGCAAACCGGAGCTTCCAGTTACCACCTGAAAGGAGGGCGTTGCCGCTAAGGATTGCTCTGATACTACGCAATAGGCTCAAGCAGCCGCAGTTCTACTCGGCGGTTGCGCAAGCGTCCGGACTGCGTATCATTAGAGTGGCTGGGGTATTTCTCTCCCATGCCCCGGGAGTTGAGCCGTTTTGGGGAGATGCCTTTTTGCTTCAGGTATTCCGCCACCGCTCTCGATCGTTTTTCTGATAATGATAAATTGGTCGCAGCTGAGCCCACGTTATCGGTATGCCCGATGATGTCCAGCTGCATGTCCGGATGTGCCCTCATAATCCGCGCCAGTTCATCCAGTTCCTGACGGGATGCCGGCGTCAGCTGGGCTCCACCGGACTCAAACTGAATGTGGTCCAGGGTGATAAATCGCCCGCGCATCAGTTCCTTTAGCTTTTGCCCCTGTAGTTCCAGCGTGGGCAGTTCTTCCACCAGCTCAAATTCCAGCTTTTCAAAGCAAACAGCCTGACGGTTGTTGTAATTGCCGGTGGCGGAGGTAACGCCCCAGTACACCTTGTCTTTGCCCCTGAAGATCGTCCTGACCAGGTCACGCTGCAGCGAAATCACCTCTTTACCGTCTATGCGTACACTTAAGGTGCGGGAGTCCGCATTCCAATTGATGTTTAGGTCATGCTCCCGGCAATCTTCAATGTTGGGTATACGGTTGGGGCCAGCCAGGTTGAAGCCATGATTCACACTGCCGTCCCTGAGAATAGCCACATGGTCTTCCCTGGGGTCGCCCAGGTGCTCATTTTGCCAGGTGTCAATTTCGATGCCAATAGCCGGATTCAGCCCCGCAAAGCCCATGCCTTCCCCCCGGTACCCGGTCCGTTCGGCATAAGGGTGGAAAACGAAGACCATGCCATCAGCCCCGTCACGGTCTTTACACCCGAGCATAACGCGTAACTGCATGTCAAAGGAAGACTTGAGACTGATGGCTTTCTTGTACCAAATTGATCCGGAAGACCACTGATAATCAGGGGTTAGGATAATGCAATTGTTGCCTGATTGGCGGGCATCGCCGTCCAGCCTGAAATCTGTAATCTGGGGCATCTGAGCAAGCAAAGGGAAACCCGGACTGAATAAATACAACAGGAAGGTGTAAAGGGCAAGGTATTTCATAGCTATCGGGTTTTGCGAAAACAAATATGTTGTCAAAACGCGAGATTGCCTGCTTTGGTTTTTTAAACCCTGATTTTAGCAGGGGGTGCTTCCGGGGGATAAAAAAGCAGCCTGCCTGAAACTAAGGTTCAGACAGGCTGCAAAGGTTGAAATGGGAATTGTACCTTCGGGTTTAAATAATCATGCCCGCACCCACTGTTTCATTTGTCCCTTCATCCACGAAGATTACGCTGCCGGTAATGCGGTTCTTGCGGTAGGCATCGTAATAGAGCGGCTTGGTGGTCCGTATCACCACACGTGCGATGTCGTTCATACCGATCGTCTTGTCTTCTTCGTTGCGGTGGAGAGTATTGATGTCCAGTTTGTACCGAATCTCCTTGACAATACAGCGCACCTCTTTGGTGGTATGAAGAACAGCGTACTTTCCCCGGGGTTGCAGCGGGCGGTCAGCGAACCAGCACACCATGATTTCCAGGTCCTGCTCCACTTCAGGCTGATTGTTTTCCCGCACAATCATGTCGCCCCGGCTTAAATCCAGGTCGTCCTCCAGCAGGAGGGTCACCGACATGGGCGGGTATGCTTCATCGACTTCCCCGTCAAAGGTGTCAATCTTTTTGATTTTACTGGTGAATCCGGAAGGCAGCAGCATCACATCATCTCCTTTTTTGAAGATGCCACCGGCGATGCGTCCGGCATAGCCCCGGTAATCATGGTAGTCATCAGAGTTGGGCCGTACCACATACTGTACCGGGAAGCGGCAGTCGATGAAGTTGTGGTCGCTGCCGATGTGTACATTCTCCAGGTAATAGAGCAGGGTGGATCCGTCGTACCAGGGGGTGTTTTCGGACTTGGTCACTACGTTATCCCCCTTTAGTGCAGAGATGGGGATGAAGTGGACGTCGTTGACATTCAGCTTGTAGGAAAACTCCTCGAAGTCCTGCTTGATCTTTTCGTAAGTCTCCTCCGAATAGTCGACGAGATCCATCTTATTGATACACACGACAAGGTGCGGGATTTGCAGCAGGGATGCGATAAAGGCGTGCCGGCGGGTTTGTTCCAGTACGCCCCGGCGGGCATCAATGAGGATGAGTGCAACGTTGGCAGTAGAGGCACCAGTCACCATATTCCGGGTATACTGAATATGGCCCGGCGTATCGGCGATGATGAATTTGCGCTTGGGTGTTGAGAAATAGCGATAGGCCACGTCTATGGTAATGCCCTGTTCGCGTTCAGCCTTTAGGCCATCGGTGAGGAGGGCCAGGTTAACGCCTTCTTCCCCCCGCCTTTCACTGCTTTCCCGTACCGCATCGTACTGATCTTCAAAAATAGATTTGCTATCGTACAGCAGCCGCCCGATGAGGGTAGACTTGCCGTCGTCTACACTGCCCGCTGTGGTGAACCGGAGCAGTTCCATATTATCGTAATTATCCATTTCTTTTGTTTTTCTTTGATTGATCGATTAGAGAGTCTAGAAGTAACCTTGCTTCTTCCGGTCTTCCATAGCTGTTTCTGAGCGCTTATCGTCAGTCCGGCCGCCACGTTCTGTTTTACGGGCAATGGAGACTTCCTTGATGATATCCTCAATGGTTTTGGCCTCAGACTCCCAAACGCCGGTGCAGGTCATATCGCCAATTGTCCGGCAGCGTACCATGCGGGTTTCCACTGCTGCTTCTTCTTCCGGGCGCTTGTGGATGTATTCGCAATCTGCGAGCAGGGTACCTTCCCTGGCAAAAACGGGGCGCTCATGGGCAAAGTATAGGCTTGGCAGCTCTACGCCTTCCATAGCCAGGTACATCCACACATCCAGCTCCGTCCAGTTGCTGATGGGGAAGATGCGGAAGTGCTCCCCGTAGTTTTTCTTACCGTTGAAGAGGTTCCAGAGCTCCGGGCGCTGATTCTTGGGGTCCCATTGCCCAAACTCGTCGCGGTGGGAGAAGAAGCGCTCTTTGGCACGGGCTTTCTCTTCGTCCCTGCGGGCACCACCGAGGGCTGCATCGAATTTGCCTTTCTCCAGCTCTTCGAGCAGGACATGGGTTTGCAGGTAGTTGCGGCTGGCGTTGTACCCTTTTTCTTCTACGATAGCGCCGCTGTCTATGGCCTCCTGCACGGAGCCAACAATCAGGCGGGCACCCGTCTCTTCGACCAGTTTATCCCGGTATTCGATCGTTTCCGGGAAGTTGTGCCCGGTATCTACATGCAACAGAGGGAAAGGAATATTAGCCGGGTAAAAGGCCTTTCGGGCCAGGTGCACCATCAAAATGGAATCCTTGCCACCGGAAAACATGAGCACGGGGCGCTCAAACTGAGCAGCGACTTCGCGCATAATGAAGATGGATTCTGATTCCAGTTCTTTGAGGTGATTGAGATGATAACTCATAATATTAAGGTTATTCGCAATGATTGATCAGTGCTCCGGTTGCAGAGCGCCTGCGGTTATGCTTTAGGTAATTCAATATGTGGTTTTAGAAACTGGAAGACCGCCTCCACGCTCTCTTCCAGGGACTGTTCGTCGGTTTTGATTTCAAGTGCCGGGTGGAGGGGGGGCTCGTAGGGCGCGTCAATGCCGGTGAAACCTTTGATCTGCCCTGCTCTCGCTTTTTCGTAAAGCCCTTTGACATCGCGGGACTCACAGACTTCCAAAGGAGCATTGATGTAAATCTCCAGGAAGTCTTCCGGCCCGATAATCTGACGAGCCATCTCTCTGATTTCCACAGTTGGGCTGATGAATGAGTTGAGGGTGATAATACCGCTGTCCAGATACAGCCGGGCTATTTCCGCAATGCGGCGGATATTTTCCTGCCGGTCTTCCGGGCTGAAACTGAGGTTGTTATTAATGCCGCTGCGGATGTTGTCGCCATCAAGCACCTGGGCAAAGAAACCATTATTATAAAGGTAGCGTTCCAAATGCTGAGCAATGGTGCTTTTGCCTGATCCGGACAAGCCGGTGAGCCATAGGACTTTACTCCGTTGGCCAAGCCTTCGCTCCCGGTCACTGCGCTGCAGCAGGCGGTCGAAAATAGGGTGGATATGTTCTGTCAAAACGGGTCCTTTTTGTACCCGGAGTGGCCACCGTACAGGTGTTTCTGGAATTGGCGAGTGCTTGTCAGCCTTGTTGCTGATGTTGGCCGCCCCGGAATACGTTTAACAATTGACACACAAATGAATCGCAAAGAAATAGGTTTTTTACTATTTGCCCAAACCTTTGCCCGCTTGTGTCTGCTGCCCTCGCTTTTGCCGGTGCAAATTTGATAAATTATTTTTACTCTATAGGTTTTATAGGAAATTAAAATCGCTTATGTCCTCTAACCATTTTGAAACCAATGCCATCCGCGGGCAGATGAAGCGCACGGAGCAACGGGAGCACAGTGCGCCACTTTTCCTGACTTCCAGCTTTGTTTTCCCCGGTCCGGAACAGATGGAGCTGGCTTTTCAGGGCGGTACCGATGATAACATCTACAGCCGCTACAGCAACCCGAATACTGACGAGCTGATCCAAAAGGTCTGTGCAATGGAAGGTGCAGAGGATGGCTTTGCGCTGGCTTCCGGTATGTCAGCTGTATTCGCAAGTATGGCCGCTTTTTTAAAGGCGGGCGATCATGTGCTGGCATCCCGGGCAGTTTTTGGCTCGACTCATCAAATCCTTACAGAGCTCCTGCCGCGGTGGGGCATCACGCATTCTTACGTAGACCCGCTCGATGTGGGCAGCTGGGCAGCGCATCTGCAGCCATCCACTAAGATGCTGGTCCTGGAAACGCCTTCCAACCCCGGCCTTCAGCTGATAGACCTTGAGGCAGCGGGCGATTTCGCGAAAGCGCATGGCCTGATTTTCAACGTTGACAATTGCTTTGCTACGCCGTATTTGCAGCAGCCCGGCCGATACGGCGCTGGTCTCATTGTGCATTCCGCCACCAAATGGATGGACGGGCAGGGGAGAGTCCTTGGCGGTATCGTCGCAGGGAAGGCTGACTTAATCGAAGAACTGCGGTTTTTCTGCCGGCATACGGGTCCTGCCATGTCCCCTTTCAATGCATGGGTGTTATCGAAAAGCCTGGAAACCCTAAGTGTGCGCATGGACCGGCATTGCGCCAGTGCGTTGGAAATAGCCAAATGGCTGGAAGCACGACCGGAAGTGGAGCGGGTACACTATCCGCATCTCGAAAGCCATCCACAGTATGCGCTGGCTAAAATGCAGATGAAGCAAGGAGGCGGCATCGTCGCATTTGACCTGAAAGGAGGGCTGGAAGCTGGCCGGCAGTTTCTGAGCCGCATTCAGATGTGCTCCCTGTCTTCTAACCTGGGGGATACGCGCACTATCGTCACCCACCCGGCTACAACGACCCACTCGAAGCTTTCTGAGGCTGACCGGGCATCCGTAGGCATAGGGCCGGGTATGATCCGGATTTCTGTAGGGTTGGAGCATGTGGAGGATATCCGGCAGGACCTGGCACAGGCACTGGAAGCGTAGCTTTTGGCCTACTTTTTTTTCGCTTGGGCAATAGTTCGCCTATGGCACTCGTTAATGCCGTGTTTAGTAAGTGACGCCCAGCATGGCTTTGCGTCTCAAACCTGACACTTCTAACAAACTAACGATTCTATTATGTCAACCACCAATCCAACGCCTAATCCTTCCGGCCCAACGCCTAATCCCGGACCTGGCAAGAAAGATGACGGGCAACAAAAGTTGAAAATTGCAGCAATCGCGACCATCGCAGTGCTGGCCATCGTGTGTATTGTACTGGTGATTAGCCTGGTCAACAAAAACAACGCCAACGACAGCCTGACCTACGAGCTGAATGAATCGGAGCAGCTGAAGGCTGAACTGGAAAAGCAGTACTACGAGGCCCTTTCTGAGCTGGAAGAGATGCGCGGCAGCAATGAAGAGCTCAACGCACTCATCGAAGCCCAAAAGGCGGAGCTTAAGGAGTCGAAAGACCGTATCGATGTACTCCTCCGCGATAGCCGTCAACTGGCAGAAGCCCGTAAGCAGATCAACGGTATGAACGCTAAGGTTGAGCAATATCTGGCCGAGATCAACCAATTGCGGCAGGAGAATGAAGAGCTTACAGAGCGGACTGCCGCCCTGAGCCAGGAGAACTATTCTTTGAACTCCAACCTCGACTCCGCCCGCATGCGCAATATGGAACTGTCCTCCGCCCGTGCGGCACTGGTTAGCGAGAAGGAGGCTGTTGAAGCCGACCGGGCTCGCCTGGCTAAGAAGGTAAATATCGCCTCCGTGGTCAAAGTAACGAATGTAGAGGCAGAAGGCCTGAAGCTTCGGGACAATGGCAAAACGACTTCCCGCCGGAGCGCCAAGAACGTAGATCAGCTACAGGTATGCTTTAATACCACTGCCAATCAGGTAGCGGAATCCGGTGTTGAGGAGTTTCTTATCCGCATCGTCAACCCACTGGGAGAAACGCTTGCGGTGGAATCTATGGGCTCTGGCGTTTTTGTCAACAACGCCAACGGGGAGCAAATCCGTTACACGATGATTAA
This sequence comes from Phaeodactylibacter xiamenensis, assembly GCF_000759025.1. GTDB lineage: Bacteria > Bacteroidota > Bacteroidia > Chitinophagales > Saprospiraceae > Phaeodactylibacter > Phaeodactylibacter xiamenensis. The sequence goes on along the minus strand of NZ_JPOS01000090.1, from coordinate 200,860 downwards.
GGAAGTGGATTACGACCGCGACGAGCAGCGCCTCTGCCTCACCTGGGCTCCAAGCGAAGCATTTCAGGAGGGTAACTACGAGGTGGAAATCTACAACAAAGGCTACCTCGCCGGCACAAGCAGCTTCCAGCTGAGATAGGAACCGCTTATAGACAGAGCAAACTACGCAGCAGCGCCCGGGCATTATTCGGGCGCTGTTTTTACTTGAGGGCAAATGATTTTGAACAATACCCGGACCAAATTGATTTTTACGTTTATATAATCTGAAAAAGCTTGTATGAGCGAAAAGAAGGAAGAATTTGTCAACCCTATTGACCCGGACAAAATTGCGGAAAACCCGCACAACCTGCCCTATGCCCACACCGTAAGCGGTGTGGAGATCAAACCCATCGACAAAGGAAAGGTGAAGGGCAGGGCGGTCAAAGCCATGTATAAGCAATCGGATATGCAACTGGAGCAAATCCGCAAGCAGATAGAGCTGCTGGCGCAACAGGCTAAGGGTATTCAGGACCGCATCTCCATATCCGAGCAAATCTATAATGCTCAAATGAATTTTGAGCCCTTGATTGGCTTTGTTTACCACCTGTACGAGCGCCGGGACGGGAGCGAATACGTGCTCTCTATGGTCAGCCCGGAAGAGTGGGGCCCCAACCCGCCTTATCGTTTTGTAGCTACAGTTGAGCTCCTGGCTGATCATACCTGGGATGTTTTGCGCAAGGCTTCTGAAACGGACGAGGACGAAGTGTAAGTTTCCCCTGACGTTCTTGCTGGTATTCCAGCCCCAAAAAAAATACTTATGCGATTGTCGATACTAATGGTAGCCTGTTTATTCCTCACGGGGGCTGTAGTCGAGTGGGAGGGGGACACTTCCCATGAAATGGGCGACCTGATCCGGAATCAGCCTGCTACTCATGAATTTGTTTTCCGGAACGTTAGCGGTGAGCCTGTGGTCATCGATAATGTCCGGACTTCCTGTGGCTGCACAGTACCGGAATGGGACGAAGTGCCAATCGAACCGGATTCCACAGGCGTCATCGCTGTCACCTACGATGCCCGCGACCTGGGCTATTTCAAAAAGAAAGTCAAAGTCTACTTCAGCAATCAGCGGAAAGCGGAGGTGCTCTTCATTGAAGGGTGGGTGGAAGAACTTTAGTGTGTTTTCAACTGCCTGATCTGATCATAGACCGCTATCCCCGCTGCCATTGCCACATTCATTGAGGTATTGACCCCGTACATGGGCAGGTGCATGGTTTGACGGCATAACTCCAGTATTTCCGGTGGGATACCATGCGCTTCCTGTCCGACCACCAAGACGGTTTCCGCCTGCGCTTCCACCTGCGTATAGGGCAGGCTTTGATCTGTGATTTCCAAACCCAAAAAAATATGGTCTTCGGCGAGAGCCTGAGCGCTTTCGAGGTCCAGCACGCTATGGGGTACATAGTCTAATGTAGCCCGGGCGACCCGCCTCACTTTGCGGTGTTCCAGCAGCTCCGCCGGCCCATAGAAGTAAAGGTGGGCCAGGCGTGCCGCATCAGCCAGGCGGAAAAGGCTGCCGATATTCCGCACGTCGGTAATGCCTGCCAGGAGCAGGCTCAGGGGATGCCGGTTGTTGCTAATATTTCGGATATAGGCTTGCAAATCTTCCGGACGGTCATCGTAAAAGGTAGATTGTTTCGGCATAATCACTGCATCAGTTGGTGCGGAAAGGTAAGGCTTCCTGATTGAAATTAGGTTGGGCGATTGAAATTGGGCTTCTTAACTTTGGCACTACCACTTGGAAATACGCGTTCTTTTTTCGAGCAATACCTATTTCATGAAAGCCCCGTTATTAATTTCCCTCCTGTTTTTTTGTGGTTTACCTGGCTTCGGGCAGACCGATATTCAGGTGCTGGGCACTGAGCGCCCTGAAACGGGTCAGCGAATAGTCTGGCACAACAACGCCTTCTATCTCCTGCTTCAGGTGCAAGCCGAGATTGGTGGGGAGAATGCCGTGCTTCTTAAGCTGGATTCGAGTGGCAATATGCTTTGGGCCAGAGCTGTAGGTACGCCCGGGCGTGATCTTGTCAACGATCTGGCGCCCCATCAGGATGGTGTCCTGGTCCTGGGCCGGATGGTGGAGCCTGGTAATCCCAATGTGATTGATGATGTTTTTTTGCATTATTTTGAATCCGATGGCACCATTGGCTGGAGCCGCTACTTTGGCCGTACCACCGGCGGGGACGATGAACATGCGGATGCTGTTTTTACAACTGAATCCGGCAATATCGTTGTGGTGATGCATGAGGCCGTAGGACAGGACCGCCCGGCATACGTCACGCTGCTGCAGGACAACGGTAGTCCCATCTGGGGGACACAGCTTCGTCATGAAAGTCTGGACTGGATTTTTCCGGCACACGGATTGGAGCACGACGGCCGGTTTTGGATTGCGGGGGCTGCTTCTCTTGCGGATGGCACCGAGGAAGCCTTTTGGGTTACGCTGAATACGGCTGGTCAGCCCTTGTCCTGGTATTCTATGACGGTAACGGACAATCAGCCCTGCAGCTTCCGCCAGATTATCCCGCTGGAAGAGGGGTGCCTTTTGGTGGGCACTGTAGGTGTGGATACCCCTGATTTATTACTGGTATGGGCGGATGAGAATGGCAATCAGGTCCTAACCCGGCGTTTCCACGATCCCGAGGGGGCAAATTTACTGGCGGCCTCCGGAGGGTATCAACGGGCAGATGGGCGGGTAGTAGTTGCCGCCAATCGCTTCGAAGCATCGGGTGGGGTAGAGGGTACGGGCCTTTGGTTGCTGATTGAAGAAGGTGGAACGCTTGCCGAATGCCGAAGAATTGGGCAGGGTAAGGAAGTCATTCTGCAACTGATTCCCGGGCCCGCAGGTACCATCGCTGCAACGGGTAGTACCTTCTCAGTCGGTAGCACTGCCGGTGATGCCGCCTTTTTGCAATGGCCGGAAAACTGGTGGGAAGCCCCTGAAAATTGCTTGTCCTTATCCGGTCAGCTGGAGCCAGCGGCTATAGCCTGGAACAGCCGCTCCGGTGGGGCATTCACGCAGCCCTGGCTGGCAGAAGCCAATCATCAGATGGTGGATGTGCCGTATTTTCCGGATGAAAAATCACCCCTTTGCTGCCCGGATAAGGATACACTCTATGCTTCCATCTGTGCAGGGGAGGCATTTGAAGGCTTCACTACAGCGGGCATGCACCGTTACCAAATTGATAGTGCGGGAGACTGCGGGCTGGACCGGCTTCTGGTATTGGAGGTAAAGGATACAGCGGAGGTTCTGGGGCTGGAAGTGGAACCCTCGGATTGTGATCAGCCGAATGGGGAAATTTGTGTAGCGGCGGTAGGCGATAGCCTTCAATTTAGTTTATCGGGCGGTCCCTTTCAGGCTGAGCCAAAGTTTGAAGCGCTTTCGCCCGGGGTTTATACCTTGGTTGCAGAGCTGCCCAATGGGTGTACGGCCAGGGTGGATTCGGTCGTTGTGGCCGCAGATTGCCCGGTTTATCTGCCCACCGCTTTCTCCCCCAATGGTGACGGGCGCAATGATGTACTTCAGCTATATACCCCCTTGTCCGGAAATGCTGAGGTCCTGATCTTTCAGGTGTTTGACCGCTACGGTGGGCTGGTTTACGAAGCTGCGGGCCCGTTGTCAGCAGTGCAGTGGGATGGGCGGGTGAACGGGCAGCTGGTCAATCCCGGCGTTTATACCTGCGTGGGGCTTGTGCAATTGCCCCTAAAGAAAGTAGAGATCACTCAGGCAGTCACGGTGACGCGTTAAAAAAAGACCCGGAGCAACCATTGGCTGCCCCGGGTTTGTTATTGTTAGTTTGTCATCATTACGCTTGGGGCTAGCCCATGTAAGGATAGCGGTAATCCGAAGGCGGATTAAAGTTCTCCTTGATAGAGCGGGCAGAGACCCAACGGTAGAGGTTGATAATGGAGCCGGCTTTGTCATTCGTACCCGAACCTCTGGCACCGCCGAAAGGCTGCTGTCCGACCACCGCACCGGTAGGCTTATCGTTGATGTAGAAATTACCTGCCGAATGGCGCAGGCGCTCAATCGCCTTGTGTGCCGCGTAACGGTCGTTGGAAAATACTGCACCGGTAAGGGCGTAAGGAGAGGTGCTGTCCACGAGATCCAGCGTTGCCTCAAAGTCCTCATCTTCGTAAACATAGATGGTCAGTACCGGGCCAAAGATTTCTTCCTCCATAGTGGTGAAGTGCGGATTGCCGGTTACGATCACCGTGGGCTCTATGAAGTAACCTTCCGACTTGTCGTAGCCACCTCCCACGATGATTTCGGCTTCATCGCTCTTTTTGGCGATTTCGATGTAGTTGGCAATTTTGTCAAAAGCCCGTTCATCGATCACGGCACCCATGAAGTTGCTGAAGTCCTCCACGGTACCCATTTTCACCGTTTTGATGTCCCTGATCAGGGCTTCCTTTAGCGCAGGCCATTTGCTCTTTGGCAGGTAGGCACGGGAAGCAGCGGAGCATTTTTGCCCCTGATACTCATAGGCACCGCGTACTAAAGCGGTCACCACCTGCTGCACATCAGAGGAAGGATGCATAACCAGGAAGTCCTTGCCGCCTGTTTCCCCAACGATGCGTGGGTAACTGCGGTATTTGGGCAGGTTTTTGCCGATGGTTTGCCAAAGGCTTTGAAAGACTTTGGTGCTTCCGGTGAAGTGCAGCCCGGCGAAGTCCTTATGTTCAAAAATAATATCACCGGCGACAGGGCCGTCTACCAGCACCAGGTTGATGACGCCATCCGGCAGCCCGGCGGCTTCCAGTACTTCCATCAGCAGGCCTGCGGAATAAATCTGAGTTTCTGCAGGCTTCCAGACGACGGTGTTGCCAAGGAGGGCAGGCGCACCGGGCAGGTTGCCGGCAATGGCGGTGAAGTTAAAGGGCGTAATGGCAAAGACAAAGCCTTCCAGCGGCCGGTATTCCACGCGGTTCCAGATTGCGGACTCGGGCTCGCTCAGCGGCTGGTCTTCGTACATTTCGGTCATGTACTGCACGTTGAAGCGGAAGAAGTCGGCGATCTCCGCTACCGCTTCGATTTCAGACTGATGGGGTGTCTTGGACTGCCCCAGCATCGTGGCCGCGTTCATTTTGTAGCGGTAAGGGCCGGAGATCAGATCCGCAGCGCGCAGGAAAATGGCAGCGCGTTCCTGCCAGGGCATAGCCTCCCAGGCTGGCTTAGCTTCCAATGCAGCATCAATGGCCATATTAACATGCTCCGGGCCGCCCTTGTAGTAGTGGCCCAGGGTATGCTTTAGCTCATGCGGAGGGTGCATGGCAATTTTGGTGTCAGTTGTAATTTTTTTCCCGCCGATGGTCATGGGGACATCCCGCTGTTCTGCCTTCATGGCTTTGAGCGTCTCCTTGAGGGCTTCCCGTTCCGGAGTGCCGGGTGCGTAGCTCAGAGAAGGTTCGTTGACCGCAGGTGGCGGTGTGAAATATGCATTAGCCATATCACTGGTTTTATCGGTTATGTAATTTTGGCGCGAAGTTAGGGGTTTCCCTTTGCTATTAAAAATGGATCAGTAGGCCGTTTGGTTGAGGTAGGTCCGGATAAACAAAATGGTATCGTATTCGCCTACGTAAACTTTGGTGTCGCTATCGACGGCTTGCTGCAGGCTGACTTTGTATTCCTTGTAAATAGACCGTACGGCGGCAAAGTTGATTTGGGCACGGTCTTCACCGATGTAGAGGGTGTTTTCATCCTGAATGAGGCCCATGTCCCCGAAGATTTCAATGAGCAGGCGGTATACGGATGCTTTTTCTTCTGCCCGCCAGGCCAGGTTGATGAAGCCGCCGTACTGGCTGATATAGTTACGCAGCTTGGTGATTTTGGTATAAAACTGCTGCCCCAACTGTTTGAGTTCAGCCTCCAGTGCTTCGATTTCGGTATTGGCAGCCTTCAGCAGGGAGTCCCGCTCCTGCAACTGGGCGGCGAGCAGGGCCTGATCGCCCGTTGCGGCATCCAGGACGGACAGGCGTTTGAGTTGTTCCACCAAAAAATCTGAAGCGTCGGCAGCCTGCCCCGCCTGTGCGGTAAGGCCTGACCGGGTGATGACCTCCTCCAGGCAGGGGCCATCTGCTACCGGGCCTGTAAGAAAATCGGTATTCTGAAAGAGTAAGACCACCGCCGCTACGACCTCCAGGATAAGTGCGGTGAAGAGCGCATTCAGGTAGTTTTCCTTGATGGTTTTTATGACACCTGTAATCCCCAGCAGGGTGATGATCGCAGTGAGGGAGAAGATGATGATGAAAATCCAGAACAGTGCTTCTTTCATAAAGGGGCAGTAGTTTTCATCGAAACTACGGAAAAAAATACGAGTTTTGCCAGATAAACATTAATCAGATACCACATTTTCTCCGATATGGAAAATCTCGTTGACCTGTTACAGCGTCGTGCAAAAGAGGCACCTGAGTTCACGCCTTTCATTTTTTTGAGGGATGGCGTGTCTGATGAGCAGCCACTGAGCCACCGCCTCTTTGATGAACAGGCCCGGTGTGTAGCGGCTCATTTGCAGGCAAGGGGGCTGAAGGGGGAGCGGCTGCTTTTGCTTTTTCCGCAGGGGATAGAGTATCTGATTGCCTTATTTGGCTGTTTCTACGCCGGTGTGATTGCCGTGCCTGCCTACCCGCCCCGTAATAACCGGAACCTACTGCGGCTGCAGGCTATTATGAAGGACTGTGATGCCAGGTTTATTCTGGCAGACCAGAAAGGGGTGGAGTATATGGAAGGCATGCGGGAAGATTTCTCCGCTTACACCTTCCTGCCTATGGAGGAATTGACAGGCACGCCTGCCGAATGGGTGCCGCATCAGGTAGGCCTTGACGATGTGGCCTACCTACAGTATACTTCCGGCTCTACGGGTGACCCTAAGGGGGTCATCATCCGGCATGAGAATGTTATGGCCAATGTTTACGGCTGTATGCAGACTTTCATCCCTAACCTGAAGCGAGTGGTTTCCTGGATTCCTATGTACCATGACATGGGGCTGATTTCCATGCTTACCTACCTTGTGTGTGGCCAGGTGAAGTGCTACTTTATGGCACCCGTTCATTTTATACAACGCCCATTACGCTGGCTCATGGCGGCTACTCGTTATCAGGCTGAGTTTACGCTTAGCCCCAATTTTGCCTTTGACTTGTGTTGCGAGAAAATCACAGACGAGCAGCTCGAAGGGCTGGACCTCAGCAGTATTCGCAGTGTGGTTTCCGGCTCGGAGCGGGTACGGTGGCGGACCATTCAGGCCTTCTGTGAGCGTTTTGGCCCGGTGGGATTTCCCAAAACGGGCTTCCTGCCCTCCTTTGGGTTGGCGGAAGCGACCCTTATCGTAACGACTTCTGCCATCGACCAAAAAGCTAAGGTGCATTACCCGGAAGCCGGGCAGTCTCTGCTGGCCTGGGACGATGAGAGGCTTCAGGGCGCTAACCCCGAGCAGGTGCAGGTCAGCAATGGGAATCCCATTAATGGGGCAGAGGTGGTGATTGTAGATGCCGAGACTAAAGCACGGTGCCCGGAAGGTACGGAGGGCGAAATATGGGCGGGTTACCCTGGTTCTATCGCCTCTGGTTACTGGGAACGGCCGGAGGAAAGCAAAAAGACATTTGAAAATTATACAGCTACCGGCGAAGGCCCCTACCTCCGCACCGGTGACCTGGGCTTCCTAATGGATGGGGAGTTGTTCATTACCGGACGGGAAAAAGACCTGATCATCATCCGGGGTACCAATTACTACCCGGATGATATTGAAGAGGTGGTCGAACATGCCCACCCCGCCTTGCAGGACAACGGCTGTGCGGCTTTTGCCATGGAGCAGGCGGGCAGCGAGCGGCTGGTCCTCGTACAGGAAGTCCGCCGTACAGAGTGGCGCAATGCGAATGAGCAAGAGGTAGTGGATGCCATACGGCAGGCCGTGAGCGAGGTTTTTGAAATTCAGCCCTACGCGATCGCGCTGATCCGGCCTATGAGCCTGCCAAAAACCTCAAGCGGCAAGGTGCAACGCTATGCGGCCCGGGAGGATTACCAAAAGGGCGCTCTGAGGATGATGCATGAATGGACGCAGCCTGAAGCAATCGCTTCCGGTGCAGGTCCTGTTCCGGAGCCGGGAACGGCTGAATTTGGCGTACCAGCTATCGTGCAATGGCTGCAGCAGCAAATTGCTGAAAAAGTAAAAATGCCGGCAGCTCAGATCAAAGCCACCGACCCGGTCAAAGCCTACCCGCTGGAATCCGTGGATGCGGTCTTTATCTCCGATGAGCTGTCAGACTGGCTGAAGCTCCGGCTTACTCCGGATACTTTTTGGGCGTTCGATTCTATACAGGAGCTGGCGGAGCATCTGTTCAGGCAATATCAGGAAAACCACGCCTAAGCAGCAGCCATGTTATTTACATCCCTGGATTACTACCTCTTTTTGCCGATTGTTGCCCTGGTGTTTTTCCTTACGCCGGTGCGTTTCCGCTGGGCGTGGCTGCTGGTGGCCAGTTATTACTTTTACATGGACTGGAACCCCTGGTACATTTGGCTGATTGTGGGGTCCACGCTGATTGACTATACAGCTGCCTTGCAGATAGAGGGGGCTGCCAACCGGCAACGAAAAAAGGCATGGCTATGGCTCAGCATCGTGGCCAATCTGGGGCTGTTGTTCACCTTTAAGTATTTCAATTTTCTGAGCGGGGAGGCGGCTAAAGTGGCCCGCCTGTTTCAGCCGGAGTTCGAAGCCTACCATTTGGATATACTCCTGCCGGTGGGGATTTCCTTTTACACCTTTCAGACGATGGCGTACACCATTGATGTGTACAAGGGCTTTACGAAAGCCGAGCGCCACCTGGGGCGTTATGCGCTGTACGTGAGCTTTTTTCCACAGCTGGTGGCTGGTCCTATTGAGCGCTCCCGGGATTTACTTTCCCAGTTTCATTTTAACTACCAATTCGATTATCAACGAATAGTGGGCGGGCTTCAGCTCATCCTCTGGGGGCTCTTCAAAAAACTGGTCATTGCGGACCGCCTGGCGCTCTTTGTGGACGAGGTTTACGGGCACCCGGCGCAGTACGAAGGGTTTACGGTATGGCTGGCTTCGGTCTTTTTTCTGTTCCAGATTTTCTGTGATTTTTCTGCCTACACGGATATAGCCATTGGCAGCGCGCGGATACTGGGTGTGCGCTTGTCGCAAAACTTTGAAAATCGGGTGTATGTCATTACCTCTTTCAATAAGTTCTGGCGGGGCTGGCACATCACGCTGACCAACTGGTTCCGGGACTACGTATTTTTTCAGCTGACCCCTATGGGGCGGGGTATGGCGTGGATACTCGTCGCCACGGTCATTTCCTTTACGCTGAACGGCATCTGGCACGGAGCAGAGTGGACATTCCTGATCTGGGGCGGGTTGAATGGCTTGTTTGTGGCACTGGAAGCCTTGCTGTCAAAACCCGCCGACCGGTGGTTGAGCCAATTCGGATTGTCTAAGGGGAAACCAATACGCTGGCTGGTTGATTTTGCGTTGTTTTTTAACCTGGCGGTGGTAAGCATTATCTTTTTCCGGGCGGTGAATATTCAGGACGCCTTTATGCTCATTGGGCAGTTGCCGAAGATCAGCCCTATTCAACTGCACGAAAGCATAGCCGATATTGTTGGCGTAAGAGATTTTTTAATCGCAGCAGGTATGTTGATATTTATGGATGTGATGCACCGATTGTTTAGGGGGCAGGATATTGATGCCTATTTCCGCCAGATACCCTGGTGGGCACGTTTAGGCTTTTATGTACTGCTCATCAATTTGATTTTGTATCTGAGAGTACCGGAGCAACAGGCGTTTATCTATTTTGAGTTCTAACGAAATTGAAGTATGAAACAAGCATTGACTGTTGTATCTAAATTGACTTTTTTGTTTTGCTGTACCCTGCTTCCCTTCTTGCTGATTCAACTTCGGGAGGTGCCAGAAAATGATCCTTTTTACCGAAAACTAACTCAGCCTGCCGATCATTTTGTTGCGGGCGACTCAAGAGCATTCCGCGGGGTAGCGCCTACGGTAATAAAATCAGCTTTAGAGCTCGAAGGAACGTTTTTAAATCTAGCATTTACAGGGGTACATTCGCCCTATGGACCGTATTACAACCGTTTTCTGAAACGGAAGCTAGCCCGGGGCAACGCTGAATCATTGTTTATACTTGTTGTTTCGCCCTCATCGTTGATGGATTTCAAATTAGCAAAGGCGCCAAGAGAGTCGGATTTTAGGGTTTATGACCTCTACTTTGTCAATATGGACCCCAATCTGGAGTACTTGCTTCGTAGCGCAAATATGGAGGAGCCATTGCTCAATGTTCTGCTTGACAAGGGCAAAGGCAGGGGTGAAGTCAGTAAAACTAAAGAAGATGGTTGGGGGATTCGCATTGACCCTCCCCGGTTACTGGCACCGGAAGAAATAGGGCCGGCTTTTAAAAAGCGCTCAGAACGAAACGCACTTGTGCCCTCGCCGGAGCGCGAAGCAGCGTTTGAGCTACTGGTCCGTGAACTGCAGGAAAAGGGAGAGGTGGCCATTGTACGCATGCCGTTGCCTGGTCAGGTTTGGGCCTATGAACAGACTTTTGCTCCGTTTTTGGACCCGTTTTTGGAAAGGATTGCGGGGCAGGCTAATGTGCATTACCTGAACTACGCGCCTCTGGGCGACGAGTACACTTACCACGATGGACTCCACCATCTGGATAAGAAAAGTGCTATTCGCTTTTCGGAAAAACTGGCATACGATCTAAAGGCTACAGGCTTAGGCTCTAACTAATAACCGTTGTTGATCAAAAGTATGGTTAGTGGCTGTTTAACACAGATCGCCACTTACGTCTTCCACCGCCACCCCCAACGCGTCAGTGCCACCGTAGCCAACAGCGACAGCCCGGTAATGACGACGCCCCGAAGCAATCCCAGCAGCGCATTGCCATTCATACCCTCCACAAAGCCGGCAAGCCCGGAAATTTTTAAGATTGGCCACACCAGCAGCCAGGGAGCTACGTAGGCAATCATCGGGTTGCGGCCCGTTTGGGGCAGCCACTGCCAGCCCCGTGCCCGGTAGTGGTCGAGCAAGAGGAAGAAGGCCATAAACAGGAAGGTGGACAGCCCGGCAGTCACGTAGTAGTAGCTCATTGTGGCGTGATCCTTCCGAATGCCACCTTCGTAGGGCTCAAAAGCCATACCTATGATTAGGAAAGCACTGCCCCAGGCCAGCAATTGGCGCAGGAAGCGGGCGGTGGTAGAGCCGTCTTTTCGAAGCAGTAGGGCTGTAAGAGTCAAAATGCCTAACTGCAGCAGGAACAACGGAAAACCCCAGCGGCCAAATAGACCAGTAAGAGATAAAATGACCAGGGCGACCATCAGCCATCCGGTAGCAGTCAGAGAGGAAGAACCAGCGCCGGTCTCTCTTTTGGCAGCATAGGCTTGTGCTAAATCACCCACAATGGATCCGGCAAGCACGATATGCAGGTACTGTAAAAAGCTAAAATTGAAGAACCAGGGCAGGGGAGAGCCGTTCCAAAGCACAGCAGTCCAGTTGTCGCCGGCAGATTGGCTGAGGCGGAGAGCGAGCAGTACTGCCAGAAGGGCCAGCCGGGGCAGCACGTTGTTGCGGGTCAACAGCCAGGCCACTGCGCCAAAGAAAGCAACGTTGGACAAAATCAGGATGATAATATCGGTCCGTTCCAGTGATAAGTACCGGCTGTCGTCAGGCTTAGGCTCACCGGGTAGCAACAGCAGGTACGCAATGGCCAGTAAGAGCCCGAGGGTATTAACGTGTTCGTGGTACTTCCACTGCCGTATGCGCGGGTGGGTGCCGTAGATGGCAAACAGCAGCACAAAGCCCCCCAAAGCCAGCAGTTGCTCCACGGTGCCCGGGCTGCTTGTCATGTATTGCGGGATCAGATGCTGGTAGAACAAGGCAAAAAAGAACAACCAGCCCCACCGCTTGAAGGCCTGGAAGACGATACGCCACTCCGCCACGCCTTTCCCCAACCGGCTGCGCAGGGAAAACGGAAAAGCCATCCCCATGGCAAAAAGAAACATCGGAAAAACCAGGTCCACCCAGGTTATGCCTGCTATACCAGGATTGAACTGATGATCAGGAGGCGGTACCTGTGCGTGGTGCATCCATGCGGGCAGCACACCGCCGTGCGCAATATGGCCGGATAGGATCATACCGATAATGGCCAGCCCACGGAGGGCATCAAGGGCGGAAGACCGCATTGGAGTTATTGCTGTGCTCAATTTTTGAACTAAAATAGTAAAAAATGAGGCAGTTGCCCCTCTACTTTAGCTGATTCTCAAGCACCACAAACGGGATGCCCTTCTGCACCCAGCCTTCTATTTCTCCCCGATCCGGTACAACTTCAAAGGCGAGGGCTCCCAAAACCAGGTCCTCGTCCCCATCCGAGTCGATATCGGCACTGTCCATGACGATCCATCTTCCCAGTGTCGACTGCGGGAAGGTGGAAGCCCGCATGGTCCAGCCGCCCAGATTTTCAAAAAAGACAAAACCGGCTTCCGGCTGCCGCTTGAAATCCGGGAAAAAAGAGATCGTTGCCAGGTCAAGGTCTCCATCCTGATCAAAATCCCCGGGGATGGCATCGTAAGCACCGGGCAGTGGCTGAAAAAAGGCCTGCTCAAACCCCAACTCTCCATTATTTTCGAATAGATAGATACCATGGTAAGGCTTCAGCACAGGCGGGTAGTCGGCATTATCGCCAGCCGTGTAGAGAATGTCGGTATGCCCGTCCTTATTATAGTCGAGCAAACGGAAGGTGCTTGAGCCGTAGGAGGCCGGCAGGCGAAGGATTGATTTTTCCCGGAAGGTGGCATTGCCCTGATTTTCATACAGCCAGAACCCCTCATCGCCCTGCCCGAAGAGCGCCAGGATATCCGGCTGTCCATCCCCGTTAAAGTCCTGAATGGCGGTTTTGATGGCGCCGGGCTGCGCGCGCAGGGTGTGTGGGGTAAAGGTGCCATCCGGATGTTGTTCCCACCAGGCCAGCCGTCCGGTCCATTTGGCAAATTCGGCAATCACCACATCCATGCGGCCGTCACCGTTCAGATCAGCATAGGCACTATGCACGGGCCGTTGCAGGCTGTCGATGAGGATTTGGGGAGGCTGCCCACCGCCTTTTGGCAATTGAAGCAGAAAACCTTTGGGCGCATCCGTAGGGGAGAAGGAGCCCATGACCGTCAGGAGCAGATCGGTAGGGTTGTCCTGCAGGCTGACTGCCCCTTCCCGGACTTTCGCCTGTTGCCGGAGATTTAGATTTTGGTCGAAGACCATCAGCCGCTGCTTGTTGGCATCACCCAGGTATAGGCCCCCGGGGAAGGCATCGATTAGGGTGGTGGATGGAGGAGAGAGGAAATAGTCCGGAAAGCGGGCCTGAAAAAGTGAGGTGGTGTCCAATGCCAATGGAGCAGGCAGGTCCCATACGGCTGGTGCATTTTCCAGGTAAAAGCCCTGAATAGCCAGCCAGGTTGCCGAATCAATGAGCGGTTGTTCGGGAAAAACCCGGCGGGCTTTCACCGCCTGCCCTCCCGGTCCGCTTTCAATCATTTGCTGCCGGGTGTCGGCATCCGGATAATGCCCCAGAAAGTAGCCCATGCGGGGCAGGACGTGGGTTTCCCAGGTTGATTTGGGCAGGAGCTCCGGCTCCGGGTATTGATGGCAGGCAGCGCAGTGGATGCGGGCCCATTCCGCTCCGGTGAGATTAGATTGGGATGGCCCGGCAGTGGGCCGGCAGGCGTGAAAAACAGCCAAAGAACCAACTGAAAGCAGTAAGGAAAGCAGGTAGCCGCGCATTTTTCCGCAAAGGTACAGGGCTGGAGGTTAACAGTATGTTATTTCTTGGAATATGCCGAAGTGAAGGTTCCCGATCTCAGCTATTGATAAAAAAATATGAAAAGATGAAACATCGGGCTTGCCTACCCGTATCAAACATATCCCTCCCCCCGGTGAATCTCGAAACACAGCCTCCCACTCAGCACCATGAAAGCACAATCAAGACAAACATTAGCAATATTGGTGTTCGCTGTACTTGCCTTTTTTGTCGGCTGTACCAGCGAGCAATTACCTAATCCACTGGATACCCGTTTGGAGCGGCGGTTGGTGGAACTGTCACCGGACGGTTCATTGGATTACTTCCGTTTGCCCAATAGTGAAACGGAATTAGGTGCCGTTCCGGCAGGAGTGGGCAATCCATTAACCAGAGAAAAAATAGAATTGGGCCGGATGCTCTTTTTTGAGACCGGCCTGGCAGCCGATGCCATGCATGAAGGCGGTAAAGGCACTTACTCCTGTGGTAGTTGTCACGTACCGTCAGCCGGGTTCATGCCTGGTGCAAAGCAAGGCATCGCAGATGGAGGCGTAGGGTTTGGCCAAAACGGGGAAAGTAGAGGCAAACTCATTGACTACGCCGAAGAAGAGCTTGACGTGCAAGGCGCTCGTCCACTCAGTGTGCTCAACACCGCTTTTGTTACCAACTCCACCTGGAGCGGTAAGTTTGGCGCTAATCACGTCAACAGAGGCACGGAGCATGCCTGGGTGGGCGACGCCGAAGTCAACGAGCGGGGCCTGGATGGGCTGGAGGCTCAAATTATCGAAGGGCTTGCCCTGCACCGCATGCGGGTGACGATCGGCTGGCTCGACACCCTGGGCTATCTGCCGATGTACGATGCTGCCTTTGCGGATTTTCCGGAAGGGGACCGCTATTCTCCGCTCACCACGAGCTTTGCCCTTTCCGCTTACCTGCGGTCGCTGACCACTACAGAGGCGCCCTTTCAGCGCTGGGTGCGCGGTGAGGAAAACGCCATGAGCGATCAGGAAAAGGCAGGCGCCATGGTCTTTTTCACCAAAGCGGGCTGTTACCGCTGCCACAAAGGTGCCGCATTGAGCAGTAACGAGTTTCATGCCCTCGGAGTGCGCGACCTGTGGGAATCCGGCGCTTTTGCTACCGGCCCCAACGACATCCGGAATTTCGGGCGTGGCGGGTTTACCGGTTTTGAGGAGGATTTCTACAAGTTTAAGGTGCCTCAGCTCTACAATATGAAAAATTCACCCTTCTATTTCCACGGCAGCAGTCGGCATTCCCTGCGGTCTGTTGTGGAATACTTCAATGAAGGCGTACCCGAAAATGACCGGGTACCAGAAGCACAAATCTCCCCTTACTTCCATCCTCTAAACCTGACTGAACAAGAGATGGCTGATCTTGTGGAATTCCTGGAGCACGGGCTTTACGACCCCAACCTGGACCGGTTTGTGCCGGAAGCTGTCCTGTCGGGCAATTGCTTCCCGAATAACGATCCATTGTCTCAGGAGCAGTTGGGGTGTAATTAAGAATTTTAAATAGGCTTCTACAGCCTCGATATAATTGCAACTATACGCAATACGAAGTGGTCACCGACGATAAATGTCGGGCTTACAGTCCAGACATTCATCGTCTGGGATCTTGGATTTGCAACACCGGGGCAAGCCACTTCTTAGCGTGAATGCTGACCTGCCTGCCGAAGTACCGACACGCAGGCAGGCATTGAGTAGGTTTGCTATGGCAAACCACTTAATCGTCAGTATATCTTGGGAAGGTGGCCTTCGGGCTGCCTTTTTTTTGTGGTGTGCTAAACCCTTGCAATTAGTGAGAATTAGTTGTACTTTTCTGATTCATAAGTTTTGTATGCAGCTTAAACAACAACATATCGATATTATTCAACGATACTTCAGCCAACAACCGGTCAAGCGAGCCTATTTGTTTGGCTCTTATGCCAAGGCAGAAGCTGACGCTAATAGTGATGTTGATATATTGGTAGACTTAGAGTATAAAGAAGGTATAGGTCTTCTGTTCATAGAAATGCAACTGGCACTAGAAGATTTGTTAAAAAAGAAGGTGGACTTGGTTTCTACCAAGGCTTTATCAAAACATATTGCTCCGCTAATTGAAAAAGATAAGCGCTTGATCTATGAAAAGTAGATTGGGGGACAAAGTTCGCCTCTTGCACATCAAAGAGGCAATTATCGAAGTGCTGTCATATGTAGATGGCGTTAATTTCGAAGCATTTGAGGCGAACTCAATGATATACAATGCTTCCATCCGTCAACTAGAAGTAATTGGAGAAGCATCAAACCGGCTTTCCGAAGAATTGAGAAAACAGTATCCCAATATACCTTGGAGGCAGATAGTTGGTTTACGAAATATGCTAATACACGAATATTTTGGAGTAGATATTAATATAGTCTGGGATGTTATAAGAAACGAACTCCCACCTTTGCTTATCACAATTAATGAGATGATAGACCTTCTCGAAGAAGAATAATCTAGTGCGACTAGACCGAAATATTTGACAGTCTTTTCACGCTTGAGCGCTTACTGGTGCTGGGCGTAAACTGTCAAGCATCTACGGCTCAATCCACTAGCGGGTCGTAGATAGCTAAGCAGACAGACAGGGAACTCTGTTTCATATGTTCCATGTTACTTGCTGTAGAAAGAGAAGAAATGACCTATAAAGACCTTCAATCTAACCCTAATCTTTTACTCTACGACTGCATCACCGGCAGCCGCGCCTATGGTACCGACCTGCCCACATCGGATACGGACATTCGCGGTGTTTTCATCCTCCCGCAACCAGAATTTTACAGCCTTAGCTACACCCCTCAGGTAGCGGATGATACGAATGATACGATCTACTACGAGCTCGGCCGTTTCGTGGAACTCCTGGCCAAGAACAACCCCAATATGCTGGAGCTGCTCGCCACCCCACCGGCCTGCATCCGCTACCGTCACCCCATCATGGACCACCTGACACCGGAGCTGTTCCTTTCCAAAAAGTGCAAAGATACCTTTGGCGGCTACGCCTACGCACAGATCAAAAAAGCCCGTGGGCTGAATAAGAAAATCGTCAATCCCATGCCCCGGGAGCGGCAGACGCCTTTGGACTTCTGCTATGTGCTCAGGGGCAACGGCTCCGTCCCCCTGCGGCAGTGGCTGGACGACAATGGGCTGGAGCAGTCCCGCTGCGGCCTCTCTGCCATCCCGCACTTCCGGGAGGTCTACGCCATTCATTATGATGTTACCGGCGATTTGGGTTACGCGGGTATCCTCCGCAAGCCCACCTCCAACGACCTGTCGCTCAGCAGCATTCCCAAGGATGCGGCTATTCTTGGCTACCTCCACTTCAACAAGGACGGCTACGCCACCTACTGCAAGGACTACAAAGCCTACTGGAACTGGGTGGAGGAACGCAACGAAGCCCGCTACCAAACCAACCTCGCCCACGGCGCCGAGTACGATTCCAAAAATATGATGCACACCTTCCGCCTGCTGGAGATGGGCATTGAGATCCTGCGGGAGGGCATCATTCTGGTGCGCCGGCCAAACCGGGCCGAATTGCTGGACATTCGCCGGGGAAAGTACGATTACGATACCCTGCTCGGCATGGCCGAAGATAAAATGGCGGAACTGGAGGATGCTTACGCCCAAAGTACCCTGCCGCCGGCGGTGGATATGGAGCGGGTGAATGGGGTGTTGGTGGGGATGCGGGAGCGGTGGTACGCAGGGGCCTAGCACAGCCCGCCGTGCCGAAACTTCTTTGATTTCCAGTATGTAAAGTGGCCGGCAAATGCCACGAAATCTGACTTAAAAGGGATCAGCTCGTCCTGTTGCTTCCTGCGCCTTTCGAAAAGCATACGTTTTCTTTGGAATCTGCAGAAGGAGCGCTTATCGCTAAGCCAACTGAAGTTAAGGCTTTATCAGGTGGTCAGGTCCGGGTGGAAATGACGATGCTACAACCCGATTATCAGGGAGCGGCTGCTTTTATGCTAAAGTGGCTAAAGGAAGCGAGGTATCTGATTTTTTCGACGAGTACCCGGAAAACAGATCTATTTTTTGTCTACAGTTTGGGTTAAGAGTTTGATAAACAACTCTTTAGTTAAATGTGGTGGAGCCGCCTTTTCTTAGGGTATTCTAATATATTCTCCTAGATTTACGGTCTACTATTTGCACCTATACGCAATACGAAGTGGTCACCTACTGGCGCTGACGGCCAGCACGGGGAACGATAAATGTCGGGTCTTGGATCCAGACATTCATCGTCTGGGATCTTGGATTTGCAACATCGGCCCGTGACGAAGCGTAGCTTGTCAGGACAGGCCGCTGATGAAGTCAAGCTTATCAGGGCAAGCGCAAGCCACTTCTCAGCGTGAATGCTGACATTGAGTAGGTTTGCTGTGGCAAACCACTTAATCGTCAGTATATGTACCGTAGGTGTTATATTTTTAATTTCAAACAAATATGCAAAAATGAAAAAGACCTTTTGTAGTATTAATTCATGGGCACTGATTGCAGCTTGTGTGATGGTTTGCCTTCAGGCCCGGCAAGGCAGCGCTCAATCTACCACTTTCACTAAATTCCCTTTTATCATCAAAATTGACACCCGTGGGACATACCAGTCCATTACGGGTGACCCGAGTCAGGCGGAACTAAATAATATTAACTGGTCAGGAACAGGAACTCTTGGTATCGACTGGGAGCGTGACGGCACAATTGATACGTTATTTGAGCACCCACTAGGGTGGGGCTTATCCCTGGGACATGTTTACAGCACTCCCGGCGTTTATGAGGTTGCTTTTTACGGCGATGGTGAAGTAGAATTTCAAATAAAAGATGCCTCGAAACAGCTTGTCAGTGTCGTAGATTGGGGAGAAGTAACATGGAATAACTGTAGCTGGATGTTTTTGTATGCCAATCACTTAACGTCTGTTGATGAATACCATACTCCTGTATTCTCGACTCCAAACCTGGATTGCTCTAATATGTTTGACGGCTGTTCCTCCTTGCAGGTGAGCTCGCTAAATCACTGGGATATGTCCAACGTTGCAAAGATGAACAGCATGTTTGCCAATTCTTCTTTTAACGGAGCCATAGGCGATTGGGATGTTTCTAACGTAACTCAAATGTATCAGGTATTCCAGGATAACACCTCCTTTAATCAGTATATTGGCAATTGGGACGTATCGAGCGTGGAATTTGCTAACTTTATGTTTCAAGGTGCCACCGCATTCGATCAAAATCTCGGAAGCTGGGATATATCCAATATATCCAGTATGTTTAATATGCTTTCTTCAAGTGGCATGAGTACAGAAAATTATGATGCTACGCTCACCGGTTGGGCGAGTCTGTCTTCGCCACCGCAAGGTATTTCACTTGGTGCCTCGGACCTGACCTACTGTGATTCCGAAGCCAGCCGGCAGGTACTGATTGACCAATATAACTGGACGATTAGTGGGGATTCCAAATTTTGTGGCAATCCTCCTGTTGCGGTTTGTAAGGATTTGGATGCAGATATTTATGATGTCTACCCCTTTTGCTTACCAATTCCACCACCATTCGCACTATCATTTTTTGATTTCGATAACAACCCCAATCCGACTATATTCGGTCTTACTTTTTCTCTTTTGGAAGAAGATAGCTTATTTGATGTTGGCAATCATGAAGTCAATCTTGTTGTTGCCGATGAAAACGGTTTGTCAGATACCTGCCAGGCTAACTTGAATGTCACGGCTGATTCTATACCCTTCCCCAACTCTGCACAGGACATTGGTTCTCAAGGCTCTGGCAGTACCTACAGTTTTGATGGCTGCGGAACAGAATGGTATACGATCACGACCGGCGCCCAAACGACAAATGGAGCTGCATTTGATAATTTAGCTACAATAACCCGTTCAGTTTGCCACGGTGGAAATGGCTTTGTATTCACAAATATTGAACATGCAAGTGGTGGCTATGCAGGAGTAGTCGTTAGAGCTGGTGATACCCCTTCCGCCCCGGTTGTGGGTTTTTTTAAGGGTAATGGACTTGTCCATCAAAGAATAGTAAGAGGAACTGAAGGTGCCCCTGTTAGCGTAACTAACCAGATTGCTTCCAACAGTACCATAGTTGGCTCTGTGGGTATCATAAAAGAAGGGAACTACCTTCGGACTTACACTAGAGGGTACGGGAATATTTGGCAAGGAATTGGTAATCCTATCTATTTCCCATACTCTTGCTATAATGTCGGCATCGCAGCCTATAAGTTTCCGCATACAAGCAATGTTGAAGCCGTATTCCGTAATATTGAAGTTAGCCGTTCTCTCCCCGGTAATTATCTCAGCGAAGGACCGGCGCCAACCCTGGCTATTGCTCAGCAGGATAGCGCCATCAAAGCTAAGCTTGTGCCTAACCCCGCCACCCATCAGGTGCAGCTGCAACTGCCGGAGCCCCTCAGTGCACCGGCGCTCGTTAGTGTGGTCAATCAGCTCGGGCAGCCCCTTGTCGAAAAGCAGGTGGCAGATGGTGCTGCCACGGTGGACCTCCTCCTGGAAGGGCTCCCCGCTGGTATGTACTACGTGCATGTCAATACGGGCAGTCAGCTCGTCAACCTGCCCTTGGTAAAACAATAAAGAACAGCCTGTGGTAATTATGATGCCCCGGCAGCACCTCCTGGTGACAGCCGGGGCATTCCTGTGATTTAGGTGTGTTGATATGCTTTTCTTTAAGAGCACAAGCACAAAAACAGGAAACCCGCCAAACATGCGCATTCCGGTGAAACCGGAAGAGGCGGGGCGGGTCTTGATTATGCAAAATACGGTTTTCTTAATCTATTCGCAACAGGCAGTACTTCTGTGGCATTTACAAGGCTATCCACTTCGAAAAAAATAGACACGCCCAAGTGTATCGATCTCTGCTACCTTCTCCTTAGGACCTATCGGTACGCCAATAACGGCTGCTTTGCCATCTTGGAAGTTGTCGATACCAATGACTTTTAGAGCATCGGGAAATTCGATTTTATCACTTTGCATGCCGTCTGACTTTCTAACCAGTACCCAGGTTGATTGTTGGTCATAGGTACGACACAAGCAGTAGCCTTCCCGAAAACGAGTACATTTCTTAAATACTTCTAACAGCTTACTTCTGCTAATACCACTTGATTCAGATGTTTTACCATAATCAAATTTATCCCGGAACCCAATAAGTAACAGGGCTATGCCGAGTACGAATAATGAGTAGGTGCTGATTACCGATCTGCGTCTGACAACCCTGCTTTTACTTATTCTTGCCTTGCCATATTTCCCTACAGACACAGAAGAGCTTCTGGAAATAATCTTTGAAAGAACGGCAAACAATAGGAAAATGCTCCCTACGAATACAAAAGGGTTGTAGAAAATCCAGTTCGTAATATTGAATGACAGCATAAACCAGGGATTAGAGAACTGCATAGCCCGTTATTGAATATGTAGAAAAACCATATGCAATATACTCATTTTGTGTTTTTTGCTGACCACGTGAGGCAATGTTCTGCTGTAGGTCCCCTGCAAAGATGTGTAAAAGAGCATAAATGATCCTACACCCCAGCCACCACCGCCCGCACCCAATCCCCCAACACCACGTCCCGCCGCCCGGCCGCTTCCTCCAATGCCGTGCACAAACCCAGCAGTTCCTCCACCGCCTGCACGATGGCGTGCTGCTCGGGGAGGGGCGGGAGGGCTAGCGGCGTTAATTTCATATTGCTCTGCGAAATATTGACTTGGCTCTTAGCCATCCCTGATTTTTTCTCATCAAGGAAAATCTTTGAGGCGCCATTACCGAGTGCGAGGCTCAAAAATGGAGGGTGGATAAGTGATTTCTCAAAATTGATCCGCACAATTTTATCTGATAGCAAGAGTTTTCTACGCGTTGACTGGACGTAGGCCACAATACCGACTCGATTATAAGGTCCAGCCCTAGTAATAAGAACATCACCTACTTCTACTTCTGATAGACTACCGTTTTTAAAACCTTGCGGAAAAGCCTTGTGCTCACTTGGAATGAAAAGCTGATCTTGTATAGCAGTGGTCTTCAAAACGCCCCATTCGTCCTCTTCTGCTACTCTGTTAAGGCACCTTGGACTTTTCCCAGCCTCCGTACCGGTTGAAATCTCCCCCAACCGGCACCAAACCCACCCCTCCGGCACCGCAAACGGCACCTCATCCATATCCACCGGTGGCAGCGGCTTCTCCTTCCGGATTTTCTTCGCCTTCACCAGGGCTGCCTTTTCTGCCTGTATGCGGGACAGCAGCTCGGTGGCGGGCTCCACATCGGGGTGCGCCTTGCGCCAGTGGGCGGTGAGCTTGCCCTGTACGGCCAGCTGCAGGATGGCGGCGCGCAGGGATTGTACGTTGCCCGTTTCATCGAAGAAGGTGTGGAAGTACGGGGCCAGGGCCTTCCAGGCCGGGCCCACGGCCGGGGCGGTGGTGAGGCGGCGCAGGGCGGCGGTGGCGTAGTCGGCCTTGAGGTGCAGGCGGGTCTCGGTGCGCTGCTGTAGCTGGTCGAGCTCTTGCAGCAGGGCGTCTACGGTTTGGACGATGGCTTGTTGTTCGGGTAGGGGTGGGAGTGGGAATTCAAGTTCTTTTACGGTCGAAGTGTTTAATTCCGTCTGTTTTGTGCTCCCTGAAACACGGTCCTCTATTTGGCGCTGTACGTAGGGCGAAGCGGTATATACCCAAAGATATTCTGGCAATACTTCTTTTTTAAAGACTCTTACGACCGTAACATGGGAATCAGCAACGACTTTAGAATAAGTCACACTGGGGAACAAATTAGTACGGCCTACTGTGCCGTTTCCTGTAGAATTCCATAGTAAGTCCCCCTCTTTTAGAAATCTTTCTGGCTGGTATTTGTCTAAAACATCCTCATTTAGAAATCGTGCTTTAGACAAGTCAAACCCATCCCACTGAACGCATTTTTGAGATACAATTGGAATGTTAGAATTATCTACGTACTTGGGAGATTTTCCTCTTTGTATATAGGTTGAAAGACTTTCTAGCCTACACCAAGCCCACCCCTCCGGCAATTCAAACGGCACCTCCTCCGCACGCACCGGCGGCAGGGGTTTACTCTTTTTGATCTGCTTCGCCTTCACCAGCGCCGCCTTTTCCGCCTCAATGCGGGCTAATAGCTCAGCAGCCGGTTCCACATCCGGATTTGCCTTCCGCCACTCGGCGGTCAGCTTGCCCTCTACGGCCAGTTGCAGGATAAGGCTGCGCAGTTCGGGCAGGTTCTCGGGGCGCAGGCTGAGCTGCGGGAAGTATTGGAGCAGGTGGGTCATGCTTGCAGGGCGTTTTGGAGTACGGCTACGATTTTATCTTGCAATTGGCGGATGTCTTGTTCAGCTTGCTGGTATTCGGCCAGCAGTTCTTCGGGCGTGCCCAGGTCATCGGCTTCCTCGTGCGGGTTCTTGATGTCGAGGTTGTAGTTACGGTCGATAATATCCTGCAGGGGGACGCGCCAGGCGTGCTTGTTTTCCTTCCGTTGGCCCCACCAGGCTTTCTCCGCATCGAATTCCTTGATATGGATGGGGCGGGTTTTGTTGTAGCTCTTCACGCCATCCGGGTAGGGGTGCTCGTAGTACCAGATGTCCTTGGTTGGGCTGCCTTTCTCAAAGAAGAGCAGGTTGGTCTTGATGCTCGTGTAGGGGTTGAAGACGCCATTGGGCAGGCGGACGATGGTGTGGAGGTTGCAGCGGGCCAGCAGTTCTTCCTTGAGGCGGGTCTTGACGCCTTCCCCAAAGAGGGTGCCATCGGGCAATACCACGGCGGCCCGCCCGCCATCCTTCAGCAGCCGGATGATGAGGGCGAGGAAGAGGTCGGCGGTCTCTTTGGTGCGGAATTTCTGCGGGAAGTTGGTCTCCGTGCCGTCTTCCTCTACGCCGCCAAAGGGCGGATTAGTGAGGATGAGGTCCACTTTGTCGTTTGCGCCCCAGTCGCTGTAGGGCCTGGCGAGGTAGTTGCCGCGCTTGACGCCGGGCACTTCAAAGCCGTGCAGCATGAGGTTGGTGGTGCAGAGCAGGTGGGGCAGAGGCTTTTTCTCTACCCCGCGTACGGTCTGTTGCAGGGTTTTGCGCTGGCTGGGCTTGTTGATCTGCTTGTCGAGATGATCGATGGTGCAGGTGAGGAAGCCGCCGGTGCCGCAGGCGGGGTCGAGTACGGTTTCGCCCAGTTGGGGGTTGAGGATGTCGACCATGAATTGTGTGACGGCCCGGGGCGTGTAGTATTCCCCGGAGGAGCCGGCCGATTGGAGTTCTTTAAGAATGGTTTCGTACAGGTCGTTGAAGAGGTGGCGGTCTTTGCTGCTGTTGAAGTCGATCTTGTCGATTTCGTTGATCACCTGCCGGAAGAGGGTGCCGTTTTTCATGTAGTTGTAGGTGTCTTCGAAGACGGCGCGTACGATTTTGGCTTGCGGGCCGAGGTTGCGGTCGAGTTCCTTCAGGGTGGGGAAGAGCTCGTTGTTGATGAAGTCCATCAACTCATCGCCGGTGAGGCCTTCGTCGTCTTCGGCCCAGTTTTGCCAGCGCAGGGGCTCGGGGACGGGGCTTTGGTAGTCGGGGTTGAGGAGTTCCCACTCGGCTTCCTGGTCAGCGAAGATTTTGAGGAAGAGCATCCATACCATTTGGGAGATGCGCTGTGCGTCGCCGTCTACGCCGGTGTCTTTGCGCATGATGTCGCGCACGCTTTTGATGATGGAGGTGATACTGCTCATTGGTGTTAAAAAGTGTGCGACCTCGCTGAGGTCGGTTATTTTAATGGATGTTTTTTTAACTAATGTATGACCTCTACGAGGTCGGACTTTAAGCTTGGTTTTGGGGGTTAGTAAGGTGTGACCTCTACGAGGTCGGGTTTTGCTTGTTTTGGGGTTAGTAATGTGCGACCTTGCTGAGGTCGGTTATTTTAAGGGGTGTTTTTTTTGACTGATGTGTGACCTCGCTGAGGTCGGGTTTTAGGTTTAAAAGTGTACGACCTTGCTGAGGTCGGTTATTTTAATGGATGTTTTTTTTAACTAATGTATGACCTCTACGAGGTCGGACTTTAAGCTTGGTTTTGGGGGTTAGTAAGGTGTGACCTCTACGAGGTTGGGTTTTGCTTGTTTTGGGGTTAGTATTGTGCGACCTCGCTGAGGTCGGGTTTTGCTTGGTTTTGGGGGTTAGTAAGGTTTGACCTCGTTGAGGTCGGGTTTTGCTTGGTCTTTGGGTTTAGCAGGGTGTGACTTCTATACTAATGCGGATCCAGAATCAATCAGACCTCATAGAGGTCGAACATCAGTTGTTTATTAGCTGTGGTTTTTAGTCGACTTCAGCGAAGTCGCACATTGATTCCTGACCGGCAGCACTACCGAAATCAGTGGGCAAAGTGTTTAAGGCCTCATTTTTGTGTATTCCCAGGTTTGGGCTGTACAAAAAGGATAGGCTTAAGTCATGCGCTTTTGTACAGCTCGGCTTCGAGTTCCCGTACGGCGGCGTCAAAGGCTTTGGCGGAGCCGAAGGCGCGGACGAGTTCTATGGGGGAGCCCATTTCATTGAGCGGCTGTACCTGCAACACTTCGCGTTTTTCGAGCGGGAAGATACCTTCTGCTTCGTACTTTTCCAACAGTTTGCTGAGGACGTCTTTGGCCAGCCCGCTGTATTTGGCGAAGTAGTTGCGCTTGCGCACGCTATTGGCTCGCTCTTTGCGCGTAAGCGGCGGCTGATCGAAGGCGATGTGGCAGATGAGGTCGAATTCGTCCAAATCCTGCCCGACTTCTTCCCGCAGGGCTTCGATGAGGACGCCCTGCTCGGCCAGCTCTTTGACCAGGGCTTCCTTTTGGGGGCTGCTGTGCCATTTTTGCACGAAGGTGTCCAAAGAGGCAAACTCCCGGCGGACGTTTTTCTTGGTATAATCCCGCAGGGACTCGGTGATGAGCTTGCCGTCTGCGCCGTAGTACTGCACCCGCTCGTGCGCCAGGGTGACCTCCACGTTGTTGATGTGGAATTTGCGGCGCTTCTCCGGTTCGTCTTTGATGCTGATGTTGGGCCGGCTTTGCGCCTTTCGGGCGGCTTCGGTTGCTGCTTCTACTACATCCGCTACCACATCCGGTGGCACTACGTCCTCCTCCGGCCCCGGCTCGTAGATCTGCACGGGCTCCCCGTCAAAGTCAGGGTCCGCAAATAGGTTGGTCGCTTTGCGGAAGTCCATAATGGTGAAGTAAACCTTGCCTTCGGCTTCCCGTATGCGCGTACCCCGCCCGATAATCTGCTTGAATTCGGTCATAGAGCCAATATTGGCTTCCAGCACGATGAGCTTGACCATTTTGGTATCCACGCCGGTGGTGAGCATCTTGGAAGTGGTGGCAATGACCGGGAAACGCTCCTCCACATCCATGAAGTTGTCGAGTTCGCGCTTGCCAATTTCATCGTCTCCGGTGATTTTTACCACGTAATTCGGGTGCTTGGCCACGAGGTCGGCGTTCTCATTGATGAGCGCCTGCCGCATGCGGTTGGCATGGTAGATATCTACGCAAAAGACGATGGTTTTTGCATACCTGTCTACCTGTTTGAGGTAATCCGAAATGCGCTTGGCCACCACCTGTGTCCGCCCGTCGATGACGAGGTTGCGGTCGTAGTCCTTTAGGTTGTAAATGCGGTCTTCCACCTCGTAGCCGTACTTGTCGGTTAGCCCTTTGGTCGGTCGCCAGCTGTCATCCACGGAGGTCGACACTCGCACCACCTTGTAGGGGGCTAGGAAGCCATCGTCAATGCCCTGTTTTAGCGAATAAGTGTACACCGGCTCACCGAAGTAGGAGATATTGGAAATATCGCGCGTCTCCTTGGGCGTAGCCGTCAGCCCAATCTGCGTAGCTTGGTCAAAATAGTCCAGTACTTGACGCCAGGCCGAAGCCTCCGCCGCGCTGCCCCGGTGGCACTCGTCGATGATGACGAGGTCGAAGAAATCACGGCTGAATTCCTTATACGCATTCATGGATTCCTCCTTGCCCGTCAGCCCCTGATACAGCGCAAAGTAAATCTGATAGGACTTGTCGATGCGCCGGTTCTTGATAATGTGCATAATGTCATTGCCGAAAGGCGCGAAATCCCCGTTTTTGGTCTGCATCAGCAGCGCATTCCGGTCCGCCAAAAAGAGGATCCGCTTTTTCACGCCCGATTTCCACAGCCGCCAGATGATGTTGAAAGCCGTGTAGGTCTTGCCCGTCCCGGTAGCCATCACCAGCAAAATCCGGTCCTGCCCCTTCGCCACTGCCTCCAGCGTCCGGTTGATGGCAATCTGCTGATAGTAGCGCGGGCTTTTGCCACTTTCATCCTGAAAATAGTCCTGCGCCACAATCTCCTGCGCTTTGGGCTCCTCCAGCCCCTTATGCGCCAGGTACTTCTTCCACAGCCGCCGCGGCGAAGGGAAAGCTTCCAGGGGAATTTCCTGCTCCCGTGCCCCATCCGTCACCGTCTTATCGTGAAACACAAACGCATCTCCGTTGGAAGCAAACACAAAGGGGATATCCAGAATCTCCGCATACTCCAGCGCCTGCTGCATGCCCGCGCCCACCGATTTGTTATTGTCTTTTGCCTCGATAATCGCCAGCGGCAGGTTAGGCTTGTAGTAGAGGATGTAGTCGGCCCGCTTCCGCCGCCCCCGTGTATGCATGCGCCCCTGCACGATGATGCGCCCGTCGGTGAAAGTCACTTCTTCACGTACCTGACGGCGCAAGTCCCACCCGGCCTGCTGCACGGCGGGGGTGATGTACTGGGTGCAAATGTCGCGTTCGGAGAGGTGTTTTTTGTTCATGTGGCGTCGCTTGTGTGGGGGCTGAACATTGTGGGGTAATGATACGGAATTTTGGGGATATGAGGGAACTCCGGCAAAACTTAACCCCCAATTAACCCCAAACCCCGTATTTTAGCCGCAAAAACAACATGTACCGCCAATTTTGCCTCCTGACCTTCGCTTTGCTGATAACGGTATCCGCCTACAGCCAAAACTGCACCTCCGACACCCTGCGCATTGATACTACCGCCGGGCCCCACCCCTTCACCAGCCTGGAGCTGAATAATGACGACTGCCAGTTTCAGTTTGCCATCGTCACCGACCGGACCGGCGGGCACCGCCCGGGCGTATTCATGGACGGGGTGCGCAAGCTGAATCTGCTGCAACCGGAGTTTGTGATGTCGGTGGGCGACCTGATCGAGGGGTATACGAAGGATACAGTGGAACTGGAGCGGCAGTGGGAAGAATTTACCGGCTTTACGGCCCAGCTGCAGATGCCCTTTTTCTATGTGCCGGGCAATCATGACATCACCAACGAAGTCATGGAGCGGGTGTACCTGGAGCGGTTCGGGCAGACGTACTATCACTTCATTTACAAGGATGTGCTGTTCCTCTGCCTCAACTCCGAAGACCAGTACCGGGGCTCCAACCGGGGGACGATCTCGGACGAACAATACGAATACATTGAGCAGGTACTGGCGGAAAATGAAGAGGTGCGCTGGACCTTCCTCTTCATGCACCAACCGCTTTGGATACTCAAAGACACCAAGCGCTGGGTGGATGTGGAGAAGCTGCTGGCCAACCGCAAGCATACCGTTTTTGTAGGGCACCACCACCACTATGTGAAGTATGAGCGTAATAACGGGCGCTATTTCCTGCTGGCCACCACCGGAGGCGGGAGTGCCCTGCGTGGCCCGCAGCTGGGTGAGTTTGACCATGTGGTGTGGGTGACGATGACGGAGGAAGGGCCGGTGCTGGCGAATCTACTCCTCGATGGGATTTGGGATGAAAATGTGGTCACGGCCGAGTCCAGCGATTTTGTGAAAACCATCACCGCCCAGCGCCCCATCCGTGTGGAGCCGCTGCTGATGGATGGCGCTGCTTTTGAGGAGGCACAAATGGTGGTCAAAATCTTCAATGATCAAAACGTGCCCATGCAGGTGAAGTGGGATCAGCAGTTCAGCTGGGGGCTGACCGGTGTGCTGAGTGCGCCTGAAATGACGGTAGCGCCTAACTCCGTAGACACCCTGCTAGTAGACCTAAAAGCACGCAAAGGCGAAACCGCACTCTCCAACCTGGAAGCCCTGCCCCTGAAAGCAGAGGTGAGCTTTGACACCGAAGACTTCCCGGACCTGTCCATCCCTTTCTCCTTCAATCTCCGCCCGGCACAGAAGTACCTATTGGAGCAGGCACCAAAGCGTGTCAAGGTGGACGGAAAGCTGAAGGAATGGGCGAACCTGCCTTATACCCTGCAGGACTTGCCCGGCGAAAGCCTGAATGCCCGCTTCAACCTTGGCTATGACGACGACTACCTCTACATCGCCGCCCGGGTGGAGGACGATCAGATCATGGTTGATACCGCTGAAGTCTCCTGGCAGCAGGACTTCATCGGATTTGTGGTGAATGCCGAGCCTGCCGCAGTTAGTGCCAGCCGGACGGGGCAGGGGTGGTACGAAAATTCTATCCTGTTCACGGTGGCACCGGAAACGAAGGAACTGCCGGCTTCGATTTTTTATGAGGATAAATTGCCGGAAGGTGCCGAATACCGCTGCCGGGTGGAAGCCGAAGGCGTGTACGTGCTGGAAGCGGCCATCCCCATGTCTTACCTCACAGAGCGTCAGGGCGAGAACTGGCGCTCCATCCGATTCAATATGGTGGTGCAGGACCGTGATGGCGGAAAATCCGAAAATGGATGGCCCCGTTATCAGTTCATGCCTGACTGGCGGGGTGGGGGAATTTTGTAGGCTCGGGGCTGTTCTTTAGATAAAGTCAAGAACCTGTTCGGGCGTGATGCATTGGTAACGGGATTCAGGGTAGGCATTCTGCCATGGAGCGTAGCTGTTGCGGTACTTTTTGGGATTCCACTTGAACTCGAAGCCGTTCAGGTAGCCGCCCATTTCCTCCACGTAGTCAATTTCTGCACCAGTGTGGGTATTCCAGAAGTAAGTATTTGCAAATTGAAGGGTATAGCTTAGGTGCTTTTTGCGTTCAGCGATCAGAAAGTTTTCCCAAAGGCTTCCCTTGTCCTTCCGCAGGTGAATGGGGCTGAAGTCATTGATAACTGCATTGCGTACGCCCAGGTCATAAAAATAAATCTTGTTCATTTTTGTCATTTCTTTGCGAAGGTTTCGGCTGAAGCCCCCGAGCCGGAAAAGGACAAACCCCTTTTCTAAAAGGTCAATGTAGTTGTTGATCGTGTCTCGATTGACTTTCAGGCTTTTAGCGAGTTCCTGAATGGATACGAACTGTCCCATCTGGTAAGCCAGCAATTGAACTAACTGATTGAGTTTCTCAGGATAGCGAATGTTACCCAGTGCCAGTACATCTTTGTAGAGGTAGGCCTGTTTTAACTCGTTAAGGTATTGTACTTTCCGTTGCGTTCCTTCCAATGTAATGGCTTCAGGGTAGGAACCGAAAAGCATCAAGCCTTCAAGCTTTGCGATGTTGAGCCCGGAAGAAATTTGGTTATGCTCCAGCCATTCCCGAAAGGAAATGGGGAATAGCGTGTAGGTCCAGGTACGCCCGGTCAGTGGTTCTGAGATCCGATTGGCCAGGTCCAGGGAAGATGAACCGGTAACGATGACACGCTTTTCGGGCATGGTGTCATGTATGATTTTCAGGTTGATACCGATATCGGTAATGCGTTGTGCTTCATCAATAAAGAGCAAATCTGCTTCACCAATGAACCGTTTAAGCGCTTCAGGAGACCGGCTGGACAATACGGATAGATCCTCCCCACTATCGGCATTGACTTTGAGCGTTTTATAGTTTAACTTTTGAATGAGGTCATTAATTAGCGTTGTTTTGCCAACCTGACGGCTGCCGTACAGAATGATTATTTTATTGGAGTGCTGTAGCTCTTCTAAAAGGGTCGGTGCAAGGGCTCGCGCTATCATTTTTATTATAAAGATATAAAAACAGCACAATTCGCGCAATTTCCAACGGTCAACCATCGCAAATCGCGCGATTTGCGATGGTTTTTTGACGCTGTACCCTTTTGCCCCCTGCTCTGCGTGCTTTGCGCCCTCCTCTCCGCGCTCTTTGCGTGAACCCCAAAAAAACCTTCCCAAAATTCCGTATTTTTCACCCCGAACCAACCACCTGAAAACCGCATGCACTACGAACAAGCCAAGGAACGCCTCATCAACGGCAAAACCCGCGAGGCCATAGACATGCTCCGGGAGCCTCTGGAAAAGACGCCGCTCTACGATGAATGGATGATGGTCCGCGCCCGCTACGAGACCCTGCGCGAGCGGGAAATGAAAGGTCTGCTATCGACTGCTGAGGCCCAACTGGAGCACAACCGGATCAACGATGCGGTCCTCCGCCTGCTCGATAAGGCAGAGCAAAAAGAAGAGGTGCCGGTGGTGCGGCAGCAGGCAACGGCTTCCACCGCCCCGTCCAGTCAGGGGCTTCCCAGATGGGTCACCATGCTGATCGCAGCGGTAGTCGCCGTGGGAGCGCTCATTTTTATCAGAGGGCAGTTTGGGGAAGCTCAGGAGCCTGCGGCAGCAAAGACCGAGCGGGAGATTATACCTGAAACTGTAGAAAAGCCGGAAGCTGAAAGCGTAACCCCGGAAAAAAAGCCCGCCACCAAACCCAACCGGGTAACACCTGAAACCAGGGCCATCGTGCCACCCAACCATTCGGTAGCAGAAAAGAAGATCAGTGAAGAAGCCAGCCGGGTGCTCTCGGATGTAACCAGGGAAATGCCCAAAACAGACCTGAAAAAAGTAGTAACCCTGGAGCCGGGCGCGTTGATCGCCAAGTATGATGTCAGCAAAATCTCCGGGAACCGTGACCTGCCCTTCGAAATTCATACCCTCAGCCACACCCAAAACATGATTCTGATGGAAATGACCCTGACCAACCGGACAGGCAAACCGGTGAAGCTGGGCGAAATGGAATTGCTGCACACGGGCGACCGCTCAGTGGGCAAAAGCCAAAGTCTGAACGGGACGATGCTGGAAGCAGGGGATAAAATGACGGAAACCTTCAGGTTCGCATGGGCTATTCCCGGCGAACTCCGGGCCTTCCGGATGAAGATGGACTACGCCATTCAGGGGGGCGAAGGCATCTGGGCCCTAAAGACGGATTTTGGGCTCTACAAGAAAATTCAGTAAACCTCTGGTCTTTTCGCCAAAATAAAATCACCCGCGATGAAATTTGTAATGCTTTCTGTTCTTGTTGCCTGTTTCACCTGTTCGCTGCATGCTCAGGTCTATACGGGGGACTCTACCGAAATCCAAAGCATCCTGAAGCATATTGATGCTTTTTCCCAGGCCTACATGAACGGCGATTATGACGCTATCGCCAATGCATACACCAGGGATGGGAAAATAATGCCCGCCGGCACTAAAATTATTGAAGGTCGGACTGCCATCAGGGAACGCTGGGTTCTGCCGGAGGGCGTTACGGTCCCTTACCACAAAATCAAGCCGGAAGAAATTAATATTTTAGGTGACACCGCTTACGATATCGGCTACTATGAGGGGCGTACCCGCCGCGCCAACGGAGAGGAATCAAGCTGGCAGGGGAAATACGTCATCATTTGGAAAAAGGTGGAGGGAAACTGGAAAATCTACGTGGATATCTGGAACAGGGTAACGGAGCCGGAAAAATAAACCGGAAGGGGTAAGGGACAGTAGAACTGGTTGGAGCAATAATGAAAAAGGATTGGAAAACGGCAATTGGGCTTCCCAATCCTCTTTCAGAATAATCTTTCTATTTACTTACTGACCTTTCGCACGCGAAAGGTTATGATAATTGAAAAAATTAGCAGTATTCAGGGTGCTTGGCACAGCAATCCCACTCAGTGCATGGCACTGAAAAAGCACTCGCATGAACAAGTTAATCAAAGCCTTACCCCAAAAGAGGGGTGGCTAGCCCGTTTGGCGGCCCAATTGCAGGGACATAGGCTTTGAGCCTTTGCACCTCTTGAAAAGCCGCCCTGAGGGCATTGACATAAATTTTGGTTTTTAGGGCAAAGTGGTTGGTCTGCTCTTTTGCAGACAGCAGTTCGAGTTTAGTCCAGGCAATCATGGCAGCAAAAACATGGTTGCACTGGGATGTCTCGTGCTTGGTGGGGGACTTTTCCAGCCCCACGTTTTGTTTGAGCGATTTGTGGAATACCTCCACTCCCCAGCGTGTCCCGTAGGTTGTGCAGATAGCTGGGCCGCTTAGCTCCAGATCGTTGGTGACCAGGTACAAGTCTCCAGTTGAGCCGTCTTGGTTTATAAAGACCTGTTTGACCAGCTGGACTTGGAAGTCCAGCCCTTTAAGGTAAACAGTAATGGCCTGGCCTGCTTGCAGTTCTAGCCCGTCGACTCGGTGGAACTTGCCTTCCAGTTTGTCTTCCATGGTAAGGGCAGCCTTGCGGTTGCTCTTTAAGGCACTGATAAAATGCTTGCCCAGCTCATAGTGCACGAACTCAAAGTTCTCCTTGGCAGCAAACCAAGTGTCCCAGACCACATAGCGGAAGGGCACGCGGTTGTATTTGACAAGTGCAAAAAGCTGGTCGCGCAGCATCTCGTTCTTGCTGCGGGGGCTGCGCTTCTTTACCTGCCCGCTTTTGGTATCCACGTATTCTTGCGACTTGCGCACGATCTCAAAAGCAACAGGCAGCTCTATGCCCTGTGGGCTCTGGTAAAGGAAATTCAGGATGTTGATCCCTTTGGTGTGCCCCGCTTTCGGCTTCTTGGAGTGGTCCCAGTGCCAAGTGACCACTTCATTCTCCGTAGAGTGCGGCTTCTCCTCGATCGTGTCATCTATCTTGATGACCGCGTCCGGGTGCTCCACTTTACGTACCAAAGGCTTTATGCAACGCCAATAGTCCTTTGCCGTGAAGGCTTCCTGCCCTAAAAAACGGCTGATCTTGTCATGGCTCAGTGCCTGATCGGTCAGCTCGGACAAGCCGGTGGCTGTCGCCATGCGAAACGATGCCAGCAGGTAGTCCGAATACAAGTCTAGTAACTTTGGGTCTTTCATCTTTCGCTCCTTTGAGCTGCAAGATAACTGCCCTGACATTATTAATCAATTTTCCAAATATTTCGCGTGCGAAAGGTCAGTTACTTATTTGCCTTTGGCAATCATCTGTTCCACACCACCGGTAAACTGCTCTACGGTTGGGGTATAGCCGGTTTTGCCAAGTGCTTCTATTTCGTAATTGCCCGACTCTTTGTTGCGGTTCAGATTGAATACCCAGATAGTAGGGTAGCCGCGCACGCCAAAGCTCTGCTGTAAAGAATAATTCTGCTGACGGATTTCTTCCGGGATTTGCTTGCGGCGTGGGAAGTCCAGCTCCAGTAGTACCACATTTTCATTGGCCCACTTTTTGAAATCCGGCTTTTGGAATACAGCGGCATCCAGGCGTTTGCACCAACCGCACCAGTCACTGCCGGTAAAATTGGCCAGGATGGGCTTGCCCGTCTCTTGTGAAATCTTGTAGGCTTCATCAATATCCACCAGCCATCCGGCTTTGGTTGCTTTGTAATCATCCTGTGCGCATGCGAAAGTGCCCATGAGCAGGAATGCAAAAAGAATGCTGAATTGTCTCATAAATGTATTTTCGGTTTTGAACTTCCTGTGCGGTTTACTATACAAAATTACAATATTACAAAAGAAAAGATGCATTCCACACAGTTAGCGTTGTGTTAAGGCAGGGACATCCGGACTTGTAAATGATTGGGAAAGTAATTATTGACCCGGTTGGGCAGCATCTTGCCCCAGCCAATGCCCCAGCCATCGTAACGCATCAGGTGCCAGCCTTTTTGCCCGGGGCGGGCAGGGAGGGCCGCTTTGCGCAAATAGTCCAGTGCGGTGTCTTTGTCGAGGTCCGCTACGGGCGTATCCGGGTGCAGGTGCAGGGATAGGCTCAGGGCGTGGTCCGGTATCAGGTGCTTGCCTTTCATTAGCCCCACCGGCGTGCCAGGGTCTAGTCTGGGCAGGCTTTGCGATAAGATGCTGAGTAGTGGAAGTGCGCCTTCCGGCACGGCATACAGTTGCCCCTTTGGGGTGGTAAGGATATTGAGTTGGGCTTCAGGGTCGAGCCAGGATAGGGCCGCCTGTTCAGTAGCCTTAGGCACTTTCGTGAAATAGCGCAGTGGGGTCTTTGTTGACCAGTTGGTTGCTTTTCCCTCTTTGCGTAGCACCGCCAGGTAGAACCCTTCGCTGCGGGTGCGGTGCGGGTAAAACTGGTACCCCAGGCCAGTAGGCATGATCCCCCAGTCTTCCGGCAAATCAAAAGAGACGGTCTCAAAGCCTCCTTTTTCAAGAATTCGGGCCACCTGATCGTCGTTTTCCCCCTCGTTGTAGGTACAGGTGCTGTAGATGAGGATGCCACCCGGCGCGATGAGGGGCAGCGTATGATCAAGGATATTCTGTTGCCGGCTTTCACAAAGGGCCACATTTTCAGGATTCCATTCTTTTGTGGCACCTGGCGTTTTGCGGAACAATCCCTCACCGGAGCAGGGGGCGTCCACCACCACCAGGTCGAACCAGCGCGCAAGGGGCGAAAAGCGCTCACTGTCCGCATGCGTTGCAATCACATTGGCCCGCCCCCATTTGGCCAGGTTCTCTCTAAGAATGGCGTAGCGGCTTTTAATCACCTCATTGGCTACCACGATACACTCATCAGGGAGGGCATTGAGGAGCACAGTGGTTTTCCCGCCCGGTGCCCCACAGAGGTCCAGCGCGGTGCTGAAATCCTGCTCCTGCCGAAGCTGCTCCACCACATAGGCCAGGAACATAGAACCGGCTTCCTGCACGTAGTAGCGGCCGGCGTGAAAGTGTGGGTCTAATGTGAAGGAGGGGCGTTCCGGCAGATACTGCGCAGTGCGGTTCCAAAGCACAGGGGAGCCTTCATAAATGGGCGCTTCCGTTTTGGCCCGGTTGTAATTGATGCTCACCGGAGCCGGGCTGTTGAGTGCTTCCGCAAAGGCAGCCCAGTCAGGCCCCAGTTGGTCTTGCATGCGTGCTTCAAAAGCAGCGGGTAATGCCGGCATAGTTTATGATTGAGCGGTAAAGATATAAAGTACTATCTTTATTGCCTACTCATACTTCACAAGGCATGACTTCCAACACCATCGCTGTCCTCCCTTTCGTCAACCGCAGCCCGGACCCTGATAATGAATATTTCTGTGACGGCATCACAGAAGAAATTATCAATGCGCTGGCCCGTATTGAACAGCTGAAAGTAACCTCCCGTACCTCTTCCTTTCAGTTTAAAGGACAGGCCATGGCGGTGAAGGACATTGCCCAACAGCTTGGTGTAGAGGTCATTCTGGAAGGCAGCATCCGGCTCTCCGGGCGGAAAGTCCGCATCATGGCGCAACTGGTGCAGGCCGAGGAGGATTTCCATTTTTGGTCGGAGACCTGGGACCGGCAGCTGGATGATATTTTCGCCATACAGGATGAGATCAGCCTGTTGATTGCTGACAAACTACGCGAGCAGTTCGGGCACTTCGAAATTGAAGACCACCTGGTGGAGCCTCAAACCGACAGCCTTGATGCCTATGCCTACGCCCTGAAAGCCCGGTACTACCACAATCAATGGAACCCCTCCGATGTCAAAAAAGCCATCGAGCTCTTTGAGAAAGCCATTGTTTTGGACCCCCGGCACACCGAATCCTACGTTGGCCTGGCGGATGCTTATGGCTTTCTGGCGACCACGCAGTTCATAGACCCGGCAGAGGGCTGGCAGAAAGCTGCGGCCTACACGCAACAAGCCTTCGAGCTCAACCCTAAAAACGCCGGGGTACATTATCAGCTGGCCAACCTGGCTTTTTTCACCGAGTGCGATTTTGCGAAAGCTTTTGAGCACGCCCTGGAATCCATCCGGTTGAAGCCCAATTATCCGGAAGCGCAGCAGTTCGTTGCTTTTCTCTACACCCTGGAGGGCAGCATGAAGGAAGCAGAAGAACACCTGGGGCTGGCACTCCTCATCGACCCGCTCTCCCAGGAAACCCTGTTTTTCAAAGCTTTCTTCGATTACCGCAACGGCGATTACAAAAGTGCACTCCGGCAGCTTGATGCCTGCCTGCAAGCCAACCCCAATAATATCCCGGCTTATGTACAGCGTTCCTACTGCCTGCTCATGGAGGGGCGTTATCAGGAAACTCTCGATTTTATCCATCAAATTCCAAAGGATATTACGGTAGAGGGTGATAAGCTGGGCATCATTTGCATAGCGCATATCCTGGCCGGGCACCAAAAGGAAGCGGCCGCCACCCTGGAATTACTCCGGGCTGAAGCGGCAAAACCAGCTGCTTTTCAGGCGCATTCCTATCTGTTTATGGCTTACGCCTGCCTTGGGGAGGCGGATGCTGCCTTCGAATGGCTGGAAGAGGCCCTCAAGCTCAATTCCTCCGTGTTGCTGTTGAGCTACAGCGGACCATTGTCCAAAAGGCTGAGCCGTGACCCCCGCTATCAGATTTTCCATGAACGCCTATACGGCAGAGGGGGCAGGGAAGAAGATGCCGAACAAAAATCAGCTTTGCTGGATGACGCTACCTCGGAAGAATACCGTCAGCGGCTCCTGCAATTCATGGAAGCTGAGGAACCGTACTTAAATCCGGGCTTGTCCCTGCGCAGCCTGGCCGAGCAGATCGAAGTCCACCCCAATAAATTGTCCTGGCTGCTCAACGAGAGCCTGGGCAAAAACTACAACACCTTCATCAACGAATATCGCGTGGCGCACTTCAAAAAGCTCGCCCTCGATCCTGCCAATGCCCACATCTCTCTGCTCGGGCTGGCTTATGAGAGTGGATTCAACTCCAAGACGGTCTTCAACACCTATTTCAAGAAGGAAACCGGTATGACGCCCCGGGCTTTCCTGAAAAGTGCGGATTCCGGTTCGGGAATATAAATCCGAACTTCTGCGGGCTTTTTCAGAACGCAGCGCCCTGCTAAAGGGGCTTTCTTTGCATCATGAATCAGAAAAACACCACTATCATGACTGCATTGAAAATGAAAGCCGTCGTCATGACGGGCTACGGTTCCCCCGACGTTTTGACTTTCCAGGAGGTGGACAAGCCTGCTCCCCAACCCCACGAAGTCCTCATCCGGGTACACGCCTCCTCGGCTACCACTGCCGACGGCATGATGCGGACTGGCACGCCCTACTTTGGGCGGTTGATGCTGGGGCTTACCAAACCAAAGCATCCGATTCCGGGCACAGGCTTTGCCGGTCAGGTGGATGCAGTAGGGGCGGAGGTGACAAAGTTTCAGCCGGGCGACCGCGTGTTTGGCGAAACCACTCTGGGCTTTAGCACCAACGCAGAATACGTTGCCGTTCCGGAATCCGGGGTCATCAGTTTGATGCCCGATCAGCTCAGCTACGCTGAGGCTGCCCCATTTTGCGACGGGGCCATCACCTCCTGGAATTACCTTCGCCACCTGGCTAAATTACAGCCGGGGCAACATGTGCTGGTCAACGGTGCTTCGGGCAGCCTGGGCACTGCAGCCGTTCAACTGGCTAAATTTCTGGGTGCCAAAGTGACCGCTGTTTGCAGTACCCGCAATCTTGGCCTGGTGCGCGCTCTGGGAGCTGATGAGGTGATTGACTACACCCGCAAGGATTTCACGAAAGGCACAGAAACCTATGATTTCATCTATGATACCGTGGGCAAAAGTTCTTTCAACGCCTGTAAGCCTGTGCTGAAGGGCAACGGGCAATACCTCTGCCCGGTGTTGGGGCTGCCACTGCTGCTGCAAATGTTGGCCACCAATATCACGGGCGGCAGGAAGGCGGTTTTTGCAGCCACCGGCCTGCGGTCGGACGAAGAACTGCGCGGCATGCTCAAGGAGCTCATCGAAATCTACGAAGCCGGTAAGCTTAAAATGGTCATCGACCGGCAATATCCACTCGAAAAAGTTGCGGAAGCCCACACCTATATTGCCGCCGGACGTAAAAAAGGCAATGTGGTCATCACCTCCGCCGAATGAATCCAACCCTTCAAATCTTTAAGGATGAATCCCGAAAAATATTCCAAAAGTTGTATTTTGTGCTATTGGTGCATTCTATTTGAAAGCGCTCATTTAAAGTGCTGTCAGGCCGTTCAATTTAACCCTTAAGGCTAATGAAAAACCCCATTTGCTATTTATCTTTCCTATGCTTTCTCGTAGCTTGTTCAAAACCGGAATTCCGCAAGGGAGTCGAGTCTTACGAGAGTACCTATTTTACCCGGTTCGATGCTCCTCTTTATGGGGTTGACTTTCTACTTACCGATGAAGAATCTATAATTGTTGCCGGAGCGGAAGCGCCGTACGGGCTTGTCAATGCAAGGCCTATGGTGCTGAGCTTAAACCAGGGAAAAGAAATTTCCTGGATGACCCTCTTGCCGGGGGGAAGGCAAAACCGCTTTAGTTCAATGAAGCTAAGCAGCACTCCGGAGGGTGATTACTTGCTTTTCAATAATGCCGAAAATCCGGATAATGAAACAGAAAGAGGGCTTAAGTTTTCAACAATTAACGAGATAGGGACTATCACTTGGAGCCATACTTTATATGAGGACGATAGGGAGCTCCAAAGTTCATCGATGGTGCAACTGACTGATGGTGATTATATGGTACTCAGTGAGAACGCAGAGGGTCTTAGTATAGAAAACAACTTGCACTTGAGCAGAGTTTCCGCGGAGGGAGATTTGATTTGGTCGAAGCTTCTTGAAAATACCACGGTCAGTATAGCAGGGCCACTGCTTTATTTTCCCGGGCAGGAATTCCTTATGGGGATATCAGAAAAATCATTAGGCTTTCCTGACGTTGAGGTTCAGTTGTATAAGTTTGATTTGGAAGGTAATTTAATCTGGCAGGAAACGATTGTAGAATCAGGACCGGTTTACCCCAATTCCGCCCGTATTGTAAGCATGCAGGATGATGAAATCATGGTTAGCTTTTCCTCAGGAAACGATGTGGTGTTGATAAGAATGGATACCGCTGGAAATATAATTTGGGAGCGAAAATTTGAAGGAGAGCGTTTGGATATCTCTGTAGGCGGGATTCAAACACTTGATGGTCATTATCTTTTACTAGCGAATACCTCTAGCTATGGGAATGGAGAATTTGATGTGATGCTTACAAAAGTTGATTGCCAAGGTGAGATTATTTGGGATAAGGTTTATGGTGGCACTGAATCCGATGCAGCTTTCAAAGTAGTAGAAAAGGCCAATGGCGATTTGTTAGTGCTTGGCAATGTCAATAGAGAGATTACTGCTCTGTCAGAGACTAATTTGTTTATTCTTGAGACCGATAGTGAGGGGAATCCAAAGTAGCCAATGCGCATAATCCCTGGGTGACGCTGACGACGTACATCTGATACAGAAGCCCTAAAAGCCAGGAGACTGAAACTGGCTCAGGAAGCAAAAGAAGCAGTCAAAGCTCCGGCGAGTGTTGCATTGGCAGAGACGGACAGGAATCAGATTTTAATTGATCAACATGTTTAAAATGCTTTACCGGGTTTGTTTTATCGCGCTGCTGCTGCCTTTTTGGGGCAGCGCCCAGGAAGATTTCCTCCGGGGTGTGGATTTATCCTATGTCAATGAAATGGAAGATTGCGGAGCCGTCTTCAGTCTGAACGGGGAGGCTCAAGCCCCCTACGCTTTGTTCGCCAATGCGGGCTGTGATATCGTCCGCCTGCGTCTCTGGCATACGCCAAGCTGGTATGACACCCTCAACGCCGGGCGGCGCTACAGCGATTTTGAGGACGTTTGCCGTTCTGCACAACGGGTGCGGGCAGCGGGTATGCAAATCCTGCTGGACTTTCACCTGTCCGACTTTTGGGCAGACCCTGGCCGGCAGTGGATACCCGCCGCCTGGGCACCGGTGGCTGATGATCTGCCGGTACTGCAGGATTCTTTGTACAACTACATCCACGGCACCCTCATGGCGATGCACGGGCGCGGGCTGCTCCCGGAAATGGTACAGGTGGGTAACGAAACTAATCGGGGAATTCTATTGCCCATCGCCGTGAATGATGCTGGCTGGGTGCTCGACTGGGACCGCAATGGCCCCCTGTTTCAAACCGGACTACAGGCTGTGGCCGATGTGGAAGCCGCAACCGGGCAAAATATCCGCACTGCCCTGCACATTGCCGGCCCCACTAATGCCCACTGGCTTATGGAAGGCTTCAGCGATCATGGCGTTACGGATTTTGACATCATCGGGCTTTCGTATTACTGGCAGTGGCACATGCCCGCCACCATTCAACAAACGGGCAGCATTATCAGCAGCCTTCGGGAAGCCTATCCGGACAAGGAAGTAATGATCTTCGAAACCGGATATCCCTGGACGTTGGATTGGGCAGATGAGGCTTCCAATATTCTTACCACCGCCCACCCGGACTACGCCCCGATCAGCCCGCAGGCCCAAAAACAATGGATGCTGGACTTGGATGCAGCAGTCCGCAGCAATGGTGGTTCCGGGCTTTTCTATTGGGAGCCGGCCTGGGTGAGTACGGATTGCCATACCCCCTGGGGGCAGGGCTCGCACAAGGAGAATGCTACCTTTTTCGATTTCAGCGGAGCCGTTTTGGACAATGGCGGTATGGACTGGTTTGGGGCAGCAACGACATCCGTTGAACCACAACCCATACAGGAAACGCCCGCTGTTCAGCTAAATTACCTGGGGAACCGTACCCTTTCGATAAAAGTGCCGCCCGGTCTTCCCGACAGCCTCACCTGCCAGGTGTTCAGTATTGATGGCAAGGGCGTGGCAAGCTATGCTCTAGCACAAGGGAGCAACACCCTGCGATTGTCTGAAGTGCCACCGGGGCAGTACGTGGCTTTGGTGCAGGCGGGGCGATCGGTTTATTTGACGAGGTTAATACAATTGCCCTAATCTGCAATTCAGCCACCTCTGAGTGCAATTCAGCCAGTTGTTTTTGCCCAAACGCTGCATAACCAGCAGTTTTGGATCAAAAGCAACTGAGATGAAACCGACATATTTCCTTGCTGCATTTCTAATCCTGACTACCGCCCTGAACGGGCAGTCCATCCTGGCCGGGCGGGTACTGACTGGCAAAACAGACCCGGCAGTAGGAGCGAACTTGTACATCAAAGGCACTTTCGAGGGCACTTCCACGGATGCGGATGGACAATTCCACCTGCCTTACCTGCCCGGCGACAGCCTGACGCTTGTGGTGTCCTACATCGGTTTTCAGCAGCTTGAAAAGCAGATCCCCATCGGTAAGGACAGCCTTTGGCTGGAATTCCGCCTGAAACCACAGGCCAGCGAACTGCAGCAGGTCGTCATCTCTGCAGGGGCTTTTGAGGCGAGCGATGAGAAAAAAGCGGTATTGCTGAAGCCCATCGACATCGTCACCACGGCGGGCTCCAACGGCAATATCGTAGCCGCCCTCAATACCCTGCCGGGCACGCAGTCCAATGCTGAAGACGGGCGCATATTCGTACGCGGCGGTGATGCCCATGAGACACAAACCTTTATTGACGGGCTTCGGGTGCCCAATCCTTACACGAGCAATGTGCCGGATCTGCCGGTCCGTGGGCGCTTTTCCCCCTTCCTGTTCAAAGGGACTTCCTTTAGCACAGGCGGGTACTCTGCCGCATACGGCGATGCCCTTTCCTCCGCCCTGGTTTTGCAGACCAAAGA
The DNA here is from genome assembly GCF_000759025.1 of Phaeodactylibacter xiamenensis. Taxonomy (GTDB): domain Bacteria; phylum Bacteroidota; class Bacteroidia; order Chitinophagales; family Saprospiraceae; genus Phaeodactylibacter; species Phaeodactylibacter xiamenensis. The sequence goes on along the minus strand of NZ_JPOS01000090.1, from coordinate 158,411 downwards.
CCTGCCGGAAGCTTCCGTCACAAGCTTGTCAATGATGACCATCGGGGCGGGGGTCAGCCATACCGAGCGTTGGGAAAACAGCGCACTTTCGGCTGGCGTGGACTATACCAATCCGGGTCCCTACACCCGGCTCGTCCCTCAGAATATCGACTGGGAAGACCCGGTCACGGCACAGGGGGCACAGGTGGGCTTCCGCCAAAAAATGAGCAATGGCGCTCTGCTCAAAGCACAGGCCAATGCACAGTGGTCGGGCTTCTCCATGCGGCACCCCTTGCCGGAAAATCCCACAGAGCAGTCCCTGCTGAGCCTGCAAAACGACAACTACTATGGCAGCGCTACCTACCATCAGCTGATTGATGAGGAATGGCAGCTGGATGCTGGCCTTGCCGCCGGATACGATAGCGAGCGCATTGATCAGCGTTTTTCGGTTGACCGGTCAAACGCCATGATGCAGGGCCGCGCCGTTGCCATCCGCTACTTTGAAAACGACTGGGCCCTAAAGCTCGGGACCGAGTGGATACATAGTGACTTCGAAGAGCACTATCAGGACACGGAATCGGACATCCAAAGTGCTTTTCAGGAGGACTATATCTCCGCTTTCGCAGAAACGGAAGGCTACCTGGGTGAAAAAATTGCCCTGCGGGCAGGACTTCGGGCAGAGCGGTACAATCTGCTTGACGCCAACCGGTTGTCCCCGCGCCTTTCCCTGGCCTATAAAGCTGGTCAGGGCGGACAGTTTGCCTTTGCCTACGGGCATTTTTACCAGGCGCCACAGCAAGACTGGCTGCGGTTTACCCAAAATCTGAGCCCGGAGCGGGCCGATCATTATCTGGTCAACTATCAGTACCGTAAAGGGGGGCGTACGATCCGCGCTGAGCTTTACCATAAGGAATATCAAAACCTGGTGCAGTTTCCCGCTGGCACTCCCTGGCTGGCAGAGAACTCCGGTGAGGGCTACGCCCGCGGGCTGGACCTCTTCTACCGGGACCGGGTGAGCATTCCTAACGGTGACTTCTGGGTATCCTATTCTTATCTGGATACGGAGCGCCACTATGAAGATTTTCCGGTGGCTGCCACGCCTGATTTTGCGGCAAAGCACAACCTGTCGGTGGTCTACAAGCACTGGATTCAGGAGCTGCAGACTAATGTGGGGCTGACCTACACGCTCGGCAGCCCACGGCCCTATGATGATCCAAATACCCCTCGGTTTAACGATTTGCGTACCCCAACTTTCCAGGACCTCAGCCTCAACCTGAGTTACCTGACCGAGCTGTTCGGGCACTTTACCATCGTGCACGCCTCAGTGAGTAATGTACTCGGGTTTGAGCAGTCCTTCGGAGAGCGGTTCGGAAATCAGCCGGACCCCAACGGGCGGTTTACTTCCACGGCTATCCGCCCGCCGGCCCCAAGGTTCTTTTTCGTGGGCGTCTTTGTCTCCATAGGCGAAGGCAGCACCTTTAGTAACTAATTTTTTATATCATAAAAATCCAACTATCATGAGAGCTTTAATCATTCTTTTCAGCCTGGCATTGTCCATTTCCACCTTCGCACAAAACGACCGGTACACTGCAGCCATGGAAAAAGCAGTAGGCGAGCTGCAGGCGGCCGAGCAAACCCGCGACTTTTCCGCTCCGGCCAATACTTTCGAGCGCATCACCGCTGCCGCTCCCGAAGGCGAATGGCTGCCGGCCTACTATCAGTCTTACTGCCACATCATGCAAGCGGTAGGCGCCATGCAGCAGGGCAAGCCGGACCAAATCACCGCTTTCCTGGAAAAAGCGCAGGGCGCATTGGATAAAGCCAAAGAGATCTCTCCCGAAAATCCGGAAATTCTCGCCCTGCAGGGTTATATTTACACAGGGCATATCTGGGCGGACCCTATGGGTAACGGCCCAATGTACAGCCCGCAGAGCGTAGCCGCTTACCAAACAGCTATCGAAGCCGGGCCTGATCATCCAAGAGCTTACCACCTGATGGGCATGCACTTGTTTTATATGCCTGCTATGTATGGCGGCGGACCGGAGCGTGCGGTATCCTATCTGGAAAAAGCAGCGGAACGGTTCGAAAGCTACGAGCCTGCGTCGCCAATGCACCCTGCCTGGGGCAGCTACTTCAACCAACAGCTGCTGGAACAGGCTACTGCTAAACTGGAAAAAGAAGAAAAATAATGTCAGAACAAAATCATAGCTGGACGCGAGACCTGAGGTGGAAAAGCCTCCTCAAACAATTCCTGCTGGGCGGGGGGGCAATCACTCTTACCTTCGGCTGGTATTTGCTTGCCGAAGGGGAGTGGGTGGAATTTCTGTCCAATTTCACGGTGAATGGCATTCTTTGGGTACTCATCGGAATAGGTAGCGGAATGCTGGTAGAGTGGTTAGACACTAAAATACCCTGGCTGGAAGCCCCCGCAAAAAGGGTAGTAGTAAGCCTGGTACTGATGGTGCTCTATTCGCTCGTTGTGGCCATGCTGGTGCTTTTCCTTTATGCAGGCCTGGTTTACGGTATCGCTCCTTTGCAGGCTCTGAGAAATGTGGGCTATACCTTCCCACTGACGGTAGTGCTGATTACTTTATTCGTGGGGACTTTCCTGCATGGCCGCGGCTTTTTCCTCGCCTGGAAAGCCTCATTCAAGGAAGCCGAGGAGCATAAACGGGCCGCCCTGGCAGCCAAGTATGAAGCCCTCAAAAACCAGGTGAATCCACATTTTCTGTTCAATAGCTTCAATGTGTTGTCTAACCTGGTCTACAAAGACGCTGACCTGGCTGCGGAGTTCATCCAACAATTGTCAAAAGTGTACCGCTATGTTCTGGAAACGCAGCAACAGGAGCTGATTTCACTGGAGCAGGAGATGGAAATGCTCAAAGCCTACCTCTTTTTGCTGGAAATCCGCTTTGGTGAGTCACTGAAAGTGGAGACCGCAGTGGACGTAGAGCCAACCGATGCCGTCGTGCCCCTGACCCTTCAAATGCTGGCCGAGAATGCGGTAAAGCACAACATCGCTTCCAAAAAGCAGCCCCTGCACCTGTCGATCACCCGGCAAAATGGCACGCTGACGATCAGCAACTCCCTACAGCTAAAGGGAAATCAGTAGACCTCCCTGGGCGTAGGGCTGCCTAATATTCAGGAACGCTACCGCTATCTGTGCGGGCAGTCCCTGGAAGTGAAGACAGAGAACAACACTTTCTCTGTCAAAGTACCTATCCTTCAACTCAACGAACAATAATGCGTGCACTCATCCTGGAAGACGAAGCACTCGCAGCAGAGCGCCTGCAGCTAATGCTGGAAAAATTGCGGCCTGATATTGAAATCCTGGCCATTTTAGACACTGTAGAGGATGCAGTCAGCTATTTTAGTACCGGTGTCCGGCCTGATCTGGCTTTCTTTGATATTCAGCTGGCAGATGGGGCGAGTTTTCAGGTATTTGAATCGGTAAAGGTGCCCTGTCCGGTCATTTTCACGACGGCTTACGATCAGTACACGCTGAAAGCCTTCAAAGTCAACAGCATTGACTATTTGCTCAAACCCATTGGAAAGACCGACCTGGAGCAGGCGCTGGCACAGTATGAAGATTTGAAGGAGAAATTTGGGCAGCCTACGGTTCAGCTACAGCAGGTGGAGCAGTTGCTGCAATCCATGCAAAGGCGATACAAAGAACGCTTTGTGGTGAAAACAGGGCATCAGTTCCTGAGCATTCGGGCAGAAGACATCAGATATCTATTCACGGAGCATAAAACGACCTGGATCCGCCATGCAGATGGCAAAAAGCATGCGCTGGAGTACACCCTGGAGGAACTCGAAGCGCTGCTTGATCCAAAGTACTTCTTCCGGACCAACCGGCAGTACATCGTCCACATTGAGGCGATTGACCAAACGACGGTTTACTCCAATGCCCGTCTGAAAATTAAGCTGCAGGATGGGGAAGAGACGACAGTAAGCCGGGACCGGGTAAGTGATTTTCGGACTTGGCTGGGCGGGTAAAGCGGTGCGTGCTGCTCTACAGTTGAAATTAGAATGGGGAAACCAGTTATAATGCTGATTCCCCCATTTTGTTTTTATCCTTCCTTCAACACCTCGCGGGAGATGACCAGTTTCTGAATCTCAGAAGTGCCTTCTCCAATGGTGCAAAGCTTGGCATCCCGGTAGTATTTCTCCACAGGGAAATCTTTGATATAGCCATAGCCGCCGAAAATCTGAACAGCCTCATTGGCAATCGCCACGGAAGCTTCAGAAGCGTAGTACTTGGCCATGGCGGATACTTTGGTTACCCGCTCGCCATTGTCTTTCATGCGCCCGGCTTTGCGGGTGAGCAGCTCAGCAGCCTGGATTTTAGTCGCCATATCAGCCAACTTGAAGCCGATGGCCTGGAAGGAGGAAATCGGCTTGCCAAACTGCTGCCGCTCCTTGGAATACTGTACGGATGCCTCGTAGGCGCCTTTGGCGATGCCAAGTGCGAGAGCAGCAATGGAGATCCGGCCGCCATCCAGGATTTTCATGGACTGAATGAAGCCATCGCCTACCTCACCGAGGATTTGGCTTTTGTGTACCCGGCAGTCGTTGAAGATCAGTTCTGCCGTTTCGCTGGCGCGCATGCCCAGCTTGTTTTCCTTTTTGCCGGCTTCGAAGCCCGGTGTGCCCCGTTCAATGATGAAGGCGGTCATACCGTGGCTGTCCAGTGGCTCGCCGGTACGGGCAATCACAACGGCTACGTGGCCCGATTTGCCGTGGGTGATGAAGTTCTTGGCGCCGTTAAGCACGTAGTAGTCGCCATCTTGTTCTGCGACAGTCTTCATGCGCCCGGCATCACTTCCGGTATTGGGCTCTGTAAGGCCCCAGGCACCGATAAATTCGCCGGTAGCCAGCTTGGGCAGGTACTTTAGCTTTTGCTCTTCATTACCAAACATCAGGATATGATTGGTGCACAGAGAGTTGTGGGCAGCCACTGAAAGCCCAATCGATCCGCATACCTTACCGATCTCTTCGATCACGGTGATGTATTCCTGATAGCCCAGTCCGGAACCGTTGTATTTTTCCGGCACCAATACGCCGAGGAAGCCATACTGTCCCATTTGCTGGAACACTTCGACCGGGAATTCCTGAGACTCGTCCCACTCCATAACGTGAGGACGGATGTAGTTTTCAGCGAAGTCGCGCGCACTTTCTTTAATGAGCTGAAGATTATTAATGGTTTCAACACTCATACAAATAACGATTTGAGATAATTTGAGAATTGGTTAGGGTATACGCAATACGAAGTGGTTTGTGATATCGGCCACTGACGAAGCATAGTTTGTCAGGGCAAGCGCAAGCCACTTTCCAGCGTAAATGCCGATATTGAGTGGTTTGCTGTGGCAGACCACTCAATATCAGCATAATTGGGCAATATACGGAAAAATAAGGTTTCCTGAAACGGGCTTTGCGTCCGGGCGTGTATAACAAATTGCACAAAACAGAAAGGCAAACCTCTGCACTTAAGCGCTAGGGCTGCTGGGGTAGAGCTTCCCGCTCTGCTCCAGCTTATCCAAGGCAAACAGCAAATGCTGCCAGGCTATTCAAAAAGTGCAATTTGTTATGCAGACTTAGTCCGGGAAGTATTGCACCAACCCAATGTAATAAATGGCAGAAACCCTGACTTGGTTCAGGCAGGGGTGTCAGAAACAGGCAATTTTGAAGCGTAGAGCGTGGTATACGCAATACGAAGTGGTCGCCTACTGACGCTAACGGCGAGCACGGGGAACGATAAATGTCGGGTCTTTGATCCAGACATTCATCGTCTGGAATCTTGGATTTGCGACATCGGCCACTGACGAAGCATAGCTTGTCAGGGCAAGCGCAAGCCACTTCTCAGCGTAAATGCTGATATTGAGTAGGTTTGCTGTGGCAAACCACTTAATCGTCAGTATAACGTAAGCGGGAGCGCTTCACCTTCTTCGAAGGTTAGAGCGCTCCCGCTTGCAAAAACAGTTTTACTACGTCTTAATCCTTAACGGGCTCTGTCACTTCCGCCCGGCCAGCCAAATCAAGCAGGAAGGCATACTCCATAGCGGTTTCCTTATAACGTTGGTAGCGGCCCGAAGCGCCCCCGTGGCCTGCCTCCATATTGGTATGCAGCAGCAATGGGTTCTGGTCGGTTTTGACTTCACGAAGCTTGGCAACCCACTTGGCGGGCTCCCAGTATTGCACCTGAGAGTCATGCAGCCCGGTCGTGACCATCATAGCCGGGTATTCCTTGGCCTCCACATTATCGTAGGGCGAGTAGGACTTGATGTAGTCGTAGTAGGTTTTGTCTTTTGGATTGCCCCATTCGTCAAACTCACCGGTGGTTAGCGGGATAGACTCGTCGAGCATCGTTGTGACCACATCCACAAAGGGGACCGCCGCGATTACGCCTTTCCAAAGGTCGGGGCGCATATTGATTACCGCGCCCATCAGCAAGCCGCCGGCGCTGCCGCCCATGGCAAACAACTGCTCCTTGCTTGTGTAGTTTTCGGCAACGAGGTGGTCTGCAACGTCAATGAAATCAGTGAAGGTGTTTTTCTTGTTAAGCAACTTGCCATCTTCGTACCAGTGGCGGCCCATTTCCTCCCCGCCCCGAATGTGGGCAATAGCATAGGCGAAGCCCCGGTCGAGCAGGCTAAGGCGCACCGAGCTGAAGTAGGGCTCCATGCTGTTGCCGTAGGAACCGTAGCCGTACAGGAGCAGCGGCTGAGTGCCGTCCTTTTTGAAGCCTTTGCGGTACACCATGGAGACGGGCACTTCTACGCCGTCCCGGGCTTTGACCATCAGCCGCTCTGATTGGTACTCCTCCGGGTTGAAGCCACCGACCACTTCCTGCTGCTTGAGCAGTTCGAAAGTCCGCCCTTCCATGTCGTAGTCGTAAGTGGTATTGGGGGTAGTCATGGACGTGTAGCCAATGCGCAAAATTTTGGTATCGAACTCCGGATTGACAGATGTGTATGCCAGATAGGCATCCTCACCGAAGTCGATGTAGTGTTCTTCACCTTCCCATGGGCGCACCCTTAGCTGAGTGATGCCAGCCTTGCGCTCAGAGAGCACGAGGTAGTCCTTGAAGATTTCCATGTCTTCCAGCAGCACATCTTTGCGGTGGGGGATGACTTCTTCCCAGTTGTCCTTTGTAGTCTTTTCTTCCGGTGTTTTCATGAGCCGGAAGTTTTGGGCATCCAGATTGGTGCGGATGTAAAAATGGTCGCCAAAGTGGGCGATGCTGTATTCCAGGCCGCGTTCCCGGGGCTGAATAATGCGGAATTCCCCTTCAGGCTTATTGGCGTCCAGAACCCGGTATTCCTGGCTAAGGGTAGCATAGGAGCCCACTACGATATATTTATCCGATTTGGTTTTGTAGGCAAATGCCAGGAAGGTGGCATCGTCTTCACTGTAGACTTCCACATCTTCCTCAACTGGTGTGCCAAGGCGGTGGCGCATGACCTTATAGCTGCGCAGTGTAGTCTCGTCTTTGAGGGTGTAGAATACCGTTTCGTTATCATTGGCCCACACCGCACTTCCGGTAGTGCCGGGGATTTGATCGGGCAGCATCTCGCCCGTCTCCAGGTTTTTGAAGCGCAGGGTGTAAATGCGGCGGCTCAGTGTATCCTGCCCGTAAGCCAGCAGCCGGTTGTCGGGGCTGACAGCCCGTCCACCAATATTGTAGTAATCGAAGCCCTCCGCCAGTTCGTTGGCATTGAGCATAATCTCCTCCGGGGCATCAAGGCTGCCTTTTTTACGGCTGTAAATCGGGTATTCCTTTTCTTTTTCGAACCGGGTAATATAAAAATAGCCGTTATCCTTGTAGGGTACGGATGTGTCATCCGGTTTAATCCGGGCAATGATTTCCTGGTATAGCTTTTCCTGGAAAGTATCCAGGTGGCTCATCATGCTTTTGGTGTAAGTATTTTCGGCATTCAGATAGGCGAGGACTTCCTCGTCCTCTCTTTGGTTGAGCCAGTAGTAGTCGTCTACGCGGGTATCACCGTGGATGGTAAGTTCTTTAGGTTTTTTGGCAGCCTGGGGCTGTTCAAGCCCGGTTTTTTCGTACATCTTGCTGGTTGTTTTTTCGGTTTGGCCAGCGGGGTCGCTCCCGCAGGACAGCAGCGCCACAGTTATGATCAGCGCCATCAGGAAAGTATATAATCTCATGGTTAAAAATTAAGGTCAGGTGAAAGTTTAGTAAGAGACACGATAAATGGATACAAAGGTCAAAGATTGCAGGAAAATTTTGAAAATTGAGGGTAAATTAGTGCTAATCATTTTCTGCCTGCCTACTTTTGCCACCCATGCGCCTACGCACGTCATATCGGCAGATCCTCTCCATTTCGGCTCCTATCATGTTGGGCAGCGCCGCACAGAACGTGGTGGCGCTCAGCGATAGCGTGTTTTTGTACCACCTGAGCGAGGAGGACTTTGCTTCAATTGGCTTCGTGGGTGTCTTCTACCTGGTCATCGCCGCCATTGGCTACGGGTTTTCCCGGGGCGGTCAGATTATGATCGCGCGTAGGGCAGGGGAGGAGGCCCTGGAGGAAGTGGGGCGGACGTTCTACTCTATGGTTTACTTCGAACTGGCGCTCGCAGTGGTCATGTTTTTTATCATGCAGTACGGCTGCTACTACTTTTTCGGGCTGTTTGTCAATTCGGAAGTCGTTTTCACGAAAAGCCTGGAATACCTGGATACCCGCTCCTGGGGCGTCTTTTTCAGTTATACCGGGGTGGCGGTGATTGCACTATATACCGGGGTGGCGCGGACCACCTTCATTATCGTGGATACGGTCATTCTGGGCATTGTGAATATTGCGCTCAACTACGGGCTGATCTTCGGTCACTGGGGCCTGCCGGCCATGGGCATTGCGGGGGCCGGGCTGGCGAGCACAATCGCGGAGATTGTTGCCTTTGCTGTATTTATGGTATACATTTTCTTTGACCGGGAAGCGCACCGCTACCGGCTGTTCAAGCTGCCCAATGTGGACCTGGAGCTTATCAGGCAGCAGTACAAGCTGGCCCTGCCTATTGTGGCGCAGTCTTTTGTCGGGCTGGGCAGCTGGTTCGTCTTCTTTGGTATTGTAGAGAACCTGGGCGAACGCGAACTAGCCATTACCAACCTGGTGCGCATGGTTTACCTCATTTTGTCCATTCCCACCTGGGGCTTTGCCAGCGGGGTGAATACGCTGGTCAGTAATTTCATTGGGCAGCGCAAGCGGCAGGCGGTCGTTCCCATTATCTGGAAAACAGCTAAAATCTGCTGGCTGACTACCATGATCATCACCCTGCCGGTGGTCCTTTTTCCGCACGAATTGCTGTACCCGCTTCTGGGCGGGGCTGATATGTCGCTGATCACCGAAGCACAACCGGTTTTTTATGTATTAGCAGGCATTCTTACAGCCTTCAGTATCGGTAGTGTGTACTTCAATGGGATGGCAGGGACAGGTGCGACTTTCTTCGGGCTGATCATTCAAACCATCTGCGCCGTTGTCTACCTCGCATACATCTACATCGTTGTCAACCATACCAACTTGGGACTGCCCTGGGCGTGGGCTTCTGAAATCCTGTACTGGATTGTGATGATGGGCATTGTCCTCTGGTATATGCGCTCTCAGCGCTGGCACGGGCTGGAAGTGTAGCCCCATGGTTTTTTATTGCCGGAATTCCCCGTACTTTTACCTCAAAATACAGACTGCTATGAAACGAGCCTTTTTACTTTTTTGCCTGTTTGTTTTGACCCTGCCGCTGCTGGCACAGGAGATTGAAGTCCCTCAGACCCATCACCCGCTCATCACCAAGCGTACGGCCACCTGGTGCCCCAAATGCGGTGGCTACGGCTGGGAACTGTTCCGTGACCTGCTGGCGGACAATCAGTCAGAGGCGCTGGTGGTTGCCGCCCACTTTGGCAGCAGCATCCTGACCAACAGTGTCTCCAATGAACTCACCACCGCACTCGGTGGCTTCGGGCAGCCGGTTTTCTTCCTGAATACCGAAAACCTCGGCGTTACGAGTACCAATATTGCGACGGTCCGTCAGGACGCCGCCGCTGCAGTCGACGATTTCAATGAAATGCCGCCTGTAGCCCAAACCGGTTTGTTGGCGCAAGCCACGGAGGACAGCCTTATCGTACGGACCAAAACGCATTTCTTCGAAGGCATTGACGGGGAGTCGGTTAACCTGGCTGTATATCTCATTGAGCCTACGGTCATCGCAATGCAATCCGGTCAGGGCGCTATGGCAGAGCACAAGAACATCCTACGCCATTCCATGACGGGCACGGCCTTTGGGGAAACCATTGCTGATGGTGGCGCCAATGCCGGCGATGAGGTTGACAGGCGCTACAGCATAGCCATCTCTGACCTGCAGGCACAGGAGATCAATACGGATAACCTGGGCAACAACAGCCTTATCGTGGCCGCTGTACTTTGGCGTGGCAATGCCGGAGGATTTGAGGTGCTCAATACCAATCAGGTGCGGGAGTCTATGCTGACGGCGGCCCCTGATTTTGAATCCCGGGCCAGCCTTGAGGTATTCCCTACGCCGGCTGTATCGGATATGACGGTATCCCTTGAGCTCCAACAGCCGCTCCCTGGTGCTCAGGTGGTGCTCATGAACAGCAATGGGCAGCGAGTGCGCAATATATTCAGCGGGGCACTGTCAGCTGGGGAACATACCTTCGCGCTGCCCCGTTTGCAGTTAGCTGCTGGTGCTTACTGGCTTCAGCTAACCGATGGATTGGAAACCATAAGCCGTAAACTGATCATCCAATAGTATGAAATCTGTAATTTGGACAGGGTTGCTGTTTTTGTTGGCCGCGCAAAGCACCTGGTCACAGGATACTTTCTCGATTGTGGCCGTTGATCCGGCTACGGGTGAGGTAGGCAGTGCCGGTGCCACTTGCGTGGAAGGCATTGGCAGCCTGGGCGGGGTGATTTTGCTGAGCGGGATTATTCCGGGGCGGGGCGGGATTAATGCACAGGCTTATATTTGTGTTAATCCCCACATCAATTTGGATAACGGAGTGGCTCGCTTGTCCGAAGGCAATACGCCGCAGGAAGTCATCGACTGGCTGGTCGCAAATGATGCCTGCTTTTCGCAGAATTTCAACCCGGAGTACCGGCAGTACGGGGTAGCAGCCCTGAATGCTCTTGGTGAACCGGAAGTAGCAGCTTTCACCGGTCAGAATGCTGATGACTGGAAGGGGCACCTCCTCGGAGCCAACTATGCGATACAGGGCAATATCCTGCTAGGCCCGGAAGTACTGGAGGGCATGGAAGCAGGTTTCCTAAATACAGAAGGCACCCTTGCGGAACGCCTTATGGCTGCCATGCAGGGCGCCAATATCCCCGGAGCAGATGCCCGTTGCCTGGATGCCGGGACGTCTTCGACTTCTGCCTTTTTGCGGGTGTTTAAGCCCGATGATGACCTGGATAATCCCTGGCTGGAGCTCAATGTAGCTGAAGCGCCCGCTGGCGTGGAGCCCATCGATTCCCTGCAGGCGTTGTTTGATGCCTGGCTGCTGACCTCTTATGAGGAAGCGGAAGGTATCTACGGCTTCAGCGTTTTCCCCAATCCAACTCAATCGGCCGTAGAGGTCTCTGTTGCAGGCCTTGAGCAACAGGAGGAACTCTCTGTCAGCTGGTACAATGCCAGCGGGCAGCAGTTGGGGCAGCAACTGTTACGAGCCGGCCGCAGTATGGTAACCTTGCCTAAACAAGCCGGTATATACTGGATTTGTCTTCAGGGCCCACAGGGACAGGTGCTGCGACAGGAAAAAGTAATCGTACGATAACCGGGCTGCATGGAGATAAATATTGACTTGCTCCGTTACAAAGATCAGCTTCGGGTGAAGCGCCAGGCCGATAAACGGCTTATCTTTGACCGCATACGAAAAAAGTGGCTGGTACTGCAGCCTGAGGAGATGGTACGGCAGCTGATACTGGAGTACCTTTTGCAAGAGCGGGGATACAACAGCAACCGCATTTCCATGGAGCGGGGGCTGAAGGTCAATACCCTGGACCGGCGGTTCGATCTGCTGGTTTATGATAAAGAGGTAAAGCCCTACCTGCTTATTGAGTGCAAGGCACCGCAGGTAAAGATTAGTCAGGCGGTATTTGAGCAGGTCTCCTGGTACAATTCCAGCCTGCAGGTGCCCTACCTTATGGTCACTAACGGTCGGGAAAACTACTGCTGCTGGATGGACTACGAAGCGAAGAGCTACCGGTTTCTGGACGCTGTTCCGGACCCGGGCTAAGATAACCAAAACCGCAGCTGTTTTACTGCGTTATTAAGCTGTAGGCGGTTCATCTAACCATGAAAAGCCGAAGTATTTTATAGCACTGACCAAATTATATGAAAACCGAAACCATCCTCATTACGGGCGCGAACGGCCAGATCGGTACCGTGCTCGGGCAAGCCCTTCGTGAACGGTTTGGCACCGCTAATGTCCTGTCTACAGACATCCGCGAGCCGGCTGCTTACGATTTCCCTTTTGAAACCCTTGATGTGCTCGACCGCAATGCGATGTTCGAGCTTGTCGGGAGCAGGGGCGTCACCCAGATTTATCATCTCGCTGCTATTCTATCGGCCAAAGGCGAGCTGAATCCACAGTGGGCCTGGGAGGTCAATATGTCGGGCCTGTTCAATGTCCTGGAAGCGGCTAAAAAATTTGGCTGTAAAGTCTTCAACCCCAGCTCTATTGCAGTGTACGGTGGGGAAACGCCCAAAATTGACACCCCCCAACATGCGGTACTGCAGCCCCAGACCGTCTATGGTATCAGTAAGGTAGCCGGCGAGCACTGGAGCAATTATTTTTACCAAAAGTTTGGCGTCGACGTGCGATCGGTGCGTTATCCGGGCATCGTAGGCTATCAGTCGATGCCGGGGGGCGGCACGACGGACTATGCAGTGGATATCTTCCACCATGCGGTACGCGGGGAGCGCTATACCTGTTTCCTGGCTGATCACGCCCGCCTGCCCATGATGTACATGGACGATGCGGTGCGGGCGACCATTGAAATCATGGATGCGCCAGCAGAACAGATTAAAATCAGGACCTCCTACAACATCTCTGGCATGAACTTCACACCCGCTGAAATTACTGCTGCCATACAGGCAGAAGTACCCGGTTTTGAAGTCGCCTACGAGCCCGATTTCCGGCAAAAGATTGCTGAAAGCTGGCCGGAAAATATTGATGACGCAGAGGCCCGGGCTGATTGGGGCTGGAAGCCTGCCTATAACCTCCCGGATATGACCAGGGATATGCTCGCTAATTTGCGGGAAATGGCGTCCGCGGCATTATAAATATTCAATTTCTAAAGCACTCAACTTCAACTTATGTATAAGAATGTAGAGCCTGCCCTGGAGCAGGAACTTAGTGAAATCAAAGAAGCCGGCCTGTACAAGGAAGAGCGGATCATCACGACTCCGCAATCGGCGGCTATCAAGACACAGAGCACCGGCGAAGTCCTGAACTTCTGTGCCAATAACTACCTCGGGCTATCGTCCCATCCGGATATCCTCAAAGCCGCCAAGGATGCTATCGATACCCATGGTTTCGGGATGTCGAGCGTGCGGTTTATTTGTGGTACGCAGGACATTCATAAAGAACTGGAGCATAAAATCGCCGACTTCCTGGGCATGGAAGACACCATCCTCTACGCAGCGGCTTTTGATGCTAATGGCGGGTTATTTGAGCCCCTGCTCACTAAAGAGGACGCCATCATCTCGGATGAGCTCAACCATGCTTCCATTATTGATGGGATCCGCCTGTGCAAAGCATCCCGTTACCGCTACAAGCACAGCGATATGGCTGACCTGGAGGAAAAACTCAAGGAGGCCCAGTCATCCCGCCGCCGCCTGATCGCTACAGATGGGGTGTTTTCTATGGATGGGGATATTGCTAAACTGAATGAAATTTGCGACCTGGCAGACAAGTATGACGCCATGGTAATGGTCGATGACTGCCACGCCACCGGCTTTATCGGCAAGACTGGCCGGGGTACTCATGAATTCCATAATGTTATGGGCCGGGTGGACATCATCACCGGTACGCTTGGTAAGGCGCTGGGTGGTGCTTCCGGTGGCTTCACAGCCGCAAAGAAAGAAATTGTGGACATGCTGCGGCAGCGTTCCCGCCCGTACCTGTTTTCCAATACCCTGGCACCGGCAATTGTAGGCGCTTCCATTGAGGTGTTTGACATCCTGAGCAAGTCTACCGAGCTGCGCGACAAGCTGGAGGACAATACCACCTACTTCCGTAAAGAAATGACTGCCGCCGGTTTCGATATTCTGCCCGGGGAGGCGCCTATCGTGCCCATTATGCTGTACGATGCCAAGCTGTCGCAGGACTTCGCCAACCGCCTGCTCGATGAAGGTATCTACGTGATCGGCTTCTTCTATCCGGTAGTACCTAAAGGCAAAGCCCGTATCCGGACGCAACTGTCGGCTGCTCATGACCGGGTGCACCTGGACAAGGCGATTGCTGCGTTCACGAAGGTGGGGAAGGAGCTGGGGGTGATTTAAGCACTCAAGTCTATCAGACATGTCAGGGTTGATGTTGGGCTTTTAGTAGGTTTTTCGAAGCTTTTACATTTGCGCTTCCATGCTTAAAGCTCAACCTCAGCCTTGGCTGTTTCTTTTTCAAAGATGTCTTTAAGTTGAAAACATCCTGAAGTCAGTATAATCCAAAAACAGGCAACTGTTGAGACTTTGTTTTTAGTCTGGAATGAATTATCTTGACTCTATTATAGTTTCAATCAAGTGAATAGTAAATATAAAAATGGAAAACCTTCAACAATACATAAGTATCAATCCTAATATCCGCTTTGGCAAGCCTTGCATTAAAGGGACTAGAATTGCTGTTGGAGATATTTTGCAATGGCTGGCATCAGGTATGAGTTATGAGGATATTTTGAATGACTTTCCTTCTCTCCGTCAGGAGCATATTTTGGCTGCATTATCCTTTGCAGCTTATAGAGAGCAGGTTTCTCAGATCATAGCTGCCTGAAATGAATTTATTGTTAGATGCCAATATTTCCTGGCGACTAATAAGGTTGCTTACGCCTCACTTCGAACAAATCCATCATGTAGAAAAGTGCGGGCTTCCTATACCAGCTAGTGATATCGAAATATGGAATTGGGCGAAAGCTAATGATGCTATTATTGTGACAAATGACGACGATTTTTATCACTTTTTAGCCCAAAAAGGATTTCCGCCGAAAATCGTTTTACTTAGGATTGGTAACCAATCTACTAGTCATATTCAGGAATTGATTATTCGTAATCGACAGCAAATATTGGCATTAAGCGAGAGTGAGCAGCACGGTATTCTTGAAATTGTTTGACAGGTACACTTAAGATGATACCGAAATGAGTAACGCGTCACAATTAAGTCGTTCGGGAAATTCTGCTAGTTTTACATTATTTGTTTTCTAAGTGTAATTAAAACACTATCCTTTCCCGCCCTCAAAAAATCCCTTATCTTAGGGCGCAAATACGAATAGTTAAGCATGATCAAAGCTTTTATTTTTGATTTGGACGGTGTGATTGTAGACACCGCCAAATATCACTTTATCGCCTGGAGGCGAATGGCAAATGCGGTGGGATCGGATTTCACCGAAGAAGAAAACGAGAAGCTCAAAGGGGTCAGTCGTATGGAATCTCTCGATCTTATCCTGGAATGGGGCGGCGTGGAAAAAACAGTGGCCGAAAAGCAGGAGCTGGCTACCCAAAAGAACGAGTGGTACCGGGAGTACATTCTGAAGATGGACGATTCCGAAATACTGGAAGGCATCCTGCCCTTCCTGGACGCTGCTGAGGCACAAGGGCTGAAACTGGCGGTAGGCTCAAGCAGCAAGAACGCCACTACTATCCTTGAGCAAATCGGATTGAAAGACCGCTTCGAAGTCATCATCGATGGCAACAAACTCACCCGCAGCAAACCTGACCCACAGGTTTTTGAGATGGGCGCGGAGGCCATGGGGCTGAAACCCAACGAATGCGTGGTTTTTGAAGATGCCGAAAAAGGCGTGGACGCTGCGCTTTCCGGCGGTTTCTATGCCGTCGGCGTAGGTGGCGACAACCTGAAGCACGCCCATCATGTGGTACCTGATTTTACAAACCTCACCCCTAACGATATCCTGCAGGCCCTGCCCGCAGCAGCCATTCAATAACACGAAAAGCCTAAACCAATATGAAGGAATATTTGAAACACGACGAGTGGAGCATTATCGAAGAAGGCTTCATCCCGGAATACAACCGTATTTCCGAAAGTATTTTCAGCATCGGTAACGGCCGCTTCGGGCAACGCGCCAACTTCGAGGAGCAGTACTCCGGCGATACGCTGCCGGGCAACTACCTGGCGGGCATTTACTATCCCGACAAAACCAAGGTAGGCTGGTGGAAGATCGGCTATCCGGAATACTTTGCCAAAGTACTCAACGCTTCCAGCTGGGCGGGCATCAATATCGACTTTGACGGGGAAGCCCTTGACCTCGCAGAATGCAAAGTGGAAGACTTCCGCCGGGAGCTGAATATGAAGGAGGGCTTTCTGCTGCGTACCTTTACGGCAAAAATGAAGAGCGGCCGGCGAGTGAAGGTGGAAGCTAAACGTTTCTGCAGTATCGTTCGCGATGAGATTGCCGCCCTGGAGTATCGCATCACGCCTCTGGACTTTTCCAGCCCCATCAACATTACGCCTTACGTGGATTTTGATGTCGAAAACGAAGATTCCAACTACGATGAGAAATTCTGGGTGGAGGTCGACAAGAAAGTCAAGCGCCGGCAGGGCTATGTGACGGCTGAAACGAAGAAAACCGCTTTTCAGGCTTGCACGGGCATGAAGTTTAGCATCGAGCAGGGCGGAAAGGAAGTGGACTTCGACGCCTACCGCATCGAAAAGGAGAAATATGTGGCCTGTTCGGTAGACCTGGCCTGCAAAGAGGGGGAGACCACGGTCATTTACAAGTATGCCGCCAACGTCACCTCTCTCAATTATAAGAAAAAAGAACTGATGGACCGCTGCAAGGCGGCGGTGAAGGAAGCTTATAAAGAAGGCTTCCAGTCCCTGCTACGCGAGCAGGCTATTGCCTGGGGCAATAAATGGGAAGAAGCGGATATACGCATCGAAGGCGATGTAGCCGCTCAGCAGGGCATCAGGTTCAATATTTTCCAGCTGTACCAAACTTACACCGGCGAGGATGAGCGCCTGAACATCGGCCCGAAAGGCTTCACTGGCGAGAAGTACGGGGGCAGCACGTATTGGGATACCGAAGCCTACTGCTTCCCCTTCTACCTGGCTACCGCTGATCAGTCCGTGGCTCGCAACCTGCTGGTCTACCGGTACAAGCATTTGCAAAAAGCCATCGAAAACGCCGAAAAACTCGGCTTCACCGACGGTGCTGCGCTTTACCCCATGGTGACGATGAACGGCGAGGAATCCCACAACGAATGGGAGATTACCTTTGAGGAAATTCACCGGAATGGCGCCATTGCCTACGCCATTTACGACTACATCCGCTACACCGGCGAGCAGGAGTACCTCAGCGAGTATGGGCTGGAAGTCCTCATCGGCATTGCACGCTTTTGGGCACAGCGGGTGCATTTCTCCAAGCGCAACGGACAGTACATGATGCACGGCGTTACCGGCCCGAACGAGTATGAGAACAACGTCAACAACAACTGGTACACCAACTACATCGCCAAGTGGTGTTTGGAGTATGCCATGGAGGCTATTGAATACGTAGCGCAAAACCACCCGGAGCGCTACCAGGAGATTGAAGAAAAGATCAAATTCTACCGGAACACCGAGACCGGAAAATGGAAAGACATTGCCGGTAATATCTACCTGCCGAAGGACGATGAACTGGGCATTTTAGTGCAGCATGATGGCTTCCTCGACAAGGAACTGCTCACGGTGGATGACCTGAAACCGGAAGACCGCCCCATTAACCAAAACTGGTCGTGGGACCGTATCCTGCGCTCGGTCTTTATTAAGCAGGCCGATGTGTTGCAGGGGCTTTATTTCTTCGAAGACCACTTCGATACGGATACCATCCGCCGTAACTTCGACTTCTACGAGCCACGCACGGTGCATGAGTCATCACTGTCCCCCTGCGTGCATGTGATCCTTGGCGCACTGCTGGGCCGGGAGGAGAAAGCCTACGAGATGTACCTGCGCACCGCCCGCCTTGACCTTGATGATTACAACAACGATACCGAAGACGGCTGCCACATTACAAGTATGGCAGGTACATGGATGGCCTTCGTCAAAGGCTTCGGTGGTATGCGGGTCTTTAATGATACGGTACAGTTCAGCCCGTTCATTACCAAAAACTGGCAATCTTACGCCTTTAAGGTGCGCTTCCGGGGGTACTATCTGGAGGTAAAAGTAGCCGGAGAGCAAACGCAAATCATCAATCATACCAATAAGCCATTGGAAATTATGCTCTATGGCGAGCGCCGGGAGCTGCCTGCCAACGGTACGGTTGAAGCCGCAGTGGTACACCGGCAGGGGTAGTGTTAATTCACCTGTTCTGTTAAAACAAACCTTAAGCCCCTACTTTGTAAAGTGGGGGCTTCATTTTATCTTCCCGACCAAAATTTAAACCATCTTCGCGATATGAGACGATTAAGCTGGTCTTTGCTTTTGATTTTTGGATTACTGGCCTGTACAGACGATAAACCTGCAGGTGAGGCCGGTACGGAAACCACCTCAGCGCCAACGGCAGCTGAAACGAATACATCCGGCGAAGGAATAGCTATGAAAGGTTCCTTTCAGCCTCCGGTAGCAGCGGAGCCCTCTGCACTGGTTAATACCCTGACCACCGATTTCTGGGTGTGGGAATACTATGTTGTAGATGATAAAGCGACTCGCCTGGCCAATAAGGGGCGCTGGTTTAAGTTGTCTGCAGATGGCACCTACGAAACGGGCCGCTGGGAAGATAAAACAGGCCATGGCTCCTGGCGCCTGCTGAATCAGGATGGTAAGAAGATATTGCAGTTTGATAATATTGACGACCGTCAGGATGAACAATGGGAGATACAGGGCATTAATCAGGAAAATGATACGATGACCTGGGCAGGCATCAAAGATTCAAAAACGGAAGGGGCTATTCTTAAAGCAATCAGCTTGCTGACCCGACCCACCCGACAGCAGTTTGGTGTTGCTGAATAACTGGTCTTAAATTCTATTACCATGAGAAGCCTGTTCTTTCTTCTGACTGTACTTTCTCTGTCTGCCTGCGGTAGCGGGGGAGAGGCTGAAGCTGACAATTCATCTGAGCCTATGGAACAGCCGGATCTGCTGCCTTCTGCTGCCACACCTGAGTGGGCGGCACGGGCAAACATCTACGAAGTCAATGTACGGCAATATACGCCTTCGGGTACGCTGGAGGCTTTTGCCAAACACCTGCCCCGCCTGAAGGAAATGGGGGTGGATATTCTTTGGTTTATGCCTGTGTACCCCATTTCTGAGGCCCGGCGCAAAGGCAGCCTGGGCAGTTATTATGCCGTTGCGGATTATACGGCAGTGAACCCTGCTTTTGGTACAATGGAAGAATTTAAGGCATTGGTGAAAACCATTCACGACATGGACATGCGGGTGGTTCTGGATTGGGTACCCAATCATACCGGTTGGGATCATCCCTGGATTACCGAGCATCCCGAGTACTATACTCAGGACAGTATGGGCAATGTGATAGACCCTGTTGATCCGAAAACCGGAGAATCCTGGGGCTGGACTGATGTAGCCGATTTGAATTATGATAATGCAGCGCTTCGAGAAGCTATGATCGGTGAGATGTTATTCTGGCTGGAAGAGGTAGGTGTAGATGGATTTCGTTGCGATGTGGCGGGAGAAGTGCCCGATGATTTCTGGGCACAGGCAGTTCCACGGTTGAGAGCGGCCAACCCTGAGCTATTCATGCTGGCAGAGTCTGACCATCCGCCTCACCGGAATGAGGAATGGTTCGCTATGAATTATGGCTGGGAATTTCACCATCTGATGAACGCCATTGCCAAAGGCGAGCGGTCTCCACTAGCTATTGATACGGTCCTGGCTAAAAAAGCAGAAGTATACAACCGGGGCTACTTTATGAACTTTCTAACGAACCATGATGAGAACTCATGGCAAGGCACTATAGAGGAGCGCATGGGGCCCGCAGCAGATGCTATGGCTGTTCTGGCCTTCACCATTGATGGCATGCCTTTGATGTACAGCGGGCAGGAAGCCGGGCTCAATCACCGCCTGAAGTTTTTTGAAAAAGATACCATCCCCTGGAATGGGTTCAAAAAGACAAGGTTTTATAAAACACTGCTCGATCTGAAGCACAGCAACCCGGCATTGGGCAACGGGCTTGCCGGCGGTGTCCTGGAGCGCATTACCGTTGAAAATGCAACGGAAGAAATCTACGCCTACCGGCGCGTAAAAGGGGCGCATCAGGTAGTGGTCTTGCTCAACCTGAGCGAGGAGCCTCAAACCTTCACTCTGAGCCAGAAAGGCCTGGCCGGGGAATACACCAATGTCTTTGCAAACAGCACCGTTAAGCTTACCCCGGAAATGAGCATGAACCTCAATCCCTGGTCTTACTTGCTGCTGGAACAGTAAATGAGCTAAGGCGTTAGTTCATCTTTATGCTCCAGGAAAAAGGTGTTGAGCGATTTGGGAGGACGGTGAAGCAGGCGTTGCAACGTATGCCGGTACTGATCCGAAGGAGGGACCCGGTTGAACCGGTAGAGCACTACCTGCACAAAGGCAAACATCAGCTTGCGCCCCCGGATTAGTTTCTTAATGATAAACCACAGCGGATTAGGGTTGCTGTAGCGTATTCGGCGGTCCAGTGATTCTGATGCTATAGTGGCTACCCGGTAGTAATCCATAGGAGACGTGCCCGTAAGCGTATACTTTTGAGGCGCATCAGTCCCTTCAAGCAATACTCTTGCAGCCACTTCGGCTAATTCTTCCGTATCAATAAAAGAAAAGCGATTGCTCCCTGCCGGCACGAAAATCTCATTGCGCTGCACAATATCTTCTTTGATTTCCTGAAGGAAATTTTGCATAAAAAAACCAGGGCGCAGAAAAATGTAATTCAGCCCGCTCTGCTCAATGGCTTGTTCAATTTTATAGTGAGGCGTCCACTTGTTTTTATCTGCACTCTGAATGGACAAAAAGACGATCAGCTTTACTTCCGCTTTAACAGCAGCTTTCAGCAAGGGCAAAATATACCCTTTAATGTCAGTCAGATTGGGGGGACGGAGTAAAAAAAGCCGGTCGATATCCTTCAGCGCGGGCTGATAACTGTAAATATCCTCAAAATCGAATTGTCTTAATTGCCAGGTCTTGGCAGCAATCTCATGGCGTGCAATCGCAGGACGCCTCACCGCAAAAAACAGACGATGCTCTGATGAAGCCTGCTGAAGATAACGGACAACGGACTTTCCTACGGTCCCTGTAGCGCCGGTAATGAGGATATTCATGTTTAATATTTTCGGTATTTTAAGGTACCAAATTTCTAGTAGCTTATAAAAGGCATTTGGTGAATGTACTCATCACTTCCCACTTGTGTAAGTATAAAATCTGCTAAATCAGCCCGCCCGATACTGGTACTGGCATTGACGCCTACCCACCCTACGCGGTAGGATCCCTTCTCGGGCTCGTCCGTCAGGCGTGGTCCGCGGACAATCACCCATTTCTGACCGCTTTCCTTCAAAACTTCGGCATGGCGTACAGCGTCATTCAATACCTTGGGTACCGCTACTTTCATGATAAACCGGATGAGCTTGTCCGGAAACTTTGGCTGGTCTTTCTCAAAAGGCAGTCCGCCCCCCGACAAGCTGATGATTTTTTTTACGCCATAAGTCTTCATTGCACTTAAAATATTAAAAGTGCCGTCGCTTTGCAGCCATTTGGGTGACCCTTTAACATGTCCGAAAAGACTAACCACAACGTCCGTACCTTCCACCGTCCGGCTTACGTCTCCTGCGTTGAGCACATCGCCCTTTACAATTTCCAGCTGAGGCGAATTTGTACTTACTTTTGAGGGGGTGCGGGCCAGCATCTTAACCTGATAGCCTTCCTCCAAAGCCTTTTTCAGAAATTCCTTCCCTGTGCCTCCGGTTCCTCCAAATAATGCGATTTTCATAGTTCTTTTTTGTTGTTCGCTACAAAAGTAATAGCTTTACTTACCTTTTGTAAGTTTTGGCTCGCTAACAAATTTGTAAGTGATGGAAGAAAGAAAAGTAACCTCCACGAACTATGAGAACGAGCAGGAGCTGCTGCAATGCCCGGTTACCTATACCTTATCTATAATAGGAGGGCGGTGGAAGGCAGCCATCATCTGGCAGCTATCGGAAGGGCCGGTACGGTTTGGCACCCTGCGCGACCGGGTAGGGAAGGTTTCAGACCGGATATTGTCCAAGCAACTTAAAGAGTTGCAGGAGGATGGACTGGTATGCAGGGACGCTTACCCGGAAGTGCCGCCGCGCGTAGAATACCGGCTGACGGAGAAAGGACAGTCTCTGGAACCGGTTTTGGAAGGCATTCTAAAGTGGGGCCTGGCTAACCGTGGGGCATAAAAAAACCGCCTCAGTGGGCGGTCTTCAGGGATGAACTACTAGTTTTCATCCTCTTGTTTCTTTAAGATATACGCTGCTTTGAGCACTTCTTTGCGGCGTTCCACAGAGGGTTTGGTAAAATGTTTGCGCCTACGGACTTCCTGAAGGACGCCTACTTTACGGTGCTTCCGCTTATAGCGTTTCAGGGCGCGGTCAATATTTTCTCCGCTTTTTACATCAATAATAAGCATAGATTCGATTTTCTATTCAAAAAAAATTGGGCAACGCTGTCCGTCGGAGCCAGGCTCCGGGTAAGAATAAGCACACTTGTCAGAAGTTTGCAGTGACAGCGCAATTGCCCCTTACACCATAACTAACAGAAAATCAAAGCATAAAGTTCCCGGTGTTCCTTAACCGGTTTGCAGCCCCTGGCTTTTGCCCATGAGGTTAGCGAGTTTATACAGTACGCGTGCCCCGACATTGGCGTCCCATTCGTGAGGATGGCCGGCGGTTTCGCAAAGGTCGAAGCCGATAATGGTGTGCCCGCTCTCCACCACTGTTTGTAGCAGATAAATCGCCTGATCAAACGTAAGCCCACCGGGAACAGGGGTGCCGGTATGCGGGCAGAGTTCCGGCAATAGCCCGTCGATATCGAAACTGATATATACTTTTTCGGGCAGGGTGTCCACCATTTCCCTGCACAGGTCGGCCCAGGTAGCGCCTTCAAAGGCTCGTCTGTTCAGGTCGTGGTTGAAAAAGACGGCGCAGCGGCTGTCCTGCCTGGCCAGTTGTGCTTCCGCCTCACAGTAGTCGCGTATGCCCACCTGTGTGAGTTGTGCCAGTCCTTCCAACCGGAGGGCATTATAGAAAATAGAGGCATGGGAGTAGGTGAAGCCCTCGTAGGCGGCCCTGAGGTCCATGTGCGCATCAATTTGCAGTACACCAAAGCCCGGATGGCGCTCGGAAAGGGCTTCCAGAAAGCCAAGGGGCACGCTATGCTCTCCCCCCACTATGCCAACGGCTTTGCCCTGTTCGAGCAGGGCAGTGGTTTCTGCTTTCACCCAGGCTTTGAGTTCGGTGCAGGCTTTGTTGATGTGCGTGAGCGTAGCCTCATCCACAGGTAGCCCTTCTTCCAGCTGCTCGATGTAGCGGGCGGCACCTGGCCGGAGTTCCTGAGAACGATGGAGCCAGGATTCGTCGGGCTGCCGCATAAACAAGCCCATCTTCCATGCCTCCGGTACATCCGGGTCGTAAAGATCGAGCTGCGGAGATGCCTCGAGGATATTGGCTGGCCCGGTAGCCGTTCCTGCCCCGTAGGAAACCGTCACATCCCAGGGCACCGGTAGCAGCACGATCTGCGCGTCCTGCTCCTCGAAAGGCAGCCCGATAAAATGGCCGTTTTTCAGCCCGACACCGTTGGGGTCGAAGTTTTTGATTTTTTCTGCTTTGGAGTTGCTATTTCCCATTTATCTTTGTTAATAGTGTGACTGCTTCAGCAATGAAGGTGCAATATCTGTAAAATACCGGATTATGGAAAAAGAGACTATTCTGGAACGTATCGTAATTGATCCTAATATTTGTCATGGTAAGCCATGTATCCGCGGCATGAGGTATCCGGTTGGGGCTATTTTGGAATACCTGGCGGGCGGAGATCGTATTGCAGATATTTAGGAAGCGTTTCCGGATTTAGAAGAGGCAGATATTCAAGCTTGCCATAGCTTTGCAAGCTTCAAAAATGAAGCAATCCATACATTTGATAAAAACTAAAAATAGATAATGTCAAAAGTACTCATCATCGGGGCCGGCGGAGTAGGCCGGGTCGTTACTTACAAATGCGCGCAGCATCCGGAGGTATTTTCCGAGATCATGCTCGCCAGCCGTACCAAATCCAAGTGCGATGCTATTGTAGCGGATGCACAGAAAGCCACCGGGCACACCAAAATGCAGACCGCACAGGTGGATGCGGATAATGTACCGGAACTTGTCGCGCTGATCAACTCCTTCAAACCGGCATTGGTGCTGCACGTTGCGCTGCCCTATCAGGACCTGACCATTATGGAAGCCTGCCTGCAAACCGGGGTTCACTACCTCGACACCGCCAACTACGAGCCCAAAGATGAGGCGAAGTTTGAATACAGCTGGCAGTGGGCTTATCAGGACCGCTTTAAGGAAGCCGGTCTGACTGCAGTATTGGGCTGTGGTTTTGACCCCGGCGTGACGAGCATCTTCACCGCCCGGGCCGCTAAACACCACTTTGATGAGATGCACTACCTCGATATTGTGGACTGCAATGCAGGCGACCATGGCAAAGCCTTTGCCACCAACTTCAACCCCGAGATCAACATCCGGGAAGTCACACAAAAAGGCCGCTACTGGGAAAATGGACAGTGGGTGGAAACCGAGCCTCATGAAATCATGAAGGTGCTGAATTATCCGGACATTGGTCCCAAAGATTCCTACCTTATTTACCATGAGGAACTGGAGTCGCTGGTCAAGAACTTCCCAACCCTCAAGCGCGCCCGCTTCTGGATGACCTTTGGGCAGGAATACCTGACCCACTTGCGCGTGATTCAGAATATCGGCATGGCAGGCATTGAGCCTGTGAAGTACAATGGTATGGACGTGATCCCGCTCGAATTCCTCAAAGCTGTATTGCCTGACCCCGGTGGGCTGGGCGAGAACTATACGGGGCAGACCTCTATCGGCTGCCGCATCAAAGGCATCAAGGACGGTAAAGAGAAGACCTACTACATCTGGAACAACTGCAGCCATCAGGCCGCCTTTGACGAAACAGGCGCGCAGGGCGTTTCCTACACCACCGGTGTGCCCGCTGCACTCGGCGCTATGATGGTGCTGACCGGACAATGGGGCGGTACCGGCGTTTTCAACGTAGAAGAATTCAACCCGGACCCGTTCCTGGACAAGCTGGGAGAGATGGGCCTACCCTGGCAGGAGGAAGTTGGGATTGATTTGGAACTTTAAAAAATAACATGATCAACTACGCACAAGCCCCCTCCCCGTCCTTCCTGCTCGACGAAAGCCGCCTGCGCCGCAACCTTGAGCTCATTAGCAGCGTGCAGGAGCGCGCTGGCGTGTCGGTAATACTGGCCCTCAAAGGATTTTCCATGTGGCGGGTCTTCCCGCTGGTAAAGCAGTACCTGAAAGGCGCTACAGCCAGTTCCCTGCATGAAGCCCGGCTGATTTACGAAGAGATGGGCGTGCGGGCGCATACTTATTCCCCGGCGTACATCCCGGGCGAACTGGAAGAAATCCTGAAGTACAGCAGCCACCTCACCTTCAATTCGGTAGCGGAATACGAACGGCACGCCGGGCATTTGGCGAAAGCCGGGCATAAGGTATCCGTTGGCCTGCGTGTCAACCCGGAGTATTCCGAGGTGGAAACCGACCTCTACAACCCGGCCGCACCCGGCTCCCGCCTGGGCATCGCTCCGGACGGGCTGGGCGAGCGTTTGCCGGAAGGCGTGGAGGGGCTGCACTTCCATACGCTTTGCGAGTCAAGCTCCTTTGATTTGGAGAAAGTCCTGGCCGCTTTTGAACACCACTTTGAGCGCTTCTTCCCACAGCTCAAATGGGTCAACTTTGGCGGTGGCCACCTGATGACGCGGCAAGGCTACGATATCCCCCATCTTATTCAGCTGTTGCAAAAATTCCGCGAGCGCACCGGGCTGGAAGTCATTATGGAGCCGGGCAGCGCCATCGCCTGGGAGACAGGGGAACTGGTCACTACTGTGCTGGATGTGGTGGAAAACCGGGGCGTACGCACCGCCATCATTGACGCCTCCTTCACCGCGCACATGCCGGATACGCTGGAGATGCCCTACCTGCCGAAGATTATCGGCAGTAAGCCGGAAGGGGAGGGGCTGTATACCTACCGCATCGGTGGGGTGAGCTGCCTGGCCGGCGATTATAAGCAGGCCTATCACTTCGACCGCCCCCTTGAGCCTGGCGACCGCCTGGTGTTTTGGGATATGATCCACTACACGATGGTGAAGACTACCACATTTAATGGTGTCAGGCATCCCGACATTTGTATTTGGAAGGAGAATGGCGAGCTGGAAGTGGTCAGGCGCTTCGGGTATGAGGATTTCAAGGGGCGGTTGTCGTAATGGACAGAACTGACACAGTGGTCAAATGCCGGAGTCTTACTCTTGGGTTACAGATCCGTTCAATCCCCTGCTGGCCGAAGCACCTGCACCTTATCTTTCAAGACCTCAACCGAAATCGAACGGGCTTCCCCCACCAATTCTCCGTCCACCTGTAATGGCATTGGGCGGTCTGCCTCAAGCTGCAGGGTGCGGCATGGGATAATCTTCACGTAGCGCGATTTATCGATTTGCCCAATAAAAAAAAGCACGCTCATCCATACCAGGTACCAACGTGGCCAGGGCAGGAAGAGGCATAGCTCGAACTGACCGTCATCGGTCCGGCCATCCGGGTTGACGATAGCGCCAGTGCCATAGCGACGGGCATTAGCAAAGGTGGCCATCACACCCCGGCGACTGAAGGCTTGCTCGCCGGTCTTAATTTTGAATTTGGCCAGGGGGCGGTTGCGGGCGACCCGGAGAAAGCTACGGGCATACCCCAGTTGACCGCGTTGATCGCCGGATTCGAACTCCTGGACCAGGCGGGCATTATACCCCACATCCGCGAGGTGGAACGCATGATGGTCTCCATTAATGAGCAGCCCGTCTAGCGGTAAAGGCTGACCGTGCAGTAGAACATCGAGCGCCTCATCTACGTTTTCGGGAATACGGAGTTCTGTAGCAAGGCCATTGGCAGAGCCCAGTGGTAAAATTCCCATATTTATGGGCGTCCCAAGCAGGGCACGGGCTACGAGATTGACGGTGCCATCACCTCCACAGGCGACTACTGTTTCAGGTTTTTCTTCCTGTATTAAGGTGTTGATCCGTTCAAGGTCACCCTCTCCGGTGGTTTCCATCCACTGTCCGTTGAGTTGATGTTGTTGCCACCACTTTTCTACGGTTGCTTTACAGTCCTCTTTTTCATTGCCCCCGCTGATGGGGTTGATTACGAAAAGTATTTTCTCCATAAAGATAAAACCGGTATGGCCTGCACTTGTGCGCTGGCCGCTAATATGAGTTTACTGAGCCGACATATAAGCCTGAATATCAAGAAGTGGATAGGCATGGAAACCCCGCCGGTGGTGCTTGCCTATCGGGGGTATGGTACACCGGATCAAGTATTCGTGAGAGGGCATGTGCTCGATGACCGCCTGCTTTATGAGCCAGAGCCAGGCGATAGCCTTTGGCGTAATCTGCGGGCCATGCTGAGCCGCTATCTCAGTACAACTATCCCTGATACAAAGGTAGATATTCAGTTTAACGGGCAGAGCTATCAGGTGCGGACTGATGAGCGGGGGCAGTTTGAGCTGCTGGCAGAAGGGCCGCACAAGCTTCCGGAAGGCTGGCACCCGGTGGCATTTAGGGTCCACAACCCGCTTGATGAGGGCCCATCTTTTCTTGAGCACCAGGAAGAGGTCTACATCAGTCATGGTACCCATGAGTTTGGGGTGATCTCTGATGTAGACGATACGATTCTGGTTTCCCACGCTACGGAGACTTTTCGGAAGCTGAGATTGATCCTCACCAAAAATGCGGCTACCCGGTTGCCTTTTCCGGGCGTCCCTGCGTTTTATCAGTCCCTTTGTGCAGGTAAAGAAGGGGACTGCAACAACCCGATTTTTTTTATCAGCAGCAGCGAGTGGAATTTGTATGATTTTCTGGTCGACTTTTGTCAGGCCAGGAACATCCCCAAAGGCATTTTCCTGTTGCAGGCCCTCAAGTCGGGGTTAAAAGACTTTTTCAGGACAGGTGGCGGCACGCATTCGCATAAACTGGACAAAGCGCGGCATCTTATGGAAGTCTTTCCCGATTTAAAGTTCATTCTGATAGGGGATAGCGGGCAGCATGATGCACAACTGTATGCTCAGCTATCAGCGTCTCACCCCGGCCGGGTGCTGGCTGTCTACATCCGGGATGTAACCAACCGCAAAAACAGCGAGACCATACATGCGCTGTACGCTGACCACCCTCATCTGGAAGGCAAGGTATGCTTATCAGACGATACGCTTAGGGTGGCCCGGCATGCCTTTGAACATGGCTGGATTTCAGAAGCAGGCCTCCAAACTGTCGCGCAGCAGGTTGAGGGGCATCAATCCAAATAGGCCGAAATTTTGTCAATTTCCAACTGAAATGGGCCGGCTTGCTTATCGGCGATTAGAAAACCTACCTCCCTAATGTCATCAGGTGTAATCGGAGGCACATCATTTAACGTTCGTCCTCTAAAGGTGGGCTCGAAGGCACTCCAGGGCAATTCTACTGTATGCCAGTCGCCGTCATTAGCTGTAAAGCACGCCCGGTAAGAGACCCGGCTGTAAGGGCCACTCAGCCGTACCCTGAAATCATAGCGCTGCCCGTCACCCCGTACCCTAAGGCGTACGCCCCGGGTCCCACTCATGTCAATCTTTTCAACAGTTGCCCGGCAGGAAGCAAAGCCACCGTTATTTTCCAGTGAAACTGTACCGGAGAACTGCCCGTAACTCTCAGCATTTACGGTCATCTGGCTTTTGGAAATGCCCCCCATGACACCATCATTAACGATTTGCCAATCGAGTTGGGTGGGATGGAAGGTTTCAATGGTAGTTTGTCCGGTCAGCATAGTACTTGTGATTAGGAAAAGCCAAAAAAGTGGTCTCATCTTTTTTCTGCCTCCAACAGTCTATCGCACCACAAGTTCATGAAAACCAGCGGGGAGGGTACAGGCAAATCCGCCCTGCTCCAGCGCTTCTGTTTTTAGGTCTTCCCCGTCACAGGTCGCTTTGGCGGGCTTGCCTGTCAGGCCAAAGAGTTCCACCCGGTAAGTGAGGTAGCCGGGTTCGTAAGTCCCTGTCTGTACCTGTCGCAGGGTAAGTTGCCCTTTGTCCTGCTGCATATTGAAACTGCTAAGCCGGTAAGCTTCTTCCTGATAGGCATAACCATCGCCGGCATCTTCGTAAAGCTCGCTTTGGCCGTTGCCGGCAAAAGCCTTTAAAGTAATTTGATCGAAGTTTTTCTCACCGGTATATTGCTGTACAGGATAGTGGGGGATGACTGCCCCCGCCTTCACATAAAGCGGGATGCGCTCCAATCCGCAGGCATTCTTTGCCAATTGCCGCCCCTGATAGCGTACTCCGCTGTAGTAATTGTACCACTCGCCAGCCGGGAGATAGCCCTCGGCCTGCGTAACACCTGCTTCCAGTACCGGCACCACCAACAAATGTTCCCCAAAGAGGAATTCTGCCTCCCGGTCTTTGACCTCCGGATTCGCCTGATCGGCAAAGGCCAGGCTGCGCAGCACCGGGCGGCCATCCTGTGTGTATTGCCGGAAAGCGGTATACAGATAAGGTAGCAATTGGTAGCGGAGTTCTACAGCAGTTTTGGAGATGCTTGTGTAAGGCTCTCCGAATGACCATGGCTCCTGGTCCATACGGTTGGCACGCTCTGCTTCGTGAATGGCATCCGCATCGGCTTCGGCAGCTCCATCCACATTGTTGCCCATGGAGTGCACCCTGTAGAGCGGGTGAAAAGCAGCCAGCTGCATCCACCGTGCAAACAGTTCTCCATCCGGTTGCTGGCTGAAGCCTCCTACATCTGTGCCCACGAAAGAAAAACCGGATATGCTCAGCCGCTGGCATTGAATGTTGGCCAGTCGTAGGTGTTCCCAGCTGGCTATGTTGTCACCTGTCCAGACACTGGCGTAGCGCTGTCCGCCGCTGTAGGTGGCCCGGGTGAGGATAAAGGGGCGCTTTTGGGGCTGTAGGTTTTTTAGGCCCTCGAAGGTAGCACGGGACATTTGCTGCCCATACACATTATGCGCCTTGCGGTGGTCGCAGGGGTGCCCGTCGTAATCGTGGTGCACATTATCCGGGAAGGTAGCGATGTTGACCTTGAAGACAGCCGGTTCATTCATATCATTCCAAAAGCCACTGACCCCCTGTTCGTTGTACAATTGCTCGTAGAGCGGGCCCCACCACTCGCGCACTTCCGGGCGGGTAAAGTCCGGGAAGACACAATCCTGCGGCCATACCGGGCCACGCATAAGCTCACCGGAGGTGCGGTAGCAGAACATGTCTTTTTCTATACCCTCTTTGTACACATGGTATTCCGGGTCGACCCGAATACCCGGGTCAATCATGACGATGGTGTGAAAGCCCTGATTACGCAGGTCTTTGATCATTTTTGCCGGTTTGGGGAAATGCTCCTCATCCCAGGTGAAGCAGCGGTAGCCGTCCATATAGTCGATATCCAGATAGATGGCGTCGCAGGGGATTTGCCGGTCCCGGAATTCCTTTGCGATTTCATAGACCCGTTCTTCCGGGTAATAGCTCCAGCGGCATTGGTGAAAACCCAGTGCCCACATGGGGGGCATCTCCGGGCGGCCGGTCAGCCAGGCATAACGCTGGGCGACCTCCGTGAGACCGGGGCCGGCGATAAAAAAGTAGTCCATCTCCCCGCCATCTGCCTGAAAGGTAACCTGGTCTTGGGTGGTCTTGGCAAAGTCAAAATGCGTGCGGTAAGAATTATGCAGGAAAATACCATAGCCTTTTCCTTGCTGAAGCCCAAAGAAAAATGGGATGGTCCGGTAAAGTGGGTCGGTGTTTTTTCCGTAACCAAAGGAGTCGGTGTTCCAATGCTGCAGCCGTTGCCCACGCAGATTTAGGGCGCCGCTCTTGTCGCCCAGCCCATAGTAGGCGGTTTCAGCGGGTGCTTTTTGGGTAATGCTCACCTGTTCTATGCCGTTAAGGATGCTTTTCCGGCAGGCATAGGGGGCAGCGTCTTCGCATAGCAGGGTGTTACCGGGGTTATCATACATGGCTACCTTTAGCCCATCCTTAGCGATCTGGCAAATCAGGCTGCTGGTCCGGAGTGTAAGATGCGCTTCGTCTTCACTTACTGTAAGTTCCGGAGACTCGTAAGCAGCATGAGGGTCAAGAGCGTAGGAAAAGTCTGCTTCAAATTGTCCTTCCGGGGCATAACGGAACCGCAGGATATCCTCTGACAGGGCCTGAACGCGCAGGCCCACTCCATTTTTTGCAGTAATGAGCAAGGTATTGCCCTTCTGATGCATTTGGTCAAAAGTATCTGGTGACAGGATATCATAAACATCAGGGTAACGCTCTCCGGTGGTGGTTTTGGAAACGTGTACAGGGTGTGTTGCCTTTGGAGGCTGCTGCTTGGCCATTTTGTTAGTGGTTGCCGGTTAAAAAAGCACAGCGCAAGGGTAGTGGCTGTGATTGGCAAATATAGGGTATGTTTTGTATTTGGGGGCGGGTCTCGTTGGGCAGATCAGTGTCATCAGTCAGATCAGCGTCATCAGCGTACTATTGTCGTGCGTGGAGAGTTGGAACACAGATTGGACTGATTTGCGCAGATTTGCACTGATTTCCGGGAGGTCCTGCCTGCGGGGCGGGTCTCGGTGAGCAGATCAGTGTCATCAGTCAGATCAGCGTCATCAGCGTACTTTTGCCGTGCGTGGAGAGTTGGAACACAGATTGGACTGATTTGCGCAGATTTGCACTGATTTCCGGGAGGTCCTGCCTGCGGGGCGGGTCTCGGTGAGCAGATCAGTGTCATCAGTCAGATCAGCGTCATCAGTGTACTTTTGCCGTGCGTGGAGAGTTGGAACACAGATTGGACTGATTTGCGCAGATTTGCACTGATTTCCGGGAGGTCCTGCCTGCGGGGCGGGTCTCGGTGAGCAGATCAGTGTCATCAGTCAGATCAGCGTCATCAGCGTACAATTGCCGTGCGTGGAGAGTTGGAACACAGATTGGACTGATTTGCGCAGATTTGCACTGATTTCCGGGAGGTCCTCCAGCGGGGCGGGTCTCGTTGGGCAGGTCAGTCAGATCAGCGTCATCAATGTACCAAATATCGCGCAAGATCATCACCCTACCCATGACTTCCATTAAAGCCTGCCACCACCAGACCAATAACCATCCATAAAAAAATTAAGCCCATCCAGGATAAGATTCCGCCTACAAGGCTCGTTATGAAGGAAATCAAAAAACGAGTACATGCGCTATCCCATCCTCTTACTTACCGTTTTCGCCTTTTTGCTGTCTATGCCAGCCGCTCATGCCCAGCTGTTTAAAGGTAAAAAGGACACCACGGAACAAGCAGCGGAAGCTGAACCGGTAAGCCTGAAAGAGCGACTCTTCGGCAATAAAGCCAGGCAACAGGACCTCAAGTCGGATCACCGGGAAGCAAAAGATGACCACCGCGCCGCCAGAAAAGACCGAAAGGCTGCCGAAGCCAGAGAACGGGCAGCAAGATTGCGCAAGGAAGCCATTAAAGCTGAACGCCGTGCCACCCGTGCCGAAAAACGCGCCATGAAAAAGACCGATAAAGCGGAAAATGCACAGCAACAGGTAGCCGGGGAGCACGAGTCCTTTTTTGAGCGGATATTCAAAAATGATTAACCCTTCCGCAGCGCCTCAATTTCCTCGATGGTCTTCGGAATGGGCGGGCCCAGCACCCGGTGGCCCTCTTCGGTAACCAGTACGTTGTCTTCGATCCGGATGCCGCCAAAGCCAAGGTAGGTTTCGACCTTTTCATAGTCGATAAATTCAGCGTGTTTGCCTTCTGCTTTCCATTGGGCGATGAGCTCCGGAATAAAGTAAATGCCAGGCTCTACTGTGAGGACAAAGCCAGGTTGCAGGGCACGGGCCAGGCGCAGGGATTTTAAACCGAACTGTGGACTGCGTTTGAGATCATCGGTATAGCCTATATAATCTTCGCCCAAATCTTCCATATCATGCACATCCAGCCCCATCATGTGGCCCAGGCCATGGGGGAAAAACAGGGCGTGCGCGCCGGCTTCCACGGCAGCATCGGCATCACCTTTCATAAGCCCCAGTTGGGTTAGTCCGGTAGTGATGATCTTCGCCGCCAGCAAGTGGATGTCTTTATATGGAACGCCGGGTTGGATGGCCTGAATGGCTTGTTCCTCCGCATCCAGAACAATCTGGTAAATCGCTTTCTGCCGGTCCGTAAAGTTGGGGCTCACCGGGAAGGTCCGGGTGATGTCACTGGCGTAGTCGGTCCTGGGAGCCGCCGCCCCGAAGTCGCAGAGGACAAGGTCGCCTTCTTTCATGATATCCCCGTGGTAGTGGTTGTGAAGGGTCTGGCCATTAACCGTAAGAATAGCGGGGTAGGCAAGGGCGCCTTCTGTGGCCAGCGCAATGCCTTCCACCATGCCCGCCAGTTGGGCTTCCTTCATACCAGGTTGGGCGGTTTTGGTCGCCTGAACGTGCATTTGGCGGGTGATCGCCAGTGCGGATTCGATTTCGGCAATTTCCTCTGCCGACTTGACGGACCGCTGCGCAACGATGGCTTTGATCAATGCTTCAGAAGGTTGCAATGCCTCAACGGGCGTGCTCAGCCACCGGCTTAATTGCAGGCTGCGGTCAGCCCGGTAGGGGGGGAGGAAGTGAATAGTGCGCCCGTCTGCCTTGGCTTTTTTCAGCAATTCCTCCAATTGCTCAACGGGCAGTGCCTGTTCTGTGCCTGACAGGGTTTTGAGATCACTCAGCCCGGGCTGCGGTCCCATCCATACCACGTGCTCCACAGTCATTTCAGGAGCGAACAAAAGGGCTTCTCCGGAATCGGCATCTAATACTCCGGCTACTCCCGGCTGATTGATCCCAAAGTAATACAGGAAGCTGCTATCCTGCCGGAAGCGATAGACGTTGTCTGCGCAATTCATCGGGCTTTCGTTGTTGCCGGGGAGTAAAATAAGGCCGCCGGGAACAGAGGCTTGCAATCGCTTTCGGCGATCCTGATAAATGCTGGCTTTGAACATGTTGACTGTATTTTGAAGCAGGCCATAACCGCCGGCCTGCTTTGTTGAGAAAATTCCGCGGATGGGAATATATTGAATCCTCCTCATTTATTCGCCAAGTTCTTACCCTATTCCTGTACATTTGTTGAAGTAAATCGAAAAGCCAAAATGAATCAACTGGAACAATTCAAGGACATTGAGACCTTTATTTTCGATGTCGATGGAGTGCTAACCAACAGTCAGGTCCTGGTCACTGAAGAAGGGCAACTCCTCCGCAGCATGAGCATCCGGGACGGCTACGCGCTCAAAACAGCCGTCCGGCAGGGCTTTAACGTGGCGGTGATTACCGGAGGGCGGTCAGAAGGCGTCCGCCTGCGGCTGGAAGGCCTGGGGATCAAGGATATTTACACCGGGATAAGCGACAAACTATCAGCATACGAAGACTACATCGATAAATACGGGCTGGATGAGCGAAAAATCCTGTATATGGGAGACGACCTGCCCGACCTGCCGGTAATGCGGCGGGTGTGGGTGCCTACCTGCCCCATCGATGCTCAGCCGGAGCTTTTCGAAGTAGCGACCTACATTTCCCCCCTGAAGGGAGGAGCTGGCTGTGCACGTGATGTGATCGAGAAAGTCCTCCGCCTCAATCAGGAATGGCCAGAAGAGTAAATGATGAATGTATTTTATGCCTTCCTGCGCCTGATCCGCCTGCCTAACCTGTTTATCGTGGGGTTAACCCAATATCTGATTTACGGAGCACTACTGCAACCGGCATTTGAGCAGTATGGCATTGGGCTAACACTGCCACCTCAAACATTCTGGTTGTTTGTGCTCGACACCCTCCTGATCACCTCAGCGGGCTACATCATTAATGACGTTATCGATTTTCGCATTGACCTGCAAAACCGTCCCGAAAAAGTAGTGCTTGGGCGGTACATCCGGAAGCAAACGGCCTATTGGCTTTATTTTTCCACCATTTTGCTGGGTTTTTTTCTGGCGTTTTACCTGGCGCTGAGCGTACAAAATATGCCGCTCGTTGCCATTTATCCGGCAGGGGCGGGACTGTTGTTTTGGTATTCCTTCCAGCTCAAAAGGATGCCATTATGGGGCAACCTGCTGGTTTCGCTGTTTTGTGCAGGGGTGCCTGGCGTAGTCTGGTTTGCCGAGCGTGAGGGGTTTGCCGAGCTGGCTGCCTTCGATCCGAAGCTGGCCGCTCAGCTGGCCGTGATCATGGTGTGGTACCTGGTTTTTGCGTTCGGGTCCAACCTGTACCGGGAGCTGATCAAGGATATGGAAGACGTGGAAGGAGACCGGAGTGCACAATGCCGCACTGTACCGGTGCTATGGGGCATGAATACCGCTAAAGGACTGGCGGCAGCCATTGGCGTGGGGTTGCTGGCCTTGATTGTGGCGATGGTGGTGCATCAGGGCGAACTTTTTACGCTTTTAAGCCATCTATATGTGACTGTAGCGTTGATCGCCCCGCTTGGGCTGAGTCTGTTTTGGTTGTTCCGGGCAAAGGTACCTTCCGATTACCACCGGGTGAGCACAATGGCCAAACTGATCATGCTCAGTGGGCTGATTTTGCTGCTGTTTTTTGCTGTAACTTAAATTTTAACTGACCTATGCAAACATTGGAACTCCCGATCATTCTGGTGTCCAAATCTCCCCGCCGCCGCCAACTGCTGGAGCAGGCGGGCTTTCAATTTACCATCAAGCCACAGGATGTGCCTGAAGATTATCCGGATGATATGCCGGTAGAGGAAGTCGCTCCCTTTCTGGCTCAGAAAAAGGTCCGGGCATCAATGCATGCGCTGCAAGGCAATGGGGTGCTGCTGGGCGCCGATTCCGTGGTGATTCTTGATGGCGTGATCTACGAAAAGCCTAAAGACCGTTCCGATGCACAGCGTATCCTGCGGGAATTGTCAGGGCGTAAACATACCGTCATTACGGGGGTTTGTCTGGCGAATGAGAGACAGGAGCGGGTCTTCTCCGGCATCTCCCGCGTCCATTTTGATAAGCTTTCGGATGAGGAAATCGATTTTTACATCGACAAATATCAACCTTACGATAAGGCAGGAGCTTACGCCATTCAGGAATGGATCGGGCTTTGCAAAATCAACAAAATTGAAGGCACTTACGCCAATATTATGGGGCTGCCGGTAGACTTGGTGTACCAGGAGCTGCAGTATTTCCTGTAGGGCTTTATTCCTCTTCCATCTGCGGGGGTGCCGAATCGCTTGCAACGGAGGACTGAAGGGCTTCCAGCCTGCCTGTAATATTTGTACTTCGGGCGGTGAGTTTTTCAATCTGCTCCCCTTCCTTTTCCAGCAGAAGGTCGAATTTGACGAAGTTCTCATCAATACGGCTGCGCAGATTCGTAATATAGGTCTTGAGGTTAGTGCTGACTTCCTCTTCCAGCCGGGTGCCACCCTTGTCAATTTCCTTACTGAATTCACGCAGTACTTGTTTGCGTTTGGAGGAGGTGGTAAAGCCTGCGAAAATCAGGCCTACTGTGGTGAGAATGCCCCCGGTGATGTCAAAAACAGCCCCTTGCGTCACCGCCGCCAGCACAATACCAATTACCGCCAGGCCACTGCTTGCCGCCAGGCTTGGTGAAACGGAGCTTTTGTCCGGGAAAAGGCTCTCGTCTGTGAAATTCTCTGTCCGGCTCACGAATCGGGTAAACTGTTCCTGCAGTTCCCGGAGGACATTATTGCGTTTCTCGGCGATATCGCTAAACAGCTCATGGTCATCCCGAAGGATGGTCTCGCTGCTTCTGATTTTCAGGTCGATCATCTTAGCCATTTGCTGAATGCTGTCGGCCAGATCCACCACGCCGTCATTGAGTTTCGCTTTGAGCTCTTTATTCAGGTCGGTTTCGAGCTCCCGGGCCAGGTCTTCCAGCCATTCCTTCAGGGATGCTTTTTTGCTGAAAATGGATACAACCGATCGCCGGAGTAAGGGGAAGAACGAAAGCCCGTCGCTCAGCTCCTGTTTTTTGCTGCGGGTGATGCGCTCGTAACCGGCAATCATATTCTCTACCAGCACGTCTACCTGTTTCAGGCTTTTGGCTTCCTGCTTGACCAACGTCTGCCGGATGTCGTTGCGGAATTCAGTGTCGGCCTCATACTGTTTCTGACGAAGGGCGACCCCTGCCGAAATCCGGTCGTTGATATTCGCAGCGGTGTCGATGTTGTTGTTGAGCTTTAGGATGGGCGCTCTGCCTCCGGTGATGTGCTGATTGATGTAGGAACGTACTGGTGCAAAGCCACTTTCTTCCTTTTGCCCTTCCTGCTCCTGTTTGGCGGAAACGGTGAATACGACCGGGTCTTTAATACCCTGCTTTTTTGCATATTCCATGACCCCGTTGCGGTTAACTTCGAGGTCTTCGGCAGGCATGAGGTCTTTTTGCTGCAGCACAAAAATGATTTTCTTGCGCCAGTCGCTGTGGATGTAGTCAAAAAACTGCCAGGCGGACTGCCGGTAGGGGTTTTTGGCTTCAAATACGAAGACGATCAGGTCGGAAGCCGGGATAAAGCTCTCGGTGATCTCCTGATGGTGCTCCACGATAGTATTGGTGCCCGGGGTGTCCACGATGGCAATTTCCTTTAGGATCTCAACGGGCAACAGGATTTTCTTTAGGTAAGGGTTGATCTGCACCTGTTCGGCTTCCTCCCCGTAGAGAATCTGCTGAATGGTATCGGTCATCGGCTGAGGGGCGACTTTGGTTACCTCCTTGCCGGTATCGAGCAGGGCGTTGATGAAACTGCTTTTTCCGGCTTTCACTTCCCCGACTATCACAAACATAAAGGGTTCGTGAATGCGGCTTCGGAGGTCACTAACGGTCTGCGTTAGCTCCTCGCTGTCTATACGTATGGCCAGTTCGTGCAGGTCTTTGACAATTTCATCAACCTGTGCCCGGTAGGCCTGTAAATGTTTATTGATCAGTGGTGTCACACGATGGGGTTTTGATCAGCAAATTGCTTTAGCAGCAGCGGCGCCTGAGGCCCGGTACAGAAAAGCAGGTCTAAAATACTCAAATTCGGGATAAACCCATGCCGTTCCTGAAATACCTGCGGGTAGGGCAGGGGGGCGAAATCCAGCTTTGGGTGTTTGGGGTGGATGGCTTGGCGCAAGTCGAGGGTGCCTTCCGGTACGGCTCCGTAATCGGCCGTCTCCCGGATGTCCACCTCCAACTGCAGCGTCCGGAGCAGCTGCAGAAGCAACGCCCGGTTGAGGTCAAAGAGCTTATCTGGTTTACTGCGCAGGATGGCCTCTATGGGCTCGGCGTAAAATTCGAAGAACGGGGATTTCCCGTAAGCAGATTTAATACTGTGCCAGTGTTCGCCAAACCAGGGCTTTTTATAGTCCACCTTCACCTGATGAATGGGCATCTGCTGGTGCTTGCCCTTTTTGAGGGGGACAGAAAGCAGCATCTGCCCGTTAGCGCCAGCCAGATGTGCCCGGTTTCGGTAGCTGCGTTTTTGATAGTGCTCCTGCGCTTCGAGATAAACCGTTTTCACTTGTGCCAGTACCGAAAAGTACTGTACAGGCGGCAGGTATTGCGCTTCGATAAGTACGGATAAGTTGGTCATCGTTCGCTGTTTAGACGCTGGCTGCGGCTGTCGGCCACAAAGTATGGAATTTTAGACGATGTGAAGAAACCACCCGGAACTAGAAATTCAATTCAACACTTAAACCAGCGTGTATCGTAAATTGCACAAAGCAGAAAGTGACCACCGGTTATCAACACCATGGGGGCAACCCTCTGTATTTAAGCGCGATAGCTGCTGGGGTAGAGCTTCCCGCTCTGCTCCAGCTTCCCCACGAATGCTGCCAGG
Source organism: Phaeodactylibacter xiamenensis (assembly GCF_000759025.1). Classification (GTDB taxonomy): domain Bacteria; phylum Bacteroidota; class Bacteroidia; order Chitinophagales; family Saprospiraceae; genus Phaeodactylibacter; species Phaeodactylibacter xiamenensis. The sequence continues at coordinate 119,163 of NZ_JPOS01000090.1, read as the reverse complement.
CTATTCAAGTAGTGCAATTTGTTATGTATACTAAACCAGTTATCCATTCCCGCGTTTGGCAAATGATGGTTTTCTTTGCACCTGCAAACTCACATCTACATGACAGCCAAGACTTCTTATTTGTACGCTATCGCTTTACTTTTGCTGGTCGTCAACCTGCTGGTTGGCAATGGGATGACCACCATCTGGGATGGCGTGGAAGCCATGCTGGCCTGGCAAATTCAGCATGATGCAGCAGGCTTCACCTTTCACGAGCAGCTGGCTGCTTTGCTGATGGGCGATACACTTGACCCTTTCTTTCTCAGGTTTTCCGGAGCTATAGCGGTGATCCTTGGATTGACCGCTTACTATATCTTTGCCCGCCGCATGGTGGGTACAGAGATTGTACTAAATACGCTGGCGCTGGCTGCCTCTTCTTTGCTTATGGCAAATCTGGGCAAAGTCGCTTCCAGTGATATCTGGGCTATGATGTTGCAGTGGCTGGCGTATGCGGCTATGATCCGTTATCTAAAGCAGCCGCAGCTGAGCTGGCAGTTGAGTTTCTATGCCCTTGCTGCACTGGCTATATGGGTACAGCCTTTGCAGTCGCTGATCTTCCTGCTGGGTACAGGAGCCTTCCTTTATTTTGTGCATGCGGATGGGCGTCGGCTCCTTCGCCTCAATCCCTGGGCAATGGGCCTGCTGACGGCAGGCGGGCTTTATGCCTTGCAATGGCTGGATACTACGGGAGATACCTTTTATATAGGTTTCCGCACAGGAAGATTCCTTTGGGTGAATGCCGTAGGCATACTCCCTTTTCTGGGGCTTGTGATGGGCGGCATCGTGGAGCATAGCCAACGGTTGGGCAAACGGGATGAGCAAGCGGTACTCTACATGGGGGCATTGATTTTCGCCTTGCTGGGGCATAGTCTGGCGCTGCAGCCGTTGCTGGCCATGGTTGCCGCCCGGCAGATGCGGAACTACTTCCATAAAGGCTACCCGCACCGGGGGGTGGTCAAAGCGGGGGCGGTGCTGCACCTCGTTGCTGCAGCTTGTTTCCTGATCCTGTTTATGATTGGAAGCTTTGTGCAGTTTCGCGGGCTGGGCTTTCAGGCCGGGCTGGCTACGGGTGGACTGTATTGGGTGTGGAGTTTTGTCGCGGTGGTGGGGTTCGTAGGCGCACGTGCTTCTTATGCCCGCCTTGGGACTATCATGAGCGGCGTACTGCTGACCACCTTCTTCTGGATCCAATTTAGCCCGTTGCTGGAAGTGCAGCGCAACTGGGCACAGGAAATCATAGAGCCGGAAGGGCCTTTCCCCAAGCCGGCAGATCAGTTTATCGTTGGCAGGGGAGAAGGGGCTTTCCCGGGAGTAGCAGCCTACGCCCATGCCGCAAATTCCAATACGGCAGTTTTGAGCAATGCCGCTTCCCTGCAGCAGGCAGTCAGCGCGCAGCAGGCCGGAACCGTGATCCTGGTGCCTCAGAGCTGGCTCCCGCCGCAACTGGATACCATGCAGACCGATACCACAGTCTACAAAGGCTGGAATGCGCCCCTGCAACCTGCAGTATGGGTCCGCTGTGAAGTGAAACCTAAGCTGTCTGGAAAATAACGTACATCAGGGCTAATAAAGCCAGCGTCGAAATCAGAAAAATATTCAGAATACGCTTGCCTTCCCGTTTGTCCTTAGTTGCAATTTTTTGTTGTCTTCTTGAACGTGCCATAGTATCTTGGTTTTGGTTAGCAGAATGAAGAATTGGGTTTGGTAAAATAAGGTTTATACCGAAACTTCGCAAATTTTCCAGAGTCAAGCCGTTTATGACCGCTGCGATTTGCACGCTAATTTTTCTATTTTTACCCGCAAATCAAACTACATCTATCTCTTGGCACTTATCAAATCAATCTCAGGAATCCGGGGCACCATTGGCGGCAAAGCTGGCAACAACCTGACCCCTCAGGATATAGTGGAATCCACAGCCGCCTTCGGGCATTGGCTGCTCAGTAAAGGGGCAAAGCCTAAAGTGGTTATTGGCCGGGATGGGCGTATCTCAGGCTCTATCGTTAATGAACTGGCCAGCGCTACCCTGCGTGCTATGGGCATTGATGTGGTCGACCTGGGCCTTTCCACCACCCCCACTGTGGAAATGGCCGTGACGATGGAAGAAGCCGGGGCTGGTATCGTCATTACAGCCAGCCACAACCCACGCGAATGGAATGCACTCAAGTTCCTCAACGACAAAGGCGAATTTATCTCAAAAGCAGATGGGGAAGCCTTGCTGGAAATCATCGATAGTGGTGATATAGAATATGCCGGGGTGGAAGAGCTTGGGAAAGTCCTGCACGATGACCGCTACATCAAGCGGCACGTAAAAGCAATCCTTGATTTGCCTTATGTGGACGCAGCGCTGGTTAAAAGCAAAAAGTACAGGGTGGTGGTCGACTGCATCAATAGTTCCGGCTCGGTAGCAATGCCGCCATTGCTCAAAGCCCTGGGCTGCGAAGTGGAGTTGCTTAACAAAAAGCCTAACGGCCGCTTTGCACACAACCCGGAGCCGCTGCCCAAGCACCTCAAGGATCTGAGCCGGGAGGTGGTCGAACTAAAGGCGGACCTTGGGGTCGCAGTAGACCCGGATGTGGACCGCCTTGCTTTTGTCTGCGAAGATGGCAGCATGTTTGGCGAAGAATATACTCTGGTAGCCGTAGCGGATTACATCCTGCAGCAGCAACCGGGGAATACCGTTTCCAACCTGTCTTCCACCCGTGCCCTTCGTGACATCACGGAGCGCCACGGCGGGCAATACTTTGCCAGTGCAGTGGGCGAAGTGAATGTGGTCACGGAAATGAAAAACCGCAATGCCGTTATCGGTGGGGAAGGCAACGGCGGGGTCATTGTGCCGGGCCTGCACTACGGCCGGGATGCGATGGCCGGCGTGGCGATCTTCCTGACCCTCCTGGCAAAGTCTGGCCAAACGGCAAGCGCCCTAAAAGCCAGCTACCCGGAATACCATATGGTCAAAGACCGCATTGAGCTAACGCCACAGATTGACGTGGACGGCCTGCTGAAGGACCTGGAAAACAGGTTTAAGTCAGAAGATTACAGTACGATCGATGGCCTGAAAATTGATTTTGCCGATGGATGGGTACACTTGCGCAAGTCGAATACTGAGCCTATCATCCGTGTTTATGCCGAAGGGCAAAGCCCGGAAGCTGCCCAGGCTTTTGCGGACCGTATGAAATCAGCTGCCCTCGAATTGATCGGATAAAACCTTTAGTTATGGAAGCCCTAACCACTACCTCTTTAGAAACTTACTTCGCGCCGTACCGCAAAAATGTCATCGGGCAGGACTTTGTCTTCGATACCCCCGATGGCCCCAGGCGTATCCTCTATGCAGACTGGACGGCAAGCGGCCGCCTGTACAAGCCCATCGAAGAATGGCTGATGCAGGAAATTGGGCCGTTCGTAGCCAATACGCATACGGAAACCTCCGTCACAGGGACTTCCATGACGATGGCTTACCATAAAGCCAAGGAGATCATCAAGGCGCATGTGGGGGCCAGGCCAAAGGACGTGCTGATTTCCTCCAACTCTGGTATGACCGGAGTGGTCAATAAGTTTCAGCGTATCCTCGGGCTGAAGGTGCATGAGAAGTTCCGCGACCGGGTAGAGGTGCCGGAGGAAGAACGGGCGATCATCTTTTGTACTCACATGGAGCACCATTCCAATCAGACCTCATGGCTGGAGACGCTGGCGGACGTAGAGGTCATCAGGCCTACGCCGGAAGGTTTGGTGGACCTGGAGCACCTGAAAACGCTGCTGCAGCAGTACCAAAACCGGAAGACAAAGATCGCGGCCATCACATCCTGTTCCAATGTGACAGGGCTGAAGACGCCTTACCACGAGATTGCCGGGCTGATGCACGAACAGGGTGGGCTGTGTTTTGTGGATTTTGCCTGTTCTGCACCTTATATTGATATCAATATGCGGCCGGCGGAGCCAATGCAGCACCTCGATGCCATCTACTTCTCTCCCCATAAATTCCTGGGCGGGCCCGGCTCAACGGGTATCCTGGTCTTTGATCCCAAGCTGTACACCAACCGGGTGCCCGACAACCCCGGCGGCGGCACGGTAGACTGGACCAACCCCTGGGGCGGGCATAAGTATATCGACGAAATTGAAGCGCGGGAAGACGGCGGCACACCGCCTTTTCTGCAAACCATCAAGGTCGCCTATTGCGTCCGGCTCAAAGAGGAAATGGGCGTGGATAACATCCTTGCCCGGGAGCATGAGCTGCTCGACCGGGTTTGGAAACGCCTGGATCAACTACCCAACCTACATATCCTCGCGCCTCACCTGCGAGACCGCCTCGGCGTGGTCTCCTTTTATATTGACGGGCTGCACTATAACCTGGGCGTCAAGCTGCTCAATGATAAATTTGGGGTACAAACCCGGGGTGGTTGCTCCTGTGCCGGCACCTACGGGCACTACCTCCTCAATGTGGATCAGCAGTATTCCAAGTCTATCACCGATGAAATCAGTCAGGGTGTGCTGACCCACAAACCCGGTTGGATACGGATGTCCATTCACCCGGTCATGACCGATGCGGAGATGGATGCCATTCTTGATGCCATTGAGGCGGTGCATAATCATCATGAGGAGTGGGCGAAGGACTATGCGTACAACCCCACGACAAACGAGTATCAGCATAAAGACTTTACAGGCGATGAAACCGAACGGGTCGCTCGCTGGTTTAGTGCAAAAATGGCATAACATGGACCGTATTTATTTTGACAACGCTGCGACCACTCCGCTACTCCCGGAGGTCATACAGGCAATGACCGAAGCGATGGGGACTTACTATGGCAATCCTTCCTCCATCCACAACGAAGGGCGTACAGCCCGGTCGGTGATTGAGCAGGCCCGGCGGACGATTGCGGAGCAGCTGGGCGCTTCGATTGGTGAAATCTTCTTCACCTCCGGCGGCTCAGAGTCGAATAATATGGCTTTGAAATGTGCGGTTAGGGACCTTGGCGTTACCCGTATCATCAGCAGTCCACTAGAGCACCACTGCGTGCTCCATTCTATTGATGCGCTGCAGCGGGAGCACCAAATAGAGCGCGTTGAGGTGAATACCGATCAGGCGGGCCGGATAGATATGGCACACCTTAAAGCACTTTTGTCTGATAGTGATCAGAAGACCCTGGTTTCCCTCATGTACGCCAATAACGAAATTGGCACCCTGATTGATATGGAAGGCATAGCTGCCTTATGCCAGGAGCATGGTGCGCTCTTTCATTCTGATACCGTACAGGCGATCGGCTATTACCCGATCAATGTATCCAAAACGCCAATAGCTTTTTTGACCGGGGCGGCTCACAAGTTCCATGGCCCGAAAGGCGCAGGCTTTGTATACATCAATGGCGATAATACTGTGAAGCCTTTCATTGACGGGGGGGCACAGGAACGCAACATGCGGGGGGGCACCGAAAATATCTATGGTATTTTGGGCATGGCAAAAGCCCTGCAGCTGGCCTACGCGGAATTGCCGGAGCGCCGTGCCAAAATAACCGAACTGCGCGATTATCTGCGCGAACAGCTGGAAGCCAATTTCGATGACCTGGAGTTTAATGGGGATGCCCAAAACGGTCATTACAAGCTACTGAGCGTTAGTTTTCCACCCTCGCCTAAAGCGGAGCTGTTGTTGCTTAGCCTTGATATTGCCGGCATTAGTGTTTCCGGGGGCAGTGCGTGCAGCTCAGGAGCCGATGCGGGCTCTCATGTGGTCAGTGCCCTGCACGGAGATTCGCCCCGTAAGACCATGCGGTTCAGCTTTTCTCACCTGAATACCAGGGCTGAAGTGGATCAGGTCGTGGCAAAGCTCAAGGAAATCCTGCCGGTTGGGGTAGCTGGCTAAAAGTGCAACAGGCCATCCGGAGTGGTCCGGACAGCCTGTTTAAGTGCATGATTTCTGTTGGGTTTAGTTGCCGATAACCTGCTCGATAGGTACCCGTACACCATCTTCATAGGAGGCGATCCAGGCATCCTTGATGCCAAGGTTTTGGATTTGAGATTGCAGCTGCTTGGCTTTCTGGTAATCCCGGAAGCGCCCAAGGACGATTTTCTGGAGACCATCCATAGTCTTGACGCCCAAACCATCCTCGTTGGTCTGTAAATCAGAGTCGATCTTTGGGTCCTGATAAGCACCAATCTGCACGCGGAACCACGTGCCGTAGTCATCGGAGGTAGCCTGCAGTTCGCGGGTAACGGATTCCAGGGCAGCCTGTGCTTCTGCGAGTTCGTTACGCATATTTCCGTACTCCTGCTGCATTTCGGCCATTTTTTCCTGATAGCTGTTGGCTTCCCGGCTCATATCTTCGGCCTTGGCAGCGTAGTGTTGTGATTTTTCGCGGCAGTTGTCCAGTTCCTGCTGTGCGGTTTCGTACTTCTGTGCCAGCTCAGCCGATGACTTGCAGGAGAAAGTAAAAAAGCCAAGGCTAAGAGCAAAAAGAGACAGTTTAATCTTCATATTAATTTTCATTGATGTTTGGCCCACTAAACTAGGCAAGATTTTTCGATTTTCCCACGGGTAAATTTTTAGGGTAAATCTTGCATCAATAGTTCGGTAATTTTTTGAAGCATTTGGATAAAACGAAAGGAAGCATCATTTTAGTGATATGCGACTATCTACTAATGATGCTTCCAGCAAGAGCCAGGCTCTTGTGGAAACGATACTAAGCAAAATTGATGGCTTAAACAAGCCGAGACGAAATTTTATCATTTCGATCATTGTACTGTATTTATCTCTACGAGGTCGATACACGTTCAAAGGCATGGAGCGATATGGCACTTACTGTGAAAAGACCTACCGACTCCAATTTGAAAAGTCATTCGATTTTCTCCAATTCAATATTGAGTTAAGTAAAGAACATTTAGGTGCTCACCGGATTATCGCCTTTGACCCAAGTTATCTTCCCAAAAGTGGGAAGCACACCCCACAGCTTGACAAATTCTGGAGTGGTTGTTTGGGTAAATCCGTCAAAGGCCTTGAAATAGGTGGTTTGGGCGTAGTCGGCATAGATGATCATACGGCTATGCCATTGGAAGCTATCCAGACGCCTGGTCAAAAAGAACTCAAAGAAAAAGGACAATCCCTGGTAGATCACTATGCCCAGTTGATCATCGAAAGGAAAGAGCAGCTTCGCCAGGTATCTAAGTATGTGGTCGTAGATGGCTATTTCTCAAAGATTTCCTTTATCGGCCCGGTTTGCAAGCAGACCGATCTAGAAGTTGTTTCTAAATTTCGTAAAGACGCTGATTTGAAATATCTCTACGCCGGTCCCAGAGAAAAAGGGCGTGGCCGGCCCAAGAAGTATAACGGTAAAATCAAGCTGAAGAAAATTGACAAAGACCAATTCCAACTGCTCCACGAAGATCAGGAGGTGAAAATATGGGGATTGATCTGTTGGGCAGTCCGTTTGAAAAGAAAGGTCAATTTAGCCTATGTTGAGTTCCTTGACGAAGGTCAGCCTACAGGCCGGTATGCCGTATACTTTTCAACGGATCTGGAACTGGATGGCCAGTTGATCTACGCTTATTATAAGGCTCGTTACCAGATTGAGTTCTTATTCAGAGATGCCAAGCAATACACTGGTTTGACTCACTGTCAATCCAGAGATGAAAAGAAGATGCATTTCCATTTCAACACCTCCTTGACGGCGGTTGGAGTAGCCAAGGCCGCCCACTACCTGGACCAGGATGTAGAACTAAGAAATGGATTTTCTTTAGCTAACGTAAAGACCTCGTATTTCAATGAACTGATACTGGATTTATTTTTATCCAACTTCGAAATCGACCCAGAACTGGAAAAAAATAAATCTGCCTTGCAAAGGCTATTGAATTTCGGCAAGATTGCCGCTTAAAAAATTACCGAACTATTGTTGCATATTAGCGGGGAGGTTATTTATCTTTGCCAACCAATTCAAAATTAGGGCATTTAGCTCAGTTGGTTTAGAGCGCTGCCTTGACAGGGCAGAGGTCACTGGTTCGAATCCAGTAATGCCCACTGCACGGGGTCCGGTTTTGCCGGACCCTGTTTTATTAAGCTCCTTCACGCTTCCTTATGCCTTCAACCGGGAAATTAATTATCTACTTTGGTCTTTTCATCGTTTTGGCAGGCGTAATTGTTTACTTCTTTGGCGACAAACTGAGTTGGCTGGGCCGCTTACCCGGCGATATTCGGGTGGAAGGGGAAAATGGTTGGTTCTATTTTCCCGTCACAACGATGATCCTGATCAGCGTTTTGCTTTCTCTGCTCATCCGTTTGATACAGCGGGGTTTGTAGATCAACAGGTTAAGTTATCAACATTTTGTGGAAAACTACTACCACTTCTTGCACGCATTTTTAAAATAAGACCCTTACATTTATCGTAGATAAAAGAGCTTCCCAACTTCAAGCAAGAATAACCACCCTAAATGAGAGAGGGCCTGAGCCCTGTGTGTCGCCTGATGTCAGGCTTACGCTTGGGTACGGTCTGGGTTTCCGCCTTAAAATGGCCAAAACGGTCACCAATTTAAATAATCATTGCTAACACAATTCCAGGCGAATTAAGCCTGTGGATTGCCAAAATAGTATTACCAAAACCAGCCAAACAGATATTAAAATGGAGACGCCAGCAGTTACGACCCCAAAAGTTAAGTCTTACACTAAGAAGTACACCTTCGAAGAAGCTCTGAAGGCTTCAGTGGAGTACTTCAATGGCGATGACCTCGCCGCCAATGTATGGGTAAATAAATACGCCCTGAAAGATTCCTACGGTAATATTTACGAGCGCACACCAGATGATATGCACCGCCGTATCGCTGCTGAAATAGCCCGTGTTGAGACCCGTTACCCCGAGCCCCTTAGTGAGGAAGAAGTCTACGCTGTTTTAAAGGATTTCAAGTACATCGTTCCACAGGGTAGCCCAATGGCTGGCATTGGCAACCCATTCCAGATTTCCTCTTTGTCCAATTGCTTCGTTATTGGCAGCGGCGCAGATTCCTACGGCGGTATTGCCAAGGCGGATGAAGAGCAGGTGCAGCTGATGAAGCGCCGGGGCGGTGTGGGGCAGGATCTTTCCCACCTGCGCCCTAAAGGCTCGCCGGTTATGAACAGTGCCCTTTCTTCCACAGGTATTGTGCCATTCATGGAGCGCTACTCCAACTCCACCCGCGAGGTGGCGCAGGACGGCCGCCGGGGGGCATTGATGCTGACAGTTTCCAGCCGCCATCCGGATGCAGAAGGCTTTATTGATGCCAAGCTGGAGCAGGGCAAAGTGACCGGGGCTAATGTTTCGGTCCGGATCGACGATGCCTTTATGAAAGCAGCTATCGAAGGCAAGCCTTATCAACAGCAGTACCCGGTGGATTCGCCAAACCCGGATTTCAGGAAAGACGTTGACGCTCAGAAGCTCTGGAAGAAAATCATTCAGAACGCCTGGAAGTCGGCTGAGCCCGGAGTCCTTTTCTGGGATACGATTATTCGGGAGTCGGTGCCGGACTGCTATGCCGATCTGGGCTACCGTACCATATCAACAAACCCTTGCGGGGAAATTCCCCTTTGCCCCTACGATAGCTGCCGCCTGTTGGCTATCAACCTGTACAGTTACGTGGAAAACCCTTTCACGCCTGAGGCTAAGTTCGATTTTGAAAAATTCGGGCAGCACGTACAGATGGCTCAGCGGATCATGGATGATATCATTGATCTGGAAATTGAAAAAATTGACCGGATTCTGGAGAAAATAGAGAAGGACCCGGAAGCAGAAGACATCAAAGCGACCGAATACGAGCTGTGGAAAAAGATCCGCAAAACCTGTGTGCAGGGCCGTCGTACCGGCGTAGGCATCACCGCAGAAGGCGATATGCTGGCTTCGCTGGGTCTACGCTATGGCAGTGATGAAGCGATCAGCTTCTCCGTTGACGTTCACCGTACGCTGGCCGTCAATGCTTACCGCTCCTCTGCAATTATGGCAAAAGAGCGGGGCGCATTCCCTGTTTTCGATGCGGAACGCGAATCTGACAATCCTTTCATCAATCGTTTGCGCGAAGCAGATCCTGCGCTCTATGAAGAGATGCTGGCCCACGGCCGCCGCAATATTGCTTTGCTGACCATCGCACCAACGGGCACGACCAGCCTGATGACGCAAACGGCGAGCGGCATTGAACCGGCCTTCCTGATCACGTACAAGCGCCGCCGCAAGGTCAATCCGAACGATAAGGAAGCCAACGTAACCTTTATCGATGAAGTAGGCGACCACTGGGAAGAATATAATGTTTTCCACCATAAATTCCTGGTTTGGCTGGAAGCTAATGGCTACGATGTGGAGAAGGTCCGCCGGATGCCTTCGGAAGAACTGGACCCGATCATCGAGCAGTCCCCTTACCATTTGGCTACAGCCAACGATGTGGACTGGGTGCAAAAGGTGAAAATGCAGGGGGCAATTCAGAAGTGGGTAGACCATTCGATTAGCGTAACGGTCAATATACCGGAAGAAACTTCTGTGGAAATGGTGCAGAAAATCTACGAAACAGCATGGAAAGAAGGGTGCAAGGGCTGCACCATCTACCGTGACGGCTCCCGCTCTGGCGTGTTGGTATCCGATAAGGAAAAGAAAACAGGTGCCGCTAATGAGTTTCAGGAAACTATGCCGCCTAAGCGCCCTGAGGTCCTCGAAGCAGCTGTGGTCCGGTTCAAGAACAATGCCGAGGATTGGATTGCGGTAATTGGATTGTATGCCAACCGCCCTTACGAGATCTTTACCGGCAAGTCGGAGGATATTTTCATTATTCCAGGCTACGTGACAAAAGGTTGGGTGATGAAAAATACAGATGATGAGGGCCACAACCGCTACGATCTGCAGTTTGAAGACAAGCAGGGCTACCGGGTGACGATAGAGGGGCTGTCCCGCTCCTTTGACAAAGAATACTGGAACTACGCCAAGCTGATTTCCGGAGTGCTTCGTCATGGCATGCCTATCCCGTATGTGGTGGATTTGGTTGAAGGGCTCAATGTTGAGGAAGACTACATCAATACCTGGAAAAATGGCGTGGTGCGTGCGCTAAAGCAGTTCGTACCCGATGGCACCAAAGCTGCTGAAAGTGCCTGCCCTAGTTGCAATGATGCCGACGGGCTGATTTACAAGGAAGGCTGTCTCATCTGCAAGAGCTGCGGATACTCTGAATGTGGCTAAATCAGGTGAGGTATTAAAAGCGTATGGTTTATAGCACCTTATGCTGGCCTTGATATACCATTCCTGGTTAATGAAATAAATCTGCAGGCACTATCTGATAACTTCGGATAGTGCCTCTTTTTTTCAGCTGCTGAAAAGTACGTACATGAGTCAGAGGGCAGATGGGGGGGAGGGGCAGCTCAGTACGGGCACACGCTCATCGTCACGAAAGATAAGCCCGTGTTGTTCACTGCCATTAATGCACTCTCCTGGCTTAGGCCGGTTTACTGGCCATCTCCTCCAGTACTTCCACTTCATTTGCGATGCGGTTAGAAAGCATTTGCGCTGTTCCTGTCTCGTAGGGAGAAAGGTCCTCCAGGTCAATGGCGTATTTTGCCAACCGGTCGAAGGAAGCGGTCAGCCCCGTACCCTTAATTTTGTGGGCGTGCCTTTTGACCTCTTGCTCAGGAGCTTGGTTTTGGATAGCCAATTGAAGCGCTTCTGCGTCTTTCCGGAGTTCGCCGGACCGTACAATGCTCCAAATTTCCTCAATGACTTCCTCTAAAATGGCTTCATTCCCACCAAATCGTTCCAATAGAGTACTTCGGTTGAAAACCGGCGTTGAAGATTTTGGTGTTGTAGCCGAAGCAGCTTCACCCGGTTCTTCGGCATCTCTTCCTTGTTGTGTTTCCAGCCATTTTTCCAGCATTTGCTGAAGCTGACTGGCGGTTATCGGTTTGCTCAGGTAGTCATCCATACCTGCCTTCAGGCAACGTTCCCGTTCTCCTTTGATAGTGCCGGCAGTCAGCGCGATAATCGGGGTGCGGCCATTTCGTTCGGATTCCCGTATAGCCTGCGTTGCCTGATAACCGTTGAGTATAGGCATTTGGACATCCATCAGTACAAGGTCGGGCTGAACCTCATGGAATTTATCAATAGCAGATTTACCATTACCCGCCGTATGGATTGTTACCTGATCGAGGATATTGTTGATGAGTTCACGAGCCAGGATGACGTTGACGTGGTTGTCATCAACGATCAGTATGGTAAGTGATTGGCTCTTTACCGTTACAGGAGGTGCCGGAGCACTCGCGATGACTGCCGGCATCGCCTCTTCCTGCCGGTTGACTAGCGATAAGGCATCAAACAGGCATCGAATAGTAATTGGCTTATTGATTTGCTGCAAGACCTTATGTTTTTTGCAGGCTTTGTTGATTAAGCGGTCATCTGAAGCACTATGCAACAGAATGATTTTAAGGTCATCGGCTGTAAGCTCCAGTTCTTCCCTGATTCTCCTTATGACCTCAATGCCATCCATGTAGGGCATATGGTAATCGGTGATCAGGACGTCAATGCTACTATCCTGCTTCAGTTTTTCAAGCGCAGCGATCCCATTTGATGCCGAGGAAGTATAAACCTGTTGCAGGTGCAGCATTTCCCTGAGAATATGGAGGTTGTTGGGGTTGTCATCAACAATAAGCACATGTTCGATATCTGAAAGCCCATCCCATTGATTGCAGTCTCCTTCTTCAGTTTGTAAGTAAACCACAAAGGAAAAGGTACTCCCCAGGTTCAATCGGCTTTGGATTTCAAGCTGAGACCCCATCAGGTGCAGGAGTTTGTTGGAGATCGTGAGCCCGAGCCCTGTGCCCCCATACTTACGGGTGGTGGAGTTGTCTTCCTGAGTAAAAGCTTCCAGGATTTTATCTTTTCGTTCTTCGGCGATGCCAATACCAGTGTCACGGACTACAAACCGAAGCCCCTGATAACCATTTTCATCTTTGCCCGGCAGGGCAGAAATACCGATTTCTATTTCGCCCTCTTCCGTGAACTTGACAGCATTCCCAACCAGATTGACCAGGATTTGCCGGATGCGTACCGGGTCTACCCATGCATAGCGGGGCAGGTTGGGAGAGAGGTTGAGCAGCAGTTCGATACCCTTCTCATTGACTTTATACTTGACGATATCGCCCACCTGACTGACCAGCTCCCAGAGGTCGGTTCGTTCGTAGGAAAGCTCCAGCTTGCCTGCTTCGATTTTTGAGAAATCCAGGATGTCGTTGATCAGGTCCAGCAGAATGTTGCCCGACTGATGGATGAGGCTCATATACTGCTGTTGGGTTTCGTTGAGCCTGGTCTTCAGCAGCAGGTCTGTGAAGCCGATAACGCTGTTGAGTGGCGTACGGATTTCATGGCTCATATTCGCCAGAAAAGAAGACTTGGCGATATTAGCAGCCTCGGCCCGTTCCTTAGAGGCTTTGAGCTCTTCCTCATACTGAATGCGCTGCGTGACATCCTGCCGGATAGACAGGTATTTTTCGATCTGTCCGTCTTTTCCCTTAATCGGCGTGATGGTGGAGTCCACCCAGTAAAATGATCCATCTTTGGCTTTGTTCCTGACAATACCCCGCCAGATTTCGCCCTGATCAATGGTATCCCACATGTCTTTCCAAAAAGCTTTATTGTGGTAGCCCGAGTTAATCATCCGGTGGTCATTGCCTAGCAGTTCTGCTTCTGAATAACCGGAAATTTCTGAAAATTTGGAGTTGACCTCAATGATTTTGCCGTTTTTGTCCGTTGCGGACACCAACGCATTCAAATTCAGAGCAGAGTTGATAGACTTCATGGCATTGACCTGGACAACCAGTTCGCTCTGTGCTTTAGCCAGTTCTTCATTGCTGTTCCGGAGGTGGTCATTCAGGCTTCTTAATTTTTTAGTGTACGAAGCAATTTGTCCCAACAGCGGGTACATGATAAAGGTGGCGATGAACCCCACCAGGCACAAGCTCAGAACCAGCAGCGTACGGTTGAGCACAATCAGCCGGTCATTCTGAGCACTGCTGTTGTATTCGTAGCGGTTGACAATTTGCTCCATCCCTGATAAAAAAGTCTGTTGGTCCTCAAAGAGCATCTTCAATCTGGAAGGCTCCTTCTCTCCCTCAAAACCAATAGCATAGGCATTGCTGATCAGGCGCATTCGGGCATCCTCTATACCGTTGTTAATGGCAAGGGTCAGGGAATCATTCAGCGGATTGTGGAAATTGTTGCCTGGGCTGGCATCAAACAGGTAAAGGTGGGCATCGGTAAAGCGGGAAATACTCTCTCTTAAATTCTGCCGGATGATCTCCTGGTCTTCCTGGGGGATTTCATAGAAGAAACGAAGGGATTGAAGCGCAATTTTCTGAGAATGCGTCCTTTGCCGCCCGGCCAGATTGATGAGAGCAGCGCTGTCCTTGTTCTGTTTGAGGGCATTTTGGAGGGACAGGAAATAGAAAATGAACATGGCCCCAATAAAGGAGACAGAGACAAAGAAGGTTAAGCGGTACTTCCTGGAATCCATTGTGCATATTCGTTTGGGGGAGTAGGGAAACTCCTTTAGAGCCGTAAAATAGGCTTTTTTTGCAGAAGAGTAAAGCCCCGACTTAAAAGAAGCGCTTGATTTTTTCCGGAAAATTGACAAAAGTCAGGGTTTAATGTTGCAACTTTAGGTTGTCTCTGAATCATTTCTGTGATTGTAAACTATAGTATGAAAAAGCAACTATTATTCCTTTTAAGTGTAGCCGTAGTTATGGGATTGGGGTTCCGGCAGCTGCCTTCCGGCCCGGCTCTGGCAGATAACCCGTTCGTACCGGTTGAAGGCCACCAAAACTGGCTGCGGGTCAGGCCTGGTTTTTCACTTGGAGCAGAAGAGGCCTTGCGGCATTTTCAAAACATGCAAAACTGGCCACAGGGTGCGGTTTGGCAAAAGATGAAAATCCGTGAAGAAGGGGAGAGAAGCCACCATCTTTACCAGTTGTTCTACCAGGGCTTTCCCGTTCAGAGCAGTCAGTTGTACGTGCACACGAGGCAGGGCCAGGCTACTCTGATTAATGGTCAATGGCCTAAAGATTGGCCTTCCGTTCAGGGGGTGCCGGTTTTGTCGCCGGAAGAAGCATTGGATCAGGCGCTGTCGGTTGTCCCGGCTGAAGTGTACGCCTGGGAAAACGAAGGGCTGGAGGGAATGCTTAGAAAGGTGCGCCGCGATCCCAACGCTACCTACCTGCCAAAGCCTGAACTGGTATGGGCGGGCACACGTGCGAGTGCCCGTAGCGGATTAACATTGGCTTACCGGATGACCATAAACGCTCAGCGACCGCTGCAACGGGAGCTGGTTTTTATCAATGCCAAAGACGGTACGGTACTCAACCGCATCAACCTATTGCATACCCATAATACACCGGGCACAGCCGAAACCAAATACAGCGGGCAGCGCACCATTATGACCGACTCTATGGACAATGGGCAGTTCCGGTTGGTGGAAACCACCCGCGGGCATGGTATTGAAACCTACAACATGCTGCGCGGTGATGATGCTGAACAAGCCGAAGATTTTCTGGACGATGATAACTTCTGGGATAATTTTAACGCCAATCAGGATGAAGTAGCAACCGACGCGCACTGGGCCGCCGCTGCCACCTTTGACTACTTTGCCGAGCACTTCGGTTATATCGGGGTGGATGGCGATAGCATGGCGCTGATCAGCTACGTGCATTACGAGCGGGATGTGATTAATGCCTTTTGGAATGGCGACTGGGCACTTTTTGGCGATGGCAATGGCACAAGCTTCACTTCTCTGGCCACTACCGATGTGGTTGCCCATGAATTCATGCACGGCATTACCCAAAGCAACGCCAACCTGATTTATCAGGACGAGAGCGGTGCACTGAACGAGTCTTACAGTGACATTTTTGGCACCGTCATCGAATTCTATGCCTCCCCGGAGCTGGCAGACTGGACCATTGCGGAGGATGCGGATCAGCAAGGCAACGGCTTCCGGAATATGCAGGACACCAAAGAAGATGGCCATCCCGATACCTACCTGGGGCAGCACTGGTTTACCAGCTCGGGCGATAACGGCGGGGTGCACACCAACAGCGGCGTGCAAAACCACTGGTTTTACCTCCTGACCGAGGGCGGCAACGGAGTCAATGACCGTTTAGATACCTTCAATGTGGCTGGTCTGGGCATGGATACAGCAGCCCTGATTGCTTTCCACAACCTACGGTACTACCTCACAGAGTCTTCCAACCATTATGATGCCCGCCTTGGGGCCATTCAGTCGGCGGAGGACCTGTTTGGGCCTTGCTCAGACCCTGTGGTTCAGGTTACCAATGCCTGGTATGCTGTAGGAGTGGGCACGCCTTTTGCCGATTCGGACCTGCAGCCGCTGTCCATATCCAATCTTGACTCCCTGTCCTGTGGCTTGCTGGAAGAAACTTTCTTAACCGTCGAACTGGCCTACACCAGCTGCTTCACGGATGCGGGCGTAGGAACGGCAATTCCACTGGCCTTTCAGGTCAACGATGGCGCTGTTTTAGAGGATACTTTGGTCCTGGAAGAAGCTTTGGTGCATCAGGACATCCTGAGTTTTACGTTTAGTATGCCAGCCGCCGCACTTGCCGAGCCGGCAACGCATGAAATTAAGGTATGGGCCGCCTATGGGCCAGACAATATTGCCGCGAATGATACGCTCACTGTTGTGATCGAGAATATCCTGGCTCAGAACTCCGACCTCAGTGTGGAGTCCGTCCGCCACCCGGTTTCCGCCTGCTTTATGGGAGCAGAGACTGTCGAAGTGGAGGTGCGGTTTAATGGCTGCGATTCTATAGCGGCGGGCACGCCCATCACCTTGCATTATCAGCTGAATGATGGGGCCGTCGTTGCTGAAGAAGGCATGGTACCGGTGACGACTTATCGGGGAGAAAGCTTTTTCTACACCTTCCAGACTCCGGTTGATATTCCCATACAGAATGCTAATACGATTGATGCCTGGGTGGCTTACCCTTCTGACTTTCTCAATCAGAACGACACGCTTGCATTAGCGCCGGCCTCCAATCCGGTCCCGGTGGTCGACTACGGCGTACTCACCTTTGAAGCAGGAGCAGCATCACAGGATTCTTTCTTTGTCGATGCGGGCCCTTATGTTCAGATCAGCTTCTCAGAAAGTGCCGCCTTCACAGGTGGGTTCGGACTGCTGATAACCGGTACAAACAGTTTTGAAGCCTATCAGCAGGGGGCCTACACCCTGCCAATAGGCAGCAACGTTTGGAAAGTGAATCCTGATTATGGGGCACGGGTCTGCTTCTGTGCGGATCTGACTAATGTGGAGGACCCGCTGCTACAATTTGACTTGCAGCAAAGCTGGTCGCCGGTATTCCTGGCGAATGGGGTGCAGGGGAGTACCCCATTCGCTTCCGCGCTCCGGGTGCTGGTGAATGGCGATTCGGCTTCTCTCACGCTCAAGCCGGAGACCATAGTACCTGGCCCCTTTGAGACACGGCAGGTAAGCCTCTTACCCTACGCTGGCCAAAAGGTAGAGGTTTGTTTTGAGACCCGTACCGGGATAAGCCAGGAAGCCGACCCTTTTAACCGTGGCGATAAAATCCATCTGGACAATATCATAATTGGGGAGGCGCTGGTGAATACATCAGCTCCTGTTAGCCTTGGAAATCAACTCAAGGTTTATCCCAACCCAGGAAGGGAGGCGGTCACGCTTGAAGTAGCTGTAGCGACGGCCGGGCTGGCAGCCATTAGCGTAACGGCTCTTACCGGACAGGAAGTGCTGCGGCAGGAAGTGGTGTTGAGCCCTGGTACCCAACTACTGAACCTGAATACGGAAAGCTGGGCAGCCGGTGTTTATCAGGTAGTGCTGAATGGTGAAAGCTACCGTATCGTCCAAAAGTGGGTAAAGCTCTAATCCCTTTTGGTGAAGGATCAAAATAACAAAACCGCCTGGTGCATTGCGCGCCAGGCGGTTTCGTGTTTTTAAGGCAAGTAATCATTGTATGCTAAACCGGCCGCTGCCTTGCCGTTGATGGCTGCTCAGGCGGTAAAAGTACAATCCGGCGGGCCATTGTGCAGTGGGTAATTCAACGGAGTTGCCAGCGATGGACTGAGCATAGAGCAACTGCCCGTTGGCGTTCCGCACCTCCAGTTGGTAAACATCTCCGGCAGGATTCTTAAACTGAAGCGAAGCTGGCCCGGAAGCGGGGTTGGGAACGACCTTTGCCTCTAATTGTTGAATCAGATCCCGGGTGCCGGTAGGGGCCTCGTATTCCACACAAGGGTCCAGCAGGTAAGTGACGGTCTGCTCCTGATCGAGGTTGATGATCTCATCAATAACAGATATGCAAATGAAATCCTCCGTGACTTCACTGAAATGCACCCGGCAGAGGGGCTGGAAAGCATTACTTTTGTTAATGGTTGAATCCTGGTAGGAAATACCGATTACGGTTTGCCCGGCACCATAGGGTGAGATCGGATAAATAGTATCATCCACCAGGTTTTCGACCTGCTGTACGACCACGCCCTCCATCGTAAATTGGTAAGCATTGATCCGGGCAGAGGAATTGTGAAGCCCGATATCCACGTAGCCTTCCTCGAAATTGGTATCAAGAATGGTGAGCAGGGTGGTGTCCGTGGTGTTCAGTACGCCCGCCGGGAAGTTGCAATGGTCATGCGCGCCTCCTCCGGTATGCGGGTGCAGCGTGCCATACAGATAGCAGTTGGATAACAGACTGGCATCGTAAACGGTGATGCGGCCATCTTCGTTGAGGTCATTACATGGCGTGGGAGTCAGGTCACCATCCAGCGCATGCCCAACGTAGGCGTAGGCATCGGCCGTTTCCTGATTGCCGTTTTGATCGAGGTCGCCGCGCAGGGCAGTGCCGCCACAGTTGCCTTCACAGTCAATTACAGCATTGCCATAAGGGGTGCCTTCGCAGTCGATGTAGGGATCGCATTCCTCATCGAGGCTCATTTCCAGGCTGCCGGAAGAACGGTCTAAAAGGATGCAAACCTGTGCCCAGTTATTGAGGGTATCTTTTTCAATGCGGCCCAGCTTGTCGGGGGCATTATCCCAGTTGACACGGGTGACGAAGGTGTAGCGCCCGTCTGGTACATCGGTCACATCTATCCACTGGCACTCCAGAGCGGAACTGTATATGTCATGACAACCAGCTGTGATACCCATGTTGTTGCAGCCATACTGCGGGGAGCCGGTGGTGCAGCCGAGGTCAATGACGCAGAATCCGTTTTTGAAGCCAATTGGGATTTCCGTGCCATCTTCCTGGTAGAGTACGTACTCGGCGTAGCCATCGTAGTGGAAGTGTTCATGGCAGTTGTCGTAAGTGAACTGTGTATTGTCTGTACTGGGTTGCCCAATAAAGTAGTCGAGCTCCCCTTCATTGGCAATCCAGGTGGTAAAGCGGACAATATCGCGCTGCCCATAGCCATGCAGGCAGCCCTCTTCGATCAGGCAGGGGTCGGTGGAGTTGATGGTGGACAGATAAATACTGGAAGCCAGTATGCCCTGATCGACAACGAGGTCAGGCGCAGCCGGGCAGTCCGGGTCGCCCTGTGGCAGGCAGGAGCCATCGTCAATGGTGGCCAGTGGGTTGAAGTTGCAGGAGTTAGGATCCGTACAGCCTACCACCGGACCAAGGTAGGTCAATTCCCAGTTGATGCTGTCTGCACAGGCGTTTTCGTGGTCTCCGATCCGGATGTAATAGGTGAATGCCGGGTCAAAAAAAGCTTCTACCGTAGCTGCGGGCGCACAATCTCCCTCATCGTTATTATAAAATATGGTGCCTTGGTTATCCTCGGCTATCTCCCCCCCACAGCCATCATAAATCCAAATCTTGGTATCACAGTCATTCAGGCCACAGGTGGAAATGAGGTACGTACCCACCGAATCCGGGGTGAAGGCATACCAGCTGTCGTCATAATGAGCGGTATAAAACCCTTCAGAGACGGGCACGGCAGAATCACATTCTTCCCCGGGCGCGCAGTTGAAACTGTGGGCAGCTTCTTCTGTAAAGTTCTGCCCGCCCTCGGCAAGGGTATCCTGCTCACCAATCAACCGGTAGAAGCCAGGGGCAAAAATGCCGTCCCCAAAGCTGTCCTGAATCCGGAACCGAAGGCAGGTAGAGTCGGGTACACAAAAAGTAGACTGATAAAAACTGTGGTTGGCGTAATCAAAAAAGCTGGCGGATCCGTACACGGTACCCGCTTGATCGGATACCGTCCATGCCGTTTCATAACCATAGCTGTCGGTTTGCACTTCAACCGTGACCGAAATTTGCCCTTCGGCACAAGGGTCTTGCCCAAAGGCAGCAGTTTGTAAAAGTAGCAGTAGCAGGGGATAGAGTATTCGTCGCTTCATATTTGTGGGTGTTTTGACAAAAGTAAGGTTTCATCCCGGTTTAGAAACACAATTATAAACTGACCTTTCGCACGCGAAAGGTTATGATAATTGAAAAAATTAGCAGTATTCAGGGTGCTTGGCACAGCAATCCCACTCAGTGCATGGCACTGAAAAAGCACTCGCATGAACAAGTTAATCAAAGCCTTACCCCAAAAGAGGGGTGGCTAGCCCGTTTGGCGGCCCAATTGCAGGGACATAGGCTTTGAGCCTTTGCACCTCTTGAAAAGCCGCCCTGAGGGCATTGACATAAATTTTGGTTTTTAGGGCAAAGTGGTTGGTCTGCTCTTTTGCAGACAGCAGTTCGAGTTTAGTCCAGGCAATCATGGCAGCAAAAACATGGTTGCACTGGGATGTCTCGTGCTTGGTGGGGGACTTTTCCAGCCCCACGTTTTGTTTGAGCGATTTGTGGAATACCTCCACTCCCCAGCGTGTCCCGTAGGTTGTGCAGATAGCTGGGCCGCTTAGCTCCAGATCGTTGGTGACCAGGTACAAGTCTCCAGTTGAGCCGTCTTGGTTTATAAAGACCTGTTTGACCAGCTGGACTTGGAAGTCCAGCCCTTTAAGGTAAACAGTAATGGCCTGGCCTGCTTGCAGTTCTAGCCCGTCGACTCGGTGGAACTTGCCTTCCAGTTTGTCTTCCATGGTAAGGGCAGCCTTGCGGTTGCTCTTTAAGGCACTGATAAAATGCTTGCCCAGCTCATAGTGCACGAACTCAAAGTTCTCCTTGGCAGCAAACCAAGTGTCCCAGACCACATAGCGGAAGGGCACGCGGTTGTATTTGACAAGTGCAAAAAGCTGGTCGCGCAGCATCTCGTTCTTGCTGCGGGGGCTGCGCTTCTTTACCTGCCCGCTTTTGGTATCCACGTATTCTTGCGACTTGCGCACGATCTCAAAAGCAACAGGCAGCTCTATGCCCTGTGGGCTCTGGTAAAGGAAATTCAGGATGTTGATCCCTTTGGTGTGCCCCGCTTTCGGCTTCTTGGAGTGGTCCCAGTGCCAAGTGACCACTTCATTCTCCGTAGAGTGCGGCTTCTCCTCGATCGTGTCATCTATCTTGATGACCGCGTCCGGGTGCTCCACTTTACGTACCAAAGGCTTTATGCAACGCCAATAGTCCTTTGCCGTGAAGGCTTCCTGCCCTAAAAAACGGCTGATCTTGTCATGGCTCAGTGCCTGATCGGTCAGCTCGGACAAGCCGGTGGCTGTCGCCATGCGAAACGATGCCAGCAGGTAGTCCGAATACAAGTCTAGTAACTTTGGGTCTTTCATCTTTCGCTCCTTTGAGCTGCAAGATAACTGCCCTGACATTATTAATCAATTTTCCAAATATTTCGCGTGCGAAAGGTCAGTTATAAATGTATGTCCGACAAAAGCCTTTTTTGGGGCGCTCTGTCTTGATTATCAAGGGGCTAACAAAAGGCGCACGATTTTTTTGACTCTAAGCTTGCATGGAAAAAAAATCTCCCCTATATTTGCAGTCCGCTACGAAAGATGTGGCGCGTTAAAATAAAATCGCGGGGTAGAGCAGTAGGTAGCTCGTCGGGCTCATAACCCGGAGGTCGCAGGTTCGAGTCCTGCTCCCGCTACTAATTAGCCCTGTAAGCCATTGGTTTACAGGGTTTTTTGTTTTTCGATATACCGTTTTGTGTTCCGTTCCTACTTTTGAGCAATAAAAAAAGCCCTGCGGCTTGACAGGGCTGATAATTGATTGCGAGTGACGTATAACTCAACCTATGGGGTTAAGAAATAAACATCAAACGCAAGATAATAAAAAACCGTGCTCCCCACAGATAGCAGGGGCACGGCTTGAAAATGGATAAATACAAGCAAAATCTTTACCCTTCGTCAAATGCAGTGTATGCAGAATCCCGGAAGGTCAACCCCTGTACTTTAGGCTTAAAAACAAACCGCTTCCCGTATACGGCTTCTGTTTGCTCCCAGGTCATCAACGGCTGCAAATGGGGGTTGTCTTCAAAGAAACTTCCCGGATAGGTTTTGATGTGGTGGTGCTCACTGGCATAATTCAAAGCATTGGAGACCAAACGGGCATAGTCCAGCAACTGGGCGCGCTCCTGATCTTTCACGTAAATAATGTTCCTGGCGGCAATCCCTTCCTTTTCCTTTTCGGTCACAGGAAGGGGGCGGAACTTTTGCTTTGTGTCACTCCAGTATTTCTTTGGGTCTTTCGAGGTCGGGCCATTATAGTATTGCTCCCAGGCTCCCACCACTTCCAAAACGTCATCCGGTATCTTCCCCAGGGCGGCGGCGGCGTGGCGCGGAAGGATGCCCAATTTGTCATCTATCCGCTTTAGGAACCGTTCAAAAGCCCGTTCCTGAATATCCGCCCGGTCTGCTTCACAGTCCAAAAACGGTTCCAGGTCTTCAAATAGGGGTTCCTTCCTGAGTAGCTGTTTCACGCTCTCGTAAATCGGTTGGAGATTGTCAAAAATAGTGTTCCGGCGTTCTTCCAGGTATTGAATATCCTGGGCGGTCTGTGCTTCGCAGCGGTCAAATACTAGTGCGCTCATATTACATATTTATTTGATGTTTGAAAATCGCTATACACATTAAAAGTTTTTTAAATGCGTTTTGGGCATTTAGGGGGTTTTGGGCTGTTCAAAATAGAAAATCAAAACTGAGCATTTACAGGGGTTCCAGCCGTTTTTTATCGCTGAAAGTGCCTCCAAACGCTTCTGTACCCCGCCTGCGCCTGATGGTAAAATGAATTAAATCCACCTTTTTAGGGGGAAATATGCAGGGCGGGCGCTCACGTCAGGTCTTTTACTACCTGTATTTGCTTCCCTGCTTCGCTTATTTCCTTCCTTAGTGCGCGCTCAATAAACTGGGAAAGGGTAATGCCTTCCCGGTTTGCCAGCTCTCGCGCGGCTTCTTTGATACGGTTGTTTAGCCTCATACATACGGCGCTATCTTTCAGCACCTTTACATCTTGTTTCTTCATGTGATGCGCTTTTGAATTACTCAAAGGTGATACTATTGTTTCCAGAATGAAAGGACAGCCTTTGCCCCTGCTTTCATGCGGGCACATATCCCAGCCAGGAAGCCTTTACGCTTCGGTGGCTCGTTTGGTGCGGGTGCGGCGGCGCTCATCGCCTGGGCTTCCGGCTCCGGCTCCGGCTCCGGTGGCTCCGGTATGGGGGCGGCTGATCTCATTTCCAGCGGTGCTTTCGCCTGGGGGCGTGGTCGCCTTCCGTATTTTAGTCCTATGCCTAATCTTAGTTTCATAACTGTAAATCGAATGTTTGAATTAATGAATTGACCAATGGCTGTTCCGCTATCATTACAGCCAGCGTTTCCCGCTTTGTCCTGGGGTTGTAGTTCCAGGAAGCGGGCAAACCGTCATGGTCGATAAGTACGCGGTGTGTGCCGTGCTTTAGGTTGAGTTCTTCCCACTGCCAGCCAGGCGGAAGGGCAAAGCCTTCCTGGTCTTCCTGATCTGCCTGGGCGGTGGTCTGTTCCTGGTCTGGGGAAAGCAGGCGCTTTATAAAGTAGTCGGCAAGGTCGTAGCCTTCCCGGTGGTCTTCCGGTGGGGTGTTGTCTCTCAAATAGGTGGACACTTCCACAGATTCACAGGCGGCGGCTAATATCTTCGCCCGTTCTGCCCAATCTTCCGTACTGTCCAGGTCTGGGTAAAGTACAACGTTCCGCCCTTCCAGGGCTTGGTAAACTTCCTGCGCTGTCCACCTTGCCCCGTTCTTCCCGCCCGTAGCCAGCCAAAGGCAATCTGGGTAAACCCCTGCCATAATTACGGCGGTCTTTTCGCTCTCAACGATTGCCACAGGGGCGGAAGGGGCGGCGCTCAATAGGTGCTCCCCGAAAAGGCATTGCATAAGGTTCCCCCCTGGCTTTAGCTGTTTGCCTATAATGCGGGTTTTACCTTTGATTCTCCGCCCGGTATCTGGGTGGTACGCCATTATTTTGACCTGCCGGAGGTTCCCGGCTTGGTCGATCTGCCAGAACGCCACAGGAAGCCCCCCAAAGTCTTCCCACTTCTTTGAGGTGCCCAGCTTGTAAAGGTCAGCCAGGCGGGCGGCTTCGGCTTCGCCAAACAGCTTGACCAGGAAGCGGTAAAAGTTGTTGCGCGCCAATTGTTGCCGGGTGCGCTCCAAATACTGGGGCGGTATGTAATCCACTGGGGGTGGTGGCAGTGGTGGGGTGTAGGTCTTCAGGTGCTGATCTGATTGCAGCCAGGCGCGGGTTTCTTCCGTGGGATTGTCCAGGAAGTATTGGCGGGGCGTGTAATTATAGCCACATTTGTTTTCCCGGTTGCATCTACCAACGTGCGCGGCTATGTGTTGCCCGGTCTGGGTATCAATATACCGGGTGAACTCCCTGGGCTTGCCACAGCCTGGGCAGCGGTGCCGGGTGCTTGGCCCTTTGTACGGTTCTAGTATGGGACGGTGCTGTGTGGTGGTCATTGCTCAAAGGTTTATGCAAAACAGGTTGCCAACTTTGCCAACTTTGCCAACTTCTTTATAAGTCATTGGTTTTCAGTTGCTAAAGTTGGCAAACCTGATTGCCAACTTTTGCCAACTTAGATATGTATGGGATTGCAAGTACTTTTGCGGGTCTTGCCAACTTTTGCCAACTTTTTGCCAACTTTCGAAACAATTAAAAAATTGGTTTTCAATATATTAGCAAAATTCACTTTGTACACTTGGCAGAGTTGGCAAGGTTGGCAAGGTTTAGTATATCCTAGCGTAATTGCCGTAGCTGATTTTCTCAAAATAGGTTGGGTCATTCAGCCATTTCCTAAAGGTTCTATCGGGCATTCCATTGTTCTTTGCGATTTTAACGGCTTCTCCTGTTTTGAATATTTTGTTTTCAGGTAAGGCAAGGTAAACAGCTTGTTTATCCGCTGGCAATCGGTCTACGGGTGTTTCTCGGTTGATACGGTCGTAAACCTTTACGGATTGTTCCCGGAAGTATTCAGCGGTCAGTATTGCGCGCTCTACGGTGTCCAGCTCAATTTTGTCGTGGCTGTGCCCTTCAAAGGCAAACCAAATCATTTGCAGCAGCAAAGCCAGGCGGGCGGTATGTGTATCAAATTTACCGTGGATTCCTGCTAATTGGTCATTCTCTGCCGTGTTGCAAATCTTATTGTTTACATCGTTGTAGAACTCGAATAAACGCTTTTTGGCTTCCAGTGTGGGGCGAAGCTTCAGGGGCTTTTTTTGTATCCGCCCTTCCTGTTCTTCCATTTCCAAATTCAATAGGTTTTCTATGCCTTCCCGGTATTGGTTCAATAGGCTTTCGGGAAACTCGCTATCTGTCCAGGTGGGCTTTTTGATACCCTGGGGCCATGTGAACAGAAAGCGGTCAATAAACCCGTTTTTGTCCCCGTCTCCTTTGGTCATCTTTTCCAATACTCCCGGCTGAATAGTCCCCACAACTGAAATATAGGGGCTTCGAACATAGACAGGCGGGCGGTTCAATCGATCTACCTTCATAGGGGCATAACTCCACCACTCCAAAAACTTTTCCTGGTCTCCGCCTTTGTTGTATCGGTTGAAAGATTCAATAAACCCGCTGATCTCATCACGGAAGGCAGTTACCCCCCTGGGGTTGTCTTGGTGGACAACTCCCAAAGCTTCCACAGTAATATCATTAACCAGGCTTCGTTTCCAGGTGGGCTTTGGTTCTCCGCTTTCGTCATCGTGGTTGCCTAATTCCCGGCGGTAGTTTTGGTAATTCTCATTGTCCCGCTGCTCCACTGGGGAAAGGGCAAATTTAAAGGGCGCGCTTTTATTGCTGTTGGGGTTGCCAATGGCAGCAAAGTATAAATTCCCATATTGAACGGTGCCCCGCTTGATCTCAAAGGCGCGCGTCTTTCCGATAGCAGCGGAAGCGCCACAAAGGATTGCAGGGGCTAAATAGTCCGGGTGCATACCCCAACTTTCCTGGGCTTCAGATATGAATTTTTGAAAGAATGGGGGGAAGACTTCCGAATATGGGAATTGGGGTTGGTTGGATTTTGGGCGGGTGGTCTTGCCCTTGCTTCCATTGGTGTGGCGCTTTATATCTTCGCCCAGCCCTTCCGGTGATATGTTGCCTTTAGGCTGTTCGCCCCTTGTTTTGTCGGTATAATTAGCGTATCTTGCCATCACGTTATTGATTTATCAAAAAGCTCGTTCGGCTCTATCCGTTTGGGCTTTTTTTGTTTGAAAAGAGGTTGGGAAAAGCCCCAGGCTTTGGCACAAAGCCCAGGGAATTCCAAACCACATGAAACGAGAGTGTCTTACCTGCCTTGTGCCTGCTTCCATGCTTTCTCCATAGCCTTGTTGGCATCTTCAATTATGCGGCGTTCGTCTCGCGGCAATTTTGCCAGACTGGCTTTGCGGGCTTTCCGTTCTTGCTCCTCATCGGCTTTCACCACTGATTCCATAAAGGCACGGATTAAGTCCGCCATCGTGGTATTGTTGCGTTTTGCAACACGGGAGAAAGCTTCTTTCAGACCGCTGTTTAGTCTTACGTTCAGGTCTGTATCTTGCCGTATTACAGTTGTGATATTGTACATAGTCGTTTAATTTTTCATCAAAGTTAAGCAGGTGCCCAGGCAAGCGAAAGGACAGGGGTGCAGGGGCGTTTGTGCCCCTGCTTTCCGCCTTATTCCGTGCCTTCCTCAAGGATGCGCAAAAGGTCGCTTTCCTTGTATCTCACACTGCCTTTGATGTAGGAGGGTTTCAAATATTCTTCCCGTCTTAGCTTGTCAACGGTGGCAATGGAAACTCCCATAAACTGGGCGGCTTCCTTCCTGGTGTGAAACTTTTCCCTGGCTTCGGGTGCTGCTTTCGCCTGGGCTTGCTCAATCGCGAGGGCGGCACCTTTGCGGGCGGCATCTTCCAGGGCGGCTTTGTACTCACTTTCTGTCAAAACCAGCAGGTTTACAACGGGTACGGTGGTCGTTTTCAAAGTAGCTTCTGACATATCACACAATTTTTAGGTTCAGCTCAATTACAATACCCTTCCGGCGGAGGTGGTCTTTAAAGACTTCCTGCATATAGGCGGTAAGGGTCATTCCTTCCTGCTCTGCCAGCTCCACCAAAGCGTCTTTGATGTGGCTGTTTGTGTTTAGCCCTATGTAGGCATCGCGGGGGATTGTTGGTTGTGTTCTCTTTTTCATTGGTGGTATTTTTTAATGTTGGTACAAAGATGTGGGGACAGCAGGACAGGACAAAGGACAGCTAAAGCCCTAAAAATGCCATGTATGCTGTATTTTTTGAATTTGTAAAACGTTGTCAATCAATAGAGGGCTAAAAAATGCGGTTTTTACCACAGGACAGGGTGTTTTTGCCCTTTTAGCCCTTCAGCTCAGTATTGGCGGGCGTTCCAGCCCCAAAGACATTTCTGGTCAAAGAAAATTTGCCACAGGACAGGGGGTATTTGCATTTTTTGCCCTTCAGCCCAGTATTGGCGGGCGTTCCAGCCTCAAAGACATTTCCGTATGCGAAAAACTTGCCACAGGACAGGGTGTTTTTGCACTTTTCGCCCTTCAGCCCAGTATTGGCGGGCGTTCCAGCTCCAAAGACATTTGAGGTAAAAAAAAGAGGTTTAAAGCTTGCTGTGTTGGTCAGTGCGGGTAGTTGACTGTTTCAGTTGCTGCCCTGCTTTGTAAAAATGGTCACGTTTTAGGGTCAGCAGCATGTCAAAAGCTTTGGTAATGCCACTGTGGTAGGCTGCCCGCTTTATCTGCTCGTCTTTGTCATCGCCTGCAAAAGCTTCTTTAGTCCGTTTCCCGGATTTATTCAGCTCTGCCCCTAACAGCTTTTGCAGCTCATCTATCAAATTGGCTTTGTCAAGTTCTGCCCGGAGTAGTGAATTTAGTTCTGTCATTGGTCAGCTATTTTTTTAGGTTGGTAAAATGATCTTTGATAAAGGTCTTCAGCTCTTTTTCCGCTTCGATCAGTTGCTTTGTATTGCGGGCGGTCTTGGCTTTCCTTCGGAGGTGGTCCACGGTCTTCAGGTCTCCGTTGGTGGCTTCGACAATTCCCCGCAACCATTGGAAATTTTCATCTTCGCAAATGTCAATATTGAGGACCAACAGGGAAGGCGGTAACAACTCTTTACTTATTGTTGGGGCTTGGTGGCTCCCGTTCAGCTTCGCCACTTGCTGGGCGGCTTCCTTCCTGGTGGCGTGGTCGCTATCTGGGTGCCATTCTCCATTGGGGGAATGAAAGCCAACGGTGAAAAGGGTGGGTTCGGTCTGGATATATACATACATCGTTATACTGTTTTGAGGATGAATAGAATAAGCAGCACGGCGGAACCTATCAGAATATCGCGTAAGATGTTCCGCCCTTCGCGCTTCAGCTCTTTACGGTCGGTCTGTATTTTCACTTTCATGCCTTCCGCTTTGTGGCTTCCGCCTGGTTTATCAAATTGGCGTAGTGTTCCACCCACTGGGCGTTGTTGTCCAGGGCGGCGGCGGTGCGCTTTGGTACGGGCTTGCCTTCCTTCTCATACCGGAGGGCTTTTTGCTGATGTTTGCCCAGGCGCTTTTTGTACTCTTTCAGGCGTTGTTTGAGGTGCCGGAGGTCGGGCGTTTCATAACTGCTTTTCGTGTGTTGCTCCGGTGCTTCCGGTTCGTGTTTCGTGTGTGGTGTTCGTGCGTTATAAAGGGCACGGGAAGTATTGGCGGCTTCCGGGTCTGTGCCGGCGGTCTTAAATCCTATCTGCCGGCGCTTTGGCTGTATGTAAATTGTGTTGTCATCGTCTTCCCCTTCCACCTGCAAATTGATAACGATGTTTGCCAATTGCGTAGGGTCGTACAATTCAGCAGGGCGGGCGGGCAGTGGTGCGGCGGGGGTCTTTTCGGCAAAGGCGGTGATCTTTGACCGGAGGGCGTATTGCACCCGTTCCCGGAGGGCTTCCCAGGCTTCCACCAATGCGGGCGGGTTAACATCGTATTGGGAAAGCTCCACTGTTTCCGTTATCCCGCTGCCCTTGCGGTGTATGCGTTCCAGGACAACGGAAGCGGCAAATACCATTAATGCAACCACAGTAAACCAGCCCAGCCCGCCCCCATAGGCGGCAACGGTGGCGGCACGTTCGCCCGCTGCGGCTTCATTTGCTGCCTTCACTTCGCCCGCTGCGGTGCGGCGGTCAGCCTGGGCGGTGCCCAGTGCGGCTTTGTAGTCATTGCGGGCAGTGCTAAGGGCTTCCGCTTCCTGTGCTTTGAGTCCTGCCAGTGCGGCGGCGGCTTCCGCTTCCCGGTCTGCTATCAGTTGGCGGGCGCGGTCTTTCTGGGTGCCGTAGCTGTCACCCGTGCGGCGCTCCCGGTTGTACCAGTTGGACAGCTCCCGTTTGGCGGCGTTGACCTTCCCGGCTCCGGCGGTCTGGGCGGCGGTGATCTGGGCGGCGTACTGTTCCACAATACGGGCGCTATCATTTGCCCAGGCGGAAGCCAGGCGGGCGGCTTCAGCTTGGTAAATACTGTCAGCCTGGGCGGTGGTCTGTTCCGTAGCTTCCGGGGTGAACTCGTTTACTATCGTCTTTGAGTTACGGAAGGAAAGCAGACCGGAAGCGGTAAATAATACGGCGGTCAGTACCCAAATACTGATGGTCATTGCCAAATGAAGCCCTTTGTACCTGCAGTAAAGTATCGCGTCAACGGTCTGTGGTGCCAGCACTCGCAAACCTAGCTCAATGATAGCGGTGCCGATAATGGCAACGGCGGCGGCAAAGTAAAGGGCAAGGGTAGGGAAGACAGGCAGCAGGGCAGTATAAGCGGCGGCGTATATTCCGCCAACTTCCGTAAGACCTGAAACGATCTGGGCAAATAGCCCGCTTGCCTTGATTGATCTGGCTAAACGTGCGTACACGTCGAAAAATGCGCGCTCCTTTGGCGCGCTCTGTAAGGATTTCATAACTTTAACGGTTGTTTTTATTAACAATACCCGCCCGCTGGTGTCACTCGCCAAAGTACGTTCCAGCGGTGCGGGTTTTTACTTCCTCATTTATTCGCGCTTTTTCAGCACTTCCAAAGCCATTTTGGCAAATTGCCTGGCGGCTTGTTCCTGGCTTATGTCGATGTATTCAAAAAACTGCTTTTCGGTGGCGTGCCCGGTGATCTGCATAAGCAGGGCGGCGGGTATTCCAGCTTCCCAAAAATTACTGGCAAAGCTCCGGCGGGCGGCGTGGCTGCTCACCCGTTCCCATTTCTCCACTATTTCCGTTTTTGTCTGTCCGCCTTTGGAGTATATCCTTTGGAACTGGCTGTCTTTCAATACCAACTGGCATACTTCTTTGATATAGGCGTTAAACTTCTGGATTGAAATGTCTGGCAATTGGTACTCGTATTTGTCCAAAATTCCTTTGAGGATGGGGAAGACGGGAATTACAACCCTATTTCCTACCTTCTTTGTGACGATCTGGAGTAATTCCCCTTCCGGCTCCTTTAGGATGTGTTCCCGGCTCACCTTGTGCCAGTCAGAAAAGCGGGCGCCTGTGAAACAGCCCACCAAAAACAAGTCCCTTACCCGTTCCAGGCGGGGCGTATCGGAAAGGTCAACGGCTGCCAGGTCTTCCAGCTCGGCAAAGGTCAGCCGTACTTTGTTTTTCACCTTTGTACGGCGAAGCCCAAAGCCCGTTTGGTTGTAGATGGTATTTGAGTGCAGCCCCCTTTTCCCGGCTTCGCTCATAAACTGTTTGGTCACGGTAATAATCTTTGCAGCGTTGTTTTGGGAATGGCTCCGGGGCGGGGAATACAGCCAATTGATAAACTGGCTTCGGAACTCCCAATTTATATCTGAAAAGTCCAGGCTTTCTTTGCCCTGGTCGGCTGCAAATTCCCGTAGGTGGTTAAATACAGTAATGTACTTTTTCCAGGTGCCCCGCTTTGCGGTGGGCTTGCTTTGTTCGGTCTCAATAAATTGCTCTATAAATCCAAATAGGGTAGTGGCTGCGGATCTGGGCGGGTCTTTTCTTCCACTGCGGTAGGCAAGTTGTTCCAGGAAGGTATTTCTATCAAGGCGTTTGCCGTTGTCATATTCGATATAAATATCCTGGGCGATCTCGGAGAACGCTGCCAGGCGCTTGTTTATATCCCTATATTCCTTTTCCTTACCCCTTACCATTTTTAAGCGGGCGGCTTTGGTGTTCCAGTGCTTTGGGTTTACCCTTATCCCGGTGGAAAAGCTTACCCGTTTTTTCTTTGCTATGGTCATTCGTAAAAGAATCATTCGCCCTTCGTTGTTGGGGCTTACCAATAGAAAGCGGGGGGTGGGTATTTTTCGCCTGTATGGTTTCATCTGCTTTACTTGTTTGTCCCCCCAAATATACCGTTTTATTAAAGATATGGAAATATCTATTTTTAAATATAAATATATGGCAACTGTATTAAATTGTAATACAGGTTATTTGTGGCAAATATTGGTGTTTGGGATTTTCTTACGCGCTAAGGGTTCAAAAACTGCTCCCGCTACTAAGTAAAAGCGTAACAGTCGTACTGATTGTTGCGCTTTTTTTGTGCCCCTTATCCTCCTGAGGGGTTTATAAGCCTGCTATACCTGCTCACGGGCGTATAACAAATTGCACAAAACAGAAAGTGCCCACCGGCTATCAAAGTGCGATAGCTGCTGGGGTAGAGCTTCCCGCTCTGCTCCAGCTTATCCATGAATGCTGCCAGGCTATTCAAGTAGTGCAATGTGTTATGCACACCCTGCCCACCTCAAAATTGGAAAATCCAATTTTTCTGCTAAATTAAAGGCAACCAAAGATTCTTAACCAAATCCAGCCTTTTGGACCAGTGGAAACGGTGCCTGTACTGTGGGGCAGAAAACAACATAGCCAACTACACCTGCTCCTGCATTGCAGAGGAGCCGGCGCATGCCTACCGCGCCCTTGGGCTTCGCTTCCAGCTTAACCGGCAGGAAATAGCGGAAGTGAAAGCAGCTTTTCAGAATTATTGCTTTGAGGATGAGCGGGGGATGTTGCAGTACCCGCTATTGCCCAACCGGGAATACGCCGGGGGCATCAACCTGAAAGTCGGTCTAACGCCCCTTCATCTCCTGAAATCCTTTAGCAAAAAGTCTGGAGTACAGGTGTTTATCAAGGATGAGGGGCAAAACCCAAGTGGCTGCTTTAAGGACCGGGAGACCTTGTCCTGCCTGCTCAATACCCGGCGGCGCAAGCGAAGAAAAGCGGTAATTTACTCTTCGGGGAACGCGGCAGCCAGCGCGGCATTGTTTGCCCGGCAGCAAGGGTTGCAGCTCATCACCTTCGTGCCGGGGGACACCTACGCAGAAAAGATCACCTACATTCAGAAATGCGGCTCCGACGTGGTGGTGCTGGGCAAAGCAAGCACGTCCTTTGAGGAGGGCTTCCGGCTGTTTGTAGGCCTGAACGAAGCCAATGTCTTCGAAGAAGCCGGCTTTGACAACTGGGCGGTCCGCAACCCCTACCGGGTACAGGGCGACAAAACCACAGCGGTGGAAATCGCCCGGCAGCTGGAATCACAGATGCATGAACCGATCCCCGATGTCGTCATTGTGCCCTCCGCCAATGGCAGCAATCTGGCGGGCATATGGGAAGGCTTCAAAGAGCTTAAGCACCTTGGGATAACAGATAAACTGCCCCGAATGGTGGTAGCAGGCATCGCTAATGCCAATCCCATTTGCAAAGCGGTCCGGATGCAGGAACAGGAAGTACCGGTTGCGTGCGATCTTTCAGGCTTGCAGGAACAGGATGCAAAAATTGGCAGCATTATTGTAGCCGAAGAAGGGTACGACTCGGTGGAAGCCGCTAAAGCCGTACTTGAATCCGGGGGTACTGCGGTGGAAGTAGGGACGCACAGTATCCGCAAGGTGATGGTCCGCTTTTTGCACCGGGAGCGCAGATTGGCGCTAAAGCATGGGGTATTGCCGGAGCCGGCCTCCTATATCGCTATGGCCGCGGTGGAACAGTTGAGGAGCCGCCGGAAATTACGCTTCGGGGAATCCGCCGTAGCTATTGTGACCGGGCATGGCATTAAGGCGCAGGGCACTACCCGAAGACTGCTAAAAGGATACCCGGGGCTGCTCCGTACCACACAGCAAATCATTGGGCGGAAACGCCGCGAAAGCCCGGTGCTCAGCGGGAAAGCCCGGACCGGGCAGCGCCGTGTGGTTGCCGCCAATTTATCCGCCGTACAGCAGGCATTCTATGATCTGGCATAGACCGCCCATGCTTTGGCACCTTATCAAATGAATAGCTTTTTTACCACATGATACAGAACGCTTTCCAGCAATACGCAGAGACCGCACCATTAAGAGAAGTGATTATTGGCCGTTACGAAGGCTACCGGGCGCATTCAGCCTATGAGGAAATTGTGAATGAAGACCAGAAAAAAGGGCTGCCCGATGAAGCCACCCTGCGGTCTGAATTCCAGGCTTTCCGCTCGGCCCTTGAGGCAGAAGGGGTTACGGTTTACGAACCGGCCTACGTGGGCAAAATGGTCTACGATCAGCTGACGCCCCGCGATATCGGCGTGACCATAGGGCAGCGGTTTTTGATGTGTAACATGGCGCGCCGTAGCCGGCGGTACGAAATTGCCGGTGTATTCCCATTCATTCTCAGTCGGGGAGGAGAGGAGCCTAATCTGATCATTCCCGATGACCCCGCCGCCCTGATGGAAGGCGGAGACCTCGTGGTAGACAAAGGCCGCTTGCTGGTGGGCATTTCCCAGCGTACAAATGAGGCCGGCCTGGCTTTCCTGCAGGTCACCTTCGGGCAGGAATTTGAAGTCGTTCCGGTGCATTGCAAGCCTCTTTCTGAAGGCGAAAACGTGTTGCACCTTGATTGCACCTTCAACCCGGTAGGCCAAAACCACTGCCTGATCTACCCGGATGGGTTCCGCGAAGTGCCTGAGGTGATACGAGAATATTACCAATGGATTGAGGTCCGAAAAGAAGAGCAGGCGGCCCTGGCGACCAACGTCCTCAGCATTAGCCCCGAGGCGGTCATCAGCCGCGACCATCCGGCCTGCGAGCGGGTCAATCAGGAAATGGAGCGTATCGGGCTGCGGGTTATCCGCATTCCTTTTGACGGGGCGCCGGCTACGGGC
This sequence comes from Phaeodactylibacter xiamenensis, assembly GCF_000759025.1. GTDB lineage: Bacteria > Bacteroidota > Bacteroidia > Chitinophagales > Saprospiraceae > Phaeodactylibacter > Phaeodactylibacter xiamenensis. Next base: position 84,677 of record NZ_JPOS01000090.1, on the reverse strand, counting down.
GGTTCCTTTCGGTGTTGCTCTTTGCCGTTGGTGCGGGGAGGAGGGGGTTAGTCTTCCAGCTCGGCAAGCTTTTCTTTGAGCCAGTTGAGGCTGGCAACGTTTTTTGTCTCTTTCAGTTCCTTCTTGAATTTGTCGACAGCAGACTGATCGCCAGGCATAATCCGGGTAAGTTTCCGGGTGAAGCGGATGAGGTTGCCATAGTTTTTTCGGCGGTTGACCGGTATGTCTTTATGCCGGTTGAGGTAGGCGCGGAAACTTTCGAAAAGGCTGTACAGCGGCTCCATTTCATCTGTTTCGTAGTAGGTGGCCAGGAGCATGGCTTTGGAGCCGAGGTTGTAGGCAACGTCTTCGTATTCTACCTCCCTCAGGAGCTCGATCACCTTCTCGTGCTTTTTTTGATAGAAATAGACCTGAGCCAGGTTGTAAGAGATGGCGTTTTGGCGGAAGGCAAGAGGAAGTTTTTCTGAGTACTTGTTAATAAAGTGCTCTGCCCATGAGTAATTACCTAGCCTGAGGGCCAGAACGACGATATTTTTAAAGTCCCAGGCCCTGAGCCGGTCCTCCCGGAAAAGAATTTTTGTATCAATGAGTTCCTTGAATATTTTAAAACATTCCTCGACATATTTGGATTGGCCCTGATTGATCCGGCCAATACAAAAGTTGATAGCATAACTATACATATTGTAAGCCTCCTCACGGGAGAACTCCATGTTGTTTTCCTTCAGGATTTTGATAAGCTCATAAAAATAATCCTCGTTTTCTTTGTCGTTTAACAGGAGGAAAATCTGGAAATAAACAGCTATAGCAGGAGACCTTGATAGATTGTATTTGGTTACGCTAGAAGTGATCTCATCAATCATTTTGATATCATAGTCCTCCTCAACAATAGACTTTTGCATGAGTACCAAGCAGTAGTATTTGAGCTTTTCTGCAACGTAGAAATAGTCTAAGTTGATCGAAATTTTCTCAACATTGTTCCGTTCAGTACGTTTAATGTCAGAGTCTTTAAGCTCATAAAGGGCTTTTTCAACCAGATAATTGTTGAGGTAGAATTGAGCAGATTTATTGGGGTAATTTTTTAAGTGCCGCCCGGCTTCTCTTATGACAGTTGGAGTCAGGACTTTTGCTCGTCTTTTTTCAATGGCTTCCATCCTGTTTACTGTCTTTTGGAGGTCGCGTTTTTCGTAAATTTCCTGCCCAAGGTATCCTTCCACTAATTTTAGCAAGTCCGAGCAGTACTTCCGAAACCGCACATCATCGTAGGGCTTATCCGGCTGGAGCAATGACCACAAATAGGTTTTATCCAGCCCGCCGTTCTTTTTGCTGCTGTTGATGGCCTTGAGAAAGGCCTCGTACAGGGTAAGTAGTTCCTCGCTTCTGTTGAAATAGGGCGACTGAATGTACTTCCGGCACCGGTTCTGTTCGTACTTATCGAAGTGCTGTAAAATTGCAAACAGCTTACTATTGTACATGTCCATCAGATTGTATATATTTGTCGGTAGCAACGAATAGGAAACTACATCAAATCTACTCAGGCGCACCCTCCGAAGTCTGAGCCTTACAAAAGTAACGATATTTTTTTCACAACTGATACCTTTTTTGGCATCAAATGCCATTTAGGAGGTTTGATTTTAGGGTTAGGGGAGAAAAAATTCAGGACCTAATTTCGAAACAGAGCCTCCTAAATAGCGTAGAATTATCAGAATTGTTGTATTTTAGTCTTACAATAGCAATGCACGTCTCTTTGAGTCCACGGCAAAGAGAACAAATTCACAATCCATGAATGTATTTTTACGAAAGCAAAATCTAATCCTGCTCCTCGTTCTGCTGGGGCTCCCTGCGTTGGGGCTTAGTCAGACTACGGTGAGGGACACGATTTACGAGTCCCAGGGGTACCATCAGATCAGCACCACACTTTCCTTTACCTCCGAGCCAAACGACCCGGCATTGGTTTCTGCACCTGAGTATGGCTCTGTAAGCTGGACGGAAGTTTCTCCTTTCAACTACGAGTTGACCTACACGCGTACGGATGGGCAGATGGGGGCAGATGATTTCACGATGCTGGTCTGGACCAATGTCTTTTCTTACGAGCAAGTTAATTTTCACATTGTCGTTAAGGCTTCAGCAGTGGAGTGCCTTCACGATCACGCGACTACCAACGTCAATACACCGGTTAGTATCGATGTGCTGCAGAATGACCTGACGACCACCGGAATTATTTACCTCAAGAATATTCCGCTGGCCAACAACGGCTTCGCCACTTATTCAGCAACGGATGGTACAATTACCTTTACCCCAAGTACAGATTTTGAAGGTACGGCTTACCTTAACTATGTCGCCTGCGACAGCACAGGAACCTGCGATAATGGCACTGTAAGCATCAGCGTATTGGGGCAGAATGCAGGGCAATCAGACACAACAAGACTTTTTACGAAAAAGAATACCACGCTCCCGGTTTTTATCCCTCAGGAGTATACACTGACTCAGTCACCTGCTGAAGGTACCTATACGAATGATGGGTTTATTCCATATTACGAGCCGAACACCGACTTTGTCGGTATTGATTACCTCGCCTTTGATTATCAGGGCGCCGATAAGGTTATTGAAATTGACGTGATGGACCTGGAGGACAATTCCTTCGCGGTTGATGACGAGTTCCACATGACGCCTTTTGAAGGGCAGGTGGAAATTGATGCTTTGGAGAATGACTTCTTTGGTTCAGATGCCAGCTGTGTGCAGTTGCAGGCTCAGCCAGAGTATGGGACCGCGTCTTACAATCCTCAGGCTGACGGGCGGGGCGTATTCCGCTACACACCGCCGGCAGGCTTTACCGGCGTAGATTGGTTTACTTACACTTCCTGTCCTCCGGGCGGTACCGGCAGTCAGTCCGAAACAGCAACCGTTTACGTCTTTGTAAGCAAATATGAGCCTTCTGCTACCAACTTCCGGATGAGTACGCCCAAGCTGACCCCGCTTGTGGTGGGCTACAGCGTGCCTATTCAGTCCTATTCCTTTGATATTATTGAGAGCGGTAACCTGGGATCTACTATTTTCCTTGAGGGTGACGTGGATACGACCATCTTGGGTCAACCAATTACCGGCCATAACCTCATCATCTATACCCCTAATGATGGCATAGACAGCGGACTGGATGAAATTGAACTGGAATACTGCGTTAAAATTAATGGCAGCTGCGCTTACCTAAAGACAGTAAAAATTGATATTGATATCCTGGATATAGGAGACGGCTCCGAACCCATGTGCTTTGATGATTGTATCTGGTCTGGTGATGCCAACTTTGATGGCATTGTAGATATGGAGGACCTGCTGACAATTGGCTGGGCGATCGGTGAGGTAGGTGTCCCACGTGCAGATGCTAACCCTGATCTTTGGTATGGTAAGTATGGTGATGACTGGAATGATCCATTCCAAAGCCTGCCTATTGACCTGAAACACCTCGATACGGATGGGGATAGCCTAATCACTGCTGCGGATACGACGGCCATTAGCAACTTCTATGGTAATGCCCACTCTATGACGGCTTCCGTTATCCCGTTTTATGAAGATGAGATCGTGCTGGAGGGTGACCTTTATGTCAGCCCTGGCGATTTGGTGGAGCTGAAAATGAAGATGGGAACACCCGGTAATCCGGCAGAGAATGTCTATGGATTCACTTTCCCATTCTCTTATAACTCAGACTTGGTAGTACCAGGCTCTGTATTTGTTGATTTTGAATCCAACAGCTGGCTGACTTACAACTCGCCCATTTTGTATATGCAGCGGGATGATCAGGAGGGAACGCTTAATGCTGGCTTTACACGTACGAATGCCATTGCTGCAAATGGTTATGGGGTGGTAGGATCAGTTAGCTTCGTTATTAATGATGATATAGACGGTTTCCGCGACGACGATGGCGCACTAGCCCTGCAGGTAGGTGGTGGTTCCTCTACCGTGATGAATGGTGGTGGCAGTTCTTACGGCATTAATATAGGTGGAGCAACGATACACATCCGCTTGGACGAGGAAGCAAAAGACGAGCCGCTTGATGCCAATCAGCTGAAGCTTTATCCTAACCCGACCAACCGGGACTTCATCAATGTCCACCTGAACGGACAGCAGGATTTCGAACGCATCGTGGTGCATGACCTGACCGGTCGCCCAATGTTCGACTCCGATAATGTATTGACTAACCGCATGCAGATATCAGTAGGGGCCTTTGCCAATGGTATCTACGTTTTATCTGCCTATACTGAACGAGGCGTGGTCAACAAAAAATTCCAGGTGATCCGGTAAAGCATGCCGGATTGTCCTTTCCCCGTTAAGCCCTTCATTTCGTAAATCATCGAAAAAAGAGGGTGTATCGGGAAGTATGCAGGAAAAATATATACTATTTTGTACCTGCAAAGCGTTAATAACGCATCAAACTTGGTAATACATTCATTGTATATACATTCGTGGAATTATAATCATTGCTATTGAGTCGCACAGAAATGTGCGACTTTTTTTTTCGAGATCTCAATTTTTTTTCACAAGAATGCTTCTTTTTCCTCTTTATTAATGGGCTTCTGCTACAGATTTCCCTTTTTGTTTTTCACAAACCCTTATTTTTGTCTTTGTTCTTCCCTGGATAATGTTGAATATTTGTACTGTGAGAGAGAAGAAACGTTGTCAACGGACCGTAAAGCGCCTTTCACCATTAAGAATTGAATATGTTCATGGGATTATAATTTGTTAGTAGTGAGCCGTTCGCTACAATGGCTGAACGGCTTACTATTTTTTATAATCTCCGATTAAAATACAAGAGTACGATTCCAACTAGGTTAAACAAAGGTCGTTTACGTTTGGATACGTACTATTCGTGAGATTTTTTTAGATATGTTCATGGGATTATAAGCTAAGGCTGTGCTTTTCGCACAGCCTTTTTTAATACCCGTACCAGTCGTCCCACCATTCTTTCAGCTGCCGCTTCAACTTCTGCTCTGCGGCATTATCCTGTGGCTCGAAAAGCTTTTGCCCCTTTAGCTGATCCGGGAGGAAATCCTGCTGCACAAAGTTGCCCGGGAAGTCGTGGCTGTACTTATAGTCTTTGCCATAGTCCAGGTCTTTCATCAGTTTAGTAGGGGCATTGCGCAGGTGCAGGGGCACTGGTAGGCTGCCGGTCTGCCGGACGAGCTGCTGGGCCTGATTGATAGCCATATATGCCGAGTTGCTTTTTGGGGAACTGGCCAGGTAGATGGCCGCCTGAGATAAAATAATCCGGCTTTCGGGCAGTCCGACCGCCTGCACCGCCTGGAAAGTGGTGGTCGCCATCAGTAAGGCATTGGGGTTGGCCAGACCAATATCTTCTGCCGCTGAAATCAGCAGCCGGCGGGCAATAAACTTCACATCTTCCCCTCCTTCGATCATGCGGGCAAGCCAATAGACGGCCCCATTCGGATCGCTGCCCCGGATGGATTTGATAAAGGCCGATATGATATCGTAGTGCTGCTCTCCGCCTTTATCGTACCGGCTGATGTTTTGCTGTAGCTTTTGGGTCACCATTTCATTGGTCACGGTGATGGGCTCGGACGCCTTGCCGTAATTCGTCACCAATTCCAGGATGTTGTAAAGCTTCCGGGCATCCCCACCGGAGTGGAGGAGTATGGCATCGTAGTCCTCTATGTTGATTTTCTGCCCTTTCAAAAACTCATCTTCTTTGAGGGCCCGCTCAATAAGCCCGATCAGTTCTTCCTTGCTAAGCGGTTCCAGCACATACACCTGGCAGCGGGAGAGGAGGGCCGGGATGACCTCAAAGGAAGGGTTTTCCGTAGTGGCTCCAATAAGCGTGATTACGCCCTCCTCCACTGCCCCGAGCAGGGAATCCTGCTGGGATTTACTAAAGCGGTGGATCTCATCGATGAACAGGATCGGGTTGGGGCTATCGAAAAAGCGCTGGCTTTTGGCCCGCTGAATGGTTTCCCGCACATCCTTCACGCCGGAGTTGATAGCCGACAAGGTGTGAAAGGGCCGGTCAAGCTCATTGGCGATGATTTTCGCCAGGGTGGTCTTGCCGATGCCCGGCTGCCCCCAAAGAATAAAGGAGGGGATTTGGCCAGACTCAATAGCCTGCCGCAATACCGCGCCCGTTCCTACCAAATGTTGCTGCCCTACGTAATCTGCCAATTGCCGGGGGCGCATCCGTTCTGCCAGTGGTCTCATAAAAAAATAACTTTTTTTCTTTTCTCACCCAACGCTTCACCCAAATTGTCCGTGAAGGTAACTGAAAGCTTTGCAAAGCTGAATGAATTATCAACAACTGTAGTACAAAAAACGAACATGAAGAAGATTATTACAATGACAACCGCGCTTTTCCTAAGCGTTTTTGTTTTTGCTCAGAATCAGGTGACCGTCAGTGGGACGGTTGCCAATACAGATGGCACGCCGGTCGAAGCACTGGTCGTTGAAGTCTTTACCGACTCTCTGATAAGCGGCGGCTTTTTATCTGCTGTTGCCCTTACCGATGAAAACGGCGCCTACTCGGTTGAGTTCACCCTCGATGATGCGGATACGCAGGGATGGGCATACGCCAGGATAACCAACTGTGATCAAAACTTCCTCTTTGGTGACGGGACTTGGTTCCCGGGGAATAGTGAGGTGGTTATTGACTTCACTTACTGTGATGTTGAGATTACCTGTCAGGCCTATGTTTATCCGGACTGGCAGGATAATGTAGTGGCTGCCACAATGATCGGAACGCCGCCATTTAGCTACGAATGGAATACGGGAGCAACGACTCAGAGTGTTGTCCCGGATGGCAGTGGGTTGTACTGCGCTACAGTAACCGATGCCATAGGGTGTACGTCCACTGCATGTTATGATGCAACCGGAGGCAACGGTTCAGACTCTACCTGCGTAGTAAATCTGGTTTCTACCTCAACCGCTGCCGGGTTGGAAATCGAAGCCTTCGCTTACGGGTTGGGCGCGATTGATTACTCCTGGAGTACAGGTGAGGCGACTTCCTCTATCGAAGTAACAGAAGCAGGGACCTACTGTGTGACCACTACGGATGCAGAAGGCTGCGAAGCTACGGCCTGCACAGATTACTTCCCGACCCCATGTGGCGTTAGTATCGAGATAGGTGCATGGGGCATGGAACTACAGGCATTTCCGGAAGGCGTTGCGCCCTTTGCGTACAACTGGAATACGGGATCCACCTTTTCTTCAACAGATATAGACCCGAATGTGAATTTCTATTCTGTTACCGTTACTGATGCTGCAGGTTGCACGGCCACGGCTACTTACTGGTATCAGGGCGGGACAGACTCCTGCTCTGTTGAGATTATCACAGTTCAGAATGGGACGATGTTGGAAGCCGTTGTTTTCGGGGCGACCGGTGCAGTTACCTATAACTGGAGTACCGGAGCGACTACAGCAACCATTCAGGACGTAGAGCCTGGCAACTACTGTGTGACCATAACGACCGACGATGGTTGTACTTCCACGGATTGTATTTTTATCATTAACCCCTCAGCACCCTTCATCATTGACGGGTATGTTTACCTGCCCGACAGTATTAACGGTGGTGAGATGGAAGGTTGGGTTTATCTGATTGTGTACGATGAGGAAGAAGGCACCCTTACGGCCGTAGACACTACGGAAATGGAGAGCCTGGGCTTTGAGGGCGCAGCGTACTACAAGTTTGATGCGCAGCCTGCCGGTGAGTATCTGATCAAGGCTGCGCTGGCACCCGGTACGAATGGGTATGAAAACCATTTGCCAACTTACTACAGCCATGTCCTTTGGTGGGACGAAGCCAATACGGTCACCCTACCCTTCAACGGTTGGGGTTCTTTCAACTTCACCCTGATACCTGGCACCAATCCCGGCGGTCCCGGATTTATCGGTGGCTACGTTGCAGATGGCGCCAATTTACAGTCCGGCGAGATCGAAGTCCGCGGAAGTGGGCCCATGGAAGGTGTTTCTATTATTCTGCTGGACGAAGAAGAAAACCCGGTAAGCTATACCTATACGGATGCCAATGGTGAATTTATGTTCCCAAGCTTAGCATACGGTACTTACAAAGTGGTCATTGAGCACATCGGATACGAGCAGCAGTACTATTGGGTCACCCTGAGCGAGGATAACCCAGGTGCGGAAGGCCTTTATTTTGAAATCGGAGAAGAAAGCATCACCGATACGGACGAGCTGGCTGCGGAAGCTGTACTGTCTGTTTTCCCTAACCCGGCAACCTCCACGCTACAGGTGGTTGCTTCCGAAATGCAGGGGCAGGGCGCTATACAAGTGTGGAATGCGCAAGGGCAGATGGTCCTCAGCCGCACGAATGTAGACATGAGCGGCACCACTACTACGCTTGACGTGAGCACACTGCCTGCAGGAATGTACTACCTGCAAGTCACCGCAGAAGGCCAGCTGTTGACCCGAAAGTGGATGAAGCAATAACACCCTTTACGATACGGGCTCAATCAGGGAATACCCGGTTGAGCCCGGTTTTTGCTATTTTACACCAGAACAACCCACTATTGTAGCTTGGAAATAGACCCGAAGCTGATCAAGGATTGCCAGAATGGAAACCGGAAGGCACAGTTTGCCCTTTACCGGCTCTGCTATCCTTTGCTCATGGGGGTTTGCCTCCGCTACCGAAAAAACGAACCGGATGCAGCAGCCATGCTCAATCAGGCTTTCCTGAAAATTCTGGACAACCTGGACCGGCTACCCGGGCATGTGCCCTTTGCGGCATGGGCTAAGCGGATCACCATTAATACCCTGATTGACGACTTCCGCAAGAACCGGAAGGTCAAAGAGCTTATTGCCTCCACTTCTATCCAAGACCTGCCGGAAGCGCAGGGCGGGGTGGATTACAATGAGGCAGACAAACAGTTTGACGCGGAGCAACTGGAAGGCTTTATCCGCCAATTGCCCCCAATGAGTTCCAAGGTGTTCAACTTATTTGCAATAGATGGTTATCCGCATACGGAAATTAGTAAGATGCTGGACATCAGTGAGGGGACTTCCCGCTGGCATTTGGCTTCAGCCCGCAAAAAACTACAGGAAATGATACGCAACGCTATGAATGCTTCAAAGATCGTGTGATGATGGAACCAATGGACGAATTTTTCAGGAAGAAAATGGAAGGGTGGGATTTGCCCTTTAACGAAGCGCACTGGGCTGCCGCTCAGCAATTACTGGATGACCGCGATGCCCGCCGCGGGGCGATCTGGTGGTGGCGGTCCGGGTTATTGGCCATTGCACTAGCGGTAGTGGTCGTTGCCCTATGGCCTTCTACATCGAAGCCAGGATCCACTGCTTCTGCGACATTATCAGAAAAACCGGTTGCAGAAGAAAAGGCGGTGGAGCGCTTGCTATCAACTGATGTCTCTGCAGAGCCTGATCAGGCTGCCGGTCTTGAAAAGCTTGTTGATTCAGCAGAGGCCGCTGCCGCTGGCGATAAAAAAGAGCCTGTCTTATCGGCTGCATCCACTGGCAGTGTAAAATCGCCACAGATAGCCCAACCCGCAAATAGCGCTCCAAAGCCGGTCGAACGCAGTGTTCAGGCTGAAGCTTTTAAACTCGAAAATGATATCTTTAAAACGCTAATCTCATCGGAAAAAGCACCTGCCGCTGAGTCCACTGCCCCTCCTGTAGCGATGGAAAGTCAGGAAGAGGAACAGCCGGAAAGGCAAATGGTCGCCGTTTTTGATCCAATGCCTGTGCTCTCATTTGCGGTGGAAGGAGGTAGTCGCAGGGATGTGGGCGAATTACCGGATCCTTGCTGGCCGGTCCGCAAGCGCTGGTCTGTACAAACGATATTGGGAGGCAGCCTGCCTGCTCAGGGCAATCAGGCTGGTGCACTGTTGGGGTTGGGCGCAAGCTGGCCGGGGCGTGATGGCTTTGGGCTTTACGCCGAGGGTTTATACAGGATCAGGCCATTGTCTGGCCTGCCAACGCAAGCCTCCCTGCAGCGTACCTACGGATTTGGCGTTACAGAAAATGCGTTTGAACTGAGGGCCAACAGCCTGAACTACGTTGATGTCAATTTGGGGGCAACCTATACGCTTGCCCGTCATCAGTTGCACGCTGGTGCTGGTGCTACGTATCTGGTTGGTGCAAGGGGGCAGCTGGAGCAGGCGCAAAAGGCCGAAGCAGAGGTGGATTACGGGCCGGTTTCTGCTATTTCAGAAGGATGGATGATAACAGAGGGGCTTTCCCAATGGCTGTTCCGGGCGCAGGCGGGGTATGCATTTGAAGTCTATCCCAATCTACAGCTGGCAGGGCGCGTGCAGTTTAGCATTACCCCAATCCTTTCGGCTACGGCTCCTGAACAGCCCCGGTTATCCCCGGTTTCATTTGATCTGATGCTTAAATATAAACTATGGTAAATTACAAATGGGCAGTGGTACTTTTTGGGAGTATGGTGCTTGCCTTTATGGCATGCGATCCGACGGAGCTGCCGGAGCCTACCGATGGAGATCCTGTATTTCGGTTGGAGGGTAACCTAGGCAGTGCCGCATTTGAGCTGGCCGCCGGAGCAGATAATTTCTTCATGTTCACAGAATTGTCACCGGCCAATGATGGAAATTTAACCTCCTTAAGCCGCCTGGAAGAATTAGATTGCTCCACGGACTGCGCTCCCGGCTGGCAGTTCGAATTCAGTGGTAGCATTGCCGCCCTGGATAGCCTGCTGGGCGTAGGGCAGATCCCATTCATACAGCCCGGAACTATTATTACCGATACGACCTACACGCTTAATCTCACTGCCAACTCCAGCCACTCTGCCGGCGCACCAGCCCTCAGCCATGAATGGGCTTTTTATGATGGTTCCACAGCTGGTACCTCTACCGTGGAAAAAGAGATTCCGGGGCCCGGAACCTATGAAGTCGAGCTTACCACTATTACAGAAGGGGACTGCCAGAGCTATACCAGAAAAAGTTTCTCTTTTAACACCGTTCAGCAGGAGTGCGAGGTGGGCTTTACGATAGATACGACGATTCTTTCCGATTCGCTTATCGTGGCGACTTATGATCAGTTAGGGAACCCTGAACAACTTATATGGCAAGACTCTATTATTAGTCAACCCGGCGCTATTTATAGCTTTTTCCCGCCACAGGGTACCGGTCAGTTTACGCTTTGTTTAGAGGGGCTGTTTCCGGATGGTTGCAATGCCGCCTCCTGCCAGACCATTCTTTTACAGCAAGCTTCAGTTTGCCGTAACCACATAGACGGCGGCATAGAAACTGAAATAAATACAGTAGTGATCCCGGGGCCCTCCAGTGGGGTAGTTATCCGGTATCAGGATGAGCAAGGCAAGCTCTATTCCACCGCAGCAGGTAGCCAGGCTCCGTCGTTCAGTTTCAGTATTGAAAGTGCCGGGCCTTACGAAAACAACAGCCTCGGACAGCCAACCCTTCAGTTGGGCATCCGTTTTCAGTGCCAGCTATACGATGAGGCCGGTGCGCCCTGGAAAACAGCCGAAGCAACAGGTACCATCGCCGTAGCTATTCCTGACTAATGCGAATTAATGGCTGTTACGGCCTTTATAACTTACCTGCAGAAGGAGAAAATTATTCCTTGAATAACCCCTCTAATCTTAGTATCTTTGAAAGGCACTATGAATCAAACCCTATTGCTTTGGCGTAGGGAGAAAAATGGTGACTTTTTTGCAACCTTTGCTATTGCAGTGCCGTAAAAGCTGCTATACCCTCCATATACTCCCCGTTCAAGCATACATTCCTATTCCAGATTGAACAAGCAGCAGGCTACGGTTGCGTCTTGCATGCCGGTTGTGCATCAATAGTCATTTAGTTTAGCTGCTTTGGCATTTACCTCCCTGAATATGTCCCTGCGTTGGCTACAGGCAGCGCACTGTTAACTGTTACGGTCTAATTTACCGGGCATGTATGGCTAACCGTACAAGTCCAACTATGAGAAAACAAAAAAGTATGATACCTGGCCACGTACCCAGGGTGCTGACCTATTCAGGCAGCCCCTATCGGACATTGGAGGAGTTTTTCTTGAAACACCGCCCGCCTGAGCAGGTCTTTCTGATCAATGCTGCCCGCAACAGCACTATCGTTGGGGAAAAAGGGACCCGCCTTACTTTCCCTGCGCATTCGCTTTCCACTACCACCGGTCATCGGATTGATGGACAGATTCAGGTCCGGCTTACAGAAATCAGCAGCCCGCTTGAGCATCTGCTTGCTGCACGGCCCACCGCTTCGGAAGATCGCGTTGTGGATGCGGTCAGCCAGGTACAGTTCAACATATTTAAGGACGGCGCCCCTTTGCAACTCAGCGAGCCGGTTATGATGGAAATTCCGGTAAGCCCGCACAGCGTTCATCCTCCGGGCAGCGCTAAACTATTCGCCCGCAGCCTGCCTACGATACGTTCTGTAAAGAGTAATACTTTACTCGACTGGCGCCCGGTCAAAACCCAGGTGGAAGTACGCAAGGTAGGAAACCGGCGTTACTTTGGCTTTGCGGTGCAGCGCTGCTCCTGGTATCAGTGTGGTCATTTTTACGCCCGAAGAGATGCTAAGGTCATGGTGACCGCCAAAATTATTGCCAATACCGATAGTTTCGAAAGCCAGGAGGCCTTCCTCTGGCTGGATGGTTCCAATGTAATCACTAAATTGTACTCCAGTGACCGCCACTTCAGTGGGTTGAATATTCCGCGGCGGGCCTCCGGGCAGGTCATCGCTTATGGGATGTCGAAAGGGCAAATGCATTTTGGTGCTGCCCGCCTGAAAAAAGCTGCGGACAAATTGCTGAATGTTTATATGCGACCCATGGCGGAAGCCGAAATTATCGAAGCTATACAGCATTTATGACCACCCCCGAAGCCTATGTAAGCCTGCTAAAGGATGCCTTTCAAGCCAACGCTAACCCCGGGCAAGCCGCTCAGATGGAGGCCTATATGAAACACAGCGCCCGGTTTTATGGGATCAAAACTCCGGAGCGCAAAGCTATCGTCAAAAACCATATCGCTTCTGTGGGCATGCCGGAAGGAGCGGAGCTAAAAGCTGTATGCCGGTTGTGTTTCAAACCTGATGCCCGCCGGGAGCTGCAATATGCCGTCAACGATTTGCTACAAAAGTCACTCCGAAGGCTTACCCCTGATTTTCTGGATCTCGTGGAAGAACTAATTCCCCGGAATTGTTGGTGGGATACCGTCGATTTCCTTTCTCCCAAAATTGCCGGTGGGCTCTTATTGCGCTTCCCGGAGCACCAAAAAGATTACCCTGACCGGTGGATAGAATCTGACGACTTTTGGTTTCAACGTGCCGCAATCATTTTCCAGTTGGGGTATAAAGAAAAGACAGACACCGATCGCCTTTTCCGCTACATCCTCCGCCGGGCGGACAGCACGGAGTTTTTTGTGCAGAAAGGTGCAGGCTGGGCGCTCCGGCAGTATGCCCGAACGGCACCCGAAAGCGTCCGTGGTTTTGTCCGCCAGAACCCTCACCTGCCCAAACTTACCGTCCGGGAAGCCATCAAGCATCTGTAGCCCGCTCACTCCTACCGCAGATAAGACCCCCCATTGGCATCCAGCACACATCCAGTCGTATACGCTGCCTGCTCCGATGCCAAAAAAAGGATACAATGCGCCATTTCTTTAGGTTGGGCGACTTTGCCATTTGGAATTTGACTGCGGATGGCATCCCCGCTTTCGCCCTGCAGGTGCTCCGTTGTCATGTCTGTTTCCACAAAACCTGGAGCCAGCGTACCAATGAAAATGTTGTGAGGGGCCAGGGCCTGAGCCAGGGACTGTGCCAAAGCATTCATGCCGGCTTTTGATGCCCCATAGGCCGGGTGCGTAGGCTCTCCGCGGAATGCGCCACGGGAGGATACGAAAACGATACGCCCGCCGCCCTGCTCAATCATCTGTTGCGCAACGCAGTAGGTGACATTCGCGGCCCCCGTCAGATTGGTGTCCAGGGTCTGTTGCCAGGCTTCCTGCCATGCCTGATAACTCACTTCCGCAATCGGGTGAGGTATGAAAACCCCCGCGTTATTGACCAGGATATCGATACCGCCCATTTCTCCAGCTACTGCTTCCACCATGCGTTCCACCGCTTCCGGATGGCTGATATTGGCCCGGACCGCAAAGTGGCCTTCGCCAGTAAGGCTGTTGATGGCATCGGTCGCAGCAACTTTATTGCTGTTGAAATTGATGGCCACGCGTGCACCTGCTTCCGCAAAAGCCTGAGCCGTAGCTTTGCCGATGCCACGGGAGCCGCCCGTAATCAGAACTCGTTTGCCTGTAAAATTCATAGACTTGCAGGGTTTATCGCAATAAAGCGAATAGGAATTGAACGTAGACGATTTTGGTAATTAAAGATACGGGCAACATCAACGTGAAGCCAATATTGGGCAGTTTATTACCTGCTTTCTCCAGGGCAAAATCGAGTACCGCCGGCTGACTGGCCACCATGCCGGTCAGGAAGCTGAAGGGGATCTTCAGTAGTTTGTAACCGATGAACAGGGTCGCAATAGCCGTGATAAAACTGATGATCGTACCAGCCAGGAAAATAATACCGCCGCTGCCCTGCGCAACGGTATCCACGAAGGTGTGCCCGGAATTCACGCCCACTCCTGCCAGGAGCAGGATCAGGCCAATCTGCCGGAGCGTCAGGTTAGCGCTATAGGGCAACGTCCAGACAATTGGGCCCGTACGCCTCAGCGCTCCAAGGATTAGCGCCACGATGATAGGCCCACCAGCAAACCCCAGCTTAAAGGAAGCATCGCCGGGCAATTGAAAGGTAATCATGCCCAACAGCAGGCCAAGGGCCATGCCCAGCCCAAAACTTAGCAGGTTGATGCGGCTGAGGGCATCGTAGGAGTCCCCGAAGAGTTTGGAAATCTTGGGGATGTCCTGCCGGCGGGCTACAAAGCGGACCCGGTCGCCCAGCTCCAGCACAAGCTTAGAGTTGGCCAGCAGGTCAATATCGCCTCTTCTTACGCGGGTGATGATGGCGGCAAAACGCTCGTTAAGATTGAGGGTAGACAGGCGCTCCCCGGCAATATCCGGATTGGAGACAAATATCCGGCGGGTGTCATATTCCGACCGGTCGGAGGACAGGCGGAAGGGCATATTTTTGCCCAGTAGCGGAGTGACCCGCTCAATTTCCTCTTCATCAGCTACCAGTGCTACCTGATCGCCTACCTGCAAGGTCGTATCGTAATTGGTCAGCAGGGTTTCATCTCCTCTGACTAAGCGGCCAAATACAACATTTGCCTGGAGCTGCCGCTTCAAATCGCGTAGGGGGATGCCGGTAACATCGGGCTGAGTAACCTCAACGGTCTTGCTGGTTACCGTCTGCCGTACCGGGTATTTCTGTTTTAGCTCCCGCTCTTCGGCCAGATAGTCGATTTTCAGGAGGCGGTGCATGACATTGATCGCGATCATCACCCCGATGACGCCCATGGGGTAGGAGAGGGAGTAGCCAATTACCGCTCGTTCGCTCATGGACTTTGCGGCGGTATTGCCCAGATTGGCATTACTGATGGCATCCAGCAAGCCCGCCAGGGCCGGCGTATTGGTGGTGCTGCCGGCGTACAGCCCGGAGGTGGTGCTGGCATCAAAATGGAAAAGGAAATGCAGCCCAAAGGCAATGGAGGCCGACAGGGTGAGCATAACAATCACAAAGATAATGTCCCTCGATCCCCGTTGCCGGAAAGTGGCGAAGAAACTGGGCCCACTGCTCAGCCCAATCGTGTAGACAAACATGGCCAGCCCCAGAAAGATGATAATATCCGGAATATGGAGCTCCGGGCTGAGCCCGCCAACGCCAAGCCCGACGAACAGTACCGCGGCTACACCGAGGTTGCTGCCGCGTATCCGGATACTGCCCACACCGTAGCCCAGGCCAGCTACTACGAATAATAGCAATAGAGGGTTTTCGATGAAGGCGTCAACCATGCAGCTGTTTTATTTCAGGTTACCTACATACTTGAAGAGGCGGCTCCAGTTAATACCGTTGCCAATCGACCCTTCCTTGGTAGAGAACCAAATGATGATAGGCTTTCCGACGATGTGGTCTTCGGGGACGAAGCCCCAAACCCGGCTGTCTTCAGAGTTGTGCCGGTTATCGCCCATAGCCCAGTAATAATTCATTTTGAAGGTATACTCGTCCGTTTCTTCCCCGTTGATGAAAATCTTTCCGTCCCGGATGGCCAGCTCATTGCCTTCGTACACTCCAATAATGCGTTTGTAGAGGCTAATGTTTTCAGGGCTGACCTTTATTGTGGCCCCTTTTTCAGGCACATAAACCGGCCCGTAGTTGTCCACTGTCCAGCCGGGGAAGTTTTTCGGGTCGTGCGGGAAGAGCTTCTCCGGGTTGGTATCCAGTTCACCAATGTTCATAGGCTCCATGGTGATGCCTTCGTCGAGGCCCTGGATTTTGGCTTTTTGTTCATTGGAAAGAACGATAATGAAAGTGGTATTGCCCTGCTGAGCGATGATGTCCTCCGAAGAGATGCCCCAGTCCGAAAACTGACGGGTATTGATAGCGGTATTCGGGAAAGTCACCTGATACATATACTGCAGGTGCTCCGGGTTATCTGCCGGTTGCCCATTGATGTACACCTGCCGGTCGCGGATTTCCAGGCTGTCGCCACCTACGGCAATTGCCCGCTTGATGTAGTGGTCCTTTTTGTCCATTGGGCGTACAACGAGTTTCTTATTGCCCGTCTTGATCTGCCGGGCGTACTGTGGCGGGATAGCACCCCGATTGTAATCGTGTATACTCCAGGTCCGGCCGGGGAAAATGTAGACGCTGTCTCCCTCCGGATAGTTGAAAACAATGGGATCGTTGCGGTCAATGCTTTCGAGGGCAGGCAGGCGGTAGTAAGGCAGCTTGGGCTTCTTCAGGTACGACTCTGCGTCGATAACCGGCGCACGGTTATGGAGTAGCGGGATCATGGCCACCGTTTCCGGCGTACGGATGCCATAATGGGCCTTGCTGACAAACAGAAAATCGCCAACCAGCAGTGAGCCTTCCATAGAAGAAGTTGGGATCACATAGGCTTCAATCAGGAACATCCGGATGAAAGCGGCTGCAAATACAGCAAAAATCACCGCCTCCGCCCATTCCCTGACCTGAGACTTATGGTAAGGGTTGCTGCTCTGTAGTTTCTTTAGCTTGCGGGTTTGGTTCTCCTCTTGTGCCTCCAGGAGCTGTTGTTTGTACTCCGCCTCTTTGATCAGTGTGGGGCCATCGTACTGTTCCTCCGGCTTGAAGGCTAGATAAAAAAAGTAAAAAGGCGCGAAAAGCACCGCCAGCACACTGTCCAGAAAGCCATAGTGCCGGAACGAGCGCACCATATCAATAGCCATGCCGGCATAAATGAAAATATTGACAATGGGGAACAGCAGCCAGGCCGCATGCGTGCCTTTACGGCCGATGAGTTTGCACCATTCCACGAAATTCAGGCCAGGGACCAGGCCTTTCCACCCGTCCACACCCGCTTTCGGGAACAAAAAGAAAAGGCTGATGCTGAGCAGGATATAGCTGATCAATAAAAAGAGAAAGAAACCCATGCGGTGTTGATTTACTATTAGTAACGCGCAAATATACTCCTTCGGGACGGAAAAAAAATATACGGCCGCACTTTCGGCCGTTTGTCGCGTTGACAGCAGCCGTTACGGAGGTGCTTGTCAAAGCCGGGAAAGGCTGTTCCGGAGGATTAGCATAAGCAAAACGCCGGTCAAAGGCTTCCATTGCCGGCGGATGGACGAACGCCAGCGATTATCAGATGAACCGCTGAATTTTGGGTTGATTATGGTCCGGGTTTTGTATAATATGGAGGGCAGAACCAGGGGGGATTCCTTTTGTTTACAATAAAGACAAGGGTGATCCCTTCCCCGCCAGCCAATCGCCGTTTTTCGGATGATGGTCGAAAAAAAGTGGCAGCTTCGGGCAAAAGCGCTTATCATTGAATCTGAATCAATTCAGTCTATGGAACCGAAAGATTTCTTCGATTACGGTATCAAAAAAGTAAAATCGCAGTTTATGAGCGAATCAACAAGCGAGCGTAGTAAGCACGTCGATACAATTATCCGCAACCACGTGGTCTGGTCTATGGGGTCAGGTTTAATTCCGGTGTTGATTGCCGATATTTTTGCAGTCAGTGCGGTACAGCTGGACATGATCCGGCAAATGAGCAAGGTGTACGATGTGGATTTCTCAGAAACGCAGGGAAAGGCCATCGTTACTTCCCTGACGAGCTCCACGCTGGCCCGGATTGGTGCGGGCAGCCTGGCGAAAATGATTCCCGTGGTCGGTTCTGTAGTTGGCGGCATTACGGTATCGGTATTTGCCGGTGCTTCGACTTATGCCCTTGGGCAGGTCTTCAAGCGCCACTACGAGTCAGGAGGCACTATTTTAGATTTTGACCCCGCCCGCCTGAAGAAGATGTACAAAGAACAGTTTGAGAAAGGCAAAAAAGTGGCAGAGCAGCTGCGCAAAGACAAAGCCGCCAAACAAGCGGCCGAATCTGCTGCTGAAGGCAATCAGGCAGATTACGCTCAGCCGGGAGCTACTGACCCCACTGCCACTGAGCCTCCAAAAAGCAAAGAGGACGTGCTTGACCGCCTGCGGGAGCTGGGCAAATTGCGGGACGAAGGCATCATCTCCGAGGAGGAGTTCCAGTCGATGAAGGCGAAGCTGATTGCGGCATTTTAGCAAAAGATTTTCACGAATCCATCAAAACCGGGCTGCCGGCTGCACTGACTGATCTGTGAATTGCCCGGCCTGGTACTTAAAGTAGCCCGCTACGGCAATCATAGCGGCATTATCGGTACAGTATTCAAATTTGGGAATACAAGTTTGCCAGCCTTCTTTTTGGCCCATCTCGGCCAGCCCACTGCGTAAGGCCGAGTTGGCGGATACGCCGCCGGCAATAGCGATTTCTTTTATGCCGGTGCGCCGGGCTGCCTTGCGGAGCCGCTTAAGCAGAATGCTTACGATCCGGTCCTGTACGGAAGCACAGATGTCATTCAGGTGATGCTGAATGAAGTCCGGATCCTC
The DNA here is from genome assembly GCF_000759025.1 of Phaeodactylibacter xiamenensis. GTDB lineage: Bacteria > Bacteroidota > Bacteroidia > Chitinophagales > Saprospiraceae > Phaeodactylibacter > Phaeodactylibacter xiamenensis. The sequence goes on along the minus strand of NZ_JPOS01000090.1, from coordinate 65,652 downwards.
TTTAATTTGTTCTTTAAGAAAATAAAGGATGGAGGTTTTCAGCCCGCTGAAGCTGAAATCAAGGTCCGGTATTCTCGGTTCCGGAAAGTCGTAAACGGGTTTGCCCTGTTGCGCCAGCTTGTCGATAATCGGCCCGGCAGGGTATTCCAGTCCAAGTAATTTGCCGGTTTTATCAAAGGCTTCCCCCGCGGCATCGTCCAGCGTTTGTCCGAGTACTTCCATTTGGTCAGGCGCATCCACTTTAACGATTTGGGTATGTCCACCGGAAACAGTCAGGCAGAGGAAAGGAAATCGGGGTTTGGGATCCTCTGCAAAATGCGCCAGCACATGCGCATCCATATGGTTGACCTCAATAAGCGGAATGTCAAGGCTGAGGGCCAGCGATTTAGCGAAAGCGACCCCTACAATGAGGGAGCCCATCAGGCCCGGGCCCCGGGTGAAGGCTACTGCATCAAGGTCGGTTTTTTTGATCCCTGCCTGCCTGATGGCCAGGTCCACAACCGGAATAATATTAATTTGGTGAGCGCGGGATGCAACCTCGGGCACGACCCCTCCGTATAAACGATGCGCATCCTGACTGGCAACACAATTGCTCAGGATTTTCCCATCCATAAGCACAGAAGCAGAAGTATCATCGCAGGAGGACTCTATCGCCAGTATGGTGGTAGGCATATTGCTGAATTTATTTTATTGACTGCAAACATAAGTAACAATCCCAAAATCAGTATAGATTATGCCTACAACGGGAGCTGCCGAATTGGAGCATAAGCAGGGTTGGCCTGTCATTAGCTAGCAGGCTGAAGGTCAGCAAGATTTGTTCCGGGAAGGTCTGAGCCGGTGCCTTTCTGCCACGATAGGGTAAAATTGCTCGCGGGCTGATACCAGTTTTTCGGGGGAAATTATTTATACTTGCGTCAAAACAAACCGAAAAATGAGAATAGTCATTAACCTGATTCTAGCCGCCATCGTAGTAGGTTTGGTCTGGGTACTGATCAGCAGTATTCAGGAGCCTATCGCTTTTAAAGCCGAGAAAGAAAAGCGGGAAAATGCTGTGATTGACAAACTGATGAAGATTCGTACGGCTCAGGAAGCCTTCCGGAATATCAAAGGCGGGTTTGCACCATCCTTTGATTCTTTATCTTATGTCTTGAAGAACGACAGCTTTGCCATTGTTAAAGTGATTGGTGACCCTGATGATCCGAACTTTACCGGTAAAATCATTTATGACACGACTTATCTCCCTGCCTATGATTCCATTCGTGCGGTGATGGGAATGTCATTAGATTCTCTGCGTTATGTCCCTTACGGTCGTGGTCAATCCTTTGATATCAAAGCGGATACCATTACCTACCAAAGCACAACGGTACCTGTTGTTGAAGTGGGCGTGCGCCGCAAAGAGTTTATGGGTGCCTTTAAGGACCCCCGCTTTGCTCGTTATGACAGCGGCTATGACCCCAATAGCGTACTGAAGTTTGGTAACATGAATGCACCAAACCTCTCCGGCAATTGGGAAAGATAATCCAACAGCTCATATCGCCAACTTTTGAAGCAAGTCATACGAAGACCTATGAACTGTCCATCCTTGTGGGGGTGGACAGTTTTGGTTTTGCCATACTTAGCGATCAGCAGCGGCTTCTGGCGCTTCGGCAGTATAGCCTTGAAGATACGCCCTTAGATGCGGATATGCTGGAGCAGCTTCACCGAAAGGATGAGCTCTTATCTGCCTCCTTTCGGAACATCCGCCTGGCTTTTGCTACCCCGAGGCAGGTCATTGTTCCGGACCGGCTTTACAACCCGGATGACCACCTCACTTATCTGGAAGGTACTACCCGGCTTTCGGATCGGGATACCGTTCTTGCCGATCAGGTGGCATCACTCCATACCTGTTTTGTTTATGCGGTGGAAGATTCGCTCGAAGCGGCTGCCCGCCGCCTCTTTTCGGGTTGCAGGATTTTCCATCTGGGCCATGTGCTTCTGGAAGGACAGCGCCGGTTGGTCAATTATAAAGATGGAGCCTATTTTCACCTGTTGGATGGGCATCTTTTTGCCAGCGTGCTGCAGAATGGGGCTCTGGCTTTTTTCAATGCCTACCGTTACCGGAGCGCCAAAGATTTTGTCTATTACGCTATGCTGGTCTTCGAACAGGCCGGGCTTAGCGCAGAATCCACGCGGGTGTATCTAAGTGGCCAATTGGTCGAGGCCTCCGAAATCTATCGCTTGCTTGCCCGTTATCTTCCCCTCATGGAGTTTATGGACACCCGGGCCATTTTCAAGTTTGATTTGGAAAACGACCGCGAGGTGGCTTACCAATACTTTGATTTGCTCAGCCTGAGCTTGCTATAATAATCTGTCTATGCGCATTATAGGAGGAGCCTTTAAAGGACGGCGCTTTAACCCGCCAGCGAAGAACTGGCCCACCCGGCCTACCACTGACTTTGCCAAAGAGGGGTTGTTTAATATCCTTTACAACACGTTTGACTTTGAATCTCTGAGGGTTCTTGACCTTTTTGGTGGCACGGGCAATCATAGCTATGAGTTTATTTCCCGGGGCTGCCGTGATGTTACGTATGTGGATAAGTTTCCAGGATGTGTCAAGTTTGTTAAAAAAACGGCACAGGAGCTGGGAATCGAAGACCAACTCCGGATCGTGCATAGTGACGTATTTAAATTTATGCCGCTGGACGGCCAGCAGTACGATTACATCTTTGCCGGCCCGCCTTATGGTTTGCCCGTTACTGACAGCATCCCTGATCTGGTATTTGAGCATGGCCTGTTAGCAGCTGATGGCTTGTTTGTGATGGAGCACAACCCCAACCATAGTTATCAGGATCACCCTAACTACGAGCAGGAGCGGCATTACGGGAAAACCATTTTCAGCTTCTTTGGCCATACTGCGGATGAACAAGCCTGATCTTCGTTTTTAGCTTGAAGGGAACTACCCACCAGACTGAGGTGTTGTCCAGTCAGCCCGGTTCCTGAAAATGTAAGAAATCTAATTTGCATGCTGCTATGAAATGGTCTTATCTACTACTGATCCTGGTCTTTCCGGCGCTTACTCAAGCCCAATATGACTTCACGGGTACCTGGACAGGCACTCTCACTCAAAATACAGGAGGGTACGCCCCGGAGTATGATTTTACGCTTTACCTGCAACAGGAAGGGAATAAAATCACCGGTCGTTCCTACGTTAAATATGGAGATATTTTTGCGGAAATGAAGCTGGAAGGGCAGTTGGTTGGCGATAAAGCCATTCACTGGGAGGAAAGTAAGATCATTGATCACTGGAAGCACGAAAACATGGAGTGGTGCTTTAAGCAAGCCACTCTTTTCATCGTATCTCAGGGTAAGGAGGATAAGCTCGAAGGCCCCTGGAGCGGCAATACCGGCGATTCAGAGTGCATCCCCGGCAAAATCATACTCAGGCGTACTTCTCCCCGCGCCTGATACGGTTATGCAAATGGGCTGCAGAAAGCTGCACGAAACTCCTCAAAAATTGATACTTTTGGCGCTTTGCCGCAATACCCTTATTAGATGAATATTATAGAAACGATTCAATCTGGCGTAGTACAGGCTGTTAAAAGCCTTTATGATGCTGACGTTACCGCTGATTCCGTGACCTTGTCTCCGACACGCAAAGAGTTTGAGGGCGACTATACCGTGGTGGTATTCCCCTACACGAAGATAGCGCGCAAAAAGCCGGAACAAATTGGGGAAGAACTGGGGCAGTACCTGAAAGATCAGGTGGCGCATGTTGCCGATTTCAATGTGATCAAAGGTTTCCTTAATCTGGAAGTCAGCGATAGCTTCTGGGCAGCTTTTGTAGGCGATATCTATGCGAAAGAAGACTTTGCCCGCTTGCCGGCTAACGGGCAAAAGGTGATGGTAGAGTTCTCTTCCCCTAACACCAACAAGCCGTTGCACCTGGGCCACATCCGGAATATCCTGCTGGGCTGGTCGACTTCCCAAATCCTGGACGCGGCTGGCTATGAAGTGGTGAAAGTGCAGGTGGTTAACGACCGGGGCATTGCCATTTGCAAAAGCATGCTGGCCTGGGAGCGGTTTGGAAATGCAGCCACACCTGCCTCCGCCGGTCAGAAGCCTGACCACTTCGTAGGGCATTTCTATGTAAAGTTTGAGCAGGCCTTCAAGGAAGAATACAAAACCTGGCAGGCTTCCGAAGCCGGACAGCAGGTATTCGCAGCCTGGAAAGCGGATGAGAAGGCTGTGAAAAAAGCGGAGAAAACGCTGGACGAGAAAGCCCGCAAAGCTATGGCGAAAGCAGAGCGGGAAGGCAAAGGCTTTGAGCCGGCTGAATACACGCTGGAAAAGCATTTTTTCGGAACGATTTATAAAAACACTTACTTCAACGAACACAGTGAGCTCGGGCAGGCTGCCAAAGCTATGCTGTTGAAGTGGGAAGCAGGCGATGAAGAGGTGATCGCGCTTTGGAAGCAGATGAACGGCTGGGTATACGAAGGCTTCGATGAGACCTATGAACGGCTTGGTGTGGAATTTGACAAATTGTACTACGAGTCTGATACATATCTGCTTGGCAAAGACACGATCAAGACGGGCCTTCAAAAGGGGATTTTCTACGAAAAGGAGGATGGCTCGGTATGGATTGACCTGACGGATGCCAAGCTTGATCATAAGCTGGTGCTGCGGAGTGACGGCACCTCCGTTTACATCACTCAGGATATCGGTACGGCACAGGAACGGTACAAAGATTTCGGCGTGGACAAAATGGTCTACGTGGTAGCCGATGAGCAGGACTATCACTTCAAGGTCCTGTTTGAGACCCTGAAGCGGCTGGGCGAGCCCTATGCTGAAGGGCTTTACCACCTCAGCTACGGCATGGTTGACCTGCCTTCCGGCAAAATGAAGAGCCGGGAAGGAACCGTGGTGGACGCGGATGACCTGATGGCTGAAGTAATTGCTGAGGCCCGGCAAAATACAGAAGAACGGGATACCCTCAATGATCTGAATACAGAGGAACGGGAAGCCATCATCCGGCAAATCGGACTGGCGGCGCTGAAGTTTTTCATCATCAAGGTGCAGCCGCAGAAGCGGATGGTATTTGACCCCAAGGAATCGGTGGACATGCAGGGGCAGACCGGGCCCTATGTGCAAAACGCCTATGTGCGGATTCAGTCGGTGCTGCGCAAAGGCGGAGAACAGGATCTGCAGGCTGCCGCTGAATACGCGACACTGGAAACCATCGAAAAGGCTCTGGCTGGCCAGTTGTATGCCTTTCCTGTTGTGATTCAGGAAGCTGCGGCTAATTATGACCCTTCGGGGGTTGCTAATTACTGTTATGATCTGGCCAAGCAGTACCATCGGTTTTACCATGACTTTAGCATTCTGAATGCAGAGTCGGATGCGGCTAAAGCCTTCCGGCTGAAATTGTCGCAGGCGGTAGCGCATACACTGAAGGCCGGGATGCAACTCCTGGGCATTGAAATGCCGGCCCGGATGTAATTTGCGATTTCAAAAAAGACTATTAGATTCTAAGAATATGAGCAACGAAACCAAAGAATCTCTAAACTTCATTGAGCAAATCATTGAAGAAGATATCAAAAATGGCAAGCACGGCGGGCGGGTACATACCCGTTTCCCACCGGAGCCCAATGGCTACCTGCACATCGGTCATGCCAAGGCTATAACAGTCAATTTCGAAATTGCTCAACGGTACGGCGGTAAAACCAACCTCCGCTTTGACGATACTAACCCCAGTACGGAGGAAACCGAATACGTGGAAAGCATCAAGCGCGATGTTAAATGGCTGGGTTTTGACTGGGAAGGGGAGGCTTTGTTCACCTCCGATTACTTTTCGCAGTTGTACCAGTTTGCAGTGGACCTCATCCGAAAAGGCCTGGCCTATGTAGACGACTCCTCTGCTGAGGAAATTGCGGAGCAGAAAGGGGATATTGGGGTGCCGGGTAAGGAAAGCCCTTACCGGAACCGCAGCGTGGAAGAAAACCTGGAGCTTTTTGAAGGGATGAAGGACGGGAAGTTTCCTGACGGTTCCAAGGTACTGCGCGCTAAAATCGATATGGGTCACGACAACCTGTTGCTCCGCGACCCGGTGCTCTACCGTATTAAGCGGGAAGACCACCACCGTACTGGCAGTGATTGGAACATTTATCCCATGTACGATTTCGCGCATGGGCAATCGGATTCCATTGAGGGCATTACCCACAGCTTATGTTCGCTGGAGTTTTTCCACCATCGGCCATTGTACAACTGGCTCATCGAAAAGCTGGAAATCTTCCCCAGCCGGCAGATTGAGTTTGCGCGTATGAACGTGGCCTATATGATCACAAGTAAGCGAAAGCTGCTCCGGCTGGTCAAGGAAGATCACGTGCACGGCTGGGATGATCCCCGTATGCCAACGCTTTCCGGTATGCGCCGCCGGGGCTATCCACCAATGGCTATCCGGACATTTTGCAACAAAGCCGGTACGACAAAGCGGGAAAACCTTATTGATCTCAACCTGCTCGAATTTTGTGTGCGCGATGAACTGAATAAGACCGCTCCGCGAATTATGGCGGTGCTTGATCCGCTCAAGGTGGTAATCACCAACTATCCGGAAGGGCAGGTAGAGCAAATGGAAGTGGAGAATAACCCGGAGGATGAGTCGATGGGCACCCGGGAAATGCCATTCTCCAGAGAGATTTATATCGAGCGCAAAGACTTTATGGAAGACCCGCCGAAGAAGTTCTTTCGGATGGGGCCTGGCCGTGATGTCCGCCTGAAAGGCGCATATATTCTGCACTGCGAGGATTATGTAAAGGATGAGGCTACGGGCGAGATTAAGGAAGTACACTGCACGTACTACCCAGACAGCCGTTCCGGTGATGACACTTCCGGCATCAAGGCGAAAGGCACCCTTCACTGGGTTTCCATTGCACATGCACGAAAGGCAGAAGTGCGGCTTTATGACCGCCTGTTTACCGATCCTACGCCAGACCGTCACGAGGACAAGGACTTCCTGGAGTTTCTCAACCCGGAATCACTGAAGGTACTGGAAGAGGCTTATGTGGAGCCGAATGTTGGGCGCATGGAAGCCGGGCAGCAGTTCCAGTTCTTACGGATGGGCTATTACTGCGTTGATCCCGACTCCACGGCTGACCATTGGGTATTCAACCGGACGGTGACACTGCGGGATACCTGGGCGAAGCTGCAAAACAAAGGTTAGTCAGACGGAGTGTAAAAAGGTTTAAAACCCCGGAGATTACTGTTTTTCTCCGGGGTTTTCTTTTGGATCATCGATATGGTCCTTCTTTTGGATTAGCCGCAGGACCTCCTTAAACTCTTCGATATCCTGCTCTTTTCGGTCTTCGAACATGCGGGCAATATTTCTGCCGCTCATGAACTCGCCGCTGCGGTGTATGCCCCGCAGGAAGGAATCATACCCTTTGCCGTGGTGGTAGTAGCCCAGGGGGGCAATCACATAACTGGCCACGAATGACCCGCAGGACTGGCACTGCACAAAAACCTTATCTGACTCGCCGATTTTCCGGACCAGGATATTCCTCATATCCGTAGAATCACAAAATTGGCAATGCTGAGCGTGAAGTTCCATAGGTTAGGGTTTAAAAGAATAGGGGAATATAGAAAATACTTGTGATCGCAGTACCGATCAAAGCCAATAAAGTTAGGATAAGGCCTGCAATTAGCATATCCTTTGCCTGCAATAGGCCGGAGCCAAAGGCAATCGCGTTAGGCGGAGTACTTACCGGTAGCGCCATTGAGGTGGAACACATGATGGCGATAGCAATGGAGAACAGCAGCTCATTGCCGGGCAGAGAAACTGCGACCGGTATCAGGAGGTTGGCCGTAGCTGTATTGCTCATCACGGTAGTCATGCCGGCCGCCATAAGGAGCAGAATAGCAAAGACGAACATAAAGCCCTGATCCATAGGTATGGCATGAGCGATAGTGTCGGTCAGCCCGCTTTCGTCCAGTACCACGCCCAGGCAGAGGCCGCCACCGAGCATGAAGAGGATGTCCCAGGAAATATTCCGGAAATCAGCCGTATTGAGCAAGCCAATACCGAAGCTGGTAATAATACATAACAGCCCAACAAATCCAGTACTGAGCCCTGTCATGCCACCGGTAAGCCAGCCCAGGATAGTGAGAACGAAGATGACCATGACAATCTTTTGCCTTACAGTAAAGTTATCTGCTGAAGCCGGGTCTTCATCTATGGTAATTTCAATTTCTCCGGGAGGATAGAGCCGCAGCAACAGTTGCCATAGCGCCGCAAGCAACAGTAGCAATAGCGGAATACTGATGATCATCCAAAGGGCGAAGGAAATTTCTATGCCCGCCCGGTTGAGGTATTCCATGGCGATGGCGTTGGGCGGCGTACCAATAGGCGTACCCAGCCCGCCAATATTACAGGCAAAGGGAATGGCCAGAGCGATGGCTTTGGAAAAGGCAGACCCTGCCGGGATTTGAAGAATCAGGGGCCCCACAATGGCAAACATCATTGCAGCCGTAGCTGTATTGCTCATCCACATGGACAAGAGTGCAGATATGGCAATCAGGCCCAGGAGTACCCGTTCGGGGGCACTGCCGGTCTTTTGGATCATCCAGTTAGCGATGCGGCGTGCCAGCCCGAATTTGTTGAGCAGAGCAGACAACACAAAGCCACCCATGAATAAAAGGGTGATATCCCCAAAAAAGGCTTGAAGGAAATCATCCTTTTGGGCTGTTTTGCCTAGTCCTTCGAGGACAGGGAGCAACCAAAGGACACTCATTGCCAGTACCCCCATACTCGTAATATAAAGGGGGACTGTTTCTGTAATCCAGAAAAGTGCTGTGATCAGAAGAATAGTCAGCGCCACAGATTCGCCCGGCCCCAGCCCCAAGACAGCCCGGTACAGACCGAATGAATGGGCCAATAAAAAGGCGATTGCGATGCTTAAAGCAGGCCAGTGAGGTCGGAGTCGTTGGAAAATCAGTTCCATCTCTTTAGAATTAAGCGCCAATATTAGGTGATCTCACCGGGATGCCAAAGTTTGGCCTGGCTGATATTTATCACTTTGAAAATGAGTGTATTCTGTATTGTTTGTTTTGAAGGGGTATTTGCCAATTATTGACGGGTGAATTGCCAGTTTTATCGAAAAAAATAGAAGAAAAATGTAAGTGTGAGAAAATTTACTATATTTATCCCCCAACTAACAGCAGGGCTAAATCACAAATCTGCACCCCGGTTCCAGCCCGTCAGGTTATTGGGACACAAGCAAAATTAGCGATTCATAAGACCGGAAGCTGTCTGGCTTTTTTAGTTCAGCAGTATAAAAACCATGTGCCACGGATGTGTACCTGGCTCTATTATTATGTCAAAGTGGCTTAATGCCACCGTGCTTTGCATTCATTAGTTCATTAAACTCAAAATTGTATGAATTACGCTACAAAGTTCAGCATGCTGCTGGCTTTGCTGTTCACTACTGCAACAGCAATGGCTCAGTTCAATGTGACTGGCAACGTAACCGATGGGAGTGGGGAACCTCTGATTGGGGTTTCCATCATTGTCAAAGGTTCCACAACGGGTACCGTTACTGATTTTAACGGTGATTTCAACCTAAATGTTAAAGGGGAGCGTGCAGTCCTTCTGTTCTCCTACACCGGCTTTGCCTCCCAGGAAATAGAGGCTACTCCGGACAACAACCGCCTGAATGTTACCCTGGAAGAAGACATTGCCGATCTCGAAGAGGTGGTGGTGACGGGCCTTGCTTCTGGTGTGAAACGCTCCAATCTGGCGAACAACGTATCTACCATTTCGAGCCAGGAACTTACCGAGGTGACCACTCAGCAGACCATAGATGGTGCTTTGTACGGTAAAATGACCGGCGTAAACATCATTTCCAGCTCCGGTGCGCCCGGTGGTGGTATTGCTATGCGCCTGCGGGGGATTTCCTCCCTGACGGGCAACAACCAGCCGCTGTTTATTATTGATGGGGTCTATATCAGCAATGCGGAAATCCCGAGTGGCCTGCGTTTTGCTTCCGGTGCGAACTCCGGCTCTGAGGAGAATGCTTCCAACCGTTTGGCAGACCTGAACCCTGAAGATATTGAAAGCATCGAGGTCCTGAAAGGCGCTTCAGCCGCTGCTATCTATGGTACCCGGGCCAACGCCGGTGTGGTCATCATCACGACCAAGCAGGGGCAGGCTGGCAAAACCAAGGTCCGCTTCGAGCAGGACTTTGGTGTGAACACCATTCAGCGCTTCGTAGGCCGCCGTCAGTACACGGCTGCTGAAGTGGAAGAAGCCTTCGGTCCGGATGAGCGGGCTCGTTTCGAGCGAGCCGTAGCAGATGGTGAAGTGTTTGACTACGAGCAGGAGATTTATGGCAATGACGGTTTCATCACAGATTCCCGTTTGTCCATCTCCGGTGGTAATGAGAAAACGACGTTCTACTTCAACACCAGCTACCGGGATGAGGAAGGTATTATTGAAAATACCGGCTTCGAACGCTTCTCCATGCGTTTGAATGTGGACCACCGCATTTCTGATAAGATCAAAATGGGCGTTAATGCCAACTACATCAACTCTTTCGCCAGCCGGAGCTTTACCGGTAACGAAAACGAGGGTGGCCTGAGCTACGGTTACAACCTGGCATTTACACGCGACTGGGTGAACCTGTTCCCGGATGCGCTGGGCAACTACCCGACGAACCCTAATGCGGCAGGTAACCCTATTTTTGTTCGCGATAATACCTGGAACGAAGAGCGTAATAACCGCTTCATTTCCGGTGCCAATATGGAGATCAATCTTTATCAGACCGACCGTACGATCTTTAAGCTGACGGGTAATGTGGGTGTTGACTTCCTGCTGAACGAGACCTCCGTTTACGTGCCGGAAACCCATCAGGCACAGGCGGGCGGCAACAACGGCTTTATTGGTGAGGGCCGCAATGGCTTGCTGAACTACAATTATCAAGCTTTTGCCGTTTTGGACCATTATACGGAGAGCAATATTAACTTCAACACACAGGTAGGGGTGACTTACCTCAATTTTGACCGTGATCTGGTTCTCAACCGGGCCACACAGCTGATTCCAGGACAGACGAACCTGCAGAACTCTGGTGCACAGCAAATCAGCCAGGCTTTGGCTACAGAAGAAGACTTTGGTTTTGTTGCTCAGGAGCAAGTCAACTGGGACGACAAAATCATTGGTACTGTAGGTATCCGCTTTGACAAGTCGAGCCTGAATGGTGACCCCAATCAGTTTTTTGCCTTCCCACGGGCATCGCTGGCGGTCAACGTAGCCAACTTTGACTTCTGGAGCATCAATAGCATGAATCAGTTCAAGCTGCGGGTAGCTTACGGTGAAACGGGCAGCAGTGCCTCTTTTGGATCGCTGTTCACGACGCTGGCTTCCACTAATATTGGCGGACAGGTAGGTATCCGTGCAGGCGGTAGTCTTGGTAATCCAAACCTGGAGCCTGAAACTTCTCAGGAACTGGAATTTGGAGCTGACTTTGGTATCCTGAACAACAAACTGAATCTTGGCGTAACTTACTACATCCGTGATGTAGAGAACCTGCTTTATGACTTTGACATCCCATCTTCTACAGGCTGGGCGGATGAAAGCCGGAGCGATTTTGACCTTCGTAACCAAGGCTTGGAGGTACAGCTGGGCTTCACTCCGGTCAATCGTGAGAAATTCCAGTGGAACTCTACAGTAAATTACTGGTACAACCGTTCGGAAGTGACCCGCCTGGGCGTACCGCCATTTGTTCCGACCGGTGTTGCTTTTGGTCTGGGGCTGGGTACCTTCTTTGTTGAAGAAGGCGAGCCTATCACACAGCTAAAGGGTAATGGTGCAGAGGGCCCTGTAACCATTGGTGATGTGGAGCCTGACTTCCAGTTGGGCTGGTTTAACCAGATTAAGATTGGCAACAACATCGACTTTACCTTCCTGACCCATTGGAAAGAAGGAGGCGACGTACTCAATCTGTCCCGCCTGCTAACCAACCTTGGTGGTACAACACCTGAGGAATACGCTGACCTGGTTGGGTTTGTAGAGGATGCTTCCTACTTCCGTTTGCGTGAGGTTGGTCTGTACTACACCCTGCCTAAATTCAGCAATACCATTAGCCGTCTGCGTGTTGGTGTTTCCGGCCGTAACCTGCTTACACTGACAGACTACAGCAGCTACGACCCTGAAGTTTCCACCAAAGGAACAACTGGCTTGTCTACAGGTATTGAAGTAACGCCTTTCCCAAGTACACGTCAGGCTTATTTCCATGTTACTGCTGAATTTTAATGACACCGACCTATTGTTGAATTTAAAAAGGAAACATTCCTATGAAAAATATAAATCTGATCATAAGCACATTATGCCTGCTGGTCCTTGGTGCCTGCACTATCGACGAGCAGTTTGATCCCAACGCGCCCAGTGTGAGCGCAATTCTTTCCGAAGCAGAGCCTAATGAGCTGGACCTCTTGGTCTACGGGGCAGAAGCCCGGATGCGGACGGCCTGGGATACCTATATCACTTCCACAGGTACGATTGCCAGAGAGCTTTACATCTTCAATGCAGACCCTCGTAACACCGAGGATTTGCTGGGCAAAGAGGGGCGCAGCCTGGACAATAATACCTTTTACCTCACTGCACCGCGGGGGACCCGCTATCAGGTAGTGAAGAACGTAAACCTGCTGCTGGAAGCGCTCCCCAATGCTCAGGGGGCTTCTGAAGCGGAGCTCGCCGGCTACCGTGGCTATGCAAGAACCGTTAAAGCACTGATGTTCCTGCAGGAGCTCATGCGCCTCAACGACAACGGCATTCGTGTGGATGTCGCTGATCCGGAAAACCTGGGACCATTTGTCAGCAAAGCAGATGCTTTCACTGAGATTTTCAGCCTGCTGGACGATGCCTATGATGATCTTCAGGGTGCCGAATTCCATTTTGCACTCTCGGCAGGCTATGCCGGCGGCTTTGATACACCGGAAGGTTATGCTGAGTTTAACCGCGCTATAGCAGCCCGGGCGGCTACCTATGCACAGCAATACGATAATGCGCTCAGCTACCTGGAGGATTCCTTCCTGGACCTGGATGGCGATATCACTGTTGGACCGGAAATGATCTTCAGCACCGCTTCCGGTGATGTACTGAATCCGGTATTCAAAATTCCCGGGCAGAGCGGCGACCAAATTATTGTCCACGACTCCTACATTGAAGATATCCGGGAAGGCGATATGCGTTTGTCGAAGTTCCGCCCACGGGTGGATGCTACCTCTCAGGACGGGCTGAATGGTACGCATGAGACAGCTCTGTATGAGTCTGCGCTTTCGTCAATCGATATCATCCGTAACGAGGAGCTGATCCTGATCTATGCGGAAGCGAGCATTCAGGAAGGTAGCCTGGATGATGCAGTGACGGCACTCAATGTGATCCGCAATGCGCATGGATTAGGCGATTATGATGGAGATGTTAACCGCGATGCACTGATCGACGAAATGCTGTACAACCGCCGCTATTCTTTCTGGGCGGAAGGGCACCGTATGTTTGACCTGCGCCGCTATGGTTTGCTGAATGCGGATAACCTGTCGATTGACCGGCCTGGTGATCAGGTATTCCAGCAGTTCCCGATTCCGCTCAATGAGAATCAGTAAATAGCAAGTAAGGGCCTTAGGTACTGATTGCAGTATGCCCCGGAAGCGAAATAATGGCTTTCGGGGCATTTGTATTTTAACAGGCCGAAACCGACCGTTCCGTAAAGCTTCATTTCAACCGGGCTGTACTTATGGCAGATTGTTATATCTTTGCCGCTACTACAGCAACAAATCAAATCTCCAATCTTGATTACCCCGGTCAGCCTTAAATCAATTTCCAGGTATTGGAAACGGGCGGTCTGATCTATAGTACAGGCCGGGCTCCTTATGCTTTTTGTTTCCGAAAAAATGAATCGCTATGAATATTCGCTTAGCAGGCTTTGGTCTCTTTTTGCTGCTGTTTGGAAGGATAGGTTTTGCTCAGGATTGTGATAATTTCACCATCACGGTATCAGGAGACACCACGCTGTGCACGCCTGGCGAACCGGTGCCGGTTGCTGCTTCTTTTTCGGTCACGCCATTTAATTTTCAGTGGTCGCCCGGTGCGGGGCTGGCCGACCCCTCAGCTGCTGTGACGACTGCAACCCCGGCAACGACTCAAACCTATACCATCACCGCACAGGCGATAGGCGAAAACCTCATTTTCAACGGCGACTTTGAACTGGGCAATGCCGGGTTTACGACCGATTACGGGCAGGGGAGTGGCGGGCCAAACGGGCCCCTGCATAACGAAGGTGAGTACCTGATTAGCAACAACCCGATGTCTACCCATGAGGACTTTGCCCCCTGCGGCGACCACACCACCGGCAATGGCAATATGATGGTGGTGAACAGCTCCGATCAGCAAAACGACGTCTGGTGTCAGGTGGTGAGCGTTACGCCCGGTACAGACTATGCCTTTTCGGCCTGGGTCGCTTCCGTGACTATCGAAAACCCTGCGAATCTACAGTTCTCCTTCGATGGGGTTTTGTTGGGCAATACCGCAGCAGCCACCCCGGTGACCTGCGATTGGGTGCCCTTCTATGCCACCTGGAATTCGGGGGGCGCCACTGATGTGGAAATTTGTATCACCAATGTCAACAGTGAGTCTACAGGCAACGACTTTGCACTCGATGATATCAGCTTTGGGCCGGTTTGTGAAGCCACTGCGGAGCTAACCATCACCGTGGGCGAAACGCCAGATACAGTAACGGATGTAGTTTGCGAAGTTGGTACGAACAGCATACTCTTATCCTGGTCGCCTACGATGGGGGCAAGCACTTACCAAATAGATGTACTCGACGGGCCGGTAGGGACCTTCACTTCCGATACGACTTACCTGATCGAAGGGCTGACGGAGAATCAGCAGGTCAATTACGAGTTGTTTGCTTTGTCAGCAGAAGGTTGTCTGAGTGATGTTTATTCCGGAGGGTGCACCACACTGGAATGCCCGGGTTACACGTTGGAACTGGAAGGGGCAACCGAGATTTGCGAAGGGTCGCCTCTGGACCTGGCCCTGCTGATTGAGACAGAAAGCCCGGGCCCCTTCACTTTGGAGTATACTTACAACGGACTGACGAGTACCCTTCCGGGGTTGCAAGCCGGGGTGAACACCTTGTCTGTGCCGGTTCCCGGCAGCGGGAGCATCGCCATTTCCAGCTTTTCTGACAGTAGCGCCCCGGCCTGTACCTACGATGGCCTCTTTCCGGCTCTGGACTTTACTGTCGTGCCTTTTCCAGCTGCCGGAGTAGGGAAAGATCTGGACTTTTGCGCAGGACTGGACAGCCTGTTAGAGCTGAGCGCCATTCTGGCCGGAGCTGACACAGGAGGGACATGGGCGGTTACAGGAGGAGGTGTGCCCGATGATGCACTTGATGCCTCCACCGGACAATTAAACCTGGCGCAACTGGCTATTCCGGGAGCGGTTCAAATTGCCTACCTGCAAAACAATGGCATTTGCCAGCCGGACTCAGCCTTTTTCAATCTGGATATTCTTCCGGTACCTGTGGTGGAAACCGGTGGGCCATACAGCCTCGACTGCGATAGGGAGGAGGTCGTTATTGGCAGTCCCGCTATGGCCGGGTTTGCTTATGCATGGACCCCCCTGGACGGAGGCGTGCTTTCCGATACCGGCATCGCTAACCCCACTGCCTCTGAAGCGGGCGATTACGTGCTGGAAGTTACGAATACGAGTACCGGATGTGCCAATGCCGACACTATAACTGTAGCCGACAACCGCGCTACCCCTGAATTGGTCGTCAGTGTCACTAATCCGGGCTGCACGCCAGATGGTACAGGAAGCCTAAGCGTGGATAGTGTCGTTGGTGGTCAGGCGCCCTATTTGTTTGGCATAAATGATCAACCCTTGCAGCAATCTCCGTTTTTTTCGGGGCTGGAAGCGGGGAGCTACAGCCTCCTTGTACAGGATGGCGGGGGCTGTGAAGGCGTGGCTGTATTCGACCTGGAATCAGAGGCTCCGGCGGCGTTTCGGCTGTTCTCGCCCGGGCAGGGGGATGAGCCTATCATTATCCCAGGCGATTCTATAGACCTGGTAGCGCAACCGCTGGATGCGGGTACGGAGCTGCCCGATAGTTTGGTTTGGGAGCCGACAGTATGCCAGGGTTGTGCAACGGTGCGGGTGAGCCCGGAGCGCACCACCACCTACACCGTTACCGGCCTAACGAGTGAAGGCTGTACCGTTACGGCAAGGATCGTAGTGGAAGTGAATAATGTGGAGCGGATTTATGTACCTACGGCCTTTTCACCGAATAACGATGGTATCAATGATGTGCTCCGGCCCTACGCCGGTCCGGAATTTGTCCGGGGGGTCAGCTTCCGCGTTTTTAACCGCTGGGGTAGCCTGGTTTATGAAGCAAGCGATTTCCAGCTTCCTGCCAGTCAGATGGGTTGGGAAGGCATGTACAAAGGGGAAACGGCTCCGGCAGGCGTTTACGGGTATCATTTGGTGCTGGAACGAGGCAATGGCATCACCGTGGAGCGGTCAGGTGAGGTGAATCTGATCCGGTAGCTCGTCAGCTAACTCCCCTTTTTGAGGGTGAACCCAAAAGTAGAGCCCAGGCCGGGCGTACTGCGTACATTGATGGTCTGCTTGTGCGCCTCAATGATGTGCTTCACAATGGACAAGCCCAGCCCCGAGCCGCCACGTTCTCTGGAACGGCTTTTGTCCACCCGGTAGAAGCGGTCGAAGACGTGGTTGAGGTGTTTTTTTGGTATGCCCAGCCCATTGTCCGCAACTTCGATGAGGATGTTACCGTCCATGTCGTAGAAACCGATGCGGGTGCGTCCATTTTCTTCCCCGTACTTGATGGAATTGCTTACTAGGTTGGTCAGCACCTGACGGATGCTTTCCCGGTCAGCCTGCACCTTGAAGCCCTGAGAAGCCCCATCCTTAAACTCCAGGGTGATGTTGCGCTGCTTGGCCTTGAACTCCAGATCTTCAAAAACCTCTGCTGCCAGGGCGTGTATGTCGAAGCTTTGAATTTCCAGCATCAGCTCTCCGGATTCGAGGCGGGAAATGGCTTCGAGATCCTCCACTATGATGTGCAGGCGCTCCAGGTTTTTGGCGGCTTTTTTGAGAAAGGTAGTGTTTACGTTTGGGTCTTCCAGTGCCCCGTCGAGCAGGGTGTGCAGGTAGCCCTGAATATTGAAAATAGGTGTTTTGAGCTCGTGGGAGATGTCGCCAACAAAGTTGCGGCGGTACTCCGCCCATGCCTTATACTTGTCCAGTTCCTCCTGTTGTTGTTCGGCCCATTCTGCGACTTGTTTTTCCACCTCGTCGATGATGTTTTCGCGCACATCAATGTTCTTATTTTTCTCCTGTGGGGAGACTTTGTGCTTATGGATGGTTTTATAGATGAGTTTGATCTTGCGGTAGATATATTTACGCAGGTAAAAAATGGTAATCAGGTAAGCAGAAGCAAAAAGGGCTATGCCGAGCAGTGCCAGGGTGAACATCCAGGTGAGCTCAAAGCGGGCACGGACGCCCTCAAGCACGCCCCAGACCAATAGGGAAGAAACCGTAATATACAGCGCTACAATTTGTGCGATTTGCTGTGGCGTAGGGTTTTTCAGCATTAGGTTGTGGTGGTTATCTTTAAAGGGGATTATGAGGCGGCTGTACCGGGCCTAAAACTCAAACTTATAGCCAATACCTTTGATGGTTTTGATGTAGTGGTCTCCGATCTTTTCCCGGAGTTTCCGGATGTGGACATCAATGGTGCGGTTGCCGACGATGACATCGGTGCCCCATACTTTGTTGAAGATTTCCTCTCTGGAAAAGACTTTTCCGGGTTTGGATACAAGCAGGAAGAGCAGCTCGAATTCCTTTTTAGCCAGTTCTATAACGTCTTCTCCTTTGGTGACCGTGACCCGGTCCCGGTCGATGATGAGATCGCCGATAGACAGGGTGTTCGGTTCCTCCTGTTCTTCCTCCCAGCGTTCGGATCGCCGGAGCAGTGCTTTGATCCGGCTGAGAAATACCCTGGGACGGATGGGTTTGGTGATGTAGTCGTCGCCACCCACATCAAGGGCTGCAATTTGGGAGTAATCCTCCTCCCTTGCAGTCAGGAAGGTGACCAGGGTATTTTCAAATCCTGGTTTACTACGCAATTGCCGGCAGACTTCCACGCCGTCCATTTTTGGCATCATGATATCCAGGATGATCAGGCGGGGTTTGACTTGTTCGGCAGTCTTGATCCCATCTTCTCCATTGGATGCGGTAAAGACTTCAAATCCTTCCTTAACGAGATTATACCGGATGAAATCAAGTATATCTGGTTCATCATCCACAATGAGAATTTTGACAGGGTCCATCTATGTGAGGATTGGTTGAAAAAGGGGCTATATAGAGTAGCCTAAGTCGCATGCCGTCAAAGTTAATGGCTTCGAAAGCTGGATTTAGCGAATGAGGCATTAAGTATATGTTAAGAAATGGAGGTCAGTCCCGCTCTTCCGGTTTTTTGGCCTTGGCGTTGAGTTGTTCCACGCGCTCCATCACCTTGTCATAGAGGTCCTTCATTTCTGCCGGTTTTTCGCGCATGGTTTCCAGGGTTTCCTGCACCTCCACTGAGTCTACCCCGTGTATGGTGTAGATTTGCTGGTAATAGGCCTGAGACATGCTGTCTTTGGTTTGCCCTCTGAGGGCCTGCAGGGCAGCTTCTGCAATATGGATATCAGCCAGCACCTCAACCAGCTTTTCCTCTGGCATAGTAGGTTTTTCTTCTGGGGTATGACAGCCAGAACACCATAAACCAAGGAAGCAGGTTAGCAATAAATAGGCAGTATATCGCATCAGGAAAAATACTGTTTAGGGTAATGAAATTCACTCAGGCGGCCGGTTTGAGCGGTAAATGCAGCCCAGTCGTCCACTTCCGCATCTACTCTAAACGTCCCACAGGTCGGAATATTGGCAATAAAAGTCTCGGCAAAGGAATTGGCAAGGGTGGTCCAGGTAGGGTTGTGCCCGAAAAGGTACACCACTTTCCATGCAGGATCAAACTTTTCGATCAGCCGCAAAATATCTTCCGGGAAGGCTTCGTAAATGAGGGGCTCCTCCTGCACCTGGGCTTCCGGGTATTGAAATGCTGCAGCATAGAATTTAGCAGTAGTACGGGCGCGAACGGCAGGGCTTGTGATGATGCGGTCAGGGGCTAAGCCCTTGGCATGCAGCAGCTTGCCCATGAATGGTGCGTCCCTGAGCCCCCGCTTATTCAGGGGCCTTTGAAAATCTCTTAAACTGGGATCCTCCCAACTGGATTTTGCATGTCTGACAAAATAAATGGTCTTCATAGTTTGATGTGCGGATCGGAGGTAGCCTTTTTGCAGGCGCCTCAGGGTTATGGGAAGGTAATTTAAGGCTTTTTGCAAAAGATTAAATCGTTTACAGTTGCAATGTCGTTTTGTGGGTTTCGAAGGTGGCCCTAAGAGAGATTTTGGAGGCAGCATCTGAGGATTCGACTTTTTTCGGTTAATTTGCAAAAAAAACGAGGGATGCATTTCAAGGATAAAGTAATTTGGATTACGGGGGCTTCTTCCGGGATAGGCGAGCATTTAGCGTATGCTTTTGCTGAGCACGGAGCAGATCTGGTATTGTCTGCCCGTAATAAGCAGGAATTGGAGCGCGTGCAGCAAAATTGCCCCCGTAGCAGCCGGGTATTGCTCCTGCCGATGGATGTCACGGAATACGATAAGGTTTCTGGTATAACTGCCCGGGCGATCAACCATTTCGGTAAGATTGATGTGCTGGTCAATAATGCGGGTATCTCTCAGCGCTCCCTTGTGGCGGATACAGATTTGTCAGTAGACCAAAAGATCATGGATGTCAACTTCATCGGTACGGTGGCGGTAACCAAGGCGGTGTTGCCATACATGTTGCGCCGCAAGCAGGGGCAAATTGTTGCCATAAGTAGTGTGATGGGGAAAATCGGTACACCGAGAAGGTCCGCTTATGCAGCGTCCAAGCACGCATTGCATGGGTTCTTTGACTGCCTCAGGGCTGAAGTCTATGAGAAAAACATTGGGGTGACCCTGATCTGCCCGGGCTACGTGCATACCAATGTCAGCATCAATGCGCTGACCGGTGATGGTTCTCCCAATAACAAGATGGCACAAACGACTAAGCAGGGGCTGGAGCCCAATGATTTTGCCCGCAAAGCACTGCTGGCGATCTATAAAAAGAAAGAAGAGGCGTACATTGGCGGTAAGGAAATTATGGGTATTTACCTAAAGCGTTTTCTGCCAGGTGTACTGTCCCGTGTGGTGCGGGGCATGGATGTAAACTAGTGGTCTGTCAAGGCTAAAACTAAGGGTTGCCTGCGGCGACTTTTGAGGCTACTCTTCGTTGGATAACCCCTTACGTAGCGCTGCTATGCGCGGGAACATCCGCCTTGATTAGCCTCAAAATTCGCTCCCACTCAACCCATAAATTAACACTTGACAGACCACTAGTGCAGCGGCTCCTCACTCCAGGTTGTTGCATTGTAAACTAAAAGCCCCGGCAGAAATTCCTGCCGGGGCTTTTTAGCGCTGTTTTCTTACTGCTTCACTACACTTTTCGTGCTCGTCCCGTCTTGAGTCGTGATTTGGACCTGGTACAAGCCAACTGGCAGGCCGCTCAGGTCAAATGCTGCCTGATGCGTGCCGGAAGGCAGTGTCGTGAACTCCTGTGTGAGGAGGGCTTGGCCTGTAGCATTGATGCAGTTGAGTTGCACCGGGCTACTTTCATTCAGCACATACTGCACCTGCACCAAATCCTTTGTGGGGTTTGGGAAGACGGACCACCCGGCTACCGCTTCCGCATTAGGAGTACCGCTCACATTGGCTGCAGCCAAAAACTTCACAAATACTTCTGTACCCTGAAAATTACTGATGTCGGCAATAGAGGTGCCATACTCATCCAGTACGAGAATAAACCCGCCTTCATTGATGCCGTCACCTTCCTCATCGTAGAATCGCAGTTCATAGCAGCCTTCCGCTTCAAGGGACAGGCTAACTTCTTCATAGGTACTGTTGGCCAGCGTACCTTCTGCTACCGCATTGCCATTCTCATCGACAATTTGCCAGCGGTTGTTATGGTCTTCTGCATCGCTGTCAGATTGGATATAAAGATCAAGATTCACAGAGACCAGAGGGGCTTTGACGAAAGGTACCAGGACCTCGTTGTTGGAAAGGTCATCATCGTCAGAAGGGAGTACCAGGGAGAAGGTATTCAGTCCCGGCTGTAAGTCTACGTTTTCAAAAAGGACAGGGGCTTCCGCACCGGTAGGCAATTCGCCAATCCAATCGTAAGTGTCTACAAGTTCTCCATCGCGCCGAAGTTCTATTGTAGCAGCGGTCAGCGGTTCACTGCCTGTGTTGTAGAGGTTAGCGCTGACAAAACCATCGTAGCAGGAGCTGTTGCCGATTTCATAGGTGTGAATGGCCGCGTCCTGTTCCAGTAGAGGCTCATCATTGCAGGAAAAAGCCTGACTGACCACGTAGTTGACAGTCCAGGTATTTATTCCAGACCACATCTGCGGAACTTTTACTTGCATATCAGGACAGATCATGACCACCGTGGGGTACCCCAGCAAGCCATAAGCCGCCTGAAGCTGAAAGTCTTCCACATCAATTATAGGGTAGGGGGTGCCATTGATCCAGTTGCCTTGTGAAGGCCAGGCTTGCCCGGTGAGTTGTTCGTAGGAAGTGCTGGGGTCCCCCTCTATGAAAAGGACCATGATTTCGTCGCTGCCATCCGGGCCATAGGTTTCATAGACTTCTTCCATTACACCGCTTGTATGCAAATTCCAACAGGGCGCGCACCACGTTGCTGAGATGATCATTACCACGGGTTTGCCTTCGCTAAGGTAATCGTAGAGCCTGTGGTCATTGCCATAGATATCAGTTAGGGTGAAAGGGGTTGCCCAATCGCCTGGCTGTAGCTGGGCTTTGCCTGCAAATGAAGTGATCAGGGAAAGAAGGAGAATGAGGTAGTGTTTTTTCATGTTGATTCAGGTGATTTAATGGTGAAAAATTACCACTTAAAAATACCTGAATTGCCGGTCTGTCGCAACAGGATTTGACGAACACCATCCTTTGACCGATAAAAGGTTGGCGTGAATACCCGAAGCGGATCACCAGAACACAACAAAGCATCTGATTATTTTACCGCTGTTCTGCCGCACCCAAACCATGGGTGACCGTTTCTGATCTGTTTCGGTTTTTAGAATCGGGCGGGCCTCAGGGTAGGGGAGCCATTGTACCTTAGGGTGAGGCGAGATCAGCCAGTCGGGCTTTTGCGGGATGAAGAAAGCTGCATTCCGGAAGGCCTCTAATTCCGGCAGGGTTAAGTAACAGCCTGCAATACAGTCCTGGTTAAGTGGGGCAACGTCAAGTTCCTGTTGCTGATAAGGCAAAAAGAGTTGTGCCTTAAAGCATAGCCTTTGCTCCAGCGCCCCGGCCACCAACCCGTATGGTCTCAGGTACGTACTTGTTACTTCACTGTGCAAAAGGGGGAATTGTTTGCGGTGCAGCTTTTTCAGTTTCTGTACCAAACGGTCCTTTCGGTTGGGCCCAATCCAGGCACCTAAAGGTGTTTCGTGTTTTTCAAGGGTATCGAAGAGGTAAAACTTGTACGCCACTTCGAGGTGAACGGGCTGGCCTTCGAGGTAAAACAGGGCATCGATTTCACCCACCGTTCGTTTGTCCTGCTGTATTTGAAGATTGTCGCAAATCCAGGAGACCGAAGGGCGCTTTTTGAGCGCATTAAAAACAAAAGCCTCCGCCAGTTTGCCAAGCCGGTGCTGATCAAAGGAAGCTTGCTCCGCCAAAGGCTCAGGGCTAAGAGAAAGCGCTATTTGCCGGAAAGGGGATACGGTCGTGCCTTCCCAGAGTGGTGGGGTGGCGAGGCAGCCGAGATAACGTTGCTGAGTGCGTGGATCCATACTTTGCTGAAAGTACGAATCATTTAATAGATTTTAGAGTAGTTTTCCCGGTACCAGGTCTTCCAGTCTGCGGGAGTGATAGAATTAAAGATGACGAGTTGTTTCTGAAGCTGCTGCGTAGAGTAGCCGTCCAGCTCTTTGGCTTTTTTGCTGACCAATTCTGAAACCGAAATGGCCTTTTCTGCGCAAGGCGCATCAGGAGGGACCATCAGGAGCATATCGATGGCTTTGCTGAGGTCCTGCCGGGAGCCGCTATTGGCAAGGATGGTACTCTTTTTAATGATGACATCACAGGCGTAGGCCTGATGCTTATCCAGTATGGCCTGCTCCGCATTGCTTTTAGTTTCCTGACAATTGCTTAGGGCATCATAGTATCCCAGCAAGCTGTTCGCTTTTGCCATTTCATGGTTGGCGAGCCGTTCATTAATGACGCTTGTTATTTTTGTGCAGGTTCCAAGGTTTTCCTGAATGTATTCCTGTATAAAGGCATGGACCTCATCATAATGCGCCCTGTCTCTAGCCATGGTAGTGCCTAATTTGGTGGCCAGGTCTTTCTCATTGGTGCCTTTGCATTTGATGGAAAGCGTTTTGCTGCGGTTTGGCAGCCCCTCAGCAGACAGGGAGTAGGTCAAATCTGCATCAGCGACGGTGTAGGTATCCATACCATTGATGGTGTGCATCTCACCGAAGTTGCCTGTTACATGCAGTGTGATGTAGCTGGAGGATAGTACATCGTAGTCCTTTTTTAGTCTGTTTTCCAGTTTCTGCTTTACTCCGCGAGCTGCGAAGGCATTGTCCTCTATTTCTACCTGTCCTATTACGAGGCTTGGTTTGGCTTCCTGCGCGAAAGCAAAAGGGCTGCCAAAGAGCAGCGTCAACATTACGGATACCATTATTCTCATGATCAGAGGCTTGAAAGGGTGATGGTAATGGCGCTACCGGTGATGGTTCGGTCTGCTTTGATGCCTTTTTCCCGGAAGTGCCGCCTGAAGTCTGTCGCAAATGTTGAAATCCGGTAGTTTCTGCCCATATCATCTTTGAGAGGTAATTTTATGATATCGAATATCATTTTAGTTTCGCTTTGCCCCTGTATATGGAAATAATGGTTGTGGGCGTTTTCAGCAACCCATTCTTCGATCAGTTCAGAGAGGTAGTAGCCGCTGTCGTCTACTTCTGTGTCCAGGTTGAAGTCTGTACCGATTTCAATGCCCACTTCCATGGTAATTGTACGGCCGTTTTCAACCATGTCGTTGAATTTTTCCTGTATGGTATTGAGCAGGTTGTCCACTTCGGCTTCGATGGCTTTTTGGGTAAGCTTTTCGAAGTTTTCAGTATTGAATTTCGGACTGGAAGATACCTTATTCGCCAATGACTCACCGGAAAAGGCATCGTAAGCAGTCAGGATACAGGTAACGCTGTTGCCAGTGTTAGTACGGTCTTTATTGGCCTCTATTTCCACATAAATATCAGCGCCGGACATTTTAATGACCTCATCCTTAAGCGACATTTCCTGGTCTTCTGTCAGTGCCTCAGAATTTTGCAGCTGCTTTAGCTTTGCCCTGAAGTCAATGGTGTTCACGCCTCTTTGGTCAAAGGCTTCCTTCACTTTGGTGATGGCTATCCTGTTGAGCTCGCTGTACTCATAGGCTTTCCTGGTGCTATTGCCCTCTTTGGCGAAAGGAATGACCATGATCGTGGGCTGAATCGTCGGTTGTTCCTGTGCAGTCAGACTTACTGTCAGGAAACATATGGATAAGATTGTCAGTAGCTGGTTCATAAAATTTAGTTGAGGCTAAAGTCCAAATTTTTTCGTGATGCCTTCTTCCTGCAAGAAGTTTCTTAATCCCCGAAGGTCAATTTTAATGACCTGATCCACAAAGGTGACCCCGCAGGAAACTGAGGAGTGGCTGGTATAGGAGTCCATAATAAACCGTTTATAGCCCTGATTTACCAGCAGTCTTTCCAGTAT
The DNA here is from genome assembly GCF_000759025.1 of Phaeodactylibacter xiamenensis. Classification (GTDB taxonomy): domain Bacteria; phylum Bacteroidota; class Bacteroidia; order Chitinophagales; family Saprospiraceae; genus Phaeodactylibacter; species Phaeodactylibacter xiamenensis. The sequence goes on along the minus strand of NZ_JPOS01000090.1, from coordinate 40,695 downwards.
AACACCATTGTCTTCAAGGGCCAGATATTCATTGGGGACCATTGGTGATTCCTGATTGGTGTTGGGAATGCCTTTGAAAAGCAAATTTTCGAAGGCATTCCGCTCCGCATGGTAGACGGATTTGTCCAGGTGCTCCGCCTGCCCCTGACTGCTGAGCACGACGATGGCATTCTCGTGGCTTATGGCGTTAACTTTTCCTGTTCGCTCATAGGGGATTATGGTTTTGCTGCAACTCCATAAGAGCAGAACAAGCACTAAAAAACCGAATGGGTACTTCATATGCCTTTAATATCTGACTTTAAATCTGATTTTATCACCGTTGTCCAATGCCTGCTGTAGTTCCTTCTCACCTTTCGTGACCTTAACTTCCGCAATGGTGTTCGTTTTCTTTCTTTTTGCCCACACTTGCCCTATTTCTTCTTCTCTTTCTACCGTTCTTCCGCCAACCGTTTCCTCGGTGATTTTCATGATGTATAAAGTTGAGATATTCTCAAACCCAAAGGCACTGTAACCCAAAAACTCCTTGATTTTACCTTTTTTCTCTTTGGTGATTTCCAGGATTTCCAGGTCTTTATTCATGATATCCATGCACATATTGACGATCTGTACTTTCCTGTTAGGCGGTAGCTTGAGCAGCCCGCCGACCCCACTGGCTTCTTCGTGCTCCAATCCCACAATCCTTCCGGTTTGTACATCCGTTGCTTTCATTCCGGTTGAAGTTTTTTCGAAAATCACTTCCACACCCTCTTGTTTATCCTGTACGGCTTCCATTTTGAAGTCCATGAATTTTTCAGCGGTATACTGGTCTGTGAAATAGCTGCGCTGCTGGTCAAAGTTTCGTTCTATAAGCTTTGTAGTCGCCACATCCAACAGGATGCTTTCCAGGTACAGCTCGCACATAAAGCACTCCCCTTTGACTTGTACACGCTTCATAGGCTCATTCCTGCGATTCGCCTCATTGATCAAGGCCGTGCTCCTTGCGAATACAATTTCGTCTCCGCTTTGCAGGGCTTCGGTCATCTTTTTCTTAGCAAATACAGAAGGTACGGCTTTCGTCCGGTCCGGCCCAGCCTGGGTTACTTCCACTATGGAAAAGCCGGAAACCGGGGTATACATTTCAAAGTCTCCATATTTAGAAAGCTGATACATACTCAAAACATCGCCTTTGGCAATGTTTTCGGTAGATTTGGCATCTAAGTAGAGCTCACCCCATTTATCTTTTTCATCCAGCGTGAATTCATCCACTTTAAATAATCGTTTGTCTCCGGAAGCTTTGACCAGTCTTGCGAGGTCTATATTTTTGCCATACGATTGGACTTTTTTGGTATAAAATTCATTAATACGCTTGAGTTCCACCTTTTTAAAAGCCTTCATTTTTTCATTAAAGACCTTTCTATTGCGCTCCAGTCGTTTCGGGTTGTCTCCAAAATACTTTTTGAAGTCGGTTACCTGATAATGTTCCTGAATTCCCCAGTCTTTGGTATCAAAGGCATGCACCGCGATGACTTCCGAGGTAGGCAGGTCAATCATCTTAAGCCGCGGCCCTATCTTATGCGGGTAGTAGACAAACATCCGCAAGACATTGCCTAAAGTATCTACCTGATAATTGGTTTTCAGTGTTTTTTCAAAACTGAACTGGGTATCGAGGTAGAGTGCTTGTTTGATGGGGATTGTACCAAAACCCTCGCCGTTCAGCACTTCGATGGGTTCCGGATTGGATTCGGGGTTTTCATTCCAGGTATAAAATTCGGTATGTGGAGGGCTTTGATTGTTGTACTTTTCTACGATGGCCTGAACAAAAATCTTGTTGAATTCCCCCTTATTGGGAGCTGTATCCATGAGTACAGCGGTGCCAAAGTTTTGAGAGAAAGCATAGACAGTTACCAGGACGAGTAGGCTGGTGAGTTGGCTTTTCATGATTTGTTATAATGCTTTTGTTTGTATAAAAATATTATCGGATTAATGCTCCGTATAGCTGTTCATTAGCGTTCAGCGCATTCATTACTGCTTCACCATTTTTGGTGACTTTCAGGATAGAGAAGTTGGCATCCTGAATTTCATCGATTTCGCCCATGGCAATCACTTCTTTGCGTTCGTATTCTTTGCCACCAACGGACTCTACTACGAGCTTGTAAATTTCGTAGGTATCTTTTTCCTTAGCTCTTTGATTGTAGCCAATTGCAAAAAGTAGATTTTTTGCTTTTGACTTCATTTTTTTGTCTGTGCACCTCAGGATCTCATACCTAAATTCAAAGCAATCTGCATTTACTTTTTCGATGACTTTGTTGATGGCAGACTGCAGGTTTTTGGGTGTACCAAGGATGGTGTGTCCCAGTTCTACTTCCTGGTTTGATATGACCGTCCCTTTTTCAATATCATACACTTTGACCGAAAGAAGCTTTTCCTTTTTGTCATAAATCGGGTAGTAGCAATACTCAAAGCCTTCCTGCTTGCCCTGATTAACGATATAGCCGTCAATGAATTCTTCAGACTTTTGGCGGTCCTGCTCATCTTTAATGAGCTGTATATTGGCTTTGTCGATAACGATGAAGCGGTCATCGCTTGCATAATGGGCAACGATCTGACTGCTGACCTGTCCCAGGCCTGCTATAGAACCGGCGGTGGTCTGTACATTAAAAATAGCAATTCTATGCTGCCCGAACAGAGATAGGCTAAAGAAGAGCCCCAACGATAAAAAAGAGAGTCTCATATTAGTTAATGCCTTTGTAATTTAGAGCCTAAAATTATTACAATTGCAACAGAATACTGCAATCTTAGCCCGGTAAATTGCAAGTGGTTGCGAGGCATGTGCTTCGCTTTTTCGATTTTGGAACCTAATACAAAGGCAATTTTCTTTGTTGATGCAGAGCTTATGCTTTACTGGACCGCATCAAACTCATGAGCTTCTGGTACACTCCTCCGTTTTGGAAATTCACCCTGAACATCAGGGAGATCAAATTTCCGGTTTCTTCTCTTCCGAGGTCGATTCGCTTTGTTTCGCAGAGGGCAATCAGCTTGCTTGCCTTGTCAGCATCCTGTTCCTGTATCCCTTCCTCTATTCCGCGCAGTAACACTTTGGATAGCTCAAAATTGCTCATATCCGGGATCGCTTCATTATTTAAGATAGTGGCGAGGATCTCCGAATGATTATTAGCGGTTTTCACTTTTCTTAGCGCCAGGATTGTCATATCATCCTTTTGCAGGTCCTTGTATTTATGATAAATCTGCTTCAGCCCCTGCTCCAGGCTAATGGTGTTGATGGCCTCGCGAATATCTTCTTCAAAGGTGGTGGACAACCCATGGAATCCATCGGTTGATAACACCATACCATCAATACCCTCCGCGTCTTTTGTTTCAATTCCGAAACTAACCTGTTGGCTACCCATGACATTGGTTATGCCTTCTGCGGTAACGGCTATGCCCGAAACAATCATGGGTTTACCATCTTTTTTCCGGAGGATAACGGATTTTACTTCATCTGTGCTGATTTGGCTCGCCTTGTTATTCGAAAAGGCATAAATCCTGGAATCCCCAATGCTGGTATAATGCACTTTTTTCTTTCCGATGTCCCATACCACCCCGCAGAATGTGGTTTTCATCCCATTGCACCGGTCTGTGGTGAGCAAGACTTCCTGATTAGCGGCTTTCAGGGCTTGCAAAAAGCGCTCAGTGATATCCTCATTGTTATCCGCCTTAAAGGCTTCAATGAATTTTTGGCAACTGACCATTGAAGCTTTCCAGTCACAGGGGCTGCTCCCCACACCATCCGACAGGGCCAGAACAGCCAGGTGCCCGTTTTCCAGAAGCTCAAACGTACAAAAATCACCGTTCCTGTTTTTCTCCGGGTCTTTATAGGACTGCTTCGAGAGTTCTACTTTCATTTTTGGTTTTTTAGGGTCGTGATTCAGGGCTGCTCCGCCGGCTGCTCCGCCGGCTGCTGTAAACGGCTCTGAACGTTAAAAACGGCTGCAAAAATAGGCTGATCCCAATCAACCTTTCAGCAGCAGGAGTGTCATATCGTCGAATTGGGTCAACTGGTTCAGGTACATGATTTCGTCAAATTTGCTCTCCCAGTTATCGGAACCCAAAACGAGGGCAATTTCCTGCTTGTAGTTTTTCCGGTTCGTGTAGACCCCGTCAGACATTAGGGCAAAGCAGGTCCCTTCCTTTAAAGAGCCTCCGCTTTTCACCCTGGACGGCAGTAGGTCCGGCTGTATGCGAAATTCGCATTCCGGAGTCAGTTCTTCAATTGCGCCCTCTTCAAATTTAAGGATCAGGCTGTCCCCAATCCCGAAGTAGAAATATTCCCCTGACTGCCGGTCAATGATAACGGCCACCAGGGTAGTCAGCATACCCTCGCACCTGCCTTTGGTCCAGTATATCCTGGCAAAGGTCTTCCTCAGGCTTTGTGCGATGCCTTCCTGCACGCCAAGGGATGCAAATTCATTCTTATAAAAATAGACCAGGTCCTCACAGGCCTGTTCCGATGCTTTCCAGTCGCAGGCATTTCCACCCACACCGTCCGCCACACAGGCAATCTGCACCCGCTCGTCCTCGTAAAAACCGAAGTGGTCTCCATTTTTAAGTTTCCCTTTTTTGGGGAGGCTTTTGGCGATGTATTGCATTGGTTTTGAAGTATATATTTGCCTTTGATCGTTATCTGTTGTGTTGTTGCCTCAGGAGTCAATAGCACTTATGCCCCCTTGGATCGAAAATAAGTTAGCGAACAAGGCTATTGGGATATCCAGTATTTTACCGCAAATGGCAAGGAATTTCAAGTACTAACAACAAAGAATACCGGATGAGTTCCAGCGAGTGCTCTTTCCTAGTGCCTCAAGTCATAGATCTCTGAAATTTGGGGTGTCAAGGGTTTATAGCTTGATGTACTAGTGATTGAGAGGGGAGGTTACTCTCCAAAGTCTTCTAATGAGAGTGTGGTGGGAGAACAAGGAGGGATTCCGTTATAGAGCTGTGATGGGCTTCTCGTCTCATTATGGCGAAGTGGCCCCGCCAGGACTCGAACCTGGATCTAGTGTTTAGGAAACACCTATTCTATCCCTTGAACTACGGGGCCTGTGTGGGTGGATTTTGAACGCCCCAAAGATAAAAAAAATATCAAGCCACAAAATGTCGATGTGCTTTCCTGCCAAACGATTAACTTGAGGGAAAAAGAACACCATGAATATCGAAGCTTTCCGGGCCTATTGTCTCAATAAACCGGGCGTGGAGGAGACCCTTCCCTTTGGGCCGGATACCCTGGTCTTTAAGGTGATGGGCAAAATGTTTGCAGCTACCGGGCTGGACGAGGAGGCTTTTCGGGTCAACCTCAAATGTGACCCGGAGTGGGCACAGCAGTTGCGGGAGGAGCATCATCAAATCATTCCGGGATGGCATATGAATAAAAAGCACTGGAATACGGTTTACTTCGAAGATGGACTGGAGGAGGCTTTGTTGCTCAAACTGATTGATCACTCCTATGATCTTGTGGTTTCTAAGCTACCTAAGAAAGACCGGGCGTTTATTGAGGAGGCACAGGAGCGACGCTAAGCCCTTGCTTTTTCAACAGGCGGAGCACGCCTTTGCCGCCGTACAGGTGGCCGGCGCCAACTGCGCAAAATACGGGCTGTCCGGCGATCATCTTTCCGATACGCTCCGCCATAATGGCATTGCGCCGGTACAACATGGGATACCGCATACCGGAAAGGCTGCGCTTTGAGGATTGATGCAACTGAGGGAGATTGCCTGCTGCATACAATGCCGCCAACCGGAGCAAATGCCGCCGGTGCTGCCTGAAATGGCGTGCCATAGCGACAATAGACTGTGCCTGCACTTCCGGTGGGATTTTTTGCAGTACCTTCAGCTGCTCTTCGTAGGTTTCAATGCCCAGTATGGTTTTGTCTGCCTGACGGGCGTATTGCCATAGCATTTCATCCAGCGCTATAGGGTGGTCTTCTTCCAGCAGGCGCTCGTTGATGATGTTGCTGACCAGCAAAGGGGACAGATGCCGCAGCGGAAATATGTCTACGCTCAGCGCCCGCAGGAAGAACTTCCGGATTTTCTCCAGTTTACGAGAGGGCAGCAGGGCTTCCAAAGACTGAGCAGGCACCTGTTGCATAATAACGGCCTGAGTATCCTGATCCATACGGCCCAGGTCGAACTCCAGCGCCATCGCTTCGCATTGGTCTATGCAGCGGCAGGCTTGTTCATAAAAGGTATAGGCGCGGTGGTCTCTGACATGCATGGTGCCAAAGAGGTAGGACGGTGCCATCAGGTCGGGAGACCGAACAGACCACAGCATGGTATGGTGTTGCTTTGCTGCCATAATAGAAGTTGTGCCAACTACAAAACGCAAAGCCGTTGCTGTAGGTAATTCAGCAACGGCTGTGATCGGTGTGTCATGCCATAGTATGCCGGGCGCTTACTCGTAGCGGTAAGGTAGGACTTTGGCGTCTTTTACAGTGGAAAGGGTCATGAGCGTCTTAAGGCGCTCAATTTCATCAATCTGTGAAAGTGTCTTGAACAAGAGTTTTTCGTAGGTTGGAATATCCTTGCAAACGATCTTGATCAGGAAGTCCGCTTCCCCGGTGATGATGTAGCATTCCGTGATTTCCTCGATTTCCTTGATTTTCTCAAGGAAGTGGTTGAGGGCATTTTCCTTTTGCCAGGCCAGGGATACCAGTACGAAGGTCTTAACGTTCAATCCGATTGACTGCGGATTAACCTTGGCGTGGTAGCTTTCAATTACGGTAGAGTTTTCAAGCTTCTTCACACGCTCCAGGGTGGGAGCGGGGGAAAGACCAATACGCTTGGAAAGCTCCAGGTTAGTAATTTTGCTGCTTTCCTGAAGGATTTTCAGAATTTTGAGGTCAATTTTGTCCAGTTTGTCCGACATTTTCCTGTTGATTATTCAGTTTTTACAAAACCGCTCCAATATATTGACAAAAACAGCTAATTGCAAACCTCATAGGGGTATTTGATAATAAAATATTTTGCAAAATAGCTTTTCGCCAAATATACTAAGGGTGTATGTTTAGACAGCGGGCACGTTTTGGGTGCCCGCTGTACGTTGTATATTGAGGAATGCTCCGCAGTTTATGGGAAAATTCCAAGCGACAGGTAGTCGCTGCTGATCTTGTTGATCGCGCTTACGAAGGAGGCCGTCCGCAGATCTTCCACCTTGCGCTTGCGCATCATGATCTCCCGAATCTGCTGATAAGCAGTGATCATCGTCTCTTCGAGCCCGGAGCGGACCAGGTCGATTTCTTCCGCGCCGCGGGCAACCATCATACGCTCCCGGTCGGTCACGCTCTTTCCGGTTGTCCGCTCGATCAGGTCAACCAGGTTTTGGTTGATTTGCTGATTGAAGCGTTTCTCCATACGGCCAAAGCGCATGTGCGACAGGTTCTTGAGCCATTCAAAGTAAGAAACCGTCACACCGCCGGCGTTGAGGTATACATCAGGAATGATCAGCTTGCCATTCTTAAGAAGTACTTCCTCTGCCATAGATGTAATCGGACCGTTGGCCGCCTCAGCGATGATTTTCGCCTTGATGCGGTGGGCATTTTCGGTCGTGATCTGATTTTCCAGTGCCGCAGGGATCAGGATGTCGCACTCGAACTCCAGTACCCGGGTACGGTCCTTTTTGTCCAGATTTTGGGCACCGGGAAAACCAAGGATGGAGCCGGTTTCTTTTCGGAATTTCAGCAATTCGTGAATGTCGATGCCTTTCTCATTATAAATGGCACCTTCCACTTCGCCCACGCCCACGATGATCGCATCGCCTTCGTCCTGCGAAATGGTAGCGGTGTAGGAGCCCACATTACCAAGGCCCTGCAGTACAATCTTCTTGCCTGCAATACCCGGTTCCAGCCCCAGTTTTTTCATATCCTCCACCTGATCGCAGGCTTCGCGGATACCGTAGAACACACCCCGGCCAGTTGCTTCCGTCCGGCCACGGATACCACTTTGGTTCACGGGTTTGCCCGTAACACAACCAGCAGCATCAATGTCGTCGCCCTTAAAGGTGCGGTAGGTGTCATAAATCCAGGCCATCTCCCGGGAGCCGGTCCCGTAATCGGGCGCGGGTACATCCACAGAGGGGCCGATCATGTTCCGGCGTATCAGTTCGGTGGTGTAACGGCGGGTAATCTTCTCCAGCTGCGAAGGCGTGAACTCCCAGGGGTTGATTTTTACTCCACCCTTGGCACCTCCGAAGGGAACATCAACGATGGCACATTTGTACGTCATCAGCGTTGCCAGTGCCATCACCTCTTCCTGATTGACGTGATTACTGTAACGGATACCGCCTTTGGTAGGGGTACGGTGGTGGCTGTGCTGTACGCGGTAAGCTTCGATGACTTTGTACTCATTGCCTACTTTGACGGGGAAGCGGATTTGGTAAACGGCGTTGCACTCCCGGATCTGATCCAGCAGCCCGCGGTGCAGGCCTGTGTGCTGCGCTGCTTTTTCAAAGTAGTTCTGAACACTCTGATAGAAGCTCGTTTGTGATTTCGGTTCGAGATCAATCATTGTCCTTAATTTGGTTCTCTAATTTGGTTAGTTTCCTGTCGAGGTAAATGAGGAAAAGGACAAGACCGGCAAATATGGCCAGGATGACGGCGACTACGACGTAGATCTTCCCCGTGCTACGCATGAAGTCTGTGTCTCCGGTTTGGGCCTGGAGCGCAGAAAAAAAGGTCAGGAAGACCAGGATTGAAGATAGGCGTCTCTTGATCATAAATGGTCCTATTTGTTTGGCTTGGTTAGGATTTCCCCATCCGGTTACCGACAATAGAATTTCGGGGGCTAAAGTCGTTTTTATTTTCCACTCCGCAAAATAAAATTTGGCTTTTCGGAGTCAAATTTTGGGTTTATTTAAAAACGGCTGCAGCCTGCGTTTCTTCCAGAAAACACTAACGGTGCTTTACTGTTCGTAGTGTGCAATGAGGGCTAAAGTTTTCGATTCGTCCAGCCAGCCTTCAAAGGTATTGGTGCCCAGCCCGTCGTAGTACAAAAACCAGGTTTCAATAATGTGGCGCGCGCCATCATAATGGATGCTGAAATCGGTGAAATCCTCAGGTGTGATGGTCTGCAGCGTGGCATCCGTAGGAATAGCGATGACCTTAGTGTCCAGTTCGCCTTCATCTATGAGCTGCAGGGAACCAATGGGGCGCGCCTCAACTACAGTGCCGGTAGGCAAAGCTGCACAGAGCAGCAGTACATCCAGGGGGTCTCCATCACCACCTGCCGCTTTGTCCATTTGAGTGGATGGGATGAAGCCATAGTTGCCAGGGTAGGGGAGAAAGTCAATCTGCCTGTCTTTTCCGTCGCGTTGATCCGCTTCGAAGCGCTGACTATTTTTTTGATATTCTATCTTTATGTTGGTGCCGGCGGGGATTTCCACGACCACGTTAATGCCATTGGGCGTGCGTGCAGGATAGGCGTCCGGGTCGGCCGGAGCGGCTTCCGGCTGACAGCTATATATAAGGAGTGCTAAAAAAAAGAAAGACCAGTGGTTTTTCATCGGAATGGGGTTTAGCTTTTTCGTAAAAACAGGGGCAACTGCTTTACAGCGCCCCTGTCATTTTACCATTAAGAAGGTAACTTTATGCATTCACCGCCTGCCCCTGTACAGGAACAATCCAGCCGTGCTTGTCTTCAATTTTGCCCGAACGCATGCCATCGATTTGAGCTTTGATGAACGGCCCGACCTTGCGTTCTTCCACCGGCGGAAGCTCCATCTCAAAGCCATCGTAAGCGACCTTGGAAACATGCGCCACCACCGCAGCTGTACCGGAGCCAAATACTTCCTGTAATTTGCCGGCTTTGTAGGCGTCTACCAGCTCGTCAATTGCGATAGGGCGCTCTTCCACTTTATACCCATGCTCAGGCAGCAGTTTGAGGATCGTGTCCCGGGTGATGCCAGGCAGGATACCGCCGTCCAGTTTCGGGGTCACTACAGTGCCGTCGATCACGAAGAAGATATTCATAGTGCCCACTTCCTGAATGTACTTGAACTCACGGCTGTCAAGCCACATGACCTGATCGTAGCCTTTCTCATTCGCCAGTTTGGCAGGAAGAAGAGAAGCGGCGTAATTGCCGGCGACTTTGGCCTCTCCGGTACCGCCTTGTACGGCTGCACGGGCGAATTGCCTGTCCGCTATCAGGCTTACTGGTTTGGGGTAGTAAGGACCTACAGGCCCGGTGAAAATGATAAACCGGTAAGTCGCAGATGGCTTTACCCCGATGAATTCATCTGTAGCAAACATGTAAGGGCGGATGTAAAGCGCACTGCCTTCCTGCGGAGGGATCCAGTCGCTATCCAGGTCGACCAGCGTATGAAGAGCTTCAAGAAACAGCGCTTCAGGGACTTCGGGCATGCACATGCGGCGGGCTGAGTTGTTGAGCCGCTTGGCGTGCATCTCGGGGCGGAGGAAGAAAGGCGTGCCATCGTGAGATTTAGAAGCCTTCATGCCTTCAAAAATAGCTTGCCCGTAGTGGAGGACCATAGCAGCAGGGTGCATTTCGAACCGGCCAAAGGGGACAATCCGCGGCGACTGCCACTCACCGTCTTTGTAGTCGGCCACAAACATATGGTCTGAAAATACCCGTCCGAAAGGAATGTCGTCAAAATCCACTTGTCCGAGCTGTGAATTTTGAGCTTTCGTGATTTTTATATTAAATTTCATCTGCAATATTTTTTATGCGAAAATAAGAAAAAATTATAATTATTCTATATTTGGAATAAATCCATATCTTTTCTTATTGATTATTTGGTAGAAAGCCTTAATTTAAATCAAAAATTTTGAAGTCAACCTTTTTAGATTTCCATCTTTTTCCTGTTCCGGAGCAAGCTCAGCCTAAAAATGGCGTCAAAGGAGCAGGAGATAAGGGCATTTGGGTATGGTACGAGGCCGAAGTGGCGCAGCAGGAAGAAATAGAAGGCTTTCTGGCCAAAGTGTTCGGTGCTGCAAAAATTGACCTCGCACAACAGGCAAAACACATCTGTTTAACAAAAGAGGAATCCATTAGTTTCAGCCGGGTGGAGGGGAGCAAAACGGCGAAATTCGTTTTTCTTTTCGGAGTCAGTGGCAAACGGCTGGGTTTGCATTTTCAACTGCAACCGTATCAGCCTGTGCAATTTGGCGCTGCCACCTTCATCCTTACCGACAGCATCGCTGATATATTCGAGGAGCGGCAGGCGGGCGGAAAAGAAAAATCCGGACAGCTTTGGCGTACCCTCAAAGCTTGCTTCAACGTTTAAATCCTATCAACAAAACCTAATTATACTCCATGCAATCTATTGTATTCGCAACCGGCAACCCCAACAAAATATCTGAAGTCAGCCAGTTGCTGGAAGGCAAAATTGAAATCCGGGGGCTAAAGGATATCGGCTGCGACGAAGTACTGCCGGAAACCAGCCCAACTATTGCCGCCAACGCCTCAGAAAAAGCGTGGTACGTCCACAATAACTACAAGGTTGACTGTTTCTCTGAAGATACCGGCCTGGAAGTGGACGCGCTGAATGGCGAGCCGGGGGTCTATTCTGCCCGCTATGCCGGCCCTGCCCATGACGATGAGGCTAACATGAGCCTGTTGCTTGCCAATATGAAAGGGGAGGAGGACCGCAGGGCCCGCTTCCATACGGTGATTAGCCTCATCATTGATGGGAAGGAGCATCAGTTTGAAGGCACCGTGGAAGGGCAGATTATCCATCACAAAAAAGGCAATCAGGGGTTTGGCTACGACCCCGTCTTTATGCCTGATGGCTTCAACCGCACTTTCGCACAAATGTCTGCTGAAGAGAAAAGCAGCATCAGCCACCGCGGGCAGGCCGTGCGCAAGCTTGTGGCCTTCCTGAAAACGAAAGTTTGATTTAAAGGAAGTTTTTCTTAATTTGTTTGGCTGGAACAACGACTTTAAGTTGTTGCAGAGAGCTTATATGCCTCATTAATGTATTTCAATCATGAATGCCGAAACCTTTAGCCGATATCTGCAAGACCGGTCTTTGCTGCATCAGCTGCCCTACGAGGAGTTGAAGACCATGGCGATGCAGTATCCTTTTTGCCAGCCATTGCAATTGTTGCTGCTGAGAAAAAGCCTGCAGGACCGCCGGGAAGACTGGGAAACTGCCCTGGCAAGGGTAGCGGCAACCACGAGCGACCGGAGCCTGCTGTATGCGGAAGTGGAAGCCTACCTGGAAACGGCACCGGAAGAAGAGGTCTTTCAGCTGTCAGAGGATTATCTGGAACTGAACAGCCTTGAAGAAAAACCTGCAGAAGCCCTGGAGCTCTCTGATTTGGATATTAACCCTGAACCCTCAGAATCTGTTTTGGAACTTGATTTTGGTTTCGATACCGATGCCTCCGGTGAGGCAGATCATAGCCCCGAAAGCGATACGCCTGCTGCTGGTGTGGGTGAAGAACTTAACCTTTCAATGGCAGATGAACTGAATTGGCAGGAAACGGATATTGAAGCCTGGAAAAACCAGGAACTGCAGGCCTTAGAGTCCGCTCTGAATGAAGTTACACCGGACGGAGCTGCTCATCCCGAACTGGAGGAGCCATATTTCAGTGGCATAGCCGAGGAACAAGTGGGCGATCCCTCACTTGAAGCCTCCTTTTTTAACGCCATAGCCGATGCAGTAGCCATAGCGGGGCTTATCAGCCAGGTTACTTATTCCGAGCAGGAAGAGTCACCTGGTGCAGACCGTATGGCGCCACATGAGCCATTGCATGGGCCTAAGCCCTCTCCACGCCCCAAGAGTTCCTTCAGCAGCTGGGTGGCGCAGTTCCAGCCCCCGGATATACAGACTCAGCTTAGCGAAATCATGGAGTCCAAAAAAATGGAGGACAACCGGAAAACGCAAAAAAAGGAGAAAAAAGCTAATCCCAATAGTAAGGTAGATGAAATTGTGCTGCAGAGCATAACTGAAAACGGCGACCTTGTCTCCGAAACGCTGGCCAGAGTGCTGGCACAGCAGGGGCAGCACGAAAAAGCCGAAGAAATGTATCGCCGCCTGATGTTGGTTTTTCCAGAAAAAAGTGATTACTTTGCGCAGCAAATTTTGAATATAAAAAGCGATTAAGATATGCTGACTACCATGACTGTACTGATTGCCCTTGTCTGTGTGCTACTGATGGGCGCAGTTTTGATCCAGAACCCTAAGGGCGGTGGCGTTGACTCCACCTTTGGTGGAACGCAAGCCAATCAGATGTTTGGCGCAGCCAAGTCTACCGATTTTATTGAGAAAGCGACTTGGTACCTCGCCATTGCTCTGTTCGTGCTTTGCATCGTAACAAGCATGATGGTAGGTGGTACAGAGGGTGCGATTGAGCAACTGCAGTCTCAGTAATAAAATCTGACAGCATCTGTTGCTGTTGAAAGGGCTGAATGAAAGTGTTTACCGCTTTGTTCAGCCCTTTTTAATTTAATGAAGCTTTCTGAAATGCGCCCCTTGTTCGTTTACGGTACCTTGCTCTTTCCGGAAATCCTGCGCTTGCTGCTCGGCCGCCTGCCCGGCTCGTCCGAAGCAGTACTTCATGGTTACCATCGTTTTTCGATACACGATGGGGCTGATATCCGCCCGTACCCGGCTGTGTTCCCGCGGGCTGCCTCCGAAGTCCGAGGATTGTTGCTATATGGGCTTTCGCCGAAGGAGCATACTGTGCTAGATGCCTATGAGGGTGAGGATTACGTGAAAACGGCAGTCTCTGTTTTACAGGATGATCAAAGGGTTGAAGCCAGTGTTTACATCTGGCGTGCAGACAAAAGAGGGCAGCTGAGAGGAGTATGGGACCCGGAACAATTCATGAGGCAGCACCTTGGCGCCTACCTTAAGCATATGAAATAAAAAAACTTGTCAGGCAAGATTCACCTGGCCATCCTGATGGCGTATTTCCTCTGGCAGAGTTTCGAAAATATAATTTCTTTTTCCTAAATTGTGAGCCTTCCTAACGACCAATTACCGGCAACACTATATCAAGACTTTTATAACCCATTTGACCATTTGCAGCGCTTGTAAATGGTGCACAAAACACAAGTAAGCATGAAAAAAACGCTCTACCCACTTGCATTGCTATGCCTGTTTTTAACCCTCCCTCATTTTTCATCCGCACAACAATGGTTTAAAGATGCCCATTTGCAGGACGCGCAGCGGCTTGGCGGCATCCGTCAGATACAGCCCGATGAGGCCCGGATCATCAATGTAGATATGGAAGCGGTGATCTCTGCTTTGTCTGAAGCCCCAATGTGGCATACGCCTGATGCGAGAGCTAACGCGATATCCCTGGAATTGCCTCTGCCCAACGGGCACAATCGGACTTTCAAAGTCGTAGAGGCACCGGTGATGGCGGAAGGCTTGTCCGCCCGGTATCCCGGGATGCGCTCCTTTGCGGCCTATAGCCCGGAGGATGGCACGGCTTATGCCCGTTTTGGGTACACCCACAAGGGATTCCATGCTATGATTCTGTCCGGGCTGTACAGTACGGTTTTCATTGATGTCTTCTCAGAAGGGCAAACCCGCTACTATCAGGTGTATTACAAATCTGACTATAACGGCATCCCCGGTAATGAATTCAGCTGCCGGATGGATACCGATGCAGCCAGTACTGCCGGTCATTCAGACACAGCGCCCGCAGCGTTGCTCGGCGATTGTTCCCTGCGTAACTACCGGCTTGCTATTGCCTGTACAGGCGAGTATGCACAGTTTCACGGTGGTACGGTACCGGATGTCCTTGCGGCTTACAACGTGGCCATGACCCGGGTCAATGGCGTGTATGAGCGGGACTTCACAGTTCATATGGAGCTCATTGACGAAACCGATCAGGTCATTTTCCTGGATGGAGCCACAGATCCTTTTACTAACAACAGCGCCGGTACGCTGCTTAGTGAAAATCAGGGTGTCGTAGATGGCCTGGTGGGCTTCGATAATTATGATGTCGGGCATGTGTTCAGTACAAGTGGAGGTGGTGTGGCCTCTCTGGCTTCTATTTGCACCAACCGAAAGGCCCGTGGCGTTACAGGGTTACCATCGCCAGTCAACGATCCGTTTTACATTGATTATGTAGCCCACGAGTTTGGTCATCAGTTTGGCGCAAATCATACCCAGAACAATAATTGTAACCGGGTGGCTGCTGCAGCCATGGAACCTGGCAGCGCCTCCACGATTATGGGGTACGCCGGGATTTGCAGCCCTAACGTTCAAAACAATAGCGACGACCACTTCCATGCCATCAGCATACAGGAGGTTACCAACACGATAGAGTTCGGCGCTGGCAGCACCTGCCCGGAGCTGATTGATGTCGGGAATACAGGGCCAATACTTACAGATGAGGAGGACGTGCTGTTCCTGCCTGTATCCACGCCTTTTTTCCTCAAGGCACAAGCGATGGATGCTGAAGGGGATGCATTGACCTATTGCTGGGAACAAATGGATAATGAGATAGCAACCATGCCTCCGGTTTCGGCCAGTACAGGTGGGCCGGCTTTCCGGTCCTTATCGCCAACTCCTGATCCGGTGCGCTACTTTCCCAATTTGAATGCAGTGGTTGCCAATACGCAAGATACCTGGGAGGTGTTGCCTTCCGTTTCCCGCACCATGAGCTTCCGGTGTTCCGTCCGGGACAATTTCCCGGGGGGCGGATGCGTGAAGGCTACGGATGTGGAGCTGGTTTTTTCTGATGACGCCGGGCCATTTGTAGTACAGCAGCCCAATACCAGTGTAGTCTGGGAAGTAGGCGATCTGGAGACCGTCACCTGGGATGTAGCGGGTACCGATGGTGCACCGGTGAATTGCAGCGCTGTGGACATTTACCTGTCCAAAGATGGTGGTTTCACTTATCCGGTTCTACTGGCTCAGGGCGTGCCTAACGATGGGGAGCAGGAGATTCTCGTTCCGCTTGAACTGACGAGCACGGCAAGGATTCAGGTGGTCGCTTCCGGTAGCATTTTCTTTGATATCTCAGATGAGGATTTCGAAATTCAGCTGCCGCCCAGTCCGACAGTCTTGATGGCCTCCACACCTTTAGCTCAGGCGCTGTGCAATGACGAAAGTGCTACGTTTGAAATTTTCACCACTCCAGTTGCCGGGTTTTCTGAAATGCTGGACTTGTCGGTGACCGGGCTTCCGGATGGCGCCACGGCTACTTTCAGTGCCAATCCGGTCGGGGCAAACGCCTCAAGTATTCTTACCATCAGCAATCTGGCGGATGCCGCTTCGGGCGTGTATGAACTCTCCCTTATGGCGGTCAGCCCCTCTGTCAGCAAGAGCATAGAGCTTACTCTGGACGTCGCTGCGGGTGCCCCTGTGGCGGCCACTCCTGCCGCACCGGCTGCGGGCGCCCAATCGGTGCCCTTGAATCCTACAGTCAACTGGTCCGCCTCCGCTTTTGCTGATCATTATCTGCTGGAGGTCGCTACCTCGCCGGCATTTGGTGCAAACACAGTCATCGAAGAGACCGTCTTAGATACGACTTATGAGCTGTCAGGGCTCGATGAATTCACCGTCTACTACTGGAGGGTCATACCCGTTAATGAATGCGGCGGGTCTCCTGATCCGGTATGGTCAAGTTTTCAAACCCTCGGTAACAACTGCACGGTTTACACCGATGCCGAACCTGATTTGGTGATCCCACCCAGCGGATCGGGTGAATTCACCACCACACTGGCTACTGATGGGGACTTTACGATACAGGACCTCAATATAGGCTTAGCTATCGATCATACCTGGCTTGGCGACCTCTCTGCGACCCTTTCGTACGAAGGTGGCCCATCCGTCACCCTGTTTGATCAGCCGGGCGTCCCGGGGTCAGACTTCGGGTGTTCTCAGGATAATATGCTGGTGGGTTTCGATGATGAGGCATTGCTCACCGCTGATGATTTTGAGAATTCGTGTGAGGCAAGCGGGCCCTATGGTATTTCCGGCAACTTCCAGTCTCTAGACCCACTGTCTGCTTTTGCAGGCTTACCAGCCTCCGGTACCTGGACCCTCACCATTAGCGATGCCTTCAATCAGGATGGCGGCAACCTGGTGTCCTGGTCGATTGAAGCCTGCCCGCCTTCCGATGTGCCAGATCCTGCAGAAGTTTTAGCTAATCAAACACTGGAAGTCCCTTATGCACAGCAGGAGGCCATTACCGCTGATTTTCTGGCTTTTGAGAAGGGTGCCCTTGCTCCGGAAGACATTTTCTATACCCTGACCGCTCTGCCTGAGCATGGGGTACTGCAACGGAATGGCAGCGAGGTACTTTCCATTGGTGATGAGTTCAGTCAGGCAGACATCAATAACGGGCTGCTGTCCTATCAGCACAATGGGAGCGCTGCCACAACCGATCAATTTATGTTTGATCTCACGGATATAGAAGGCGGATGGCGCCCGGGCGAGACGTTCGAACTGCTGATTTTGGAGCCTGCTGTATTATCAGGCCTGGCCAGCATCACTAATCCACTTCGTTGTGCCGGAGATACGGATGGTGCGATTGAAGTCGCCATAGCCGGTGGGCTGCCGCCTTACACCTTTGTGCTCAATGCAGGAGCACCACAGGATACCCCGGTTTTCGAAGACCTGGCTGCGGGGGCATACTCCATCGTCGTGACGGATGATGCGGGTCAGGAAATCACCCTCCCTGTAGTCGATCTGCAGGAACCCGACCCGCTGGAGCTGTCCGCAGGCTTATCGGTCAATACGCTGGTTTTGGAAGCTACGGGGGGCACGGCGCCTTATCAATACAGCCTGGATGGCGGTGTGGCCTTCGGTCCGGAGTCCTCCTTTGAGGGACTGCCCAATGCCGTCTACAATATCGTGGTGGAAGATGCCAATGGCTGTCTGGCTTCCCTTGACCTGGAAGTGAATTTGTTGCAAAGTGCAGCCTTTTCGGTAACGGATAACAGTTGTGCCGGTGCCGCTGATGGCAGTATCACTGCTACGAATATTCAGGGTGGGGTAGAGCCTTACAGCTATAGCCTTAATGGCGGGGACCCCCAGCCGGGCCCGGAGTTCACGGCTTTACCTGCCGGCAATTATGACCTGCTGATTACGGATGCGAACGGTAGCGTGTTGCAGTTGGATAATATAGAGGTCGGCGCACCGGATCCGCTGCAGTTCAGTACCGGTCTAACCGGTAACGATCTAACTCTTTCCGCCACAGGTGGTACACCGCCCTATCAATACAGTATTGATGGTGGCGCCACTTTTGGCGCAGCTTCGGCGTTCAACGACCTGCCCAACGAGACCTACGAGCTGGAAGTCCTTGATGCGAATAACTGTTCGGTTACAGGTAGCATCACCATCAACCTGATTGTTGCCGCGGAGTTCAGTATCACCGATGCTTCCTGCAGCAATACCGCCGATGGCAGCCTAACGGTCGTCTCCATCGAAGGAGGAGAAGCCCCTTACACCTATCAGTTAGGAACCGGCGCTGCGCAGGACAGCCCGGTGTTTGAAAACTTGTCCGCTGGCGATTATGCCCTTACGATTACGGATGCGAATGGCAATCTGTACCAAATAGCTGGCTTATTGGTTGGCGCTCCGGCCCCACTTACCTTATCTGAAGAGGCTACACTTAATGACCTCGCCTTGTTGGCTGAGGGTGGTACACCGCCCTACAGCTACAGCATTGATGGCGGCGCTACATTTGGCGATGACTTCATATTTGCCGGGCTGCCTAACGGCACCTATGCTATTGTAATAGAAGATGCGAATGGCTGCACGGTTGCGGGACAGGCAACAATCAATATCATCACAAGTGCTGCTGCATCCGTAGTGGAGGTAAGCTGTGCCGGTGCCGCAGATGGGCGCATTGATGTGGACGAGGTATCGGGTGGTCTGCCTCCCTATACCTATAGCCTGAACGGAGGGGACCCACAAAGCAGCAGCATATTTGAAAACCTGACAGGCGGTACCTACACCCTAACCATCATCGATGCCAACGGCAGTACTTTCCAGGTGACGGAGATTGTGGTGGGAGAGCCCCCGGTGCTGGAACTATCCGCCAATGTGGAGGACAACACCCTGACCCTGCAGGCATCAGGTGGTATACCGCCTTACGCCTTCAGCATTGACGGGGGGAGCAATTTTCAACCTTCCGGTGTTTTCTCCGGGCTGGACAACGGAGACTATACCGCTCTTGTGGTGGATGTGAATGGCTGCACCGTTTCGATTGGCGCTAACGTCAATATCATTGTTGAGGCCAACATTGAGGTGCAAAATGTATCTTGTGCCGGTGAAGGCGATGGGGCCATTGAGGTACAAAATGTAACCGGTGGCATAGCCCCTTACACTTACCAGCTCAATGAGGGAGGCTTTGGAGGCAGCCCGGTATTTTCAGATCTTGATCCTGGTATTTATAATCTGGAAATCCAGGACAGCGAAGGGTTTATTTATAGTGCCGCAATTGAGATTACTTCGCCCGCACTGCTTGAGGCCACCGTTGAAGTCGTTGAAGATGTGATTACTATTACAGCCTCCGGTGGAACGCCACCCTATGTCTACAGTATTGACGGAGGGGCAAATTTTGATAGCCCATCCTCCAATACCGGCCTGCCCAATGGCGTATACGAGGTAATAGTGATGGACAGCAACGGCTGTCAGAGCGAAGTGCAAAGCGTCACCGTTATGGTTTCCGGTGTAGGTAGCTTCCCGGCGGACTGGGCTGTACGGCTTTCGCCTAACCCCACGAACGGTCCTTTGATGATGGAGGGCAATGGCTTTGAAGTGTCCGAACTGCAGTGGTCGCTCGTAAGCCCGCTGGGGCAGGTGCTGCAATCGGGACAGGTGCCGGTTGCCCATCAGCAGTGGCAATTACCGCTTTCACTCGGACAGCTGCCCTCAGGCATCTATTGGGTGGAATTGCGTACGGCAACAGCCCGCGGTGCCTGGCCTGTGATTAAGCAGTAGATTGATTAAATTGAAAGGATCGAAGGAGCGCTGGGTTATTCAATTTCCCAGCGCTCCTTTCATTTTTTGCATCAGGCGAGCCACCCGGCTGTGGCGAACAAGCCATATTCCAAAAAGAACAGCCCCCACACGGCCTGGTAGTAGCGCATGATGGACGCCTTTTCCGAGAGGTCTACCCGGCTGGCCAGGAGGAGAAAACCCAATAACAGGCTCAGGTGCCCCAGGCCAAAGAGCAAATGATGTACCTGGAGGTCAGCCCATAGAGGAAGAGTGGCCAGCAAGAGAAACAGTCCGCCCAACAGGCTGTTGCCAATCCAAAATACGCGCCGGAGGCCAACTTGCAGGGAGAGGGTCTGAATACGGTGGGCCTCATCTCCTGCCGTATCCGGCATGTCCTTAAACCAGGCAATAATGAGCCCGTAAATGAAAATGGCAACAGTGAGCCAGATAATGATGGGCGGAAGTGCCGTATCTCCGCTCAGTTGATTGTAAAAGTGGAGGAACAGAAGTAGATTCACAATTAGCCCGCGCACCGCAATAATGCAGAAGGCGGCCCAGAAGTGAAACCGCTTCAGCCTCAACGGGGGCAGGGAATAGGCAATGCCCAGCAGCAAGCTCAGCCCAACGGTCCACATCAGATAGGGCCCTCCGTACACGGCAAGGGCCAGCGCAATAAATAGTGCAATACCAATAATGGCTTGTCCGGTACGTACAGTGTAAGCACCCGATGCGAGCGGCAGGTAAGGCTTATTGATGCGGTCAATTTCGATATCGGTCAGCTGATTGAGCCCAACGATGAAAATATTGGCACCCAGGCAGCTGACCCAGGCAGTCAGGAAGATATTCCAGTCTCCGGTTGCTTTGCCCGCGTAGCTGAGGGCGAGCAGGTAAAGGGCCAGCACACTCAGGCTTGTACCAATGATCGTATGCGGCCGGCTGAATCGGATGAAGTCCATCATAAGATTACACAGGTTTTTGAGCTTGCAAAACCCCAAAGCAGATCGTCCCCTGCTTAAACCCCCGGGTCATATGCCGCATGGCCAGTGCACCGCGAATGGTAGGCAGGCCGGCTTTGAGCAACCCACTCAGGCTTTTCAGTTTCAGGGCAGACTGGATCACCGCCTGCCAGAAGGGAGCTACCTGAGCACTCCAGTCCTCCGTTTGCAAACCGGTGAAACCAGCTTTTTCTGCATCCTGCCGCAGCCCGGACAAGGGGGCCAAAGGCGGAAGGTGGTACAAATGCCGGATACGGCTTAGGATATGTTCGTCTTTTGAGTTCAGGGGCGGCGGGGTTTCGCGGTGGCACCAGGTAGCCATGAGGAGTTGGCCACCGGGCGCCAGTAAGTCATAAAACAACTGTAGCATTTGGGCTTTGTCCTCAATATGTTCTGCGCTTTCCATCGACCAAACCAGGTCAAACGGGCCGTCCTCAGCTCGGAGCGACATCATATCTCTGGCTTCGGTTTTGACAATGGTGCTTAGGGCTGCTTCCCGGTTGTAGGCGGTGCCGCGCTCCGCCTGTACGGTACTCAGGGTGCAGCCCAGGACATGCTTTGCCTGCAGTTTCTCCGCCAAATACCGGGAGCTGCCGCCTACGCCACAGCCGGCATCCAAAATCCGGTCTGCTTGTTTAACATGGCCCCATTCCAGCATCACATTGACCAGGTCAAGCTGCGCCTGCCGGTGGTCCTTGGCGGAAGCCCCATCCCCGTAGTAGCCATGATGCATGTGTTCTCCCCAGGTGTCAAGCCACACCTGAGTGGAGCGGTCGTAAAAATGAGCGATCTTGTCGTTGAGCACGGGCAGTGATTTTACGGTATGAATCAATTGTTTTACCGAAACAAAGCAATAAGCAGGATGATCATTAGTGCTGTAACGATCAGCGCCGCAATTTGATACCGGTTGAGGCGCTCCCGCTCGGCTTCCGGGATATGCGACTGATCAGTAAAAGCCATGCGGACGTAGCCCAGCAGGGCTGCCGGTATGAAAAGGAATCCTGCCAGCGACCCAATCAGTACCCGGAGGATCATGAGCAAACGCCTGCCCGGGCCCATTTTTTCAGGTTCAGGCTCAGTTTCAGGTATAGGGGGTTCGGGTTGCCCTGTGTTTGCGGTCAGCGGTTTACGGCCGGCCAGTGCAATGCCATATTTCCCTTTGCCATCCACCCACTGCGGCTTGACATAGCAGACTTGCAGGTCCTCAAAGCCTGCCTCCCGGAACCATTGCCAGTATTCTTCTTCTTTGGGAAAGAGCATCCAAAGTTCTGCGATAAACCGCCCCACGGGATTAGCCGGCTCCAAAGGGCCAATCATCAGTGCCAGCCCGCCAGGCTTCACTATCCGGTAGGCTTCGCGTATGCCTTTGGCGGGGTCTGGCCAGTATTCGATACTCCCCGCAGAGACATAGCGGTCGAAGCTATTGGAAGGCAGGGGAAGATTTTCGGCATCCCCCTGAAGGAAGGTGCATCCCTGTAGTTCAGGCTTGGCTTTCGCCTTTGACATTTGGTGCGGGCTTTGGTCCACACAGGTGACCTGCTGGGGAGGGACGATCTTTACAATCCCCTCTGTGTTAAAGCCGGTGCCCGACCCTACATCCACAACTTTAATACCGGTTTCCTCCAATTGCCCGAGCTGCAGCGCCTTGTCCCGCATGGGGACCGTCCAGAAAAGCGGATTGACAATTTTGTCGTAAAAGATGGATAGAAAGCGGTAAAACCAATACGCTTCCTGCTTGTGTTGTACTAATCTCATAATGCCGAAGGGTTAACGCCAGATATTGTTGGCGAGGATCGTCAATATAAGACTTAAAATTGACCTACAGCCTGAAAATGGGTTTCATTTTTAGCTCATTTTCTGTCCGTATGCTGTAGTGTTTTGGGCGCATACCTGAGTCTTGTTTTTATTAGACTCTATTGTGAATTCGCTTTTGGAGCGAATGTGGTCAAATTTCATTCTGAACAAAGCGCGATATACTTATAGTTCTCCAAGGCGAGATTAATGCATTTTGACTTGCTCTTTTTTCCGCTCGCTGCGTTGAAAAGCCTCGCCGTCCGTACGGATGCCTGCGTTTTTCGCCTTGCGAGCGAAAAAAATACCTGCGTCAACTTTGCACAAATCCTGCCTTGGAGAACTATAGATTCAAGAATGAGAAAAAAGAGACTTACTCTTGAATCACTTAGCCAGAGCTAAGCGACTGAAGAGTAGCATTATTCCTCTTCTTGAGGAAGTAGTTGGGTAAATAACGGTTATTCCAATGCGATTTTAAGAACGCTTGGTCGGCTACCATGTGTATAAATAGGCGGCATTCTTGCATCAAAAACAACGCTGTCAGGGGTGATGACGAGCCCTTTCCTTATAACATCTGATCCAAGCAGAGAACAGTAAAGCAGACTATCAACAGGATTGACCTCTACGGCAGCAATGGGGTCATCTACGTTTATTAATTTAGACTTTTGGGTTTCAAGATCGGCAATGCCGATTTGCCGGGACTTAGGGCTGGCCCAAAAAAGCTGGTTGTGGATGCTGTCAACAGAAAGTCCATCTGGGTAAAGCCCGGCATTGGAAATAAAGTCGGGCTCTACCTCGAAGGTAAGCAAGTCTATTCTTCCTATTTTATGATTGGACACATCTGTCCAGTAAAGTTTCTGGTTCACAATATCCAGCTCTACAGAAGAGGGCTTGCCCGGCAAATGGTTTCCAAAGGCGGAGTCGAGAAGTTGCCCCTCATAGTTAAAGACTTTAATGGTAGAATCGCCATAATCAGCGCAGAACAGCATCTCTTTGTCCGGGTATAGCGCAATGCCTGCGGGGTACTTTACCTGTTTAATATGCTGGTCCTTTAGGCTGCCAGGGATGATTTGTGAGTTGGTACTGTTTAACCGGGCGCAGGAAATCCCCAGATAAGATTCGCTGGAATTGGAATTGGCCCAGAAAAGCAAGTGGTTTTTATGGTCATAGTCCATACCGGTGAGGTATCTTCTGTTTGAGATCACTTGAATGGGCAGGTCCTCTTCTGCAAGCATTACTGCAATTCCATTATCATTTCTGAAGAGGAGTAAAGTTGCTGGGAGGGAATGAGTTGGTGCAGAGATACTAATGATGATAAGAAAACCGACCGTAAGAATAGCACAAACGGCAACGATTGCAGGCTTAAAGAAAGCATTTCGGGGAGAATCAGCTACCGGGATTCGATTGTCTTCCATATCCTCGGCTTCTTCTTCTGCAATATC
Source organism: Phaeodactylibacter xiamenensis (assembly GCF_000759025.1). Lineage (GTDB taxonomy): Bacteria > Bacteroidota > Bacteroidia > Chitinophagales > Saprospiraceae > Phaeodactylibacter > Phaeodactylibacter xiamenensis. The sequence continues at coordinate 16,573 of NZ_JPOS01000090.1, read as the reverse complement.
GATGATGGCAGGAACTTCGGGGGTATTGGTTTTGGCATGGGCAATTCTGCCATAATCATCGTAGGACTGGTAACCCATGTATATGGCAAACATGTTTCGGGTAGTCCGGTTGCCTTTGCTCTCACCAGTGATGAAAATCCGCCGGAAGGAATCATAGGAAATGGTAGACCCACTAGGTATTGCCCCGTTTTTAGGCTGTTGCCAGCCACAGACTTCAATCAGGGCAGGATTTTCAGCACAACGCTCTTGCAATTGCTGATGGAAGTATGTGAGAAAGGGGTCGATCTCTGACTTTGTCCATTTTTCAGGTGGTTCTCCACCGGTGTCCTTGAAGATGTGTTCGGCTACATCAATCCAAAATTGTGTTTTTGTGCTCATTTGTTTGCAGAAAGTTTGCAAAACGCAATTGCAAAGGCGGCTTTTGATTGCGTTTTGGGATTTTGTCTGATATTGACATTGTGAATGTATGGAAATTCAATGGTAGCAGCCCCAATTGGAGGAGGCAAATTTCCAGGTGAAGCCATCTTTTTTAACCATTAAATCCCGGTCATGAAGCGAATCGCTTTCCATTTTTTGTTTGGGTGCGTTTTTACCCTGTGCCCTCTGTTTTTACTTGCTCAGCCGGATGGGGGCTGCGGTGCAGAGCCAACCGTATCATCTATTGCAATAATGGATAGTTTGCAAAAAGAAGTAGATGCCTATGTCGCGCAGTATTTTTCCGGTGAAGTTTTAGCTCCTCAGGCGAGTGTGCCCGTACAGGTGCACATCATTAGGCGTACTAATGGTACCGGTGGGCTTAGTATTAGTGCATGGAATAATGCTTTGAATAACCTCAATAGTCTTTATACTGGTGCCAATCTTAACTTTTTTGAGTGCAGCCCGCCGAATATCATCAACAGCAATACCTATTTTGATCTCAACCAATCCGAAGAAGGAGCGCTCCACAGTCTTCATGGGGTAAGCAATGTCCTAAATATTTATATCCCGGGAGGGGATCTTATCAGCAGTTCCGGAGGAAGCCTTTGCGGCTACGCTTACTTCCCCTTTGGAGGTTCGCCTGATCTTATTGTGGTGAAATCCAGCTGTATGACAAGTGGTAATACTTTTGCGCACGAAATCGGGCACTATTTCGGGCTTTATCATACCCACGGAAAAATCAACTGTGGGTCCATCACCGATGAATTGGTAAACGGCAGCAACTGTAGCTTTGCCGGAGATGACGTGTGTGATACTTCGGCTGACCCTGGTCTTCAGGGGATTGACTGTGACGTATGGCAGGTCAATACCGCTTGCCAGTATACGGGTACCTTCGTAGATGCCAACGGGCAGCCATTTGACCCTGACCCCACCAATATTATGTCCTATTCCCGCAAACAATGCCGCGATTTTCTGTCAAACGGGCAACTGGGACGAGCCAGCTTTTACCAATCTAACTATCGCAACAACCTTAACTGCCAAGTGCTTTGCGGGCCACCTACCGGGCTGGAAGAAACCAACAGCGGCTATGCTTTTATTTCGCTTGACTGGGATGCAGTCCCTGGAGCTACGGGGTACCAAACACGTTACAGAACTTTGGGGAATACCAGTTGGACAGAGGGGTTAGTGTTCTCCACACCTGGTGTGACCTGGGGTAACATCCCCCCCTGTTCAACCTATGAGTTTCAGGTGCGGGCCGACTGCGGAAGTGGCTTAGGCGACTATAGCAGCAGCCTGATCGCCAGTACAGATGGCTGTGGGGATAATTACTGCTACAGCTATGGCATTAGCTGGGACAACTGGATTGAAGGAGTAAGCATGGCCAATCTCAACAATTCAAGTGGAAATGGTTTTGGATACACCAATTACACCAACCTCTCTGCTACTGTCGACCGGGGAGAAACATACAGCATTACGCTGGACCCAGAAAGGGACAATAACGTCTCCACCGTGTACTGGCGTGTTTGGATAGATTTTAATCAGGATGGAGATTTTGCTGACGCTGGCGAACAAGTTGTTTCCACTAGCGGTAGCGGTTTCGCACCAGTGACGGTCAGTTTAGATATCCCTTCCTCTGCAAGCCTGGGTACGACTCGGATGAGAGTCGCTATGAACCCTAATGTTTATCCCGGGTATTGTGCTACCGGAAATGAAAGGGATGTGGAGGACTATTCAGTGAATATTCAGGGGTTTAATTGTACGCCTCCCACGGGGTTGACCACATCATCTGTAGGCTATTCTCATTTTCAACTTAGTGCGAATCTTGTCCAAGGTGCGGATTTGTACCAATCCAGGGTTCGGGCTTCAGGGTCTACATCCTGGACGGTAGGAAGTTGGTTCACTAATCCAGCTAATATAGTTTGGGCTAATGCACAGCCCTGCACCACTTACGAAGTACAAATCAGAAGTGACTGTGATGGCATTTTTAGCGACTATTCTTCATCCCATCTGTTTACTACGGCAGGATGCGGAGATGACTATTGCTATAGTTACGGCTTTTCATGGGACCAATGGATAGATGGGGTAATCTTTTCTAATCTTAACAATAGCTCCGGAAATGGTTATGGCTACACTAATTTTACAAATCTATCCGCTGCCGTGGAGCAAGGGGGGAGTTACAACATAGGGTTGAATGCGGAGACTGATGTTAGCGCTACCACAGTATATTGGAGGGTTTGGATTGACCTTAACAATGATGGAGACTTCAATGACTCTGGAGAACAAGTACTTTCTGTTACGGGCAATAGTAACGGATTGGCATCTGGCAATATAGATATCCCCGCAAGTGCTAGCTTGGGTACCACCCGTATGCGGATTGCGATGAGCCCTAATGGATACCCATCCATTTGTGGTACCGGTGGTAACCTGGATGTCGAGGATTACGGACTGACGATTTCTGCCCCGCCTTGTCCACTGCCTGATAATTTCAATATACAATCCACTGGGGTATCCCACGTGGTCCTCGATTGGGACAATGTAACTGAAGCTTCCAGTTATACCACACGAAGGCGCAAACAAGGTACTACAACGTGGGAAGATGGGAATAGCTTTGCTTCATCCTCTGTCATTTGGGGCAATTGCGAGCCTTGCACCACTTACGAATTTCAGGTTATGACCAATTGCAGTAATAGTAACAGTAATAGTGGTTTCAGTAACACCATCACTGCTACAACACAGGGCTGTGGGGATAGCTATTGTTATAGCTATGGACTTTCTTGGGATCATTGGATTTCCGGGGTCAATGTGGCTAGTATCGCAAATGCCTCCGGAAATGGATATGGCTATACGGATTACACAAACATCAGTGCAAATCTCACCAAAGGCGACAGTTACACCCTCAATCTTACTGCAGATACAGATGTAGTACCTTCCAGCGTTTATTGGCGGGTTTGGGTGGATTTCAATAATGATAATGACTTTACAGATGCTGGTGAGCAGGTGTTTTCTGCTACCGGGCTCAGCAACGGAATTACCACCGGGAGCGTTAACATGCCTTCAACTGCAGTTACCGGAACTACCCGAATGAGGGTAGCAATGGGTAGAGATAATTATTCTTTACCCTGTGAAACAGGGAGTTCTATAGATGTAGAAGACTATACTGTTAATATACTGGCGCCCAATTTTTTCCTAAATGTTACACCTCTTAATTTGTCCTTCTCTTCGATCGGTGGCTCGTCCGGCATATCATTGAGTTCAAATACATCATGGACGGTAACCGACAACGCCAGCTGGATTTCAGTAACGCCCTCCAGTGATACTGGTAATAATACCCTCACAGTAGATTGTAATGTTTACACCGGGCTGGTACCCCGTACTGCAGAAATCACGATCGCCACTACTGATGGGCTGATTGTCCGGCAGGTTCAAGTCACTCAGCAGCCAGCAGACCCACTATTGGAAATCAATCCTGCCGTGCTGAATTTTGGAGCAAATGGTGGAAGCGCATCCGTCAACGTGACCTCCAATCAGGACTGGTTAGTCGGTACGCCCGGAGTAAGTTGGTTTCAGGTACTTACAACAGGCGGTACAGGAAACGGTGCCATCACAGTACAGTGTAACCCCAACCCCAACCATAATAGCCGGAGTGCTACAGTAACCCTCACTGGCAGCAGCGGCGGTACGGCAACCCTTAGCGTCACACAACAAGGCAGCCAAATATGTGGTACGCCACAGGCCCTGTCTGCAACCCTTCTTAAGCCTACTCGGGCAACGGTATCCTGGGAAGCGGTCAGTGGGGCCACCGCCTACTCGCTTGAAGTGAGACTATTGGGCAATAACAGCTGGGAATTTTTCACAGTTGCTACTACACAGGTAGAGCTGGCAGGCTTTGCCCCCTGTGAATTTTACGAATTCAGGGTGATGGCCAATTGTGGTAATACGTTCTCAGTACCTTTTACCTTTCAGACCGAAGGTTGTGGTCCTTATTGCGACAGTTATGGTACGCGCAATCTGCAGATACTGGATTAATTCTCTTAAAGAACTATTCAAAAGATCGGAAACGATGAAAAATAATATAGTATTCGGCATTCTGGCGGTCCTTTTTTTACCGTGCCTGGCTCAGGGTCAAGCAGAAGCGGTTAAGCTTTCCAACCGTTTTGAGAAAGCCTATGAAGAAGTCCAAAAAGCGACTAACCATGAGCGGTTACAACAAATTATTCAGGAGCAAAGGAAGGAAAATGCCCGTTTAAAGATTATTCTGGATTCTCTGGAGCAGGCAGGTGTGAAAACCCGGGGCGAAGGCTGGCAGGTAACCGGTATTGATGAGGCAGGAAAACTTATTTATACGGCTAATAACAGCAATCTCATTGCCGCCGGCACAACTTCTACTGATCAGCTTTGGGGGGGGAGTTATAACCTGAATGGTGATGGGATGTTTGCAGGTATTTGGGAGGTTGGTGAGGTGCCATTGGTTTCGCATCAGGAGTTGGAGGGAAGGGTAATTCTAAAGAATAGTACCTCAGCCGATGATCATGCCACCCATGTTGCAGGTACGATGATTGGAGCAGGAGTAGAGCCTAGTGCCAGAGGGATGGCTAATCAGGCTTTGCTACATGCCTATACCTCGCTATTTGATAATTCCGAAATGGCATCAGCTGCCTCAAATGATAATCTGCTTATATCCAATCATTCATATGGTCAGATTACGGGCTGGTACTACGGAGAATTTGTAGCGAGTCTAGGTACAGGATATTATTGGTTTGGTGATTTTAACGACACCGAAGATGATCGTTTTGGTCGTTATACGAGTAGGCCTCGTGGATGGGATCAAGTGGCCTATAATGCTCCTTACTATCTAATTGTTAAGTCAGCTGGTAATGACCGAAATGATACCGGACCTTCCTCTGGAGAGTATTTCGTTAGAAATGATTTTGGTAGTTGGGTCAGTAGCAGCGCCTTTCGGGAAGATGATGGTGGAGCGGAGGGATATGACTGTATACCTGAGGGCGGTGTAGCTAAAAATATCCTTACAGTAGGTGCAATCAATGATTTACCGGGTGGATATACCAATAGCATGGACGTAAGTATGTCTTCTTTCAGTAGTTGGGGTGGGGCCGATGATGGTCGCATTAAGCCGGATATTGTAGGCAATGGAGTAGGGCTGTATTCTTCTACCGCAGGTTCAGATACCAATTATAGCTCCTTTAATGGAACCTCTATGTCGGCTCCGAACGTATCAGGGAGTTTATTACTGTTGCAAGAGCTTCATGCAAGGGAGACGGGTAGTTTTATGCGTTCTGCAACGCTAAAGGCGCTTGCCATTCACACTGCTGATGAGGCGGGCCCTGCGCCAGGGCCCGATATGGCCTATGGTTGGGGAGTGCTGAACGCTAGGAAAGCGGCAGATTTCATACTCAGTAGCCTCGATAATGATGGTGCAACAACCATTGAGGAAACACTCAATACCAATGGCACATTCTCTCAAAATATTGATAGTGAAGGTGGACCGATCCGGGTAACGCTGGTTTGGACTGACCCCCCGGGACCATCCTGCTCTTCGTCAGGGTGCCAGCAAGCATTGGTAAATGACCTGGAGCTTCGAATCGTGTACAATGGAACTACTTATTTCCCTTACACTATTCCCCAGCCCGGAGCTCCCGCTCAGACCAATCAGCCAAATAGTGTAGACAATGTAGAACAAATATTTTTGCCTTCTACAAACTCAGGCTCCTATCAAGTACAGGTTTTCCACAGCGGTCAACTGCAAGGCGGTAACCAGGATTTTAGCCTGTTAATTTCCGGAGGCAGTGGTTCGGGCAGTGCCTCTAACCAGGTATTCATTCAGAGCAGGCAATTGAGTGGACAACTAAAAGACTCTGGGCCAGATTATGGGTATGCTGACTTTACAAACGAGTTTCCTGTAAGCCTGGACCCCGGACAAAACTTCAACCTAACGCTTACTGCCAATGGTGATGGTGCCTTCCTGCCGGTGTATTGGTATATTTGGATAGACTTAAATCAAAACCAGGTATTTGAATCGCCCGGTGAACTCATACTGAACAGTGGCCCGGTTCAAGATGCAGTTTACAATAGCAGTATTTCGATTCCATCTACAGCAATCAGTGGAGGTACTCGTATGCGAATTACAGTAAGCCAGGAATCGGGTACTGGGCCCTGCGCAGTACATAGCGGTGAGACGGAAGATTATTCGGTGCTAATCGGTGCTCCTGCAAGTATAACTTTATCTCCCGGTCAGCTGAGTTTCCTGCCAGCCGGAGGCAGTCAATCGGTCGCTTTATCTACTAATTGTAACGATTGGTCCTTCTCTAATGTCCCCTCGTGGTTGCAGGTACAGCCGGCTTCTGGAAGTGGGAATGCCAGTATTTCGGTAACGGCAACAGCCAATGGTCAACCCAGCCCCAGAACCGCTACCGTGACCGTATCAGGCTGCGGAGCCAGTACTACTCTAAGCGTCACCCAAAATGGTCAAAGTGGTGGTAGCGGGATTAGTTTTACACCAGCTAATATTACCCTGGACTGGACACAAGGGAGCTCGGTACAGGGAGATGTTGTAGTTGGTAGCAGTGCTTTTTGGACTGCCCAGCCTAGCGCTTCCTGGATACAGCCGAGCCAATTTACAGGAACTGGGCCTCTTACCCTTACTATCTCGGCTTTATCTGACAACACCACCGGGCAAGCCAGGTTTGGCACTATTACTATGGCCTCCGGTGGGAACAGCTTTGTCATCAATGTAGAACAATTGCCTGAGCCAACCACCGGTATTTTGCCTCCATGGGGAGAAACCACACCGACAAATCAGGCAGGTACTTTTATTGGGCAGGTCCAGGTAGAAGGAGTGCCTGCAAATGCGGCAGACTGGGTCGCAGCCTTTGACGAAGAGGGCAATGTGGCTGGTAGCAGCCAGGTACTTATCAGTCAGGGCATCGCCTATATTAACATGGTAATTTATGGAGACGACACACAGACCCCTGAGGACGAGGGGGTTGGTGCTGGTGAAGCCTTTACCCTTCATCTTTGGGATGCTAGTGAAGATGAAGTCTTGGATTATCCGTTTACTGGAGCTGCTACTCTTTTTACAGATTGGGTTAACACTAATGGGGCTCCAATGCCAGCTTACAGCAACCCTAATGCCATTTACAATTTCGAGCGCTCCATCATGGATATTATACCCTTGCAACCGGGATGGAACTTGGTTTCCACCGATGTGGTGCCCACCGATAGCAGTGTAGTCAGTTTGTTTAGCGGTTTGCTACCAGGTAACCTCAGGTATGTTACGGGTTTTGATCAGGAAGCTTCTTTTTATGATCCAAACCTGCAACTATTTAGTACGCTAACTCATTGGACGAGGGGGTATGGATATTGGGTTCGAGTCACCCAGGAAGATACTTTGCGCATACCCGGACAGCGTATTCCGGATACCTACTTCAAGCCTATGGACGATGGGTGGAATCTAATAGCCTATTTGCCACAGGACACACGAACTCCACAAGACTATTTAGGTGATTTTATCAGCGAAAGCCAATTGGAAATTGCTACGGGTTTTAATGGTGACTATGTCTATTTTGATCCCGAACTCTTGCCCATCTTTAATGGCTTACAGGAGATGGAAAATAGTCTGGGGTATTGGATTAGGCTTCAGGATGTTGATCCCCTTCAATCTGTGGATATTCGAAACCTTTCACAGCGCCCGAACCTGAATTATGCATTTTTGTGGGGTAAAACCAATGCACCAGCAGGCTCCATTATTGAGGTACTTAACGAGGAACAGCAACAGGTAGGAGTTTTGGAAGTCCGTGAAGAGGGCTTAATTAAGCCGAAGTCTTTCTACGGTGACGATTTGTCTACAGATGCTGTAGATGGCATTGCCGAGGGCTCCCGTTTGTCTTTTCGGTACCGTAACCAGTTGGCTGACACTTTACTTACCTTTTACAGCGACCGTTTGCTACATCAGTTGTCGATCCAATTCCCAAAATTACCTGCCCGGAAAGCTTTGGTCGCCTCACCTGTGCCTTTTTCAGAGGTGCTAAATCTGGAGTATACGCTGCCTGAGGGTGGTATGGCTCTGATCATAATTCGGGATGCGCTGGGAAGAACCATACATCAGCAGCAACTAAAACATAATTCTGGGGGAACCTATCAAACGAGTTGGGCGAGCATATCTGTTCCGGAAGGTATGTATACAATCAGTTTAATTCACAATGGGAAAAAAGTAGAAGCCTTGCCTGTAGTCCTGCAGCGGTAGTTGAACCCTTGAAGCAAAAAAAACTGAGATCATGAGATTAATTTTTTACTTTTTGGTTACTCTTTGTTTGTGTATGCTGCTCAATACGCAATCTCTTAGGGCTCAACCCTCTGGCTTTGTCTATACTCCAACTATATTTTCTGGTACCCTATTGGGACAAGTAGAACTCGATGATTCACCTGTTCCAGTGGGCAGCTGGATTGCCGCTTTTGATAGTGCGGGGAATTGTGCCGGGGCATCGGAGGTGATTCTGTTTGAAGGTATCACTTATGCCAATCTCAATATTTTTGGAGATGATGCTACAACGGATACTATAGATGAGGGCATGACGGAAACAGATGTGTTCACATTACTGCTTTATGATCCTGCGCAAGAACAGGTTTTGGTGTATTCAGAAAATGGGCAAACAGTACAACTAGATGGCTGGATAAATAATAATGGTGCACCTATACCTGCATATAGCGACCCTTCCCGGGTGTTTTCTTTTTCTTCGGAATCAATAGCATTAGAGGTTGCTTACGTGGAGACCGATTCCCCCACCTGCGCTGGTGACGCCAACGGGAGTATCGCGATTACTGCAGAGGGTTTCTTCCCTCCATTTTCATTTGTTTGGAATACTGGCGCAATAGGTTCTACATTGACCGGGATTGGGGATGGAAGCTATACCTGTACAGTTACAGATGCACTAGGGCAGATTTTTACGTTTGGGCCTGTTTCGCTGCAAGAGCCTTCTCCACTGCTACTAGAAGTTGCAGATGGTCTTGATACCTGTAATGCCGGTCTGGGACTGCTGGCGGCGGTAGTGGATGGAGGTACTCCACCGTATAATTATTCCTGGACACATGGGGCAGAGGGAGAACTGGCACAGAATCTTTCTGAGGGCATTTATACCTTACAAGTAACAGATGCAAATAATTGCAGTATCTCCGCAAATGCTACAGTTCAGGCTTCTCCTGGACCGGATATTATTTGGCAGAAAGAAGGACCTTTTTGTTTTGGAGGAGAAGATGGAAGTATTGAGATAGAAACAGAAGGCGGAGTTCCTCCTTTCTCCTGGTTATGGAGTACGGGAGAGGATTCTGGCTCTATTCAAGACCTGCCAGCTGGCACTTACAGCCTCACGGTAACAGATGCGTATGGCTGTACCTTTGTATCCCAAGAGCAGTTGCTTCAGCCAGACTCACTAGCCGTATCCTTTGAGGTAGAGCCAGCTACAGGGCTAAGCGGTGGCAATGTATTTACTACTGTAATTGGCGGCACACCTCCGTTTTTCTACGAGTGGGGCGATCCTGTTTGGCAAACTACCGCTAACCTGCTGCAAATAGAGATGGGCACTTACACATTAACAGTCACGGATGCGGCGGAATGCATCTTAGTAGACAGTGTACAGGTGCCTCTTGAGGTGAGTACAACATGGGATGGCTGGGAAGAAAAAGCCCGGTTATTTCCTAACCCCTCAGCCGGGGAGTTTGTGTTTTTCGAGCTTGGAGGCAACCTTCCACCCTTAGGTAGGATTGAAATCTATAATATTGACGGCCGGTTTATCGGCGTGTTCCCAGTGAGCAAGCATGGGGAGCGCTACCAAGCTAGTATATTAAGTATACCAGCTGGAGTCTATCAGGTCTTTTTTCCCGAACTAAAGAAAAGCCTCCCGGAACTGTGGATTGTAGATGAATGAGGTTTCGTAAATGTACATTCGTAGCGACTAAAGCTGGAAAACCACCTCCATTTCCACCCACTTCGTCCCGGCCTCCACTCCCGGCAGCGCTTGCTGGTAGTCCCACATTAGGGTCTCCCACTCCTGTACCTTAGGATTGACCGCATCAAGACGGGCTTTTTCTGCCGGGTCGAAGTCATCCTCGGTTTCCATGATCATGCACAGGCGGTTGGACCAGCGGTAGATGGTCATATGCCGGATACCGCTGCCTGTTATGCTGTCGAGGATTTCCGGCCAGACAGCTTCGTGGTAGCGTTCGTATTCTGCGATGAGTGCCGGGTCGTCTTTCAGGTCGAGGGTATAGCAGTACGTTTTCATCAGCTGTATTTAGAGGGCACGGTCCAGGTGGACGTAGCCGCCATCGATAAAGAAATGCTGCCCGGTGATGTGGGAGGCGCGGTCGGAGAGCAGGAAGAGGGCCATGTCTGCCATTTCTTCACAGGTCGTCATGCGCTGCCCGAGCGGGATTTTACTTTCGATACTGCGTTGTTTGGCAGCCGGGTCATCGAAAGTGTCCAGCCAGGTCCGGTAGAGCGGGGTCATCACCTCGGCAGGTACCAGGGCATTGACGCGAATGTGGTAGGGGAGGAGTTCCACCGCCCACTCCCGGGTGAGAGCCAGTTGGGCGCCCTTTGCGGCAGCGTAAGCAGAAGTATTGCCCTGTCCGGTTACGGCGGTTTTAGAACTGACATTGATAATACTGCCTTTACGCTGCTTAAGCTCGGGGAGCAGGTAGTGTGCCAAATAAAAATAGTGGTGCAGGTTCTTTTGCAGGGAGTTGATCCAGGCTTCCGGGCTGCCATTTTCCAGCCCTACGCCATCATTGGCACCGGCGTTATTCACCAAGCCGTCTACTCTGCCGGTAAGTTGAAGGGCTTCTTCGACGACCTCGCGGCAGCTCTCTGTGGTGCCCAGGTTTTTTACAATTTGAAAGCCCATCCCCAGTTCTTCCAGGATTGCGTCCCCTTTAGCTTTATTGCGGCCAACGATAACGGGCAGGGCGCCTTCTGCTACCAATGCCCGGCTGATGCCGGCTCCTATTCCGCTTGCGCCACCGGTGACGAGGAATACTTTATCTTTTAGGTTTAAGTCCATGGTTTTTTAGTTGAGTTGGTAAAATTGGGTAGCCGTCGCTCCCAGAATAGCCGGTTGGGCTTCCGGGGCGTATTGCTGAAGGTACATCTGCACTACATTCACCGTTTCGTGGTAGGAATCAGCAGCGAGCAGGCATACGGGCCAGTCTGAGCCAATCATCAGCCGCTCGGGCCCAAATGCTTCCATTGCGATATCCAGGAAAGGGTAGAAGTCCTCTCGTTGCCAGTTGTTCCAGTCTGCCTCGGTGACGAGCCCGGATAGCTTGCAGTACACGTTGGGGTGGGCGGCGATGGACCGGATATGGTCTTTCCAAAGCGGACTGGGCCCTCCTTCTATAGTGGGCTTTCCCAAATGGTCCAGCACAAAAGGTTGATCGGGGCAGGCATCCAGGAACTTCAGGACTACCGGGAGGTGGCGCTCGAAGACGAGGATGTCATAGGTATAGCCCTGCTGTCCCAGTTTTTGCACACCACGCAGAAAGTCCGGGCGAAGCAGAAACTCATCATCCGGTTCGTCCTGAACAATATGGCGTATCCCTTTGAGCAAAGGGTTGCTTTGGTAGTGGCCCAGTGTTTGTGCTACATCAGGTGCCTGCAAGTCAATCCATCCCACCACACCTTTAATGAAAGCATATTGTTGAGTAAGATGTAGCAGAAAGTCAGTTTCTTCGGGAGATTGCCGGGCCTGTACCGCCACACAGCCACCTATGCCTTCCTCTTTCAGTAAAGGGCTAAGGTCGGTGGGCAGGTGGTCCTTCCGGAGTTTAGGCATCGCCTCAGAAATCCAGGGATAGGCAACCGGGTCATATTCCCAAAAATGTTGGTGGGCATCAATGCGCATTTTTATCGTTTTTGCCAAAGTACTATTTAAAGTGTGCGGGCGGTAGGCATTTGTAACCCTATGGTGCAGCGGGATTATCTGCGGGGGCGGAGAAATCCACAGAAATGCGTATCTTTTATGAAAAATATGCCCAGGATATACGTCAATCAAACGGAACTTTACTACGAAGAGTATGGTCAGGGAACGGAAACCCTGCTGTTTGCTCATGGCTTGCTTTGGAGCAGTCGCATGTTTGCTGATCAAATTACGTTTTTTAAAGACCGATACCGGGTCATCGCCTACGACCACCGGGGGCAGGGGCAGAGTTCAGTTACAGAAGGTGGGTACGACATGGACACGCTCACCGGGGATGCTGTGGCTCTGCTTGATGCACTGAAAATTGATCGTTGCCACTTCGCGGGGCTGAGTATGGGCGGCTTTGTCGGGCTGCGCCTTGCCAGTCGGCACCCGGATCGAGTCCAGTCATTGACACTTATAGATACTTCTGCCCAGGCAGAGCCTGAAGAGAACATCCCGCGTTATCGGATGCTCAACCGGATCGTGAAAATGCTGGGGGTTTGGGTGGTCAAGCGCCCGGTCATGAAAATCATGTTTGGCCCATCCTTTCTGCAGGACCCAAACCGGCGTTCGCTCAGAAAATATTGGGAGCAGCAACTGACCTGCAACAGCCGGAGCATTACGCGTGCGGTGGAAGGTGTCATTGAGCGGGAAGCAGTGCCACCCGAGGCCTTAGCTGATATTCAGTGCCCAACGCTGGTATTGGTCGGGGCGGAGGATGTTGCCACTGTTCCCGCCAAATCAGAATACCTTGCTGAGCACATTCCAAATGCCCAATTGCTCATCATACCCCGTGCCGGCCATACCTCATCCGTAGAAGAGCCGGAGGCGGTTTGTGAGGCTATGGCTGCCTTTCTGGATAAACAATAAAGCAGGGCCTACTCCGGATGATAAATCCGAACCGCGCCGTTTAGCACCGCCTCCTTATCCAGCGTCATCGGCTTAAGTTCCTGGCTGGTGAAGCGCTGCATTTGGTCGGTATAGTGCGGGCTGTCGGGGCGGGCGGAAGCCCCGTAGGCGTTGATGCTTTCAATTTGAACCCCTTCCTCACTGTAGCGGACAAACTGTATATAGGAATCACCGGAAACCGGGCGGAGGCGGCCATCCTTTTGTAGTTCACTGCGTACTGCGGCGAGCACATCCGGGCCGCCGCCCATAGGCAGGCTGATATCGCCCCGGCGGTGCTGCTGTAGCTTGCCGAGACGAACTGTAGGTTGCCCAAAGTGCTTAACGAAATGCTCCTGCGCGAATCGCAGGGCTTCCGCAAGCTCTTTCTCTGGAAGGGTGCCCGGTTCCAGCATCGACTGTCCGGATTTTAGCGCAGATTCCAGGTGGTAATAGGCAAGAATGGCCGTGGCAGCGGCCTCGCTATTTGCATCTGCCACCCGGTCCCAATCCCGCAGCAGCCGGATTTGCTCCTGAATATCCGGATAATCATCAGGGTTGAGATGGAATATGGGCTCAAACCAGGGTACAGCTACCATGGGCTGCTCATAAGCCTGATCGTACTTGATGCGCTTGAAGTCCTCGTAGCTTACCTGATCGTATTGCTGCATCAAAGCCTGGAAGCGGGCGCCCCGGTTGGTGAGGTCGTTGGGGCGTTTGTAACCCATGTGGGGCGGTATGGCAGTGGTGTCAGGGTTGTCTTCGGGAGCGGTACTCCGGAAGGGAGTGTGGTTGCAGTTGTAGACATAACCTGAAGGCGGGTCAAGTACCTGCACCAGCTGGTCTACCGGGTAAAAGTCATTCTCCCATAGGGTGGCGGAAGTGTCGCCGGGCAGTATGCCTGACCAGTCGTAGTTGGGGTCTCGTTTGGGCAGCAGCCCATTCCCGAGGTGATAAATATGCCCTTCTCGGTCCGCATAAACGATGTTGGTACAGGTAATGCCCTGCAGGTCCAGCGCCGCCCGGAATTCATCCCAATTTTGGGCTTTATTCATGCGGTACCACTGCTCCGGTGCTTTGATGGTCTGATTGGCTACCGTGCGCAGGGCGAAAAACCCATTGGGCGTTTCGAAAGTAATGCCGTATTTGCTCTGGTAGAACTTCTGCTTTTTGCCTACCGGCAGAAAGCCCAGTAGCCGGATGCGTGCCTTGTAAAAGTCAGGTTGCAATTCCAGCCATTTTCCGTCAAAACGGTAGGTCAGTTTCCGTTCCGGGTGCATCTTCAGTTTGTAGATATCTGTAAAGTCAGGATAATTGACCGTATGTGCCCAGCCGAGGTAGGGATTGGTACCCAGGAAGAGGCTGACACCACCCGGGAAATTCGCGCCCAGCATATTCCAGCCCTCCTCGCTGCACACATGGGCCTCGTACCAGGAGTAAAGCCCTTCCAGGGGCTGATGGGAATTGGCGAGCAGGAAGGTTTCGCCGGTTGTCGTTTTATGGGGGGCAACGGCGGCGGCATTGGAGCCTCTTTCCTGATTGACTTCCTGCCCCATGCGCCCGCTGAAAATGGCGCCCAGGGGTTCATCAATTTGCGAAAGCAGTGCCAGCCCGAGCATGTAGGAGGGAATGAGGTCTTGCCCATCCACCGGGAAAAGCTTGCGGTGGAGGACTTCCTTTGGGTGCCTGGCGGCATAGGCGTTGAGCCCATCGGCATAAGCTTCGAGAATCTTTCGGAAATCCGGGCTGAGGTCGGTGGTGTAGCGCTCCCGGGTCGTTTTTCTTGCGCCCAGCAGGTGCACAATGACATCAAGCTGAGCGCCTTGTTTGCCAAAGACCTGCCCCATCAGCCCCTTAGCGGGCAGCAGCTGCTTTTGCATGGTGAGAAAGTCATCCTCGGCAGAAGCCCAGGCGAGCCCGTAGGCGACTTCCGCATCCGTAGGGGCAAAAATGTGGGGCACCCCCCATTGGTCGCGGGCGATTTGGATATTTTGGGGGTCTACCTGCGCGCGCAATGGTATGGCGATGGTCAGGACCAGAAACAAGCGGAAAAAGAGCATTATTTTCTATTTTTGATAAGGCATTTTTTGGGAACTGAATGTAAGCAGAACCTTTTGAGTAACGGAGGATATTTTATATTTTTGCTTCTGACATTGTTTCATTAACTTAGGATGCGTTTCTCTCGTTGACTTCCTCCCAAAATTCAAGTAAAACGGATAAGCGTTCCAAATTATCATTTTTATCATGAAGTATCTACCCTTGTTGCTTAGCCTGATGGCTTTGATGATGAGTTTTGATGTAGCCGCTCAGGACGATTTGGCTGCTAAAATGAAAAAAGAAGGCGTTGTCCCCGGCGCTATTTACCAAAAAGGTAAAAAAACTGAGGGGTATATAAAGACGATCACCTATCGGAGCGATAATGGGGAGTACACTTCTCCCTGGGCTTATCAGGACGACTTCAAATTTATTGAGGCTGAAAAATTTCTCAAGAAGGATAAGGTTAAAAATAAGGATTTTGAAAAGTACGGACCTAAAGATATTGATGGCTACGACTATGAGGATTTGACATACGTATCTGCGAAGTACTCAGATATGACTGCTGTAGGAACTAATATGATCGCCCGAACCCGTTTCTTCCGGAAGATAAAGGACGGTAAGGTTACCATCTACCACTATTATTCGGCACCACCGCCGGTAACAAGCGGTGATTATGATTACACACCACATTTGACGCCGCAGCCGGTCTACCGTATCGGTGACAAAGGTAAGCTGACTCTTGTCGCCGATATGAAAGTGGAAGAGGAGCTTAAGGATTGCCCTGATGTGGTTGAGCAATACAAGAGTGGTGCTTACGATGTAATCGGAGGCGATAAAAAAGGGCTCTTCGCCATTAATAGTGGGTTTTGTATTTTTAGCAGATGAAAGACACCGAACTATTTGCAGCAGCCCTAGCGCTAAAGTCACCGTGGTATATCAAGAAAATTGACTTTCGAGATGCAGCACAAGGAGAAAAGGAGCTCCATATTGAAGTAGACCACCATAAGCGGGTCAAATTTGAGTACGAGGGCGAGCTGTGCCCTGTGCACGATCATCAATTGCGGAGTTGGCGGCATCTGCGTTTTTTCCAACATGACTGCTATCTGCACGCACGTGTGCCGCGGGTGAAGACGGAGTCAGGAGAGGTACGCCTGGTAGCTGTGCCCTGGGCTGAGCCGGGCAGCTCCTTTACCCTTTTGTTTGAGCTTGACGTTCTAAAGCTTATGGATAAAGGCATGAGACCCCCTGCATTTGCCCCCACTTCG
>NZ_JPOS01000089.1 GCF_000759025.1 Phaeodactylibacter xiamenensis | reverse complement strand
TAGGCGAAGCACTTATCGATATGGAAGCTCGTGGCGCAGACAGAACCACAGTACGGTCGGTGACTCTAGATATGTCACGCTCCTACATCGCAGCCTGCGAATCCTACATGCCACAAGCCGAGATGGTTTTTGACCGCTTTCATTTAGTCAAAAAGCTTAATGAAGCCATTGATACTATTCGAAGGGCAGAACAAAAGCAGTTCAAGGAGGCGCTCAAGCACAGCCGGTATTTATGGCTGCGCAATGCCAGCAAGTTATCTCAAAAGCAGCAACAGCGCCTGGACTTGTTAAAAGAAGCATTCCCTAACCTGGGCCAGGCCTACCGTCTTAAAGAGCTATTCCGGGAAGTTTTCGATGCGGCTCAGTTCACCAAGCGCCTCAAGCCGCTCAATGAGTGGATAAAGATGGCTTGGGACAGCGGGATCAAGCCCATCCAGGAGTTTGTCAATATGCTCCATGACCATTGGTACGGTATAAAGACCTACTTCAAAAGATTGGCTAATAATGCTTTCGCTGAGGGGGTAAACCTAAAGATTCAGGAAATAAAGAGAATTGCCAGAGGCTATCGGAACCCACACAATTTCATCCTGATGATCTATTTCAAACTCGGAGGACTTGATTTGAAAATCCACTAAATATGGCGAAGAGCCTAAAAAAGATAAGGGAACGCTGGCAAGACTTGCTAATAAGACGAATGACATTCGGGAGAAAATCCATCTGAAGGTTATTGAGGACTATAATGAAAAGTGCCAGTAACCTATTACCAAAGGAATATGAAAAGCCCCGGTTTGACTTACCAAGCCGGGGTTTTTCAATAGCTGTTGATACAAAGCGGGGTAATTTATCAGCGTTATGAATGGCCAATAACTCGTTTGGCTAAGCGTGCTTCTTTTCCAGCCATTCAGACTTGCTGATCCCGTACCAATTGTGCTCATCTCCGTCAAATTCAAATACCTCAATCAGCCGGAGCCCTACCTTCTGCAATACTTTGTTGGAGCCGATATTGTCGACATGGGCGCCAGCGAAAACCTCCTTCAGCCCAAGCTTTTTAAAACCATATTCTAATGCTGCCAGGGAAGTCTCCGTG
This sequence comes from Phaeodactylibacter xiamenensis, assembly GCF_000759025.1. Taxonomy (GTDB): domain Bacteria; phylum Bacteroidota; class Bacteroidia; order Chitinophagales; family Saprospiraceae; genus Phaeodactylibacter; species Phaeodactylibacter xiamenensis. Next base: position 19,170 of record NZ_JPOS01000089.1, on the reverse strand, counting down.
GCAATGCCCTGCCCCCAGTATTTTCGCCTGAGCCGGTAGCCAAGGTCGTAGTAGTCTATATCAGTACGCACGGTGGTCTCGAATTTCAGCCCTGACCAGCCGACGAAGTCCTGCGTGGCTTTGTCAATTACCGCCCATCTGCCTATGCCGTATTGGTCGTACTGATTGCGGACATAGGCAATCGTATCATGAGCCTGATCCATTGTTTTGATGGGGTTGTTTCCCAGGTATTTATGAACTTCAGGGTCTGAATCCAAATCGAAAAATCCCTGAGCATCCTGCTCCTCCGGCTTTCTTAGGATATACCTTGATGTTTCTATGGTTGGGCTCATGGTGGTTGGGTTGTTTTACAAAAAGGGTTATACGCAATAAGGGCTGTGCAGCCGCAGTACGCAGCGCAGCGAAGTATTGTTCGGCTGCACTGGGTTAGGCACAGTATGATTTTTTAATTATTCTTCTTTTTTGACTTTCCTTTTAGGAATGTACTATCACCGTTTCATTGCTTAATTCAATGACTTTTTTACCCGATTCAAAGAAGTCAGTTATGGTTTTAAAGTTTTCCTCAAATAGCTTAATCAATTCGGTATTAATTATATTTCCAGTAGTGACCATTAAGATGTTATCGGGCTCCCCTTTAACTACTCGGTATTTTAAGAAATCACTGTCTTTGGTTATTACAATTCTTGTTTCCTCAATTGATTTTTCAATTATCTCAATATCGGTAGTGTTATTACCTTTCGGTAAATCTGATGTATGAATCGAGTCGTAACCTCTAACATTCAACCATTTACTCAATCGTCTTGGAAAATGAGCATCAACAATAAATTTCATCAAGCAGCTTTAATTTTCGTTATGCTTTCTACATTCGCTAATCGAGCTGCAAAGGCTAAACATGCTTGAATATCCTCTAATTCTAAATCAGGGTAGTCAGCTAAAATTTCTTCGTTCGTCATTCCTGCTGACAATAAATCCAAAATCATTGATACAGGGTATCTCATATTTCGGATTGAAGGCTTACCAAATAAAATTTCCGGATTCATTGTTATCCGGTATAATAATTCCGATTTTTCCATGTTTTTCTGCTTTTCGTCGCTGGGTTTAAAAAAAAGAAAGTTACCTCTTATTTCTGAATAATTCAATTCATTGCCTCCTTCATACCTTTCAATAACAGCCTCTGCTTCTCCATACCTGTATTGTTATCATTGTATTTTCATCTGCTTTTATATTTTTCAGCTCATTCAATCCTACCGAAGTACCGACACGCAGGCAGACATTGAGTAGGTTTGCTGCTCCGATCTTTATCGGAGACCACTTAATCGTCAGTATATTTCCCATTGGCACGTTGCATGGGGTTTTTCCCGCTCTCAATCTTATGCTTTTTAAATACCTGGAACCGGGACGGGACCTGCCGCAGTGGCCAGCTGTTATTGCCCAGCCCGGCGTCTGCCGTTTCCCGGAAGGGATCGATTTCAATGGCTTTGACCTGCTTCTCTTTGACGAAGACCTTGGTGAAGGCCGATTCGTTCTTGCGCCAGATCTGGGCAGGGATGCGGTCGATCTCAGTGCTGCCGTCCTCGTAGGTCCATTGTATGATGACCGGCATAACGAGCCCGCCTTTGTTGCTGAAGTACAGCTCGTAGTAGTTCTTATCGCCAAACTGCTGCTGTTTTTCCTTCTTGCTGAATGGCTCGTCGTAGATCACAATCTTCTGCTGTGTCACGCTGTCTGCCGTTTCCCAGGGCTTGTAGTTGCTGTAAAAATCCTGCAGTTCGGGGTCTTCCTCATCGGCAGGGACGATACCTGCTTCTTCATTGCGGATTTGGGAAAGGTCCCGGAAAGGCTTGGAGGCCCGCACGGGTTGGGTGATTTCCCGGCGTTCGGGGTCATTGTCCAGATCGACTTTGTACCATTTGACACTGTCCAGGGCAATATCCACGTAGTCCGTACTGTAGAACCAGCCCCGCCAGAACCAGTCGAGGTCTACGCCGCTCGCATCCTCCATCGTCCGGAAGAAGTCTGCCGGCGTGGGGTGTTTGAATGCCCAGCGGCGGCCATATTCCCGAAATGCGTAATCGAAGAGCTCCCGCCCCATGATGGTTTCCCGCAGGATGTTGAGGGCGGTGGCTGGCTTGAGGTAGGCATTTGAGAAATAATCCTTGATGTTTTCACTGTTGGTCATGATAGGCTCCAGTTGCCCCTTCGGCATGGTCATGTAAGCTGTAATCTGATGAGGCGGCCCCGCCCAGCTTTGGTAATCGGCATCGAATTCCCGCTCGGCCAGGAACTGCACGAAGGTATTCAGCCCCTCGTCAAACCAGGCCCATTGCCGCTCATCGCTGTTGATGATCATCGGGTAATAGTTGTGGCCTACCTCGTGGATGATGACCGAAATGGCGCTCTTCTTTGCTATTTCCGTGTAGGTGCCATCGGGCTCGGCGCGGCCGGGGTTGAAGCAGATCATGGGGTATTCCATCCCGTTGCTGGCCTCCACTGAAATGGCAGTGGGGTACGGATAAGGGATACTGTACTTGGAATAGGTCTTCAGGGTGTGGGCTACCGCTTTGGTAGAGTAGCGGCTGTAGATGGGGTAGGCTTCTTTGGGGTAATAGCTCATGCACATCACCCGTTTGCCATCGCTGTTGTAGTGCGGCATGGCATCCCAAACAAACTTACGGCTGGCGGTCCAGGCAAAATCCCGCACCTGATTGGCATGGTAAATCCAGGTTTGGGTTTTCTTAGCTGGTTTCGCTTTTTCCTGGGCTTTGGCTTCCTTCAGGGTGACGATTTCTACAGGAGCGTCTGCGGTTTGGGCGGCTTCCCAGCGCTCCAACTGTTTTGGGGTAAGCACATCCGCATAATTGAGGCATTCCCCGGTGGAGCCGACCATATGATCTTCCGGCAGCGTAATGCGCACGGTATAGTCGCCGAAGGTCAGCGCAAACTCGCCCCGGCCGGTGAACTGATTGTTTTGCCAGCCTTCAAAATCGGTGTAAGCGCAAAGCCTGGGGTACCATTGGGTGATGGTGTAGAGGTAGTTGTCGTCCTCCGGGAAGTACTCGTACCCGCCCCGGGGCAGGGTAGCGGCATTGCCAGTGGCTTCGAGCAGGTGATTGAGGTACACCCGGTCCACGATGTAGTAATGCCAGTCCACCCGGAAGCGGAAGTGCTCGCCCGGGCCCAGGGTTTCAGGCAGTTCCACGCGCATCATGGTCTGATTGATGGTATACTCCAGCGCCTGGCCGTTCTCATCGGCTACGGCTTCGATGTTGACACCGTATTTGTCCCGCCCGCGCCAGGTTTCCAGAGCTTTGAGTTCGTATTCGCTCATCACAGGTTTGATGGAGCTGGGGTCGAAGTATTGGTTGTCATTTTTTGGGGAGTGCTGGTTTTCGTCCAGTTGGAGCCACAGGTAGCGCAGCGGCTGAGGGGAATGATTGTAGTAGGTGATCCACTCGCTGCCATCCAGGCGCTGCTCCTCGGTATTGAGGGTACAGTCGATTTCGTAGTCGGCCCGCTGCTGCCAGTAATCGGGGCCGGGGGCGCCATCCCAGGCATGGTAGCTGTTGGGCGGGGTGATGAGGGTGCCCAGTTGCTCAAATTTGTTGCCGTGGTCGGCGCTGGGGTTTTGGGCGTGGAGGCTTGTAAAGAGCCCCATCAGGGCCATCGGAAGGAGGAATCGAAACAGTTGCATGGTCGTTTAAATGTGGTTTGAGGGGCTAAAATACATTTTTCCGGTGGGCTGGGGGTGGGCAATTGTTGCGGAAATGGTGGATTTTAGGTGAAAGGGGTTTCACGCGAAGGCCGCGGAGGGGGGCACGCAAAGGGTTGCGGAGGAGGGTTTTCACGCGGAGTGCGCGGAGGGTGGGGTGCGGAGGGCGCAAAGCGCCTGGAAGGCAGATTTAAAAATGAGAGGAGTTCAGGTGAGTAAATTTGGGAGTATCTGAAGGGTTTGAATGATCTGCCAAACGGGTAAGCCATCATCGATCGCCGCCCGGATTTCAGTCTCGTCTTCCGCCTTTCCCGTCACCCAGACGTTGCGCATGCCCAGGTTATGCCCGAATTGGAGATCGGAGAGGGAATCCCCCACCATGACTGACCGGCTGAAGTCGATATTTGGGAAGTCCGCTTTGGCCTGAAGCCCCATTTTTGGACTGGGCTTGCGGCAGTTGTTGGGTACGGTTTTGAGATCGGGGCAGGTGTAAATGCGGTCAGGCAGGGCGCTCACCTTTTCCAAGCCTGCGCACATGTGCCCGTGTACCGCCTCAAGCTCTGCCATAGTCATCAGCCCCTTGCCGATACCCTGCTGATTGGTGACCACAAAAAAGTAATCGAATAAGGGGCGCAGTTGGGCAATAGCTTGCGGGTTACCGGGCATCCATTCAAATTCATTGGGATGACGGACGTATCCGCCCGGGATTCGGGTGTTGATGACGCCATCGCGGTCGAGGAAGAGGGCAGAGTAGGTCATAGTTCCGTATTTTGGGGTTGATCATGGACCGGCAATTTAAACATTTCGGGCGTTACCCACCTTCTATTTCAAAACAACAAAATGAAAAAGCAAGCCATCATAACTGGTGCCGCAGGTGGGCTGGGCACTGCTGTTACCCAAAAGTTTTTAGAAGCCGGATACGAAGTCACCGCTATGACGCAGCCCGGTCACCCGGATCAGATCGACCACCTGAAGTCGGCTACGGGCAGCCCGGCAGAACTGCGCATCCAACCCCTTGATGTTATGGACGGTAAAGCGGTCGCCGGATTTTTCGCCAATCAGGAAAACATTCATGCCGCTATCTTTCTGGTCGGTGGATTTGCTATGGGCAAGCTGGCTGATACTTCGGAAGCAGACCTGGATAAAATGCTGTCGCTGAATTTCAAAACAGCCTTTCATTCGGTACAAAACGCCTTGCCCAAGATGGCGGAAGGTGGGCGGATCATCCTGATTGGTGCACGACCGGCAACGGATCCGGAAGCAGCAGCAGCCCTGGTCGCCTACAGCTTGTCCAAAGGTCTGGTTTTACAACTCGCCGATATCGTCAATGTGGAAGGGGCAGAGCGAAACGTACAGGCGGTCACCATTCTGCCCAGCATCATCGACACCCCTGCCAACCGGGATGCGATGTCGGATGCCGATTTCAGCCAGTGGGTGAAGCCGGCGGAAATAGCCGAGGCAATGCTCTTCGCCTGTTCTGAAGCAGCCCAAAAGCAACGCTTCGGGCAGTTTAAGATGTACGGGGGCGTGTAAATAGTGCGGCTTCCACCAGCTGGCAAATCGTATGCCCCATCAGCATGTGGCATTCCTGTATGCGAGGGGTATCTCTGCTGGGCGCGTTGAGCAGATAGTCTGCTGTATCCCGGAGTTTGCCGCCGCTCTGACCGGTCATAGCGACGACTTTCAGCCCCAGGTCTTTAGCCTTTTCTGCTGCCAGGAGGACGTTGGGCGAATTGCCCGAGGTAGACATGGCAAACAGCAGGTCTCCCTTTCGGCCAGCTGCCTCCACCATGCGGGCGTAAATCGCATCGTAGCCATAATCATTGCCAACAGCCGTGACAAAAGACGTATTGACATGCAGGGCTTCTGCAAACAGCGGTGGGCGGTCGAAGTAGAAACGGCCGGATAGCTCGGCAGCCAGGTGCTGGGCATCGGCGGCGCTGCCCCCGTTTCCGCAAAACAGGACTTTGCCGTCACGCCGGTACACCTCAATGCACGCCTGAGCCACGGTTTCTATTGCCTGCAGCAGCTTAGCATCTTGCAGCAAAGAGGTTTTGGCTTCAATACTTGCCTGTATGGCTTCTTTTATCGTGGATTGCATTATTATCTGTTTTATTGGCGGATGAGGGCTTCTATGCCGCGCACCATATTTTCCCAGGAGAATCGGCTTCGGGCGGCTCTTACCGCATTTTCCATGCTTTCCTGCTGTTGGTTGTGGTAAAAATCAGCAATCGCTGTGGCAATCGCTTCGGGGCTCACGTCCACCACATAGCCTTCCTTGCCATGCTGCACGATTTCCGGCAGGCCGCCCACCCGGGTGACCACCATTGGTTTGCCAAAGTGGAAAGCCAGCTGGGAAATGCCGCTCTGAGTTGCGGTTTTATAAGGTTGCACCACGAGGTCTGCTGCGCCAAAGTAGGCGCCCACCTCGCTGTTGGGAATGTAGGCATTTCGCAAAACGATCTGCTCTTCCAGCCCTTGCCCGGCAATGAGTTGCTGATAAGGTTCCGGATCGTCGTAAAATTCACCGGCGACAATAAGTTTCACGCCAAGTGTGCGCACTTCCGGCAATGCCATCGCCTGAAGCAGCAGGTCAAGCCCTTTGTACCCCCGGATGAAGCCGAAAAACAGCAGATAGTGCTGGTCCTTTGGTAAGTCCAGTTGCTCAAGGGCGGCATCCCGTTCCATCGGTGGCCCATAGTTGTCGTAAATGGGGTGGGGGATGTAGGCCACTGGCATCTCTTTCGAAAAGGCTCGGATATCGGCCTTGACAGCGCGGGACATGACCACGCAGGCATCCACGGCATTAAGGAAATACCGGGTGAAGGCCTTATCGCCAGGACGGTGCTCGTGGGGAACTACGTTGTCGGTGATTGCCACCACTTTAGTACGTGCAGCCCCGCCACCGATACGGAGGATGGTGCCCAGGGCTGGCCCCATAAAGGGGAGCCAGTAGCGGACAATAATGAGGTCAGGAGCCAGCGCTTTCAATTTTCGGCCAACCTTTATCCAGTTTAAGGGGTTGATGGAATTAATCAAGGGTTCAATCTGTAATCTGGCAGGGGGCGGGTCGTCTGTATATTGCGTCTTGCCAGGGAAGAGGAAGCCCGGGTACTGCAAGCTGAAAGAAAGGATGCGGACCCCGTAGCCATGCTGCTGCAGTTCCTGCGCGAGGCGCTCCGTGCTCGATGCAATACCGCCCCTGAGCGGGTGGGCGGGTGATAGAAAGACAACCTGCTTCACTTTTTGTGCGCAATATAATCATCTCAGAACGAATAATACTTAACGACCATGATTTGGAAACAGGAATTCACCCTGGAAGGCATTCAGCAAATTTGTCAAAATACACTGGTTGACCATTTAGATATTGTGTTCACGGACTTTGGAGACAATTACCTGGAAGCGACTATGCCGGTCGATCATCGCACCGTACAGCCCGCCCGGTTGTTGCACGGTGGGGCGTCTGTAGCTTTAGCAGAAACCATAGGTAGTGTGGCCTCTCAGCTTTGCATACCCAACATAGAGACCCACATGGCTGTTGGAGTAGAGATCAATGCCAATCACCTTCGCTCCGCCACGAGGGGTCGGGTGAGCGGTCGGGCGACTCCACTGCGCATAGGGCGGAAGCTCCATATTTGGGAAATCCGTATCACAGATGAAAAAGAAAGGCTCATATGTGTCAGCCGACTAACAATTGCAGTGGTCCAACGGAGCTAAATGGTGAAATTGCCATTAAGCTGGTTATATTTGACCGCTAAATTTACAACTATCGGAAGCTTGTTTTGGCGAAAGCCAGTCACCACACTTTTCCACCTAATGCTAAAAAAAAGTATGAAGAAAGCACTTTTACTCTTGTCATTCCTTGCAATGACAGCTACCTATTCTGTAGCTCAACTGAATATGGAACTCTTGTCTCAGGTACAATACAGCGACACCGGCCTGAATGACATCTGGGGCTGGGCAGACCCTGAGACGGGCATCGAATATGCGATCGTCGGGCTTCAGCTGGGCGTTTCCATCGTCTCCCTGGAAGACCCTGAGAATGCCGTGGAGGTAGCCCGTATCCCCGGGCAGTTTTCCACCTGGCGAGACATGAAAACCTGGGGGCACTTTGCCTACATCACTACCGATCAGGGTGGTACCACGGAAGGCGTTACGGTGATCGACCTGTCGCAACTGCCCGAAGCTGCGCCTTACTACCACTGGACACCCGATCTGCCCGGGCTGGGCACGCTGGAAACTTGCCATAACATCTATATCGATGAATTTGGCTATGCTTACCTGGCTGGCTGTAATATGAATAACGGCGGCATGATCATTCTTGATGTAGATACTGAAACCGGAGAACCGGAATTTGTAGCGCCGGCGCCGGCTGTATATTCCCATGATGTATATGTGGTCAACAATCATATGTACGCCTCTGAAATTTATGTAGGTAACATGACGGTTTATGACGTTTCCGACAAGCAAAATATACAGGCGCTGGGTTCTGTCGGGACACCCTTTTCTTTTACTCACAATATTTGGGTAAATGACGATGAAACCGTTGCTTTTACAACGGATGAAGTCGCAAATGCCCCGGTGGCGGCCTATGATATCACCAACTTTGCAGAAATAGAAGAGCTGGACCAATACCGGCCAGTGGCAACCGTTGGCTCAGGCGTGATTCCGCATAACGTTCATGTTTGGGATGACTACCTGCTGATTTCCTACTATACAGATGGTGGAAAAGTAGTGGATGGTTCCCGCCCAACCAATCTTATCGAGGTAGGTAATTACGATACCTGGCTGGGTTCGGATGGCGGCTTTAGCGGGGCATGGGGCTTGTACCCGTTCCTGCCTTCCCAAACGGTACTGGTAACTGATATCAACAACGGGCTTTATGTATTGCAGCCTGACTTCAAGAGAGCCTGCTGGCTGGAGGGCATTGTCCGGGATTCCATTACACAGGCCCCCATTAACGGTGCTACGGTAGTTATCGACTCCGAGCAGCCCAACTTTGGCGAATCTGACCCATTCGGTGCCTACGCTACCGGACAGGTGCTGGCAGGTACCTTTGCGGTCACTTTTGAAAAGCCCGGCTATCAGTCAAAGACCCTGCAAGTTGACCTGGACAACGGCGCACTTACAGAGCTGGACGTTGACCTTGTGCCTCTGCAACAATATTCCATTACCGGGCAGGCGGTGCGCGATGGAGACGGTCAGCCGGTTCCGGGCGCATTCGTGCAGGCCTTCAATGAGACCTTTACTTTCAATACCGTAGCAGACGCAAGCGGTAGCTTTACCTTTAATAATATTACAGAAGGCACTTATCAGGTGGTGGCCGGCTCCTGGGGCTACCTGCATGCCGTACTTGAGGATGTGGATTTGAGCAACAATACAGAAGTAACCGTTGCCCTCGAAACGGGCTATCAGGATGATTTCCTGTTTGACTTCGACTGGCTGACCGGCGCCACCTCGCCTACCGGGCATTGGGAACTGGGCATACCAGTAGGAACGGAATATCAGGGCGCTCAGTCACATCCTGGTTCCGATGCTCCCGATGACCTGGGCTTCAGCTGCTATTCTACAGGCAACGCCGGTGGAGGTGCAGGCAACGATGATGTGGACAATGGCAGCGTAGTATTGCGCTCTCCGTTCATGGACCTGTCCAATTACGATATACCGGTGCTTTCTTTGAGTTATTGGTTTTTTAATGCTGGTGGTGGGTCTACTCCGAATGATGAGCTTGTCATTAGCATCACCAATGGCGTGGAAGAGGTGGAAATTGCTACGATTACCCAATCCCTCAGCCTCTGGCGCAAAATACAGCAAGTTAATCTCGCCGACCTCATCGAGCTGACTGATGAAATGCGTCTGGTGATAACCACAGCCGATGATCAGGCAGAGGGCCATTTAGTGGAAGCCGGCATCGACAAGGTACTGATCGAAGAAATGGGTATGCCTTCCAATACTGAAGACTTGTCTGTAGGTGTTCAGCTCGAGGCTTTCCCGAACCCTGCCAAAGGTGCCTTCACGGTTAGCTATGAGGTGCCACAGACAGCAGCACGCGCTGATCTGATCCTCTTCAATGCCCTGGGGCAGGAATTGGAGCGTCAGCAACTGCAATCCGCTACCGGGCAGTTCCGCTTAGGCGAAAAACTGAGCGCAGGCACCTACTTCGCCCACCTCATGGTGGATGGAATGACGGTGGAAACGCTTCGGTTGGTGAAGCAGTAAACTGCAATTCGGAGAAAAATTGAAAAAATGGAGTGCTGTTTCGTCATAAATGTTAGGGAATAGTGGTTCCGGCTAAATCTTTTTTAGCGGGTTAGGTCTTCCCAACCCACTAAAAAGGATTTAGCTAGGGTCTGCCCCATATTTTGGGGGTATAAACCATTGGCTTTCAAATAGGAACAACCTTTAAGCATAGCCTCTTAGGGACAGCTCTTCACTTTCTTTGGGGAGGCTAGCTCATACAGATATCAATCTATCATGTTCAACGGATCAATAACCATAGTCTGTATTGGATGGACTTGAATTAAGTGTCTCTGGAGGGTCCATCTCAATATCGCTAGGAGTGGCTAATGAAAACTCCACTCTTCTGTTCATATAGCTATTATTATTAGGGACTAGTAAGTTCTCCTCACCTTTCCATTGTAGAATCAGACGCCCTCTGCCAATACCATGGTTAACCACAAAGTGGTCAATAATCTCTTTAGCCCTAAGATAAGAAAGGTTGTCGTTGTATGTCTTTTGGGCAGTGGCATCAGTAAAGCCTGTGACAACAAGTTTGATATTTGGGTTAGCCTTCATCATTTTAGCTATTGATGCAAGTGTGCCATAATCAGAGTATTTAATTTGACTGCTATTTCTTCCAAAATGGATCATAGGAAGAAACCATCCCAAGTTTTGGGACCGTCGAAAAGAGGGATCATTGTTCTCAGTAGTCCGGAGTTGAAATTGCTGAAGCTCCTGAGCAATAATCTCCCTTACACGTTCTTCACTGATACTGGATCCTGTTACTTTTATTGGATTGACAACAACTCCATACTCGTTAACTTTTTCTCCATCTCTTGGAGGAAAGTAAGGCTCCCGATCAAGATAATCAGGAACACCATCTTGGTCGCTATCCAGTGTTCGTGTAAAAGCCCCCTAAATACTCTGACAAAAGTCGGCATTGTTGCATGAAGCAATCCTGTATTGTGAAAATATATTTTGCCAAATTTTCTCAAATATTTGGAAAAGTCATTTTAGATATTTGGTCATATGAGGGTTTTGCCAAACGGAAAACGTTCATGCAACAACGTATAAAAGAAATTAAGAAGATAGCCCGTTAAAAGCCCTTATGTGGCTTATTAGGGGCATTTTATGGCGGTTTTGTGGTATAAAAATGCCTTATCACTGCTTTTTTTTGTCATAAAAGAGAACCTAGAAGTTTGGTACTTCCTGAGTTGCTATTGTTTAAAGTAAGGAGTAAAGTTATGAGCTGACCTTTCGCACGCGAAAGGTCAGCTCATAACAGTTATTTGTGGAAATTATCGTAACTTCTACCTAATGAGTGATTGAGTATGCTTAATCCCTATTTGGCACTCTAGCCTTTAATGATCAAACACTTACGGTTAAGCACGATAGGAATTCATCAAACCTTGTATAGACGATCCTTATACAAGTAGCCCAAAAATATGCACAAAAAATCCATGTCATCTAGCTCTATTACTCCATGCCTAGGCAAAATTACCTTGTACGGATTCTTGCTGGTATTTCTTTTGCCACTCACTGCTCAGGACCTGTCAATGGTTTCTTCAGTACTGCCTTCATGGGAGAATCAGAATAATGGCTTCTTTAGTAATAAAATATCTGCGGTAGAAAGAGACCTTTATGGTCGGTTATGGGTCGGCACATATGGCAAAGGTCTTATTGTCAAAACAGCTACAGAAACGTTTCATTATCAAAATGATCCTTTTGATGCCCATTCATTAGCATCCAATACAATTAACGATATCTTAGTATTGCCAGAACAGCAGACGGTCGTATTAGCTACCAATTTGGGAATAAGCCTGTTTGACCCTCGTCGAGATCACTTTATGAATTATCGGCCAGGTGGACTTGTTATTGATGGCCAGGAAGTGGATGCACGCAATACATATGGCCTACTTTATGACCCAAAAAGCCGGTTAGTATGGGGAAGTTCTTACTCGGTTGTTTTTTCATTTGATCCTGCGACTGAAACGATTTGTGAATATCCTGCCAATTGGGAAGTTAGTACTGAAGACTACAGGGAGGGGGCTATAAATATTTATGATATTGGACAAGATCAGGAGTATATCTACTTTTGTGACCTAGAGCATATTTGGTCCTTGGATAAGACGACCAAGGAAATTGTCCGTATTCCAACCCCCGGCAGTGATCAAAAGGGAACGCCGGCTTATATTAAAGGGCTGTACGTCAACACGGATAAAAAGCTGGGATATCTACTTCGTAAAGAAACAATCTGGGTTGTCCGTCTACCCTCAGGTACTGTTTTAAACAAAGTAGATGTCCCTAAGTGGATAGCTCCGCGCAGCCTTGTTGATGTAGATGAAAAAAGGCTACTTATTTCAGGGCGTTCCGGAGCTGTTGTTTTTTCAAAAAACAGTCATCAGTTAGGAAATCCTTTCCAGATTACTGTTCGCGGGCAGAAAGCCCAGATTCAGGATTGCGCAGTTGATACTGTATATGGAATCACATTAGGTACGCGTAATCACGGCCTCTTCATTGTGGCAGCCTATCAGGAGCATACCCGTACACTAGATATTGGGAGCGGCGCTCTTGAAAAAAGGCTGACCGGAGCTTTAGCGCCTGCTTTTTCAGAGGAAAACCGTTTTTGGCTGGCACAGGGCAAGGATATACAATACCTTGAAGTTGATTCCAGTGGGGCAAAGCCAGTATTCAGTATCCGTTTGCCCAACCAGCTGGAAGGAAAAGTAAATGCGATACTGGATGTTGGGTCTTATTTGGTAGTGGGGTCAACGGAAGGTCTTTTTGAGTACCAAAAGCCGAGCCAGTCCTTTCGTAAAGTCCCAATAGCGCTTGACTACGGTCATAGCCATATCCAAGTCGAGGGTAGCAGGAACTATAATGTATACTCCTTAGCAAGATGGGGGGATAAGATATTTGTGGGGGCTCCACGCGTTTTCCAACTTACGGCTGAGCCTGAGCAATTAAGTTCTCCTACAGCGCTACCCGAAAGTTTTTCTGCAAATCCTAAAGGTAAGCTTGAGGTGGTAGAAGAAGAACAGTTACTTTGGAAAGTAAATTATGGAGCGCCTGCTGCATTAGATCTACAGAACGGGGAGGTGTATGAACTTGATACTATTTTCCCATTCAATGCTCTGGAAAAAAGTTACCCCTTTTATTTTGACGGAGTGGACCTTGCCTGGGACAGTAAGCGACAATGGCTTTGGGCCGTAGGCAGGGGCCATGGTCTATTTGCCTTCCAGGTCGACCGCAATAAGAAACGGATAAACATGGTTTGGTCTTTACGAGATCTGCAGGGCACTAATTTATTCGATGCCATAGCCGTAGACACAGACGGGCGTATCTGGGTAGGCTCGGATGAAGGACTGATTCTATACAACCCGGAAACTGATGACAGTGGCATCCTGGGTTACCGGGAGAGCGAAGTATTTCCTTTATTCAGAGAAGAGGGACTTACTAAAACAGATAATGGGCAAATGATTGCTCAAACACTGAATGGAAGTTTTTCCTTTTGGCCGGATACATTGGCTAAAGTATTATTCACTAAAAAACAGGCTGTTAACTTGGATTATTACGAAGTGGCCTCAAAGTCTGGAGGTATCCTCAAGCTTAGTCGTTTCTCGTCTGGTTCAATGAGTTACCTCGAATTGCCTGGTTCGGCTTCAAGAATAAAAATGAATTTTTCCTATCCGGAAGGGGTGCCAGTCTGCTTTGGGAGAGCTTTATATTATCGCCTTGACGGGGCTCAAAATAACCTTGTTAAGTGGGATGTGGAAGATCCAATCGTATTATCTAATTTACCGCCCGGAGCATACCGCTTTCAGATTTTTAGCCAGGATCAATCTTCTGTATTATTTGAAATGGTCCTGGATAAACATCCTGCCTGGTATCAGCGTAAGCTTACGTATCTGTTAGCTGTCGTACTCTTAGGTATAATCATTTTTGGGATAATCCGTCTACGCGTTGCCGCCCTAAAGCGCAAAAACAGGGAATTGCAGTCGATAGTAGCTGATCGTACTGAAAAGCTGCGTTTGGAAAAGGACCAGGCTGCCAGGCAGGCGAATGAATTAAAACGCCTGAATGAGCAGCAGGAGCAGCTTTTTGTTAATGTCATTCATGAATTCAGGACACCACTCTCTATGATTTCAGCGCCTTTACATTCTATCCGGTCTTATATTAAAGATAAAGATCAGTCCCGGAAGTTACAGCAGTTGTTGGATATTGCAGAACGGGGTGTACAAGACCTAGACCTCCTGCTACAGAGCCTTCGGCACTTACTCAAAAAAGCAGAAGTACCTGAACTGATGCTTAGTCCTTTCGAGCCAGTTTCATTTTTTGAGGAGAAAGCAGCCGCTTTTGGTGTTTTGGCCGCCAAACAGGGGATCAACTTTGAAGAAAAGCTCACTTTTATAAATCAGGGGTACTTTGAGACAGATGTGCAAAAGATCAGTATTATCCTCAATAACCTCTTAAGTAATGCCCTGAAGCATACTCCCCCCGATGGTACGGTAACACTTTCTGTCAACCTTTCGGCTTCTGATGACCTTACTATTCTGGTAATAGATAAAGGCCCTGGAGTGCCGGATGCGATAAAGGCGAAAATATTTGAGCGGTTCTTTCAAGCCGGGCAAGTCTCTAAATCTGGAGGTCTTGGAATAGGGCTTTCCATTGCTAAGACGTACACCGAATTACTAAAGGGTAAAATATCCGTCTACTCAGCTCAGGAAGGTGGTGCGCAGTTCGAAGTCATCCTGCCATTGAAACGCTGCAGAGGCACCGAAAAAGCCGCTATCGAAGAAAATGACAGAGCCCCAAGGGCGCTACCTAATGGATATAGGCTCACAAAGCAGGGCCCTGACGCTCCTACCGGGCCAAAACGCAAAACGATTGCTATAGTAGAAGATCATCAGGGGATGCAGGAATTGTTCTCTGCATATCTTTCTGAAAGATACGCAGTACAACGTTATGCAAATGGACAATTATTCATTAATGCCTTTGATAAGCATGCCACACCTATCCCTGATTTGGTTATTACCGACCTTATGATGCCCGGGGCATCTGGTTTTGATGTTATTAAGTGGATGAACGCCAATCCATCTTTTACAGATTTACCAGTGATGGTTATTTCTGCGGTTGATCACTATACTACCCGCCAGTCTATCATCGACCTGGGCGTTTATGACTTCCTGCCTAAACCATTTTTCCCGGAGGAGCTGATTGTGAAGGTACAACGGTTATTCCGCTTAGGGGATACGAGGTCCAGAGCGAGGCAGCACCTTCGCAATGAGGATAAGATCAGGCACAATAAATACCCGGAAGGGCTAAGAAAAGAAGTGGAACGTATTATTCAGCCCAACTTGAGCGAAGACGAATTCTCCGTTGAGGATATAGCCCGGCAGGTATATCTGAGTAAACGCCACCTCAACCGGCTGCTCAAAGCCGAATGCGGCATGTCTGTAAAAGAGGTGTTAATAGAGATGCGGCTACAGGAAGCCTATCGTCTCCTGCAAAGTGAACCTGGAATAGTCATTAAAGATGTCTCTTTCAGGGTCGGTTATAACAAGCCTTCCTATTTTTCCAAAATATTCCGGCAGCGGTTCGGTATCTCACCACGTGAGTTAATGGGCAATAAAAGTACCCGGTAAATGACAATGCTTCAAACAGGACATCTTGTCTTGTTATTGGCGGTGGCATAAAAACAGTTGCATTCGTCTGTTTTGTGGCTTCCGGTACGAAGATTAATTAGGTTATTCGTCATACCTAAATGACAAATAATCTATCTCATGAAAACTATCGACCTAAAGAAGACGTCCGGCTATGCTGGCATCCTTACTTATACTTATTTAAGGGGCAGTTTATTTTCTTTGACCTTTGCCGGTGTATTAGTGCTCCTTCTGCTGCAAAAGGCAGCACCGGAAAAGCCACCTCAGCCACAAACAAATCCGGAGTCAACAGAATTATCCTTCCCAATTACGGAGGGTTGCGACGGGGCAATAGACCTTGATGGTTGGAATGATCGGATAGCGATATCTGATAATGCTACTCTGACAATGGGAGATGAAATTACCATCGAAGCCTGGGTGTATTTTCAAGGGAGTAGCAATATCGGGAACCTGGTCATGAAAGGTAACTATGGCTATGGTATCGCCATCACGGGCAGCGGATATATAGAGTGGTGGCGCCAATTCACGCAAACTTTAGGACCCAATTCAGCAAACCCTATCCCGCTGAATAAATGGACGCACATAGCTGTAGCTGTAGGGGAAGGAAAAACTCGTTTTTATATCAATGGAGAATTGGATAACGAGGTAGATGAGGCCATTATCAGAAACCGGTCAGGGGCATTGTACTTGGGTACACAAGGGAGTGGTTGCCTTTGCAATAATCTTGATGGTCGGATCGATGAGTTCAGGGTTTGGAATACCGTCCGGACTCAGTCAGAGATCGAATGCAATATGAATACGTGCACTCCGGAGGGAGAAGGGCTGATTGTTCATCTTGGATTTGATGACGGACCGGGTAGTACTATCGCCTCCGATGCATCCGGGAATGGAAATCATGGGCAATTGGCTAATATGAATGCGAGTTCAGATTGGGTAGATGGATACAGTGGAGTCACAGCAGTAGCGCCTTGTGCAACAACTTCTCCTGACTGCCAAAATCGGACCCTTTACCTCAACGAAGCAGGTTCCGTGAGCCTTTCTCAAGATAGTGTGAGTTTCTCGCCATCTGAGTTTTCCTGTGAGGATATACCGGACAATACTGTACTTCAGTTTGATGGAAATAATGACTTTGTTAACCTTGGGACCTTAACGCCATCTATCGTAGAAGGGGATTTTACGGTAGAATCTTATTTCCGCATGCAGGACAGTGCCACCCGGGGGCTGATCAATGCATTCAATAGTAACACAGGCGGATGGGCAATAATGCAGGACGGAACTGAGCTGAAATTTATTTGGGGTACCAACTCAAACCCTATGTTTTTTGATGAGGCGCGCACCGATGCGCTTGCATTGAACAGATGGTATCATGTAGCAGGTGTCAAGCAGGGCAATACGATTAAAATTTACATTGATGGTGTTCTTGTTCAGAGTGCAGAAACTTATTACAGTGTACCTAATTTACCCGTTTATCTGGGCAGGCGATATATTAACCTTAATAACGGTTGGTTTCACAAGGGTGCGGTGGACGAGCTTCGCATCTGGAACACTGCGCGGTCTCAGTCTGAGATTCAGGAACAAATGACGACTTCGCTACAGGGCGATGAGCCCAATCTTGTAGCCTACTATGATTTTGAAGATGGGAGCGGAAGCACAGTGCTAACCGATAAAACCAGTAATGCCAACGAAGGTAGCCTGATGGGAATGGATGCCGAGGAAGCCTGGGAAAAGGGAGGTCCGGAGGTGCTGAATACCGTCACCGTCACCGTTACCTCAGAAGGTAGTGACTGCCAAATACAAGTAACCATAGTGGATACCATAGCTCCTGTAATAGTATGCAAAGACACCACGTTAAGCGTCCCTCTGAATGGCGAGGGTTATATACCTAATCCCTTATTACTGCTCGATACCTTGCAAACCATGGATAACTGTGGAATATCAGACGTGCAAATAGAAGGCGGCGGGACCATTACTTGCGAGGCCGCAAATATGGAGTTTCTCTATACCATTACGGCTGAGGATGAGTCAGGGAATACATCCACCTGTGAGAGTACGGTACAGGTCCTGGAATATGGATTACCGCCTAAGCACTGGAGAGCTGAGGACATAGGAGACACTTATCAGGCAGGAGCCTACTGGTATTATCCCTGTGAGCATTTTGCGAGAGTGATATCTACTACCGATGGGGTGTACGATACAGGAGAGGAAGATGCCTTATCCTATTTAAGCAGGACGGTTTGTGGTCCAATTGTTGGGGTTCAGGCAAGGATTGACAGTATTTCCGGAGAGGGGTACGGAGGGCTGATGCTTCGCCAAACTACTGAACCGGGAAGCCCTCAGGTATCTATTTTGACATCAGGCAGCGGTCTGCTGCGCATGGAATACCGGAAATTGCCCGGGGCATCAAAAGAAATAGCCAATCTATGGGCACCGTTCTCCAAATACTTCAGGCTGGTTAAACATCCTGACCGGGTTGAGGTGATGGCCAGTCAAAATGGTATGAACTTCCAGATTATAGGGCTGATCGATATCCAAATGGGAGACTGTATAAACGCGGGTGCCGCTACTATTGCTCTTGCAGATGGGCAGGAGGTTATCACCACACTTTCAAAATTCAGGGTGAAAACCTTTGCTCCTGCTTCTCTTGCAGGACCAGTCCCTGCGGCGGGGCATGTTTCCGAAGCTGCGCCGCTCTCGTTGGATGTTTTCCCGAACCCCGGGGGCAGCGAGCGGGTAGTCAGGCTGTCACGCCCACTGCGGCAGGCTGCTCAGCTGGTGATTTTAAATGAGTTGGGTCAGTGCGTAAAGGATGTCCCCGTCCCAGCCGAACAGCAACACCTGGGCATCAGCTTGCGAGGGCTGTCCAGAGGAGTATTCATTATTCACCTGATGGCTGATGGCGGGCATTTAGCCACACCGCTGAGAATCGTAAACATAGATTGATGCATATCAGACTACAAGACAAAATAGTTTTGTTGGATAGAAGGGATTGATTTTGCGGGCTTGCGTTCCCGCCTTTAGGGGGAGGCTGGGGGGCGAGCGGAGGCAGGAAAAATCAATCCCCCTTCAGAAGTGTCCAGTAGTTTAGAGGCATATGGGGCTGTCTTAAAAGCCCCTACTGCGCAGGATTTTAATACCAGCCAATGATTTGTATCTTGAGGGAAAGATAATACACCTTCAGATGAGTAACAAGTCATCGGGCCGTGGCGTAGTATTCAAGCCATATGTCCAGGATCAAGGGTGGTTGTTTCCGCCTACTATAGGGGAGCTGATACCTGCACAGCATAAAGTGCGGTTGATTAACGAGGCTATAGACGGTATGGACTTGGACAAGGTACTGTCTACCTACAAGGGAGGGGGTACGAGTTCGTACCACCCCAAGATGTTGTTAAAGATATTGGTTTATGGTTATGTAGAAAAGGTCTATTCTTCCCGCATGCTTGAAAAAGCCTGCCACGAGAATATCTGCTTCATGTGGTTAAGCGGGAACCAGCACCCAGACCACAACACGATCAACAGTTTCCGCAAGCACCGTTTGAGCAATACGGTCAAGGACGTATTTGCGCAGGATGCCATAGCCGT